>CAYFJT010000001.1:0-25053 GCA_964343515.1 uncultured Nitrosopumilaceae archaeon
TTAGCTGCAGTTTTTCTCTTTGGAGCGGCTTTGCGTTTTGCTGCTGCCTTTCTCTTTGGAGCTGCTTTTTTAGCTGCAGTTTTTCTTTTAGCGGCCGTTCTCTTTGGAGCTGCTTTTCTCTTTGGAGCGGCTTTTCGTTTAGCTGCCATGTTTTGAACGACATTCCCATTGTTTTTCAGTGGTTAAACTAAAGAAATTTACACAAATTGATTACAATTTGTCAAGTAATTTTTTACAACAAAAATTTTTCTGATCGTAAATTTTTCAATAAACCCCTTCAGCTGATGGTCTTCTACCTTGTAACCAACTTGTTTTTCCACAAATTGTACATTTGTATTTCCTTCTACGCTTGTATGTTGCCATTTCTGGCAAGAAAACTAATTCTTGTTTTGTTTTTGTCATACAAAACTTGCACCAACGATGTTCAAACTCCTGATCTATGTTCAATTTTTTATGTTCCACGTGTTTTGATTATTGTTAAAACATCTTCATCTTGTAAAATGTGACTCAAACCTACTCTTTGCCCTCCAAACTTTACACTTTTTCCCCAAACCATTCCGTATCTGAATTCTCTTTTCATTCTTCGATGTAATTTGTTACAAATATCTTCTACTGTATCTCCTTCTCTTGCAATTAACGGTTCTTTGAAATCTGTTTCACCTCCTTTTGGTCGCATGTATATTCGAATGAACTTTAATTTCTCATAAATTTTCTCTTGTAATGTTTCTATGTTGATATCTGCATTTGCTGAAACTTCAATTACATCTGTTTTTATCTTTGTTTTCAAATCTTTCAAAAATTTTTCATCAACCAAATCAATTTTGTTCAAAACTGTAAGTGCTTTTGAATAACTAATGTTCCCTGCAATATGGTCCGATAATTGCTCTGATGTAATGTCTTCTCTAACAACAACACGTGCGCTAACAATTCCATAAAGATGCAAAATGTCTTTCAGATGCTTTTCTGTGATTTTTGTTAGTTTGACTTGTTGAGCAATTGCAATTCCTCCCATTGCTGCTTTTTCAATTGTAATATTTGGCGGTAGCTGGTTTAGTCTGATTCCTATATTCCCCAATTCGTTGACTAGTACATCTTCGTGATATGGCTGAAATACGTCTAATACCAATAGTACGAGATCAGCAGTTCTAGCCACAGATAGAATTCTTTTACCTAGCCCCTTGCCCGTAGATGCACCTTTGATAATTCCTGGCAAATCCAATACTTGGATTTTTGCTCCTCGATACTCCATCATTCCTGGAACTACAGTTAATGTTGTAAATTGAAAAGCTCCTACTGTTGATTTTGCTCCAGTTAGTTTGTTAAGAAGTGTAGATTTTCCAACACTTGGCAATCCGATAAAAACAACTGTTGCATCTCCTGTTCTTCTAACATCAAATCCATCTGATTTCATACCGGATTTTTTTGCAGCGTTATCTTCTTGCTCTCTTTTGAGTTTTGCAATCTTTGCTTTTAGTAATCCAAGATGATGTTCTGTTGCTTTGTTAATCTGAGTTCTTGCCATTTCATCTTGAATGGCTTTAATTTTTTCAGGAATTCCCAATACTATTCACTTTTTGTCAATTTCTTTTCAAATAAAATCGTATTATTTTTTTGAATTTTCTTTACTCTGCTAATTGGTATGGTCTGTAGGTTATCTGATTGAATTAAAAATTCTGGCAAGGTAATTTCAATAATCCATTCAAAATTTCTGTAGAATATTTTGTATGATTGAGGCTCATCTGCAAATATTGCCTTACTAAAAATTTCATTAATTACTCCTTTTTTTGTCATGTTTTGTCTCGAATCATTGCATTAATGAACAATACGTATTTTCTTTATTTTATTCGTAGCAATTATTATTCAGTACAAAAAAACATTTGATGTGAAAAAAAGAACTTTTGCTGTAGATATTGATGGAACAATTACTGAAAATGGTGGAGGGCGAATTCACTTGGAAGCATTAGAAGCATTAAGACATCTTGTTAATATGGGTCATGATGTAATTTTTGTTACTGGCAGATCTTCTGTTGAAGGATTTCTACTTTCAATATTTGGTGGTACAACAAAAGTTGCTGTAGGTGAAAATGGTGGTTGTATCACACTTGATTCAAACGATCATATTTTGTTAGGTGATATAGATGAGTGCAAAATAGCTCTTGATGTTTTGAAAAATAACATGGAAAATGTACAAGAAAAGTACGTTTTTCCTAGAATGACTGAGGTAGTTTTACAAAGAACATTTGATCTTAATCAGGCAAGAAAAATCTTATCTGAACATGAAATTAATGTTGAATTGTCTGATAGTCAATATGCTTATCATATTAATTCGCCTGGAATTGATAAAGGAACTGGATTTACTAAAATCATGACTAGATTCTCTATTTCAAAAGATGATGTTATTGCGATTGGAGATAGTGCAACTGATGTTCCCCTTTTCAAAGTAGCAAAAACAAGCATCGCTTTAGGTAATGCTTCTGATGATGTAAAATCAGAGGCTAGCATGATAGTTTCAGCACATGCTGGTGATGGTGTCCTTGAAGCATTAGATAAATTAGCACCTATATTGTCTGAGATATAACATGACATTCAAATCTATTATTGATGAAATTGAAAACAATCTAAACAAGATATTAGATGAACTCTCAATTTCTGATGTAAAGTTTTCAGTTGAACCAGCAAAACCTGGATTTGGTGATGTAAGCTCTAATGTCTCTTTCTTACTTGGAAAACAACTCAAGAAGAGCCCCAAAGAAATTTCTCAAATGTTGTCTGAAAAATATTCTCAATGCGTAAGTACCCTAGTTTTAAAATCTGAATCTCATCCTTCTGGTTATCTGAATTTTTATGCTGATTGGCCAAAACTAAATCAACTAATTTTATCTGAATCTAATTTACCTGAATTTGGAGATGTTGATATTGGAAAAAACTCTACAATTGTTGTAGAACACACCAGTGTAAATCCGAACAAAGCTCTTCACATTGGCCATATTCGTAACATCATTATTGGTGACACCATTTCAAGAATCTTACAAAAAGCAAATTACAAAGTCAATGTATTAAATTATGTTGATGACTCTGGTCTTCAAGTAGCAGACATTATTGTTGGATTCAAATATTTTGGATTTGATGTTGAACCCACAAATGGGAAAAAATTTGATCATTATTGTGGTGATGACGTGTATGTTAAAACTACTGAAAAGTATGAACAAGACACTAGTCTAGAAGAAATCAGAAAAAATGTTCTCAAAGAATTAGAAGATGGAAATTCTGAAACTGCCCAATTTGCTGACAAAATTACTCATCGTGTATTATCCAATCAACTTGAAACTTGTTGGAATCTTTCTGTTTCTTATGATTGTTTAAATTTTGAATCACAAATAATTCGTTCTGGATTGTGGGATGGAATTTTTGAGAAACTTAAAGTGATGAATCTTGTTGAATTTGAAAACAACGGAAAAAATGCTGGATGTTGGGTAATTCGTGGTGATGGAAAAGAAGAAGATAAAGTAATTGTTCGTAGTAATGGAACTGCAACCTATATTGCAAAAGACATTCCATATGCTGCCTGGAAACTTGGGCTACTTGATGATCCCTTCTATTATACAAAATATGAAAAAGAACAACCAAATTCACGAGTTTTGTGGCAGACTTCGTTAAATGATATTAATTCTGAACCTCGAAATTTCTCAGGTGATAAAGTAATTACTGTAATTGATTCGCGTCAGGCAAGATTACAAAAAATTATTACTTCCCTGATGGGAAAATTCAAATCAGTTCCTGATGCTTATATACATCTTGGATATGAATCAGTTACTTTGAGTTCTGATACTGCAAAAGTTCTGGGATTGGAAACTGATGGTAAACAAGCTCAGATGTCTGGCCGAAAAGGACTTTATGTCAATGCTGATTCTGTTTACGATTTACTAAAAGAAAAAACAATTGAAGAAACAAAGAAACGACATCCTGAAATGAATGATGTAGATATTGAGAAAATTTCTCATGCTGTATCTGTTGCAACATTACGTTATGAAATGATAAAACAAGATTTGGACAAAATTATTGCATTTGATCTAAAAAAATCTCTTAGTTTGGAAGGTGATACTGCACCATACATACAATATACTCATGCTAGAGCATCTAGAATTTTAGAAAAATCTGGAAGAACGCCTTCCATTGACATTGACTTTTCTTTACTCAAAGAACCATCTGAGATTGACTTGATCAAGACAATTGGATTATTCAATTTACAAGTTCGTGATGCTGCACATAACTTGTCTCCAAAAGTAATTTCTAGGTATTGTCATGATTTGGCAGTAGCATTCAACTCCTTTTATGAAAAATCTAAAGTTCTTGATTTAGGTGATGCGCAACTAGAAAATTCCCGTCTATGTTTGGTACATTCCTTCAAAACTACTATTGAAAAAGCACTAAATCTGCTTGGAATTACTGCTCCTGATAAGATGTAATGTCCCAGTGAGTGCACTACACGAATGCTGGCTGTCTCACTGGGTTGTTGGCGTGCAAACCAATAGATGGAAAGTGTGTGTTGGCGCAAATAAATCCTCTGATTTAGGCACGAAAGTCCGTCTAAATTAACCAAAATCCTCTCTGACTTGTTAAATAAATCAAAAACAGATAGGATCTTCAGACATGGAAGATAGGGGCAAGAATGTCTAGATTAATGACATTAGTGACTTTTGAATATTCTCAAAAGTTTGAAAAAGCAACATTTTCTGCTTCTTATTCTTTTAGAAATTACTTGCATCTACTAGAAACAGATTTTTTTCAAAAGCACCTTTTTTCTCGATTTTTTCTTGTCTAATTTTGTCTAGATCGACCCCTTTGAGTTTTGAAATTCTGTGAATTATCTCTAAAATGTCTACCAATTCTTCAACCCCTTTGCTTTCTTGATATTCATTTAGTTCCTCAGATAATTTTCGTTCTAACTCCTCCAAGAATCTCTCATCGTGTAAAGTAATGGCATTACAAATATTTCCAGAATTCTTGATGATTTCGGGGATTTTATCTCTGATTGCTTTATGATATTCTTTCATGATTTTTCATTTTTACAGAGTTCTGATACTAAAATTTTCTTCTTAAAATTATTCAATTACAGTCTATACTTAGAAAATAATTCATGTTAATTTTCAATGAATCGAGTGATTTTTGCTCAGATAAGTGTGCTCGAGAAGTATCTAATTGATGAAAATTTTTGAACTAATACTTTATCTCAAAAGGAATGTTGTCATAACACGATCAAATCTAAAGTAAATGAAAAACATCTTTTCTTAGGGCAATAAAAATTGCATAATATTCAATAAATCAATACATTCCGCAATCACTAATACAATTTTATCTCATTGACATGTAATCGTGCCAATTTGATGGGGTAGGCATTTTTTTACAATCTAAACAAATTCCTCGATAGTAATGTTTGTGCTTCAAACAATATTTTGGTAACATAATAAAATATTAGATTCAAGAAATTTAAAATCAATTGTCTCAATTCTTAAAATGTGTAAAAATATCTAAGCAGAATTAAACATTATTAGAAAAATTGGCAACATGTCGAATTAGTTAATAGATGTTTAATAATTTTAAAAAACATGGGCAATTTTTAATTTTCTGATAATACTTCAAAATGTTGAAACATATCAATTTTCAATACACATTTTAAAAATTCTTTAAGATTCTATGAAAATAATCTTAGATAGTATGAAATCGTATTGATTACATGAGTCTATTAAAAACAACAAGATTAACCCAGAAAGAAAACAAATTTGAAATTGAAATTCCACATGAATGCCTGAAAGAATTGGGATGGAAAAAAGGATACATTTTGGAAGTAGACATCAAAGATTCTAAAGCAATCATTAAAAAAATGAGAGGTTTTGTTGGAACATAATTTGATCTAGAATGATAAAAAATTCAATGGGAAATAAAATTGAATATACAAAGACACTATTAATGGATAAAGAAGATTTTCCAGATTTGATTCCAGATGTTATCCCAGATGAAAAAAAACCCCAAGATGAACACTCTTCAGAGGACGAATTTGAGGAATTAGATGAAGAATGAATGAAGTCTTAATTCAAACTTTTTGCTCAATTAATCTAATGGATTTTTGAATTGACGTTCAAGTTTTGATCAAGTAAAATTGTTTATACAAAATTTATCAACTCCCATTTTATGCTAACTATGACTAGAAAAAATAACTTATTCAAGATATGTTGTACATTCTCTGGAATGTAAACCATTCACCTATTCTAATTTTCTTTACACAATAAATTTTTTGATATTATCCGTACATTGATTTCTCAGTAGTTTCATCTGAATTTGCCTGTCCTGAAAACCCGCTAAAATTTGAACGAAGAATTTTCTGAATATGTGCTGTTACTCTTGCAACATTATCCCATGTATCATGAAATGACACTCTATCTAAAATTTGTTCATCTACATGTGAAAATATTGCCAGACCTACAATGTTTTCTTTGTTTTTCACCCATTGATGTCCAACGTTACAAACTGTACATATTTCACTGATATCCATTACTGCTTTTGAAAATGACGGGTTTTTTATTACCAACAATTTTGCATCCTCGGGTGGAAATCTCATATTTACATTCAAATGAATTCTATCTTCCCTGTTGGTATTTTTACTCACAATAACATTTGTTCCCACTCTGAATTGCCATTCAATGAAATTACTTTTCTCTTTTATCTTGTCGGTTTGATCTTCATAATTGATTTTAGTCACTTTGATGAAATTTTCAACAAGATTCTTCATTTCATCAGAAGTCTTTACCATAAACTCCCTCCCAATCAATACCATATATGCGTGTTATAAAAAAAAAGAGATTAGTGGCTACATCCACAACCGCAAGAGTCATGTCCGTGGCTACCTTGTGATTCTTCACCTGCACATCTAGAACATTTATTCGAATCGTTTGGTGAGAAAAATCCAATTCCACATGATACACATTTTTGATTTGCCATGATTTGATTGAAAAATTACTGTATTTATTGAATTCTGATTTTTGTTCTACTGGCTAGTTGGTTTTGCGTTTCCAACCTCGCCTTTCTTTTGGAATTCTCTGTATTCTCCTATAATGCCATTACATTTTTCACAGACATATTGCCCCCTCTCAATTAAGATCAAATTGTCTGCAACTTCTTCATTAGGGCTTTCCTCTAACTGAATTTTAGGTGGATTATCAAATTCAGTTTCACAATTATTACAATAATGCTTGAACATTTTTTCAGTTTCAATTTTTCCAATTGGGGCTAAAAATAATTTCCCTACTCCCAAATCTGCTTTTTTTGCTTGTTCTTCAGTAAGTTCTGCAATTACATATCCTCCAGAACCTTGAACCTTCAATTCTACCATTTCATCTTGTTCTTTTTTAGTCACTAAAATACCATTGTAGTTATAATAATTAATTAAAACAACGAGACACACGGAAAGTGTATTTTTTCTAGGACGTTGACCTAACATGAGACACTTTCCACACCCTCATTCTACGACGCAGAATAATGGTTTTCTCGTTACATAATATACGTCTAAATGATATTTAAAAATGATCTTGATTATCTTCTGAAAATAACAAAAATTCTTAGTGAATGAATTATGAATTTATGAATACTTTGGAGTTTGAAATTGTGATCATTTCTGCCATACTAATTGGAATCTCCTCTTTTTCTGAGATAGATGTGATTTCCCTGTGATGACTTTCTCTCAAATGTTTTAGAAATTTTTCTTCGTTGATGTTGTTTTCTTTGTAATTGCAATTGGGAAAAACACAGTTAAAATTCAATTTTTTCTCTCTAATTCTTTGATTTTAGCCTCAAGTTCTTGAACTTTTCTTGTAATTCTATATTTTCATCTCGAAGTGAATCTATCTCTTTTTGATGTAATTCATTAAGATCCGTGATTTTCATTAATTCCATGAAAACTTAAACATAATAATTGATTTCCAAACCATAGGTTAGCTAATTGTTTTTAGATAATTTTGATTATTTTCAGAGTTTAGGATCTAATTATCATAGTTAATAATTGAAGAGACTCTTTCAAAATCTCCTCTTTTTAATGTCTTCAATGACTTTTCAAATTCAGGATAATACTCATCAAAATATTTAGGATCGCCTGCATATATCACATCATATCGCTCTCCATCCAAAAATAACATTACAACATATTCGTTTTGCAAAGTCATGTATTCTTCTGGACAAATTGTCCCGTCTTCTAATTCAACTTCTTCCCAAAAACCAATGTCATTAAAACGATATCACATCATATCTCCTCCATTAATAATATCAGATTCGTGACCTTTGTGATAGATTTCATTATGTTCTCTTTCAACAAGTTTGGTTTGAGATGATTCTTCAAAATAGATTACAAATTCATAAGTGTCCAACAACCCTTCTGGTGTATATGCATATGGTTCATCAACTCCGACATAATGAATTATGAATTGAGGGGTATAATCACACTGTTCACCTTTGTAATCCTCAACAACAAATGAAACAATACCTGCAACATTGTCCACTGTTTCAGGAGTCTCTTCTGTTATCCAATTTGTTGGCGGAACAATACTAAATTCAAAAAATTCATTCACATATGCATTATCTGGAACAATTATTTTGTCATATCCTATTTTATCTTCAATTCTAATATCTGGAAAATTCTTATCATACCAAGATTTGTAAGATGATTCTGTATAATACCGTTCTAGGTAATATCTAGGATCTTTTGAGGGATCTGGAAAAGAAGAAGAGTCTACATCATTTTTAGGAGCAGTAGTTTCAGGGACGGTTGTAGTTTCATAGGATTCATCATCTTCAGGAATAACAAGAATTTTTTCTTTCACAAGAAATTGTAATGCACTAATGAATTCAGCATCGCCAATTTGACCTTCCACCCAAAAACCCGCAGTGGATTTTATCCATGGTGGGATTAATTCTTCTTCAGCGGATGCGTTTAATGAAAATCCAACCCCAATTCCAAAAATAATTGATATTGCAATAATTATTGGAATTTTCACAGATGTTTTACAACAGTTATGAACTTAAGCATATTGTTGAGCCTATTTTTTAGTCAGTTCTTATCTAAAAAGTGATTATGTATCCATAGATTCTTATCTAAAATTTCTCAGCAAATTTCATGGATAAAATAAAGCAAAACTCTCCGGTGTTATTCTACTTTAATCATTCAAAAAAATGGCTTGTCAAAATTTCAAAAAAAGACTCTCTTCATACTCACATAGGTGTAATCAAACATTCTGATGCTATAGGAAAAGAATATGGTTCTAGACTTGTCACAAACAAGGACAAGTATGTCTATCTACTAAAACCTACAATGTATGATTATGTAATGAAGATTCAGCATGGTACTCAAATTGTTTATCCTAAAGATATTGGCTACATTATTGCAAGAGCTGGAATTCAAAGCGGTCAGAAAATTTTAGAAATTGGAACTGGAAGTGGTTCACTTACTTCTTGTGTGGCTAGTATTGTAAAACCACGTGGACATGTCTACACTTTTGATGTTGATGAAAATTTCATGAAAATTGCTGAAAAAAATATCAATAAAGCTGGCGTCTCAAAATATGTCACACAACATAATCAAGATTTGAAAACAGCAAAAAAGATGCCTCTCAAAGAAATGGATGCTGCACTAATTGATCTTGGTGATCCCTGGGTAGTAATTCCTCAAGTTCGAGAGATGCTTAAAGGGAGCGGTTCTATTTTTGCAATATGTCCTACAATGAATCAGTTAGAGAAATTAACTATGGCTCTAGTTGAGAATGAATTTACTGATATTGAATCCACCGAACATATTTTGAGAACAATTGAAGCTCGTGAAGGAAAAACAAGACATTCCTTCCAAGGAATAGGTCATACTACATACCTCTGCTTTGCAAGAAAGGCATTTTTTGGAAGAGACTCTAAAAAATCTACATCAAAAATTACCAAATCTGTTTCTAAGCCTAAGAAAACAAGCAAGAAAACCTCCTAATCTCCAAAACAAGATTTATTCATCTATTATTCAGAGATATCATATTGGTTCAAAAAACACTAACTACAGCACTTGTGAAAAAATTCATTCCTGCTAGAAAGATTACTTCTCGAAAAGGTGAAAATGGAATTGTTCTGGTTGTTGGTGGAAGTTACATTTACCATGGAGCTCCAATTTTGTCTTCAGTTGCAGCTCTAAGATCTGGAACTGACTTGGTTTATACTTCTGTTCCTAAAATCAATGTCTCCTCTACTCGTTCAATATCTCCCAACTTAATTGTAATTCCTCTAGTTGATCAAAAATTAACCCGTGGTGCTGTAAACAAACTTTTAGGTGCATTACCTCGAAAACTCGATTCTGCAACAATTGGAATGGGACTTGCAATTCAAGAAAAAAATGCACTTTTACATCTTGTAAAGTCTCTTTTAGATAGAGATGTTAGATTATCTCTTGATGCAAGTGCATTGATTCCTGAAGTTTTGCCCTTGTTGGAAAACAAGAATGTAGTAGTAACTCCTCACGCTGGTGAATTCAAAAGATTATTTAGACAGGCCCCTTCTGATTCCAAAAATAACCGTATCAAACTAGTAGAAGAAAAAGCAAAAAAGTTCGGAATTACCATTTTACTAAAAGGCTCAACTGATGTTATATCTAATGGTGTTGCCACCTATCTTTATGAGAAAAAAATTCCTGCAATGACGGTTGGTGGAACTGGTGATGTTTTGTCTGGATTAGTTGCAGGGATGTTATCTAAAAATAGAAAACCATTGGAATCTGCTGCTGCTGCTGCATTTATCAATGGATTGGCAGGAAAAGCAGTTCAAAAGAAATTTGGACTGCATATGACTTCAATGGATCTTCTAACTAAGATTCCTTCAGTAATGAAGCCCTTTGATAAAATAGTATAGCCTATGAATCCTCTAACACATGTTGACACTCACTTGGAAAATCTGATTTCAGATCTTCAAACTCTGATTCGACAGCCTAGCGTCTCTGCAAAAAATGAAGGAATAGAAGAATGTGCAAAGTTAGTTCAAAAATTATTAAAAAAATCTGGTATACTATCTGAAATTTTACGATTAAAAAAAGGTGTGGCGCCTATTGTTTTTGGAGAAATTAAATCAAAACAAAATCCTGGCAAAACTCTCATGTTCTATAACCATTATGATGTTCAACCAGCTGAACCTTTTGAACTTTGGAACTATCCACCATTTAGCGGTACTCGAAAGGGAAATAAAATTTTTGGACGTGGTGCAACTGATGATAAAGGTGAGTTGATTACTAGAATCAAAGCAGTTGAGGCTTGTCTAAAAACAACTGGTGACGTTCCATGTAACATAAAATTTGCAATTGAAGGTGAAGAAGAGACTGGCAGTGCACACATTGAAGATTATCTAAAAAAATACAAAAAGAAATTTTCTTGTGATGGCGTTATCTGGGAATTTGGATATGTTGATGCAAAAAACAGACCTATAATTGGACTTGGAATGAAGGGATTACTTTTTGTTGAATTGTCCCTAAAAGAGTCTGTTAGAGATGCCCATTCTAGTTTGGCAGTTTTGATAAAAAATCCTGCATGGAGATTAATTGAAGCAGTTCACACTTTACGTGATTCTCATGGAAAAATTCTAATCAAAGATTGGTACAAAGAGGTAACTCCTTTCTCAAAACAAGATTTGAAATTAATTAAAAGCGAACCCTTTGATGAGAATGATTTTAAAAAAGAATTCGGCATCAAATCTTTTGTTGGAAATAAGAAAGGAATTGATGCAAAAAAGGCTCTAGTTGGAGGTGCCACTTGTAATATTGCAGGATTTCTCTCTGGATATACCGGTGATGGCGCAAAAACTGTACTTCCATCAAAATCCCTAGTGAAAATTGATTTTAGACTGATTCCTAAAATGGTTCCCAAAAAACAGGTTTTACGTTTGAAACAACATCTAAAATTAAAGGGGTTCTCAGATATTAACGTCAAAGTTTTTCATGGTGAATCTGCAGCAAGAACAAATTCTTCAGACCCCTTTGTCTCTCAAGTAAAAGATGCTGCAGACAAATCCTTTGGAAAATCAATCCTAAACGTATCCAATGCTGGAACTGGTCCTATGTACCCGTTTGTTGATATTTTAAAAGCGCCTTGTATCTCGATAGGAAGCACATACATGTTTTCAAGAATTCATTCTCCTAACGAATTTGCCAGAATTGATTTACTCAAAAAAATGACAAAATGTACATGTCTAATAATGGAGAATTTTGGGAAATCCTAGTGTAAACATCTGGGAATTTTTTTAATTGCTTGTGATAGTGAAATTCTTCCTGGCCCTGCAATCATAATTACTAGTGATGATGCAAGCAGAATTAAATCCAATTCTATTCCTCCATCTCCTGTGATGCTTTGCGCACCTTTTACGTGAAAGATTGCTCCAATCATAATGATGGACAATGATGCTGAAGAAAATCTACTCAAGATTCCTATGATTAACAATATTCCCGGAACTAATTCTGCAAGCGCAATTGGAATTTGCATCTCTGATGGTAATCCCATGTTTGGCAAAAAATTTGCAAAGCCTGGATTGAATTTAGCCATTCCATGAATAATGAAAATTACTCCAATTGCAGATCTTAAACCCATAAAGACTACGTCATTGAGAATTCTTCCTTTAATCTCACTTGTAGTCACACTTGTCCAATTTTTTTTTAGTATAACAATTTTGCCTATGGTTTATGCGTATAATGTAGAAAGCCCTTTATTATGCTGCAAAATTATTTGAAATATGTCCATGTACATGCCAGGAGCTACTGCTGTTGGAATTACTTTTGATGGTGGTGTAGTTTTTGCTAGTGAAAAAAGGATCGCATTTGGAAATTTTCTTGTAAGTAAAACAACAAAAAAGACATTCCCTATCACCCCTAAAGTTGGTGCAACATGTGCAGGTCTTGTAGCTGACATGCAGATATTATCCTTACAAATTGCCGCTCTTGCTAAAATTAGAAAAATGGAACTCAAAAGAGATGTTCCTCCAAACACTGTTGCCAAAATGATGTCAAATATGATGTATGAGAGAAGATATTTCCCATTGTTGACTCAGGTAATAGTTGGCGGTGTTGTCGATAAACCAATTATGTATACTTTGGACCCCTTAGGTTCCGTTCTTCCTGATGAATATGCTGCAGTTGGAACTGGTGCTGAAATGGCATTAGGTGTACTTGATCCTCAATTCAAACCAAACATGACTAAAGATGATGCAATTGATTTAGCTAAACACGCTGTTCGTGCCGCATCTCTTAGAGATTCTGCAAGTGGTGATGGCTTGGATGTTTTAGTTATTACCAAAGATGGCACTGAAGAATTTACAGAAGAAATCAAATAGATTTTAAAATTAATCATAAATCGTTTTCCCAGTTTCCCAGAATTTGTCTGAAATGTAGTGAAGATTTTGCACAACTTCCCCTTTGTCCATATTTTCTGCTTCTTCACTGGATACAACTGATTTTCCTACCGCTAAGAATTTGTGTTGAGATTCTTCAACGATACAAACTAGTTTCTCTTTTTCAAATTTTGTAAATGATCTGATCCCTGGTCGCATCAAATTTGCTCCCTTGCACATGAATTTGACTGCTCCCATGTCTACTGTAACGCTAGGAAATTTTTCTAGAGTATCTGTTTCTGATAAAAACGGCAAATAGTCATCATTAATTTTAAGAATTTTAATTCCTTTACCTGTAATAATTTGCGCATCATCTAAGATTTGATGTACTTTGAGATTTTTGATTTTAGGAAACTCAATTCCCCATCTTTCTGAAACTATTTTTAAGAGTGCAGATGTTTCACTCTTTGAAATTAGATTTGACTTCAAGTTCTAGCAATCTCTTGTCTAATGTCCAGTAAATCTCTTAGAATGGAACTGGCAGTTTCCATACCTCCTGCACCTCTCCCAATAATTGTCTGTGTACCTGAATGTTCTGATGTAAATGCAATTGCATTTAGTGTACCATTTACACAAAGCGGATCTTCATTAGGAACTTCTTTTGGCGAAACTATCAGTTCTTTGTTACATGATGCAATTAATTTTACTGCACAATTATTTTTGGCAGCTTTTTTGATATCTTCAGTTGTTACTTTACGAATTCCAGTACAGTTAATGTCTGGCATTGTAACTTTCATTCCCATAATCCAATTTGCAAGAATTACTAATTTGGCTGCCGCATCAAGACCATCCAAATCTAAAGCCTCATCAGCTTCAACGTAACCTTTTTCTTTTGCATCTTTAAGTGCCCCCTCATATGAAATTCCTGTTGCCATATTTGATAAAATGTAATTTGTAGTTCCATTAAGAATACCTGCAAATGATGTAATTCTTTCACCTCTGAGGCTATTCTTTGCATAATCTAAAATTGGCGTTCCGCCACCTACGGTTCCACTAAATTTGAACATGACTTGATTATATGTTGCAAGCTCCATCAGGGAAGGAAATGCAAGTGCAAGTGGACCTTTGTTGACTGAAATTACATGCATTCCTTTCTTCATTGCTGTAGTAATGTGTGTCATTCCTGGTTCAGCATCTTTGTAATTACTAGCAGTAGTTTCAATGAGAACATCAGCTTCTACATTTTTGAGCATCTCAATTCCTGACATTGTATTTTTTGTATTTGCATAATTTCTTACAGTTCCAAACTTTTTCTTAACTTCAACAAGTTTGTTCAATTCCAATCCTGAGGGATCGACTGCACTTCCTTTACTGTCAAAAACTCCAACAACTCTTGGCTTGAGTCCATACTTTGCATACAAATCTTCTGATCTAGAATCAAATAGTTTCACTAAACTTTGGCCAACAACACCGAATCCACATAATATTATCCTCAAATTACGCCATTCCTTTTTTCATAATTGTTACTCATTTTCTTTTTCATTTGATTTTCTTATCATTAAATGTGTTTTATTAATAATTTTTGAAATTATTTACCTTCATCATCTTTTTCGTGTTGTAATGAAATTGAATTAATACAATATCTCTGATTTGTAGGCTTGGGCCCATCATCAAAAACATGTCCTAAATGCGCTCCACACTTGTTACAATTAACTTCAGTTCTTACCATTCCATATGATGTATCTGAAATGTACTCGATTTTCTCTTCTGAAATTGGTTCCCAAAAACTTGGCCATCCAGAACCTGAATCAAATTTTGCATCTGATGAGAATAATTCTTCACCACAACATGTGCATTTGAACTTGCCTTCTAATTTTGAACTGTTGTATTTGCCAGAAAATGGTGGCTCTGTTCCATGATTAATGCAAATTTCGTACTGATCTGGTGTTAGATGTTCTTTCCATTCTTCTGATGTTTTTGTGATTTTTTCTGGCATGTCTTGATTCATCTCTAAAATTATTTGAATTTTTTTTATTTCAACTTCTTTCTTTTCTCTTCAGTTCTTTTTTCTGATTCAAATCGTTCAAGGTCATATTCTTTCATATCTACAAATTTCATAATTTTGCTTAGATTTGGATGTACTTTGTTTATTTGAGAAAACATCCGTTGTGCTACTCTTCTATAATCTACATGTCCTTGAGGAACTGTTCTTAATTCTATAAGATGACATGCTTCTCTTAAATTGAATTTCATAAAGTATGGATAATTATATGCAAAGTTTATCACATATTGTCCTTGTTCTGGATATTTTTTTCTGATTGTCTCAAATGTTTCTTTTGTTTTATTCATACAATCTTTGAAATCCTTTTCAATTCCAAGAATCTTTATCTCATTAGGGATATTATATCCATGATCTGTTGTAAGTAATTGTCTTTGTAGTGTTAGTGCTCTGTGTCTGTGAAAATCTCTGAACATACCAAAATTATTGTACAGATCAAACGTGTAATAGACATTTTCAAATGCCCGTGATGGTCTATGTCTTCTATTTGTTCTCAGTTTTGCAAATTCATCAATGATCTTTGTTTTGTTTTTAATTGGAATTTTTTTGACTTGTTGCAAAATGTCTTGGTATGAAGTACTAGGAGATTGCTCATACATTATACTTGTAATGATTTTATCAATTGCAGTTTTTTCTGATTCATAATCTACTAGTTTTGTTCTTGTTCCTTTTTTTGGATTTGGTTTGATTTGTTTTGCAGAAATTGTTTTTGTTTTATTTTTTACGACTTTGAGATATTTTTGAAATGCTTTTCCATGTTTGTCATCTGCTCTTCTGACAAATGATTTAATGATTTTATCTAACTCTATCTTGATTTTTGAGGCTAAATCTTGTTCTTCTTTTAGATCTGATGAGCCTAGAACTGTAAGTAAATATTCAAATGCTCTTCCATTTCCTGTAATTCCTACATTTGTCAAAGTTGATGCAGGTAACAGTCCTCTCAAAATATCTAATGCTTTAGCTTTTGTTGAACCTTTGTAAATCATGTTTGCAGATTTTATGTCAATTTCATCTTTCAATTTTGAAAATGATTTTTCTTTTCCATCTGTTGAATCTTTAAAATTGTATTTTTCAATTGGATATTTTTCTCTTACATAATTTATCATGGGTTCAATGTTTCTTGAATAAACATCAAAAGAAAAATTACATGTCTCTTCATAAATATCTGCAAATTTAGATTTCATAATTTCTGTGTCTCTGTAAAATCTATACTTTCCATTTTCTTTTTTGTTCCATGCAACATATCTTGAAGATTTTTCCAAATACGATAATCCAATTCTTCTATCTTCAATTTTTTTTACTGCAATATTTGATAACCCTTCAATTGCAATTTGTGCTTCTCCAAGTTCTGCAACTGAATCATCTCCATATTCTAAAAGTACTCTATTGTAAAATTCATCTCCTCTGTTTTTATTTTTTAAGAACTCATCAAGAAAAATTCGTCTCATACTTTTGTCGGTTCTACTATATCTTGACATCAATGCACCACGATCAACTTGTTGTGGGGTAATTATTGCAAACACATTACCATCTGTATTTGAAAAATGATCTGATAGAATCTTCTTTTCTTTAATTGAAAATTCTGACAACATTGATGTCAAGGTTTTCAATTATTAATACTCTATTTCTTTTTTCCAATCTGAATAAGATCGGGTGCTTTGTCTTTGTTTCCTTCTTGACCTTTTGTTTGCCATCTGAGTAATACTTCTTTGAATGCAGCTGCATCAGATTCATTTTCAGTATACATCAAAGTAGTCACCCAGAAACCGTTGTTGGCAGTTTTTCCTCCAACAGAATTCATCCAAAAATCACTTGGCAATTTCTCCATAACTCTACTTTCTTTGTCTTTGGAAACTTCTGACCATCTGTTTGAAACAAAATTCAAAATCTGTTCAAGTTCTTCTCTTTGAATCATAAATTATCAATTATATCTCTAAATTTTAAAATTTCTACAAAATCTATGATTTTGAGTTTGTAAAAATAATCTTACTAAAACTAAAAAGAATTCTTACACATTGTCGGTTATACAAATCTCTAAAGATACTCACATGACCCACGACGATATCGAGATAATCGGTAAAAACGTCAAAGACATGTACGGAACATTCATGGGTAAGGTCGCAGGAACAATAACTGACATTGACGGTAGTATTCAATCCGTTGGCATTGACTGCGGTTCTCAAGGATTGCAGCAAATCCAATATGAGCAACTGGTAGTTCAAGGTGATGTGGTTATTTTTATTCCAAAATGGAGACTTGACTCTCAAAGACTCATTCGTGAAAAACAACTAACATTACGTCGTCTAAAGGCCTTGATTGATATTGTTTCAGAAAATGATGACATGAAAGAAGATGCAGAAATAATTCATGAAAAATACAAGTCAAAACTTGTATCCTTAGATGAAACAGAAAGTGAAATCAAAGCCAAACTTGAGGCAAGATTGGCAGAGTTAGATGAACAAATGAAGTCTGCAAAGATGTTATCATTTGATGCAAAGGTACAATTCAAGAGCAATGAAATCTCTGAAGAAACATTTGAAACTGTGAAAACATGCACAACTGAGGTAATTGAGCATGTAACTCACGAAACTGCAGAAATTGCAAATGTTAAGAGTAGAATTGCAGACTTGACATTAGAAGTACAAGAGATAACTGCTCCTACACCAGACATCCAAGAATCAGCCGTTTCATATCTGGAGACAAACGAACCACAACACGTAGTTCAAACAAGTCTTCCAGAAGCACCAACAGAACCCGTTACAACACCTTCAGAACCAATTAAAGTTGAGGCAACCCCTATTCCAGAACCTCCAATGGACTCTGAAGTAACATTCGCATTTCCAGAACCACCCCAACAGGTGACCTCAGAAACCTCAAAAGACAACAACGATAATGATTGGCTTGCTAGAATGGAAGCACAATAATTTTTTTAAATTATTTTTTTAACATTTAGAAAGATCTTAGTTCATACAATTTTTGATGTCTGAGACCTATAATATCGGGCTTGAAAATAATGACACTAATACCAGAGTAAAGGCTGATTCTGACTATATCTATTTTTGGGGGAATCAAGCAAAAAACCTCTTTTGGTTTTCCTCTTGGGATAAAATCTTGGATTGGCAACCACCTTTTGCAAAATGGTTTGTTGGAGGTACAATTAATGCCTCATACAATGCCTTAGATGTTCATCAAGCAACAAAATCTCAAAAACCTGCCATTTTGTGGGAGGGTGAGAATGGCGATTCTAAAATTCTCACATATTCTGAGATGTTCTCACAAGTCCAAAAATTCTCAAACGTCCTCAAATCATTAGGTGTTCAAAAAGGAGATCGTGTAACCTTGTATCTCCCAATGATCCCAGAATTGCCAATTGCAATGCTTGCATGTGCTAGAATTGGAGCAACTCATACTGTGATCTTTTCAGGATTCAGTGCTACATCTATTAGGGATAGAATAGGTGACTCAAAATCTAAAATTGTAGTAACTGCTGATGGTGGTTATCGTCGTGGAAAAGTTGTCAAACTTAAAGAAGTAGTAGATGAAGCAATTCAAGATTTTGATTTTGTTAAAAACGTAATCGTTGTTCAAAGAACAAATAATGAAATTTCAATGTCTTCAAAAGACAAATTTTGGAATGAATTAATCAAAGACGCATCAGAAAATTGCCCTGCAGAAAAATTAGATAGTACTCATCCACTTTTTATCTTGTATACTTCGGGAACTACCGGAAAACCAAAGGGAGTTTTGCATGGAACCGGAGGATATCTGACTCATCTTTATTCTACTTTCAAATGGGCATTTGACATTAAAGATTCTGACGTGTTTTTTTGCACTGCTGATATTGGGTGGGTAACAGGTCACAGTTATGTCGTTTATGCGCCATTATTACATGGCGCAACAGAAATAATGTATGAAGGTGCACCTGATTTTCCTGATGAATCTAGGATGTGGGATGTTTTACAAAAATACAAAGCAACAATTTTTTACACAACTCCTACTGCCCTTAGAATGTTTATGAAATTTGGAGATGAAATTCCAAATTCATTTAATTTATCTTCATTAAGGTTACTTGGAACTGTGGGCGAACCAATTAATCCTGAGGTTTGGAAATGGTATTACAAAACAATTGGTAAAGAAAAATGCCCGATAATTGATACATGGTGGCAAACAGAAACTGGTGGTATGTTAATTTCACCTTTGCCTGGTTTGGAAACTATTCCTCTAAAACCTGGCTCTGGAACCCTTCCAATTCCAGGTGTACATATCACAGTTGTAGATGAAAATGGAGATGATGTGCCTCCTAATACCAAAGGATATCTTGTGATCAAAAACCCGTGGCCTGGAATGCTTTTGACTCTGTGGGGTGATGATACAAAGTACAAAAAAGTATACTGGTCAAAGTATGAAAATTTCTATTATTCTGGCGATTATGCTCTAAAAGATTCAGATGGATATCTTTGGTTACTGGGACGAGCTGATGATGTTCTCAAAATAGCAGGTCATAGAATTGGTACTGCCGAACTTGAGAGCTGCATTGTTTCACATGATGATGTTGCAGAGTCAGCTGTTTGTGGAATCCCTGATGAAGTAAAAGGCGAAGTGATAATTGCATTTGTAGTTCTCAAAGAGGGAGTTACTGCCGAGAGAAAAATTTTAGACAAAGAACTTGTTGAAAAAATTAGAACTGATGTTGGAGCAATCGCTACTCCTAAACAAATCTATTTTGTATCAAAATTGCCTAAAACAAGAAGTGGAAAAATTATGAGACGATTACTAAAAGCAATCGGAAACAATGAAACGATCGGTGATATCAGTACTTTGGAAGATGGCGCTGCTGTCACTGAGGTACAAACTGCATTTGATGAAATTCAAAAATCTATCCGAGAATCAAACTAAATATTTTTCAAATCAATTGCAGATAACATTTCAAACATATCTTTGAGTCCATCATATTCTGATTTTGATTCTTCATCTAGTTCATTGTATTCTTTTTCCTTGATTTCATCTAATCTACTGTTTGCATCTCTGAAAAACTGCTCATATTCTTCTATTTTCTCATCAGTAATTTGTGATAGATCAAAAATTACTGTATTGCTTCCAAGAATGTTTTTGTTTTCATCATATAGACTCGTTGCATGTAATACTCCTGGGAATGTACTACTGTCCTGTCTCTTGAATATAATTTTCCTATCTGTTACTTTTCCTGTTTCAAACCATGTTTTGAGGGACTTATTCATGTCATGCCATTCTTCTTTAGGCACGTGCTCAAAGATTGTTTTTCCTAAAATTTCAGATTTGGCATATCCTAAGTTTGCAGCATATGTGGAATTACAGTCAAGGATCGCCCCTATTGAGTTGATTCTCCTCCACATTACTGGAGCATCTTTGAGTATTTTCCTTGCTTCAGTTTGTGCCATTTTTTTAAAATTATTTGAACTAGTAATTAAATTGAAATATTCTTAGAACCACTGATCCAAATTTTGGCTTTTCTTCTCTAATGCCTTTTTTAATCTGTTTAATGTTGAATTTACTCTATCTTCTGAGAAACTTCTATCTTTTACCAAGTAGTTAGTTATTGCTTCATAATCTATATTTTCAAAAATAATTTCTTTTACATCTGCAACTTCTGGATTCAAAAATATCTTTCTGATCTCTTGAAAATCAATTTTTTCTAATTGCTCTTGGATTTGTGGTATATCTTCTAGTCTTGAATGTTGTTTTATCATTTTGAGTGCTGTTTTTGGACCGATTCTTTCAAATCCGTTTGGATTAAAATCTGTACCAATTAGTATTCCTACATCAATTAATTCTTCACGTGTCAATTCTAAAGATTCTAAAGTTTTTTGTATTTCAATAATTTCTGGAACAATATCGATATACGTATTTTTATTTGGTATCTTTCTTCTGCCACTATTTGTAAAATTTCTAACTAGTCTTTTTGCACCGCATAAAATCGAATCAAAATCTTGACTTGCTGAAGCATATGCTTGACCTGTGTTAGTTAGATGAGCTGCAGTTGCCTCCCCTTCTGATGGTGCTTCGATATATGGTATACCAAAATATGTTAAAATCTGTTTTGATTCTTTTACCATCCCATCTTTCATACTTGTTGTCTGCTGAGCATATTTTCTTGCATCTTCCATATTTCCATCTGCAATCGCTTTTTCATATTTTATGGTGGCATCCATTTTGATTTGTTTTCTACGCTCAATTTCTGCTGTTTTTAGAGATGGTGGTTTTCCATCAAATACATAAACGGGTTTAATTCCTAAAGAAAGAAAATTCACGTTTCTGTATAATAATCCACTAAGATGGCTTGTAATTCTGCCTTCGCCATCCGATAACTGTAGTCCATCAGGACCTCTAATACTTGCTAAAAACTGGTAAATTGCATTGTAAGCATCAATTGCAATAACTTTGTTTGAAAATGTATCTAATGTTGTCTTTTCCCTAACAACTAAATCTTTTAGATTTAATCCCATATCTTTGGTTGAAATTTGTGCTATTTTGTGTTTACCTTTTTAATTTGATCGGTCTTTTGAAAAAATCGATTTTAATATCGATTTCATCTTACTTGTTTTATGGCAAAATTAATTCTTCCCTCTCACCTTGAAGATAAAATATTTGAAATAAAGTATTTTGATGATAACATCTTCAAAATCACTTCATATTTTCCTTTAAGTGATTCTGAAAAACAAGAAATCAAATCAATTATGAATATTGATTTTTCTGGATTTCATTCAATTTTTAGTGATAATATTTCGGATGATGAATGGAATAGAACTAAAGAACAAATTAAAAAAAGATTCAACGATGAATTGTTTGAGATTGATAAAAAACCTTAGTTCTGATTTGCTTTATTATGGAGGTGATCTCCCATTAATTGCCGGGGTAGCCAAGCGGTAAGGCGGCCGTCTCGAAAACGGCTACGCGAAAGCGTGCAGGGGTTCGAATCCCTTTCCCGGCGTATTCGTTGTTGTTCGAAGCCCTCACTCATCTAATGCAAATATAACAAAAAAACCATATTTCATTCAGAGAGGTGGTATATTTGGCTAGGATCAAACAAATTCAGGCTCAAGATACGGGTTATTACTATTCCCAGCGAGTCAAGAATTCAAAAAAAAATGATGGAGGAATTACTTAGTTCTTCAGATTACAAACTCATTGAAAAATATGATAGATTGATGATTGTAGAAACTAAAGCCATTGCAACAAGATCAAAGCACCTTGATACCATTCTATCTCTAAGTCGAATCAAACCAAAAAAGTCCTGGACTAAGTTATCCCAAGATGATATTGATGATATGATTGCAACTGTAGTTTCAACTTACAGCAGTAACGGTCAGGAAACTCACACTACTTATGATCACAAAAAAATTCTAAAGATATTCTTTAGATGGTTGAAACTTGGTTCAAGGAGTTTTAGAAAAGTGGGGGATCCCCCTGAAACAAAAAATGTCAAGATGTTGACAGTAAAAGATACTATTGTCAGAGAATCACTAGTGACTCCTAAAGACCTTGATTTACTAATGCAACATACTTTCAATCTTAGGGATAAAGCTCTACTTGCAACTCACTATGAAGCTGGAACTAGAACTGGAGAACTCCTATCTTTAAAGATAAAACATGTTTCATTTGTCAAACATGGAATAAAGATAGCAGTTGATGGTAAAACAGGTGCTAGACCTATCCTGTTAATTGAATGTGTTCCGTATCTTTCAAAATATCTTGCAACACACCCTCTAAAAGATGATCCAGAAGCACCACTGTGGATAAATCTCCATAGTAAGTGGTATGGAAAACCATTAACACAACCTGCGTTTTTAAGAATTCTCAAAAGAATTACTCACAGTGCAGGGGTCAAAAAGCGAGTCTATCCACACTTGTTTAGGCATTCAGAGGCAACACGAACTGCAACCATGATGAATGAAGCCATGATGAGAAAAAGGCATGGTTGGTCAGCTACCAGTAAAATGCCCTCAAAATATGCTCACATAATCCAAGAAGATGTTGATAATGCAATCCTAAAACATCATGGATTTACGCCTGAAACAACTGTTGCACGTACTCCAAAGGTATGTCCATCTTGTAAGAATCCAAACGCCTTTGACTCTGATATTTGTGACAACTGCTCAAAACCACTCACTCTTGACAAGGCAATTCTCCTGGAAGATGAATCCCAAAGAGATTATGAAGAGATGAAATCCCAAGTTGGTGAAATGAGAAAAATGATGACAGAACTTTTCTCAGAATTGAAGAAAGAGCATAGAGACGTCATCTTTATTTTTGGCATGAAATTTTGGCATTTGTGCATTAGTTTTTTTCATGATCGTTAGATTATGAAAAATTCTATTTCAATAATTTGGAATGTAAAAAACCAATATATCTGCAAAATCTTGACAAAAAAACATTGCACGTCCCTACAAAAAATAATCAAGGAACCATAATTCTAGGAGGATTTTTGTTAGTTTTTGCCGTAATTCTTGTTTTTAGTTTTAGCGCAGAACATACTATTCACGAAATATTTCACGGAGTTACTTTCATGATGTCGTTATACCTATCATTTCTCTCATTTGGAGCATTTTATCGATACCGAATTTCAAGAATCTTGTTTGCAGCAATTGCCTTTGCAATTTTTGGAGCATCAGAAGTAATTGAGATGGTAGATGACCTGGAATCTCATGATGAACCCTGGTCATTAGATGAAATAAGAGACTATGTCATCTTTGCAGCAATTACACTATTTGCAATTGGGACATTCTACAAGACACGATTTAATTCATAATAATGTTTGAGATTTGTACCAGTTCAAATTTATATTCAAAAAAATTCATCAGAATAGAAATGAAACCATGTGAGAGTAAGGTTTTGAGTCTAGTTCAAAGAGCCCCTCATACTCTGACTAGTCTTGTAAAAAATACTGAATGCTCTAGTGAAACCGTTACAAAACATGTTACAGAGTTTTTGAAAAATGGAACCCTCAAAGAAAAGAGAACAAAGTTTTCAATCTTTTACAACCACTTAATGGAATCTGAAAAGGTGGATTTCTTTGAAATGCTGTTAAACTCCACAAACAAACTGGTTTTACTAACACTATTGGAGAAAAAGGAATGCTCTCAATCCCAGTTAGAATCAGAAATTGATAAATCACGTCCATCAATTTCAAGATCTATTAATGTATTAATCCAAAGTAAAATCGTATCAAAGAATTACCGTCCGGGAAACAAGACATATTTCATTTCAGACAAACCAAAAATTATTTCGTGGTTGAAGGAAACTCATCCAAAGTTGCTTGATAGAATCACTGTCAATTTAGTTGAGATGAATATGTGATTAGTACATTCTTTGAATGTACCAGTTTCTTTAATACAAAAATTCTTCCTAAGAAATTAAACGCTTATTCACAAATGAACGGTTGGAAAACCCAATCATTCATTTTTAATGTTCAATATAGCAACTAAATTTTGTTTTAAAGAAAAAGACGATTTTCAATAGTAGAAATTATACGCGTCAGTTAAAAGGAATTTTTACAACAATTTCAGTATGAATAAACAACTATTTTTTCTCATGATGCTTTTAGTTGTAGGTACGGTTTCAGTTTCTGCATTTGCAGA
>CAYFJT010000001.1:25153-128676 GCA_964343515.1 uncultured Nitrosopumilaceae archaeon
TGATGATGACAGATACGATGATGATGACAAGTATGATGATGACAGATACGATGATGATGACAAGTATGATGATGACAGATACGATGATAAACAAAAAGAAAAACTTGAGGAAAAAACAAAAAAACTTTTAGAAAAACAGATGAGACTCGATGAAAAATTTGCTGAAAAACAAATTAAATTAATTGAAAAAGAAAAACTTTCTGAAGAACGCGCATCTCAATTAATTGCTGAATTTGAGAAAAAAATTCAAGAGATGGGTCAAAGATTAGAGAAATTGTTACAAAAACTAGAAGATGGCAAGTATTATGGACCAATAAATGATGTTGATCCTACCCCTACATCATACACTATTTCCATTAATGGAGTGGCATCTCAAGTTTCTAATCCAACAAACATCGTTTCCTTAGATGGTACAATTTTTCTAGAAAACTTGAGTACAAAAAACAACTTTAAAAAATTCAGTGTGACTGGAGGGGAGTTATTCTTAGGTGATGAAATAATTTATGATATGGTGTTTGGAAAAGCCAGATTGTCTTCATCCGGACATGGGGGTGAAAAAGATTCCATGGTAGTAATTGCTCAAGTTACTGATGGTTCTGAGGTACGAACCCTAAAAATGAATTTGAATTTATCTGATTCTTTTGATTCTCAAACAGAATTATTAGACGTCAAAGTTTTGCATCCAAGAAGCAAAATTGCTTCAGAATGGCTTCTTAGTGCACAGGGAAC
This sequence comes from uncultured Nitrosopumilaceae archaeon, assembly GCA_964343515.1. Lineage (GTDB taxonomy): Archaea > Thermoproteota > Nitrososphaeria > Nitrososphaerales > Nitrosopumilaceae > Nitrosopumilus. The sequence continues at coordinate 25,883 of CAYFJT010000001.1, forward strand.
AATTTCATTGACCGAAATCATTGCTGAACCTGCTAGTAGTATTGTAAATGAAACTATTTCCTCTGAAATCCCACATATCCAAGAACCAAAAATCATTCCACATACTACTTCACTTTCAGTAGTATCTGATTCAAACTTGTATTCCTTGGGAGATACTATAACAATTTCAGGCAGTATTTTTGAAATCTTTGAAAATACGCCAATAATTTTACAACTAATCTCCCCAGTAGACTTGATAGAAGTAGCTCAGATTGATGTAACCCCTAAAGGCCAATACACTTACACTGTAATTGCACAAGGACAACAGTGGTCAAATGATGGAGTATATACTATCAAAGCATTTTATGGTGCAAACAATTTTGCCGAAACAACTTTTGATTTTCTAAATTCTAATTGAATTTGATTTTATTAACAATACTCTGAATTATTCATCTAACTGTATGTTGTATGATATTTGATTCACATGTCAACATACTTAATCAATAAAGAAAAATCAAATCCTCATAGAAGTACGTAATCCCCAAATGATTTTTCTTATTTTTTGAGTAATACTCACTTTTGAGAATTTGAATATTGGATTTATTTGATTAATGGTCTATAGAAAAATGAATGGTGCACACAATTTTTCCAATTTCAGTGATTTTAACAATAATTTTTATTCCAAGCGGCGTGTATGCAGATCATATTTTCAAAGATCAAAAAATCTTTGCACAATATCTAGACATTGCTCAGATAATGGCAGAAAAAGTTTCTTTTGAATTTGATGGTGAGACTTTTGAGATTTTTTATGGTTACAAGGGCAGTTTAGATTCTATGGGGATTGAGCATAAAACTCCAACATTATCCTCAATTAGCATCCATGAGGAGAATAAATCCCTAGAAATTGTTATGGAATATGTTCCTGTAAAAACAGACTTTTGGGTAAGAATACCTTTTGAGGTTCTTTCAGCTGAAAATGAAGAATTTACTGTCTTGATAGATGGGATGGATACAAGATATGATTTGATGAAATTTCCAAATGATTATGTTATAGGATTTGTAATCACTGAGACTAGTGAAGATATAGAGATTATTGGCACACATGTAATTCCTGAGTTTGGTTCATTGGTAATTCTTATTTTTGGGGTTTCAATTTTTGGTTTGATATATTTTGGGAGAAAATTTTCTTTTGGAGATTTGATACCTCTTCATAAATAAAGAACAAGAATCTTTTTCCAATACTTTGTTTTTTAAAAAAATTACAATTTTTTTGATATTCTTTTTCTAGTTTGAGAATAATACAACATAATTACTAGAATTTTTGAATAAAATTCATGAACTTTGGAGAAAAATCAAAGATTCACTCCAAAGAAAAGATGATTGAATTTTTAAACACTGAACATACTGGACATTTTACCACAATGGACTCTGAAGGTTTTCCGTTCACTGCACCAATGAATTTCATATTTTATGATGGCTCAATTTACGTTCATGGCTTTCCCAGAGGAGAAAAATATGACAATATCAAAAACAATGAAAAATGTGGATTTGAGGTATCAAAGGAACTGGCATTTTTACCATCATATTTTTTTCAGCCAAAAGATGATGCATCAAAGACTGATACCTTGTATGTCAGTATAGTCATTAAAGGAACTGCAAGTCTAATTGAAGATATTGAGTTAAAATGCAATGTCCTAAATGGTATGATGGAAAAATACCAACCTGAAGGAAAATACAAGAAACTAAATTCCGACATGCCAATGATGAGAGGTGTTGGCATGATCGAGATTTCAGTCAATTCTATGACTGGCAGATACAAGATGGGCAAATACTGGAATGAATCAGAAAAATTACTCATTGCTCAGAGAATCATGGAGCGAGCAGTCAATGAGCCAAAACTCACACTTGAAACATTAAACACAGCAGGACTCGACAAGTTAGATGATATAGGAATTCAAAAAGTCGCATGGCATTATTCCAGTGAGATTGTCTCCCAAATGGGATATTCCAATAAATCACAGTACCCAGAAATTTCACTTGTTGTGACTCGTGATGTTGATTGGTAATTTTGTAATATGTCTAGGAATTTTTCAAAAAATATTTAAAAAAAGAGTTATTGGAATGGATCAATAAATGGACAGTTCACAATATGATCACTGTTCATAGGCCTTGCCATTCCAATTTCTATTAGACCTTGTTGCTGGTAGTAGCTGACGTCATTGATATTTTCTAAAACTACTGCATTTTGTGGATCAACCCACTTTATCATGAATATTCTCCATAGTGGGGAGTAGTTTTCATCACCTGGCGCACCTGCTGCAATTCCTGCTTGAAATCCCAAGGGACCCGAACCGCTAATTCCATTTTTGAATTGATACAAATCAATTGCAGAAGGACTAGCAAGAGTTGATGCTAATGTTGGAGCATTAATGACTCCCATCATTTTTGCAGGACCTGAAGGTGTTGCATCAGTTACAATATAGTAAATAGTTCTACCATCAGGACCCCAACCTCTATGAGCTACAAAAGTTACAGTCATTTCATCTAGATCAATGTCTAAAACTTGTGCTTTGCCATAGGGAGTGGTATCAGTTAGTTTCTTGTCTTCTTTAATTGTCATTTGACCATCAGGCCAAACAATTTGGGGCATATTCAAAACCACTGGAAGTGGTGTTAGTGTTACTTCACCATTCATCTCAGCATCAAATACTGCTTGTTCAGAATCTAAAATCCTGGCATTACTTTCATCAGTCCACATTACATGCACATGAGAAGTTAATGCACTGTAAATTTCAGTTTGTGCAGGAGTACTAGTTACTATTTCACTTTGATACCCATGAATACCCTCACTCTCTATACCATTTACAAACATGTATGCAGTAGATAGGGATTCTTTTGGAGTATTCTCAAGTGGTGGTGCAACTTCAACATTCCATCCTTGTTTTTCAGAGATTACTTTGGCATGCTTTTCATCACTTGCATCAGTAATTATGAAGTAAACTGAATCTCCATTGTAATACCCCATATGTAATGGAATATCAGCTGGAACACTTGCACGAGATAATTTTAAAACACTACCTGGGTCTATTTGTTTTTTAGATTCTGTAACAATAGTAGTTTTTACAGGTTCAGTTGATGATGAAATTAAAGAGTCTCGTATTTTTTTACGTTCATCTTCAGCATCTCCTGAAACACACAGACGATCTCCACAAATTTTTTGGGCATGAACATCAGTTAATGGAACAAAGGTCATAGTAATTGCAATGATTGGAATTATTGCAAATAGGCTAATTTTTTGTACATTTTTTGTCATTAGGCACAATATTATAAATTAGTATTAAAACAAATTCCCAAATTAACAATTAATCCTATATTGTTTAATTTTTAACAAATATTGAATACAATGTCATTTGATTCATTATGTAGAAATAAGATCTTCCAAAACGTTCCAAATTATGAAGACATCAAAGTAGATCGACAAATGGTAGAAAAATTCTCATCTGTCTTTACTGGAATGGGGGGCAGATTTACGCGAATGCGAATCATCTGTGCAATTACTGAAAATCCCGAGAATCCCAATGAGTTATCAAAGAAATTGGGATTAGACTACAAGACAGTGACTCACAACATTGATGTTTTAGAAAAAAACGGGTTCATTACAAGACAAGGTGAGGGATATGGCACAACATTTTTTCCATCAAATTTACTGACATCTAATTTGTCTACATTATATGTCGTAATTAGAAAAGCAGAATCCAGATGGGCTAAAAAGAAAAAATATGTCGAATAACTGATTTTCAATTTGGGAATTTCACTAAATATCATAAAAACCAAATAATGTCTGAAGATGAATCTAAAACTAGTTCTTTTGGGAATTGTTGCAATAGCAGGAATTGTATCATTTCTAGTAACATTTCCAGATGACGTGAAATCTGAATCAGATGTGCAAATTACATCTGCAACATCAGACATTATGATTACAGATGGTAAAAAACACATCATCCCATTAGACAAAATTCGAGATGGAGGACCTCCGAAAGATGGTATTCCATCAATTGACGAACCAAAATTTGCCACAGTAGACGAATCTCAATTTGTTTCAGATGAAGACATTGTGATTGGGTTGAGCATTAATGGTGAATCAAAAGCATATCCTCTATTCATCCTTGTATGGCATGAGATAGTAAATGATGTTGTAGGTGGCATTCCAGTAGCTGTAACATACTGCCCATTATGCTATACTAACCAAGTCTTTGATAGGACCTTAGATGATACCATAGTTGAGTTTGGAACCTCAGGGAAATTATACAATAGTAATTTGGTAATGTATGACAGATTAACTGATTCGTATTGGAGTCAAGGGTTAGGAATTGCAATTACTGGAGAATTGAGTGGAGACTCCCTAGATACTATTCCATTTGATGTGATTACTTGGGGGGACTGGAAAGAATTACATCTGGACACTCTAGTGTTAACTACAGATACTGGACATATCCGGTCATATAACACTGATCCGTATGGAAGTTATTACACAAATCCCCAAATATTATTTCCAGTAGATAATCAAGATGACAGAATACCGCTCAAAGAAGTAATTGTTGGATTTCATCAGGATGACATCTTCAAAGCATACAAACAATCTGATGTTGAATCAAATGGAATAATCAATGATGCAGTGGGAAACTCTTCAATTCTAGTTGTCTCAATGTTTCCAGGTAATTCTAGAATATTTGATAGAATGGTAAATGATGATGTTTTGGATTTCATATTTGAAGATGGATTAATTTTAGATACTAACACAAAGTCCGTATGGGATTATGACGGTAAATCAATTTCAGGTACTTTGAAAGGAGAGCAGTTATCTCGACTATCAATTAATCCTGGATTTTGGTTTTCATGGGTTTCATTTCACCCCGATACTTTGGTTTATGGAGACAAATTATGAGACCAATTAAAAAAGGAGTTCTAGTTGGAACTATGACCATAGTAATTTATCTGACAGTTGTAGTACTTACTACTCCTGCACTACTACCTCTTGATGCAATTAATGCAGCATTACAACTAAATTCAATTGTAATTTTTGGAATGGGAATAGGTATCGGTTTTCAGGTGTTTATATCCGAGAAGAGTAAAAAACTTGGCTGTTCCTTAAAGAAAAAATCATTTGGAGGAAATGCAGGAAGTACTGTAACTACATCATTTTTTTCGTTTTTTTCATTGGTTCCATTAGGTTGTTGTGGATGGTGGTTGTATGCGCTATCATTACTTCCAGGGATTGTAGGTACCGGTGTATCATCTGTTCTAATCGAGTACAGCCAACCTTTAGCATATGGAGGGTTATTCATAATCTTTGGATTTGCAGGAATTTCAACATTAAAATTGAAAAGAGAGATAAAAAAACAAAATGCACTTACATTGAACCGAAATTTTGAATAATCCATACCCCTTTTCTACAATGCTATCTTTTTACCCTCAATTGACAGAGAATATGTAATTACCATATGCCATATAGAAAACAAAATTCAAAATTTCATAAATTCATCTCAAAATATTCACAAAATGAAAAACCAAGACAATCTTGCAAAAAAGTCATCAGGACATTTTCATCTTCCAAAAAACCTTGATGCCGATTACCGCCATTTTAACAAACATCATCCCATTACCAATCATCCGCTAATCTCTGAATGGATGGATGATCTGCTTACATGAAAGCATGGAAGTCCCGTAATGAACTGGTGGCAGAGAATTCATTCAGTGGAGATTGTCCGTAATTCTTGTCATATATCCTCAAAGGATCTCATCATATCAAAAAAAAAAACACTGAAAACATTTTTCCCATCCGATTTGCTTACATCTAATCTATCAACATTGTATGTTGTGATTTGAAAGGTAGACTCTAAATTTGATAAAAAGAAAAAATATGTTGAATGAGTCATTTCAAAAAAATCAAAAGCCAACTACGTTCATCCTCTACGTAGCACTGCAAGGTATACATGTACCAGTAGCACGACAAAGCACTCTGTGACAATAGGGTATTGTGTCGGCTTTGATATTATTACGTCAAAATAACATAAAAAAGATCGTTGATCGCTAATTTCCTGAAACTAACTCCCAAATCAATTGGAGAATGTCTTTAATCATTACCGTATCTCTGAAAAAAACTAGTTAATTTTGAAACTAAATGTTCATTGACTCTGATCGAACCAAATTTTGATTTGTGTAATTAACTCAAAATTCTGTAATTGTTACTGTTGCTAGGAATCTGTAGTCGCTGCCATGCGTTCACGGAGATTAATCTGGCTCGTGTAATTGGAGGCAAATCTGAGATGGCTTATTTTTGTCAAAAATGCACGAGTCAGTATTCCAATATCCTAAGGATATGAATTTCAAATATTTTCAGAGATTATAAAAAAATTAGAGTAATTTATCTAATTTATGTTAAAAATTGTCAAGAATAAAAAATGGAGTTAAAATTCTATGTGGTCGCCTTCTCTAATTGTGACGTTGTCTGATTGGATTACTCCTTTAACATCTAACCATCTGATGTTTAAAGAAACATTTTTTCTTCCTACTTTTTCGACTTTGACGTCATATGCTTTTTTGATTAATTCTTCAAATTGACTCATTTTTTTAGAAATTATTCTTATGGATTTATTTTGTTGGTGTGATCTAGTATTGACCATTACATTAATTTCATTTCAGAATGTCAAAAAATTCACAACTCTTTCAAAAATATTTAATTCAAAAATTTTTGTTAACTCATCTAAAAAATTAGTCATTGAAAAAACAAAAGATAGTTCAATTACACTCAAAACCAAGACCTGAAAGAAAACTGACTTATTTTTGCAGACTTTGCAGAAAGTACGACATTAGTGAAAGAAAGGCACATTTAAAAAATTATCACAAGACAGATCCAGATACTATATCAAAACGTGCAACCAATGATATTGTTGATGTGATATTTCAAGAATCGATTTGATTTTCAAATTTCTGAGGATTCAAAATGTCTGCATGCAAAGAACTGGTCTAGTCAACATTATTGATCATGCAGAAATTTTTACAAGTTTAACGTAATCATATCCATGAATACACAATTCTCAAAAGAGACTAGTGTTGACGTGGAATTTTTTGAAGGAGTCAGAAATAATCTCAGACACTCTTTCCCGGCGTAACCCCTATCTGCAAACCCATACAAAATTTGATGAATACCTATTTGATTGAAATAGAACATTTTCTAACATGTTTATGATTTTTAAAGCATAACAAAAAATATTTTTCATGACTGTAACTACTGAAAAAAAAATTCAAAAATCAGAAATCTCTACTGTTGAATTAATTTCTCACTTTAGAGAGAAATGCAAAATCTGTGGTCATCACAGAATAATGCATGATGAAAATGGAAAATGTGAAGGAGTAATGAATAAACCTTGTAATTCTGGATGCGATTCATTTGAATCTGAAGATTAATTTCTTCTCCTAATTGTTTATTAACCCAAATACTGATTATAATTGTGGATTTTGAACCTGATGATGAAGTCCTTTCATCAAAAGAATATGTGCCTCAAGAATCTCCTGATGAATTCAATTCTCTAATCCCAAACCAATTACTTGATTTTGTACTCCGATCTGATTCCTCGAAAGTAGTAGACACAGATCTATTTTCTGTGATGTCTAAAAGACGTTCAACACGAAAATTTTTGAACAAACCTGTTGAAACTGTAAAAATTGATAAAATCATTGCAGCCGCTGATACTGCTCCTACTGCGGGAAACTATCAGGGGTTTGAAATTTTTTATGTAAAAAGCCCTGAAAAGAAAAAACAACTAATTGAAGCATGTAACAATCAACCTTATGTTGATGCCCCTGTGGTATTGATTTTCTGCAAAAACCCTTCAAGAGTGAAATTTGATTTTCCTGAATATGTGTTAAAGAAATTTGCCATTCAGGATGCTACTTTAGCCGCGGGATATTCTCAATTAGCTGCACAAGCTTTAGGATTAAGTTCTATTTGGATTGGAATGTTTGATGAGAAAAAGGTAATGGATGTTATTGGGACTGATCTTGTCCCCTCTTCTGTACTGTGTATAGGGTATCCAAAACAAACAAAATTTCCAAAACCCCGAAGAAATCTCAAAGATTTGGTTCATGTTACGTGGTAAGCTACACCTAAAATTATCCAGATTTAAATAATCAATGTTTTTTGTTAGATTCATGACTGATGCATATGTGATGCTAAATTGTGAGTTGGGCGCAGAGGCTGAGATTATTGAAAAACTCAAAGAACTTGAACACGTAGTAGATGTCTTTGAGACTATTGGAACTCATGATATGTTAGTAAAGTTACAAGCAGAAAATTTTGAAAAAATTCGTGAGATTGTTTCTTGGAATATTCAAAAATTAAACAAAGTTCGTTCTACTGCAACTCTTATAAAAAAAGATAATTAGATTGACATTCATCTAATTTAGATGGTTGATGAAAAAAATGAGATAGATAAACTCATTGACAATATGATTACTAGTGGTGATGAACTAGTTGATAATCTCAAAACAGTTTTGCCAAATTCTCTTGCTGAATCTATGGTCATGTTTCACGAATCAAATGTTGAAAATTTGAAAAAAATTAAAGAATTCCTTAACAAGTAGATTTAAAATTAATCTTGTTATTACTACTATATCCTTTTTAATCATAAATTTGATTTTAAACCGTGTCAAGATCTCGAACTATAACTTTTACCGTTAAGAAAAAAACCGGGGATGCATTTGATGCAATTTTACAACTTCCTCCTAAAATGATGCCTGATGCAAAATTTCATGATGATGGGTGGTGGTCTTTTACTGGACCTCATGGAAAATCTAAACTAAAATTCAATGAAAACAAATCATTTGGAATTTTAGACCACAAATACGTCGATGAAGAATCTACATGGGATATCCCTATGAGGATTGTCTCAAATGGAGAATATTCTGAAATTTTGATCACATTAAACAAACCTGATGAATTGTCTAGTAAACAATTCAATAATAGAATGGATGAGATTGGAGAGATGATAAACAATATGAAACAAATTCTAGAGTCCTCCTAATTTCATCTCAATATGTAGAAATCATTTCTTGAATAACTTTGTGAATGTATTGTATTAAGAGAATGTTATTCAAAGAAATATTATGAAAAAATCTAAAATTTTCTTAACCTTGTTTTCCTTCTGAATCATCGTTTCGTGAATTTCCAGGACCTACAATATCTTCTGGCTTTACTTTACTGTCCCAATCCCCTCTTGCACCTTTAAGCAATGCGATTCCTCCTGCCCCAAGTAATCCTATTACCAATGTAAAAAATACCGTCTGATCCATTATCTTAAATGAACAATTAACTTCCTGTGGTGGTTTGTCTTCAAAATACTCAAAACATGTTCCAAATTCATTTGACTCAAATGTTGTTGCCTGATATTGCCCTCCCATAACTCCTAAAATCAAAAACCCTGCAAAAGTTATACCTATACCTATTAGGATAAATCTCATATCTGTCATGACATTTTTTGTTGATTCACAGTATTTACATTTTAACCCAAAAATATTCTGGAATTATTTTTCTAACAATGTTTTGAGATTTTCAAGTGATGCTTCATAAAACGATCCCATGAATACAAGGAAATCTGTGAATTGTTTTTCTGACATTTTTTTACTATTGATATACGATTGCCATGTTAATTCTACAAGATTTCTTGATTTTGGTTTAACAGAAAGCGTTGCAACATATGCTCGTAATGGTAGCCCTTCAGTAGCAACATATGTGAAATACTTTCCTGTTTCCCATACCACTACATGTTCTTCAATCTGATTTCCATCTTCAAATGTGATTAATCTAATTGCTCCAACATCCTTTTTCTTTTTGGATAGATACACTGTCTCTTTTACATCAACTACCCATGTTGGAAGACTCACAATATTACTGATTTTTCTCCAAACTTTGTCTTTTGAGGCTTTGATGTTTATTATTTTTTTAATCGTACCTGTATGAAATGATTTTTTTGAGGTTTTTGTCATAGAGTTGCTTGAATCTTGTGAGTTTTAAATTTTGTACAACCATTTTTAATCCCCTTTAACAAATATTATCAAATGGTATTTGGCTGGGGAAAAAAGAAACAAGAAGAAAAACCTGTTGAGGCTACTCCTCAAACAAAAAATGTTTCTCTGGATGAAGTAGAGAAAATTGTGACTGATCTTGAAAAATTACGTGAATCTCAAACTATTTCTGAGGTAAAACACATTAGAAATAGCACGGCACCACTAATTGATGATTTGATCAATGTTGGAAAAATGCTTGAAAAAGACACTCTAAATGTAGATGATATTGATAAACATCTTGCAATAATTGTTGTCCGAGGTAAAAAACAGGTAATTGATGTAATTAAGAAAGGGGTTGTTTCATTACCTGATGTTTCCACAATTGACAATGCAAAAAAACTTGATACCTCTTTAAATCAGATCCTAAAAAAAGTGGGGGATGTTTTAGGACGTCAGACTAGAGTCATTCACATTTTTGCAAAAAAGTACGCTACTCAATTAAAAGATAATTTGGAAGTCATGAATCGAAATCATTCTGAAATTCATGATATTCTTCAAAATTTTGAAAACACAAAATCAAATTCCATTGAAATTCTTGACATATTAAAAAAAATTGATGTACTCAAATCCACAAAGATCGAAAAAACTCAAAAAATTTCAGATATTGAAAATGAATTAGAATCCACAAAAGAGCATCTTTTCTCTTTAGAAAAATCTATTGAAGAAATAAAATCATCTGATGAATATAGAAAATACGTTGAATCAAAAAAATCTCTAGAATCATTTGAAAATCAAAAATTTAAAATCAAAAATGAGATTGACTCACAATTCACAAAAATATCTAGACCTCTTGGAAGATATGAATATGCCTCGTCTTTAGACAAAGAACAAAAAAATATTCTCAAAAAACTAGTGGAAAATCCATTTGATGTATTGACTCCTCAAGACAAAGACTCTGTTATTATGATTTTAGAAAACGTTCGAAAAGGTATCACTTCTGGTTCAATATCTGTAAAAGATGTTGATAAAACCTTATCTCAAATTAACGAAACTGAAGAAACGTTAGAAAGATTTATCACTCAAGTTTCAGAATATTTCCAAAAACACAAAAAAATGTCTGATGAACTAGATTCTTTACGTTCTGAAAAATTATTTTTATTAGAATCTGAATTGACTAAAATAACTGAAAACAAAGATGATTTGCAATTAAAATCTACAACATTTCATAATGAAATTAATGAAATTGATTCTAGTATTCCTCAATTCGTCTCTGAAATTGAGAAAAAATTACGTCTATTTTCTAATACAAAGTATACCATTTTAACGTCTTAAAATTAAATTAGTTCAAATTCTGATAAATCATATGTTGTTCAAAAAGAAAAAATTTGAACGAAAGGTCATTATTCAAAAAGAAGTTCTTGACAGCATTCTATCTTATTGTCAAATGAAACATCCAAATGAAGGAATTCTAATTCTTAAAGGAAAATCAAAAAATGGCGAAATAAACATTGATGGACTTGTAATTCCTCCGTTTAATTACACTGGACCTACTTTTGCAGGATTTCCTCATTCATTTCTGCCTTTTGATATGAGTTATGTTGGAATTGTTCACTCCCATCCTAGTGGCTCTGCAGAACCTTCTGTGACTGATTTGAATAATTTCTTTGGTTTGGTTTCCTTAATTGTAAAATCTCCATATTCTGATGATTCTGTTTTTGCTTGGGATAGTGGAGGAAATACTATCCCATTATCGATAAAATAATCATGTCATTATTCTGAAAGAATTTCAAAAAAAAAACTAACAAAACTTTATAACCTTTTTGGAGGTACTTCCTATGAATTGTTTAATTACAAAACTTATTTGATTTTCTTATTTGCATCATTGGCTATTAGCATTGGATTACAAATGGTTTTACCATTTCCATACGGACTCGGAGCTGCACTTGCAATTTTCATTGCATTTCCTCTAATTTTGAGAAGACGATACATGAATCGTATGAGGGGCGGTTATGGTGGCAGTGACTCTGGTACTGGAGGTGGTGGATTCTTTGGAATGGGTTCTCAAAATGGCTCTGGTGGTGTACGTTATGTCTGTCTAGTATGTAATAACAAACACAAAGGTGGCTCTTGTCCACGATGTGGCTCTAAGATGCAACGTGCTGACTTTTAACAAAAATGTCTTTGGATGAAATTCGACAAAAGGTAATATTTCATAACTCTGTTGATGTCTGGATTTCTGCATGTAGTGAAAAAAACAAAGATTGGACAGATCCTGAAGATTATAAACAGTTCATTTCCCATTTACTAAAAAATAATCTTAATCTTAAAGCATTCAATCTTTGTACTCATGAAGCTGGGGCCACTGAAGAAGAAAAAACAAAATTTACTGAAATCTTATCTGAAACAAAAGAAACTGATCCAAATTCTCAAACTTATACAATTAAACTAAATGATTCTGCAATAGAGATCATTCGAAGTTATTTTTAATCAGCGTTTAAGTTTTGGATTAACTATCACATCTAATGCATTTCCTATGAACACAAATGCCAATCCTGTAATTGCAATCATTACTCCTGGTGGCATGATCCACCACCATAACCCTCTTGCAGCTGCTCCAAAGGTATTTGCATCATGAAGGATATGTCCCCATGTTGGAAATGTCGGATCACCTAATCCAAGAAAACTCAAACCTGCTTCTGTTGTGATTGCTGCAGGAACTGATATTGCAATACTTGCAAATGCGTATGGCAATAATTGTGGTAAAATATGTTTGAGAACAATTTTGGAATTTTTTTGTCCCATAATATTTGCGGCATCTACATATCCTCTGGTCTTAATTTGGAGAGACATGCTTCTAGCAACCTTTGCAATGCCTACCCAACCAAAAATCATTAAAAATCCTACCAAAACGAATATGCTGTTGCTTATTGTGACTGATAAAATAATAAGAAATGGTAATGCTGGCAATGCATAGATAACATCATTAAATCTCATCATTACTTCGTCTGTTTTTTTACCTTTGAATCCTGCATACACTCCATATAATAATCCCATTATTACAGATGCAATGGATACCACTAACCCAATAAACAAAGCAAGTGGTGTTCCCCATAACAAGCCTATTGCCAAATCTCGTCTTAATTCATCTGTCCCCATCATCCCAAATGCTTTTCCGCCTATGATCAATTTTGATTCATGACTTTTAATTTCTGAATTAACTGAATACCTATCAACTGAAAAAATATAATTTCCTTTGAGCGGTTCATTTATCTCAGTTTTTGAGAAAATAATATCTTCTGTTGATACTTTTTCTAAATTAAAATCAAATACTTTTGATTGCAACAATAAATTTTTCTTAATCGCTTCATCTGTTGAAAAGATTCTTTCACTATGAATTGTTTTTGTATTAGAATAAGGTAATGATGTTGATAACAATTCTAATTTTTTTCCATCAGGTCTAATTACTGATATTTGCATCAAAACTGATTCAGAGTATTCTGATGAGAAAACATAGATGAAATCATTTGGAAAAAACTCATAGTCGAAATTTACTCCAAATTTGTGAGATGATAACATTATCTCTCCTTCTGAATTTGTTTGAATATTGGGATTGTTGAGAATCTTATGTTCTGGAATTTTTTCGGTCATGAAAAGATTTACCCAAATCGGAATTGCCACTTTGGGGTATAGAATCCAATTCCCTGGATTATTCCATTCTTGAAATGTTTCTACTGGAATAGCAATGATTGCAATAATAGATGTAACAATAAGAATTCCAAGAATTGTAATGCCTGTAATTCCTATTTTACTTTTAAGAAATTCTTGTTTAATTTCTTGGGGGGTTATACTGCTCATTGACTTGTTCTCACTCTTGGATCAAAGTAACCGTAAAGTAAATCTGCAATGAAAATACTAACTAGGAAAAATACTGTTAGAATGTATGTTGCGCCAATTATTACTGGTAAATCCATTACTGTGATTGCCTCAAAGTATAATCTGCCCATTCCTGGCCAATCAAAAACTGCTTCAGTAATAATTGCGCCTCCTAATGAACCTGATAAACTTAGAGCTAAAATTGTAACAATTGGTGGTGCGGCATTTTTTAATGCATGTGTGTAAATGATCTTTTTTTGTTTAATTCCTATTGTCTTTTTTGCCATTATGAAATCTTCTTGCATTATTCCTACCATGAAATTTCTTACCAAGTATGCCCATGATCCAAACCCAATCATTACAATGGTGATTAATGGCAATGCCATATGGTACAACAATGACTCGATATATCCTGGGTCTGATGCTGGGATGTCTGGTGTTGCTCTTGCCGGAAATATCTGATATGTAAATGCAAATAGAAAAATCATTAACATTCCAATCCACCAAACTGGAAAACTAGAACTAATAATCGCAAAACTTGATGTTATTCGATCTATAATTGAACCTACTTTGCTTGCAGATAATGCTCCTAAAAAGATCCCAATTATTGAAATAATTACTGTTGCCGTTGTAAATAGAAGAATTGTTCTTGGTAATTTTTCAAAAATTATATCTTTTACATCTGAGGATCCTGCATCACTAGTAAGAAAAGTAGCATGACCGAAATCTAATAGTAAAATTTTGTACATTGTCAGACCAATTCTTTGAGGAGAATACCATGGCTCATCCAAACCCAAAATCTTTGTTCTTTGGTCAATCTGACTTTGAATAAACCCTTCAAATTCTTCTACTGATGAAAAACTTTCTGCAATGGCTGGATTTTCAGTTATTTCGGAACGAACTTGAAACATTATTCCTTGTTTTAGAATGGTATCCATGTTTGACCCCACCAGCGAAATCGTGATTAACAATGTAATCATTAAAACTCCAAACATTGTTGCAGCCCTTATTGCAACATATCTTTTCATACTCAATAATCTCAAATATGAAAATCAGTTTATAATCATTTGAAAATAGACCATAAAACAATTTACCTCTAATTCTCTGAATTTTAGGCGTATTTTAGAAGAAAAATAGATCTTTTGTAAATTTACTGTGGAAAAAATCTTCAAAGAATTAACAAAAAGTATTCTTAAAAAATTTTAATTCCTTTTAACATTGATAAAATATGGTAAAAAATAGTAATTCAAAAAATTTGTTTGATCCAGATGAATTAGTTTTGAGAAAAGATGAGATTCTGGAATTTTGTGATAGGGTGATAAAAAAATGGAACAAAAGTCCTTCAAAAAATGCAAAAAATATTCTTGCAATGAATGCTGTAAAAACCAGTGTTTTATGGACTGATGATGAATCTCTCAAAGCAATATGGCGAGAAATCATTGCATGGACATTTGAACTTCTATATGAAAATGCAATGGCTCAAGAAAATGAATGGTCAAATATATTAAAAAAATTAAAGAATAAAAAATGAGATATTTCTTATAAAGTTATGAGTGCTAATACTCTCAGAAAAGCTAAAAAATTAGTTGAAATTGGTGGTGTTTCAAAAATTGATGATGATTTATTTCAGATAAAATCATCATCTGATCCTGAAAAATCCTACTTTGTTACTTCTGATACTTGTGAATGTCCTGGGTTCAAAAATTTTTACAAATTTCATCATGGTAAGGGATTAAAAGCAAATTGTTCTCATTTAGAAGCAATTAAAATTTTTAAAAAAGAGAATCTTTAAAATCATTTTATTTTTTTGACATCGACTTTTCCAATATGTGCTTTATTTTCTGAAATTATTATTGGCCTTAAAATCAAACCTGGATATTTTATCATTAATTTGATTATTTGAACATCTGTTTTTTTGTTATTCTCCAAACCTAATTCTTTGTACATTTTATCTCTTTTTCTTAATAATTCTGATGGTTTTTTTCTTGTCATTTTAATGATTTTTTTCAATTCTGTTTCTGAAAATGGTTCTTTGAAAAAATCTCTTTTTTCAATATCTGTATGCATTCTTTCAATTTCTGAAATTGCCTTCTTACATGTGATACACGCAGATTTATGAAATACTTTCAATCTAAAGTTTTTTCTTATAAATGGTTAAAAATTGTTTAGAAAATATATGTGCTGTCACGCACGGCAAATTGATTTTTTAAAATCTTCAATGTTTCTTTCAAATTTACATTCTTTGTATACTAGCCAACTACTTTTCTTTAGAATGGAAAATAATGATTCATAACAAACCGAATACATTTTTTCACTATATTTTGGACATGTCGCTGGAAATTAATTCTCATAAATAATTTAGGTGAATTTTGAAAATAATATGAACATAGAATTTATCAATTATTCTCTTCTTTAGATGATTCTCTAGAATTTTTTAACTCTTCAAGTTTTTGATTATTGAATTCTTCTAATCTTTCTTTTGGCATTGATAGCATTTCTAAATATGCTTTTTGAGCTTCCTTGTATGTTCCACCGTCTGCAATTATTTGCTTTCTTGCTTTTTGAGCTTCCTCAAAAATATTCTTTGTGAAATTCAACTGACTAATTACGATATTTTGTATTTCTGGATTTAATTCATTAACATAATCATTATAATTCAATCCTTCAAAGATACCATTACTAGGATTGTATTCTTCAATTGCTTGTTCTGTGAGTTCGTCAGCAATTGCTCTTTGTTCTTCTACAAATAATTCCTTTTCATTTAATTGTAATGATTTTTTATTCTCTAAAATTAATTCTTGTAATAACCCATGATAATATTTGAAAAGCATTTGTCCAATAGGGTCTTTTTCAAAATCACTTTCATTTGAACTAAGATATTTCTTGGCTTCTTCAGAATCTAATTTTTGTTGTAATAATGAAACAATTGATCCATCTCCTTTTACTTGAACTTGAGTGGTGTCTAAACCTGTCATGCTATACCACTTTGCAATTACATTAATTGTATACACTCCCGGAACTCTTTCAAAGTTTTCAAACTCTCCTCTGAAAACTCCCCATGGATCAGTAAATGCTTTTGTTGTTTCAGAACCTGCTCTGATTAACACTTCTGCACCTCGAATAGGGTTGTATGCATGGTCTACAACTTTACCTGTAACCACTAACGTTTCACCTGAAACTATTGCGCCTTTTTCTACATTAAGATCAATAACTAGTTCCCATAATTCTGCTTCAGATGTTTGGATAATTGAAAATAACATTAAAAATGAAAATATTCCCACTATTCCTGTCTTTTTGTACACTCGATGCTGTATTGATTTCTATTGTTAAGACCCTGTATGAAGAAAAATTTGCCAATTTTCAATTTTTTTTGATTCATTTTGACGATTTTTCTATTTGAATTAGTATTTGATTCCAGATTATTCTTAAACCCCTAAATTTATCTAATTTTGAATCATGGATTTAGAAAAATTTAGCAATGATGTATGTCGTATGACTGAAAAATTATCTAGAAATTTACAAGAAAAAGACATTACAAAACTAAACTATGTGCGACAACAATTAATCAAAATGTATCAAAAAAACATGGTAAAAATCAACCATTCCATTTTGGAGTTAATCTGTGCAAGTAATTTAATTTCTAGAGGTTATGTCGTAGAAGTCGAAAAAGATATTTCAGAAATTCTAGTCTGTGATATTTTTGCAAAGAAAGGTGGAGGAAATACCATTATTGAAATTGAAACAGGTTTTACCCCTCCTGAACATGCAATGGATACTGTAGACTATTTCACTGCAAGAATAATGAGTAAGATTGCGCGATACAGTCAACACTGTTCTAAATTTTCCTTGGCAAGTCCTGCTACAGGAATCCTACCAATTCCTAAAATTTTCTTACTTCCTCCCAATGCAAGAAAAAAAGAAGATGTCCAAATAATCAAAAATTTATGTGATCGTTACTACAAAAATCCTCCAATAGAATATGATGATATTTTGAACGCCCATTTACATTCTATCTATTTGATTAACATTGATGGTGGTTTTGTAAATGAGTTGGATCCTCAAGGATATGTGGATTTGACAAATGATCTGCTTAGTAGAAGCAAAATAGAGTATTAGGATAGAAAAATTACGAAAAAATTCAAATTCACCTAGTAAATTAATAATAACATGATCTGTGCTGCTTGTGAAACTCGAAAACATTTTGAATGCATCGATTGCATGAATAATCACAAAACCTATCTATGTTCTTGTGATTGCCATGATGAAAATACTGAACCTCATCCAGTTGGAAGTTCTCATTAAAGGTTAATTGTTGAATTTTCTTTCAATATCTTGAACCATTATTTCCAATCTACTTGTATCTCCGAATTTTCTATATGTTAATTTTTCAAGTGTTTTGATGATACTTATCGCTGCATGATATTGGGGAATTTCAGGCTCGTTTAATTCTCCATACATACCAATACCATGAATTTCATTCTTTCTTGCAAATCCTAAGATTAACCCATTAAATCCTGTGATGATTGATTTCTGAGGAGTAATTTCTATCTCCAATCCTTCTATCTGTTTTGTTAATTCTTTTGATGTTGTAGTGATGAATGTTTCAGGTTCGTTTTTGTATTGTCTATTTGTATGAAAACCTCCTAATGTGTAAATGAATTTTGCAGAGTATTTTTTTGCAATATCTGTTACATCTTGACATAATTCATTTAATTCACTTGTATTTTGTGGCTGTCTTTTCCCCCTCCAAAAATTATTAAATCTTCAGCGAATTTGCATTCCTAATATTCATCTGGCAGATCAATGTATCCTCCTTTATCCGCCCATAAGTTGGAAATGGAGTTTTTGAAATTCTAAATGTTTTAGTTTTTAATGATTCATTGATAAAATTTATCACAATACTTCCAACATTTCCCATATCTTGCATTACTGCAATAATAATGGGTTTTTTAACATCTGACTCTAATCTTTGTTCAAACTTCATATCTTGATAAAAATTTAATGAATTTTAAACATACGTCAGATTATCTAATGTTTGATCTATTTTTTTACAAAAGAAATTCATATTCAAATTTTGATTTAAGCAAAAAATTAAAATTTTTCTAATATGTAAAAATATTATCATATTTTAACTATTGGAGATTTTTGATTTATTTTTCAACGATCGAGTAAAACATGAAGATTCATAAGGCAAAAAAACATTCTATCGACAAATTATGGAAACATCCATGGAAAATATAGGAACGTTAGAGTATGTCCTCGACAAATACTCAAAAATCTGGTGCTGGAAGATTACCGGTGAGCGTGCTGTAAGCATGATCTCTCGATTAGTTCCAGAGGCATGGTATGGTGAGAATGTAAATGAAGTAATAATTCCTGATAGTACTGAAAATGTAAAACAAATCAAATTGATCCTTGATAGATACCCTTTAGAGATTTTATCAAAAACTACTTGGCAAAGAAAAATCGTTAAAACATATGCTCCAAAACCAACTTTGCCCCCTGTCAAACATAAACTTAAACGTGCAAAAACAGGTGGTCAATTCCGAGGTAAATTATTAAATTTCCAGAAAGAAGGGTTGGATTTTTTGATGAAATCTTCTGGTAATGCATTATTAGCTGATGAAATGGGGCTTGGAAAAACTGTACAAACGTTATCTTATGTTGCTACTGAAAAACAAACATTTCCAGTTTTAGTTGTCGCCCCACTAGTTACATTAAACAATTGGGAACGTGAAATTGAAAAATTCCTAAAGAAGAAAAGTAGGAATGGAAGATTATTGGAATCTGAATCTCCTAGTGTAACTTTGATTCGAACTGGAAAGAAAAAAGAACTCCCTAAAACTGATATTTATGTAATAAACTACGAATTACTTTTCAAACGATATGATGATTTGGCAAAAGTTGGAATCAAAACTATTGTATGTGATGAAGTTCATAATTTAAGGTCTAAAACTACTCAGAAATACAAATCAATAAAAAAATTGGCAGCATTACCTTCAGTTACGTATAGAATTGGCCTTTCAGGGACTCCTATCTATAATCGCGGTTCTGAAATCTGGCCCATCATTGATATCCTGAAACCTGGACTTCTTGGAAGTTTCAAAGAATTTTGTGAATATTTTTGTTATGTAAATGAAAAAGGTAAAGCAATTGTTTTAGAAAATAAACGTGCATCATTAAGAAATGAATTACAAAAACATGTTATGCTTAGACGAAAGAAATCTGATGTATTAAAAGAACTCAAAGACAAAGTACGTTACAAAGAAGTCATTGCAGCTGATACAGATTATTATCTTGAAGAATTAGACAAAATTTGGAAACGTCTAGAAGAAGAACAAAAAGATGCTGAATCTGAATTCTCAAAATCTGCTTCATACCATCGGGCTATTCAAAGCGAAAGACAAATTGCGGGACTTGCAAAACTTCCTCATGTTATCAACTTTGTAAAAAATATCATGGAAATTGAAGAAAGCGTCGTAGTTTTTTGTCATCATAAGGTTATTCATAAATTACTTCATGAGAGCCTTCAAGAATTTTCACCTGTCTCAATTATTGGTGGTCAATCTGATTCTATAAGGCAAACTCAAATTGATAAATTCCAAAAAGGTGAGTCAAAACTAATGATTGCTGGAATTCGTGCAGGAAATGTGGGAATTAATTTGACTCGAGCAAAGTATGTTATTTTTGCAGAACTTGATTGGAGTCCTGCAATTCATAGACAGGCAGAAGATAGATTGCACAGAATTGGACAAAAGAACACCGTATTTGCATACTATTTGATTGGTAATGGAACCCTTGATGATCATGTGGCAAATGTTCTTGTAGACAAAAGTTATGAAATTGATGAAATCATGGATGAAAACATTGAGAACTTTGAGAACAAAGACAAAGCAGAACTTATTCTTGCACAAATTCAAGATAAAATTCGTTCAAAATAATTAAACACTTAATTTTGTTTTGAGAATCGATAGTTTCTTGATTATCTTGGTTTTGTTTTCAGCTTCTATTTGAGAATCTTGTATGTCTTTTACAATCTTATTAATCAAACTTAAAATTTCAATTTCTGGTTTTATTTCATCAAAATTTATTTTATCAAATCCCCCCACATCCGTTTTATCAATTTCTTCTACCCCTTCGGGCAGTATTTCGTACACTTTGATGATCTTTTCATTTTGTCTTTGTGGGGACATTAGAACAAATTGATGTACTCTTAATTTTTCTACTTCCTGTTGGATTTCTACTTCTGATATTCTTAGAAAATCAATAATCTCTTTCAAATTACATGATTTTATCTGAAGTAAACGTAGAATTTTTGCCCAAACTGGTATTTCTTTTCCCCAAAGAATTTCTCTTGCAACAGGTGTTATTGAAAATGAACCGTTATTATTTAACGAAATAAATTTTCTGTCTTTTAGTGACCCTAAAGAATCTAAAATCTTTCCCACTCCTAATCTTTTTAATTTAGAATTTTCAATATCTGTTTCATTAAATGTTCCATTTTCTTTAATTGCTAAATGTAAAATCTCTAAATCAATTGTTCCTAATTTCCTCATATATTTTTCATCTTTTCAACTCTTATCATCTTTTCTACCTTGAAATTTCTTTTTTAATATGCTGTAATGAATTCTTAACATTTTTCAGATGTACATAGTTCTCATTTACTCACTTTTCATAATTGTCAACTTAACCTAATTTGAAATCTGATTCAGTAATTTGATTTGCCAAAAACCATACTTCTCTATATGAAAAGATGATTTTTTCAATCAATAATTCTTTTTTGTTAAGAAATACTTGTATGGTGTCATTTGACTCCTTTTCGTATTTGCATTTTTTTAAAACAATTTTTTTAAATTCAGTTTTTAATTCATGAAATCTATCAAATATTTGATTGCTAGCATTTCCCATCTTTCTTATTTTCTGTTCATATTTTTCCAAAAATTCTGTGGCCCACAGTTTTGCTTCTTTTTCTTCTAAAAAATCAATTTTTCTGGTTTTATCCATCTCATTAATTACTTCTAAAATTACTTCTAAATGCCATTTGAAAAACTCTTTTAACCTCTCTTTATTTTCTACTTGATTTGAAATCCATTTGAAAAATAAATTTGTATTTTTCTCATCTGAATAAATTTCTGGTATTATTGGATGCACCGACAATCTTTATGATGTGATTTTAGATAAAAACTTGGTTTTTTCCTGAAGGTTATATGTGGATTTCATTTCTTGGTATTATGGTTCAATATGAACTTCCAAGATTGCCTTATGATTATGATGAATTGGAACCTTACATTGATTCTGAAACAATGATGATTCATCACAAAAAACATCACCAATCATATGTTGATGGATTAAACAAATCCTTAGAAGAAATAGGAAGCGCCTCTCATCCTCAATACATCACATCCATTCTTTCGGATCTAAACTCAATTCCTAAAACTGGACAAAACAAAATTAATTTTTTTGGTGGTGGTTTTGAAAATCATAGACTATTTTGGGAAACTATGACTCCTAATACTAGTAGTTCTCCTGGTGGGAAAATAGAAGATGTTATAGATGTTTATTTTGATGATTTTACCAATTTTAAACAAATTTTTTCAGACACTGCAACTTCAATTAAGGGCAGTGGCTGGTGTTGGTTGATTTTCAATTCTACATATAATAAAATAGAGATTATTACTACTGAGAATCAAACCAGTCCTTGGACTCTACAAAAAATACCTCTATTAGGACTAGATGTCTGGGAGCATGCTTACTATTTGAAACACCAAAACCGCAGATCTGATTATGTTCAGGATTGGTGGAATGTTGTTAATTGGGATTATGTGGAAAATCGCTTTTCAGAGCTTTCTGAATAAAATATGTGATTTAAAAAATATTGATTGGAATTACTTATTGATAAACAATACACTTTTTCCTAAAATCCGTTTCTAATCATTCTAAAAAGTAATTCTTTTTTACATTTGTTTAATTTATTTTAAAAATCCTAACAAATTTTCAGAGAATCAACTACACTGTTTATCTTGAATAATGTGAAAATTAGCATATGAGTATTGCAGGAATGTACATGTTAAATGTACCAGAATACCAAGAAGAAAAAATCCAACAAGCTTTAGACATGTTATACATTGATAGAAAAAATGAATTTAGAGAACTGTCTCAAGTTTTGTTAACTGAAAAAGCTCTCAAGGCAATGCCTAATTGGAAAGAATTTGTTTTGAACTTTAGTTTAGATGTTGAAGAGGCATTCAAGACTTGGTCTGGACAAAGTCCGTTATTGTCTAGCTCTCCTCAAAAAGCATTAACAATTCTAAGACAACTTGGACATGACAAAACATCAATGAATCAATTAGTTCATTTACTTAACATGTCATATAATCTGTCATTAGAATTTAAAGAGATTTACAGACGCCTAAAATAATCTCTTTTTTTCTTAAGACCTCAATCTGATCAAATTTTTCATATTTCCATATGGACTTCATGCTTGAAGAAGAGTTGATTGATTTGATGACCTTTTGTTTGCAGATCCTAATTCTTCTGAAATCTATGAGAAACATAAACGAATCCCTGAGATTGGTCGTGAATTATACGACGATGGTGGAATTGATGCCTTGGAAAATTTCTTTTTTGTATTAAAAAATAGAATTACTGAAGAAATAGAAAAAGATCCATCCCTATGCGCCGCTATGGAATGGTCTTACTGACGAATGGCAGTATTAAATTCCTAAATAAGAAATCTATCCTCTACCTATTCTGAAAATGGCTGTACTACATGTTGGGCAAGTGCCTTTGATTGCAGGTTTGCCATTTTTCATTGTGTATGGTTTAGCGCCACCGATTTCTCGTTTATCGCGGCACTTTACGCAATATCCTATTGTCATAAATTCACTAGGCTCATGTTCTATTAGCAAGAACTTGTTGAACTTTTTTCACTAATAGGCAAACCTCCGATCTCAATTTTTGTGTTTTAGGACAATTTTTTTCGTATTGGTTGGCATTTAGATGAAATTATGAAAAAATCACACACATTTTTTTAATAATTTCTGTTTTCACTTTAATTTTAACTTCTATTACTGATCAGTATTTTCAAATTTGGCAGTTTGAAACTGTATTTTAAATTACAATATTTTTTCTAATTCTTTCAAAAACACAACTAATTCATTCATTGTGCAATGTCTTTTGTGAATTTTTATAGAATTATAATTTTTCAAAATTTTTAATTATTGTACTTTTTTCACTAATTATTTTTCCTGGATTCAAAACATTTTTTGGATCAAACAATTTCTTCATTTCTTGAAATGTTTGATAATTCGTTTTTCCATATTGTTTCTTGATAAATTCTGAACGTGCTAATCCATCTCCATGTTCTGCGGTAATTGTTCCTCCAATTTTTATTATTTCATCAAAATAATATCTTGCAATATTTTTAACTAGTGATGGTTTCCTTCTTTCTCCAATTAATCTGACATGTAAATTTCCATTTCCTATATGTCCATAGACAATAGATTTCATATTGAATTTCTTTCGAATTATTTTTAATATTGAAAACAAGTCTGATAATTTTTCAATAGGGACTGCTGCGTCTTCAATCACATGTGGGATTCTGTTCTCTTTTTTTATTTTTTTGAGGCTGTAAGCTAGTGAAGAATCACGATATTTCCACCATTGATAAATTTCTTGTTTTTTTATTAATTTTTTAACAATTTTTCCTGAGATTATCGATTTGATTATTTTATCATTCTGACTTATTTTTTCATCATATTCAACAAAAAGTAAACATTTTGTATTTTTTTTAAATTTTTGATTAATTTGCTGTAATGTCGGTTTATCTACAAATTCTATTGCTGAAGGTTTAGTGTCGTTTATTTGCATACAATCTTTTATTGCATTTTTAATAGAATCATACTCTATAACAAATAATACTCTTCTTTTTGGCATGTTTATTATTTTTAATTTTGCAGACGTGATAATTCCTAATGTTCCTTCAGAACCAATGATAATTTTGTGAGTGTCATTTCCTGATTGAATTTTATCTATTCTGTATCCTGATGAATTTTTAGAAACATTGGGAATTTTTTTTGGGTTTATTTTTATTCTTTTTTGAATCTTATCTGAAATATTTTTGTTCTTTGGAAGAGTAATCTTTTTTCCTCTTCCATCAATTATTGTCACTTCGATAACATTGTCTATCACACTTCCGTATTTCAAACTTCTACTTCCACTGGAATTGTTTCCGAGCATTCCTCCAACTGAACAAAAAGATCCTATTGATGGATTTGGTGGAAAAAACTTCTTATTTTTTACTAATACTCTATCTAATTTCCCTTTGATGACTCCTGATCCAACAATTACATAATTTTTTTTAATTTTGACAGAATCAAAATGTTTCATATCTAAAATGATTCCATCATTTAATGCACTGCCTACTAATCCTGTCCCCGCCCCACGCACAGTCACTGATGTTCTGAATTTTTTTGCAATTTTTATTGTATTGATTACATCTCTTTCATGTTTTGGAACTACTATGACTTTTGGTATAATTTGATATGAACTTGCATCAACTGAATAAAATTCTCTTAATTGATTTTCTGAATGTATTTCTCCTTGAATAAATTTGAATAATTCTATTTCTAATAGACTCATTTTATGAATCTAAATTTTGATTCGATAATAATCCCATCGTTCTGGGTCAAACTGCACTACAAACTCTGCTTGTTCTTTTTCAATTCTTGCGTTAATTACATCTCTTAATGCAAAACTTGTAAGATATTTGAATTTCTTAGAGTGTGCTTGCATTACAAACATGTGTCGCATTTCACTACCTCCTTTTAATCCCCAATATCCCATTTTCACTGCAATTGGCTCTAGAAATATTGTATTCCCTAAACCATAATTTTCATCTCTAACCTCTTCTCTTAGGTTGTAATTCTCAAGTAAACCTCCTTTTGCATACCCTACAATTTCACCATTTTTCCCATTTAGTCTTAAGGTGGTGATGATTGTATCTGGATCTTTTATTGATTTTTCAAAATTGTCCAAGAATTGCAGTGGTCGAGGTAATTCTAGTAAAATATCGTGCAATGAATTAATGAATTCTGGTTCATTTCTAATTGCCATGGATTCTATAGTTGGAACTAATCTGAGATTCTTATATGCACAGTCAGCTTGAACAGTAATCTCTTGTTGCCTAATCCTCATAAATGATAAAACTGTATCAAAAAAATTCTTCCTCATTTCATTTGAGAGTATTTTGAGAACTGGTTTTACCATCTCTGTTTCTTTATTGAGTAACTCTTCAAAATATGCTACTGCACTTCTAACAATTAATGATGGTCTCCATGCAAGTGCATGAGCATTCATTTTTGCCATCTCCATTGCCTTTGAAAAATCTCCTAATGCGTAACCACTAATTCTATCTACTACTGTCAAATACCATCCCATTTCCATAATGTGTTTTTGATACTCTATGTTATTTCTCGTTAATTCTGAATTGTCAAAACACTGTTTGATCTGTTCTTCTGCATTCTTTTTCAATTCTCCCATCCACGGATATGTGGTTCTTAATATCAAAACCTTGATAATTTCTAAATCTATGTTTGCAATTTTAATTAGTTGACTTAGTTTTCTATCTGTTGAGATGAATTTCAATACACTTTCTTCATGTGGTTTATCCACATTTTTTTCTGGATCAAAATCATGAAATAATGCTGCAACATATAGATATTTTAGATCTTCATGTGTAAATTTTATTTTTTCTTGTTTTGAAACTAATAATGAAAAATATGTGACTTCTAATTCATGATTAATGTTGTGATACCCATAATAATCTCTTCCAAGTCCTCTGCTTTCAAATAAATCAATAGTATAATCTAACATCTCAACATAGCAATCATCTTCTAAACTGTGTTCTACTAACAAATCAAGAATATTATTTCTCATGACTTGTGTATTTGCAAATAATTGCATAATCAAACGATCTATTTGGCCTTTTTAAAGATGATCAGAAAGAAAAATTTTCTTTTGTGGAAAGATTCAATAGAATTGTAATTTTTTGATTTTTAAATGACTGTCGATGAAAGTCTTTTAAATTTATTAATTGATTCTACTCAATCAGGAAACTCTCAATTTACTCTTCATCTAAAAAATAATTCGTATTCTTTAGTTCATGCCCAAATAACACATACGTCTATTCCTGTAAATGAACCTACAACACGTGGAGGTGTATATTTTTCAGATAAATTTGCATATAAAATGAAGGGAATTATTGAAGACCTTTCTGTAGTTCCACAACTTACAAAGAAAATGCTTGGACCAAATACTGAATTTGGGGAACTGAAAATTTCTGCCATTATAGACGTTAACAACATTCAAAAAAATTTGGAGATTTCTACAAATCTAACAAATAGTGTTCAGACCCCTGATTCTATTGAACTAAGCATGATTATTGTAAACCTGAAATCTGTTTAATCTACAAAATATTTATCATATCTTTCTCTACTGTCTTCATCAGAAAGAATTTCATATGCTTTGTTCAGTTTTGACATCTCTTCTTCTGAATCTACTTTTGTTTTATCTGGGTGAGTCTTTTTCGCCAGTTCTCTAAATTTTTTCTTTATTTCTTCTTGTGATGCATCTCTTGAAATTCCTAATATTTCATAATAATTTGGAAGTTCATCGTTTCTTGCAGCATCTCTGAACTCTTTATCTTTAACAGTATTTCTCCTCTTTCCAATCTCTTCATAATCGTCTCCCCAATCTGATTGATATTTTTCGTTTGTTTTGTCTTTTTTTGATTCTAACTCTTCTTTGTCATATGATGTCTTTCTTCTAAGAATAATATCTCGTGCCAAAAACAAAAACAAACCAATAATTGCTATTGCAAATCCTCCAAATAACATTATTTTCTCTTCATCGGTTACTTGAAGATCCATTTCCAATTCTTTTTCTTGACCATATGATGATTGAACTAAAAGTAAAACTATTGAAATCAGAAAAATACTTGCAATTCTCAATTCTTTCCCACTATGTTATTCTAAAATCTTCTTTTGCAGTATTTAATACTACATGTGTGATTGTATTTTCTACATTTGGAATTGCTGCAAGTTCTTTGACAAATTTACTCAGTCCGTCTCTTTCTTTGAATTTAGCAATAATTATTGTGTCTGTTGAACCGGTAATATCGTAAACTCCACAAACGTTATCAAATTTTGAAATCTCTTTTTCAATATCCACCACTTTGTCATTTTTTGCGATGATTTCAATTATTGTTGTTAGTGAATAACCTAGTTTCTCATGATCAATTATTGCAGAATATCCGTTAATGATCTTCTCCTTTTCCATTTTTTTAATTCTTGAAAGAACTGTGACAGTTGACATGCCAAGTTTTAATGCCAGTTGTCTTGCTGATAGTCGTGCATCTACCATTAGGTTTCTGAGAATTTTTTCATCTGTTTTATCCAGAGTCATATTACCTCTGATGGAAAAATTTATTTAAATTTTCACTAAATTAGTAAAAATTTGTTTAATTTATCATGCTTGATTTTTTTGAAGTGTTTCAAATTTAATACCTTCACAAAACTATGCCTATTATTGGGAAAAATTCAAGAACTTGTCTCTCATGGAAAAATCTTGTTAGATGATGGTAAATTTGAAGATGCTCTTGGATTCTTTGAACAAGCATTACTTTTGAATCAAAACGATCCTGATCTATTGAATTTTAAGGGCATTGCATTACGTAGTCTTGGGAGATACGAAGAAGCAATGGATTGTTTTAACAAATCCCTTAACATTGATCCTCGTGATAGACATTCTTCTTGATCTGATGTTGACAAATAGTGAATCTATATTATTAACAAAATATTATTTTCTATATTGAGCAACACCGATCGGATGCTAGCTGAAGCCTATGAGTGTATTGAAGATGGTGAATTCCATGATGCCCTTGTTCTTTACAATCTTGTATTAAAAAATGAGCCTTCAAACATTAATGCGCTAATAGATAAAGGAGTAACTTTACAGAATATGGAAAGAATAAAACTTGCAATTAGAACATATGATAAAGCATTATCAATTTCTCCAACAAACATTGATGCATTACTAAACAAAGGAACTGCATTACACACTGATCAGAAATACGAAGAAGCAATGGATTGTTATGATCAAGTTTTAAAAATTGATAAGAACTGTGCAATGGCATTAGCCTACAAAGGACTTTCGTTAGGTGAAACTGGACAACTATCAGATGCTCTAAAACATTTCAAAAAAGCGCTATCTATTGATAATGAATTTGATTTGGCAAGTATTTCAAAAGATATGGCTCAAGATCTACTGAAATCCTTTAATGACAAAAAAATTAAAACACTGTAACATCGCCAGGTGCAGGCTCCCTATTCATTTCTTTTTCATGTGATTCAAAAAACTCTTTATGTTTAGAATTTTGATGTTCTCTGAGTTTCTCTATATTTTCAAATCCTTCATGACATAGATAGCATTTTGGTTTATGTTCATCTGTTAAAGGAAGCACCATGTTATGATATTCTTGTTTGGTTACTTATTTCTTGAGCCTGACTAAGGAATATATCATGATGGGATAATTTTATGGTATGCTGGAACAACTGGTGGGGGATTCACAGGCATTAGATCGCGCAATTGCTGGTCAAGAACTCTCTTACAAAGATGGTTTGGAATTAATGAATTATGATAATTTGCATTTACTTGGTGCAGTAGCTGATGCCCGTAGAAAAGAACTAGTTGGTGACACTGTAACTTTCGCTGCCTCTTATTACATGAATTATACAAATGTTTGTACTGCTAGTTGTCAAATGTGTGCATTTTATAGAAAAGATGGTGCAGAAGATGCTTACACATTAACTCCTCAAGAAATTGAGCAACGAGTTGGAATTGCAAAACAAATGGGTGCAACTGAAGTACATATTGTGGGGGGGTTCCACCCAAAGCTTCCACTTGAATATTATGAAGATATGATGAAAGTAATAAAGAAAAAACATCCCCAACTAAACATCAAGGCATTAACTGCTGCAGAAATTTTCTACTTGTCAAAACTTACAAAAAATTCTACTAAGGAAATTTTATATCGTCTTAAAGATGCTGGACTAGATTCAATGCCTGGTGGCGGTGCTGAATTGTTCCATCCCGAAATTCGAAAAAAAATTGTTAGAGGAAAATGTACTGGACAAGAATGGTTAGATGTAATAGAAGAAGCCCATAACTTGGGAATTAAAAGTAATGTAACTATGCTTTATGGACATATTGAAAAACCTGAACATATTGTTGATCATTTGATAAAAATTCGTGACTTACAAAAGAAAACAAATGGCTTCATCACCCTTATTCCTTTAAAATTCAGTCTGGAAAACACTGAACTAGAACAAAACCATTTGGTAAATAATGAATGCTCTTCTGTATATGATTTGAGAGTGATTGCATTATCTAGATTGATGCTAGCAACTTATTTGAATAACATTTCTGTTTATTGGATAGCCTATGGAAAGAAACTTGCTCAAGTTGCACTATCAAATGGCGGCAGTGATTTAGTTGGAACTGCCTTTTCTGAAGAAATCTATCGCGCTGCTGGAAAAGCAACCAGTTCTTCTGTTGACGAACTTGCGACCATGGTAAAAGAAATAAACCGTACACCTGCACAAAGAAATACTCATTTTGAAATTTTAAAGAATTTTTAATTCAGGTGTTTTTTAATAGATTCTAATTTTTCTCTTCCACTTTAATTTTTGTCTCTTCTTGAATCTATCTTGATTCCAACTTTTACTCTACTGATTCCTAAATTGTGTACTGTTTTAGACATTTGTTTTGTGGCTTTGTTAATCACATCAATCTCATTTGATTCTAAAATAGTTCCCATAGGAGTAATCTCGTATTTGATATTCTCAATTCCTTGAATTGTTTCTATTGCTTTTGCAATGTAAAAACTGGCACTGGTAGTTTTGTAGCTATTGGATAAATGCTTATTTCTGCATGAATCATTTCTTTTCTTTATTTGACTAAATTAAAAAAAGTTTGAATTACTCTGCAGGTTTTTTCTCTGTTTTCGTTGCACTGCCTTTTTTACGTCTTGCACCAAAACTTATCAAAACTAACAAAAATCCCACCCCTATCAACAACCCATACAATAATTGTAATGCTTGATTTTCATCTTCAGCAACCATCAAATCAATAATCTCTTCTTCAGTCATTCCTACATGACCTGCTGGCCCTTCACCTGTAGCTACTCCTATGAAAATTCCTGCAATAATCATTGCAATTCCTCCAGCAAAAATTTTCTTATCGATTAGTGTCAACTATTATTGTTCTGAGGCTATCATATATTAGGAAATTGGATTGTGGAGATTTCTGATCTTATTGTTATTCTGCATGTATCTCCAAAGAAATTTTCTTGAACTTAAATCTCCTTTATGTAAAATCTCCATTTAGTATCATTCGATAAAAATTTCATTTCTCATTTGGTTACCTGACATTTGTTTTGTTGTAAATTACTAAAATCCTTCTGGAGGTCTTTGAACAAAAACATTACAAACAAGGGCATCTGTCTTTTTATCCCTATATTGAACATTACAAGAAACAAATTTACCTTTTAATGCTCTTTCCAAATCTTCTTTTGTTTTTTCTTCGTATTGTGGTTGATCTGGGTCATCTATCTTGCTCATGATAATTTTTTCTACTTTTCCGTATTCTCCTTGATTGTCTTTTCGAGTGTGGCTGATTAACAACTCAAATGCATTACTTGTAAGAATATTGATGACTGCTCCACCAATACCATCTCCCATAATTTTTTCCTATTTTTGTTCTATAATTACTTGATGGCTATACTTAATTCAAAATCTGGAACAAGTTCTTTTTCTTTTGCCATCTCAAACAATTTTCGTATGGATTCTTCTCCAGAGTCTCCCATGTTTACAGTTACTTGATTTACATACATTTTTACAAATTTTTCAATCAAGTCTCTTGGTTTTCCTCTTGAATATTGCATTGCATATTCTAATGCATCTTCTAAATTCTCTAAACCATACTCTATTGATGCTTGTAGATATCTGTCAAATTTGTGGATTGTTTCCATTCCCAAATCTGTTCTCATAACATTTATTCCAAGTGGGACCGGTAGGCCGTTTGTGGTTTTATCCCACCATTCTCCAACATTTAGGATTTTGATATTTCCTTCTTGTTCATATGATAACTGTGTTTCATGAATAACCAATCCTGCATCAACTTTACCTGATTTTACAGCCTCTGGAATATCACTAAAATTCATTTCTACATAATCAAATTTTCCAATCATTAATTGAAGTAGTAAAAATGCTGATGTCATCTTTCCTGGGATTGCAATTTTACATTTTTTTATTTCATCAATAGTCATTTGCTTTTTTGCAGTAACAATTGGACCATACCCTATTCCGAAACTTCCTCCACTGCGTAAGATTGTATATCCTGGGATGTATGCACATGCATGAACTGAAACTGCTGTAACGTCTAATTGCGGATCTGTAGCTTTTCGATTCAATTTTTCAATATCTTCAATTACATGATTTACTTTGAAATCTGGTGATGGAACTTTCCCTGTAAACATTCCATAAAACATGAATGCATCATCTGAATCAGGAGTATGACCTACTGAAATTTCCATATTTCCTCGTTAGATAATCGTAATAAAAATCAAAACATAATCCAAACAGATTTTCTAATATATGTCAAAAATCTAATTCAGTTAATGAATACTATTGATGCTTTTGAAAAAGATACTCATCTCCAAATTAATTTTCTAAAATCATTCAAAAAACAAAAACCTCTTTCAAAAACTCTTCAAAAAAATACTATTTTCACTGGTAGTGGAGACTCATTAATTTCCTCAATGTTGGCTGAATCTTTTTCAGGGGGATTGATACGAGCAATGGATCCTTTGGACTTGTACAAAAACAAACATTTGGTAAAATCAAAGCGTGTATATTTTGTTTCGATTTCAGGAAACACCCTCACTAACATCAAAGTTGCAAAACTTACAAAAAAATCAATTGCGATTACATCAAAATCTGATAGCCGATTAGCCAAAGTCTCTGATGATATGATCCTGTTAAATTCTTCTACTCACCATGTATTTACAGCAGGCAGTATTTCATTTTTAGAAAGTGCACTTACTTGCATCTCCCTTGTTGGGCCTCTCAAAATCTCAAAAATTGATAAAATTTTCAAAAAAGCAAAATCTGATTCTAAAAAAATCAAAATTTCAAAAAAGATCTACATTTTAGGCAATTTTTTGACTTTCCCTATTGCCATGTTTTGTGCCGCAAAATTCTATGAAATTATGGGTTATGATGCACATTATTCAAGAATAGAACAATTCTCTCATATGGAATTATTTTCTGCAAAACAAAAGGATTCTGTGATAATTTTTGAAGACAAGAACCCTCACAACATGCAATTGGCAAAAAATCTCAAGAAAATTGGAATTCATGTAATTCATCCTAGTATTCCCTCTGAGAAATTATCTCAGATTTTGTATTGTATTTTTTTCTCCCAGTTTATTGCACTAAATGAGGCAAGAAAGAAACACAAAAAGGATTGTCATTTTGTAACTGCAAAAAAGATTCGCAGTGTAAGTAACCAAATGATCTATTGATCTTTTTAGAAGGCTAAGGTTTAATAGCTGAATCCTAGGGTTTGCGAATATGGTAAAATTCAAGTCAACAAGCGATGTAATGAAAATCATCAAAAACAAGGAACAGATCCGAAACTTTGGTGTCA
Organism: uncultured Nitrosopumilaceae archaeon; assembly: GCA_964343515.1. GTDB lineage: Archaea > Thermoproteota > Nitrososphaeria > Nitrososphaerales > Nitrosopumilaceae > Nitrosopumilus. Next base: position 59,567 of record CAYFJT010000001.1, read on the forward strand.
TTGCACACGTTGACCATGGAAAAACTACCATGAGTGATAGCCTTTTAGCTTACTCTGGAATCATTGCACCTTCTGCTGCTGGTAAAGCACTTGCAATGGACTTTGATAAAGAAGAACAACAAAGAGGAATTACAATTTATCAAGCAAATGTTACTTTACTCTTCCAACAAAAAGACAAAGAATATGTCATTAACATGATTGACACTCCTGGACACGTAGACTTTAGTGGAAGGGTAATTCGTAGTCTTAGAGCAATTGATGGCGCAGTTGTTGTTTGTGATGCTGTTGAAGGTATTATGACTCAGACAGAAACTGTAACTAGAATGGCACTTGAGGAGAGAGTTAAACCTGTTTTGTTTATCAACAAAGTAGACAGACTCATCAAAGAACTCCGTTTAACTCCTGAAAAAATGCAAGCACAACTTGCAGAAGTTGTTTCTAACTTTAACCAATTAATTGATACTTATGCTGAACCTGAATACAAAGAAAAATGGAAAGTCTCAATTCAAGATGCAAGTGTAACATTTGGCTCCGCAAAAGACAGATGGGCAATTAATGTTGATTTAATGAAAGAAAGAGGAATTACATTCAAAGATGTTATTGATGCTTATGAAAATGAAAAGGTATCCGACCTTGTTGAGAAAGCACCATTAGCTGATGCAGTACTTGGAATGGTTGTAAAACATCATCCTGCGCCAGCTGAAGCCGTAAGATATAGAATTCCACAAATTTGGAAAGGTGATTTAGATTCTGATGTTGGAAAAGCATTACTTGCTTGTGATGACAGTGGTCCAACAATTATGATGATTGTAAACATGGTTTTAGATCCTGCCGCAGGTCCTGTTGCAATTGGAAGACTATTTTCTGGAACTATCAAAGATGGACAAACCATTAACATCATTGATGAAAAACGTGAAGGAAGAGTTCAATCTGTTAATTTTTTCATGGGAAATCAAAGAGAACAAGTCGGAGAACTTGGAGCTGGAAACATTCCTGCATTATTAGGACTAACTGAAGCTAGAGCAGGTAACACATTATCTACTGTTAAAGACATTCCAATGTTTGAAGGTGTCAAATATGTTTCAGAACCTGTAGTTCAAGTTGCTATTGAACCAAAACATCCTAAAGATTTACCTAAACTCGTTGAAGTTCTCAAACAACTAACCATTGAGGATCCTAACCTTGTTGTAAAAATTGATGAGGAAAGTGGTGAAACAATTGTTGCAGGTATGGGTGTCTTACACTTGGATGTTGCTACTCACCGTATTCAAGATGCCAAAGTCGATATTGTAACTTCTGAACCCTTGATTAACTATAGGGAAACCGTTAAAGCTGAATGTGAACCTATCATGGCCAAATCTCCAAATAGACACAACAAAATTTTCATGAAAGTTGAACCACTAGAGCCTGAAATTGCTACCATGTTAAGAACAGGTGAAATCAGTGATATGAAAGACAAAAAGGTTGTTTCAGATTTACTTAAAGGCGCTGGATGGGATACTGACACAATAAAGAGAGTCATGAAATTTGATTCACGTGGTAATGTTTTGATTAACGGAACAAAAGGTGTTCAATTTGTACAAGAATCTACTGATTCAATTAATTCTGGGTTTGATGAGGTTATGAAAGAAGGTCCTCTTTGTAAAGAACAGATGAGAGACTGTAAATTCACATTTACTCACTTTGTTCCTCATGAGGATACCGCACATAGGGGATTATCTCAATTAGGACCTGCATCCCGTAGAGCATGTATGGGTGCATTACTAACTGCCGGAACTGCAGTTTTGGAACCAACCTTAGCTATTGAAGTTCGTGTACCTACTGATTTAGTTGGAAATGTTGCAACAGTTCTTTCTGGAAAACGTGGCAAAGTCTTAGATATGTCTCAAAAAGGCGCATCAAGTATTGTAACTGGCGAAATCCCAGCTTCTGAGACCTTTACATTATCTGAAGAGATGAGAGGTCAAACTGCAGGACGTGCAACATGGAACACTTCCTTTAAGGCTTGGACTGAAGTTCCAAAATCTATGTTAGCAGCAGCTGTTGCTGATATTAGAAAGAGAAAAGGCTTAGCACCCGATCCTCCAGGCGCAAACGAATTCATCGACAAAGAATAGTCTTCAAATTTTAAAAATTGTATTTTTAATCATTTTCCAAATTTTTTAATAGTTGACCTACTAATAATAGGTTGACCTAGATAAAATGAGTCAATCCGATCCTACATTAATGACATTTGAGCGTGAAAGAATAGTCCTAGAAACTATCAAAGAGAATCCTCGACTACACCATAATGCTTTGCTCAAACTTGTGGTCCCAAAATTTATGGCAAAAACAACATTTGAGAAGATTCGTGATTCTTTAATTGACAAAGAAATCATTTTTGTATCATTTGAAAAAAATATGAAATTTTATCATATTGCTGAAAATTATCTTCATAAAGCAGCACAACATATTGAACAAACCACGAGCCGTTCTTTTCATGATCTGAAAATTCAAATAAAACGGTTAGAAACTGATTTTCCTCATAAAGACATTGATGAAAAGATACATGTCTCAAATTCCCTTCTCAAGCGATTACTGCAAACAGATAATGGTTTTACGATTTTGGATTCAATTAAAAATCCAAAAAAAACTCTATATCGTGATGAGCATCTGACAATTCAACAATTGATCTTCCAAGTTTATGATGTGTTTCAAAATGACAAGGATTCCGAATTATTACTTCCAACAATTGTTGGTTTTCTAGGTGTTATTGCACCAAAAAACTCATCAGATTAACATAATTCTTTAGTTATTTATTCAGGTTCGATTTAGACAACTTTATGGGATTATTATACACAAAATTTTACCTTGATTTTGATGACGATGATTGGAATCAAATTTCAAATAATCCTATAATTTTTCAAACAAAAAAAGAAAACATCTCTTTAGAAATTGAGGATGCATCTCACAACTTTTACAAACTCCGTTTCAAAAATGGCGGAAAAATCCAAATGTTCCGTGTGACTGGAAGATTTAGACTTACTTGGAATGATGATGATGTTTTAGAATAGAAAAATTATAAGGGCTTTTTTAATAAACTTATACATGTCTTTGAATGAACAAGTTTCTAAAATATTAGAAAACTTTGAAAATACATCTTCGAGTGAAATTCTTGATGTTTTAAAGCAAATTCAGCCTCAGTTTAAGAGTAATTTGACCTCTGAATATCTAGATGGAAAAATTGACAAAATTTTAGACATTGAAGATGAATCTGAGAAAAAGAAACAATGCAAAGCGTTAACTCCTTATTTGGATTGGTATTTGCAAGGACTCTAAAACTATTCAGAAAATTCCTTTATTTTCTTTAAAGCTATTTTTATGATCTCTGCATCATTCTTGGCTTCTGCCATATCTCCTACAAGTTTTACAAAATACTCATGTCCTATATTTTGCGCTTTATCGATATCTGATTCATAACACATTAGCGCTTTTTCAAAAAATGGAATATCGTCACTTAGATTTTTGACTGCTTGAATATCATTAATACTGCTTTGAATTTTTTCAACAACTTCATCAATTTTGGGAACTGTTTTCATTGCTTGTTGATTTAAAACTGATGCAAACATTGCAGCAGAATCCTTTAATTCTGGACTTTGCCCCAGAGTTTTTAATCTCTTTTTATAATGTTCTAATGATTTTAAAAGGATTTCATATCCTCCTTCATCCTTTAGAAAAATTGCTCCCATCCACACTTTTTCAGCCATTTACAAAATCATATTTTATGTGGTATAATTTAGTTGTCACATAAATTGTGAAAGTGTTCTGAATTCTTGAATACTATTCACGTGGTTCAAAATTTTCTTGAATTGGTGGTTGATTTCTACTAATCAAAAATAGTAAAATTCCTGCAACCCCTACCCCAATTCCACTAAGACCAATAAATGTTCCAATGTTTTTAATCAATCTTAAGGTAGGTTCTGTTTGACCTAATTCAATTGAATAAAACATAATCAACCCTGCTAAGAACATCCCGCCTCCTGTAAGGATCATGGGGATACCTGTCTTCATAACTTAACGTGAAATTTCTGATTAATAAATCACCTAAAATTTATGCGTAGGTAAATTTTTTTAAAAAGTTATTTTTAGTAGCCTAGAACAAAGTTAACAACAGACAACAACATGTCCCAACTGACTTTATCTCAAACAATTCAAAGTATACAAGACTTAATCAATTCTGGTAATGGTGACACTGGTAGACTGCATCACATCCTTGAGTGCATAAAAAACAATCGTCCATTGTATCACTCTGATCAAAACTATCTTGAGAAAAAACTTGAATCCTCATTAAATCTTGAAGAAATGACTGATACTACTGAAAATGATGTTTTACCAAAAATTCAAGAATTGATTAATACTGGAATTGGTGATTCTGGAAGATTACAACACATCTTTGATATGATCTCAAACAACAAAACTTTGTATCATTCTGATGTTTCTTACTTGGAATCAAAATTAAATGAATTCTCTTTACCAAAACAACAAGAAACTGTACCTGCCCCTGAACCAAAACAACAAGAAATAATCAATTCTGATTCTACTCAAAACACTTCTCAAAAATCAAAAACTTTTCCTAGAGGAACAATGCCTAAAGGTTGGAATTCTGTTCCTGATTCAGCAGATGTAGAAAAAATTTCTAAAGATATTAGTACTGAAGAAAAAAAAATTAAAAAACAAAAAATAATCTCAAGTGAAATTGATGCACATCGTGCAAAACTAACACAATTGATGTCTCACAGAAAAGAATATGAACAAAAAGTTACTCAAGAAAAAGCAATATTAGAAGCACAAATTCAAGAAGAACGTCTAAAAATTGAATCTCAAACAAAACTTTCTGAAGAAATTATTACTCAAAAAGAAGCACTTACCAAAGTGAAAAAAGAGAGAGCAACAATTCTCAAAAATATAAATTCAGAAAAAACAAAAATTTCCAAAGAACTTACACAACAAAAAAGGCAATTGGTTAAAGCACAATTGGAACAAGAGAAAATCGAAAAACAAGTTGAGACTGAACAAACTTTACTTGCAAAGATGATTGAAGACCAAAAATCACGCTTACTTGAGCAGGCATCTATTGCAAATGAAATTAAATCAAAGCAAGATGATTTGGAAAATACAAAAAAAGATTATGAGTTTATTGTTTCACAGGTAAATGAAGAAAAAACAAAACTGGCCGAATCTGAAAAACTCAAAAATCTAATTAAATCTCAAGAGGCAGATTTAATCAAATCCAAAGAAGAACGCCTAAATTTGATTAACACCATCTCAAAAGAAAAAGAATTGATTGTTAAAAAAACAAATGAAGAAAAAGAGCGTTTAAAATCTCAAGAATATTTAGTTAAACAACTCAAAAAAGACGAAAAAACCTATGAATCTCTCAAAAAGAAACGTGAAAAAACTGAACAACAAATTAAATTAAAAACTCAAAAATTAAAAGAAAAACAACAAAAATTAAAACAACAAATTGCTGTCAAAGACAAGAAACTAAAATCTCTAAAAACAAAATCTCCTACAAAAAAATCTATACAGAATCATACTAAAAAAACAATTACGAAAAATACTCAAAAGAAAAAGTCATCTTAATTTTATGGTGACCTCTTCACCATTTCCAATTGGTGATGTGATGGTTATTACATTTGGATTTTCTCTAATGTGCTCTGAAATTTTTTTCATGTCTTCTTTGTATTTTTTTAGGGTGTAGAATATTATCTGTAATAATTACTCCTCCAATTGACACTAGTGGTAAGATCTTATCAAAATACACAATAACGTTTTCTTTATCTGCATCGATTAATACAAAATCAAAAAATTCTTTGTAATTTTCTTCCAAGATCAACTCTGTTAGAATCTGCATCGCCAATCCTTCTTTGATATCAATAAAGTCTGATACATTTGCATTTTGAAAATTTTCTTTTGCTCTTTTGATTTTCTTTGGATTTTGTTCTATTGTGATAATCTTTCCTTGATTTTTAATCATTGCTTCTGCACACCATATGGTGGAATATCCTACAGACATTCCAATCTCTAGCATGTTTTTTGCATTTTTTAGACGAATTATCATGTTTAGAAGCTCATCTGTTTCTTTTGTAATGGCAAGCATTCTTTCATCGGGTGCAACATTGACTTTTCTTGATTTTTCTAATATTGATTGACTTTCTAATTTTTTGAGAACGTTGGAAATCTGTTTTTCCATATTTTTACATTTTTTTGAAATTTCTTCCTGTATTAGTGGTTCTAAGATTGTAAATTGTTTTTATTAGCTTATATTTGCCTGATAGTTTTTTCATAATTATGGCAGCAAAGAAAATCGATTTGCTTGAGATTGTTCAAAAAATCATTAATTTAGATTCTAAAATGAGGTTTGCTGCAATAATTAATCCTAAGGGTGACATTAGAGAAGCAATTATGAAAACAGGCAAAACAAACCTCAAATCTCAAAAAGAAGAAGAACACTTTTGCAAACAAGTTGCACAAAGACGTGCCATGAGAAAAGAGTTTGACAGATCCCTTGGAAAGGTCAGATATGTCCATGTTGAAAGAGAAAAGGTTTCCCAGATGGTAGTGTATGCCAAAAGAAATATCATTTATTTCACAATGGAACCCGAGATGCCAATTGACACAAAGATTAGATTAATCACAAAAATCAAAAAACTTACTGTAGATCTTTAAGAAAATTCATACATTCTAGATTTCACGTTCATGACTTTTCAAAAATATCTTGGAGATTCAAAGATGTTTGAATATGAAAAACATTATCGAGATTGTCAACAATTCAATAAACCTTTCATCAAAGCAAAAATTAATCCTCAACATGGAAATTACTTTATACAAATTGATTTGATGCCTTGTGAATACAGATTCTCAAAAAATGATGAAGAGAAACTACAAGAAATGATTATTTTTGAAAATGATTTTCTAAAATCCAATTCTGAACCTAAATTGCAAGGGTTTAGCATTACTTCAGAACTAGCCTGGTTTGATGGCATTTCTGCAAAAAACCTAGATTCTTTTTGTAATTCTCTTTATGATTTAACACAGCACACTTAAAACCTAATCAAATTTTTTAAAATCTTGTCAATTACTTCAAGTTCTTGCCTTCTCTCCTTAATTGTAGTTTCATTCCATTTTTTTGCAAATTCTGATTTTTGATCTATCCTTTCTAATTCTCTAATGTATTTTACCAGATGTATTTTGTAATCATGTAACAAATCCAAATGCTTATTATGATTTTTTTCTGGAGTTGTCATTTTCATTCATCTATGATATCTGGAAACATTTCTTTAATTCTGATTTGATCTTTTTTCATTGCTTCTATCCTTTTTTCTAAGTGGTTTTTAATAACAGGATCTTCTTCTGATTTTTCTTCCTCTCTAATCGATTCGATTGTTTTTGTCAGTGATTTATAATATCTAATATGGCTCTTCTTTGATTCTTCTGATTTGTCTTCTTCTTTTATATCCACAAAATTATCTTATTTTTGCAAAATAAGTATTTGATGTTTTTAATTATCATTTACTTGAGTTCGTGTTATTTAATAAAAAATTAAACAGATTTTCAGATTTGTAAGATTGTTGCTTTTATTCTATGAATTTAATAATTAATCATGGTTGACATTCGATGCGATGACTGTGGTTTTGATTGCGATTATTCTGCAAGTGGAGCAGTAGAACAAGTAGTCTTTGAGTATTGGGAACATATGTCAAAAAAGCATGGAATAGAGTATTCTCCAGAAACATTGGGCCAATATGTCAAAAAGAAGAATATTTCTGTTCCTTCATAGCTAAATTCAAACTAAAGTGTTCTCAACTAGAAAAAATTTAATTTTTTGACATTTGTACATTTTATGATGATTTTACACTAATATTGGAATGCGCACTAGTTCAACTATGAAAATTCTTGTAGATGAAAATTTGGATGGAATGGATGAGCGTCTTAAAGATCATGGTTATGATGCCCTAAGTGTACGAAAACTGAACATGACCGGTGAAAAACTGGGTTCAGATTTTTCAGTTATTCAGTACGCTCAAAAAAATGATTTAATCATTGTAACCAAAGACAAAGAATATCGAAAAGCTAGTGAAGAAAATAACTTCCCATTAATTCTTCTTGATGATGAAGAAATTCTCAAAGTAATTGTTGAAAAATTAAAAAATTTCAATTAATGTTTTTTGCATCTATGTGTGAAATTCTTAAATTTACTAAAACCTCATTAAGAAATACATCTTCAGGCTGATGTGAGATATTTGTCATTATTGCCTGCCAACAATCATCAATTTTTCTATTTATCTGGGGGAACATTTTGTCTTTTCTAAATGATGGGTAAAATGACAATAATCTCATGATTCCATCAGTTGATTGAATGATTTGTATTTGATGAATAACGGTTCTTAGTCTTTCATTAAATGAAAAATTTTCTATTTTACTAATTTCATCAAAATTCTTAATTTCATCATAAATTGTTTTTGTTTCATTATGTAGATTTTTTAGTTGATTATTTACTGATTCATACAAATTCACTAATTCATACTCAATATGTGCTCTACTGTGAACTCTTTTTTCAATGTCTCCTGATTCAACCAATGCACTAATCTCTCTGTACACTGTTTTTTCATTTCCTACTTTCTTCATCACTCTTTTTGCCAATTCACTTCCTCTAATCCTTCCATTCTCATTTAGAATTCTAATGATTTCAATTCTAATAATCTCTGAATTTTTATCCATTATTTTCTCCTATTTTTGATATTTCTCAATTACTTTGTTCTGACCCATCTCACTGATTTCTTTTGCTAGTTGTTCTAGAATGTCTATTCCTTTTTTGATTGGTTCTTTTGTAATACTCTTGTTTTCTAATTTTTGCTTTAAAATTAGTTTTTCATTATTTACAAAACTAATCAAACTCACGTCTTTTCCCATGTTTAGATTGATGAAAAAATCTACATATTCTGAAATAGTACTAATTCCCATGATTCCCCTTTTTTCTTCTTGTATTTGTTTGAAACACTCTAAATTAGATTAAAATAATTTCTTAATTGTATAATCTTACGGATGACTGTGACAGTCAAGTTCGTGTATATGAGACTGGAAAAACGCTTGAAGACTGTAAAGAACTGGCAGAATTATTTAATCCTCATTTTAAAGAGCATGTTGAAAAAAATGAAAAATTACTTTGGACTGAAATTTTAGAATAAGTCGGTCATGATGAACTGATTTACAAATTTTCTCTCAAATTTTTGCGAAGATATGGATATAATATTGGAAACGTCCACATGCGCAAAAATTTAATCATTGGTTTACCTAAATCAGATCTTACAACTTCCATCAGGATTACGTAATTTTTTTGCCATAATGTATGGTGTTGCTAATAAGATGGGAATTGAAACTGCAATTAATACTGTCTGTAATTGTGCTAAAGCAAGAGATAATGCAATACCGCTTGCTGTTCCAATAAATAATGAGAAAAATGTGCCTGCACAAGTTGGGCATGCAATAAAAGCTCCCACAACTGCACCAATACCGCCCATTCCGCTTCCTTGTTTAGAAAAAGTATATGCACTAATTGCAATTGATGTGTTTAATGCAACTAGATACGAAACAATTACTTGAAGTACCAAATTAATTGGAATTATCTGCAATCCCACATGTTCTGTGAGATATATGATTATTTTTGGCATGTATCCTAATTCTCCACAACATGGTGCAATGAATCCTGAAGGAATTTCTGCACCATAATGTGTTGAAAAAGTAACTTCGGGTTGATACACTAGCGTCCCTGATACAAGCGCAAAGAAAACCCCATATCCTACAAAAGTTGACACAAAGATTTTCCTTGATTTAGAATTCCAAGTCACTAGTGCAATGATTGTTGAAAGATCTTTTTCATTACTTTCTATTTTGCCTTTATGATATCTGTACATTCCAAGAGCAATTGCACCAAAGGCTGCCAGTAGTGCAATGTAAAAGAGATATGCAATTCTTTGAATAGATTCAATTGCACTAGGTGTTAGTAATTCCGAGTCCTGATACCTTGCATAAATGATGAATAATAACGCAATTGTAAAAAATCCTAAAATAATTAGTTTTTTGCCTTTACTAATTGAATTTGTTTGATCCATGATTTTCTGTTCCTTCAATGTGATTAAATTCTATCTTAACTCAATCTGGGCACGAAAATGTATATGATTGCAATTATTTCTAACCTCCCAAAAATCATGAGGAATCCTAAGACAATCTTTGTTGCAGGATCTGTATCTGAATCAATCACTCCTGCAGATAATCCACCTGTAGTAATCACTCCTGCCGCCTCAAAAAACGCATCTTGATAAGATACCCCTTCAGTTTCTGCTAAATGTACTCCTGTGATTGCAGAAATTGCTGGAAATAATGCTAAAATGATTAATGTTGATGTTAATTCTTTTTTGGTTTGAGTAGAGAGTTCTTTTCTCTTAATACTACTGATAAATGATCTGCAATTTTTGAGATGAAATAGTCTGAAAATTTTTAATCCTCCTGCTGTTGAAAAACCACAACCTCCGATGAACATCAACGTTATCAAAATAGCATGTGCAAATCCGCTTAATCCTGCTAAACTTTGCAGTTGAAGACCTGCAGTAGTGCTTGCAGAAACAGAATAAAATGCACTTTCCAATGGTTCTAATCCGCTTATTCCAATAAACAACAATGTAGCTCCTCCTAAAATTGCAAAATATGTGAGAACTTCTTTTCCTAATTTGGGTGCAAGGAATTTCTTTCTAACAAATGCATAATGGAATGTAAATGGCAATGCTCCTAGAATCATTGCTCCCATCAAAATTACTTCTTCTTGCCATCCCAAGTTATCAATAATTGTTGATGATGGAACAAATCCTCCTGTGGCAAGTGTACTCATCGCTAACGAAAAATCATCAAGCAGATTTTTTTGACCAAAGAAATACAACAACATTGCAACAATGACAATGTATACTGCAAAGATTACAGTGATTGTTGAGAATAACTCTTTCATATGAAGTGTTCTTCCTGAAATAAAACCTCTCATTGATTGTAATTTTGATTCAGGATAAAATGCAGTTATCACCAGGTAAATGAAACTCATTCCCCCTACAAGTTGTGTGTAACTACGATAGAATGTGAAACTTTGAGTTAGTTCCTCCTCAGGTGCATCAAAGAGGGATATTCCTCCTGTTGTAAATCCAGCTGCACTTGAAAAGAATGCATTTCCAAATACTTCTGCATTGGTTTCTTCACTTGGAAATACGTACAGATACGGAACTGTTCCAAACAATGACAGTAAAAACAGGCTTGAAAACACCAATATCGACGCTTGTTGTAGGTTCAGACTGGATTTTTCACCATATGAATTCAAAAAGAAACCTGTGACTAGTAATAGAACTGTTGTAAGATAAATCCCTGTAGCAGTTGTAGTATCTTCTAAAATTGTTGCAACAATTGCTGGAACTAGCAATAGGACTCCTGCAAATTGTAAAACAAATCCTAGATTCCCAAGTACTGCTTTTACTGGTGGACTAAGTAATCTTGGCTCTGCAGCTGTTGCGTCTCTTATCACATTTGCAATTGTTGTTTGGAAGATCATTCCAATGACCTGATTCTTTTTTGATAATACTGGTAATTTTCTGATGTTGTTATCTCTCATCTTATGTAATGCATCTTGTAATGTTGCTTTTTCGTTAATTGTAACAAGTGGCGTCGACATGATGTCTTTTAGTTTGGTAGCTTCGGCATACACTGTAACATCACTTACTTTACTTAGAATATCTTCATCTGTTACAATTCCAACAGGAATCCTGTCTTCATTTGTAACAATAATGTCATCTGTTTCATAATGTCGTAACATTCTAGCTGCTTCTCTAGTCAGTGTATTCTGACTAAGAATCAGAACATCTTTGTCCATGTATTCAGTAACTGATTTATTCAAAACATATGAAACAGCACGTTCTGGATTTGTCGACATTAAGCTACCCTTAGTTAGGGATGTTAAATAATTTGGGGTTATGCTCTAGTTCAATCCTTAAAAGAAAATTTACCTTGGAAAAACAATTGTCACTGATCTCAAAATTTTGCTATCTTTATAAGCACTGGGCGTGAAGTTTATGCGTATAATGAATATCAATCAAGCACAAGAGCCTGATTATGAATCGGTAAAAATTGATTATGTTGGATTTGTTGACCCTTATGCTGTTGAAGGAATGGTTATTCTGAAATCTGATTCTGGTAAAGAATTTCACATGAGAGCGTTTTCAGGAGAAGTTGCAAAACATATCTCTAGTTTTGATGATGAAAAAAGTGATGAAACTGCTCCTTCTATTTACAAAATGATTGAAGACATTTGTGAAGAAAACGAGTTAGTTTTAGTTAAAGTCAAAATCTATGAAAGCGGTGAGGTTCTTAGGGCCAACTTGTATTTTACAGGAAAAAAAGATCTCGTTTTGAGAAATTATCGTGCATCTGACGCCATGGCACTTGCATCCTTCTACAACATTCCAATATTGGTTAGAAAGACATTGTTAAAGGAAAGCATGGAAGCTGAAACTGGAAATTAGAACAGTTTTTCTCCTAGTGTGATTATAGTTAATTATGAATGAACAAGAACAATTAATGGACAATCTACTAAATGTAGATCTTGAAATTATTGATATTGTAAGGGAGTTACATCAAGGTAATTGGGGCTCTAATTCTCATAAAAAACAAGTTGGTGATTTATTAAAAATTCGAGATGAAATGGTTCAAAAATTAATGGAAGCAAATGGACAAGGACATCAATGTGATTGTGGACATGATCACCATCATGAGTAATTAGTTTTCAAAATAATCATTTGGAAATTTTTTCTTTATTCTCTCTAATTCTTCTTGGTATTTTTCAATTTTTGAATCAATTTCGGATATCTTCTCTTTAATTGCATCTTTTTTTCGCTCTTCTAAAATTTTGATCTGGTTTGTTATGGTTCTGAACATTATGGAATACTCTGGAAATTTTTTAGGCAGTTCTCCCATTAGCTAGATTAAATATCGTGCCTAATAATACTCGTTATGAAGATTTTAGTATTTTTTGTATTTTTGATTACATTGAGTGGTAGTTTTGCTTTTGCTGAGCCTATCTCTTCAGAGATTCCATTTGAAGAAAAAACCCATTATGTTGATGAACAAATTATGATCATGGCCGATATTTCAAACAATCAAGACATTCCTCAGAACTTTGCATATTTGACACAAGTAAAAAATGATCAAGGAATTGTAATTTCTTTATCATGGTTGACTGGTTCATTGTCTCCAAGACAATCCTTTTCTCCTGCTCAATCATGGACCCCAACTGAACATGGAACTTTTCATATCCAAGTTTTCGTATGGGAGAGTATTGAAAATCCTGAAGCCTTGTCTCCACCTCTTTCAATGATTGTTAACGTGGAACAAAGAAGTACTTGATTTCAAATTCTGCTTCATAATTCGGCAAACTCATCATCTCTCAGTGATAGCTTAGTTGTCAGTTAATCATCAGCAAATTGTATTGTTTTTTAATAGTATATTATTATTCATGTATCAGAACCTTTTTGATACAAGTACTTGGTTTTTAGATATGGTGAATTTTGAAAAACTCTACAAAAAAGTTGCATTACAAGTAATTGATAGATGCCATGGTGGAATCCGTATAAAAAAACATGGAAGAATAATTCAAGTTTATGATCCAAAACGTCACATGTGGAGTGATGGATTAGTAGGATTGGTAATAAAAGAAGAATGTAAACTTGAAAATCTTCGAGATTGGGAGGTCGCAAATGTTAGGCGACATATCATTGAAGAATTGCTTTCAAAATCTGAAAATTAGTATGTAACTTTTCTAATTAAATGCGGCTCCTTAAGCAAAATTGTGTCATCTTTTCTCGAAGAGAGTTCTACCTGTCTTAGATTCAAATTTGTTACAACAATTAGTGCTTCACAACGAGAACAAAGAATTGTTTTTCCATCTGATCTTTCTTCTCTGATAAGATCTTTTTCCAATCTATCTTCTTTCTCACATGTAGGACATAGTTTGGGTTCTTTTGTAATTGTAATTATTTCTTTGACAAAAATTGTTCTTCCCATGTTGTAATGTTTCTAATTTGATCAAAAAAGAGTTTGTATTGTTAATTGGCATCAGCAATTCCTTTTTGAGTGTCAAACCGTTTAATCACTCAAAGTTAGAATGAATGGTATTCTGTATATTTCCAATCTAACCAATTAACAAAATCTGATAGAATTTTTTGGAAATATATTTTTGTATTTTGATCTACACTTCTAAAATTTTACAATATATTTAGATCATTATTGTAATTTTTTATACAAAATATTAAATAGTAAAATATTCTATAGTATATGATGTCGTTAGTTATAAAATCTAACGAATAAACCGCGTAGCCCCGTAGAACGATAAAGGCAATCAAACGTAATGACGTTTGACCATGAGAGGGAATCTCTCACAGTTCTGCAGTTAGGGGGTTGCGCCTTTTTAATTTCTAAAATTACTTGTTACTCGAAAATTTTTCTATGTAACTATTTCATCTAATCTATCTTCTTCTTGCGCCCTTTTGATTTCCATGGCAATTCTTCTACCGACTCCAAATGTCTGTCCATATTGGTATTTTGTATATGGGCTAGTTGTTGCAACAATTGGGTTTCCTGGAACGCGCAATGAAACATCATACACAATTAAATCCAAATCTTTTGTAATTACACTTTGGAGTGAGAATGGTCCAATTATTCCTGGCGCATATTCTTTTTTAACAGCTTTTACAAACTTGTCTCCCATTTTCAATACTTTTTCTAGTAGTGACTCTCTAATGCTTGCTGGAGTGTGACCTACTTCAATATTTTGTAAATCTATGTCAATGTCTAGTTGTTGTTTTGCCGGTAATGCATTGAAATCCATGAGGTTTGTTTGTAGTCTACGTTCGATTCCAATAAAGTCAACTTGATCTGAAATTGGGGTATGGAAGAAATTGAAATTCATATATGTTCCAATTGCTAATTCTTCAATACTTGCTTTTTCAAGATCTTTTCTTGCAATTATTCCTTGCTTGATTTTTTCTTCTGATTTTGTTACATAATCTTTGTAAGATGAAACTGTGAAAAATGCTCTTTCAAGAGGTCTGTTCTTTTCTTGTACTTTAACGATACAAGGTTTATTGATTCTCTTTGGATCTTTGAATAATTTTGGATATTTTATTCTGGCTTTCTCTAGTAGATAGTATTGTCCTTTTTTTGCTGTTCTCTCTTCTGCTTGGAATAACTTTCTGTTTCCAAAGATTGGTACTTTGAATGAATTCTCAATTGTTTTGTATCCTAGATAAACAGTAAGGGACCTGTGCGGTACAATAATGGTATTTGACTCTCGTAACTCTTTTTGAATTTTGGAGGATGTCATCTCTTTGAATTTGTTTAATACTGTAATTTCATCTGCAATTCGATTAAATCTTTGATATGGTCCTTCTCTACCTTTTTGGCAAAACACTCTAGTTTGAAAATCTTCATCTTTTGCACCATCCATTATCTCAAGTGCTGAATGACTTCCAAGAACCCCTATTTTTACATCTGAGTACTCGTTAACAATTTTTTTAATCTCAGAACTATTTATCACATAATGTCTTGAAATTAGGATCTAATATAGCTAATTTTCAATTATTAGGATCGGGTAAAATCACAAGATTTTTCTTAAATTGATGGTTTTCCATTACTGTGCTGTATAATTTTGAATTACAGATGGCTGGTGTAATTTTACTTACTGCTATGGCAGTTGGGGGAATAACTCTTTGGATAAAACGACGAAGAGCAAGAAAGGAATTTGAGTCTTCTTTCAAAAATGATGAGCCTTCTCTCTAAGTAGCTATGCCTCAATTCATCTAATACATAAAATACTGTGAACTCTTATCTCAATTATTGAAACTAGTAATTGGAATAACTGGCAGTACTGGGACTATCTATGGAATCCGAATGCTTGAGACTCTAAAACAACTAAACATTGAAACTCATTTGGTAATTTCTGAATGGGGTGAAAAATGCATTCCAATGGAAACTGAATTTACAGTTGATTATGTAAAATCTCTTGCAACTGAAATTTCCGACGAAAAAAACATGGCATCTAGTGTCTCTAGTGGAACTCATAGAATTGATGGAATGATAGTTGCTCCTTGTAGCATGAAAACACTATCTGCAATTGCTAATGGATATGATGACACACTTGTTGCACGTGCTGCTGGAGTGACAATCAAAGAATCAAGAAAATTGATTTTAATGGTTAGAGAAACACCATTATCTGCAATTCATCTAGAAAACATGTTAAAACTTTCAAGATTGGGAATTATAATTTTACCGCCCGTTACTGAATTTTATACCAAACCAAAATCGATTGATGATATTGTAAATCACGGTGTAGGAAAATGTTTGGATCAATTTGACATTGAACATAACTTATACCCTAGATGGGGCACTTCTTAAATTACAATTGCCCAAATTCTCTTTTGAAAAAATTAGCACTGCAAGTAGAAACAATATCTACAAAACTTTTTCAGATTATGAAAACTATCAGAAACTATGCCCTAAATTTTTTCCATCCATCCGAATTCGTTCTGTTAGAGATAATGCTGCAATAGTTGAAGAACATCTGAATTTGGGAGATAATGAACTAGTAATAATGACAAAACATGTTACTGATGAACCAGTATTGCATGAGGTGTTTGTTATTGGAGGCGATGCAAAAGGCTCTCACATACAAGAACAATTCATCGAAATACCTGATGGAACAAAAATTCTAGTTAATGTGGATTTGAAATTAAAAGGTAAGCTGAAAATTTGCAGTATGTTCTCAAAGAATCGATACCCGCAAAACTATGAAGAAATTTTAGATAATTTTATTAAAATAGCAGAAAATCTAATCTGATTTGGCTTCTTTATCTTTAAAATCTTTGAGTTCTTTTTCGCCTTCGATTTTACCTTTCTCAAATTCTCCTTTGGCCTTGCCAAAGGTCTTTGCTAGTTCTGGAATTTTTTTGGCACCAAAAATCAACACTACTGCAATGATTATAATGAATATCCATTCTTGACCTGCAATGAAATTTGCCAAATTCATCCCAAACATTCTGAGTCTATTTATCTAAATTCGGATTTAAATGTTCAACTTTTTGCGTTCTTTACGCTCAATGAGTACCATGCCTGTAACATACAATGCTATCATTGGTCCTGCAATAAACCACATAGTTACACCACTGCCATCTGGAGTAATTACTGCACCAAAGATCACAATTATGACAATCGCATATCTGATATTTTTACGCCAAAAATCAGCATCTACCATCCCCGATGCAGAAATTGCATACATGACAAGTGGAAGCTGAAACGAAAATCCAAATGCTAACAAAAATTGTAATACAAAAGTAACAAATTCTATTACATTGAGAAATGTCACTAGTCCTGCAGATTCTCCATATCTGTACAAGAATTCTAAAATGTATGGAATTACTAGATTGTAAGAAAAAACACATCCTGTAATGAATAATCCTAATGCCGGAATTGTTATACTTCTACTGACATTAATCTCATTTTCTTTAAGAGCTGGTTTGATGAACCCCACTAATTCTTTAATAATTATTGGCATTCCCGCCACAATTCCTACAAGTGCAGCAATGTACACTTGTGCAAAAAATGCTTGACCTGGAGCTGTTTGAATTAACTGTACATCTTCTGGTACAAGATTCTCTTTCATGTGATTGGTAATTTGTGCTGCAATGTTGTTTAGTGGTTCTGGTGTTGGATAGTATAGTGTTGTTTGACCTAATTGAATTGGTTCTGCATGAAATGTCAGAATAAATGCTGTGATGATGCCGATAACTAAGACAATTCTGAGTAATCTTTTTCTTAATTCCTCAAAATGCTGGTTGATACCATCCAACTCTGACATCTGATCACATTGGGTTTTAAGCTATATCTATTTGCCGGGAATTGGCAATAATTTTGCTTCAGGCAATCCTTCTTCTTTGAGTTGCTCAATTGAAACGCCTTCAAATTCTAATGAAATGATTGCTTTGGTATTGAATTTAGATTCCATCTCTTTTGCCAAACTTGCAATATCTGTACTAGAGTATATTTCCTGTGAATCTTTTAAGAAAATTCTTTCCCCCTTTTCCATCTCTTTTCCGCCATATTTTCTTTGAAGAAAACTGGTAATTTCTGGAAGTTCTTTTCTATCTATATTATTATGAAAATAACAAATTCCCTTAACTGATTCATAATCATATGCTGTTCCGTTACGATACATGAAAACCCCAATGAAATGTGCTTCGTCTTCAGGCTCTCGAACACATTTAATTTCCCAATTTAACAAATTACTCTCATTATATTTGAAATCTCCCATCTCATCAGACGTGATTTTCCAATATCTTGATCTTACCATGTGAATTCTTTCAAATCTATCTGATATAAATTCCAATATTGTCTTCTTGTGACTAATTTTTGATTGATGGAAAAAACACTTGTTTTTTTGATGATTCGGATTTTGGTTATTTATGAGAGAACAAAAAAATCCTCTTCATCCCATAGAAATCAATGATTTTCCAAAACTTTTTGATTATGTTTTAACTGCCAAAGGTCTAGTTTTCTTTCAATCTTTGAAAAGAAACCATGTCTTGGGAAAACATATGACTCAAGATGAATACAATAAACTTCGATTACTGTATGTGTATTATGCTACTGCAAACAGAAATGTCTCTGAAGTGTTTGTATGGCAGGATCTTTGCATAACTCTTGATGCCAAAGGAATTCTAGAAAAAGAAATGTTTCAATCAAAAGAAGATTTGAAAAATAAACAACTCATTACTGAAAACCCAAATTATGTTTCAGGGCTTTATCGAAAATATACTGAATTTGTAAAAGATAAACTGAATTCAAAGTGACCGATTCTGGGCCGGGAATATCTATACAACACAAGTCCTCAGAACCGGAAACTTTACTGCTTATCTCAAAATAAGTATAAAAGCACAAAATTTTTCGGAAGATAGATTAACCTCAATGCAAATCTGCAATTTATTATGGCAACATATAATGTCCATGTTACTATTGAGAACAAACCTGGAATCAGTGACCCCGAAGGTACTACTATTCTCAATGATTTGGTTCTAAAGGGAACTCACAAGACGGTTTCTAAAATTAGAACTGCAAAAATGCTAAAATTCACAATACAGGAAAAGGACAAAAAAACAGCTCAATCTAAAATCCAAGAAATATGTGATGATTTGCGTATCTATAACCCAATGGTAAGTAAAATCACAATTGATGTCTTTGATGTTTAGGGGTTTTCTGAATCTATATTGTCTAACATTTCGTTAATCAAAAGTTTACTGCGCAAGAATTCTGCCAAATTTGTTTGGGTAATTACTCCTACTAGTTTCTCATCTTCTAAAATGATTAGTCGTCTGATATTGTTGTTTAACATTTTTTGAACTACATCTTCAATTACTGTGTCTGGAGTAACCCATCGAAATTTCTTTGACATAATGTCTTCGATTTGAATTGATGATGCCTTGAGATCTTGAGCAGCAATTTTCTGAACGATGTCTCTCTCAGAAATTACTCCTATTGGTTTTTCATCTTTAATTATTACCAAAAAACTGATCTCTTTATTTTTTAGAAGTATTGCTGCATCGTGAACTGTTTTATCATGTTCAACAGTAATGACATTTTTTTGCATGATATCTCTTACATGTGTCATGCGATCAGGATGATATTTCCCGTAATAATTTTTTCTCACTAGACTCAAATTAAATATCGCAAGATCTAATTCTAATTGTGAAAGTTGGGGTTGTAGTTTTTCCTGGTAGTAATTGTGATCGTGACATGTATCATGTTTTAACTGATGTCTTTAACCTTGATGCTCAATATTATTGGCATGAAAAATCTCTACCAAAAAATGTAGATGCTGTTATTCTTCCCGGTGGCTTTTCTTATGGGGATAGATTGCGTGCCGGAGTAATTGCTGCTCACAGCCCAATTATCAAAGATGTTCAAAAAATGGCTAAAAAAGGGATTCCTGTATTAGGCGTATGTAATGGATTTCAAATTTTAGTTGAGTCTGGTCTCTTGCCTGGAGTTCTACTCAAAAACGAATCTCTGAATTTTATGTGTGAGTGGACAAATCTAGTTGTAGAAAATAATAAAACTCCATTTACAAATCAATTCAAACTCCAACAAAAAATACCCATCCCGATTGCAAATGGTGAGGGACGATATTATGTTGATGATGACACTTTGAAAGAACTAAAGAAAAAAAATCAAATTGTCTTTAGATATGACGAAGTAGTTAATGGTTCCTCAAATAGAATAGCAGGTGTTTGTAATGAGGATGGAAATGTTGTTGGCATGATGCCTCATCCTGAAAGAGCTGTTGAATCTGAAATCAATCCAATTGATAACAAACCTTCTTCACTAATCTTTGAATCATTATTATCAAAAATGGGTGTAAGTAATTGAGTTTAGAGCCCCAGGAATTATCTGAATTAAAATCCAAGATTGGACGAGATCCAACTTCAACAGAATTACAAATTGTTGCAGCTGAATGGTCTGAACATTGTTCTTACAAATCTTCAAAGAGACATCTCAAAATGCTTCCAATGAATGGTCCGCTTGTAATAACTGAAAAAGGATATGATTCTGGCGTTTTAGATGTTGGTGACGGTTATGTTGTCACAGCTCATATTGAAAGTCACAATCATCCTTCAGCTGTAGAACCTTATGGTGGAGCTGCAACTGGTGTCGGTGGAGTAATTCGAGATATCTTATCTGCTGGAACAAGACCTATTGCAATATTTGATGGATTAAGATTTGGAAATATTGAAAAAGATCAACAAGCCCGATGGTTATTCAAAAATGCTGTAACTGGAATTGCTGATTATGGAAACTGTTTGGGAATTCCTACAATTGGTGGAGAAGTTGAATTTGATCAATGTTATGAAAATTATGCACTAGTAGATGTTGCTGCAGTTGGCTTTGGCAAAAAAGAGAACCTGATAAAAAATCATGCAAAAAAAGGTGATATCGTTGTATTGATGGGTGGTTCTACTGGTAGAGATGGAATCGGTGGCTCACAATTTGCATCTGATTCTTTAGAATCTGAAGACCGTTCTGCCGTTCAAATTCCTGATCCTTTTATTGAGAAATTAATTATCGAAGCAATTTTGGAAGCAAGAAATGAAAAACTAATTCATGCAATGAAAGACTTGGGCGGCGGTGGACTATCTTGTGCTATTTCTGAAACTGCTGATGCATTGGAAATTGGAATTGAGATGGATGTAAACAAGGTGCATACGCGTGAATCTGATATGCATCCTGATGAGATTATGGTTTCAGAGTCTCAAGAAAGAATGTTAATTGTTACCAGTAAAACTAAATTCAAAAAACTCGAAAAAATCTGCAAAAAATTTAGAATTGGTTGCTCTGTAATTGGCAGCGTAAAATCTGATAATCAAATGCATGTCAAAAAAGGTAAGAAGACATTTGCGAATCTCCCTACAGACGTTGTAGCAAATGCAACTTTGCTTGATTTGCCATCAAAAGAGCCATCTTATCTCAAAACAATCGAAAATGAAAAGAGGTTCAAACCAATATCTGACTATTCTAAAATAATGATGAAACTTCTTGCATCTCCCAACATCGCAAGTAAGATCTGGGTGTATGGTCAATATGATCATGAGGTTGGAATTAGAACGGTGGTAAAACCTGGAAGAGATGCATCTGTTTTAAGACTAGATAATGGAAAATTCCTTTCAGTCAAAATAGATGGTAATCCAAAACAATGTTACATCAACCCTAGAGAAGGTGCAATTGGATGCTTTGAAGAGGCATGTAGAAATGTTGTTTGCACTGGAGCTAAACCAATTGGAATGTTAGACCATCTTCAATTTGGAAATCCAAAAGACCCTGAAATCTTTTGGACATTTTTAGAATCTCTAAAGGGATTAACTGATTTTGCAAAAGACTTCAAAATTCCTTGTGTTGGTGGTAAAGTTAGTCTGTATAATGAAACACCTGAAGGTCCTATCAAACCTACTCCGTTAATTGGCATCATAGGACTTGTTGACAAACATCCTCAAATCCCTCAAAAAATTAATGAAAATGATTATTTGATAATTGTTGGAGATACAAAAGATGAGCTTGGAGGCTCTGAATACTTTGAATATATTCACAAATTTGTTGGTGGAAAGTGTCCTGCAGTTGATTTTGACGAATCGAAGAAAAATATGAAGTCTGTATTAGAGATAATTCCAAAAAAGATTTTGAAATCAGTACATGATTGTTCCAAAGGAGGATTGGCAATTGCAATATCTGAATTATCCATGAATAATCAAATTGGTTGCAAAGTGTCCTTGGACAAAGTTCCTGCTAAAAAATTAGATGCTGATAGAATTTTATTCTCTGAAAGTCATTCTCGTTATCTTTTAACACTTGAAAAGAAGAATCTTTCAAAAGTTGAAAAAATTCTAAAAAAGAACAAAACATCATACAACATTATAGGACAATTTGGAGGAGACAAAATTCAATTCATTAATGGCAAAAAATCAATCATAGATCTGAGAGTTGATAAAGCACAAAAAACTTGGTTAAATTCGTTAAAGGATTTGGTATTACATGGATGAAAATTTCAAAATGCATCAAATTGACGAAAAACCAAAAGAGAATTGTGGCGTTGTAGGGATATTTAGTTTAACTGGAAAAAATGTTGTACCTATGGCAATAGATGCGCTAAGAGCACTACAACATAGAGGACAAGAAGCATGGGGATTGGCTGTTCCAAATAAACCTCCTTTCAAAAGAGTTGGTTTAGTTGCTCATTCATCATCTGATTTTAAAAAAATTGCAAAAGATTATTCTTCATCCTGTGTAATTGGTCATGTTCGTTACTCCACAATGGGAACAAGTACTCTGGAAAATGCACAACCTCTCAAAGTCAAAGATCTATGTGTTGCCCACAATGGAACAATTGCCAATGCTCAGGAATTATCTAATTTAGTTGGGGGATGTTCTTTTACTCCTCAGAATGCAAGTGACACTCTTGTTGCAGCTGAACGACTAGTTTCATTAATCTCTGATAATGGTGAGATGGGAAAAGCACTTTCAATTTTAAAAAATGAAATGGTTGGTTCCTATTGCTTCACATTTATCTCTGATGATAATTCAGTGTATGCTGCTAGGGATCCAAAAGGATTTCGCCCAATGGTTTTGGGATACAAGGAATCTGATAAAACATACATTGTTACATCTGAATCTTCTGCAGTAACTGCTGTATCTGCCACACTTCAAAGAGATGTTGTTCCGGGTGAATTGATTAAATTAAGTAAAAATGGTTTGGAAAGTGAAAAATTTTCTGAAGATGCTTCAAGAGCTCATTGTTCCTTTGAATTCACTTACTTTGCTCATCCTTCAAGTATGATGGAGGGACATAACATCTACCTTTCAAGAAAAAGTATTGGAAAATTCATGGCAAGAAAATTTTCAATTAAAGATGCAGATTTGGTAATTCCTGTTCCCGATTCAGCAAGACCTGCTGCATTAGGATATGCTCAAGAATTGGGAGTATCCTTTGATGAAGGACTCTTAAAAGACAGGTACAGTAAGAAAGGACCGCTTCGTAGTTTTATTGAACCTCATCAAAGTGACCGAATTGAGATAAACAGATGGATCATTCCAATAAGTGAAATAATTAGAGACAAACATGTTGTTGTAATTGATGACAGTCTGGTTAGAGGAACCAGCTCAAGAGCAATTATCAAAGCACTACGTCGTGCTGGTGCCAAAAAAATTAGTATGTTGATAACGTATCCTCAGATAAATTATCCATGCTATGCTGGAATTGATTTTCCATCAAGAGAAGAACTTGCAACATTTACTAATGGACAAGATCTTAATCCTGAAGAAATCACTGAAATGGTTAGGAAAAGTATTGGTGTTGACTTTTTGGGATATAATGATGCTGAGAATTTAGCGAATGCTGTTGGGATTCCAAAAGACTCTATGTGTTTTACTTGTTCATCTGGAAATTATGAATCTCTTGGAATAAAACCTGATTTTACAAAAAGAGAGCAGGTAAAAGCAACCAACTAGATTCAAATATTTTTAATTTTTGTTATTGTAAGATTCTGTAACGCAAAATTCTCTCTACTAATTTCAGTTGCTTCTAGATTTGATTAAATATGGTCTCTGACTTGTCTAATTTATGCAAGCAATTTGGAATGATGTTGTAATTGCAGAGAGTGATGAAACTGTTATAGTTGAAGGAAATCATTACTTTCCAGCTGATTCTATCAAAGAAGAATATTTTACAAAAACTGATTTAACTACATTTTGTGGTTGGAAGGGAATGGCAAATTATTATTCAATAACCATTAATGACAAAACCAACAAAGACTGTGCTTGGTATTATGCAGAACCAAATGATGCTGCCCTGAAAATCAAAGGTATGGTGGCATTTTGGAATGGCGTTGAAGTAAAGTAGCCAATTTAATTATCAGAAAAACTATATTGATTTTGTGAAGCAATACCCTGCACTGCTTTGTATTGGGGTTGGAGTAATGGTAATTGTTGGTGCAGTCTTTGGGGTTGATTTTTTCAAATTTTCTGTAACTACACAAGATTATGATATTTTTGTAGATCCTCTATTGGATGAGCAAGGAATGTTTACAATGGGCAGGGTGACAATACAAAATATTGGTGCAAAACCAATAACAAATTTACACATAAATTTTGGTGATGGTGACACTCTGGATATTCAAACTCTTAATGTGGGGCAAAAGATCATCGTTTCTCCTCCTCCTGAAAATTCGATGGAGTTTGTAATGATTAGCGCTGATAATGAAATTTTTGTAAACAAGGCTTATCGTGAAATGCCTAAAATGGTAGGCATGATGGGTTCGTAACATCGATTATGAGATCTTAACATTACTTGAATAAAGAAAATCCCTGACAAACAATGTTGGAATGTGTGCATAATTAATGATGTTCAAGTTACAATTGCTGCATACTTGAGAAAAATCCTCCTTTCTAGATATCCATGGAATTAAATTCTATGTGTAATCTATGATAATCACTTGAAGTTTCTAACTAGTGGCAAAGTAAAAGATCTATATGATATTGACGATGAGACACTTCTCTTCAAATTCTCAAATAGGGTTTCTGCATACGATGTAAAATTTCATCAAGATATTCCTCAAAAAGGTCAAGTTTTGTGTAGTTTTGCAGAATTCTGGTTCGATAAACTAGATGTTCCAAATCACTTTGTTGAAAAAAAATCAGACACTGAAATTATTGTCAAAAAAATGAAAATGATTCCTATGGAATGTGTTGTTAGAGGATATTTCTATGGTAGTTTGATTAACAGATGGAAAAAAGGTGAAGTTTCTGTTCCTCCGGATACGGATACTACAATGGCTGCAAAATTACCTGAACCAATATTTGATCCTACTACAAAATCCGAATATGATATTCCCATAAACAAGCAAAAGGCATTGGAGATGAATTTGGTAACTGAGGAGCAATTTGAATACCTCAAAAAAACATCTATTGAAATTTACAATAAAATGGCAAAGATTGCAGATGTCGCTGGTTTCATTTTGGCTGATTTAAAATTAGAATTTGGATTGCTTGATGGTGTGATATCTCTTGGTGATTCAATTGGTCCTGATGAATATCGTTTATGGCCAAAAAACTCCTTTGAGGTTGGCAAAATTCAAGAAGCATACGATAAACAACTCTTGCGTGATTGGTTAACTGCTAAAGGATATCAAAAACAGTTTGATGATGCCCGTGATAATGGCCAAGAACCAATAGCTCCTGAAATTCCATCTGAAATCATTTCAAAAATGACAGCACGTTATGTTGCTGCATATGAGAAAATCTCTGGAAAATCTTTGTAGATATATTTTTACGTTTAATGTTGACTATAAGTCAACTTTCAACTCGAATCATATTTTCTAAAATTTATAAATTCTCTTTACAATGTTGTGTTTTCAGACCTTTGTCTCCGGATCATGGGTTTTTGATAATTTACTAAAAATTTTAAACCGTTACAAAAATTTCTTATTTGATACAATGAATATTGTAGTGGTACAACTCTCATTAATTATATTACAATAATTATTGTAACCATAATATTTTTAGTAATTGCATTATGAAAATTATTGTAATGGTGTTAATGAATTTGATTATGCTATGATTTTTTTAGAAATGGAAAAAAATTGATGCGATTAGACAAAAAAATATGATACAAGGATCTTTTAGATCAGAAATAAAGGTAATTTCATAATGTCTACGTTACTAGAAAAACCAATCAAAGTAAATCGTATTGTTACGACAAGTATTGAACACGCACGAGCAATTGAAGACCCTGCACGTGCAAAAATTGTTGAGAAATTATACCATCAAGCTCTTTCCGCAGACCAGATTACAACAATCTTGAAAAAATCTGGATTCAAAAAAGCATTGACAACAGTTCGTCATCATTTAGAAATTCTAAAAGAATCTGGGTTAATTGAAATTGTAAAAATTGAGGAATCTCGTGGTGCGATAACCAAATTTTATGGTACTTCAACAAAATTATTGGATTTCCAAACCCCTGATGATTTTGAATCAAAATATTCAAAACTCATTGAAAACACATCTACAAAAATTGAAAAGATCCTTAAAGGACTAACTCCTAAAACTGGAAAAACAAACGGAAAAAAATCTGAAGAATATTCTCAATATTTGGTTATGGAGATTATGAATCGTGCCATGACAAACATACTTGAGAATTCTGGCAAAAAATAATCGTTAAACCTAAGTATTTCTTACTAGAAATTCTTGTATGGTTCGCGTATTTTACAGCCAAAAAACCGAAGATCTCATAGATAAGATGACTCTTACGAATTGGCGTAATAATGTAAAACAAAAACTTGGCCAAGAACACCAGGATATGTCTGATAATTGGAAGATGTGTGCTATTGGTGAGAGAATAAAGATTGAAGGAAAAGAACTTGAATCAATAAAGGATCTTTCTCCTGAAGCAATCCGATTAGGATATGAATTTTCAGTGGCAATGCAGGAAAAAGATAATCAGAAAGCTCTTGAGATAATTACAAAAATTGAACAACTTCCAACAATATGGCGAGATGAAGTAAATGGATGATAAAGTAAATGGATGATAAAGTAAATGGATGATAAAGTAGTACAATTATTTTCTGAAAAAAATCTTGTATTTGTTGCAACCGTAATGAAAGATGGTTCTCCTCAGGTTTCCCCTGTTTGGGCAAATTTTGAAAATGGATTCATTTTGGTAAATACTGCTGAAGGTAGAATAAAACACAAAAATGTTTTACGTGATCCTCGAGTTGCAGTCTCTGTTGTCTCTAAGGATAACCCTCTTGACATGACGACAATTAGAGGAGTTGTTGAAGAATTAATCCCTGATTATGATTATTCTCATGCAGACAAGTTAACTCAGCAATACATGGGGCGTGAACATTATCCTTTCAAACGTGATGATGAAAAAAGAATTATTCTGAAAATAAAACCTAACCATGTTTTTGTTTTGCCTGAATTAAAAATGTCCTAGTAATTTCCATTATTTCAAAATTCGAATTTAGAAATATTGTAAATCATGTATGTAAATCAAACAAAAAATTATGTTTATTTACGTCAATGTCTGGTGGCTACAATAATTATGATTGATTTCTTAAATATTTTGGAACATTTCTAGATTATTTTTCTTTTATCAAAAATTGATTTACAAATTAATCACACGAAATTGTAAAAACTTTGTAAAAATCTAAAAATTATCCTTGATTTTGGATATTAATGATTAACAATTAGTTATACAAACTAGAGCAGTATCCACTGTTGACTGATCTTTTTGTGGTCTGATGATAATTTTATATGTTTTTTCTTCATTAAACGGGATATCAAATTGTGTTGTTTTTTCTACTGATTTGTTAGGTTCTAACCACTCTAAAAGCAGGTCTTTTGATGAAAATTCTCCATAAACTGCCTCATGTTTTTGATCTTTTTCATCAACAATGTAAAATTGACCTCCGGATAATAATGTCCTCTCCTCACTTCCTGTGTATTTTGCAGCTATTCCAATCATCACAAATGTATTTTCTGGTTGTGTTTCTTTGCTTCCTTCATGTGTTCCTTCGAATGTAATTGTGTATTCTACGGGTCCTACCGTGACAGTTTCTCCTGTAGTAGTCTCGATAAAGTTTGTCTGATATTGTGTGTACATGTACATTGCAGCTCCCATAGATGCTAAAATTGCCCCAATTACTATTACTACACCTAATCCTGCCATAAAAAACCATGGTTTTTTTGATATATAGTTGCATAGTTTAGAAAAAAATCTCTAAAGTGCAGCAAAAACTCCTTTAACATTGCCCTGAAATCCTGAAAAAATTGCAAAATTTTACTCCATAAAACATCCAACTTTCAACTTGATATTCCATCACATCTTGGATATTTTTGATCTTTTTTTGATGTGATTTTTAGAAATTTTTGATGATTTTTTATGAAAATAGAGGGGTTGAGCTTTTAGGCATAAGAAAAAAAGATCCTATGTGTTTATCTGGGACATCAGGGTGGTTTGATGATTGCATTTCATATCTAGGCACAAGTGTTCAACCCCCCCTCCAAATGACTAGTTTTGAAAAAATAACATTATGCCTAATTGTTGCAAAATTAGAGAGGGGTTTAACGCCTAGGCACAATTATGAAAAATTCACTCAATTTTTAGATAAATTCAATACTTGACAAAATTTTCTTAAATGAGAAATTTTTCAAATGAAATTTCACCAAAATTCCAAATACTTTGATTGTTCAAAATAATTTGTCCACTAAAATCTAATTTTGTTAATTGAATTGTTTTTCTTGTTTTGAACAAAATTCTAGATTTTATATCAAACTAGAATATTCGATTCTCTATTTTTGATCAAAATAGGGGGGGGGTTTTTTGAACAAAAACATGGACTACCTAAAATTAACTTGTCATTTCTGAATCAGAAAATACTGAGATTTACTGTTTTTTATGATTTCGATAATTTGATTTTTGATATTATGTCTGTGTTCTGATAAATTTACTGTTTTTTAGAATGTCTTCATCAGAAATCTTGCTGTTTTTTCATGCATTTCTGAGACTTTGTCCATTGCATCAAACAATCCTTGTTGATTAATGTCTCCTTCTTTGTCGAGAACTTTGTATACTCCGATCTTTCGTTTACCATCTTCTGTAGTATTTTTGTTAATTGCCTGGAGGGTATAACAATAATCTGCCACTTTTTTCTCAAATTTTTCTTTCTCTTCTTCACTGAATCCTAAATATCTTGCAATTTGATTATTCTTCATGATAACTTTGGAACCAATTACTAAAATCCCTTGCTGTGCTTTTGGCTCAAAAATCTCCACAGGAACTCCTGCAGGACCTGCATGTTTTACTAGAATCTGAAACGTATTCTCTGGATTCTTCATATCTTCAAAGGATAACCCTTCATGAACTAACCATCTTTCAACATTGTCTCGCATTCTTGATGCACTCATCATGATTGATGTTGTATGGTTCTATATGATTCTAAATTAATCAAAAGCATTAAATTTCTACTATTTCTAAATTCGAATTTAGAAATATATCAAAAATCTCCTAAGAAATCATCATACATTTACTCTGAAACCTGTCTCTAATCCCGGAATCGATGCAGCAAGAATGATGTTTAAAACAATCCCAATTACCATCATTACCAATCCTAAATACAGACAATTTCTTGCTTTACGTGGGTCATCTTTGCGAAGGATAAAAAATGCAATAATTCCTCCAATAAACCCAACTAAAATTGGTAACAAAAACCATGCATTACTTCTTGATCTTTCGGGATATGACATCTTAAAATTACTTTGAAGTAGCTACTTTTTTTTGTAACTGTGTGATTTCTACCTCTACAGTTTCTAATGGATCTTCTACCTGATTGCGTTTAATTGAGAACATTTTCGGTTTCTCAAAGTCCTCCGTACAGTCAGGACATGCATAAACTAGTACTCTGTGTTCATTTGGTGCTTTCGGGTTTGATAATCTTGGGTAATACACTAGTCTTGCGCCACAATCAACACAATATCTGTTGGCCCTTCTAGTTCTGACCAATGTAAACCTCCTGCACTATTCTAAATATGCGATCATCTATTAGATCTATGTTGTCTAATAGTGTACACCAATTACTGTCAACCGATCAATATTTCTAAATTCGAATTTAGAAATATTATTTTCCTATAATGCAAATCATGTTACTATTATCAAAATAAAATATTTCAAAACCCGAGTTTAGAAATAAGAAGCGCCGCCCATCAGACTTGAACTGACGACCGTCCGATTAACAGTCGGATGCTCTACCACGCTGAGCTAGGGCGGCAACATGTTTGTACCTCGGTAAAAGTGATTTAATCCTTGCGACTATACAATTTAGACCAAAGTTGTTAGTAGTTTAGTTGAATTTGGCAAAAAACTCTTTGATTTCTTTTGAGTGGCTCTCCACTAATTCAATTATCTCCAAGTGTTCATCAGCAGTAGGTTCTCTTTGATGTACGATTTGAAATGCACTTAGTGCTGAACCTACCATTTCCCCTACAAAAAACCCACATAAGAAATCCCCAATTTTTTCACAATCCCAAATCTCACCTACTCTTGGAGAAGCTCCTGATTTTTTGTATAATTCTAAAGTCTGTTGGATTAAATCTGTTGTTTGTTTAGCAAATTCAGTATCTAGAGTCATTAGAAAAACTGAAAATTATTTTTCTATGCCTTTTTCCTTTTCATAGACATAGATACCATCTAGGAACACTCTATGATCTTTGTTCTTTACTTTGGTAGTTAATTCAATATTTGCAGCAGTTTGTGTAATGTCTGTCCAAACCTCTCCAGTAAGAACTACATCTTCACCTTTTGGAATCACTTTGGTATTTCCCATAATGTGTGTACTTCTTGGTGCTCTTTCACCTTGAAAGTTTTCGATTAGAATTTTCTTACCTTCTACTTTAACTGTAATTGGAAAGTGCGCAAACACTACTTTCATTTTAATCGTATATCCTTCAATTAGACCTTCACAGATATTTCTAATAATTGATCTTGCTGTATGCAAAATTGCATAATCTCTTTTTCTTTCTCCGATTGTTTTTAGATTTACTTTATTTTCTGTAATGTCAATTTTTACTGGAATGTTTCTGAAATTTTTGTGTGTTTTACCTAGTGGACCTTCAAATGTTAACATGTGTTTGTTTTGTGTAACTTTGACTCCTTCAGGAATTGTTACTTGGTCTTGCATTTTTTCAAGTTGACTAGTAGACATATCCTATCAAAAATCCTCCAATTCCTTTTTGTGATGCTTCATGATGGGACATTACCCCTTGGTTAGTTGTTACTAGGAGCATTCCTCTGTCATATGCTGGTAAGTATTGCTGTTCCCAACTGTTAAATTCATCTGTCTTTACTTTGAATCTTGGTGAAATTGCCCCACACTTTGTAATTTTTGCCAATAATTTGATTTTGAATTTTCCACCTCTTTTATCATCAATATGTTCAAACTCTCCAATATATCCATCTTTTTGAAGTGTTTTAAGAACTTCAATTCCTAATTTTGAGGTTGGAAGAATTGTACATTCTCCCTTTCTTCTTGTTTCATTATTGTATAATGTGACAAATAAATTTGCTAAAATGTTAGTTGCTGGCATTTTCTATCACCTATTTTTCCTAAATCCTAGAGATGTTGCTACTTCTCTGAAGCATCGTCTGCATATCATTAAATCATATTTTTGTATAACTGCTGTATAATCCCCACACCTTTTACACCATCTTGAACCTCTACCAAAATCATGCTTTTTTCTTCCAGTAAATTCGTATGATCTATCTTTTGCCATTATGCTACAGTCACTCCGAACTCTTTTACTAGATAATCCTTTGCTTCTTGACTTGTAATGATGTGAGATTTTCCAACACTTGCTTTGTGTTTACTTCTTCTTCTAATTCCATAACCTGGTCTAGTTAATGTGACTGAAATCCCCAGACCTAAAATTCCAATTGAAGGTTCATACTTTACACCTGGAATATCGATATGCTCTCTTATTCCAAATGAATAGTTTCCAAAATTATCAAATGCTCTACCATTTACCATGTTTCCTTTAGCTTCAAGTAATCTCTTCAATAGTACTTTGGCATCTTCACCACGAATTGTAACTGCAACTCCAATTGGTTCTCCTTTTCTTACGCCCCAATCTCTTTGGGTCTCTTTTGCATTGCGTGCTGATGGTTTTTTACCTGAAATTTGTTCTAATGCTCTTCTTGCAATCTCGATAACATCTCCTGATTTCCCAACTCCCATATTGAGAACTACTTTCTCTAATGAGATTTTTTTCATTGGTGATTCTGTTGTTTGAGACATATGATCACTTTAGTTGAATTACTGGTTCCTCTTTTCCGATTGGCATAATGATGTCTGCTGGAATTTCGATTTTTCTATCTCCTAAAGATAGAATTACTCTTTTTGGAAGAATAAAAGTACCTTCTTCGACATTTTCAATCTTTCCGATTTGTCCTGCGTTAATTCCACGTGTTACTAGACCTTGATTACCTGTTTCTAATTTAATTACTTCAAGAATTTTTTGATCTGGAACTTGAATCAAACATACATCTCCGACATTTACTTTGGTATCTGAAATTGTTGAACGACCATCATGGAATCCTATTTGCATTCTTCCTTTACTGATTGTCGTTTTACTTGTTACTCTTACAAGTTTTTTTGTTTTTTCTGAATCGTTAATTTTGATTGGTTTTAGTAATTTACCCTCTGTTGGGACAAGACGGTAAACATCTGAAACATTTTCTAATTCAACTACATCCATTAGTCCAATTGCATGATGTAATGATTTTCTAACAACCCCATCAATCTTTACTTTTCCTGAATAAATTGAAGTCTTTGCTTCTCTAAGACTTGTAACAATCTTTAACATGTCTCTAAGAAATACTGCTGTTGGAACTGCATGATCTTTTTTGTGAGGTCCTGGTCTAGTTGTAATTACAAATCTTTTATCTTTTCTGGCAATTCCCCAGAACTGAGGTGCCATTTGACGTTTGAGTTTTTTACTACCTGAAATACTTACCATTAATTCTCATCTTCCTTCTCTTCGGATTTTTTCTCCACTTTTGTTTCTTTAGGCTCTTCTTTTGGAGTTTCTTTTTGTGGTGATTTGGTCTGTTTACTAGTATCTTTTCCTTCTAATTTTGCCATTCTCCACTTGTCTTCTGTGTTTAGTGATGTTACTACCAAGTTTGAGGTATGAATAAAGACATCAAATTTGTCTCCTTTTGTTTTCTCTTTTTTTACTCCTTCAATTGCAACACTACTTTTCTCTGTAGATACTTCTGCAACTTTACCATCTACTCCTTTAAATTCTCCTCTTAGAATTGTTACATTGTCACCTTCGATAACTCTGACACTTCTTTTGCCATATTTTTTATGAAGATCTTTTGAAAGTGCACTTCCTAATTGTTTACTTTTTGTTTGGTAAGATGCACGATAAATCATCTTGTTACGCATTTTAGTCGGTTTCATCTTCTCATACCACCATTGATGCCAAGTTAGCTACTCTTGGCCATTTCTCTGAAGCTTCTGCTGCAACTGGTCCTTTGATGTCTGTTCCTTTTGTTTCTCCTTCTGGAGTGATTAATACTGCTGCATTATCTTCAAAACAAACTCTTACGCCATTTAGTCTACGAACTGGATACTTTTGTCTAATTATCACTGCACCATACACTTGTTTTCTTAATTCTGCTGGACCTTTCTTTACAACAACATTGCAAAAGTCTCCAACTGATGCTGATGGGAGTCTTGATGCTCTTGTTTTGTGTCTTGGAACATTGATTACTTCTAAGATTTTTGCACCAGAATTATCTGCACAAACAATATTTGCTCCAACAGGAATTACTTTAGTTACATATGGACGAAACTCTTCTACTCCTTTACCTGCTTGCTTTGCCATTATGATCTAACCTCTACAACAACATATGATACTGATTTTGATATGGGTCTGCATTCTGCAGTCAATACATTATCTCCTGATTCTACATCAATACATCCAGGAACATGTGCATGAATACTGCTCTTTCCCCTAGCATATCTTTTGAATTTGTTAAAGTAAATTGGTGCATCTTTTTGTAAAGTGATTGTTTGTTTTGCTTTACTTCCAGTGACTTTTCCATCAAATAATTTACCTCGGATTGCTAATTCTCCATGGAAAGGACAGTGTTTGTCTGTGCATTCTCTTTTTGGTTCTTTTACTTTTAATCCGATGTTTTTAGTCATGCCTTTCCTCCGATTCTATCAAATGGTCTTTTTACAATTTTGGAACCTTCAATAACTATTTCATTATTATCCATGGAGAACTTCCAATTGCTTGTATTTTTTGCAATTGATTTTACACCATTTTCTGTGTTAATTGTAAACATTGATTTTGTTTCATTTTCAATTCTTCCATTTAATCCTATTACTTGAGGATTAGTTGATTGTACGATCTCTGTGTTTAATCCAATAAACTCATGTGATGTGATATTGTCTGTAGTGATCATTTCTCTTTCTTCATCTCGTTTAGTCTAGTTAGCATTCTTGCAATGTCGTGTCTAATTGGTTTCAGTTTTCCACTTTCTTTTCTTAGTGTGCCTTTCGCTGCATCTACTCTAAGTTTTCCAAGCTCACTTCTTGATTCTTGAATCTTGCTTTTTAGATCTTTTTCATTTAATTGTTTAATGGTCTTCATACTAATTCGAGTCATTTCATTTGTGCCTCTTCTTCTTCAAGTGTTTCAAGGTCTTTCATCTTTTCTTCTTCCATTGCAATTTGCTCAGATTCTGTTCTTGCTTTCTTTTCGGCTGCTGTTTCATCTCTCATCTTACCTGTTTTTGCATCTTTGACTTGTTTTGCTTTCTTTGGTTTCTCGGCTTTCATTTCAAACTCTGGAACAAATTTTTCTTTTCTTGCAATTCTAATTCTAATTCCAATTAATCCCATTGGTGTGTTTACATGTGCAATGTCTTCTGCAACAATCACTTCTGCATGATGACCTGCTCTTGGTAAAATTCCTGCAGTGTGTTTTTCAAATGCTGAACGGTCACCTCTTAGCTTGCCTGAAATTGTAATTTGTACGCCCATGGCGCCATTTTCCATGATTTGTTTTAAAGTCCACATAGTTGCTCTTCTAAATGCCGTTCCTCTTTCAAGGTGAGATGCCATTCTGTTACACATGACACTTGGTGATAGTTCTGGTTTCTCAATCTCTACTACTGAAATTTGTGGATTCTTTAATCCAAAGTCTGTTGCTAACTTGTCAGTAAGCTCTCTGATTCCTGAACCTTTTCTTCCAATAACAATTCCTGGTCTTGTTACGTGTAGTGCAACTCTTGTACCTGTTGGTGTTTTTGAAATCTCTGCATGTGAAAATCCTGCTTCTTTAATTGCATCTCTGAGATAGTCTTTGAGTAACATCATGTTGTAGTTATCTTTGATTACGTTTTTGACTGATGACATTTCTAAATCTCCTGAGCCACCAATTCTACATGAGTCAATACGTTGTTCTTTGGAGTTGCTCTTCCCATTGCTCTTGGGATGAATCTTTTTACAATAACTCCTTTGTGAACAGTTGCGTTTACAATTTTTAATCTATCTAAATCCATTCCTTTGTACTCTGCATTTGATTCTAAATTATCTAAAACTTTGATGAATTCTTTTGCTGTTTTTTGTGGATAACGTCCTGCCATCATACCAGGATCCCCTTTATGTCCGACTTGATTTTTATATCTTCTAAATGCAACTGCTCTTTCTTTATGAATAACTGCTTGTAAGTAGTCTCTTGCTTTTTCGATTGATAATCCTTTGATTGCAACTGCAACTTCTCTTGCATGTTTATGTGACATGTCTTTTTCCCTAACAGAAGAACGTACATGTCTTGTTGCATCATAATTTTGAAAAGCGTAACCGAATCTACCCATAGTAATCACTTCAATGGTACATAGAGGCTGGATCTTGATGCGCCGACACCTGGTGCACCGTGTGAAACCTTTCTGTTTGTTATGACATATTCCCCCAAGTAATGACCAATCATCTCTGTTCTAATTACGACTGGTCTGAATTCTTTTCCTGAGAAAACATTTACTGTAACATCTACCATGTAAGGTAGGATAATCAAATCTCTAACATGCGTTTTGATTGGATTTTTTAATTTGCCTGCTTTTGCTGCTTTGATCTCTTCGATTAATTTTCTTTTACCGTCATTAATTCCTCTGGTAAGCGATCTTCTTTGTCTTGCATTAAATAATTGGAATAACTTCTCTAATGGAATATTTTCAAGTTCTTCTTTTGGAATTCCTCTGTATGCAAACTCTTTAACCATTTTTGTTCTTCCCCTTCTATCTCCCTATTATAGCATTCCTATCTTTGTTGCGAGGTCTCTTGCTTTTTCTGTATTTTCAAACTGAACAAATGCTTTCTTGCCGTAGATTGTTCTAGCTGTATTGACGTTAGTGACTTTTTCTTTGTATAGTGTATTAACTGCATCAGCAATTTCTGGTTTACTTGCTGATCTCTCTACTATGAAACAAATTTTACTTTCATTTTCTACCATTGCAAATGTCTTTTCAGTAATGTATGGTTTGATTATGATTTTACTTGCTTGATCTACATTCATTGCACTTTCGCCATTACCTCTAGATGTGTTGATTTTATTTTTCCAATCTCCTCTATTGCGGATTTTGAATAAACAGTTAATCTGATTGGATCTGAACCAGGAGCTAAATCTAATACACTCAAATTTTTAACACTTGTTGCTTCTACACCTGGAATGGCACCAATTGCTTTTGAAATATTTGATGAATCTTTAGTTACAAACAGTACACTTTTTCCAACTTTTTTACTTCTACCTCTAAGTCTTGATTGTCCAGAACGTGGTTTTCTTGTTTCTAGTCTTTTGACATCTTGTGTTAGTTTTAATGAATCAAGTATTTTGGTTACTTGACTTGTTTTTGATACTGATTCAATGTCATCTGATACTATGATTGGGAATGATTCAATTCCTTCTATTTTATGTCCTCTTGATTCTACTCTGTCTTTTGATGCAGTTGCAGCAATTGCAGAACATAATGCTAATTTCTTTTCTTTTTTGTTTAATTTCTTGTAAATTACTTTCTCAACAATAGGTGGATGTGCTTGTCTTCCGCCTCTAGTTGATGCAACTTCGGCACCTTGTCCCTGACGTCCGCCACCCCCACCTTGAGCTCTTGCAACTCTGGATACACCTTGACCTGTTGGCGGATCATTAGAGTCTGCAACAACATCTTGTCCTGCAGTTGGGTGTCTTCCTTGTGGTTGGAATTTATGTGATGTGAGATTAGTGAAAGCTTTGTGGATTAATTCTCTTCTAAACGGTGTAAAGAAAACTGGTGGTAATTCAACTTCTCCATCTTTTGTTCCAGTTGTTGTGAATACATCTATCTTTGTCATACCACTACCTCCAAGATGTTTGGTTTGTTAACTTTGGCTGGAACATTTCTGATTTGACTTCTTAATTTGATTAATCTTCTATATGCGCCAGGAACTGAACCTTTTAGAATAATAAAATCTCCTTTGACTAACCCAAAGTGTTTGTATCCTCCATCTGGATTAATTTTCAACTCACCTTCATCAGTATTTCCCATTATCATAATTCGTTTATCATATTCTACTCTTTGATGAAATCCAAATTGTCCTGCTCTTGGAACTGTATACATGACACTTTGTGGGGATATTGGACCTAATGAACCAACTTCTCTAACTGTCTTTCTTGATTTATGTTGTTTCTTTTTTACATTCCATCTTTTCAAAACGCCTTGCCATCCTTTACCTTTAGTAATTGCTGCAACATCAACACTTGCACCTGTTTCAAAAATTTGATCAATCTTAATTTCTTTTCCAAGTAATTCTTTGACATGTGCAAATTGTTTTGGAATATCTCCTCCACTAACTGAAGCTTCAAAGATGTATGGTTTCTTTTGTTCAAGTCCTGCCGCACTTGGTGATACTGCAACAATTGCAAAAATCTCTTTAATTTTCTTTAAACTCTTTTCTGCGTTTTCAATTGCATTATCTTGCTTGTTTTTTAATGAAATTTCTTTAGCTATATTTTTTGGAATGTCTTCTGCATAAACATCAAACTCTGCATGTAATCCATTATGATCTTTTGAATACCCTCTAATTCCTAAGATCAATACTGGTGGTGTAACTAGAACCGTTCCTAAACTTACTAATTGTTTTCCTGCATTAGGTACTTTTTCACGATCATCAATACTGACAATTTGAACACATCCTGCTTTGAAACCACAATGAGCTAAAATTTTTGGCTCCTCTGAATCTAATTTAGGCCATGCTCTAATTCTTGCCTCCATGCTTTTAGCACGTACTCTAGGTGAATACGCAAGGCTTCCTCTACGTGGTGAATGTCTTTTTCTAGCACCCATGAGTAAAATGCTTCATCGGTTGCCCTTTATTAAACCCTGTGAGACTTGGTTAACCACTCAAAAATTTTTAGTTAACCAACTATGCCTAAAAATTAAGGATTTAGAATTTCATTTAACATGTTCCAAATTGTTATTGTTCCAATGATGACTCCTGCAACTCCTATTCCTATTGCCAATAACAAAAAATTTTTTCGTTCTGCCATTATTATGTACTTTGTGCGTTAATTATGGATAATGTTCCAAGCAATGCTTCTTCTAGACGAACTGTTTGTGTAGCTTGGTTTGGGAAAAAGTTCAGAGACTTTGCATTTTGTACGTTTTTCATCTTTCCTCCTAAGATCTCATGAATTCCTTTTTCAGGTGAACCAAATACCACAAGTGTTGGTTGATCTGATTTTGTATATTTTGCAATTTGTTCTTTTGTAGCAGTTTTTCCTTTTCTAGATGTTAGAATTATGTTTCCTTTCCATTCAGATAATAGTGAAAATAGATTTGCTCTTTCTTTTACTGCATACCCCCAATATTCAGGTGTTTCATTTCTGTTAATTTCTTTAATTGAGAAATTTGGATGTCCTTCTTTGAATTGTACTGTTACTCTTTTCCCCATTGATGTCTTTCCAAAAAATGGAATTAATTGATTGATTCCCACATCAACGAATCTTTTACCCTTGATACTTACTACTATTCCTTCCCTGACATCCCCTTTGTTTATTTTCTTTGGGTTTGCAGGTGTAACATGACTTGGAATTCTTAATGGTTGTAAAACCCCTGCGAATTTTAAATCGTTTACTTTAGAAAATAATCTTCGTCTCAAAAACTGTGGTGTCTCTAAATATTTTAGAATCATCACCATAAGGCTTCCATCTTGTCTGTTGTTTCCTTCTTGGTACACATAGATTGTGTCGATTTTAAAAATTGCACAAGCTCTTGCTAGAACTGAAATCTTCCTAGTCTTGTCTATCTTTAATGATTCATCTGACAGAGATGACTTGGGAATTGCAACAGATAATTTCAAGATAATCTAGTCTCACAAACAGATAAAACAATTAATTTTTGTCGTGTGGATATTCTTCTTTAGCAGAATTTGCATATGTTGCAACCTGCTCATCTGAAACTATTTCATACAAACCAGTATTTGTTTTGATATGTGCCATTCTGATATGACTAGTTCCTTCTTTGTCTTCACTTGATAGATAAATTCCTGCAGAAGCTAATGCAGATGCTTCATCTAATGATAAATCATTTTTGTATGTTTTTTCCAAAAAGTCAGTTACTTGATCAGAACCTGAACCAATTGCAATTGCATCATATGAAATGTATGTTCCACTAGGATCCGTCAAATACAATTGTGGTTTTCCACCAACGACTCCGCCAAGAATTAATGCAACACCAAATGGTCTTACACCTGCATATTGAGTATATTGTTGAGATTGATCAGCTAAATGTTTAGCAATTGTTTCCACTTCTACTGGTTCATCATAAATCATTTTGTTACTTTGAGAAAAGAATCTTGCGTTATCAACTTGACTTCTTGCATCTGGTATGTATCCTGCAGCAGCAACTCCAACATGATCATCAATTTGGAAAATCTTTTGTGCAGTATTGGAAATTTGTAATTTTCTTGGTCTTTCTTCTACGGCAATTACGATACCATCTTTACATTTTACACCTACTGCAATTGTTCCTCTTCTTACAGTCTCAATTGCATATTCAACTTGGTATAATCTGCCGTCTGGTGAGAATACTGTGATTGCTCTATCGTAACCTTGTTGTGCAGGAAGCATTTGATTCTAATGCTCTGAAAGTTTAATTTAAGCATTGGTTTTTTTTGAGAAAGATTTTGTTGCTAGGCTCAGAAAAATCTACAAAACTCAATTTTGATCTGACGTGATTCATTTCTCAAATATTTTGACGTGAATACATTTTTTTCCTAAAATTTTTTACTGCTTGTTTTTGAGAAATGATTTTCAGATTTTCAATTGAAATCTAATTAGATTCATTATCAATTGTTCCACCTTGACCATATATCACAGGCAATGTATGACTAGTAGTTGCCCTGACTTGACGGATTTTAGAAATAACTGATTCTAAAAGATCTGGGGTGTCAGCTGAAATTTTAACAAAGACATCATATTTTCCTAAAACTCCATTTACTTCAGAAACTCCAGAAATGTCTCTGATCTCTGAAATTACATCTGTTTCTGAACCTGGACTACAGTTTAACAGCACATATGACATCATGTTTGAACTCTAAAAATTTACAAATATTAATCAAATCCCTAGTTTTCAGAACAAAATTTTGCCTAATTTGTAGGCAATCTAATATCTCATTTTTACCTAAATTAGTCGTGCTTCGATCTTGGTATTGCAAGGATTGTAATTTGAAAACTACTTTGATCGACGATATGGGTAATATCACATGTGTAAATTGTGGAAAAAAGATGAACTTAATTCAAAATTCATCCTAGTTTGAAATATTTCCATCAAAATTCAATTTTTACTCAAAATACAAATTCTATGTGTTCATAGAATAATTATGGAGAATATTTGCTGGGCCAATACTGAAAACTTTGATGATGCAGAATTTGTTGTTGTAGGAATTCCTGATGAATCAAGGTCTGATTCTTTAAGAAAAGGCACTAATGAAGCACCATCAAAAATTCGTCAAATTTCAAATCTTCATGATTCTTACAAGAGAGACGAAAAAATATCTCTTGGTCGTCCACTTCAAGGAAACAAAAAAAGAGTTCATGATATTGGTGATATTTCTCGAATAAAGATTAAAGAGATTTTTGAAAAAATCATTTCTACTTCAAAAATTCCAATATCTATTGGAGGTGATCATTCCATTACTACTGAAATTATTAACGCTCTCTCAAAACAACATGAAAAAATATCTCTAGTTTATTTTGATGCCCATCCAGATTTTGTTAGCTCAAAGACTAATTATTACGGTTCAGTAATCACAGATATTCTTCCACAAATTGAAATAGAATCTAGTGTTCAAATAGGAATTAGAACTCCTGAAGAAGAGGAGTTGGCAAATATTCAAAAATCAGGATTGGATATCATTTCCCCATTTGATATTCAAGTACATGGAATAAACAAAACTGCAAATACAATTCTTGAGAAATTGGGGAAAAATGTATACATCTCTTTTGATATGGATTGTGTTGACCCTAGTTATGCTCCTGGAGTATCCGTTCCAGTTCCATTAGGATTATCAAATCTTGATTGTGTATATTTACTGCAAAAGATTGTTCAGAAAAGAATTATTGGAATGGATATCGTGGAAGTTTGTCCACGTTTTGATATTAATGACAGAACATCACATTTAGCATCTAGAATAATTTCTGAAGTACTCTATTCTCATGGAGAAATATAATCTTGATTGAATTTTCAAATGAATTCACATGGGGCAAAGCCGTTTCTGAAAACAAAACTGATGAATTTCATGAAAAATTTGAAAATGCAATTAATGATGCAAAAAGAGAACTTGGTAAGGAACATCCTTTGATAATTAATGGAGAAAAAACTTTTTCCGATTCAACTTTTCAAGTATATTCCCCTTCTGATTCTCAAATTTTAATTGGAGAATTTTCAAAGGCAACGATTTCTGAAATAAACGATGCAATATCTGGTGCAAAAAGTGTATTTGAGAAATGGAGCGAATTATCTTATCTTAAACGAATAGAAATATTCAGAAATTGTGCTGATTTTTTCTCATCGAGAAAATTTTTCCTGGCTGCAATTATGGCATTTGAAAATGGAAAAAATCGCTTTGAAGCAATGGGTGATGTAGATGAGGCAATTGATTTTATGAGATTCTATGCATGTCAACTAGAAAAAAATGAAGGTTTTTGTAAACAAACTAATCATCCAAACCCTCATGAAAAAACTCAAACCGTTATGAAACCTTATGGGGTTTGGGGAGTAATCTCTCCATTTAATTTTCCATCTGCAATTGCAATTGGGATGAGTACTGGTGCACTAATTACAGGAAATACTGTTGTCCTAAAACCTGCAAGTGATACTCCGTTATCATCATTTTATTTTGCAGAATTTTTAATAACAAAGATTCCTAATGGTGCCCTAAATTTTGTTACTGGTCAAGGAAGTGTGGTTGGAAAAATTTTGATAGAAAGTCAACAAGTTGATGGAATTGCATTTACTGGTTCAAAGGAGGTAGGAATACAAGGATTCAAAGATTTCACGAAAATTGCAAACAAACCTTTCATTTCAGAAACGGGTGGAAAAAACCCTGTAATTGTAACAAAGACTGCAGATTTGGAAAAGGCATCTGATGGCGTATTAAATGCAGCATTTGGCTATGCAGGACAAAAATGTAGTGCATGTTCAAGAGTTTATGTCCAAGAGGAGATTGCAGAAAAATTCATTGAAAAACTAGTTGAGAAAACAAAGAAGATCAAAATTGGGTTACCTTGGAAAAAAGATGTTTTTCTTGGACCTGTGATAAATTCTGATGCATTAATAAAATTTGAAAAAGCATCAAACATGGCAAAAAAAGATGGAACTATTCTTACTGGCGGCTCTATAATTAAAACAGATGATCTTGATGAAGGGAATTTTGTAGAACCCACCATAGTTGAAAATCTCTCAGAAGATCATCCATTAATGAAAGAGGAACTATTCTTACCATTTTTGTGTATTCAAAGATATAGTAATTTTGATGATGCCATAAATCTTGCAAATAAAACTGAATATGGTCTTACTGCGGGAATTTTCTCTCAAGAAAAGGGTCAGATAGATAACTTTTTTTCAAAAATTCACTCAGGAGTTACGTATGCAAACCGCTCAGCTAGTGCTACAACTGCAGCATTAGTTTCCAGTCAGCCATTTGTTGGTTGGAAAAATTCTGGTAACACTGGCAAAGGTGCAGGTGGGGAGTATTATTTGCAGCAATTTTTAAGAACTCAAACTCAGACTCGTTGTGACTGAATCAATGAACTTCCCAACAGCAATATGTTTCTCTTTCTTTCCTTAATTCTTCGAATTGAATATGATAACCAATTTGTTCCATATGGGATATAATCTGAAACAACAAATCCTTTTTTGATAAGTTTTGGTTTGAGTTCTTCTCTAATTCCTTTTAGAAATTCAAACTCAAATTTTCTAGGATATTTTTGAGACAAGGAAATTGCTTTTTTGATTATTCTCTCATCATGTGATGCAATGGCAAACTCATTGCTTTTTTTAAAGAGTATGGACATTAGATTGATGAAATTTTTATCAACTTCTTCTCTTGAACGAAATGAGATTTTTGATCTTTCTCTATATGCTCCTTTGACTAGACGAATTTTTGCACCTGTTGAAATTAAATCCTCAAGATCATTATGTGTTCTTTTGAGATTTGCTTGTAATGCTATTCCTAACCGTTCGTATTTTGAAAAAAATGAACCGTACAATTGTATTGTCTCATCAGTATGTTCTGATGATTCCATATCTATCCAGATGAAGACATGTGATTTTCGTGCCATTTGGATAATCTTTTCAAAATTTCTGTGGCACTGTCTTTGACTAATGGATAATCCTATCTGAGTGGGTTTTATTGAAATTGCACCTCTGATCTTCCAATTTCTAAAAGATTTTGTAATTTTTTGATAGTCTTCAATTGTCTCTTGAATCTGTTTTTTTGATGTGTGATATTCTCCTAATTTGTTGATGATAACATGCCTGCCATATTGATATGCATCTTTTGAAGACAATAATGCATCGTCAATAGTATTTCCTGCAATCCATTTTTTTGCTATTTTAAACAGAAATTTTTCCATTAATTGCATTTTTGTTACTTTGTTTTTTTATTATAAAAAATAAACCTAATAAATTGATGAATAAATCGCGAGAATTTTATGGAACT
The DNA here is from genome assembly GCA_964343515.1 of uncultured Nitrosopumilaceae archaeon. Taxonomy (GTDB): domain Archaea; phylum Thermoproteota; class Nitrososphaeria; order Nitrososphaerales; family Nitrosopumilaceae; genus Nitrosopumilus. The sequence goes on from CAYFJT010000001.1 coordinate 104,050, forward strand.
CAATATATCTAGAACGTTACGTTCGATATGGATTGTTTCCATTCCCCATTTTGAAACTTTTCGTCACAAATGGTTTCTCGCTAATTTGAATTTGTTCAGATAATATTTAACTTGATTTGTTATTTTTCTTAAAATTTGTAAAGTGCATTCAGTAAAGTTTTTTGGAGTTTCTAAAAATTATGAAATTAGATATTCATATCTCATTACTGAATTGTTTAGAGTCAGGACCCTTGATTACAGTCTCTTTCATGTGATATGATGTTGTAGATGATTTCAGCAAACCCTTCAATTTTATAATCACATCTCTGACAATTATATTTCATATGTATATTATACAAACATCACTAAAGAAACTTTTGTTCCCTTGAAAAACTGCTTCTTTGATCACATCTAATGTTAAAATATTTTTGAAAAACTCATGTTAAAGTTTACAAAAACAAAGAATATTTTTTTCAGTTTCAAATATTATGAAATCAATGAAAAATTGATGCTATGGCATTACAAAAAACCCTGCATTGACTGTATTAGAATCAGATGTCAAATGGGGTGTAATTGTGACTGTCATTATGAACCCCTATATCAATAGAATAGAAGATTAAATTTAAAATTATTTTGAAGATTTTATCTGAATGATGTATACTTTTGATGAGATTTTTTAAGTTAATCCAAATTCTGATGGATTTTCAATTGGAAGAACATCTGTTATATTTTTTCTAAATCTTGGTTTTCTAAAATCCTCTTTGCATAACAACCATGTTTTACCATCATTATATTTTATAACAACTATTGGTATATTTTTACAACACTTGTTTGTGATGTGAAATCCTGACCATTTGCTAATAACTTTGAAAAGTTTTTTTGTTGAATCATTCATTTGAAATTAAAATCAAGCCTGCCAAAATAACTAAAATTCCAATATATATCAAAGTACTATGAATAGAACTTGTATACACAAATGCTCGCATCATAAAACAATTCTGCAAATATTGTAATTAACTCTGGCGAGTTCTTTTTTTAATTATTTTTTAAAACATATCTATTGACAACATTTGTTCCTGTTAGTTTACAAAATGTGTCAAATAAGGTGTCAAATAAGAAAAATTTCCACTTCAGGCATATCTAACAAAAGAAAATCAGGCACGAATTGTTAGCTAATGTTTAGATACGCTTGATATTTTCAGGTGTATAACGTTAGCTAACATTTAGTTAACATGCACGAACAACAAAATCACACCAAATCTTAATTTGGCAAACTCACGAACAACTAAAAACAAAAACCAACTAATGGTCATGCCCGAATTACCGCTTTGAAATATAAAATATCAAGGAAAAAATTTTGATTATCAATAATGAAATCATAACTAAAGAATTAACTCTTGGTTCATAACTCTCTAATTTTTAATTCAGTTGTGGTATGTAAGGGAACATGTACTAGATACAAAGCCAAAAGACCCTCACTTCCAGACACGAGGTATGGAGTTGGACAAAAGCGATGCAATGAGTGTGATATTTTCCTAAACTGGGTTGGAAAGCACTGTCCATGCTGCAATTTTGTATTGAGAACAAAACCTAAAGGCACTATTCAAAGACAACGATTAAGGATAATACAACAGATTAGAAGACTCTGATTTTTTTGTTAGGAAAATAAAGATTTTAACATATCTAGAAATTTAGTAAAATAATCTTTTTCTTGTTTTTCTTTTTGTACTTCTTGTTTATCTATAATACATATGCCATTTTCTAGATGAGTTCCAGAACCACATTTGCTTTTTTGGGAAATGTTTTCTACCGTCTGTGCCTCATCTTCGATCTTAATATTGATGTCTTTAACTTCACTGGACAAACTGTCAAACTGATCTTTTGTGATTCCTATTGCTTCATAAAAAGTATAGTCAGGATAGTTTTCTTCAAACCATGTTTTGTAGGATGGTTCTGTCACATATCTTTTAACGTACGATCTTGAATCCTTTGATTCATCAACAAATGATGCTGGAATTTCTTTCTCTATTACTGGTATCTTAGTATTTGGTTTTTTATCATCTTTTTTAATGATAAATCCAGCCAGTTCATCTGAAATACAGTATCCATTAAGTAGTGTTTCTCCAGAACTACACGAAATGTTATCATTGTATTTTTTTCCTAATAATTCATCAGAAATTATCTTCTTTGAAAAATCATCTAACATTTTCTGATCTAAATTTGGTTGTGATGTTTGTTTTGATTTTTCTTTGGCAGGTACTGTGTAACTAGGTTCGGATTTTAGTGGTGTACCTATAATTTCTATTTCTCGAGTGCCATCTTCAAAGGATATTTCTAAAATCCTTGTCATAGTTTCTTTTGTCTCAAAAAAATGATACTTGTTCACCATCAACTAGAACAAAAAAGTTATTATCTACATTGCCTTTTTTTGCATCTATTATTTCTCGAGGCAAATCAAGTACCAATTCTCCATCATCATTTGTACTCATTTTTATAATGAGAGATGCAGATTCATCATCAATTATGACCTTGATAATTTCCCCCCAACGATTGAATAAGGTATAGGTAATTCATCCTCACCCACAATTTCACCTGTATTTTGTGTTGGAGGTAATTCATCAAAGCATCCATCCGAATCAAGATATCCGTTAAAATTTTCAGGATTGTTTTTACATTTATCATATACATCCAAAATCCCATCACTATCACTATCCATTAGTTGATTTGATGATGGATTATTTTGGGAGTCATACTTATCAGATTCCAAAATAAATTTAGTTTTGTAATCAACATAATTATTTGGATTTCTAAATCCATCTGTTCCGTATAACTGAACTACACCTGCAAGATTGAGAAAAGAAGGTGTTTTTGATTTTCCAAGATTATAGTTTGGACAAGTATAGACTAGACTGCCATTAATCTCTTCACCACTACACATCATATCCCCTTGTTTATTCCAAACATGACCTAATCCCATAGCATGAATAAACTCATGCGCAGATGTTGCTGCAATTTGATCAGTTGCTGCATTAGTACACACAACAGTTTGAACAGGTTTTGATGGATTTTCCATAATTTGTGCATATCCGTAAAGATCAGTAATACAACGTGATTCAATTTCAGGAGTTATTAGATTGACAACGATGTCAGGTTTTGTTGAAAAAAACATGTCATTTTTAGAGGTAACATCAAAATCAATATTCCAGTCTCCACCAAAATTACTGTCAAGATATGATTTCCACATAAGAATTCCTTCTTTGACAGTAACAGCATACCTCGCTGTTTCCTCGTATGAATCAGGAGATGGCACAATTGCAACTAGAGGTCGCTGTGTAAAATCAAGACTATAGTAACCCTCAATGTATTCTCCAGAAACGGGTTGTGATGGACTTGGGGGAGGCATATATGTTCCTGAAATGTACACTGGAATTGTATTAGAACATATTCCTCCAATTGATCTTGTAGGGTTTGAGTCACATGTGGTTAACCTGTAAAAGATTCCAGTGCCTTCAAAAACTGCATAGATGTCTGCCTCATTGTCTTCATCAACATTAGTGGCAAACCAGTTTGCAGAAAATCTCCCGTCCGTACCAACATATGCTGTTGCAAGCAAATCATCAGGATTTAGTGTATCTTCATCTTTGATGTAAACAATTGCCCCTTCTGAACTATGACCTTCAAGAGACAAACTTCCTGAAAATGTGATTGGTTCCCCTATTTTTGCAGATGAAGGGATAGGGTCTAGTTGGATACTACCACCATATTTCAGAATGCTAACTGTTTGGTTTGGACTTCGTGCCCTATCGTATAAAGAGTCTCCATCAAATACTGCATAAATGTCAAAGTCTTTTTCTATCAATCCGGTATTGACATTCCATGTTAGTTTGAAATTACCATTTGAATCTGTTTTTCCATAAGCTAATCTATCATCTGTTATTAACGGATCATCTTCATAGATCATCACTAAGGCATTTGGAAATGGCTGTCCATCAGCATACAGTGTTCCTGTAAATGTAAGTGAATTGCCACTTAGCAAAGATGAGATCTCTTGTAACATCTCTTCTTCTGTAACTCTTTTGCCATGCAGTCTGGTTCTTGGAATTACTGGCATTGTGATTTCCCCTGAAAAAAGGTCGAACTTTTAGAGACAAATGATACATTGATGGTAAACTGTGGTAATTTTTGCACAGTTATTTGACAAACTATGTCATTTTAAAAAAAGATAATTTTTTTAACAGATTTTTATCCTCGTAGTCTACTTAATTTACTATGAGATATGAAATTGAATTTTCAGGACATGAAAATATTAGATCAAACCATCAAAAAACTATAGAGATTACAAAAGAGTCTAATTTAACACCTCGTGGTGATTGCATTGTTGGTGTGAATGCAAATTATGCATGTGCTGATTTACCGCAAGATCTTAAAGACAAACTAAAAAATTCTGATTCAAATGTTACTTTTTCTATTGATGTTGGGGAGTATAATTTCACAGTAAAAGGGAACGGACATCCTGATCTTATTCTTACTCATTCTGAAGATATTGTGATCAGAAAAAGTGATTTTATATGTCCTAGAACTTTAGCTGTAAAATGTGACAAGGCATCTGATCTGTTACCTCGAGAACTGGTTGCATTATTACAAGATCCAAAAACCAAAGGTACCTTTACTATAACAATAGAATAGAACTGTGACAATTTTATAATCCTAAACTGTATTTTTTTTATGGGTATGAAAACTAATTTATTTATTTTAGTGCCGCTTGCTGCATTTGCCGCAATAATTCTTGGGTCAGGAATGTATATGACATTGTGTAAAAATGCCCTTGTCCCACTTCCATGCTGAATAATTTCCATCTTTAGTTAATTCTGATTTATCATGGTTTTCTTAAGAAATGACACATTAGATGTTTCATGTCAAAACTGATCATAGAGTTACCTGTTTCTGAAAAACCAACTGATGTAGAACTGAAAAAACTCAAAGATTATTTCAAAGAGATGCCTGTTGATGAAATTCTTACTGGCCTCAAATTTGCTAAAAATAGATGGTCTGCAAAAGATGCAGGAACTCTAAAAGTTGGCAGAAAAAGTATTATCCAAAAAGAAGTTCATTCTGTAACAACTGAACAGGCTCAATGGAGATTAAAAAATTGGAAGATGATGATTGCAAATTACAGAAGACGCGGATACAGTTACCCGACAATTTCTAGAATAAAGAAAATTCTTGTTCAAAAAAGCAAAAAGAAATCTAAGTGAACTGACTGTTCCATTTTTTTGATACAGTATGTTGCAACAATGTCTAGATTTGAATAAAAAAATTGTTTGTCATTGTTAAACCTACAGGGCCTTTGCTGGCATGAATAACAAAATTCCTAAAACGATTTTATATTAAAAATATTTAAATGAAAATATCTGTTTTTCTCTCAACAATTTGCCGCTTGAGAGAATCTGGAACATCTGGAATTGATGCCTTTGTTTGGCCTGCAATTACGCCCTGTGCTTCTTCTAAGATTGCTAATGTATCTGCATTAGTTTCTTGACCTACATTCATGGTGTCTCCTAATTCCACTGATGATCCTGACATCACGTCTCCAAGAACAGATGACAAGTCTTGCATTGATGCATTTGCTTCTGGCATAATTCCATTAAGCGATGGGGCTAGTCCTTTAATGATTGACATACATGGACTAAGTGTTACTACTACATCCCCTAATTCGGATACTGTATCTAATCGAAGCTTTACTTGTTCCATTGAAAGTTTGGCACCGCTGACCATATTCTTCATCTTTCTAACCTGGGCCAATTCATTAGCATATGCTTGTGCATAGGCATTTTTGTTATTTTTATGAGCGCTAACTATTTTTTCAAAAATTTGATCATGTTTTACTCTTAATTTTTCATTAATTCCTTCTAATTTTGAGATTTGAAACTGTAATTTTTTTTGTGCAACGTTGATTTTGTTCTTTAATGGTTCATCTGGCTTTACTTTTCCCATAACTTTTTGGGAAATGCTTTCTCCCTGTGTCTTGTTCCAAGAGTTACTGAGCATTATGTTTCTCAATATTGCTCAAAAATTTTGTTTTAAAGAGATTTGTCACCGTGACCGGTGTAACTGGAGTGACAGATAGTTGTGGTTACACTATCCAAATGTTAATGTAAATATTTGAAATCCTTTACCCTTGACTTTAATCTCTAGAATATGAGATTCACTTTCTTCAGTAGTGATGATGTTGTATAATCCTGGTTTTGATACAATTAGAATGTTTTTTGATGTCATGTCCTTTCCGAAACTGTTCTTTGAAAGTGGTTCTCCATCAAGTAAAATTTCAATTTCTGCATTGTTTGTAGTGACAATGTTTACCTCCTTTGCATTATACAGTAATTTTATCTCTCCACTCTCTGAAATCAGTTCCATACTGTCTTTGTGATTTTTCCATTTTCCAGTAGGGTAGAATTTATGTAATTCAATTTTATCTGATTCTTTATACACAACTGTTTTTTCTGGTTGAAATCCTTCTTGACTACCTAACTGATTTCTATTCTGTGCAAAATGATATCCAAAGTATAACTCTGGAGTTCTAAATAACGAATGCTCAAACTCTTTGATGTCAACTAAAGGTAAAGCAGATATCATTTGAATTCCTAACGCATCTGATCTTTCTTTGAGTAACTTTTGAATAATTTTTTCAGTTTCTTGATATCCTCCTTCTCCAATGTGATCATATCTGATATATCCTTCATGATCTGCAATGTATTTTCTTGGCCAGTATCTATTTTCAAATGCTTTCCACGTCTCCATCTCATTATCCATTACAATAGGATAATTGATTCTATGTTTTTCAATTGACATCTTTACATTTTCAGGAACTTTTTCAAACTCAAATTCAGGAGAATGAACTCCAATTATTAATAACCCCCGTTCAGCATATTTGTCATTCCATGTTGAAATGTATGGTAATGTTCTGATACAATTAATACAACTATATGTCCAAATGTCATACAACACTACTTTTCCATCCATTTCTTGAACAAGTTCTTGAGGAGTTGTATTCAGATAGTGTGCAATTCCAACTAAATCTGGTGCTTTTTTGAGTCCAGACTTGTCTATGTTTACAGAATTATGATTTATCATGTTTGATGCATTAACATCATCTAATGTTGAAAATACCATGTAAATGGCCATGATTCCTATTCCTATCACTGCTGCCAGAATTATTGCTGTTTTAATTTCTGATTTCATTTTTTATCCTAAGAATAATAATTCGTTGAAAAGTGGAAAATTGGCAATATATGCTAGCTGATTCATAAATACAAGAACTCCTAAAACTACAATAAATCCTCCCAAAATAATATTGTAATATTTTAGATGTCTACTCATTGAATGAATAATTTTACTCGCTCTGGAATAAAATATGCCAATTATGATAAATGGGATTCCTAACCCTAATGAATATACTAATAGTAAATTAAACGCAACAGATGGAGTTGTCGCTGCAAGTGTTAGTATTGTTCCCAGAATTGGCCCAACACATGGAGTCCACCCCGCTGCAAAAGATAAACCAAAAATAAATGACATGGGATAACTTGTCTTTGAATTTTTTGGGAAAAATTTTCTCTCTAAATTTAATTTGTTTATCTTCATTGAGAGGAATAAGAATATCCCAAATCCTACTATGACAATTCCGCCAATTTGATTTAATCCATTAACTAGTTCATCTGATGCGAAAGAAAGAGTACTATTAATTATCACGCCTAATGTTGAAAATACTACCGAAAATCCTAGAACAAAAAACACCGAATTCAGAACGATATTTGTTCTGTTTATTGAAATAATACTTGGATTTTCTTTTTGATTTAATTCCGCAAGTGTGGTTCCTGAAATGTATGCAAGAAATGCAGGAATTATGGGCAAAATACATGGTGCAGCAAATGAACTCAATCCTGCTAGTGCTGCTACTATTAGAGTAATTTCCGCCATACTTCAAAGTTGTAATTTTCACTTTAAAGCGTTCTCTGGATTTTTTCCTAATATTAAATCCAATCCTTTTTTAACTGGGCTGTAACAATTTTTGTTATGAACAAACGATTCGTAATTGTTGGCATTGTTTTAGGTATCGTTGTTGTGGCTGCTATTTTGATTGGATCTCCAATGTTTGGTGGCTTTGATGCAATGAGATAGTTAACAGAATTTTTTGTGTGCTTTTTGAAATATTTCAAGAGTTCTCTCAATATCTTTGTCTTTTAACCATGCTGTAACTGAAATTCTCAGTCTTGCTTGATTTTTGGGTACAGTTGGATATCTGATTGGCTGTACAAATACCCCTTTTTTAAACAGAAATTCACCAAAATCCATTGCTGATTTCTCACTTCCTAGAATTATTGGAATTATTTGAGATTCTGAATTTATCTCAAAACCAATTTCTCTAAGCCCATTCGATAATGATTTAGTGTTTTTTTCTAATCTCTTTTTTTGTTTTTCTCTGTTTGATTCAAATCTTTTAAGAGAATGTTTTACCAAAAACGATGGTAATGCAGATGTGTAAATAAATGACTTTGATTTGTTTATGCATAAATCAACTACATTATTTTGTGCTGCAATATATCCTCCAAATGAACCTAATCCTTTACTTAAACTGCTAATGTACAAATCAATTTTTTTTCCAACATTGAAATAGTTTGGTGTTCCTTTCCCATCTTTTCCAATCACAAAATCACCATGTGCGTCATCTACAATTGTTATTGCATTAGTTTTCTCTGCAATCTCTGTAATTTGTTTTAATGATGACAAATCCCCATCCATACTAAAAACTCCCTCAGTAATTATGAACTTGTTTTTTGCTTTGCATTTTGATTTTGTTTGTAAATCTTGCATGTCATTATGCTTATAGATTGAAACTTTGGCCTCCGTCAATCTACATGATTCTATGATGCTTGCATGGTTTAATTCATCACTGAGAATCAAATCTCCTTTTTTTGCAATTGCAGAAATTGAACCTAAATTTGCCATGTATCCTGTAGGATAAATCAAACTGTTTTGTTGAGACTTGTGTTTTGCAAGAGATCTTTCTAATTTTTTGTAAGATTCATCATTTCCAGAAACTAATCTAGAACTTGACTGTAGTTGACTTGCCTGAATTCTTGTTACTGGAATTCCCAGATAATCATTTGAGCATAAATTGATTAGTTTTTTTCCATTAATTGTAATGTATGATCCTTGAGCTTTTCCATAACGTAACTTTCTATAGAAATTGTTTTGCTTTATTGCTTGTAACTCTGCATCCACAAAGTCAAGTTTATGCCTGGAGACCAATTTTTTCAATCATTTTACGGTCTTTTTGAGCCTCATTGCCATCCATAGTGAGATATCCTGCAGTAATGATTCCATTTGCTCCACTTTGAAGTAGTTCTTCACCTGAATCGTCAAGATTAGTTTCTCTTCCTCCTGAAATTTTAATGACTGATTCTGGTAATAGGAATCTGATTACAGAAAACATTCTTACAATTTCTGAATTTGGTAAATCTGTTTGTAACTCTAATGGTGTTCCTGGAACTGGTACTAGAATGTTTATTGTAACTTCTTCAGGGAATAATCTTGCAAGTTCTAATGTTAATTCTAATCTCTGTTCTCTAGTTTCTCCTAACCCAATAATTCCACCAGTACATAATTCTAATCCTGCATCTCTTGCAATTCCCAAAGTTTTCAATCTGTCTTCATATGTATGAGTAGTACATATCTCTGGGAATTTTGATTTTGCAGTCTCTAAATTATGATTATATCTTTTTACTTTGAGTTCTTTGAGTTTCTTTGCTTGTTCTTGTGTAAGAAATCCTAAACTACATTCAACACTGATTCCAACCTTTTCATTTATTTGAGTAATAATTTTGCAAACTTTTTCAAAATCTATTTTTGATGGTTCCCGCCATGCTGCAACTAGACAATACGATTCAGCACCATCTTCTTTTGCCTTTTGAGCTTTAGATACAACTTCCTCAGGAGTTGGTAATTGATATGTATCTATACCTGTATCAAAGAATGCTGACTGCCCACAAAATGTACAGTCTTCACTACATGCATTTTTCTTTATGTTGTTTAATTGCTCAACATCTACTTTCTCTCCATTAAAATCCCGAGTAATCTCATTTGCACATCTTGCCAAATCTTTGAGATTCTCCTCTGGAATGTTTAGTAATTTTTCAGCATCTTTGACAGTAATGTGGTTTCCTGAAAATACTTTTTCTTGACATTCTTTGATGAATTTCAGATCACTCATAATTTTTTTACTCAAATTTTCCATTTATTGCAACGATAGTAGTCAAATTTCCAATTATTGACTAATCGATAGAAAATAGGTTAACCTCCATGATATAGTGGGGTTAACAAGCGATTTAAAAAAGTTGGTTTATTGTGACAATCAATATCTGGAATCTAATTGATTTCTAATTTTCCTCAAGTTCTGACAATAATTTTCTAAATTCCTGAAATTCTTACATTTTGGAAATTTCATTTCTTGCTTTACTATAGAGAATTATCATAATTGCGATGATTATTCCAAAAATTGCCAATCCAATACCCAAAGTGAAACTATATTCTGATGCAGGGTATAATGAGGATAATATTATCTGAATAACAAGACCTACAAATCCCAAAACCATCATCAAAAGGATTTTCTTACTGGGTTTTACTATAGTCATCAAATTACAGAAAAATAAAGGCCAATTAATTGATATTTCAAACATGTTCTCGTTCTAAGAGTTCGCTCTCCGTTTATATTTGGCCTTTAATTAAAAATTCACAAATTTTTCAAAGAGATTTGACTAGTAGTATTTTCAGAGAATTTTCAAAACAAACATCATGAGCAAACAAGAATTAATTGCACATTCAAAACCAAAATCTCAAAGAAAAATAACATACTTTTGCAGATTGTGTAGAAACTACCACATCACTTCAAGAAAGGCTCACTTGAAAAACTATCACAAGGCAGATCCTGATACTATTTCAAAAAGAGCCACGAACGACATTATTGATGTAACTTTCCGAGAATTATTAAACGAAAATTAGAGAATTTCAGAAATACTTGTATTCATACAGTTTTTGGTTCTTATTTGTCAATTTCCCAATACGTTTCTGGAATACCAAAAGATGAAGGATATTCTAACATCAAGAATGCTATAATGAAAATTACACTATAGGAAGTTGCAACAATTCCACTAAAAACTATGATTTTAGATTTTGTAGTTTTCAAGAAAGACATAACAATACATGCTACAGATAGAGGGATGCCAAACAAAAATAGTGCTGCAAAAGGCAAAAATGGGTTTTCAAAATTTGGTTTTTCCGTATCTTCTTCAATTTGTTCTTTGTACATTTCAGCAGTTCCAAAAAATACAGCTACAATGATAATAGTTAAAACGATACCAGTTATTCTCAAAAATCTAGTTTTCATTTTCTACTCCTCATTATAACAATAATGGAAATGTTAACCTTTGACATTGTTATGGGTTAACAGTTAGATTACCTGTGATTTTGCATCTTGAATTGTCTTAATTGTCCGTTGTAGGAGGGTTTTAAGCTCTTTTTCAGAAATTGCTAATGGGGGAACAAGCATGACTATGTTGCCAAGAGTTCTAAGATAGATACCATTTTTCTTTCCGATTTCGTAGAATATCTTATTAATTGATTTTTTAGGGTGGATAGGAGTTTTTTTCTTTCTGTCAGTGACTAGTTCAATTCCCATAAGCATTCCTTTGTGTCTAATATCTCCTACAATATCAATTTCAGAAATTTCATTGTAATATTCTTCAAATACCTTGGATGTTTTTTGGATTTTTTTAATCAGGTTGTTTTTCTTATACATCTTGATGTTTTCATTTGCAACTGATGCTGCAAGTGGATTTCCGGTGTATGTGTGTCCATGAAAAAGATGTTTCCAGTCATTAAATTCTCCAGAAAAAGAGTCATAGACTTTTTTGTTTGAGAGGGTAGCCGCCATTGTCAGGTATCCTCCTGTTAACATTTTTCCATATGCCACAATATCTGGATTTGATTTTTGTTCTTGGTATTTTATCATAGAACCTAGTCTTCCAAACCCTGTTGCAATCTCATCTAAGACAAATAATACATCGTACTTTTTACATAATTGATTAATTCTTTTTTGGAATCCTTTTGGATAAATAATAACCCCTCCTGCCATTTGTGCACCACTCTCCATAACAAATGCGGCAATATTGTCATTTTTCGAAAACTTTTTTTCGATTTTTTCTAGACATTCATTTTGATAATCTGTTAAAGTGTATCCTTTTGGTAATCTGTATTTGTTTGGAACTGGGAATTGAATTGTTTGAAATAGTTGTTTTTTGAACTTCTCAAAGAATTGTGGAACATATCCAACTGACATGGCACCAAATGTATCTCCATGATACCCATTTTCTACAGTCGCAATCTCTGTTTTTCTTTCTCCAATATTTTTCCAGTATTGTAATGCAATCTTGATTGCAATTTCCATTGTTGAAGAACCATTATCTGAATAGAATACCTTGTGCATTCCAGGGGATATTTTAACAAGATTATTTGCTAATTGTTCAGCAGGCTCATTTGTAATATTAAACATAGAAGAATGCTGTAGTTTTTTACTTTGATTAGTGATAGCTCTTACTAATTGAGGATCAGAATGTCCCCAAACATTACACCACATAGAAGCTACTGCGTCAATCATTTTGTGGCCTTTAGAGTCAACAAGCCACATCCCTTTTGCTTTGATGATTTTATCAAAGGAATCCCATTCTTTCATCTGAGTATTTGGATGCCAAACAGAACTTTTCAACTGAATTTACTATTCTAATTGTTCTTAATAATTAACCGATTATTTTTGATTATTATTCATAACCTATGCTTCTCATTGCAACACAAGGTTTTCCACCTTTACTCCAACATTTACAAGAACATGATACTGCTTTTCCACTCTTCAAATTTTTTATGACTTTATGAAAAAAACCTTCTCTTACTTTAGATTTGATTGTTATTGTTTCAAATTCATTGGAATCTTGGAAATTATCTGTCATAATTTCTGTAGAATGTGGATGTTTTTAATAATTTTGAACAACCGATTAATTAATCAATGATTTATGTTAAAAATATCCGTTGAAATCCATCTTTATTGCAGGAACTGATACTGATGTTGGTAAAACATACATCACTGCAGGACTGGCAATCGCATTACGTAAAATGGACATTGATGTTGGAGTGATGAAACCTTTTGCCGCAGGAACTGCCCAAAAAAAGAATTTCAAATCAGAAGATGTTGAAATTTTGGCAAGAGCCGCACAAATAGATGATCCTGAAAATTTAATGAATCCACAATTCTTTCCAATTCCTGCATCACCTTATACTGCTTGGAAGAATCTCAGAACAAAACCCAAAGTTTCCACAATTCTATCGAGTTTTAAAAAATTATCAAAACTCCATGATCTGATTCTTGTAGAGGGAATGGGCGGAATTATGACTCCTATTCTCAAAGACTATTTCATTACAAATCTGATTAAAGAGATGAAAATCCCAACTGTGATTGTTACTAGAAGCAAGGTCGGAACCATAAACCATACCATTATGACGATTCAGATGTGTAAGCGATACAAAATTCCTGTGAAAGGAATTATCATTAATGATTTTGATGATAATGGTTATTCAATCAAAAATCTTACCCGAGATTTGCAGAGTCTAACTGGAGTTAAAGTTCTAGGTTCCATCCCATTCATCAAAGATATGGGTGATACATCACTAAATAGAATTTTCAAGAAGAATATTGATTTGAAATTTCTCTTAAAATAAAATTATCATGAATAATACTCTTTGAATCCTTTATCTGTTGAATAAAGTTCAATTTTTAACCCGAACATTCCTTGTTTTTGTATTACTTTGATAAGATTTTGTTTCTCTAATTGTTGTAGAATCAAATCAAGTTCTTGTGCATCTATTTTGAGATGTCTTTGAATCTTTTCAAATGTATTTGCACCCTTGTGCATAATACCTAGAACTTGCATGTCTTTAGTTTGTGATTTAACCGACTCTTGTTTGTGATTAGATTCAAAATTTTGTGTTTCTAGATATGTTTTTTGTCTAAAAAAACTGTCGTTTCCTTGTCTTCTTTTTGCAATAATTCTTGGAATGATCCGTGCTAATGGAATTGCTAGAAAAATTATCAAATAAATCCAAGAAAAGTTAGGATCTGCCATGATATTGGTTGGCATTATTGAGATAAATTTGTTCATTTTAGATATTTTTACTGAAAATCATGATATTGCAGATGGTATAATAATAGTAAATACCTAATGATGCAGATGTCAAAGTATCAATCTCCAAAAATGGACATTAACATGAATGCCGCCAAAGGTGTTGCAATTGGAATTGTCATCTTAATTTTGATAGGAGTTGTTGCATTTGCGTCAGTAAAAATTGTAGATGCTGGTCATCGTGGAGTATTGTTACATTGGAATGCAGTTGATCTGACACAACCTCCACTTGATGAAGGCCTGCATTTTGTCGTTCCATTCCAAGATGAAGTAGTAGATGTAGAAGTTCGTACTCTAAAATATGAAAAAAATACTAGAAGTGCATCTAAAGACTTGCAGACAGTAGAAACAACTGTTACTGTAAACTACCATCCAGACAAAGAAGCAGTACACAGACTATACAAAAATCTGGGGTTAGACTATGAAAATAGAGTTATCCAGCCTGCAATAGAAGAGACAGTAAAACAAGTTACTGCAAATTATAATGCTGAAGAATTAATCACAAAAAGACCTCTAGTAAAACAAGACATTGAATCTTCTATTAGAGATAGATTAAATCAATTTGAAGTAGTGACTGAAGTGATATCTATTACGGATTTTGAATTCTCACCATTATTCTCACAGGCAATTGAATCCAAAGTAGAAGCTGAACAAAAGGCACTCAAAGCAGAAAATGATTTGAGAAGAATTGAAGTTGAGGCAAAACAACGTGAGGCAAATGCAATTGGTATTGCTAATGCAAACATTGCAGAAGCTAAAGGTGAATCTGAAGCAATTGCAATTATCAATAAAGCACTTGCTGAGAATCCAAATTATTTAGAATGGCTAAAAACTCAAGCTTGGGATGGAAAATTACCTCTAGTAGTTGGTGAAGGTGGAACCCCGTTCATTCAGATTCCTACAAATCCATAATAGAAAAATCAGTTTTGTTTTTCTCTAAGTACATCATACATTGCTAAGAACTGATCTGGTTCATTTTGCCTGTAATGTTTCTCCAAGTTTTGAATTTCTTTTTGTGATTTATTTTCGCCTTTTTCTTCATAATATTCTTGAATAATTTGAAATGGTGTTTTTTTAATATTGTATTTTTGTAGAGTGTGACTTACATTTCTTTTACAGATAAAATCATACAGACCATATCTATACACCAAATATCCTGTTAATCCTACTATTGCAACAATGATTATTGGAATTATAATTACTGATGCCATGTTTTTGGTATGTTTTTTTGATATTTATTCTCTTTTTGCATCATATTCGTAAAATTTTGAATTTGTTTGTTCCTCCAACATTACTAAAATGTGCAATTTCAAAGATGATTTTTGAAAAAGAGGAATTCCCTTTTTCTAAAACAAACGATTTTTTTCCTATCTCAATTTCCTCCGTTAAAACCACCCAAATGTTCTCTTTGATTGGTTGAATTTTCTCTAATTGATTTATTTTCTCTTCTACGATTTGTTTGTTTGATGATTTTGGAATACAAATTATTAATGTCATTTTAGGATCTTTTTCAAGTGTCTTAATATCAGGAACTACAATATCTAACTCCATTCCTTGATACTCTGTTTTTCTTTGACTGTTGATCAGGGCAGTAGTTAGTAAATAATGCAATATTCCAGTTGCTAAAACTCTTACTGCAGTGTCTTTTTGATCCATCGATGTGATTTTATCATAACAACCCTCAATGATTTCGTCAATTACTAAATCAAATTTTTTCTGAGAAACTAATTCAGGTATTGATTGTGAATTTTTGATATAATCAAACAGAAAATCTTTAATCGGATTTGCTTCTTCCATCATCACTAATATCTCAAATCAATAATATTATTCATTATGGTTTTTTTAAAAACTATTCTTTCTAACCGAACACACATTACTCATTATAGATATAACGTCTTTCTCCTCTAGACTCTGTTTCAGTTTTTACATCTACTAAACTAAACTCTTTTTTGGTTTTAAGCATTGATTCTTCAGGTGATAGTTTGTTCTCATGGAGTTCTTCATATTCTTTCCATGTCAATCTTCTTCTCTCTCCAATTTCGGCCTCCAAATTCATGTTCTTTACAATTTCTTCGAATTCTGGTTGGATGACCCCACTAAACACCATTGCACTACTTCCACTACCGTAAGAACCAAATCCAACTCTCTTTCCTTCTAGTGGAATTCCTTTTTGATATTCAAATTCTAAACTACTTCTAAATCCCAAGTATAATGATGCCGTATATAGATTACCAATCATACTAGATGCAATAAGTGAACTTGCAAGTTTTGATTCATACACTTCTTGGTATTCTGGAGTTTTTGTAAATAATTTAGTAAACTCATGATCTTTTGACATGAACTCTTCATCGCCTAATACTGATTCTATTGTACCTCGAGGATCTTTTGGAACTGGTTCTTCCATTCCAATTTCCTGTAAAACTTTCTTCCATCTTGGAAGTTGTCGCCATTCATGTCTTACCAAATACGCCAATGCCTTTTTCCCCATGTTACTATATGGCAAATGCATGTTGATGTAATCCATATGATCAAGTATAGTTTCACCAGATTCTATGTTGATAAGTTTAGAAGAGATTACTTTTTTCTTGTATGCTTCAAGTGCTTTTCTTACTTGAATCATGTATAACATGTTGGAATATTGACCATGAACAATAGGGGTCTCTTTTCCAAATGGTCTGTAAAAGTCATATTCGTCTTTGATGGATGTTGATGTAACTTTAGGATCAAACGCCAATAATCTTGGGTCGTCATTGAGAAGCATTACTACTGCCCCTGCACCTTGAGTCATCTCACCACTAGATCCCATATCATATTTTGCAATGTCTGAAACAACTACAAGTGCATGTTTCCCTTCAGATTCACCTGCTCTAATCCAATTTGTATTGTCATACAAGGCATAAGAACCGCTAACACATGCAAATTTGGTCTCAACACCACCACAGTGCTCAAATGCACCTTGACCATAAACTTGTTCTAACATTCCAATAACAAAA
Organism: uncultured Nitrosopumilaceae archaeon; assembly: GCA_964343515.1. Classification (GTDB taxonomy): domain Archaea; phylum Thermoproteota; class Nitrososphaeria; order Nitrososphaerales; family Nitrosopumilaceae; genus Nitrosopumilus. The sequence goes on from CAYFJT010000001.1 coordinate 121,307, forward strand.
GAGTTCATTGCTTTTGATTCATCAAATGATGATTCTGTTGAAACATACAACCTCCCAATATCTTCAGGCGATAGTTTGTTTCTTTGCATAATTTTTAAACAAGCATTTGCAGCTAAAATTGCAGGATCCTGATTAGCATCAACTATTGCCATCTGAGAAACCCCTAGACCTTTTTGTAGTTTTACAGGGTCTAATCCTCTAGCATTTGCAAAATCTGCTGCATCAAGGTATAGTCGTGGGATGTATATCGCAATATCATCAATTCCGGCTGCCATAAGCTTGCCTCCGATAATTCCCTAATAAGGTTAGCGGGTAAATTCTAGATTACTAGGAAGGGAATTTTAAGACTCTATTTGATTTGTCACGCCTGGTTTGATCGCTAACTGTGCTTTTCTAATTCTACATCAAAGATTCTTTGAAATGTATCATATGGTTGTGCTCCAAACAGTCTTGTAACTTTTCCATCAGGCCCGATTACAAAAAATGCAGGTGTTCCAGTAAGTTCTAATGCACTTGCATCATCATTACTTGCAACAATTCTTTGTGAGTAGATGCCAGATTTCATACATTCAGACCATTTTTCTTCATCTAACCCAATCTCTTGTGCAAATTGCAGTAAATTACTCGATGATGCCCATCCATTATTTTCTCCAGTCCAGTTATTGTACAAAATATCATGATACTCCCAAAACAATCCTTGATCATTTGCACAATGTGCTCCATGAGATGCATTAATGGAGTCAGGACCAATAATGTTGTAATCTTTGAAGATCATTCTAACCTTTCCCGTTTCAACATAATTCTCCAAAATATCTCCTTCAGTTGAATGGAAAAAAACATTACAAAAATGACATTGATAATCCCCAAATTCAACTAATGTTACTGGTGCATCAGAATCCCCCAGAATTGGGGAGCCATTACTCAAAAATGTCTCCATTGTAATTTTTGCAGGACCTTCAGGTTGAATTGTTGGAGTAGGTTGAATGACAAGCTCTGATTCATTATTCATATTTTCAAAACCAAAAAACACAATCACTAAAACTAGTGCGGAAATTCCTGCACCTATTACTAACGAAGGACCATGAATCAATGGTTTTGAAAATTTTTTATCTCATTTAGTCTTTATGTTAAGATGAACTATCATTATCCGGTATTGCTCCTAGAGTAAACATCTGTAAAATTTTTGATGATTTTGAATCAGTATCTTGAGCATTAATTGTAACAGTCAAAGTCTTTTGTGGATATCTTTCAGGAATGTAAAACTCTGTTTCAAAAAATCCTTTGTCATTTGTGATTCCATTTACAGAAAAAAATTCTTCATTATTTTGATCTAAAACGATTATCTCAATGTTGATATTTGGGGCAAATCCATAGTTTTGATAAAAATTCCTTAATTTGTTTTGTTCCAGATTATAGGTTTTGATTTCAATTGATGCTGTTTGTTTTGAGTAAACTCTTTGAGTATATTGTACTAGAATTTGCAGATCATCATTTTTTTCAACTAGAGTTTCTTTTTGGAGTGAAGTTTTTTCAAATACCAACTCTACAAATTTTCCTCCCGCAAAGATTATTCCGCGAGTTGTAATTTCGTCATCTAAAATTTTTGAATATGTGATGTATGGAAACCCCTCAATTGTTTGCCCTGATACTCTAATGATATTACCTTTATGGAACTCACGAATTGTTACATCATTGCTAATTGAAAATTCATTTTTCTCTGTGGCTATAATTCCTGATTGAAAAAATTCAATATCATTTAGTATGTCAACTTGAGCATATGCAAAACTTGTAGTGACTCCAATGCTTAGTATCAAAAACAGACTCAGTGCATAACTAAAATTCAATTTTTATCTGATTTTTCTTACTGTAAATTATTATTAAATATGATATGTAAAGTAGTTTTCAACTTTTTCATGTCTGTGTATTAGCAGTGTTTGTTGAACTAATCTAAATAAATGGGACATTATTAGAAATCTTATGAAAAAAATCTTTGTTAATGGATATGGCTCAATTGGAAGTAGAATTACTGCTTTTCTAAAAGATGATCCCGAAATATCAGTTGTCGGTGTTGGAAAATATTCCCCGGATGAGGATGTCAACGTTGCAATTTCTAGAGGATTAGATGTTTATGTTCCTGAAAACAAACTAGATGATTTCAAAGATTTCAAAATCTCAGGTTCCATAGAATCTGCATTAGACCAATCAGATCTTGTTATTGATGCTGCTCCTGGCGGTCATGGGTACAAAAATAAGAAAAATTTGTATGAACCGCGTAACCTTCCTGCAATTTATCAAGGTGGTGAATCTACAGTGGGAGAGGATGCCGTTTCTGATTTATTGTTTAATTCTAGAGCAAACTATGACCTTGCAGTAGGTAAACACCATGTCATGCAAGGAAGTTGTAATGTTACTGGAATGGGAAGAATACTTGAACCACTAAGAGACAAGTTTGGCAATAATCTTGTTAGATTTGATGTTACTCTAGTTCGAAGATGGGCAGATATTGAACAGACTGAGAAAAAACTTTCAGATACTATAGAGATGACTGAAAAACCTCATCATGGTGATGATGTAAAATTATACTTTGGAAAAGATGCACCTCTTTATGTTCGAGCAATCAAGGTTCCAACAAGACAGATGCATTTGCATATAATGGATATTAGATTCAAAGAGACTCCTCCAAAACCTTCAGAAATTCATGAATTATTTACAAATGAATTTGGCGTTGCAATACTTTGGACTGCAAAGGGTACTAAAGATGTTCGAGATTATGCTCAAAATATGGGCTTTAATTTTACAGATACAAACATGATTCACATTCATGCTAACATGACTACATCTATTGGAGATACTGTACAAATGATGTACTCTGATGATCAAACAGGAATTGTTATTCCTGAAAATCACATGCTAATGCAGGCTATGTTATTTGAAAAATCCTACTCTGATGCTTTTGCGCACACCGAATCAATTTTCAATATGGGTGAAAAGAAACAAAAATTACAAGAATATTTTGCAAAATCGGATTAAGTTCGAATTCTCTCAATTCTGATTTTTTGAGGAATATTTTTTGAAACTTTTTCTACAACTATTCTGAGATCCTCTACTTCTATCTTATCTCCTTCTTGAGGAATATCTTGTAGTCTTTCATGTAATAATCCGTTTAATGATGCATAATCATCACCTTCAGGAACTCTGGTTTTGAAAATTTCATTCACAATATCAATTTCAATATCTCCATTTGTGATGATTGTGTCTTGATCAATTCTCTCATAACCTGTTGTTCTTGTAAGATCAGTTTCATCTTCAATCTCACCTACAATCTCTTCTAATAGATCTTCTAAGGTAACTAATCCTTCAACTCCTCCGTGCTCATCTACGACAATTGCCATGTGTGTTTTCCTTCCTTTCATCTCTTTGAGTAACGAACTAACCATCTTTTCTTGAGATGCAAATACTGGCTTTCTTGCAATTTGTTCTAAACTAACAACTTCATTGTCTTTTTCTAATTCTTTTAGTACATCTCTTACATGAATAAAGCCTACAATATCATCACTAGTCTCTCCAAAAATTGGAATTCTAGAATGACCACTTTGATTAATTTGTGGTAATGCTTCAAAAAGAAGCATTTTTGAATTTAGTGTAAACATCTTTGTTCTGGGAGTCATTACTGATCGAATTACAGTATCATCAAATTTTAGTGCCCCGTGAACTAACTCCATCTCATCTTTCTCAAGTGCTTTTTCTTCCAAGCCTTGATCAATAACTCCTTTGATCTCTTCTTCGGTAATCGGTGGAGGTGCATAACTACTTCCAGTCATCTTTACAACTCCTTTTGTAATAATTTCAAAGAATTTCACAACAGGATAAAACGCATAACTAAATCCCAATAATATTGGCGCATATCTTAGTGCAATCTTTGTTGAATTTGCATTACAATATGTCTTTGGGGTAATCTCCCCAAAAATCAGAATCAAAAATGTCATAATGCCTACTGCTATTCCTAATCCTTCATCTCCAAACATCCTAATTGCAATACTTGTTGCTAATGCAGATGCGCCAACATTTACCAAATTATTTCCGAGGTTAACACTTGACATCATCCAGCCCGGATTTGTTTTTAATTTGTGAAGAGCTTTGGAGCCTTTCGTTCCTTCATTGAATAATTGAACAACTTTGGATTTTCTTACTCCCACCAATGCTACTTCTAATCCACTGAAGAATCCTGATAATCCAATCAGAACAGCTAACGCTGTAATTTCAACCCATAAATCTACCATGATTTCCTCCGAAAAATTTTCTTAGAACAACTACGTTGTTTTTTCATTTAGTTTTTTTGCACCATCTCTTGGTTAAGAATAATTCAAAAAACTCAGATTTAACCTTTAAGAAATCAAAAATGTTCTAGATGTAAAATCGAGGCTAATTTTTTGGAGGTATCGCAAACTTGTTTTGCGGATTATTGTGATAATCAACAGGTAACATTGCATCTTTTTGTCTACCTGTAAGAATTCCAACTACAGTATCATCTTTCTTGATAATTCCTTTATTCATTAATTTCTTAACTCCAACTACTGATGCACCCGATGCCATCTCACAATCAAATCCATTAAGACCCACTACCGACATTCCATCAAGCATTTCAGAATCCGAAACTGTTGTTGCAACACCATTTGTAAACTCAAGTGCACGTAACCCTTTCAAAATGTTTGCAGGTCGACCGATTTGTATTGCAGTAGCTTTGGTCTTTGGTCTGATTCCTTTTGAATCCAAATCATCATAATACTTTGTAATCAATTCGGTATTTGGTTTTCCTTTATTCCATCTTAATTCTTCTCCTTCAAACTTACCATTATACAAATCAGATAATGTACTTGCACCTTCAGAATTTATCACTGCAATTCTTGGAATTTTTTTAATCCATCCCCATTCATAGAGCTCCATCAGTGCTTTTCCGCAACTAGATGTATTTCCTAATGCTCCTCCTGGATAAACAATCCAGTCAGGAGATTCCCAATTCAAATACTCTAATGCTCTAAATGGGATAGTTTTTTGCCCTTCAATTCTGAATGGATTTATAGAGTTTACAGTATATCCGTCATGATTCTGTGCATCATCTAATGATTGTTTTAGAGCATCATCAAAATTCCCATCAATCTCTAAAATTTGAGCTCCGAATTGATATGCTTGACTTAATTTCCCAGGTGCAATTTGTCCTGCAGGGATGTACACATCACAGTTTATCCCCTCATTAGCTGCAAACATTCCTGCAGATGCGGATGTATTACCTGTGGATGCGCAGACAATCTTTTTTGCACCTACCATTTTTGCATGAGTAACAGCAGTTGCCATACCATTATCTTTGAAAGAACCACTTGGATTGTATCCTTCAGGCTGTAACCACAAATTATCATTTGAAATGCCCACAAACTCTGCAGCTTTTGACATGTGGTAAGGTTTTGATAATCTTCCTTCTGCACCATCAAGTGAAACCAAATATCTTGAACATTCTTCTATATTCTCAGTATCTGCCTGACAAAAGTTTAGTAATTCTCTAAATCTCCAAACACCACTTTCATTGAAAATATTTCCTTGGGAGTTTCTTCTATTGTAAAATACTTCTTTTAGATTTTCAGAGGGAGCATGTTTGTATTTTACATCCAGTAAATGTCCTTTTTTGCATTGAACATTTGTACTTTCAATTGGATATTCCAAACCACATTGTGGATCAATACATTTGAGGTATGCATCTTCTTGCATAGTCATTACAAAAAATTATGATAATTTAAAGCAAAGGTATAATTTTTTGTAGTTTCAGCTATTTTTCCTAAACTTTAGATTAGATGTGTTTAGAAATTTGTTGTGGTCACATATGTTGAATATCTAAAAAATATTTTATTACAAATCCTCGAATCTTATAATCATCTTAAAGAAATTCAAGACAAACCAGGGGACTTAGCCATTATAAAAAAAGAATTACTCAAAACTAATGGGTTTTTGAAAGTGATCTCAAACAAGATTGAAGATACCAAAATCCCTCATTCAGACTTTAAACCTCTAAAATCAAAATTCAAAAAATATTTGGATAATTATTCATTTGAACAAGAAATCGAGACAATGTCGCCTCTTTATCAAGACGACACTTACAGAGTCAAAAATATGAGATTAAAAATTTTAGAATCTCTTGAAGATAATAAAATGATAGAAGATCTTAAGGATTTGATGAATAAGATTTGAGTGGAAAAAAATGCGTATTATGTGGATGTAAGGATCATAAATTATTTGGATGTAATAGACATCTATCTAAGAATTGCAGTTGTTTTAAAGAAAATTAAAATTACTTTCGTTTAGGTCCAGATCTTTCATGAAAATTTAGACAACATTTGCATTCTTTTTCTAGACATTCAGATTCAGAATGATGGCCACAAATTCCACATTCACAACTTCCAGACATGTTAGTTGTTGTCTTATTTAGAATATATTTTCTCCCCCAAATTTTTATGAGTTTGAGGTCAAATGAGATTATTTTTTAGGTTTTGATTTTTTCCCCGAAGATTCTTTTCCTTCTAACTCTTTTTCAATCTCTTCAGCTTTTCTATCAACTGCTTTGATGATTTCTTGAATCAAGCCATCAAGATCACTGTCTTCAACTTCGGGTTCTACAGTAGATGCTATTTCATTAATGGTGTTTGAAATTTCTGCACTCACATCTTCAAAGCTTTCAGGATCTTCATAAGTGGAATTGTATAGGTTTTTGAGGTTGTTTACATGCCCGACTATTTGATCGGTTATTACAATTTTATAATCAGTTCCATTTACATCAAATTCTTTTGAACTCATAACATTTTTCGAATTCTTTTCTTTATAATGTTTTTCAGGATAAATACAGATTAGAATACAATGTAATCTAATGCAGCAGCATCGCTGATTAATCGTGTGTGTTTTGAACCTACAACATAACCATTTTTGATATCTTCTGCAGGAATCCATCTATTTGTAGATGTGTAGTGTCTTTTTTCTTGTAATTCTCTTTCAATTGCCTCAACATCAAATTCACCTTCTTCTACTTCTTGTGTGGAGAGATGTTTGATGGTAACTAGAATTTTAGTAACTTTAATTCTGTCTCCAAACTTCCATTTTGATGGAGGGTTTTCATCAGACACTTCAAGTACTTTGATTTTCATCTGTTTATTTCCAAATGCATCATGACTGATCAGAGTCTTTTCATCTGTAAATTCTTCAAAAGTAATTCTAGAATTTACTTCTGCATCAGAAACAGTATCTAAAAGTGCTGCAGAATTAAATTCAGACGAGGGTTTTTCATCATAACTTGTGTTGATATTAATTTCTAGAACTTCTGATTCTACAAC
>CAYFJT010000001.1:128776-292729 GCA_964343515.1 uncultured Nitrosopumilaceae archaeon
TGGTTCTGGAGTAGGTTCTACAACTGGTTCTGGAGTAGGTTCTACAACTGGTTCTGGAGTAGGTTCTACAACTGGTTCTAGAATCTCTTCATTAGATTCTGTAGGATTTTTAATTTTTTGAATTCGTTTAGTCTCTAATTCCCATTGTAATTGAGCTTCTTCATCTTTGTTAATTTCAGACAACATTCATGATTCTTGTTTATTCTTTAAAAATGGTTTGTAGATTGTGTAAATTTGTGCTATTTGCGCTGTTTTGTTTTAAATGGCATTTTGCATTCTTTGAGATTGATCTCTTTGCGTAAACCATTAACTTTGGCAAATATTTTTCCCTCATAGGTACAAACACAATCCATAATGTCTAGTGTTTCATCCCAAATTTTGTAAAATTCTCGTAATTCTCGGCTTTCATATTTGCCCACACCTACTCTTTTCTTAGATGAAAATTTGAATGCCAATAACACATGTCTTTTTTTGTAAATATCAAACGTCTTTATCCATTCCATACATCTTTCAATCTGATCAAATGGGACTGGAAGGGAAGTACTTGTTCCAGATTTTGCTTCAATGGTAAAAATTGTGCTATTTTCAGTATTTACTGCCAAAACATCAGGCAATGTAATACTGGGAGATCCTAGCCGAAATGCCTTCCAATCTGGAGAATTATTGAATCGTTTGACCAATGTATCTTCCCATTGATATCCTCTTTGACGTCGTGTCTTTGCAGCTTTTTGATTATTAGTTTTAGTTTTTTTTGATAATTTTGATACACTTAATGTTCTTGAACGCATACTATCTGAATCCTCTTTTCAGATATAGTAAGGTGGGTAATTACATAATACCCGTTAAAATTCATTGAGTTTTTTGTATCATATTTGTAGTAAAAATGAATCAATGTAAAAATTCGGTAAAACAATAATACTCTTGAGAAAAAGATGAAAACATGGCAGTAAAGAAAAAAGATTTGAAACAACGCAAGAATCTTCAGTGTCATTGGCATTGTCCTTGTGAAGATTGTCAAAATGATGATGTATCTTATTAAAAATTGATTTTCTTTGATTAATCAAACACTTTGTCTAAATATGATAGGATTTCAGATGATTCATGTCTGAAATTATTATTGAAAAATTACTTGAGCAACGAGATTTTTACCTTAACACTCTCAAACAATTAGAGTTTCAATTAGTAATGGATCCTTCTGAAAAAGAAATTAAAGATATTGAAAAATTACAAACTACAACTGTAGATCAATTAAAAAAAGTTGAACAAGAAATTGCTTTTCTTTCATCTAAAAAATCGTCTTAAATTACAATGAGTTTATCAAACCCTTGTTTTTACAAATTTCATGTTTGATGAAATTATCAATAATTTAGTTTCAATAAAACAAAATTTTGCTAAAAACTATTCAGGAAATGCTCACATTCAAGAAGTAGTTCCGGTAACAAATTCAGAAAAATTCCCATTAGATAAAACTCATTTAGAATCCCTTCATGAATTTGGAGAAAAAAATCCAATTTATTCAAATTCTTTTGAAGAGAAAATTTTGGGTACTAGTTGTATGATTTACGAAGGAGACATTAATGATTACTGGTTAAACAGTATAAAGCACGGTACAAGCTGTCAGCCATTTTATCCCACTTGGATGATGTCTGCATACTTGATGACACTAATTGCAAAAGAATTAGGCTATGAAGAGTTGGTAGATATCGGTTCGGGGGATGGAAGAATTGCTTTTTGCGGAAAAATTTTAGGAATCAATTCACACAGTATTGAAATTGATGATGGTCTTGTGGATTTGCAGAAATTAATCTGCAATGAAACAAAACAAGATTTTGATCCTCATTGTGAAGATGCATTAGAATGCGATTATTCCAAATTTCAATTAAAACATCCAATGTTTTTCATAGGCGGTTTACCTCAAATGGGGGGCGACATGTTAGCAACAAGCATTATTGATAAGATTAATTCACTTGATCAACTCAGAAATTCTACAGGAATAGTATTTGCAGGTACTCACTCAAAACGACATTTATCTGGAAATTTGACTAATGGTGGATGGAGTTCGTTAATTCAAAATCACAATTTGCAAGTGATTGATACTGTTTTACTTCCCACTATTTGGACATTTGATCAAATAACTGAAACGCCATACATTTTTACGAAATTCAACTAACTTCAAAATAATAATTACCTTGATCAATCCCACATTTTGAAATTTTTACCATTTGATCAATATGTGGCCCTTCAGACATTTTTGCCATTATTCTAAATGATTTTTCAATTTCTACAACACAAAAATAGTTTTGATTCTGCCTAGAAAATTCAATAATTTTACCTTGAAAATCCCCTTCTTTTAGAGACGTTTTACCCATACAATGATCACAAAATTCTGTTGGGGGCCACACAATTTTCTCACATTTCGTACATTTGGGAATTAAAAAATTACCTTTAGAAATTTCTAATTCAAAACTCATTTTTCTAACACCAAAATTGTTGATGAGGTTGCAGCAGCTGACATGTTATGAACCAATCCTACTTTGGCATTTTCTACTTGTCTATTTTTTGCATTGGATTGTAATTGTTGTGTAATTTCTATTGTTTGAGCAATACCTGTTGCACCAAGTGGATGCCCACAACCTATCAAACCTCCTCTGGGATTAATCTTGAAGTTATCTGTGTCATAGAGTTCTTTGACAAGTGTAGAACCTTCACCTGGATTTGATAAACCCAGTGCTTCTATTGCCATAGGCTCACACACTGAAAATGCATCATGAACTTCTGCCACATCAACATCTTGAATTTTTTTATTTGACATTTGTAATGCATTTTGGGCTGCTACCTTTGTTGATTCCATGGAGTAAAATGACTCATTTTTTGTAAATCCTGCAGAGATTGTTTTTTGACCAATTCCTGAAATCCATATCGGTTGATCAGTGATTTTTTTTATCATGTTTTCTGATGCCAGAACAACTGAGGCACTTCCTGTACAGGATCTTGAACAATCAAGTAATCTAAGATTATCAGTGATTTTTTTTGAATTCATTACATCTTGAACAGAATAGATTTTTTTTGAAAGTGCGTTTGGATTGTTTTGAGCTTGACTGTGATTTTTTACTGAAACCATTGCAAGTTGTTCATCAGTTATTGAGAATTTTCGTTTGTAGGAACTTGTAAAAATTGATGCCCAAAATATTGGATGTTTGAATTCTCCTCTGGAATTGTCCCACTCTAAAATTTGCCCAGGACTGTCATATCTTTCAGCCCCACTAACTAGAACCATATCTGCAAGGCCTGAGGCAATGTAAGAATATGCAGAAACTATTGAATTTGTGCCTGAATTGCACAAATTTTCTATAGAATGAGCAGTTTTTGGTTGAATTCCCAAGGTTTCAGACAATATGGGTGCCAAATATTTTGAGTTGTTATTTGTAGATACCAAAACAGTATCAAAATCATTTTTTTGGATATTTGGATTATTTTCAATAAGGTTTTTGGCAGATTCAAAAATCAATGATTCTATTTTTTTATCATCTTTGGTAAATGGTGTAATTCCATATGCTGCAATTCCTACTTTATTCATCTTTATCTAATCCAAGAATGTTTTTTGTAATAGTTCAAAAGATGTCATTGTTTCTCCTACAGGATTAAACTGTATAATTGGTAAATCAATCCCAGTTTCTTTAAAGTTTTCAAATTGTTTTCTACACTCTTCAGGAGTTCCAAATAAAGTGAGTTCTTTTAACATAGAGTCTGGAACTAATTCGTGATTTGATTTGAAACCTGATTTTTTGTATTCTTTAAAAATATTTGACGTTTCTTTTTCAAATCCATTTTTTGCTAAAAACTCTCTGTAAATCTTTCCGACAGAAATGTAAAACGCCAATGTCTTTTTTACACGTTCTGTTGCTTCTTCAGAATTTTCTGAAACACAAGTGATTATTTGACAGGCAACATCTATTTTTCTTTTTGATTGCATTTTTTGAATTGTTTGTTTCATCTCATTTTTAGGTCTAAGATAAAACAGGACTCCATCTCCGACCTCCCACGTTAAATCTACCATTTTTTGATTAACTGCAGCAATATAGATTGGAATTGATTCTCTTTGCGGTTTGATTAATAATTTGAAATTTTTTAAGTTGAATATTTTTCCAGAGTAATTAATTGGCTTTCCTGAAGTTATTAATTTGATAATTTCAACATATTCTCTCATTCGTTGTAATGGTTTTTCAAATTTATATCCATGAAATGTCTCAACAATTGGCAAACTGCTAGTTCCAAGTCCTAGAATTGTTCTTCCTCCAGATAACGTGTCAACTGTTGCTGCACCCATTGCAATTGCTGCAGGACTACGAGAATAGATGTTAATTATCGATGAGCCAATTTTTTGAGTAGATGTCTTACTAGATACTGCACCTAACATCGAAAAATTCTCCATTCCCCAGGTTTCAGGCACCCATACAGCATCTGTTTTGGTTTTTGAAATCATTTCAGCACAATTTAGTACCTCATTTACTGAAAGCATTGAGCCTAAACTGCACGCTATACGCATGAATTCTCTAGACTGATTGGATATTCTAGTGTATCTGTTTTAGTATTGGGTTAATTTTCCTTGAGGTGATATATTATCAGAAAATTGATTAATCATGTTACGTTGAATGAACAAACATTAGAACAAAAACCCTCTCACGAATCTACATTTTGGAATGATGCTACCAAGTATGCTTCAGCTAGTAAAGATGAATCCTTTGTAGAAGAAGTAGCATACATGATGGTGACCCTACACAGAACTGGGGCATAACTCAAAAAAAACTATTTTATTATTTTCTCAATTTCCAGTGCACATTCTTCCATATCTTTGAATGAATCTACTGAATACCACTTTGAATTTTTGAATTTGATAGTGTTTAGTAGACTTTTTTTTGCATATTTTGGAAAAACTGTTTTTTCAATATCTCCTTTGTCTGGAAGTTCTTTTAGAACCGATTTCTCTAGATGATAAATTCCTGCATTCATCCATGTGTCTGAAATTTCTTTTTTCTCTTTAAAATTTAAAATCTTACCATCTTGTGTTTCTAAAATTCCATACTTTGTTCTTAATTCAATTGCAGCAATTGAATTATTTTTTGTTTGTAATTTTTTTAAATCAATGTTTGTAATGGTGTCTCCATTTAATACAAAAAATGATTTTTCATTGATCATCTTTCCTGCTTTCTTTATAGCTCCTCCAGTACCTAATGGGGATTTTTCAATTGAGAATTTTATCTTAATTCCAATATCTTTCATATTCAAATGATTTTCAATCATTTCTGATTTGTAACCTGTACAAATAATAACTTCAGAAATTCCAAATTTTTTCAAATATCTTATCTGCCATTCAATTATTGGTATGTTATTAATTGGGACAAGCGGTTTTGGAACATAATCAGTAATTGGTTTTAGCCTCTTTCCACGACCTCCAGCTAAAATTATGGCTTTCAATGAATTCGTCTAATTTTTAGAGTATATCAAAATTTTCTATTTTGTTTTAGGGTTTTTTACCCATACTGTCTTTGTCATTTAATTCAGATTCATCTACTACTTGCGCCATCTTCTCTGCAAATTCTTTGTAAATTTTTTCCAATTCTTTTAAAGAAAGTTGAATTCCAAGCAACTTCATCGTTTTATTCCAAGATTCAATGTATTTTTCATCATCAAGACCTTTGCCTAACGTTTCAGCAATAGAATGAACACCTTCAGTTTTTCCCAGGGCATAGATGGCTATTTCACGTTCAGTTAGCATTATTCTCACTTTCTGTCATGTAATAGTGTAATTCTGTATAGCATTCTACACAATAATCCTCATAATCCGTATGATCACAGTCATAGACCTTTTTTACGTCATTACTGCATTTGGCACAGACTGGCATGGCTCTTAGTTTTTAGATGATTTTTTTATTTCTATTGCACCTAATGCTGCAATAATTGCACCAATTCCTATTAATCCGCCACCTTCACCTATCATGCGAGCAGCGTGCTCAGATTCGGCAGCACTTGCCAAAGACAATCCGCCACCAATAATTATCAAAATTCCAGTAACAATGAACATCATTCCCAATCCTTTGAATCTAGGTCTTTTTGGTATGAAAAATGCAATAAAGGATAAAATTATTGGCGGCATTCCAAATCCAATTCCCCTTGTCATTCCATCAAATGGTAAGAATCCTGCTCCACCTTCACCGCCACCAACCATTACATCGGCGCCATAAATTACTAAAAGAACAATCGATATTCCAGATAAAATGTGGGGAACAGATACCATACCTATGATTACTCTGAATTAATTAATAAACGTATTATGCACAATTCCAGATCTTAATGTGAGATTATTCTAATGGAGTGGTGGCAACATTTTCTTTTAATGTGTTAATTTTTTCTAGCAACTGATCTATTGACTCTTCTTTTTTTGCAACTAAATTAAAATGTCCTAATTTCCGTAATGGCTTTGAGATTTTTTTACCATACATCTTCAAAAATAGATTTGGTTCTGAAATAGATATTGGGTTGTATTCTCCTTCGAATCCAGCAGAACCTAACACATTATACATTATAGTTGGGTTCAGTAATTTTGTACTTCCTAAATCTAATCCTAAAATTGCTCGCAGATGTTGTTCAAATTGAGAAGTTTCACTTGATTGTAATGTATGATGTCCAGAATTATGTACCCTTGGTGCAATCTCATTAATTACAATTTGATCATCTTGTGTGACAAACATTTCAATTCCAAATACCCCTGCCCCCTTTAGAACATCCATTGTTTGGCTGGCAATTTTTTCTGCATTTTTTGTAATTTCTTCAGAAACTCTAGCGGGCGCAATTGTTTCACGTAAGATATTTTGTTCATGAATATTTTCTACAAGAGGAAATGTTTTGATTTGACCTTTAGTGTTTCTAGCTGCAATAACAGATACTTCCATTTTGAATGGAACAAATTTTTCTAGCATCAGTTTTTGACCTTTGAAATAATCATACGCTGTCTGAACCATATCTTCTGAATCAATTTTGAAATTACCTCGTCCATCATATGCATCACGCCTTGCTTTGAGTAATGCAGGATATCCAAATTTTGTTAATCCTTCTTTAATCTCACTAATATCAGAAATTTCTATAAATTCAGGAACTGGAATATTGTGCTCTTTAAGAAATGTTTTTTGTAAAAATTTGTCTTGAATAGTATGTAATGTTTCAGGTGAGGGGTTAATTTCTGCATTTTTTTCAACAGATTTTAGAACATTGCTATCTCCAGACTCTATCTCATATGTGATGATGTCTGATTTCTCAGATAGTTCAACTATTGCATCTTTATCTTTAAAATCTGCAACAATTTGTTCAGCTCCAACTTGAGCCGCAGGACAATTTTCAGTAGGATCTAACACAATAATTTTTGAGACATCTTCGGGCATTTTTTTAGCAGCTTCAGCTATCATCATACCAAGTTGGCCTCCTCCAATTATTCCAAGAATTTTTGCCATTACCTATCCCATATTTTTCGAATAAAAATAGCTAATGCTGTTTTTGATTCTATGAGAAATGGTAATAGTTATTGTTAATTACTCTCTGGTTTTTTCTAATATTGTGACATATTCAAAAAAAACTCTTGTTGGAATTATCATGGGTTCAAGTTCAGATAGTAGAATCATGAAAGGGGCAGCAGAAATTTTTGATGAATTCAAAGTTAAACATGAAGATCAAATCATTTCAGCACATAGAACTCCTTCTAGATTAGCAGAATATGCACAACATGCTGAAAAGATGGGATTCAAAGTAATAATTGCAGGATCTGGAGGAGCAGCACATCTACCTGGAATGATAGCATCCCATACAGTAATTCCTGTTATCGGAGTTCCAATCCTAGTCTACAACGACAAACATCCAAAGAAGACAGACACTGCAAAATTTTCTGCATTTGGGGGATTAGATTCATTATTATCAATTACAGAAATGCCTACAGGTTCTCCTGTAGTTTCAGTGGGAGTAAACAAAGCGGGAAATGCTGCAATTTATGCAATGAAAATTCTTTCAAATGAATTCCCAGAAATATATAAGAAACTAAAACAACACAAATCAGATCAACACAAATCAGTTCTAAAAGAATCAGAACAAATGAAAAAACAAGGACTATCAGAATTCACAAAAAAGAAATTCAAATAGTTATGTCAATAATGTGAATTGAACATTCTTCTTTTGTAATACATCAATTAATACATCTGCTTGTTCTTTTCCCTGAGTTTCTAAATTCATAATTACTGCAGCAGAACCTGCATTTACATTTGAACTCAATCGATCATGGACCACTTCAACAATATTGGCATTGGCAAGTGTAATTTCATCTACTATTTCTTTGAAGGCACCAGGTCTATCAGGCAGTAAAATTGACAGTTTTAGTAATCTGCCCATCGCAGCTAGGCCTTTATCTACAATCTGTCCCAGCAAATACATATCCACATTTCCACCTGCCAACACTGCAACTACCTTCTTTCCAGGCGCAGGTTTTTTTGAAATTAGATATGCTAAACTTACAGCACCAGCTGGTTCTACTACAAACTTCATTCTCTCCATTAACAAGAACATTGCTTTTGTGATTTCTGTATCATCTACCAAAACAACCTCATCAATGAGTTCATTAATTACACTAAACGTTAACTGTCCCGGAACTTTTACAGAGATTCCATCTGCAATTGTTCTAGCACCGCCACTTGTAGTTATTGCACCTTGTTTTACTGACTCATACATTGATGGAAAAGATCTTGACTGAACACCTATTACTTTGACGTTTGGGTTTTTCTCTTTAATGGCAATTAAAGTTCCTGCTGCCAATCCTCCACCTCCTATTGGAACATACACCTCTTCCACATCAGGTAAATCTTCGAGTATCTCTAATCCAATAACTCCTTGTGCTGCAATAATTTGAGGGTCATCAAATGCATGAATCATAGTTGCACCAGTTTCTTTTGCAATCTCTTTTGCTTTTGCAGATGACTCATCATAGTTTACACCCTCCAAGATAACATTTGCACCATATCCTTTTGTTGCAGCAACTTTTGCAGGAGATGCATTTTTTGGCATGACAATTGTGCATGGAATTTCTTCAAGTGCAGAGGCCAACGCAACACCTTGTGCATGGTTTCCTGCAGATGCAGCTACTACGCCATGTTTCTTTTCATCTTCCGATAGCGATTTGATCTTGTAATAAGCTCCACGAATTTTAAATGAACCAGTTTTTTGTCTAAATTCTGCTTTAAGATAAACTTCAGATTTTGTTAAATCACTAAATGTAGGTGAATGAATTAGAGGAGTCTTCTTTATCTCATTTCCTCTCATCGAATTTGCTTTTTTTATCTCATCAAATGTTGGGTTCATTGGAGATGTTGCTAAGAAAACGATGTATTTGACTTCTTCTATACAAAAATTATTTTTTTAGTCAAATTTTATGCGTAAATTCTAAGAATGTCTAAATAGTTGAAAAATCTGAGCTAAAATATATCAGGGAATCAGAATTCCCCTGTGAGTTTTCTCACATCTGATTCCTTGATTTTAATTTAAAATATTTTTAAAATCATCTAATCTTTTTATGATATTTGCTTTTGTAGAATCAGACATCTTTCTAGGATCAAAAAGACCTTCTCTTGTATTGTTTTTAACAAATTCTAAATCAAATGTACATAGACAACCTTCTTCACCAGTTACAAGTTTTGAATCATCAATTATTATTGGCGTGGTTTGGTATGTTTCAACTAAAAGAGAATCCAACTCTTTGAATAGTTGTGTCTTTTTCTCAGATAACTTTTGAAAATCTACTCCTGATTGTTTTTCAATTTCTGTAAATATTTTTTCTCTAAACTCATCGTTTTCATAAAATACCTCAAAGAGTTTTTGATGATCAAAGTCCTTGTAACCCATCTCTTTTAATTTATCTAACACATATTGATCATTGTTGTCTGAAAGTTCTTCTTCTTTATTTTTTGTAACATCAATAATTTCAGATAGCTCCTTTTGACAATCAATTACCCGCTGTTCTGGTTTGTAATACAGTAACACATGAAATTGTATTGAGACATGTCCTGAAATCAGGTAATTTCCTTCCATGATTTCAAATTTTGTAAAAACTCTTCTAATGTCTTCATTGTTTGTAATAGTAACATCTTGAGTGGACCAGTCTTTGAGACTTGTACCAATTTTTTGAAAATAATCCATTATCGATTTTGGATCAAACGTTTTCTGCTCAGTTACAGTAGCATCACCTAACATGACTTTTGTATCTACGGCCTTTGTCATTTCTGTGATTTTGGAGAGAAATAGTTTCTGAATGGTTTCATTTTTTTCATTCAATAATTGGATGAATTCATTTGGTGACCTTGTACCTAAACGCACAAAATTACAAAATTTCTGCTCTCCTTAAACCTTCATCAATGTCTAAATATGTAATTGAAGAATTCTAGGCGTGGAAAAATCTAGTTTTTCATGTAATGATTGTAATGGTGAAATAACTGAATATTATCATGAGAAATACAACGGAAAAAGAGGAAGATGCCTTTCATGTGGGCATGAATTTCCATTAGAATAGGTAATAAAGATGTCAGAAAATACTGAGAAAAAAGAATCAAAATCCAATCAAGACAAAGTCGTAGACATGTTACTTAGCTCTGCGTCTGAGAAAACACTGGATTCTGAATCAATGATTTTAGAAACTCAGAAACGAGTTTGGGGGGCATTAAAGAAAGGATATCAATATTCAGGAGTTGTCGATGAATCTGATAAATTTTTGAGAAAAAATGTATTTTCAAAATTAGACCTAGTTGTAATCTATGTGGATTTGGTTGGTTCAACTACCATGACATTAGAGATGCCTGAAGAAAAGATTGCAATAATTATTAGTTCATTTGCACAAGAGATGGCATCAGTAATTAGACAACATGAAGGATATGTTCTAAAATTTGTAGGAGATGCAGTAATTGGATATTTTGATGCACAAAATAACGGGTTACTTGCATCAGATAATGCAGTAAACTGTGCAAAATCTATGATCTCAGTTATCCAAAAGGGAATCAATCCAATTTTGAATCAATATGACTATCCAGATTTGATGGTAAAGGTAGGAGTTGACTTTGGACAAAATATTGTTGTTAGATATGGTGCAGACGAACAACAATCACATGTTGATTTGATGGGCCCTACCATGAACATTGCAGCTAAAATTCAAAACATGGCAAAACCTAATCAAATTTTGATAGGAAATGATGTTTACGAGCGAATTCATCCAAATTCTAAAAAAGATTTTGCTGAAGTTGTCTGGGAAAAGAATGAATGGAAATATCGATCCCGAGTTACAGGTGAGATTTACAAAGTTTACGAGTTTAAAGGATAAATCCAAAATTAATTAGACTGTGAATTTGTCTGGACATTCTACATGCTCATAATGATGTTCTGTGAATTTTTCTTGGATTACATAGATCACTATCTTATGTAGATCTTCTTCTATGATGTCTTTTTTGCATCTAAGACATGTTTTTGTTTCTGTCATGCGTATTTGCGATCCAAACTGGAAATCTATAAGTATCTGCGATCAGATCAAATTGAGTAAAAATGACTCTAATTTTACTAAACGGTATATCAAATGCCTAAAGCAAGGCAGAAATATAGCAAAATCAGACCAGATTCGTGGAAAACCCAGTACATAAACACCTGCAAGACCTCTATGGACTAAACCCAAACATTCCCCATATGGCACTACAATTTCCTAGATTGCCTCCAGGATTGACACATCCGATGTTTGGAATTCACCAAAATCCTCTAAAAGAGAAATTTGCACGTGATGCTGAAACAATAAATCAAAAACTTCAAGGATTTCAACATATGTATCAGCAATATGCAGCAGGTCTGCTAACTGGAAATCAAATAGTTCCTCCTGGCCATCCACTATACACTAGACAAAATTCTGTTCAAACACTTCAAGCTGAAAATGATAAACTACTAAAAGAGAATGCAGAATTAAAGAAAAAATTAGAAAAAGAATCCAAAAAACAAGATTAGAATTTTTCAAACCATACAACAGAATAATCCTTATTAATTTCAAATTCAATTTTTAGTATGGAAAAAACTCCTGCAGACAAATGGAAAGATACCATTGTAAAATATCGAAAACAATGTCAGAAAATTCTTGGAGTTTCAAAGAGTGTAAGATATGCAGGTGTGATTAATGAATATGGAAGAACCTTGACTGGAATTGTTCAACCTAATCTTAAACCATTGTTAAAATCTGAACAAGTAAAAAATGAATTTTTCATAATTTCGACATTAATGTCATTGAGAAAAAATACTGCAAACACTGTTGGAAAATTAGAACATGTAATTCTCCAACATCAAAAAGTAACAATTGTTCTTTTACAAAAAAATAACATTACATACTACATTTCAATTAATAGAAAAGAAAAAGGCTTAGAGAAGATTATTTCTTCAATAAAGAAGATGGTCTAAGCAGGCGTAAATCCGTGATATCCGCCAGTCTGCTCTGCTTTGTCTGAGAAACTTGGCTCGAATAAAGATATCAAATAGCCATCAGGATCAGAAACTACTGCATTTTTGCCAGCGTCTTTTTCAACAATTTCGCGATGAATTGTGACACCTTTACCTCTTAGTTCCTCAACTGCAGATTGCACATCTCCAACTAGAAAACCGATTGTGATTCCTCTCTCTAGAGCATTTCCCTGTTGTTCAGTAATTGAAGCAGGGTGAATACTCAACAAAGCTCCAGTTGTGCCCAAATCCACCCAAGTTCTTCTTTGATTTTTTATTGGCAGACCAATAATTTCGTTATAGAACTGTAGTGATTTGTCTAGATCTTTTACAGCCAGAATCACATTTCCGACTTTTTTGATATTCACAATAGGTATTCTTCAAAGTTGCTTAAATCAATTGTTATTGAACTTCCACCATTGTTTCAGTTCTTTCAACACCATTGATTTTTTGTATTTGATTTGTAACTTCTTTTATTTGTCCAAGTTCTTCAACATCAATAATTGCTACTGCATCAAATTGACCGCTAGTTGGAAAAGAATCTGAAATTGAATCTACCTTTCGCAGTCTTGCTGCAATTAGTTTTTTTGGAGACTTTACTAAAATGATAGCTCTTACCATCCTAGATTTACCTCCACTTCAATCAGTGTTTCAGTTGTTACAATATCTTTGATTTTCTTAAAATCAATTACAGTATTATTAATTTCATCTATTCCTCCTTGTAAAATAACGCTAATGTCCGCTCTTCCAGTAACTACCATGATTTGTTTTACAACTTTGCGTTTCTTTTTTAGAATCTGTACAACAGAATCTACCTTACCAGGTTTTACAGTAATCAGACACAATGCACGCATACAAAGTACTACGTAATCGAATCGGATAAAGATTCCTAGTCAAATGCTTCTTGAGATCTTGCTTCTTCTAGATAAGCACGTCTTTCTTCATTGACCTTATCTTGATCAATCTCAATATCATCATCTACTATGACTATTCCCATATCTCCAACTGGTTCTTCTTTCTTCTTTGATTTTGCAGTTTTTGCCTTTGATTTTGTAGATTTTGCCTTTGTAGTGGTCTTTGATTTGGTTACTTTAGCCTTTGTAGTCTTTGATTTTGTAGATTTTGCCTTTGTAGTGGTCTTTGATTTGGTTACTTTAGCCTCACTATCTTTTGATTTTGTGGTTTTCTTTGCAGACTTTTTTTCAGCCATGAATGTCGAAAAACAAGAGGTTGCCTTATTTTTAAAGATTTTGTAGAATAGGTTTTTTTGAAATTTTTTCACAATTATCCGATCAATTTTATTTTTTCTAGAAAAAAGTAGATCAAAGTAGCCATCTGAGTCAATAGTTTACTCTGAGTTCAATTTATCCCGAAATACAGTTTGGATAATCTATTAGGAGGTGAAACAAGATAGCAACATTAGCAGATTATGTAACAGTAGGCGATTCAGTCAGCTTGGCAAAAATTGGCGACAAAGCATTTACCATCACATTCATTGAAGATTCAGATTATACACAAGGAGATCAAGTCACAAAAGGAGTAAAGATAACTACTAGAGAAACTTTTGAAATAGAAGGAAATTTTGTAAATAAATTTCACACAACAAGAGTAGCAATTGTAAAGAAATTCAGTAATGAAAAACTACGTTCTGATGTCAATAATGGAAATTTATTAGGTCCAGTAAAATGTGTCTCTGAGAAATCCGCCTCTGGAAAAAGCTTTTACAATTTAGTAGATGCCTAAGAAAAAACCAATTCAAAACATTCTATTTTTTTCAAATGATTTTTTACTCAATCTAAAAAATAAAAAAAGACTAGTGATCAGGAATGTCCTGAACTACTAGTACGTATGGTTCGCCCAAAGGATAGGAATCACCATAATTCCAAAAATAATACACTTTGCCATAGGTCTCATCTAGAATAGGTAATAATTCAGTTAGTTCCTCATCAGTGAGTTCAGGAAAAGTTGCTTCTGCTCTTGGAAATTCGGTTTTGTGATAATGCCAATACTTTTTCTCATCCTCTGGAAGTTCCTCGTAATGAACTGATGTTATGACATATTCAACTCCATAGGGTTTGTCTTGATCAGTCATACCATAAGGAAAAAGCAAGCATGCTGCAGTCATGTCATCATACACCTTACAATGATGATGAACTATAGTTTGCAAGAGATGATCAGATGAGCCGTGAGATTTTTCCACATCAAGGTGTCTGTTTGCATGGATATGAAGATCATTGAATCCTAGAACATTGGGATAATCAACTTGTCGAGGATTTAGTGTTTCATTGTAAAGAGGGTCTGAATGTTTTTTTATCATTTTTTCATGATGTTTTGTTGATTTATCAGAGTCATGATGTTTTGTTGATTTATCAGAGTCATGATGTTTCATCTTGTCCATGTGAGCCATGTGTTCGGCAATATCCATGGATTCCATTTTCTCAACTTTCTTACTCATATGAGCAAGCATCTCAGTTTGTTTTTCAAATGAAAGAGATTTCCATTTCTGAATCATTTGTGATTGATGTTCTTCATGTACGGCATCCATTCTGTCAAGTAAAGAATTGAATTCAGTAATAGAGACAGATGGTTGTTGTTTTGACACATCAGAACATAGTTGATCACCACAAACTTTGTTTTTTGTTGCTGAACCATATTTTGAAGTGTAGGTTCCTGAGGCTTTGGCAGCTTCTGCATTCTGAAAGTCAACCACAGAAAGGGTCACAATAGAAAAGGTTATTGCCAATAAAGCCAATACCATTACAGTATTTTTCATCAAAGTAGAAAAAATTGAAATAACATATAAACAAAAAATTCATTTTTCATAGATGGTTTTCAAAGGTGGTAATCGTTAGTGGGAATTGTCTATTTTTGTAATATATCCTAGAGAGATAATTCATCCTATGAAATTAAGATTGAAAAACATAGAATTTTCAAAAAACATGGGATTCTATGCTAAAATTACAAGAAAATGTCTTGTTTGTGATAGTGCAAAAGTCTATTCTCACGAATTAGGAGTGAGTTGTGATAATTGTGGTTCGTCAATAGACTATGAAGAAAATAGTAGTTAACAGGATTTGACAAATCACCAATAAGCACTAACACCCATTCCTGTATTTTCCACAATTTGAATATCTAAAGATTCTAAACCAAAATTAACATAGATTGCTTTGAGTCTATTTTGATAAAGAAAATATTTTTTTCCATCATTAGTAATAACAGATCCTGTAACTTTGAGAATCTTACTTTCTTCAAGTTCTTTTACTCGTCTATATGCAGTAGTCATAGGAATATTACATTCTCGAACAATTTCAACAACGGACTTTGGATTTGTAATTGTAAAATTCATTATTGTTTGAGAATATTGATCAGATAGAGCTTTGAGAATTGTTTTTCTTAGTTCAGAATCATTTCCAAGTACCTTAAAGTCCGCCAAGTAATTTTTGTTAATTTAGCATACAATATAATGTTGATTGAAAAAAAGGTAAAGGTTATCTTTGAATCATTTTATCCCAATCTTTTATTCCGCCTTGAAGAATCTGAAAGTCAATTCCTTCTTGTGCCATTGCATAAGATGCAATTGTTGCCCTATTTCCAGACCCACAAATTACTATAACTGGCTTGTCAGTAGGAATTGAATCCATACCGCCTGGCTCAAAGATTTCAGATAGAGGGATATTTACAGAACCTTCAATCTTTGATTGGAGTAATTCTTCAGGTTCTCGGACATCAAGTAAATAGATGTCTTCATCAGACTCTATCTTTTGCTGTAATTCTTGAGAATCAATTACAATTTGGGTGCTAGTTGATAATTCCTCTGAAAGATTATTCATGCCCCCTTCAAGATAGAAAGTTTGAATTCCCATCTCAGTCATTATTTGGGCAGTTTGTTTTGACTTGGAGCCATCATTATCGACAAGCACAATATTGTATGTTGATGCAATTTCTGGGAGTCTGTTCTGAATTGTTTTGATTCTCTTCTCTAGAGTATCGCCAGTCAAAACATCATGAGATGCACCAGTGATGTGACCTGTATGATATTGTTCAGTAGACCGGATATCTACAACAAATACATGTTCTTTGTTTTTTAGTAAAACGTCCACGGTATTGTAATCTACTGCCAATGAATCAATCATCTTTGAAGAGTCATTACCAAAAGCAATTCCAGAAATAATTGCAACTATTACTGTAACTCCTGCAATGATTACAAGATTTCTTGTTTGCATAAAACAAAGTACTCATTTTTATTATTATATCAAAACCATATTTTCCATCAATAGCTTTCATGTGTGGAAATCGTATTTCTGTAATATATGGAAAAAAGAGTTACCATATCCCATGAGTTTCACACATACTGTAAAAACGCAAAAAAGTATTGATGATGCAATTTCAGATATTACTGAGAAACTAAAAGAGATAGGATTTGGGGTTTTAGAAACAATAGACTTTAAGAAGATTTTTTCAGAAAAAGGATTGGAATTTGCCAATAACTACAGACTAATGGAAGTGTGTAATCCAAACTTGGCAAAACAAGCATTAGAGACAAATCCTGATTTAGGACTGTTGTTACCATGCACAATTGCAGTGTATCAAAAAGAAAATGATAACTATATAAGCTTGGCAAGACCCACATTATTACTTTCTATGGTATCAGATAATACATTCAAATTTTCAGGAAAAGAAATAGAAGACAATCTCATCAAAATCATCGATAAAGTAAAATAGGAAAAATCAATCAAGGATAAATTCTATTTGGACAGTTCATTGTTGGATTAGTATAATATTACATCATGTTTCATTGCAACAATTGTTTGGGATAATTCAAAGATTAGTCCACAACAGTGACATCTATTTTCCATGAATAAAGTCATTGCAAGTAATTCTAATTTGTATTAATCCAGAGGGATTTTTGTGTGCATCAATGTAAAGTGACAGTGCCGCGGGCGGGATTTGAACGCGCGACAGCCCGGTCTTCAGCCGAGTGCTCTCCCAGGCTGAGCTACCACGGCACTTGAAAAAAATGATTTTCTCGAGGAATTAAAGTGTGTCTTTTTAGATCTTCCAAAGAACATCTTCTTTGCTATTTCTTTTATTGATTAGACGACTTAACACAAAAAATAGATCAGATAATCGATTCAGGTAAATTATACAATTTGAATTGATTTCATCTTTTTCGGCAAGCTGTACAGTTAATGTCTCGGCTCTACGAACTATAGTTCTGGTAAAATGTAATTGAGATGCAGGAATAGTACCTCCGGGTAAAATAAAATTAGTTAATGGAGGCAGTTCAGATTCATATTTGTCAATATATTTTTCCAATTCTTGAATCATTTCCAATGATACTCTATTTTTGACATCATTTAGATGAGGATTTGACAAGTCAGAGCCAACTACAAACAGATCATTTTGGATTTTTCTAAGAACATCAAAGATATCCACATCTAAGGAATGCGCTAAAACAATTCCAAGTGATGCATTTGTTTCATCTACTGCACCATATGCAATAATTCTTGGGTGGGATTTGGATATGCGCAAGTTTCCCTGCAATCCAGTATTTCCATCATCACCAGTTTTAGTGTATATTTTCACAAGATCATATGGATATCATTGAACTATTATGTTGTTCGAAAATCTCAAAACTCTTTAACCAATTCAATATTCTATCTTTTAATGATTGAGGATTTTTTTCAAACAGCAGCAAATCTAAAAAACATATCACGTCAAGGATGGATTGATAAACTCTCTATAAAGAATCCTGAATCAGTAGCTGACCATACTTTTTCAATGGCAATTATGGGCATGATTATTTCAGATTTGGAAAATCTGGACTCTGAGAAGATCCTCAAGATGATTTTGTTGCATGATTTAGCAGAATCAAAGGTTGGAGATCTTGTTCCAGATGAAATGGGCATTGATAAAAAACAAAGACTAGAGAATCAGGCATTTGATGAAATCATTAAAACTCTACCAGAATCATTAATTACAAACTATACAAAAATCTGGAAAGAGTATCAAGAGAATAGTTCTGAGGAAAGTAGCATTGTTCATCAAATTGATAAATTAGAGATGGTACTTCAAGCAAAAATTTACCAATCTCAGGGACACTCAAAAGAAAAATTAGATACGTTTTTTGATTCAGCAAAGCCAATCATTACTCATCCAAAATTGCAAGAATTGTTTTTTCAGATTCAACAAAAATAACATCAACAATCATGAAAATCTATTCGAGAATCACAAAGAATTTCAGAGATGAATAATCTATCAAAATTTCTTATTCAGACAAAACAGTAGATTCACAAAGAAAAACATAAAAAATTGAGTTATCTTAACTAAGGTTTTTAGTTTTAGATTTTATCACAAACATTCGTAAATTATTCCATACACCAAATGAAAATACAACATAACTGCAAGCAAATAATGCATCCACATAACTTCCAGGACCATATGTTCCCAGTGAGGATTCAAAGAAATACCCAAATCAGACACACTAAAAATAACAATTCCAAATAACATCATATTCCAAATTGTAGATACTTTTCATTTGAAAAATAAGTTCAATCCAATAAATACTGGAATTAAAATTCAATGACTCTAGAAAATACTAGGGTTAATCTTGTAAAAAGTGATAAAATTAAAAGAATAATTTACAAAGATACTGTAGAACAATAATGTCAGAATCTGAAAAAGATGCATTAATTGATGCTCAAAAACAAGTGATAGGGATATTATTTGAAGTAATTAAGAGATTGCAGGCCAATAGTGATTTAGATGAAGAGTATTTTCAAATCATCACAAAAGAAGAAAAAGATGAAGAGAGATTAAATGAAATTCTTAGTGAAAGGAAAGAAAATGCAAAGATTGTTGGCAGGTTATTAGAACAATTAGAAACTTAGTGACCGCAACTACAGTCATCATCAGAGAACATTCTAAGATGAGCTGTTTGTTGGTGTTTATCTTGGATGTAATTTGAGAGATTTGCGATTCTTATTCTAGGTTCACGAGTTTTCCAACTACCTTCATTTTCAAACCAAAATTCAATTTCATCAACATCATATCTTTCTCCATTTTGTACAAGTTCTTTGAAAATTAATTTTATTTCATCAACTTCTGATTCAGTGAGTTTGGATTTATCTTCAACCATAGTAGTTATTTCATTTAATTTGATTATCACATTGTTTGTTAGAGGCATGAAAATTTTCAGGCCTATATTCTATAACTGTCTTTTGAGGCAATATTGTTTTTATAACAATCCGATATTTGTCATACATGCAATATTTTCAAGCACTAAAACTGGGTCAAAAAAGAGTAGCAGAAGCTAGGGAATATCTCAATAAATTAACAGATGGGAAAGCAATGCCGGCATTAGCTTTGACAGATACAAAATCAAATGTTTGGAAACCAGTTGGAGAAGAAAATCTGTATGCGTTTGTTGATGAATCAGCAGGTTTTGTATTAACAGATAACAGTGGATACATTCTTGCTTTAGTAGATAATAGTGGAGCATCAAAGACAATTGTTCAAGGGGTTTCCAAAGAACAAAAAGAGGAATTAGAAAAAACATTTGAATCAGACAAGATTCCAAAATTTGAAGGAAAGGTAATTCTTCCAGTTTAATTCTAGCCTCAAATAAAACGTAAAGCTTTAGTTATGATTGTGTGGAGTAAAATAAAATGAGTAAATTTTCTCAAGAGATCGAAGTAAGCGGTCACCTAATTGATTCATTGATTTTAACTAAAATTTTTGATAAAATCATGGATTTGAAAGGAGAATTTCAAGTTCAAGAAATCAATATCGGTAAGAGAAAAAAAGATCAATCATATGCTAGACTATTAGTTAACGGAAAAAATCAAAAACATCTAGATGAAATTTTACAGACAATTTACCGAGAAGGTGCAGTATCCAAAACCCAAAAGGAGATTACATTAAAAAAATCTCCAAAAAATTATGTAATGCCTGATAATTTTTACAGTACTACTAATAACCACACCCAAATTTTCCACAAAGGGAAATGGATTCAGGTAGAAAATATGATGATGGACAAATGTATTGTTGTAAGAGGCAACAAAGCATTTTGTGTTCCTGTAAGAGATGTCAAAAAAGGTGATCAAATTATTGTCGGAGAAGATGGAGTTAAAATTAATCCACCTGAAAGACCAAGAGAAGGCTCCAATGTCTTTGAATTTATGGGAAGTTCAAGTTCCAGTGAGAGACCAACTCAACATATTGCAAAAAAGGTAGCTGATGACATTTACAATACAAAAAAGCAGGGCGGAAAGATTGTCATTGTTGGAGGTCCAGCCATTGTTCATACTGGGGCATCTGATTCAGTATCTGAATTAATCAGATCAGGATACATTGACGGCGTACTAGCAGGAAATGCTTTGGCAGTTCACGATATAGAATATGCCACAATTGGAACATCATTAGGGATGAATGTTCATGATGCCACACTAGCATATCATGGTCATCGTAATCACATGGATGCAATCAATTCAGTCTTCAAAGCAGGTTCTATTGCAAACATGGTTAAAACAAAAAAACTTACCAAGGGAATCATGTATGAATGTGTAAAAAACAAGATACCATTTGTTTTGGCAGGTTCTATTAGAGACGATGGTCCATTACCAGATGTTATAACTGATGTAGCCCAAGCTCAAAGAGAATATAAAAAAGTTCTCAAAGATGCAAAGATGGTAATTATGATTTCAACAATGTTACACTCTATTGCAACAGGAAACATGTTACCTGCAAATGTCAAAGTAATTGTAGTAGATATCAATCAGCCAACGGTAACAAAACTCATGGATAGGGGCACATGGCAAGCATTAGGAATTGTTTCAGATGTAGGTGCATTTTTGCCAATGGTTGCACAGCAAATCAGAAAAAAGAAATAACTCCTAATTTGGAATTTTCAAGTTATTTTTCAACAATAACAATTCATCAACTGCGTCTTTTTTGAGACCCCCAAAGAATTTTTCAATCATTCCCAAACCTGCAACTATTTTTGGGGCATTTTTAGTCACAAATTCTGTTCTCTCTGAATGAGTTTTAGGTGTATCATCCTTGTAGTTTTGAAATACCATGGCACCATCATAATCAACATATGCGATTCTTGCACTAAAATCAGTTCTTTCTAAAACTAGACTATCTCCTCCCACTATTGCAGTATGATATGGATGTACAATAAATGATTCTGATAGTCTTTGGGAAGTTCTAATCTTTGCTTTTTGTAGTTCAGGAGCATATGCGTTAAAATCTGCCAACAGATAGAATGTAGCTTCAGGTTTTGTTGCTTTGATTCCATCAATTGATGTCAATCTATTGAAAGTATATTCTCCCATTATTCTATGGATATTTCTTGTAATTTCAAAATACTCATCCATTTCACGACTTATTTCAAATCCGGGGATTGCAGCATATTGAATAGGAGTAGAAACAGCAGTGTATTCAGTTGCAAGAATTTTTTTGAATTGAGCCCTAAGATCAGTTGCATGTTGAGGAAAAATCACATAGCCTAATCTGTAACCTCCTGCTGCATGAGATTTTGATAATCCATTTGTAACAAAAGTTCCTTCAGGATAAATTTTGCCCATACTGACAAATTTTGTAAAATCATATGTAGTCTGAGCATAAATTTCATCTGAAATTACAGTTATGTTTAATTCTCTACATACATCTGCAATCTCTTCAAGTTCTAAACGATTGTAGAGTAGTCCTGTAGGATTGTGAGGATTGTTTAGTATCAAAATCTTTTGTCGGTCTTGAAGTCTTAATGCAAGCCGTCTAAGATCATTTGGAGCAATTTTCTTATTTGCACGTGTTGGTAACATGTGATAATTTTTCTTTAAGAATCGGATTTGTGGAAGATATCCCAACCATGCAGGAGTAGGTAAGATTACAGTTCCATGCAATATTTCTAAGAGATTAAAGATTAACTCTTTTGTTCCAGGACCAACATAGATTCTATCTGGAGAAACATCCATTCTAAAATAATATTTGTTGTATTTGGAAATTGCATTTCTTAGTTCAGGAATTCCAGGGACTGCTGCATATTCTCCCTTGTTGACATTTTTGATCAGAGCCTCTTGAATAAGTCTAGGTACTGGAAAAGGAGACTGGCCAAATGCAAAGCCATAGAAGCCAAAACCACACTCAGGATAAGTACAGTCAGAATGAAATTCTTGTAAAAATGTGTTTAATTTGAGATTTTCAGGCATCTCAATATCTTCGACTTGCTGATCAACTACAAATTTCAATGCTCAGTATCAGTCGTTTTGATTATTACATAAAGCGTGAATTAGAAGGCATCAAAAAGTTAGTAATTCTTAACCTAGTTTTGGAATTTCATCTAAAATCTGGGAGTTCTCCAAAGAGGACAAATCACCTAGTTCTTGCCCCAACAATTTTGATTTTAGTAATCTTCGCATTATTTTTCCAGTTCTAGTCTTTGGCAAATCAGTTAATTGAAAAACAAGTTTGGGTTTTGCAACCTTGCCGATTTTTTCACTGATAAAATTAGAGACAGTTAATTCCAAATTAGAATCATCTTTGTTATCTGCAACAAAGAAAACAACTATTGCCTCACCAGTTAGATCATCAGGAATTGCAACGGATGCAGCATCAGAAATTTTTTCATGAGAAATTACAGTATGTTCGATTTCTGCAGTGCTCATTCGATGCCCAGATACATTTATCACATCATCAGTTCGTCCGCGCATATACCAAAGACCATCATCATCAACAAAGACATAATCTCCATGAAACCATACATTATCAAATCTAGACCAATAAGTTTTGATGAATCGTTTGTCATCATTTAGCAACCCACGTGTCATTCCAGGCCAAGGAGATTTTATTACTAAGTAACCATTTTTATTTTTAACAGAATTTCCATCATCATCAACAACATCAAGATTCATTCCCGGAACTGGAATTCCAACAGTAGACGGTTTTAATTTCATTCCTGGAAAAACTGACAACATTGCTCCACCTATTTCGGTTCCACCAGACAAATTCATGATGGGAATTTTTTTGTTTCCAACTTTTTCAAATAACCACCACCAAGAATCCTCATCAAGAGGTTCACCAGTTGTTGGAATATTTTTGATTTTATCTAGAGAATATTTTTTCAGTGGCTCTTCATTATTTTTTTTGAATAATCTTGTTGCAGTAGGAGAAATGCCAAATATTGTAGCTCCATTATCAGATAAGATTTTCCATACCCTATCAGAGCTTGGGAAATCTAGTGCCCCATCATAAATTACAGCACTGGCCCCCATCATCAATAATCCATACACATTCCAGACAAGACCAGTAATCCATCCAATATCCGCAGGCCAAAATAGCATATCTTGTGCCTGTAAATCAATCAAATATGCTGCCTGATACCCAGCAAATACCGAAAATCCCCCATGAACATGCAATACTCCTTTTGGTTTTCCAGTGGTCCCCGAAGTATACAAAATAAAGAGAGGATCTTCAGAATCCATTATCTCAGTATTGCATTTAGAATTTTGAGATGTCATCAGTTCATCAAAAAATTCAATTTTTTCTGAATTTTCATATTTGTCTACTCCCTTGTATTTTACAACAATTGTTTTTTCCACATTGGTTTCCAGGATTGCTTTGTGGGTAATTTCTTTTTGTGATATAGATTTTCCTTTTCTCATAAAACCATCGGAAACAAAAAGAACTTTAGCATTGCAATCTTTCAATCGCACGTGAAGTGATTCTGTACTATAACCTGAAAAAATTACTGTCTGTATTGCACCGATTTTTGCAGATGCCAAAATTGCCAAAATTGCTTCTTCAATCATTGGCAGATAAATTGCCACAACATCTCCCTTTTTGATACCTAGAGATTTTAATCCATTTGCAAGTCTTGAGACTTTAGCATCTAATTCTTCATAAGATAGTTTAGATATTTTTCCATCTTCAGAGATAAAGTGGTATGCAATTTTGTTTGGAGTGATTTTTGCAAACTTTTCAACAGTTGATGTGTAGATGTTTGTTCTTCCATTAATGAACCACTTTGAATATGCAATTCCATTTGATGAATCTAATACTTGGGAATATGGTGAATCCCAAACCACTCCAACATCTTTGTCTACTTGTTGCCAAAACCATTCTAATTCTTTGTTTGCTTTTTTATTTAATTCAGATAATGATGAGAGTTCATGTTTTTTCATAAAACGAAATATGTTAGTTTCTTCTGTTTGTTTTTGTGTTGGAATAAATTCAAAATTAGACAATATTCAATTGTTAAAATCAAATAGAGTGTAAAAAAGATTTTAGATTAGGATATGTTTATTCCAAGACGTCTTGCACATGCAATAGCAGCTTTTCCATGATCTTCAGTTATTCCTGCTTTTTCAAATTCTCTGATACGTTTTGTTCCAGAAAGAGCAGTATTTTCATTATAATATTCCCTTAAAATCACACCTATTTGCCCATCTAATCTCTCACGAGTAGCATCATTCATGCCTGTTTGAAGAATTATTGCATCTGAAGTGGCTAAAATTTTGATAAATTCAATATCTTCAAGTGAAAGTTCAGACATTTCTATTCAATCTGTTTTTTCAACAAATCAAGAGTTAGTTTAGGATCTGCCTTTCCCTTTGTTTTCTGCATCACTTTACCTACAAGATAGTTTATTGTTTGAGGGTTGGATTTTGCCTGTTCTACTGCTTGAGGTTCCTCAGAAATTACATCTTTAATTATTGTAAGCAATTCTGATTCATCTGAAACATTTCCCAAATCCAAATCACTTATCACTTGAGATAGTTCTTTTCCGGTCTTTACAATTTCATATAATGCATTTTTTGCAGAATTTCTAGAAATTTTTCCTGATTGAATTGTATCAGCTAAATCACTAAGATGATTGGCAGTAATTTTTGATGATTCACGTTTTTCTCTTGTATCTACCAAACCCATTAGATCAGTTGTAATGATATTTGCAATCTCTTTTGCATTTGTTTCAGTATGAGAGTCTTCAAATAAATCCGAATAGAATTTGTCTGAAGACAAAACATCTGCAACTTGATTTGGAATGTTGTATTTTGAAACATATCGTTCCTTTTTAGAGCTAATGCTTTCAGGCATTTCTGATTTTAATTTCTCTTGAATGGAAGAATCAATTGTAACCCAAGGAATGTCACCTTCTAAGAAATAGCGATAGTCTAATGCTTCTTCTTTAGAACGTGAAGAAATTGTTATCTTTCTCTTGTCATCCCAATGTCTAGTTTCTTGAGCAATTTCAATTTCACGAGAATTCAAACTTTCTTGTCTTATAATTTCAAAATGTACTGCTTTTTCTAAATCATGAAATGAACCAATATTTTTTATCTCAACTTTCTTTCCACCTTCAATTGATACATTAGCATCGGCCCTCATAGCACCTTCCAGACTAGGTTCAGATACTCCAAGATTTTCTAGTAAATCAGACAAGATATTGAGAAACTCTCTTACTTGTTTTGGATTTTCAAAGTCAGGTTCGGTAACAATTTCAACAAGAGGTGTGCCTGCACGATTATAGTCAACTAGAGTTATTTGATTTTTAGAAGAACTTCCCTCATAAATTAGCCTTCCAGGGTCTTCTTCAAGTTGGATTCTAGTGATTCTGATTTCTTTGTCTCCCACCATTATAGAACCAGAGCCACCAACACTAGTATCACCATAGATGTTTAGTTGAGTTATTTGGAAATTCTTTGGCAAGTCTGGATAAAAGTAGTTCTTTCTGAAAAATGCAATTTTATCTGGAGTAGAACAATTTAGTGCCATTGCAATCATTGTTGCTTTTTTTACTGCTTCTTGATTTAGCCTAGGTAAACTACCAGGCAACCCCATGCATACAGGACAAATATTTTCATTAATTTCAAATTGACGATAATTTGCTTTGCATGAGCAAAACAGTTTGCTTTCAAGATTTGTCAATTGACAGTGAATCTCCAAACCAATCTTAGTCAAATTGGAATCTCCGGTAGTTTTACAGTTTGTTCTAATGCATGAGCTGCTTGTAGTAATAATTTATCATTCATAGAATCAGCTAACAGTTGCATTCCAATTGGCAATCCATTTGAAATTGCAAACGGAATTGATATTGCAGGCTTTCCAGTAAGATTTGCAGTAACAGTATTAATGTCTACTAAAAATAGTGAAACAGGATCATCAATCTTTTCACCAATCTTAAATGGCAAGATTGGGACAGTTGGCGAAATTAGTAAGTCATATTTTTGAAATGCTTCGTTGATTTCTTTTGTAAGTTTGCTTTTTACTTTGAGTGCTTTGAGAAAATACTTTCCAGCTTGTCCTGCAGATGGAACAAATCCACCGATAATCATTCTTCTTGTAACTTCAGGTCCAAAGTTCTTTCTTGCTTTTTGGATGTATGAATTAAACTCGTATCCTTCTACTGGAAAATCATAACCATATCTCAGGTTGTCATATCTTGCCAAATTACTGCCAGCCTCTGTTGCAGTAATGGTATAGTACGCTGCAACAGAATACTTTACCATATCAAGTGAGATCTCTTCACATATTGCACCAAGACTCTCAAGTTTTGAGATGGCATCTTTGGTGGCAGAAAGTACAGCAGCGTCTGTACCTTCAGCCATCATCTCTTTGATTATGCCTATTTTCTTGCCTTCAATACCAGAATCTATGCCTGTAAGATAGTCTTCATTTTTGTTATCAACAGTAGTGTTATCATTAGGATCCAATCCTGCAATCATATTTAGCAAAAATGCAGTGTCCTTTACTGTTCTAGTAATAGGACCAATCTGCTCAATGCTGTTGGCATATGAGATTAGACCAAATCTACTAA
Organism: uncultured Nitrosopumilaceae archaeon; assembly: GCA_964343515.1. Lineage (GTDB taxonomy): Archaea > Thermoproteota > Nitrososphaeria > Nitrososphaerales > Nitrosopumilaceae > Nitrosopumilus. Next base: position 156,141 of record CAYFJT010000001.1, read on the forward strand.
TCAAACCATATGTTGGTTTGTAACCAACTGCAGAACAAAAGCTAGCAGGATTTCTAACAGAACCACCAGTATCAGAGCCAAGAGATGCAACACACTCAAAGGCACTTACAGAAACTGCACTTCCTCCAGATGATCCTCCAGGCGCATAATCAGTATTCCAGGGGTTTTTGCTTGGGCCAAATGCACTAAATTCAGTTGTCAACCCCATTGCAAACTCATCCATGTTTGCTTTTCCAATAAAAATTGCATCTTGTTCTTTTAGTTTTGAGATTACTGTTGCATCATATGGTGCGACAAAATTCTCAAGCATCTTTGAGGCACAAGTCGTTTTACTGTTTTTAATACACATGTTATCTTTAATTGAGATTGGCATTCCAAAACAAGCACCGACTTTTTTACCAGACTTTATTTTCTTATCAATATCTCTTGCTTGATTAACTGCATTGTCATTTATAGACAAAAAAGCATGTAGTTTATCATCAACATTTTTGATTCGCTCTAAAGTTGATGCAGTAAAATCCTCAGCAGAGATATCTCCATTTTTTACTTGTTGCACATAATCTAAGGCAGGAATTTTGAGATTCATCATGACATCTTGGGAGCTCGAACATAGGTTCCTTTGTAGTGATTTAGTTTTTCAATTAATTTTTCATCAAATGGAATGTGTTTGTCTTCACGTAAAGCAGTGATGGGAAGTTCTTGCATGGAAATCTCTTCATCGTCAACTCCAGCTGAGTCTAAAATGTCAAAATAATTAATCATGGCATGAACCTTGTCTACATACTCTTTATGATCATCTACTTCAATTTTCATTAATTTTGCTACTTTCTCAATCTCTTCTTCTGTAACCATTTTTCTACACCTATGGTGTCAGTCTATCAACATCTCTTGGATAAAATGTTACATCACGAATGTTTTCTGTGCCTGTAAGGGCCATAATTAATCTCTCAAGACCAATACCACATCCAGCATGTGGCGGAACTCCATAATCAAATGCACCAAGGTGATACTCAAATGCATCAGTGTTCATTCCCTTGTTCTTCATTCTTTCAGCTAATTCATTGCGTTTTTCAATTCTTGTACTGCCTGAAGACAATTCCAAATCACCAAACATCAAATCAAAAGATTCAGAAATTTTTGGGTTAGATTTACTGTCTTTGACATAGAATGGTTTTGGAGCTAAAGGCCAATCTTTGATAAAGTAAAATCCTTCAAGGCCAATTTTTTTAAGATTTGATGGATACAGATCATCTCCCCATTCAGTTTTTGCTCCAGCCTTTTGCATTTTATCTACCAAATCATCATACGAGTATTGAGGGATGGATTCAGGGATTTTTGGAATAGTAAATTCTACATCAGGATTATCTTTTGCGTATTGATTTACAGTTTTAATTGAGATTTTGATAATCTCTTCAATTCTACTCATAACATCATTGTAATCTACAAATGCTTCTTCTAGATCAATTGAGATTGCTTCGGCAAGATGACGATTAGTTCTTGAGGGTTCTGCTCTAAAGATTGGTGCAATCTCAAAGACTTTTTCAAAGCTCATTGTTAGTTGTTCTTTGTATAATTGTGGACTCTGAGCTAAGAAAGCTTCTTTGTTATAGTAAAAGATTGGGAATAATGCAGCTCCACCTTCAGTGGCAGTGGCAATCATTTTTGGAGTGTTAATTTCAACAAAGTTTTGATCATTAAAGTAACTCCGAATTGATTTTAAAACTGAATTCCTAGTGTTGAATATATGTTGCAGCACTTTTCGTCGAAGATCAATTGGTCTTACCTCTAATCTTGTATCGATGTTTTTTACAGTCTTGGCAATTGGTTCGAAGGGAGGAATTTTTTCAACTTCTGAAAATACTCGAAGTTCAGTTGGAATAATTTCATATCCGCTAGGTGCCTTTTCAGAAGATTTTACATTTCCAGTAATTGCAACAGAAGAGTGTGATTTGAGAGAAGAAATTTTTTCACGTATATCATCAGGGCAATTGCCTTTCTTTGCAACTATGGAGACATCTCCATTTTTGTCTCTAATTGTTGCAAAACTGATGTTGCCATGTCCTCTAATGGTTAAGACCCACCCCATTACAGTGACCAAAGTCCCATCCATTGAAGAGTTGATTTCGTCAGAATAATGAGATCTTCGTAAAGTTCCTAACTCAGTTTCTATCATAATTTACTGTACTCCACATTTTATGGTGTAATTAATTTTTACACCATTTTATGACTAGAGTTTTTCTGGTTGAATTTGTTCAATAATACTAATAATCAGGCAAAATCAGATTAATTTTAAGAGATCACATATTATTGATTAAATCCCAACAAGATTAATGGTAAAAAACCATTTTTTTGTAAATTTTCAAAGTTTTTTCATATAGTATAATCAGGTTCAGATATAATAAAAAATTAAAAAAGTGATTTACTGGGAGTAGATAATTTCTATCATACTTGTTCCAGCAAAGAACTCAATGAGAACATTATTGTTGCCAATAATCACATCATCCCATTCTTCACCATCAACAAAAATTAAGACATCATCTAAAGATGCATTAATTTTCAAAGAACCATCATCGTATGCATTTACTAATATTGTAGATGAACCTACAGATGAATCATAGTATGACTTTGTGATTTTAGCACCAGTAATTTTTAGACTTGAACATCCAGAATCAGTCTCTAGCATGTTAGGTGCGCAAGACTTGCTTAATTCAGGAAGTTGTTTTGCAGGTGTTTTAACAACAATTTTTGGCGTATCAATTTCAGAGCATAAACGGTCACCACAAACGACTCCACTAGTACCTATTCCGAACTTTGTGTTGTAGTTTCCTTTAGACTTTTTAGCTTCTGCTTCTGGCAGATAATCTACTGCAGAAACAACAGCCATTGTAGCTACCAATGCAAGTGTTAAAACTAAAAATGCATTATTCACACTAAAAAAAATTCCAGTTTCATTATAAATGAAGAGGTTTTTTCATGATTTACCGATCTTGAAAAAACCTCAGATTCTATATATGAATTTGAATTGTTGAAAATGTGAATTTAGGATTTTTAATTAATTTAAAAAAAGACTACAAACCGCATTTCCAAAATAGAAATCATCATGAAAAATACAGAGATTTTTGGAATTTAAAAGAACAATCATCACAGCAAAAATTCACATCAGAAAAAAGACAGGGATAACCCAAATTGGCATGTAGAAATCTTTGTAGTGCATTTAAAGCAAAAAAACCTAATAAAATTGGGAGGTATGATGCAGGTCAAAAAAGATGCAAAGTCTGTGATACCTACATTTACTGCGAAGGGTATTGGGGTCCATGTTGCAACACAAAAGTAAGAACAAAATCAAGATATATTCAATTAAAAAAGAGGATTGCCTTTTCTTAAAAAAATTTAGTTTTAATCAAATCACAAAAAACAACAGATGTACAGTCAAGGAAAATTATTGCAAAATCACTTTTTTTCACATGTTTAGTTTCTACTTTAAGAAATCAAGTTTTTTTAAATTTCATTTTTTCATTTCATTTTATGAACAAAATGAAAAAGCTAGGAAAAAAATCCCAATTCTTCACTTGTGAATAAGCATGTAATTTCTAAAGGCACATTTTTTTATTAAAGAAACTGGTACATTCGAAGAATGAGTTATTTTTATTGTAATTATAGTTCTTTTAGTAAACTTTGATGAGTATCTTTTAACCCAGAGATAACCAACTTTTTGTCGTTAATGGAATATGATTTGTAACCTATCTGATAATTTTTTGAGACGATATTGTTTTGAATTAATCTTTGAATAGATTTACAAATAGAAGAACGTGATTTTCCGGTTTTTTCTTCAAGTTGCGCCTGAGTACATCTATTGTGAAGTAAAAGAGTCTTTAGTACTAACTGTGTTGTTGAATTCAACAACATTTCAAAAAACTCTATCTTTTTGATCTCAACTTCTGGATTGTAAAAGATTGAAAATCTTGAGCTTTTTTTATGAATAACTCCTCTCTTCAGAAACATTGAGATATATCTTGAAACAGTCTCACTGGAGCATTCCACGTTTTTTACTAGAGTCGTTAATGTATGAGGTTTTTTGAGAACCATTTCCAATACTTTTGCTTCACAGTTTTTCAATTAACAAAAATTTAAAAAAATACTATATTAGATGAGTTCTGATTATCTAGTTTGATATTACAGAAATTTTTAAAAATATGAAATTAATTATCCCATTTTCTAGAAAATATGTCAAATTTGTTTGAAAAATGAATGAAATGACAAAAATGACAGATATAGAGACATCATGAGAATAGAACCATGCAGAATTTTATGAAATGTATGTTCTGTGGAGAAACTAAATGTAAGAATTGTTGAGAAAATCAACAAAAATACGCCTAAAATGATCCAAGACTTGTTGTCCACAAAATTCAAAAAAAATATGATTATTAAATTAATGACAGTTCCAGAAAATAGGATCATCAATTATTGGTGTTTTTAGAGAATGCAGATCAACGTATTACAAAAAATAATGATCGGGTTTTCGTATTATAATCAGAATTCTTGTGATGTAAATTTTCAGTATAGTTTTTCATCATTTTTCATTCAAGGTTGTTGAGAATAATATTGCAATAGAATTTGATCAATTTCAAGTAAGAAAATCGATGAGATGGAGATGGAGAGTTTTCATGGAATATCTCATATTTGCATTAATTTTCATAATGCTTATAGCCAGCAGCAATTCCACACAAAATCAAGATGGATATACTAATTGGAATTGTTATCGCATTTATCATTATAGTTGCAGGATATGTTGGATTTCATGCATCTCAAGAAGAGCCAGAAGTTGGAGGGCATGACATTTCACTAGAATTAGATGCACTAGATGCAGATACCAAAACCATTCAGTCATTTAACCAAGTAATCATAAAATCAATATCTTGAGTTTTTGATGAAATTTAGATTAAATTACCAGTAATTTTAGTTATTTTCATGGTTCTTTCAGATAAAGAGAAAATTATAGCCATAATTTCAAACGGAATAGCAGTTTTTTCATTACTTCAAGAAAGAGAAGAACTTCCAAAAAATACAACAATGTATGATTTTGTTTTAAAGGTAATTCCGGAAAACCTCAAAGGAGAACTTAGTGTAGAGCTGATAGATGAAGTTTTTCAATATGTTACAACTGCACATAGTTCATAAGATAAAACTGAGAATTTTGAGAGATTTGCAGGATTATATGATTTTTCAGGCCATAGTTCATGTTGATTTTCATTTTGTTGAGAAACTCAGCAAATATTTTTCATAAAAAGTAACATGGGTTTTTGATTATAATATTGCAATAAATCATTGGAAAATTGAGTGTGTGTCTATGCCAATAGAATACATCCACAAATAATTAGGATGAAAAACTATGAGTTCTCAATCTTTCCAATGATTTTGATCCTGAATGACTTGTAATGGAAATGTCAGACTCCACACAGGATCAATTAATGATAATTTTCTTTTGTTATTATAGATGCATGAGATTTTATTTTGTTATTTCAAAATTATGTAGAACTGTTTTTTCAAAACATGTTTTAAAAAAATAAAACAAGAGTCGGTTTTCAACACAGTGTTTAAAATTCAAAGTTAGACTATTTTTCATATGAGTCAAGAAGTAAAACCTTGGGTATTGGTAACTAATATTTCAAAAGATGCCAAACCTGAAGACTTGGGAAGAATAGCACCACAAGTTTCTGCACTTGTAGACGAATGGCAATCACAAGGAAAAATCATGTGGTCAGGTTCATTTGAGAATCAACCATCTTCCATGGCAGTTTTTGAAGCCACAGAAAAAGAAGCACAAGAATTCTTTAAGAAATATGAAAATATTTGTTCAGGAGTTCTTACTTACTATCTTTATCAGTGGGATGCAATGCCACTACTATCAGTTTTATCAACAAACTGATAGGGATTTTTTATTTTTAGATTAAAATTAAAGACAAATTGTTTAAGTTAGAAAATTCAAAGACTTCAAAAAATGTGGAATGTCAAGCTCAATTCATCAAATTATGACTAAATCTAGAGTAAAATTCATTATTTTCAAGGCCAAATCACATCCATTTTTTAACATTATTTTTAAAAATTGTCTTGATTGGGACAGGTTTCATCTTTAACAATTTTTTGTTTTTTTCAATACAGGATAAACAGATATGATGAGTATTATCGCAATGATTACAAAATACTCTTTCAGTGAATTGAATTGTTTTACAAATTTCACACAATTTCAGCTCTGGTGTTTGGATGATTTTTTTATCAAAGGTTTTAGTTGGTTTTGATTTCAGTGTAAACCCTCCTCCATTTACTGCCTCTAGGAACAGTTCTCAACTTAAAATTACAGCAAGGACATATAGGTCCCTCCCAATTTATGAAAATCTCACATTTTTGACATCTTTTTTGTCCGTCACTGTATCGTCTTCCATCCTCAGATCTTTTAGCTTTGTATCTTAAACAAATTTCATTACATGCCATTAACAACGATTAAGGAATTTGTGTAATAACAATTTCAGTAATTTCATTCGATTAGAATACATTTCTAAAACAATCAAAGAAAAATCAAATTCAAAAAAATAAAAAAGAAAAAGAGATTAAATTCTTGGGAATGTCAAGCTATTTTTTCTTGCAAAGAGTACTGAACCTACTATTGCAGCAACAAGAATCATGATTGCAATTGAACCAAATTCAGGAACTACATGTTCTACTGTAGTCATTTTGATCAAAATTGCATCGACCTGAGAATTTACTTCAGATACAGATGCATCATTTTTAATCATTGAACGTAGTTCTTCACGCATCATTATTTCGACTTCTTCCATGAGTTCTCGCTCACCTGCCTCAATTAGAGGGGCTTCTAAGAATTCATAGTTGTCTAAATATGCCTTTGTTGCAAGACTTAGTGCCAAATCTTTATCACCTGCAGCATATTCTTGTTTTGCTTGAGTTAGTAATTCATTGATATTTTCAACATACATCAAAAGGTCTGTCTCTCCACTCTCAGTTCCAGTGATTTCATCAATTTCATGAATGATTCCACTTGTGAGTGTATCAACTTCTGATGGATCAGCTCTTGAATCATATGCAGATTTTACATCAACAAACAATTCTTCGATTTCATGTGCTTCATGTTCAGGTAAATCAGATTTAATCTCCTCAAAGATTACTTGTGATCTCCAGACAAATGCAGAGCCATCTTGGAATTCAGCCATCTCACCAATTACACCATCTTCAACTGCTTCACCATATTCGGCAATAGAAGTTTCAAGTAGTGTTTTCATCAATGCGACTTTGAATCCAGTATCATTACTCAACTCATCTCCAATTATTGTTGAACGTGCAATTGCTACAACATCTTTGGCATCATCGATTGCAGACTGAGCTGTGTCTCTAGATACGTCAGTAGTAGCCTCATCCTTTAGATTCAACAAAATACTGTGTACATTGTCATCTAATGCAGGATCAGCTGCTTTTAGTTGTGGTTTCATTGCATCATACAATTCAGAGATTGGGTGTGTTGCGTGAATCAATGCTAGTTCGGCATTGCTCTCATCAAGGTTTTGCTCCAAAGCCCAAAAGTGACCTAGAGTTTCCTCAAGAGCTGCACCGAATTCTAGTTTTTCATCTACTGAAAGTGAACTCTCAGAATTACTTGTTTCACCTCCTGCTTCTTGTACTATGATTACTCCTTGCATCCAAGGATGAACCATACAGAAGTAAGGCTGTTCACCTACAGTTGTTGGACTCCATTCAAATGAACTTCCAGCCATCAATAGACTTGTGTCAAAGACACCATCTGGTCCATCATCTGGAGTTCCTGAAGTGTATGTGTGTGCTGCAGTGTCAGTGTTTGACATGATTACAACACCACCAACATCAACTGTTGCAGTGGTTGGAATGTAACATCCATCTGCGGTTTCCTCACAACCTGGTGCACCAGAACCTGATGCTGGCACGATTGTGACTTCTGAATGATCTGCAAAAGATTGTGGCATTGCACCAACAATTCCAATTGCAAGTACAAGTAGCAGTATGCTACTCTTTGTATGAGAATAATTAATACTCATCAAAAATTTAAAAAACTTTTGGTATTTTTATGATCATACGATTTCACGTTCTTGTTCTAGAAAATGAGAATAAAAAATCATTATTAGGTAATAGAACCAACCATCAAATTAAAAATAAGGAAAACAAATTATGGTCACCATACAAACTATGGTCTTCATAATGTATGAACCATCATTGAGTTTTTTTCCAATGATGTTTCTACAAATCATTCTAATTTTGATAACAAAATACAATTTTTGGAATTTTAGAGATTAACTATTTCAAATTTTCAGACCATAAATGCTCTTAATCCAAACTTGTAGAACAAGACCGAGTATTCAAAGATAGTTTAATTATTATGATTAGTGTAAGCTAATTGTCAGAGTCACATTACGCTTATTGGCATTCTGGAAGATGCTACTGGCATACGCATAATTGACTCTTGACACTTTCATTCTAACTTGATAAAACTATGATCTAATTTTAATTTGAAAAGAGCAAGTATAGTCATGCAATATAACGTGTTTTGGAGCAAAAAAAAGTCAAACCATTTTCTAAAATTTTACACATCAAAAAAGAAAGGAGGTTTATTTTTTGACATGTAGAGGAATATGTGAACGATTCAGATCAGAGAAGAGTAGATATCAAGAAGGAACAAAACGTTGTACATCATGCAATATTTACATGGATTTTCAGGACATAATGTGTCCTTGTTGCGGAGTTCAATTAAGAACTAAAAGAAAAAGCAAATTTCTAAAATCTTCTTATACATGAAAACATTACATTTGCAAGATTTGATTTTAAAATTCAGAAAATATTAAGAATAATTCTCTAAAATCAATTTTTGCAAATGGGATTTTATTTGTTAATTGGATCATCAGAAAAATTGGGTGTTGACCTCATTATACCAATAGCAATACTCCTAAGTCGGGTTAGGATGAAACTATTCAATCCCAATTTTTCCAATGAATTTTGGTCAGACATACATACTTGTAAGGGAATTGTCAGACGTAGCATGTTAGACCAGAATTAATTGGTTTTTAGAATAATTATAGATGTCTTTGATTTTACAATCTCATTCTATGTTCGTAAAGTAATTTCAGATTTTTGATTGTGTTTTAAAAATTTGGAATATTGTTAAAAATCAATAACCATGTTTAATATCTAATTTTGAAAAAACGTTTTATGAATCAGCAAGAAACGAGTCCTTGGGTTTTAGTAAGTAATGTCAAAGAAGATACAATTTCATTTGATTTGAAAATGATTTCTCCACAAGTTACTCAAATTATTGATGAATGGCAATTTCAGGGGAAAATAATATGGTCAGGGCCATTTAATGATAATCAGTCATCTATGGCAATCTTTGAAGCTACAGGGAAAGAAGCACAAGAATTCTTTAAAAAATATGATCTGGTCTGTTCAGGAATTTTGAATTATTCGTTACACAAATGGGATGCAATGCCTATTTTATCTGTTTTATCAAATTAATGAAATTTTGATTTTAAGAAAAATCAAGTTTAGATCATTATTCAAGAACAAAATATACCTCATAGTCAAAATTTCATGGTAAATTCATAAAGTACAAGAAAATCAATCATATCATGACATCTATTGCCACATTAGGATCTCACTGTTCTTTACAAGTTCTAAAAGGGGCAAAAGATGAAGGGCTCAAAACAATTCTAGTATGTGAAAAAAAGCGAGAAAAACTTTACAGAAGATTTCCATTTATTGATGAATTAATAATTGTAGACTCTTTCAAAGAGGTTTTAGATCAGAGATGTCAATCAGCATTAGAGCAAAATGATGCAGTATTGATTCCACATGGGACTTTAATTGCACAAATGAGTTCTGAGGAGATTGAATCAATCAAGACTCCTATCTTTGGAAACAAGTGGATTCTTAGATGGGAGTCAGACAGGGAGATGAAAGAAAAACTCATGAGAGAAGCAAATCTCCCAATGCCAAAACCAGTTACTAGTCCAAGCGATATCGAAAAACTATCCATTATCAAAAGACAAGGAGCTGCTGGAGGCAAAGGTTACTTTATGGCAGCAAATGAAGAAGATTACAATACAAAAAGAAACCAGTTGGTTTCAGAAGGAGTAATTTCTAAAGATGAAACACTGTACATTCAAGAATATGCTGCAGGAGTTTTAGCATACTTGACATTCTTTTACTCCCCACTTAAAGACGAATTAGAGTTCTACGGCGTTGATCAAAGACATGAATCAGACATTGAAGGATTAGGAAGAATTCCAGCTGAACAGCAATTAAAATCAAACAAAGTACCATCATTTAATGTAATTGGGAATAGTCCACTAGTTTTGAGAGAGTCATTATTAGATGAAGTTTATACAATGGGTGAGAACTTCGTAGAGGCTGCAAAGAGAATAGTTGCCCCTGGAATGAATGGTCCATTTTGTATTGAAGGAGTATATGATGAGAATGCAAAATTCACATCCTTTGAGTTCTCAGCAAGAATCGTTGCAGGCTCTAATATCTACATGGACGGTTCCCCATACTACAATTTGTTATTCAATGAAAGCATGAGCATGGGGAAAAGAATAGCAAGAGAAGTAAAGACAGCTACAGAAACAAATCAGTTAGACAAAGTTACAACCTAGAAAAATTACAGTTCAACTAGTACTGATGCTTTTTCTGAATTGTCCAATTCTTCTCTAATTGCATCCATAATTTTTGAAGAAGATGTCAAACTAGAATAATCTACTAACTTCAAGTCATTTAGAAGAAATACTTTTGGAGCAATTTCTGAATGACATGATTCTAGAAAATCATCAACTTCTTCTAAAACAGAAATTTTCCCTCCTTGGAATATTTTCCCGTTCTTTAACGATAATTTCATTTTTCCATATCTGTCTAAAATCAACAAATGATGACGGTTCTTCTTACTAAACAATTTCTTGATTTCCACATGTCCTGTAAATACAAAATAATGATCTGTCTCAAAACTCAAATCAATCAAATCTTTTGAAATTTCAATAATTTCACTGGCACGTTTTTTCGCATCATCTAGTGTAAAGACATTTTTTGATGTCTCAACACTATCCAGTTCCACATTTCCTATGGCAGAAACTCGCAGTAGAGCTTTTTCAGAGATATACTCACTATCAATTACAATGGATTCAGGAACTGCTCCCTTGTCAACAAGCATAGAATGGATTTTTTTCTGAACCTGTGCAATTTTCTCAGGGGTTGCCTCATCCATAGTCTGTTCAATCTCTTCTTGAAGCATAGAAGATGCAACACCAATAGATGAAATAACATCGGCATGTTCTGCCTTTTCATATGACAGTCCTAGTTGTTTTGCCACAAATGGAACTAATACAGAAGCACCGCCTCCGCCACCAATCAACTTTGTAGAGTTGTTCAAATGGAATTCTTTCATGATGTTAGTAATGGTTTTTGTAATCTCAAATGAAGCAGTTTGAATAATTGATTGGGCTACCTCATGATAGGGAATGCCCATTTGTTCACCTAGAATGGTTAGTGCGATTTTAGCAGATTCTTGGTTTGCGTAAGAGTAATCACCTTCTTCAATAAAGCCCAAGGCATTAGCAGCACAGGTATTTGTTATAGCAAAAGTTTCATCATCACACTTTATTGCAACATATTCTTCATCATTTTCTTTTGGTTTAACTAGAATGATTTTCCCAGTTTTTAATTTTTCAGGTTCAGCAAAACAGGAATATTTCAAACCTGCAATATGAGCACTTCGGGGACCGACTTGAGATACTCTATTTTGACTTAGTGAGACCATACTGCCACCAGCAACTCCTAAAATTCTTACATCCATTGAGCGAATACATGTAGGATGATCACGAACGGTAACATATCGAATCTCAGGTCTTCCATTTTTAATTATACAGATGTTAGTACTAGTTCCTCCAACTTCAACAAAAATTCCGTTTGTAACTTTAAGATACAATAAAGCACCAGCGACGCTAGCAGCAGGTCCTGATAAAACAGTCAAGATTGGTTTTGTTCGAAATGTATCCATACTTGAAACGCCACCATCTCCTTTCATGATCATTAGAGGTGCAGTGACTCCTGTTTTTCTAATTGCTTCTTCAACATAGTTTGCTACCTGAAATGTCTTTGGCAAAACACTGGCATTTACTGCTGCAGTCAAAGTTCTAATCTCCAAACCATAAACTCCAGAGATTTCGTGGGATGCAGTTGAAGGAATGTTGCGCTTTGCAGAAGTATTCATCACAAATAATTCATTGGAAGGATCATCTACTCCAAATGCCTCAGTTGCAACGATTACTTGTGCGCCTTGGTTTTTGAGTCGGTCAATAGTTTGGGTTACCTCATCTTCAGTGATTAGATGGGATGTATCAAGAAATTCATGAAACGTTGCAATATTGTTTGAACTATCAGACATGTCTTGCAAATTTGTTCTTTTAATGACATCTTTCTTTGAAGGGCCAACCCCCATTGCAATTATTCCAACTTTGGATGTATCAGATTCTAAGAGTGCATTGATTGCTTGAGTGGTGCTATGAGAGATTAACTCAATATCATTAATGTTAATTTTTGATGCTTCTAAAATGTTTGATAAGGCCTGTACAATTCCTTCAGATACTCCTTTTTCTGCCTTGTGAGTAGTCGGCACGGTAGATTTTGAAAGAATAGTACCAGATTTAGCATCAATGGCTACTGCCTTGGTAAAGGTGCCACCAACATCAATCCCCACACGAATTCTTTGTTTTTCAGACATTTTGTTCTGTTCCATGAGACTTTCTCATAGAAGCTAGACGCTTCTCTTTTCGAGGTCTCATCACCAAAACATAAGCTGAAGCTAATAAATAAATTCCCAGTAAGATTATCTGAGCAATCATAGTCTCCAAAGTAGGATAGATTCCAGTCATTGTTGCCAAATTGATGTCCAGTCTTGGAATGGTACCTATCATTCCAGTATAAGGCATAATTTCCAAAATCTGAAGTTCTCTAACAGCATTTCCTAAGAATGCAATTGACATGTATGCACCTACACCCATAGTCAATCCAAATAATGCTCGTAAAGGCAATTTTCTTCCTAATTTTCTCATCAAGAAATAAATCAAAAATAATACAGCCATACCTGCAACAAATCCTAATCCGACATAAGCCTCCATGTATTTTGCAAATCCAGACATTGCCTGATAGAAAAGAACAGTTTCAAATCCTTCTCGATACACTGTAAAGAATGCCAGCATTACGAAAACCATTACACTTCCAGTGGTCGTAGCTTGCCAAACTTTTGCTTTGACAAACTCCATCCATTTCTTGTGTTCTATTTTGTTTAGGACCCAAAAACTCACATAAAACAACATTGCAGTTGCAGACAATGCAGCTATTGCTTCAATTAGTTCTCTATTAGCACCAGACAGTTCTATGACATATGAGGCAATTACCCAAGTTACTCCAGTAGCCCCAATGGCACCAATCACTCCATAGTAAACATGTTTTTTGAAACGATTATTTCGAGAGGCTTCCAAATATGTAAGAATCGCACCTAAAATCAAAACAGATTCTAGACCTTCACGGAAAATAATTGCAAACGATGATGAAAAAGCAATTGCAGGTGCAAGAGTTCCAGTTCCACTAACTAGTCTTTCAGATTCATCTAAACTTCTTTTAATGTAGATTGCAACTTCTTGAACTTCTTCATATGGTGCTTGTTGTTTTATCAGATTACGTAATTGGGCGAATTGAAATTCAACTTCCAAAGTAAAATCAGGATCAATTGCACGTAATGGAATTTCTACAAACTCATAACTATCAAGATATGCAGTTCGTGCAGAAGTGTATGCAGCTTGGGAATCTCCGCCTTTGTATTGAATTAGCATTTCTTGCAAAGTATCACGAATAAAATCAATCTCAGTTCGTACTTCTGATTTTTGAGTATTAGTTGCATCTCCCATTTCTTTTAGTTCTCTTTCAAGTGTGATGTTTGATAGTCCTACAGTTCCCAATTCTTGTACTTTAGATTCAGCTTCTTCAAGATCAGGTAAGATAGAGTCTTCAAGGAAGAATCTGATTAATTTTGGATCTTGTTCATTTCGAATCATATCACGTAATTCTTCACGCATGTCCCATTCTAGGGCATAAAGTAATTCCGAATCAACTTTTTCAATATCAGGTTCAAGATACTCAAAATTTTCAAGGTATGCTTCGATTCCTAGTTGTTCGGCTTTTTCATAATCACCTTCATCTACTGCTACAAGTAATTCATCATACAAGTTACGTATTGTGTCATAGAGTTTTTGTTTATCATATGCAATAGATTCGTGTCCTGCGAAGTCACGATTAATTGCATTAATCAGAGTACCAACGGAATGAAAATCATGTTTTGACGAAATTTTTTCCTTTAATTCAACTAGGAATGAATCAATCTCTAATCTTAGACGTTCATCATAGTTTGTGTTTGGAAATAATTCATCATAAATGCGATTAACAACAAGAATGGAGAATTCATGCAAAGCTGAATTTTCTTCAGAAATGGCGTATTGATATTGTTCATCAATTATAGTAAGTAACAAGCCACTTGTCTTACCAAAATCAGGATTTGTGATTTCGTATTGAGTTAAAAGATTTTCAATATTTTGTATTTCTGAAATTGTCTGTTCTTTTTCAACAACTCCAATATTTCCATAAAGATCTAATAACATGATATGAATTTCATCTGTAATCTCAGCGTTTGATTCTCGTAAATGTTGTAGATGTAATGGGAATACTTCTGTATTTAATTTTGCAAGTAGTTTTGCATCATCAATAGAGCCTTCATCAAGTTTTTCTTTCATTATCAAAAAGGAGCTTGACAACAATTCACTAACAAACAGAACTGAAGTGTCACCATCTGAAAAAGTCACATCTTCATATACTGCAAAAACCTCAATTTTAGGCACCAAAACTAGGACAATCAGACATGCAAAGAATAATCTAGTAAATTTGACTTCAAAAGGAGACAATTATTCAAAATGAATTACGGTCTTTATTTAAAGGCGAATTACATTCTAGACTTATAGAATGAAAAAATTGTTTTTGTCTCAAAATATTTGAGATTTGACAGACATTAATCATTGGAATTAACACTTAGAATTTTTTTTTCTAATTCCGACAATCACAATTGCAGGAATACCAAGATACATTCCAATGTTTAATGCAATAACTGAAATTCCAAGTCCCAAGACCTCTTCCTCAGAGTCAGCAATTTCCATAATTGACAAAGTTGACAACATTGGAGTGATTCCAAGTTTTACTACTTCTTTGAACATTGGGTGTTCACGTTCCAAATCTGCAATGTATGGTGAAAATGAATAGTATACTTGGTTAAATCCAGACATAAATGCAATTCCAGATTCTGTATTCATTAGTTGGTTATCACGAATTTCTCTTAAGAATTGGACTTGAGGAGCCATTTCAGAACCATAAGTGGCAGTGGCAATCAAACAGCCTCCATTATCTGAAGATTGAGTTGTTTGAGTTACAGATGGGGCGGGTGTTGGTTCAGATTCAGTGTTAAAGGCTAATTTGATTTTTGCAGCATCAAGATCATCACTAATCATTTGAATCTGTGCTGTCACTTCTACAACAGAGGCACCAGATTTTATCATATTTCTTAATTCTTCTCTCATTTCGTCTTCAATTGATTTCATCAAAGTTGTATCAACTTCACCAATTGGTGCTTCTAAAAATTCATAATTATCTAGATATGCTTGGCTAACAAGCTCAAATGCTAAATCAGAATCTCCATTAGAATATGCAGCTTCGGCACTAAGTAATAGACGATTGATAGTATCAAAGTAACCATCTAGATTAGAACCGGATTCACCTACACCAGATTGCATAGATTTGACAATTGCAGTAGCACCATCTGCTGAGTTGAGAACTTGTGAAATAGATTCTTTGTTATTTACATCTGTTTGAATTGAAGATAAAATTGCAGTTAATTCATCAAATTCACTAGATGAAATTGATGTTAGTACTTCAGAGTTTTCTTCAGCAATTTCTAATGCACCTGCTGCAAATGCTACAGTCTCAGCATACTCCATTTCATTAATGATATTACCTGAAGCATCAATTGCATCAATGTATTCGACTTTGACTAGATAAAGTCTGTCAAGGATTCCTGCCAATGCAAGGGAATCAGCAGAACCTTCAATTCCATTATGTTCCATTACTGTTTTTTCGACTTCTTTCTTGATGGATTTCATCTCTGAAATCAATTGTGGTATTGGTACACCATTATTTGCAGAATCAGAAACGGCTTTGGCTTCAATCATGTAGTCCATGAGTCGTTCAGCTTTATCATTTCCAATTGATTCAACAACATAAGGATGTAAAGTTCGATAATAGTAAAGTCCTTCATATGCATATTTCTTTGCAGATTGGGTATCATTTTCAGCATATTTGATTAATGCTTCTTCTAGTTCTTCAACAGTTTTAATTTCAAAGATATCTAACATGTTTTCTCTAATCACTTCAGAATAAGACTGAAGTTTAGATGGATTATTTTCAATTGTGGCAAATAATGCTGAAGTTGCAGGGTCTTTTTCAGAAACTTTGAATTTCTTTTGGACAATTTTTGACCATTCCAAATATTTCTCGGCATCATTTTCTTCTACAGAGACTTTCATCATAACCATTCCAAGTGTGTAAATAGATTTTTCAAGACATTGGTTGATGAGTTTAGCTTGTGCTTTGTCTCCATTTTCATATTGTGATTGTGAATCAGCATAACAATCCATAATCACATTATGTGTTTCTGGATCATGTATTTGTGCAGCACTTGCAAATGATTTCTCATAGAGTGCTTTAGTTTCTGCAAGAATTTCTAAGGATTCAGCAGTGGTTTCAGCTTTGTATGCATTACCTGCACCTTTTTTAATTGCTGCCCAATCATCACCAAGATTTTCAGCAAAGGCCACAGGTACAGTAGAAATTACTGCAAGTGCCATCAAACTGAAAATTATTGACGTTTGAGTTTTCACAAAAACCTAACTTCAAAAAGTGTATAAGAACTTCAATAGTATTCTTGGTTTTTAGAATATGAATTTGGATAAAACAGATTTGGGTTATAGAGATGATTTCGGATTTGCAGTATTTGGGTATAGATTCAAACTTGGTTCAAGATTATCAAGAGTAATCTCTACTTTTCCAATCCTGCTTCTGTATTGTTTGATCTTTTTTCCCTCTGGAGAAATTATGTATTGATCAACTTCTGCAAGTGCCAAATTCTCAAGAGTGGATAAGGTTTTGTATACTGTAGAAATTGAGATTTTTAGTTCCTGGGCAATCTGTGTTGCATCTTTTGATTCATTTTTTACAGAAAATAGAACTGCTCTAGTACAGACATTGCTTAGAGATTCAATGATTTTCTGAGTAATATCAAATTCAGATAACTGAATGATGTTTGGATTAGACATGAAAATCACTTATTGGGTAACAGTGTAAGGGAAGGTTCGGGCTTTTTAATTGAAATATCTGCTTTGCTAATTCGGCTTCGATAAACTTTGTATTTTCTTCCTTTGTCTGAAAGCATCCATTTTTCAACTTCAATTAAGGTAAGTTCTTCAAGATCTGTTAATTTTTTGTACACAGAGCTAAGAGGAATTTTTAATTTATCAGAGAGTTCTGCGGCAGTGTTTCCTTTTTTAATTATTGAGAACAGTATTGCACGAGATTCGGAATCAGCCAGTGCTTCAATTACTTTTTGAGTGATATCATATTTTTTTAATTGCGGTAATGTTAATTTCCTAGACATGATTTTAAAAAAATTGTGTCATATTTAAAACTAGACTGTTAATTCTCAGTCTATAGAATCAGAATCAGTTATAGTGAGTTGTCTCTTTTTGTGGAGAGAGTTTTCTCCAAAATAATCCAAGAATAATTCCAACAGATGCCCAAAACGATGTTACACCCAAAACAGACATGAATCTAAATTCATTTACCAGATTCATTGGAGCAGTTATCTCATCAGGGTTTTCTGGCATCGCAAAAAATACTGCAGAAATAAAAACTCCATATCCCAAAAGAGCAACAAGTTTCTTGTTGTTTTTTAATTTCTTTGATAATTGATAAAATCCAACTGCACCAAATCCCGAGATTGCAATAAAGGATAGATACAAGATTGCTCGCAACATAACTGTTTCACCATCACCAACTGTTGGAGGATTTGCAGGATATTTCAAAAATGGAATGACATACAAGGTAAGCCACATAATTCCTGCAAGAATCAATGATTTTTTAATATCATTATTTCCAGGCAAAGCATTTCTAGATAGGGCAAAAACAATTCCAAATAGAGCACCAACTGACGTTCCCAAAATTACTCCTGCAAGAATTTGTCCGCCTTTCTGCCATGTTCTATACCCTTCATATTCAACCCAGAACTCAGGAGTGTCTTCTTCTTCACCTGAATCAAAGAGGTTCTGATTTTCAATTCCTATTGCTTGATCAAGATAGGGTTCTACAATTGCAAAGTTTACAGTCCCATGAATTAGTCCTGCAAAAGCACCTGAAATTAAAACAATTATGATAAAAAGAGACGTTTTCATGATAAAGAATCCCTAATGGCATGGAAAGCCTGCAGCATGTCTCATATCATGAGTTAGTTCATGGATGTACAAATCAGTAAATGCTTGCTCCCCATAAACTAGACTGAAAATATGTCCTTGATCAAATCCTACAACAAATAATCCTGCTGCAAAGATGATACCTAATGCAATAATTGCTAATTTAGGGACACTTGTTTTGGACACATTAATTTGTCTTGTTTCAGACATGATATTAGCCTCGTCTGAATATATTTAAGTTATTGGATAATTTATCCAATTAATAAAGCAGAGTAGAT
Source organism: uncultured Nitrosopumilaceae archaeon (assembly GCA_964343515.1). GTDB lineage: Archaea > Thermoproteota > Nitrososphaeria > Nitrososphaerales > Nitrosopumilaceae > Nitrosopumilus. The sequence goes on from CAYFJT010000001.1 coordinate 175,060, forward strand.
CAGAAAATGAAAAAAAATATCCAATTTTTACAAAACATTGTTTCAAGGAAAGGCTCCAGTAAAGTTTTGACGTTTAGCATTCCACATGTTTTCAAAGCACTTCAGTTGCTTTCAAGAGATGGATTTGTCAGCAGAGCAACATTTGGAAAAGAGATCCATTTAGGGGAAGGGGCAGTAAAGACATTGATATCACATCTTAAAGAAACAAAAGTTATCAAAACTACAAAGTCAGGTAGTTTTCTAACAGAGAAAGGTGAAAAACTAATAGATCAAATTCTCAAAACAATTCCTAATGAGTGTAAAATAAAAAAATGTGAAATTGTTTCAGGAAAAAACAATCATGCAATAATCCTCAAAGATTATTCATTTGCGATAAGGTCAGGATTAGAGCAAAGAGATTATGCCATAATGTATGGATCCTCAGGATGCATTACACTTCTCTTTGAGGAAAATAGATTTCATTTTCCCAGAGAAGAAACAGACTGTTTTAAAAAAGACAAGAAGACAAGAAACCAAATCATCAAAGAACTAAATCCCCAAGATGGGGATGTAATTATTATGTCATCATCAGATGATGCATTTGTTGCAGAGATTTCTGCAAAAAATTCTGCATTGTGGACTTTGGCTACAAACTAGAGAAGATATTTACCTGAACCGAATTTTCCAAGAGTCATGTCAAAAATTCTTTTAGTAATTCCTATGATTATTGGAGTTTTAGCAGGACTGTTCTTGGCATTTTTACCTGAATCAGAAGAGTCTACTATATCACTTACTGCTTCAAGATTAATTGAGGATGGCTCCCCACAAATGGGCAAATCCAATGCACAAATCACTATTTTAGAGTGGGGAGATTATCAGTGCACATATTGTTACAAGTTTCATCAAGATACCCTAAGTGTTCTAAAAAAAGACTTCATTGATACTGGCAAAGTAAAACTTGTGTTCAAAGATTTTCCTCTAAATGGTCCTGACTCTGTTTTGGCTGCAGAGGCATCATATTGTGCAAAAGACCAAGAAAAGTACTGGGAGTATCATGATGAACTCTACAAAAATTGGGGAGGAGAAAGAACGGGTTGGATAACAAGAGATGCATTAGATAGATTTGCATCAACTGTTGGTTTGGATTTGCAAAAATTCAATTCTTGTCTTGATGAACAAAAATATCAAGACAAGGTAAATAGACTGTATGAGTTTGGACGAGAGGTTGGAATTGACGCTACACCATCATTTCTAGTATTCAATGATGAAGAGATTATTAAGATTAGAGGAAACCAACCACTACAAGTATTTCTTAAAACAATTGATGAGTTGTGATATCCAAACACAAAGCAATCAATCAAAATTAATATTCGCACAATATGGAGAATAGCACAAATGGGCAAAATAGACATAGAAAAACAAGATTCAGTTAAAATCTATAAAATCAGAAAAACATTAGAGGAATTATCAAGAAAGTCCGGTAGAGGAACAGAACTAATCACAGTATACATTCCAAAAGGAAAACAACTTCACGAAATTATCGGAACACTCCAACAAGAGCAAGGAACAGCTGATAACATTAAATCAGATCTTACCCGAAGTCACGTAGTAGATTCATTAGGCAAAGTTGTTCAGAGATTAAAACTCTACAAAAAGACTCCTGAAAGAGGTCTAGTAATGTTTTGTGGAGCATTACCTCCAGAAGAAGGGGGACCTTTAGGAAGTGAAGTAGTAAAAGTTTGGGAGATAGACCCTCCAAAAGATTTGAATCAATATCTCTACAGATGTGATGACCATTTCCATGTAGACATTCTAAAAGACATGCTCAAAGATGACAACCTGATTGGCTTTTTGGCAATTGATTCAAAGGATGCAGGGTGGGGATTACTACACGGAGATAAAATCGAAGTCTTGTCTCAAACAGGTTCAGGAGTTGCAGGAAAACACAGACAAGGAGGACAATCTGCAAAGAGATTCCAAAAACTCAGAGAGATGGAGTTGACATATTACTTTAACAGAGTTGCTCAAACTACAAGAGAATTCTTTATTGATATTTATCCAGTAAAGGGATTGGTCATTTCAGGTCCAGGACCAACAAAAGAAGATTTCATTAACGGAAACTATCTAGAGTACAGATTACAAAATAATATCATTGCAACAATTGATTCATCATATTCAGGTTCAGAAGGAATCAGAGAAGCCTTTGCAAAATCTTCAGACATCTTGGGCAACTTTAGACTAGTAGAAGAAAAGAAGCTTGTCGAAGCCCTATTTCGAGAAATTAACGGAAATACGGGAAAAGGCTCATACGGATTACAAGAAGTAATAGATTTTCTAAAAAATAATGTAGTTGAAACTTTGATTATTACGGATGATACAAACTTGAACAGAGTTGAAGGATTATGCAAAAGATGCAAACACCTTCAAGAAGATATTGTTGAGAGACCCCAAGTGATTCCCAAAAAAACAGAGTTTACTAGCAAACCTTGTCCAGATTGCAACTCTATGGAGGTAGAAGCAAACGAGCAAGACATTGTAGACTATTTGGAATTAATTGCATCAAAGACAGGTTCAAAATTAGAAGTAGTTTCAGGAAGTGCAGAGCATGGAAATATGCTTGCAAGTCTTGGAAAGATTGGTGCCATTCTAAGATATAATCCAGGTCATACTAGATAGAACTACGAATTTTTTTTGCCAATTCTTCAAGTTCAGAATCATTTGAGATTTGTCGTTTTGTCCAAATAGTTCCTTTACTATTGTATCTTGGAATAATGTGGATGTGAACATGAGGGATTATCTGTTTTGCAGCACGTCCATTATTTTGAGCAATGCTAAATGCATCAGCATTAGTTCCAGCCAGAATTCCTCGGGCAATTTTTGGAACTAGTGAAAATAGTTTTCCTACATTTTCAGGAGTCATGTCAGTGATTTTTTCATGATGTTGACGTGGGATTAGCAAGCTGTGTCCAACATCAATTGGATATTTATCTAAAAATGAGACATGAGAGTCATCTTCATACAAAATATGGCCATCTTTTTTACCATCTAAGATATCACAAAAGATACAAGTCATGAATTTGGCAATTCATGATTTTATTTATTATTTGTCAGAAAAATTACTCTCAGAAGATTCGAGTTTATCGAATGGTTAATTAGGGCAAATTTTAGAGTCCAAACATCCTATGGGCAGAAAAGAGAGAAGAGCACGTGAACAAAAACGTGAAAACTACGCCACAAAACATTCAGCTGCACAAAGAAAACAGACACTAATTGCTGTGGGAGTTTTAGCAGTAATTGCAGTAATCGTAGGATATGCAGCATACCTTTTTGTCACAATGGATCAAAGTACTGCTCCAGGTGGGCCTGAAAATGCAGGAGCACTAGGCAGTGACCACGCACATGCAGCAATTCTAGTGAAAATATTTGGAGACGAGTTTGACTTTTCAGCACCAGCATACCAAATCAAATCAAGTTGGATTCACTTTGAAGGAAGAGACGGCTCTACAGTGCATAAACACGCAACAGGTGTTACGCTAGGGTATCTGTTTGAGACATTAGCACTAGGACTTGATGATCAATGCTTTACATTCCAAGATGGAAGAGAGTTTTGTACTAATGAAGACTATTCTCTAAAGTTCTACTATAATGGAGACCAAGTCTCAGATATTAGAGACATTGAAATCATGGAAGATGATAGAATTTTGATTTCTTATGGCGGAGAAACGCCTGAAGAGATCGAAGGTCAACTAATTGAGCTTGAAAACCAAGAGATAATCAAATAGAACTCTAAGACTCTTTTGTGGTAAATTGTGCAGTTTTATCAAAGAACATGTAAAATCCACAACGAATACATCTTAGAACAGTTAGTTCTGTTGTAAGAAATTCCTTATCTTCAAATCTCCCACCAAGTTTTACATTCTCACCGGCAATCTCGGCTTTGTTACTTTTACAGACAGGACATTCTAGTGCTTGTTGTTCCACAGAATTCAGAGATAAAGTCAGAATTTAAACTCAGTGAAATTTTTTTAGAAAAATCTAGTCTATTTCTCAGAGATTAGAAAGACAACATTAACAGATGTAGATAAGATGTTTTCTGATGAAAATATAGGAGTACCATCAAGCATAGACTCATCAGCAAAAGTTCTCATCAGAGGAGGTGTTGAAAAGTCATTTAATGAGATTGATTGAACGCCAATGATTTTCTGATTTAGTGGCAACAAGGCATTTTCTGCTTTAGATTTTGCATTGTTTATTGCATCTTCAATCAGTCCATCTTTTAGTGTCATATGATCTTGAGGAGAAATTGTAAACTGTACGGAGTTTACTTTGTTTATTCCTGAAGATACAGCAGAATCAAGGATTTCAGCAGCAAGATCAAGTTTGTCTGTTTTTACTTGAAGAATATTTGTAACTTGATATCCAATTAATTCAGAAGTGTGTCTGCCAGTATCTCTATCTTGATAATAATCATACAAAGGAGTTATTGAGAATTGCAAAGTGTTCAAATCACCTTCAGATATTCCTAAAGATTTCAAATTTGAAATAGAGTTTGACAACAAATTAGAATTTGAATCCAATGCAGATTTTGCAGAATCACCATTTGTTTCAACACCAAATTCTATTACAAGTAAGTCAGGTTGTACAGTTGTCTGAGCAGTTCCAGTTACAGAAATCGTGTGTTCAGTTTGACTAAGAGAGTTTATCATGGAATAATGTTTTGCCATAAAATCATCAGGATTTTTTGAATCAGTGATATCTGATGATGGATTTTTAGAATTTTCATTTTGAGAGGTTGCAGAATTTTCAGGTTGAATCAAAACTACTGCCAATCCTAAAACTAACACTAATCCAACTATTGCTGCAATGTTTAATGGGTTCAACAAAGATTTCAAGAAAATATAGCATAAAAACTAGACTGCTAAGTTCTTACAATTACTCAAAACATCTATAGAACATACAAAACAAAAAAACTGTGATTTTAAAGGCAATATCTAAATTATAGCAATCAAGAATTTTACCTATGAAAGGAATCTCTAGTCGAAATGTTGTAGAAGGAACATCTCGTGCACCTCAAAGAGCAATGTACAAAGCTATGGGATTAGATGATGATGATTTATCAAAACAGATGGTAGGAGTTTGTCATACAGGAAATGAGGCAACTCCGTGCAACATTCACCTTCCAAGATTAGCATTAAAAGCAAAAGAAGGGGTTTCAGATGCAGGTGCAACCCCTAGAGAATTTTCAACAATTGCTGTAAGTGATGGAATTGCAATGGGACACGAAGGAATGAAATCTTCTTTAATTTCTCGTGAAGTAATTGCAGATTCTATTGAATTAATGGTCAGAGCACATCAGTATGATGCGCTAGTAGGAATTGCGGGATGTGATAAGAGTCTTCCAGGAACAATGATGGCAATGGCAAGACTGAATATTCCATCAGTTTTTGTTTATGGCGGAACTATCATGCCAGGAATGTTAAATGGAGAAGAACTTACAGTTGTAGATGTTTATGAAGCAGTAGGAGCATATGATGCAGGACAGTTATCATTAGAGGGTCTAAAAAATATCGAAAACACTGCATGTCCAAATGAAGGATCTTGTGGTGGAATGTTTACGGCAAATACAATGGCATCAATTTCAGAAGCTATTGGTATGTCATTGCCAGGTAGTGCCAGTCCTCCTGCTGAAGATGACAGAAGAGAGAAGATGGTATATGATACCGGAGTAGCATGTGCAAAAGCGCTACAGATGGATATTAGACCTAAAGAAATTCTAACCTTTGAAGCATTTGAAAATGCAATCACTATGTTAAACTCTGTTGGTGGTTCGACAAACGGAATCTTACACTTGTTAGCATTAGCAAATGAAGTTGGAATCAAACTAACATATGAGGATTTTGAGAGAGTTAGAAAAAAAACACCACATGTAGCAGACATGAAGCCGGGTGGAAACTATGTAATGAATTCACTAGATAAGATTGGCGGAATTCCATTTGTGTTAAAGAGATTACTTGACAAAGGACTACTACATGAAAATTGTATTACAGTTACAGGAAAGACAATCAAAGAAAACCTAAATTCAATGACAATGCCTCAAGCAGAGCAACATATTGTCAGACCAATTGAGAATCCAATTCATTCAGTAGGAACTGCAGTTATTCTCAAAGGTTCTCTTGCACCAGATGGTGCGGTAATAAAGACAGCAGGAGTAGAGATGACAAAATTTACAGGAAAAGCACGTGTCTTTGATAGAGAAGAGTTTGCATTTGAGGCAGTAAAAAGAGGGGAGATTGATGAAGGACAGGTAGTTGTGATTAGATATGAAGGGCCAAAGGGAGGTCCAGGAATGAGAGAGATGTTGGCAACAACTGCAGCACTAGTAGGTCAAGGATTAGGTAAAAAGGTTGCAATGGTAACTGATGGAAGATTTTCTGGAGGAACAAGAGGATTCATGGTAGGACATGTTGCACCAGAAGCATACGTTGGAGGACCAATTGCACTTGTAAAAGATGATGATGAAATTACTATTGATACTGAAACTAACATAATTGATCTTCATGTGTCATCTGAAGAATTAGAGAGTAGAAGAAAACAATGGACGCCTCCAAAACCAAACTATACAACAGGAGCTTTGGCAAAATTTGCAACTTTGGTTGGTTCTGCAGCTGAAGGTGCAATTACAAAAGCAAATCCATAGATTACTAATTCTAAAAAACATTCAATGCACTACAGTGTGTACTTGTATCTTAAATCACAAAAAATAATGATTGCATTATGGAAAATTTTTACAACATTGATGGAATAGGAATTCCTTTGAATTGCCCAAAATGTTCTGGAAAAATGATCGCAGCAAAATATGAACCAGTGATCAAAGTACTCAAAGACAGAAGTTGGCAATTATGTACTGAATGTGGATTTCAAAGAACATCCGAACAATTCAAAGAGCAATTATTTACTGTGTAATTGCTTTTCTAATTTATCCCAATCAATATTTTGTTGTTGATTAACGTAAATTTTTAACAGATTTTTCCAAGATTTGTTCATTCCTGATTGGAATTTCTTAAAACCTGAAGGCGTAGAAAGGGAAACTGGTGTTTTTGGATTGTAATTTACCTCATCAAGGGAGATACAGTGAACAGCATCATTTCGGACCTCAAATAAGCGAGACATTTCTCTGGTAAATTCAGGGCCAAATACTTTCCAATCAAGAAATGTTCTGATTTTTCTATTAATTGGAACAAGATTAAGCAAGTAAAGTAATTCAGAACTATTAGTTTCATTTGAGAATCCTATAATTCGCAATCGAATTATCTCATCAAATAAAAATGCCATTTTAGAGAATGCAGATAATACACTATCTCTGTTCGGAGATACAGTTAATTTGGAATCAAATCCTTTTTTGATAGAACCGTCACGAATGAAATAATGTTTGTCTTTATCAATTAGGTATAATCGAATTTTAGGCGAAATGTTTTTGCTTTTTTTTACATTTGACAAAAACTTTGAGACATTCATGAAGCAACAAAATCCAACCAATCAATTAAGGATTTGGTAGATTTTCAGAAAAAGATGATCAAATAGTCCACAATCTTTATAGATCGGAGATCTGAAATCTCCTCAGAGATAGCAGGTACAATAGATTATTCTTATCAAATTACTGTTATCTACTACAGGTTTTTCAAAAATTATTCTTTTATTTCTAGGCATGGTTACACACAAAAAATGAGTTTTATTAGATTTAGTCATGATTACGCACAAAAAAACCCATTTAAAAAAAATCGAAAATAAAAAATCATATTGATTCTTAAATCAAGTCCAAAAGATTAGTAAAATCAGGTGAAACTGTTAGTGTTTCTGAGAGGACATCACAAGATCATATATCTGAGAAATTGCGTTTGTCTTTTTATTTATGGCAAAGACCCCCATCTCAAGTAGAGTTGACTCATCTTCAGAAGTCAGTGAAGCTGCAGTATTAGCAATTATCTTGTTGTCTTTGATTTGGTCTTTTTGTTTGAGTTCATCTAAAACGTCATATCCTGAGAATTTGGGCATGGCCAAGTCCAATAAAATCACATCAAACTTTTCTTTTTGCATTAATTCCAATCCAGTCTTTCCATCATATGCAGATATTACCATATGCCCTTTTGATTTCCCTAGAAATTCTTCTAAAAAAATACAGTTTTCTTGATCATCATCAATAACTAGAATCTTCATTTCAGATCAGTCTCAAGCCTCCCTCCAGCATACTTTTTTGGCACTCTAAAGAAAAAAGTACTGCCCTTGTCTACAGACTCTACCCAAATTTTTCCGCCCAACCCATTCACTATTCCCCTGCATATGGTAAGACCCAGTCCAACTCCACCATGGGCTCTAGTCATGGACGTATCTGTTTGATAGTATTTTTTGAATATTTTTTCTTGCTCAAATAAAGGGATTCCAGAGCCGTTATCTCTTGTATAAAACAAGACAGCATCATCTTCCAGAATAGCTCCAATCGTTATTGTTCCCCTTTCTGGCACAAAATCTACTGCATTTTGAATTAAATTAGAAAATACTTCGGACAGCTTGTCCTGATCAGAATCCATCTGTATTGAATCAGTTACAGAATTTGTAAATCTAATCTGTTTTTCTTTCATTAGCGGTAAGTTGTTTTTTGTCACATCATCCATAAACTGTCCTAAATCAAATGTTGTAATGTTCCACTCTAGTTGTAAAAGACCAATTTTTTGCGCTAACAAGATTTTATCAACTAGTTTGCCAAGCCTTGTGGCGTTTCTGTTAATACTTTCTAGAATCTCTTGCTCTCTCTTGTTTTTTGGCCCTGTAATTGAATCATCTTCAAGCAGCATCTCAGCATATCCCTTTAGTGGTACCAAAGGCGTCTTTAGTTCATGAGACACTACTGCTGAGAACTCGTCTTTTTGTTTATCTAAAATCTTTAGTTCATCGAGTTGGATTTCAATGGTCTTAGAATAATCTTCGAGTTTTTTTCTAGACTCTTTGATAGCTGTGGCCATGTTCTCAAAGGATTTTGAAAGTGTGATAATCTCATCAGTTCCTGTTTTTTCAAGTTTTACATCATAATCGCCTTTTGCAATTTTTTGAGTATTCTCTCCAAGCAACTTTAGAGGTCTTGAAATTGATCTAGTCAGATAAGCTCCAAAAAACGACACTGTAGCTACTGAAATAACCAGCACTATCATTCCTGTAAGAGTTAAGGTTTCAATTGGTGCTAAAATTTCAAAAGTGTCATGCTCAAACAACAAAACCCAGTCAAGGCCTTCAAAATCAGAAAACCCTTTGGAGACAGCATATGCATACAGTTTTTCAGTTTGAGGATCAGAAATCATAAACGAACCCCTTGAAGATTTGATTTCTAACCAAATATCATCTACTACATTATCCAAGAAACCATGCTTGTCAGTTGCATAAATTATTCTTCCTTTGCTGTCAAGTAATTTGATTACCATCATCTCATGACTTACATGGCCATAAACATCACTAATCTGATCAATTAAAGCAACAATATTCTCAATGTTTGGAACTGCCTTGATTACTCCCAAAAAATTGCCATCATCATCATCAATTCTTACTGCAATGTCTGTCGAATAGACTCCCGCACTTTCATCAAAGACAACATCTCCTACATATAGCTCCTCATCTCTGGCAACAATCCACCACTTTTCATCATCTTGTTTGTAATCAGTGGTAATTCCAGTCTGAGCTACAGTTGCACCATATGAATTCGTCACAAAAATTTCACCATAAACAGAATAGCCGCTAATTGTTTTGTGACCCTCAACTCTTTGAGTTAATTCTTTTGACAACTCGTTTTGGGAAATCTCATTTATGAGAGGAATGATCTTTTCATTCTGTACTCTCCATTGCTCATCTATTTGATTGATGTATTGTTTAGGATTTTCAAGTTTGGAGAATTTTAGATTTGAGGAAGCAAGGGTTTCTTTGAGAACTAGATCAGTTGTGAATATTTTTATTTCATCTATTTTTGCGTGTAAATCTTGATCAATCCTTTCAATGCTTTCTACGACTACAAGAATCAAAGAATCCCTTACAGAATCAAGTAATTGCTCAGAAGAATAGTTTACAAAAAAAGCAAACGATACTCCAATTACTCCAACCAATATCAGAAATAGAATTATCATCATATGAGATAACTTCATGTAATTAAATGCAAAAAATTGAAGTTAAGATTTACAGGTGATTTTTAGAATTGATAATTACAAAATAGTGTTTTAGGCAATCAAATGTTTGAAATTATGTGTCTGAAAATATTCCAATTTCTGAGAAAACATTAGGGGAATTGTTGCCTGAAAGAATCACATGGACACTATGCATTCATGTACAAAAAGGCAAAAAAGTATGGGTCATTGCAGGAATGTTGTCTCAATATTTAGAATCAGTGACTGATTCAATTATTGTTCAAGATGAAAATGAAAAACCAATTGGAACAATTGGTGGAAAAGAGATTATGAAGAACCTCCTGGAAAACCCCACATCTAGTCTATTCCATGGAACAAGAGTTGAGCAAATAATGGAATCAGACCCAATCATAATATCAAAAGAAACAAAATTCAAGGAACTAATGGAAAAGTGGAAACAAAGGGTTCGGGCATATGCAATAATTCCAAACGAGTGGGGATTTTTTTCAGCAATTTCAGCACAAAAGATTCTCGAAATTGGAAAGAGATGCCAGACTGAGCTTAGTATTGGAGACATGCCAAAAACAAGTCTATTGACATTTAGAAAAGGAGAGACATTTGGTAAAATAATCAATCAGATGTTTGAGAATAAATCTCGAAAGATCTTCTTGGAAGGAACTACAAAGTATCTCAGTGACAGACTAATCATTGAAACTATCACAGAAAAGATGAAATGCCTCAAAGAGACAGATGATTTTCTTAATGAAACTGTAGATAATGTAGATTTGGAAGACGCCAAAGTAATCTCAGAAAACTTGAGAATAAATGAAATCTCATCAACCATGCACGACATGGCACACCCTTGTGTGATTTACAAGGATTGGTTAGTGACCCCATGGGATATTTGCAAGATTTTGTTATCTGAAAAAATTACTCAATATTCCATAAAATAAAATTGCAGATTAAGAATGTGAAATCTAGTTGATTTTTACTTTATGAAATAATGTCTTTTTTGGGATTTTGATTGTCAGTCTACCGTTTTGAAATTTTGCAGTTGTTTTTTTGTTATTGATTTTTCCAGGAATCAGTAAAGACTTTTTGAAATACTCAAATTTTGATATGATTCCTGATTTTTTTTCAGAGTAGGTTTCTTTTAGTTTTGCTTCAACATTAATCATATTATCATTAAAAGAAACTTTGATGTCTTTTTTGTCCACAAGAGGCAAATCAAAATCCAATTCCCAAAAAGTATTGAATTCTCTTAAATGCCAAAGCGGAGACATTATTCCGTTTTTGGCATCATCAAAGTAGGAATCAGCATCTGAGAGTAAATCAGATTCAAAATAATTGGTTTTCATGGTTTATCGGTAAATTTGTTGATTCCGTGCTTGCTTTTGTTGTTGTAATGTTCGTTTTGTCTCTTCCATTAGATTTCGGTGATGAATTCTTAATCGCTCAATTTGCTTTTGAATGTCTGCAGTATCAATTTTTACATCAAGAACTTTTGCAAGAATTGTTATGGCTGCAATTGATGCATTAGGGTCTGGAAAAAACGGATTGCATTCGGCATAAAGAAAAAGTATTGGAATGTTTGTTTTCTTAAAAACTGAAATGATTGCAGCATCAGTTCCAAAAATTGAACCGTCTAAAAATTTAGGAATTTTATTCTCATACAGTACTTTATCCATGGAAACATGGGTACTCAGTCCGTAAATTTTGGGGTTCATCACTTGTTTGTTTATTGTTTCCATTCCACTGACAATAATGATTTTTTTTATTTGGTGTTTTTTGCAAAATCTATGGATTGCTTGGACAAAATCTATTGCAAGGTATTGATCAAGAGGAACATCTGAAATAACTACAAACAGATTTTTCTTATTATATGCTCTAATAGGCATTAGAATCTCCCCATTCTCTACAAATAGAGTAGGGGGAAGGTCTTCTAATTGAATTTCATCAATTTTTTCCATTTTCAGATAATGAATCAGATAAGATATTGAAAAAGTACCAACTAGTCCATTACTTGGAAACCCTACAAGTAATGTCTTTTCTTTGGATTTTGTCAGTTTCAAATCACCATACCATACAAAATCAATAGTTAAAAGAAAAACCTTGATTTCTTGAATTGATTTTCACTCATGATAATTTGTTGGAGGAAAATCAAAATTAGCTAAATTGAGTGTAAAACGCCTATTTGAAGAACGCATCTACTTGCTCTCTATACTTTGAAACTATTTTTCCAAACTCTATAAAATCATCATATGTAGGATACCTCATTCTTATTGCATATTGATTAATGAATACAGATAATGCATTTCCTGCAATCATGCCATAACATGCATCAGATAAATTTTGAGTGTACGGAAATGCAACTTTGATGAACGGAAGAAATGTCTCTGTTTGGTTAACTAGTAATTTTAAATGACTTTCCACATTATCTTGAATCTCTTTTTCTAAAACCATAATCTATTTTTGTATTCATTATAATAAAATGTGAATTAGATTCTCATGTCTGATTTTAATTTTATTTTGAAAATCAATATTTTTATAAATATCTGAAAATTTTTAGAATTCAGACATGATGTCATATGTGCTGTTAAACTGCATCCCAGGTTCAGAAACAGATGTAATTTCAGAGATCAGAGACATTTCTGGAGTTTCTGAAGTAAATGGAGTTTTAGGAAAATATGATGTCTTTGTTAAAATTTCAGCTGACACCCCAGATCTTTTAGAATCAGTTATTTCTAAAATCCGTCAAGTCAGGGCAACTACTAGTCATACATTGCCTGTGATATATGGCCAAGGTGGGACAATTGATAATGAAATTTGATAGATTTCAATTCAAGTTCTGAATTTCATACTCCAATAATAAATAGGAAATAATTGTGTGATTTATTGTGAATAGCAAGAAAATAATGGTTTGTCTAGATGGGTCAAAAAATTCCCTGCGGGGACTAGACAAAGCAATCTTGTTTGCAAAACAATCAGATTCCATAATTATTGGAGTTCACAGCGATACTAGTTTTAGTGCATTTTCTGCTGTTCGAGCCCCCATACTACCAGAGAAAAAATGGAAAAAAGAAGCACAAAAGCTAATGGAAATCGCAAAGAAAAGAGTTGAAAAAAACAAGGTCAACTTTGAAGGAGTAGTTATTGGCGGTCACACTTCAGGTATTGATCTGACCACGTTTGCGAACAATCCTGCAAATAAGATTGATCAAATCGTGATTGGTTCTAGAGGAATGGGATTTCCAAAAGAGTTGTTTTTTGGTAGCACTTCAAACTTTGTCTTACACAAGGAAAAAGCACCAGTTACAGTAGTCAAATAATAGTAAAGTTTTGTTGTTTTTTTGAAAAAAACAGAAATTATTCAAAGAAATTTTTTAATGTGATTTCAATATTGATAATTATGTTCTTTATTTAATAATAATTTTGCAGTAATGACTAATGTATCGAACTTTGGTTTGATACCCCACATGGAAACGCAGGGTGCTAACCCAATACGATATACATTGGTATGCCGTATCATACGTTTCCATGATTATTCCTAGATTCAAATTATTTAGTGCAAAAAATGCACAAAAGTATCATTTTAAAAAAAATCAGAACAAAGTTATCATATCTGAAATTTTAGTACATTCCCATTCCACCACCAGGAGGCATTCCTTGTGGAGGTTGAGGAGATTCGTGAGTCACTGCAATTACATTATCTATTCTTAAGATCATGTTTGTTGTTTCTGTGGCAGACTTTATGATTTGCTCTTTAACTCGGAGTGGTTCAACAATTCCGAGATTTTCAAAATCAGCAATTGTTCCATTAATCACATCAACGCCTGTAAAACGCTCACCTGCATTTTGTTTTGCCCTTAATTGAGTTATAGAATCAATTGAATTCATTCCAGCATTTCTTGCAAGGGCCAACGGTATAGATTCCAAAGCATCTGCAAATTTTTCAACTGCCAATTGTTCTCGTCCAGAAAGAGATTTTGCCCACCCTCGTAGTTTTAGTGCAACATATGCCTCAGGAGAACCGCCGCCATAAACAATTTTGGGAGTCTCTATGACATCTTTTGCAACCATCAGTGCATCATGCATTGATCTGTCTGCCTCATCAATTACTCTTTGAGAGCCACCTCGAATCAAAATGGTTATGGCTTTTGGGTTTTGGCATCCTTCTATAAACACCCAATTGTCTTCTTCGACTCTTTTTTCTTCAACATTTTGGGCAGTTCCCAAATCATCATTACTCAAATCATTTACACTTCCAACAATTCTTCCACCAGTTGCTTTTGCCAGTTTTGACATGTCACTTTCTTTGATTCTCCTCACTGCAAGAATTCCTTCTTTTCCCATATAGTGTTGAATGATATCATCAACTCCTTTTTGACACAAAACAACATTTGCGTTAGTTGATTTTATTTTGTCTACCATCTCTTTTAGTAACTGACTCTCTTCTTCCATGAATGATTTGATCTGATTTGGGCTGGAGATGTTTAGTTTTGCTTCAAATTCTGTTTTTTTAATTTCAAGGGCCTCACTAATCAAAGCAATTTTGGCATTTGTAATTCGTCGTGGCATTCCGCTATGGACTATTTCTTTGTCTAAAATTATGCCGCTAACCAAAGTACTATCTGAAATAGAACCTCCCGTTTTTTTCTCAATCTTTATGTTATCTAGATTTACTTTGAAGGAATCGTCTTTTTTCTCCATAACTGATAATACTGCATCTATTGCTAATTTGGCAAGGTCTGTTGCTTCAAGTGAGACTAGTTTAGTTTGCATTGAAGTATGAGCAATTTTTTGTAAAATTTCTTTATTTTTTGGCTCTATCTTGATTGCGATTTCTTTTAGAAATTCAATTGCCTTTTTTGAGGCTTTTTTGTAGCCATCTGCAATAATTACAGAATGTATATCATCATCAATTAGGGATTCTGCTTTCTCAAGTAGTGCTCCTGCCAGAATTACTGAGGAGGTAGTTCCATCACCTACTTCGCTGTCAGTGGCCTTTGCGACTTCGACTATCATTTTTGCTGCAGGGTGTTGAACGTCAATTTCTTTGAGAATTGTCGCCCCATCATTTGTGATTGTTATATCTCCAATAGAGTCAACTAGCATCTTATCCATGCCACGAGGGCCTAGACTTGATTGAATTATTTCTGCAATTAGTTTTGCAGCATTAATGTTATTTCTCTGAGCATCACGACCACGAGATTGTTTAGATCCTTCTTTTAGAACTAGGACAGGTACGCCTTCAGGAGTTGTTTGAATTTTTGACAATTGTCCATTTTAAGGCAAATTAAAGTTAAAAACAGATTAGATTATTTTCAATAATGAAAATCAAATCTAGAAAACATGCAAAGTTTGTTTTTCAATAGATTCATCATCTCAACAGATTGAAAAAATTTGTTTTCTTAAAAATTATTCCAATTTTTGTATCTCATCTCTTGTTTTTTGTAAATCTTTTTGGAGCTTTTCTTTTTGGTCTTGAGGAATTGAATTGTCGCATAACTTTTGTAAAATTAAGAACTCTTTGTTTTTCAATGAAGCAAGATAACTGTACTCACTCACACATTATCTAAAGATAGAAGAAACTTAAGATTTTCTTTGATTTTCAGTAATAATTCACACTTGAAATTTCATGATATTTTCTTTTAACTAAACATAGTCATTTCTGTTTGCCAAAGTTATGATTGTAAAGAATTTCTTATTTTCATTTGAGCACACATTAAATGATTGATGTTTAGTTTTGAAAATCAAATTTGATAATATCCAATCTATTGAAATATTCTAAAATCACAATATTTTTCATGGCTGCAAAACCTGCCAAAAAGCCAAAGACTCCTACATCTCTGTTAGGATTTCCAGAACTTGACAGAGTTTTTGAGAATTTCAGAAAAGACATTGAAAGGTCATTTATGACATTTCCTAAAATCGACTTTGTGGGATTCCCAAAAATTCCAGATTCTGGCTGTGATGTAATTGATGAAGGAAAGCAGATACGAATGAAGATGAATGTTCCAGGCTTGAAGAAAAATGAGATCAATCTCAATGTGACTGACAAATCAATCGAAGTCACAGGAGAACACAAAGAAGAGGAGAAAAAGAAGAATTATCTTCGAAAAGAGCGCCACAGCATGTCATATTACCAGACAATTCCTCTGTCTGAGAGAATAATTCCTGGCAAAGTAAAGGCAAAACTCAATGATGGAGTCTTAGATGTGGTACTGCCAAAAAGCAAACCTACCCCTGCACCCAAGAAAAGATCTGTCAAAGTTCAATGATCTTTTCTATTGAGATTTTTTCATGTAATCTAGCAAAATACGAGTAATTTTTATGCGTAAAAACATACAAAAAATGATTATTTGTTGAGGATTATCTCAACATCTATTTTGCCTTCACTGTAATTACAATGAATTTCTTTGATCATGCTTTTGTACATGAATAATTTCTTGCCATCATCAGTAATTGCGCCAGATGTTCTCAACAGTTTGTTGTCATGAAGCATCTGTATTCTTCTGTAAATAGTACTGATTGGGATTTTTGTCTCAGATGTGAGTTCAATGGCAGATTTTGGCTTGTGCATTGTAGATTGCAAAATAATTCTACAATATTTGTCAGAGATGACCTCCAGTAAACAATCTTTCTTGGTTTCTTCTGTAATGTTGAACGAACGTTCGACCACTTGCATAATGACCATTAATCAAGATAAAATAAATAAAATATGATTGCAGTGTCTTTCTGTGCCATGCAAAAATAATTTCTTAGAATAGTAATTAATTCTAAATTAATTATTTGACATATAAAAATTTTCTAATAATTCCATAATGAAAAATGATTAGATTTTTTCAGAAAACAATTCTGAAATTTCAATTGACGCCATCAAATCTAATGATTTTGTGGAATTCCGCATAAAGGATCATGGAAAAGGTATTCCAATTGAGCACCAAAAGAAATTGTTTCAAAAATTTTATCAAGTAGATACTTCAGTAACACGAAAACATGGAGGTACCGGTTTAGGGCTTGCAATATGCAAAGAAATTGTCAATGGATTGAAAGGCAAAATTTGGATAAAATCAAATGAAGACAAAGGAATTACAGTATTTTTTACTCAGCCGATTTCTAACTAACCAAAATATCAAATATTTTTTCCAATAATAGAAATTATACATGTCAGCTAAAAGGGATTTTTACAGGAATGCCATTTAGGCGTGATTTAAGAACAAATTATTCAACGATCTTAAATACAAATTCCGTATATAGTATATTGTGTCTTAAGAGGGAAAAAGCGCGTAGAGACGTCATTTCCCTCACCGGGCATGAGAATTCTAATAATCAAATATCGCTCATTTGAAAAAAAATCCACACAAATCAGAATGAATAATAATTTACTCGTATGAGATAAATAATTAAAAATATCAAAGATAGTAAATTCTTCAAAAAATGAATTCAAATTAATTTTCAAAAAATGTCTGTATGAATTAATAAAAAAGATAAAGAAATGTTCTCATTCTTGTTCTGTAATTACATTTAGAGTAATACTACTCTGTATGTGAGGAAGAGAACGAATGGCCTTTGTGACAACTTTTTCTAGAGAGTTATGATTTTCTGATTCAACTTTACACAAGACATCATAGTATCCAAATACAACATCTGCTTCTTTTACCTCTGGAATATGTCCCAAGTTTCTTAGAACTTCATACTCGCTACCTTTCTCAGTGTGTATCACAACATATGCTTGAGATGTGTTTTTTCCAAGCATGGTGTTGATTAATTTGTCAGCAGGTTTGAATAGTTCTTCGCATTCAGAACGAGTAAGAGTCATTGTAGAACGTATCTCAGGCAGTTTTCTAATAACTCCAGTTACAGTACTCTGAATTTTTTCTTCGTCATCAGATTCTACTTTTGCCAAGATGTCATATAGTCCAAATGTTCCATGAGCTTCAGTTACCTCACTAATTGAGTTTAGTTTTGAGATAAGTTCTTTTTCAGAACCAAGATCACATCCCATCAAGACATATGCCTTTGCCAAGATTATTTCCTACTCCTGTCCCTGTATTCCCATCAGCGTTAATGTGGAACGAATTTTTGGAATCTTTCGAATTTTCCAGGTAATTGTCTCCCGAAGTGCTTCGACTTGAGAAGATTCTACTTTTGCCAAGATGTCATATGCCCCAAAGGTACCGCGGACTTCAACGACTCCCTCAATTGATTTTAGTTCAGAGATTACTGCTTCTTCTGAACCTAGCTCACAGTTTACTAGAACATAAGCTGTGGCCATTTAGAGAACACCTTCCATTTTCATAGAGTTGCTATGAATTTAACATATTTAAGTAGTGATTGATTTTTTCTAAAAATTTGTATACCAAATATTGTATTTACCAAATGAATGTATGTATAAATTTTACAAATGTCTTGAACAGTACAAAATAAAATTAAAAAACTTTCAAGAAATTCAGATTATCTTAAGAGAGAAATAATAGTTTTCAAGAAATTAAGATGCAATATACGTTAATTTCCAGATAAAACAAGGTACCAATACATTTTTTCAAAATTTGAATCAATATCAAATATTTTTACAATTTCAAATCTTCAAGTTTTTAGATTATTATGACATTATCAACACATGGAGAAGTTTGAGAAACTGCTCAATATGTTGATGGACTTTAACAAAGACATCAGATTTGCAGCAGTCTGTACCAAAGATGGCGAGATTCTTTGGAACAGTAAGAGAAACAACGTAAAAAACTACGTACCTCTATCGCACACAAAAAAAACCCTTCAAAGAGCAACAAGTGCATGGGATGAACGTGCAAACATTTCCAAAATGGTAGGAAAAGGACTCTACGTGATTGCAGCGTATGAAAAAATAAAGAGAGTTACAGTTCCACTTGACAAACAACACATATTGTTTTTCAGTGTGGATAACACTCCAATGAAGGCCTCCAACAAAAAAAGTTACGGACATCTAGTCGAAATGGGAAAAATAATGTCTATTGTGGATTTTGTAAATTCTGCCACATAGTAATTTTTTTCCAGATTTTTTTCAGATATTAACAAAACTAAAGAATTTTGAAAAAAAATCATGGTAATGGAGAAACCCATCCACCGCAAGAAACACAAATGAGCATGCCGTCTTCGTTTTCGACAGTCTCAGAACCTGGCGGACATTCACATTTTTGGATTGCATCCATGAAAAGTATTGGCACCAATAGTATTAGAAGAAAGAATTCATTACTTGAAAAGTTGTTTAGTTTTTTGGCAGTTTTTATACAATTTTTAAGAATTACTACCAGACACAATAAATCTCTCAAAAACATATTTTTTTCATGTCAAAAGAAATCAAGAGTAATAAAGACAAAGAAGAATTTAAAGAAAAATGTAGCAAAGGAGAAGTTTTAGCATTTACCTAAAACACTACATTTCAAATCCCTGATTGTTTATGATGTTATTTGTTATCGTAGATTGTATTCCTGAAATCTTTCTAATTTTGTTACTGATAATATCAGAGATATCATTGTATGTGGGAGCTACAACCTTGCATATTATCTCATAATTTCCAATGAGAGTATATGCCTCTATTACTGGAGCAATTGATTTTAGAGAATTCATAATGTTTTCTTCTTGAGATTTCGGGCAATGAATTGTAATGTATGCTTGAGCCATGTGTTTGTCGAGAATTTTTTGTTCTGGTTCTTGGACTTTTGAGAATCCATCTCTTTCTTCAACTAGTAGTGTGGATGTTGATCTAACAAAACGAGTCTGACGTATTCCATTAGAGATGTCATTTTGAATGCTCTGATAATCCGGAGATTCTAGTTTTACAACCAAATCAAAGGTACCAAAGGTACCATATGCATTTGAGACACTAGAGATGTTTCTCAAATGAGAGATAATAGAGTCTTCTTTGCCAGACTCGTTTACTATTAAAACAAAGGCTTTTGCCATATCTCTATGATTGTTCAGGGATTCCAACTAGAGTTAGCGTAGAACGTACGTGTGGAATTTTTCTGATTTGTGCAATTGTAGAATCTAAAATTTTTTGCACATCAAAATTCTCAACCTTTGCCACAATATCATATATCCCAAATGTTCCATGAACATCATTTACAGATTTTACTTCTTTTAATTCATCAATGACTGATTTTTCAGAACCAATTTCGCATGTAACTAGTACAAATGCAGTATCCATACCCAAAATATTATTGGAAAATATTTAAGCAAAACTATACTATCTCTAAAAATATTTTCAGCAAATCTCATTATAACTAAATAATTGTAAATGAGATTTTCAAACCTAGTGATGAATCAGATAAGGCATTTTGTCTTTTTCATGTGGAGTGGGATTTGCACACTGCCCACATCTAGGAAAGACTACTTCGGCATCAAAATCAACTTCTCCAATAACCTTATCGCATTTGGCACAGTAGATTGGTTTTGTATCATAAATATTCAAATTAAGTAATAATACAGAGTCTAATCAATAAATCACAACACCGCAAACATTAACATTTTTTAGAATTTTCAAGATAAATTAAAAACATGTAAAGTTTTTAAAATTCAGACTTAACTTTCAGACAACACAACTAGAATTATGATGAGCCATTTAGTACATCGTTCCTCGCTAAGAAACGTGTTAATATTCATAGGAGTAATGGCAGCAGTGTCTGCACTAGTCTTACTCTTAAAGTGATTCTCAAAGTTTGGGCGTAAAGGAATACACGGTTTGTTGATTTGTCTGTCCAGCATAGTAGACATTTACAACATATTGACCAAATTCCTTGAACTGCGGATCCTCTGCAACAAATGCATAAGAGCCATCAATGTTTGGAGTCACCTTACTTATTGACATAAACTTTCCATTAATGCTAGATACAACAACTGAGACTCTATGATCATCTACTAAATTACTAACTGTTCCAAAAATTACAACGTCTTCATCAGGACCATATTGAAGCTTGCTAGTGTAAACAGTAATTATTAATGCGTCATTTGAGGTCAAACTCGAGTCTAAAGTACTGATATTCAATAATCCTGAATCAATTAGATATTGTAATCCATTTAGAAAATCTTTGTCTGAGAGTTGATCAGAAGACCAGAGTTTAGCAATTTCTTTAATCCAATTTGGAATCAATTGTTCTTGGGCAAAAGTTGTAGACATTGAAAATCCAATCAACAACACCAATAAACAAAAACATATTGTCTTTATCATTTCTATAATTTCAAAAAAATGATATTTTAAGAATAATATGATTTATCTTAAAAGATGTAAAAAATAATTTCAAAATCTAAATGAATTTTATGCTTTTTAATCAGTAGCCTTATTGAATATAATTGCCCAATTGAAAACATGGCAGAAGCAGGTTTAGCAGCATATGGAGCAGCAATAGGAGTCGCAATCACTTTAGCAATAGTGTTATTTTCATTGCGCGGAAAAGGACATCCTGAATCATATGATGACTAGAAAATGAACAACAAAGTGATTTCCAGAACCCGAAATTCCATAGGTTACAAAAAGCTGTGCTCATTAATTTTGGGAGTAGAGCCTCAGATAAGATCAGTCTACATTTACCATACAAACGGAGAATTACTTGCAGGGGGAATGAGAGAAGGATTAGATGCATTACTGCCAATAGAAGAGATGACAAAATCTATTCACAATACAATTTTACGATGGAAGACACGGGAATTGATTTATCCATTTCTAGGCGCAGGAAAATATTCATTTACAGAGTATGAAAAAATTAAAAGAATTACATTTCCACTTGACAAACAATTCATCATAATAATAGGAATCGAAGTTGAGGCAAAACATGACATTATAATTGAAAAAATTTTTCAAATAATAAAAAACACAATTACAAAAGTGAGTTTTTCATCATTAAAGTAAACATATTTTCATTTTTCAAACAATCAAATTTTTATTCAGTTTTTTCCTCTTTATTTCAGATAGTAATCATCTAAATAGCAATACTCGACTAGATACTGCAAAAATTCTTTTTGCAGAAATAGAGGATTACTATCTAATTATCTAAAAGTTCTAAAGATTCCAATAGTTTCTCTTCACGAATTTCCCACATTTCTTGCTCAAAGGATTCAAAGAGAAATGAAGAGTCGTCATTTATCTCACAGATTTTCTTGCTATGAAGTTCTAATTGATGCAGGGCTTGATAATGATAGTCTTCAACAACAGAACCGTGTTTAGGACACTGTACAACCCATGACATCAATTTATTAATCAACAAATATGATATAAAGGAAGATGGATAAATACTAAAAATTCTTTTAATTTTAATGTATTATTTTAATAATATTTTCAATTATTCTATCAGGGTATTAAAATATGATTTCTATTGAAACCTTACATGAATCAAGAAACACAGCAAGAGTTTGAAGATTACAAACAGTGCCAGGATTGCTACAACACGCTACCTCATTGCCACTGCAAGTGTCCATACTGTGGTGAAAGAGACAGGTGTGAGTGTGCATTATTTGATGCAGCAACTGGAGGTTAAAATTTTTTAAAATTTGCTTGCAAAAATCAATAAATGTAAAGGAAAAATAATTTAAACTTAATTTTCATGCAGATGTACTTTTTACATGAAAGAAGATTTTGCAGAATACACAAAATGTTCTGGATGTCAAATTGCATTAATTAATTGTGATTGTAACTGCCCAAAATGCGGAAAGAGAAACGAGTGCGAGTGTGATCTCAAAAGAATTAGTTGGAAGGATCTGACATACTAGAATGGTATTATTTTGGTTTCAGGTAGGATTTGGATTGTTAATTATAGTAGCATTACTGATATTGGTATTAAAATCACGAGATGTAAATTCATTAAATGACTCTAAAGTTTTGAAAATTATCCAAGAAGAATTAGAAGATGAAGGGTATGACAAATTTGAGTTAGAATCAATCACATCATTGGACAAACCTCATATCACATCAGTCATTGTTAATGCAAACCACCAAGAGATTGGGCTAGAAGTAGATTACAAGACAGGTAAAATTCTAAGCAAGGAAAAGATTGCCAAATAGTGATAATTTAGATGAATCTATCATCTTCTTTGATTGTGTTCAAAACAATATGAGTAATGGTATTTTCGACATTAGGTATTGCAGATATTTTTTTGACAAATGTGCTCAAAGATTTTCGTTCTTTGAACTTTGCAATAACCAAAGTATCAGCACCTCCAGTAATATCATACACTGCAATTACGTTATCGTGTTTTGCAATCAGATTCTCAATTTCCAACATCTTGCCCTTGTTTGTAGTGATTTCAATAATTGCAGTTAGCTCATAGCCAAGTGTCTCATGATCAAGGCGTACAGTGTATCCTTGGATTATCTTTTTTTCTTCTAGTTTCTTTATTCTAGATAGGGTGGTTACAGTAGAGAGGCCCATTCTCAATGACAGTTGTCTGGCAGACTGTCTAGAATCTAAGAGTAGTAACTTGAGTATTTGTGAGTCTTTTTCATCAAGAATCATGAAATAATATGGTTAAACAAATATTTAAGAATATTTCAATTATGATTATAGATTTACAGGAATTTAGACATATTCCTTATAATCATCTAATAACAATATTGAGCAATGAATATCCTAATTCAAATCCAACCAGAATTATCTAAAGTTCAAGAGTCGCTTAGAGAACTAGGAGTAAGTACAGTAATTCCTCAAGAGATATTTGATTTTGAGCAGGATTTCCCAAAAGCTACACAATTAGGAACTAGTAACGGAATTGGAAGTGTAGGGGTCTTAGCGATTAATAATTCTCCAATTGATTTTATTCAGATTTTAAAAAAACAAGAATTTGTAAAATGCGATTATGTGATGGGAGGCCATGTAGGGATGGGGGTTCACAAGCATTCGTGGTATAAATTCAGATTCTTTTTGTCATTTCCCAAAGCAATTCATCTAGGACCACTAGACATGGGAACTATTACAACAATCAAAAAGGGATTAGTCCACTCTAAAGTTCAAGAGTTTGTGTGGAGCGGATATCAAAAGTTAACAACACTGCCTCCAGGACTAGTCAGAGACAGTGTATCTGAGAAACTAAATGAGGATCAAAGGTTACGAGTCCTAATGACAAAATGTCTCATAAAAGAAAGAACTATCAAAGTTTCAAGATACGTCCCTCAAAGTATAGAAAAGAAAGATTCCAAAATAGTAATAGAGTCACAGTGGAAGATTCAAAGAGAACTCAAAATTGATGCAGAGACATTTGAGATGTATGAAAGAGTTGCAGAAGACATTAAGAGCAAAGTAGACGAGTTAAAGTATCATCTTACATACAAATAGCATAGTTGCGAAAAAAATAGATAGTAATCTTCTGAAACCAGATGTGAGAACCTATGTTCCGTATCCATCCATCTTTTTGCTAAAGATGTTTTTTTCAGTTGACTACTACCAAATAATATAGTACAAATCTAAAATAAAAGAGTGATGACAAAAATTCTTTAAAGTTGTTTAATTTTTTATCAGATTTTTAATAAAAATTAACTCTAACAACAAACAAGATTATCTTTTAGAATATCGTAAATTATGTTTATGAAGAATAATGTCTCTCATCAAATTCTGGATTTAGAAAATGAGATAATTCAAGATGAAAATGAATTAAAATCATTTCTAAAAATAGAAGATGCCAAAGGGTTTGAAAAAAGCCGTCATAGACTAAAGACAGATTTGAAACATCTAAGCAGGGTAATTAATGGAGAGTTACTTGAAGAAAATGAGAACAAGCAAGTGATTGATTTTTTGATTACACACTATAATTACCTCCAAAAAGTCCCAAGATATCCAGAAGGAATTAGATAAAACAAGAAGATTTCAAGTGTTGCAAATCCAAGACATCCCAAAATTATCAAAAACAGGTTTCTATCCATCAAATCTACCTTGTAAGAGATTAGAGAAATTACCTATTCAAAATTACCTCATGGCATTCTACTTTTAATAATGAACCACAGTCCAGGTAAATCCCAATCATTACAAAAATTACTATGCCAACCCAAATCAGAAATTTGTACTTGAAGCTAAGTTTTTTTAGAATCTGCAAAAGTGACGACATGTAAATAAATCATCAATTTTTGTTATAAAATGTATCAATTTTTGAATATTTTAAAAAATTCAGATTTATTTTTTTGTGATAAACATGTTTTTATAAAATTTCTGTATACTAAACTATGTCTTGGAAGATTTGAGAGAACTAGCAAAGGAGATCTTCAATGCAGATTCACAGATTGTGCATTTGGGAATAATTGATCAAAATGGCAATGTATTGCTTGATCAGTCCTCAGCTGCATCAACTCCAATGGAGCCGGATCCCAAAAGAGTTGAATATTATCATCAATTAGATGTCAGACGAAACGCAAGAGAGCATTTTGATCAGTTTTATGGAAAAACGGATTACATTCACATTATTAGAGAAAAGATGCAACAGCTGATATTGTATCTGCCAAATTTTACAATCTATTTGACATTGGAGAAATCAGCTACCCCTGAAGAAGCCAAAGTTGTTGCCCAAAAAATCAAGTTCCTTGATAGCGACATTATGATTAGTGGAAATTTATCTTAATAATTCAGACATTTAAGAAAAACTGAAGCCAACTACATCCATCCTCTACGTAGCACAGCAGGGCAGGCTTGTGCCAGTAACACGATGAAGCACTCTATGACAATGGGATATTGTGTCGGCTTCTCATTTTATTACCACATCATGAGATAAAAAAGGATCCATGATTACCGTTATCAGAATTTTTTTTTCAGAAATTAAAGAAAATCGCAATAGTCTATCAAAATCTTAAAACATGTTAATTTTTTCAAAAACAATCTAAACAATCATCAAATGAGTATCTACAAAGTTCTTTTATGATATTAGGGCGTAAGAGATTCATGACTAGAACATATAGACGAAGAGATACAAAATTTCCCACAAGAGATGGGGATCATAATCCTGTATGTAGAGACCCCGAATGCAAAGATTGCAAGTAATTTCTAAAATTAAAACTCAATTACTTGCAGATTTGATATTTTGAATTAACCCCTAATTACAAATTAAATTATAAAACAACGAAGCTGGATTGACCATCAAATCCTTGGAGTAGGACATCTTGGAACAGACAGTCAAATCTAATGGAAAAACCATCGTCTTGTTAGATGAGATTCCAGCTTCACAAAAAAATATGGTTTTTTTCCTAATAAAATTTGGGAATAATTTCACAAATGAGAATCACACTACAAAATGCAATTGCAATAATCATTTATTTTGAAATAGAATAGATTCGTCAAAAAGAGAGTTTTTCAGATTTCAATTCTTTATCCATCATCCATGCCCAATACATCATAGTAAGATTTTGGAATCATTTGTTGTGCCTTGAAAAATACATTGTTTGCAGCAGCATCAAGGACATATGTTCTAGCCCAGTCATCTTCACTTCGAATAGAACGGCCAAATCCTTGGAGGAGTTTGGTTAGAGTCTGAGAAGTGTACCACAAGGGAAATTTATCCATCTTAGCCTTGGTTCTCTTTTCTTTGTAGTTAGGGTATGGTACCTTGGCAATTATTTGGAAACGAGAAAGGTCATCTTTTAGATCAACTCCCTCCCATAATGAAGAAGATAGCAATACACCGGTAGGATCAGAGGAATGCTCAGATATGATTTCATCTTGAGTTTTTCCATCCTTGTTTTTACTATGACATATTCGAATTCGTCGAGTATTTTTTGGAGAAAGATATCTTAGAATTTTTTGACATCTTGGAATAGAAGATGTTAGAATTAGCCCACGTTCAGTAGAATGCTCATCTAAAATTCTATCAATTGTCTTGATGACTTGTAATTCATCTTCGTCAGTAGAACCATAGCTTAGTCGTCTAATGTTTAGTAAATCAATTTTTCGGTTTTCAATTGGGAATGGAGATTTTGGAGTGTCAACAAATGCAACGTCATCTTTTTCTAAACCCATGTTTTCACAAAAACTTTGTTTATCAATTGTAGCAGACATGAAAATTTGATATTCAGTTTCAAAAAATTCTTGAGCAAATTTTGAAACATCGATTGGCTTTACAGAAATAGTTCTAAAGTTGCCATTCAAATCACGGATAGGATCATTTACAACAAAATTATCTTTATCAGATGAGATGTCAATTTTTGCTTGAGCTGCTCTATCATAACGTCTTTCTAATTTTGAAATTAATTCATAATCAGGATCATTTTCAAATGTAGGACTTTCCTTAATGTCTTTGATTTTTTTTGCATAAGAATATGCAATATCATCAGTTAGAGATATCATTGAATCTAAATCTGTAAAGTCATACTTGTCAGCATTAAGATTGCATTCATCAACTTGGCCACTGAATATATCAAATCCTACAAATTGAATAATTTGGTCTTCAATTTTGTGAGCTTCATCAAAAACAGATACTTTTCTATCCAAATAGTCCTCAAACAATTTTTTGTTAAACTTCATTATTTGGAAAAAAGCATGATAGTTCCACAGAGAATGTTTTGAGACTAGTGCCTCATATTTTTGAAGATAATAATGACAAGAGTTTGAATCATAGGTACTTTCTTCAACTTGCTTTATTGTAGGCTTGAATTTACAAGTCTCAATTACCTCTTTGCCATTTTTACTAGTGCGTTCAAGACATTCTCCTTTTTCACAAGTCAAACCCCATCTCATGGCCCTTCTAGAATTTTCGACTTTTTCAGCAGACATTAATTTCAAACAAGGAAAATTTTGTTTTCCTTTAACTGGTTTTAAAAATGGAATATCTTTGATGTATTGATCTTGGAGATGTTTTGAGGCAGTTACAGTAAATGAGCTCTCAAAATATTTTGAAACAGTTGCGCCAACTAGAGATTTTCCAACGCCAGTTGGAGCACACAAAATGATTTTTTTATATCCAGAACGGAATTGCTCTTCAATATCAGAGATAATTTCTTTCTGAATAGATCTAGGAGTAAATTGTTCAGGAAATTTTTCTAAAATAGACAGAATTAATCTTGATTTTTCTTTATATTAATAGCATGAAGGTTCTTGTAATATCAAAATTTTTGGGTCTCAATTTAATATCTAGTAAATAGATCAAAGATTATGGAATTACTTGATGATAAAATGAGAGTTTGGTTAGAGAGTGCAAAATTTGTCAAACCAAATTCAGGAGTCTATGTTTTGTACAATAGAAGCAAGTATCCAATTTACATCGGAGAGACTGACAATCTTGAGAAGACATTTACAAAGTATGTAGATACAGATTTTGAAGATAATGAATGCAAACAGAAAACTCAATTTTACCAAAGAGTTTTTTCTGAAAATCCAAAAGAATTACAATTACAATTAATTGAAGAATTCAAAAATGAATCAAATGAATTGCCCATATGCAATTCTGAGATCAACATCAAAGTTAACTGATTCTTTCACTGCATTGCACTGAAGACCTACTGAATTAATAGAAAAAATTCAAAATTTTTAACATGGGAAACGCAACGATTTACGCAGGTATTGCAATCGGAGTAGCTGCATTGGCCGGAATAATGGTCTATGCACATGATAACCAAGAGAATTATCTTAGAGATGATGCAGTACTAGCACCCGCCTCTGAACAGGGGATTTTCACATCAGATAGTGGAATGGTGCAATTGAATAAAGAACAATGGCACGAAGACCCATTTGGTGACAGAGCAGCTGAAGTAAGAGCAGCATACGAAGCTGGTGGATAATCCACCAAAGTTTCTTTTTATTTTATATAAAATGACGTGAATTTTTTGAATTTGAAAAAAATGATTTATCTTAGAAGGGTGTAGTTCTAAAATGCATCAATGTTATTACTGTGAGCAACTTTTTGATTCAAAAGAGGCATTATACGACCACGTAGAGATTCATTCAGATGTTGAAAGAAACAAGGAAATAATGAATAGGAAAAAAGAGCAAAATAATCGCCAAGAACTCAATTAAAAAAAATAGAGCAAAGGTAAGAAAAAATCACATTCAGGTGATGATATAACAACTTGGTTACATTGTGACATGGATTGGGTTGAAGCATTACTGCGTAAATCATGTGAAAGAACACTAACAAAAGAAGAAGTTCTTCACAGTCTATTTCACATGATTGAAATTAATGAAAACACTTTGAATCAAATTCAATCAGATAAAAGAGATTTTGGTCCAGAACTAGAAGAATTAAAACAAACAGAAATCAGGGATATTGATTTTCATTTAAAATATTATCGAGGTTTGGTAAATTACATTAATTCAATTCAAGAAAATAAAATTTTTGAGAAACAGCGCTAAACATCCCAAGATACAGTATATGCAACAAATGTTCTAGGCAATGACTTTTTTTTAGCTGTTCCCCATTCTTCAGGAGTGTGACCAGAATTTAATTCAGAGATATCATCCCAATTGAATTTAGGCAATTTGGCAGTTTTCATATTTCATTAAAATTAGTCAGAATTAATAAAAATCAAGTCTGCAGTGCAAGATATTTTATGATTTTAATTGTTCAAATTCAACATCATATTCAGATAATTTTTCTAAATTATTCCCATACTCGGTAGTTTCATCGTATTGATAGAGTCTTTTTTCTAAAATATTTTGCAATTGCTCAACTTCTTGAGCAATCATTTTCCCAGAGTCTTCCTTGGCAAATTGTTTTCTTTGCTCTTCGTTTTTTCCTCGTGTTGGAAATGTCTCCCCTTCAAACTTTGTTTGTAAACTAGAAATGTTTTCTCGTTTAACTAATTCTGCTAAATCAAAACGTCCTTGTTCATATTTTAATAGTTGATCGCTTTTTTCAGAAGACCTAACAGAAGATAATAAAGGACAGAATTCAACTGAGATCTGAATATTCTTTATGAGAAACAAAATCTCACTTCCCATTTTCTCAGAATCAACAGTCCAAGTAAATCCATACTTTATGACGCTATGAGAATCCTCATACGATGCAGGATTATGTTCTGCTTTAAAATCAGACCATTTTAGAGAAAAATGTTTGGTCCAAGATAAAATTTCATTTTCAGTCATTATTTTGATAATTTGTCAAGTTCAAAATAATTAGATTGTGATCAAGGCTGTTTTCCATCACGTCCACTGAACTTTCCAATAGGTTGAGAGGAATCAAATCCTAACCAGGAGTAGTTTTGAGATTCTTGAGATTTGTGAAAATTTTGGTGCTCAATTAGTTCAGAATCATTCCAGCCACCATCATAAATGAAAGGACATTTTTCATGTATGCCATTTTTTTGAATACCTTTACACATGATTAACAAGTAAATGATGTTGAATCTTAGAATTGAAAAATTTTTTGCTAAAAAGTGTGTATCAAGACAGAATTCTATGGAAATTATCCATAAAAAGAAGCAAGAATGTTTTTGAGTGGTTCTTTGACATATTGTGAGAAGTTAATAAAATGACATCATTTTGGATTTCAATCAAGTCTTGAAAAGAAAATGACAGGCACGAAAAACAAATTATTAAAAAATGGATCATTTTTTTAACCCATTTTGATTAAAATACAAGACACATTTTATTTTATGAATTTTTGAAAATACAAATCATCGCAAATATTGGAAGCAAGGTGATTGCCTGTTTGATATCTGGCCGTAACTCCCAAAGAGTCGATGCAAAAAAGATATCAAACTTGCTTGCTTTCCAAGTCTAAACTATTAATTTCAGATAATTTGCATAGTTTATGATGAATGGTAGATTTTACATGTGGATGGGCATCTCAGTAGCAGCATTAGTAGCAGGATTCATTATTTTGTTTGGTTAATCAGATTAGTTTTTTTGATTAGAAAAATCAATTTTTACATTGTTTTTTTATTTTATCAGAACTTTTAGAGGAAAGGTATTGCCATAGAGATAAGATGGATGGTTGATAATCGGATAAAGTATACGACATTGATTATCAACTTTAATCTGTGGCCTAATCAATTAGGATGAGAATTCAAAGTATAATCAAATTTTTCTTTATTAGAAAACAATTCAAAGTTGTTTTTTTCCAAATCTAAAACATTACAAAATGCTGGACATGAATTATCTATTGAAAATAATTCTTGACAGTTAGGGCATTGAATTACTACATGTGAACCCCAATCACACTCAATCTCATCTATAATTTCAAAATTAACAGAGTCATTACAAGTACATCTGATTTTATTTTGAAATTTTTGTGATTCCATATGGTATAGATTTCAAAATTAAATATAATTTATTAGCAATTGAAAATTTAGAAAAATATGACAGAGTGCCCAACATGTAAACTCTCTATGGAGTCCCATTCTACATCAGAATTAATGGAATGTTGTATGAAACAAGTAGGAGATGAATTTGTTGAAGAGCAAGGAATTTGCCCCAATTGTAAACATGACATAAAAAAACATTCAGACAAAGAGCTTGCAGAATGTACTATTGAATATCTGAAATCAGGAATTCAGTAATCTAGTTAAGATTAAACAATGGAAAAAAATAGCAACAGCTATTGAATCAGACTACAAGAGAATTAATAAGAAAATATTCTCCAATGTGGACAAACAAACAGATTTGGGAATTTGATCAGTTGAATGAAGACTTGAGATTTGATGCTATCTACGTA
Source organism: uncultured Nitrosopumilaceae archaeon (assembly GCA_964343515.1). Taxonomy (GTDB): domain Archaea; phylum Thermoproteota; class Nitrososphaeria; order Nitrososphaerales; family Nitrosopumilaceae; genus Nitrosopumilus. Next base: position 206,793 of record CAYFJT010000001.1, read on the forward strand.
AAACCTCAAGAATATGATGAGAATGTATGGAAATCAAAATTAGCACATCTAGATTCGGAAATTCGAGAGATGGTAGTCAAGACGTTTGATAACATGCTTGATGGTAAAGAGCTATGGATTTCAAACAAAAATGAGAAGAGAGTTGAGGAAAAACATGTGCCATATCTCATGTCAGTCATGGCAGATATTATGATTGAAGAAGAAATTTGCCTAAATTACAGAATTGAGAATGAATGTTTTGTTGTATCTATTGATTCAGAGGCAGATGTAATTGACTGTAAGGAATTTTTTGAGGAATTTTATCATTTAGCGACAGGTTTCAATTATGACACAGATACTGGAATACCAGAAGATGAAACTGAAGCTGAGATGTATCTAACACGACTACAAGAAGAGTTTGATGAGAAAATGAAAGGAATGCTAGGAGACAAGTATTTGCCAGGAAATAACGATCCTGACACAATAAATTCAGAGTGATTCTCTAAAATACTAGATTATGTCTTGACTAAACATGTCACAAAAAAGACCATACAGGAAATTTCCAAAAAAAGGACCATCCCTAACCACTGAACAAAAAGTTGAAAAATTTATTTTAAGAAATTCTCAAAATGGTTTTTTTACCAAAGTCACAACAATTCCATACAAGTTTGAAATATCTGAAAGTAAAGCATGGGATGTGATTGGAGAATTGCTATCAGATGGAAAAATAGAATCAATGCATGACAACATTACAGGGGAGATGAAACTATGCAAAACAGGTCAAATGTATTCGATCATGGATTCAGAACAAAAAAGAAAAAGAGATAAAACAAAGAATTTTAAAAATAAAAAATCAAAATCATTAAAAAAGATTGTTTAAACAAATACTTATTTTCAAGAATTGAAGTGTCATTACATGGAGGATGAAAACTTACCAGCACAATGTCATCCCATAATAAAACCAAAAAAGAAAAAAGAAGAGAAGAAAAATGATACAGTGTAAATTATGTGGCACCCCATTAGGAAAAGAGCCAACAACAGAGGAGTTAGAAAAACATTGGAAAAAACACCACAATTGGCATTGGGAGTCAAACAAAGACAAATCTCCTGAAGAAGCATTATTGAAAAAAAGGGACTAACAACGTCTTGGAATAGTGGTCGTTTATAGCATGCCTAGACCACTAATCGAAGGCGTCATAATAGATTTGGACTCGAAATATAAAAAAACTAATAATTGATTTCCAAACATTTGTTTAAAATAAAATTAAATTAAAAACTAATTTACAAAATTACTTTCAGATAATCTATTGTTTTTGTAAATTACTTCCAGTTTAACTAGGGTTATCAATTATATGGAAAAAATGCTAAATATGTAATTTCTTTGCCAAGAATCTCTACATGACTTTGTTTGAAAAAATGATTTTTTAGCTAATTCTGTGAAAAAATTCACTTGTAATTAATAATAGAAATTTTGCAATTAGGGCACATGTCAGTAATAGAGGCATACGATATCAAGGCACGAAAAAAAGTATCTATGAAAGACCCACAGCCGTATCTTATGAAAAACGGATCATGGGCATTGAGAGGAACTAGCTCTGAGACTGGAATCAAATTATTCAAAATTGTTGGAAGAACTAAACCATCAGTTACCCAGTCAAGATTTGAAGCATTCAAAAATCTGTTTACAAGCAGAAAATGTGAATGTGACAAAGATTGCTAGTATTTTTTTATAATTAAATTCATTTAGTAATTAGAAAGAATTAATGTAAGATTTTTTCCAGTAATTTCATGTCATTTGATATTGACTGGCGAAAAAATTTTTATGGAATTTCATGGGCTCATGAAAAAGACAGAATAGTAGTTTCAATAGTTTTTGAAGACAAAGATGAAGCAATTGAAATTTCCAAGAATCTTGAAAAATGGAGTGAAAAATTCACCAGGTTGACAATTATTGAAAAAGAAGATGACGAATTTGCAATATGCTGCTACCAAGATCCACAAATTTCAAAAAGTGATAAACACATTGGATTGTTCAGGACAGGTATGAGACAGAGCAGCGGGTACAATCAAGTAAAACCCATCATAGAAGAAAAGGCGCCACTTTTACAAATTGCATTTGCAGCAGATGCAATTGACATTTTAACATACGAAGAAATATCAAAACTCATCCCAATTAGAAAATTTAGAATCATTAATGAAAAAGATTTGAAAAAACAAGAATTCTACTATGAAAAAATGTCAACTTTATAAAATTAAGAAATGGCAAGATTCAAAAAAATTGAATCAAACCATCCATGGTCGGGTAACAATAATACTCAAAATTTCATATAAAGAATATCTACTAATTTGTTCATGTTTTTGATACTGATGAATCATTCATTCTTGTTAAATAGAAAATTACCCATACCAAATCATGAATAATGACAATAATAATCCATCATGGGAAGAAGCAATTGGTCTATCTTGGCTGATTTCAGACGAATGATAGGCCTAGAAATTACAGTTCACAGTATTGATGTAAAGAACAAATCAATCAAGGAACATCTTAGAAAAATCTAAGGATTTTTTCGATTTTAGACATAAATTCTGCAATCAGTATAACAAGAATGTGCATTGTGATGATAAAAGAACACTATTTGTTCTAAAACAAGGAATTGAAGACACATGGGAGTTGTTAAAAAAAATCAGATTTTACAGATGAATCACTTGTGAAAAAACTCAATTTAGAGATACAGGAGTATTTTGAAATCAAAAGTTCATCATAATTGCAGAACTGCTTAAGTAATATTTTGACGTATATTATTTGATGAATTTTGAAAATCTCTTAAAGAGAATAATGGATTCAGATGTAAACATACGACATAGCATAGTCACAGATATTGAAGGAAATATTCTTGCCACAAACCACAGAGAAAGTGTGACAAATTACTTGTCACAAGAAGAGACAGAAGCATCTCTAAAAAGAGCTGCTCAAGCTTGGAAAGGAAGAAAACATCTTCAACCAAAAATTGGAAACGGTTTGTATGCAGTAGCAGCGTTTGAAAAGATTACAAGAATAACATTTCCGCTAGGAGATGAAAACCTAATCTTTGTCAGTATGGGTTCAGATACAGTTAGAATGGATCTTCATGAAGGTGGGCAAAAACAGATCATTGAACATGTTCTAAACATTCTTAGTCGCGACCCAACCAAAAAATAACACAAAAAATTGTCAGAAATAGAACATACAAAAGAGTGCCAATACAGAATGGATAATGATATGCCACATACGAATTGTTATTGTAAATGCCACAAGATCATTATGGCGAATTCTTCCAAGATGGAATCAAGAACTTTTTGATTCTTTTTCAGGCTCAAAGTTTTCAATGATTTCTTCTACACGAATAAGAATAGTTTCTTTAATTTGTTCTTGAGTCATGCCAGAAGTATGCATGAGTTTCATTTGATCAAGCAACGCAAAATGTACACGTCCTTGAAGATAGTCTACTACCCCATATCCACGTTTAGGAAACTCTGTTACAAACAAATCATGTTCCGAAATTTCTGATGTTTCAGTCATGAATGAATTTGTTAAAAACTAGTTATAAAATTTCCAAATACTCATTAAACTACTCAATAGATTAACGATATGACAGATTTTATCCATAAACCATATGAAAAAATCTACGTTCGAGATATGGTCAAACTTGATTTAGATGATCTAATTGGAATGATGTCATCATTAGAATCAGCCAATGCATATTGGGTTGACGGAGTACTTTTTGCAAGTTTTGCTATGACTGAATCTGAAGAATTAGCTAAAAAAGAGATGCAAAACGAAATGTATCTTGACAAAATCGTTTTTGCGAAATATGAAAACTATACTAAAACAGTAAAGTCATCAACTAATCTTGAAATTGGAGTACTAAACATGCACAAAAGCAAATTATACAAAGACTTGATTGAATGGCTAAAATCACAACCTATCTGGAATGAGTGATTTCAAAACAAGACTTTGAACTCAGTTTAGAATAATCAAATAGTTCTTACATTAACATGCACTGAGAATGAATTTCTTCATCTGTTGTATGGCCAAGTTTTTGACAAGTAAACTGAATGGGCTTGAAACAAATACTGCATTTTTTATACACATGTAATTGCTCACCACACTTGCGACAAGAAATATCTTTCATAATTGGGTTTTAAAAAAAATGAATTTAAATCATAGTAAAATTAGAACAGACTAATTAGGTCATGCTAATTAGTTTACACTAATTTGAAGAAACCAGTTTGCAAAGTACTTGGCAGAAAAATTTTTCTAAAACAAGGTATGGAAAAAACTGTAAAGTTTGCAGAAAAGATTTCATCTCAAACTTCGATGTTTGTTCTACGAAATGTACATTGATTTCTAGATACTAATTTTAAAATAATATTCGTTTGAATGATAATTATGAGTAAAGATACTAAAGAAAAAATTTTTGAATATATTAAAAACAGATCAGAGATAAATGAAACAACTGCCATACGACATATTCACAGAAGATTTGATATGGTAGAAGAAGAGATAGAAAAAATCTTAAATGAATTAGTTGATGAAAACAAAATCAGAAAAATTTACGATGAAGAATATCAAGAAAACAGATTTGAGACATTTCATTAAATCAATCTTTTTAAGAGAACGATTTGAGAAAAAATCATGATGTTAAAATCAGAAAAATCAATTAAAGAATATCTAAAAAAATTACCAGATGATACAATAATCAAATATTATTTAGATGTAGAATACAGCCCATTTCCAATTCTAGTAATTGAGGAATATACAAGACGCTTCAAGAAAAAGACAAAAAATGAGATAATCAAAGATTTGAAATTTCAAAGTAAATTAGCACGTAAAAAAACTCAAGAATTAGGCAAAATGGCAAAAAACCATAAACTAGTTGATGAGATAACCAAACAAAAATCAGATGAAATTATCAAACATGCAAAAAAGAAAGGATTTGAGATTAGCCAAGTAATTTCAAAAAAGAAAGCAAATCTTACCACCAAACTCAAAAAATCTACAAAATCAGATACAGTAAAGAGGCAGATTTCAAAAAGATTAACGACATCTACACAAAAACACCTCGAAGAATTAGAAAAATTAGGAGAGTTGAAGAAACAAGGAGTAATTACTGTAAAAGAATTTCAAGAAATAAAAAAGAAAATTCTATCAAAGATCTAAATATTTTACAATAATCTCAAAAACCCAATTAAATTTTCAGATGATTTTTTGAGATTAGTTATTTTGATTTGAATTAAACACAGAAATCCAATTTTGAATCATCTTCCTGTTTAAATTAACAAATATTTCTAAATTCTCATTGAATGTTTTTACATAGTTTTTTCCTTGTTCAATGTTTGTGATTATCATTTTATGAAATATCGAACTAAGATGTATGGTTTGAACAGATGTGTTTTCAATCATATCTTTTGTGGTATTAGGCAATGAGTAATTAAAACCAGATTTGATAAAAAATTCTTTTTGAAGGGAAATTTGAGAGAGGACATGGTTTTTCCATAATTTGTAATATTCATTTTGTAAATCAAATAATGTTTGTTGGATATGAAGGACATTTTGTTCTAATTCTAAAAAGTATTTTTTTGTTAATTTTTCAAAAAATTCAAAATCAGTATTTTGAGATTTTTCAGACATGGTTTTTTTGTGAATTTTACAGGTTTAAACTAGAGCATGGATGCATGTACAAAATTATTCAGTTAATGAAATGAATATACACTAGTAAGGTATAGAAAAAATCCTAATGATTACATTTGAAAATAGAGTTCGCTATGAATACAAAATAAAAACAGCCAAAGTTGATACACTTGTAAAATCAATATTGACACATCGAGACCCTAAAAGTCAAGAAGCTAAAGATGCATCTAAATTTCTAGACGTTTTAATTACAGAAATAGACAGGTTTTACGAAGAAAATAGTGATCTTTTGTCAAAAAAAGGTAAAAGACCACATCCACGTTCACGTCTACCAGAGAATAAAGAATGGAATGAAAATGTTGAAAAATATTACGAGAAACACCCTCGGAAAAGACCTAGAAAGTGAAAAGTAGAAAATAATTTTCAAGCATTTTATTTTATATCAAGTTTTTTTATTATAAAATTCAGATTTTGACATTACAAATCTAATTTCAAATAAGACAATCATATTAGATATTGAAAGGAATGTTTCAAAAATTCCAGTTAAGAGTAAGTAATTGAAAAATAATTCAAGATTAGAGAGTAACTAATCATCATCAAAGTCATAGTCATCATCATCATAACATTCGATGAAATCAAAATCTTCGTATTTCATGATGTATGATTGATTTCAAAGTAAATAGATCTTCAGTAAAGGAACTACAATATTCTACAATTCTATATAGTTGAATCGAGCCTAGAAATTCTCAAATATTGTCAAACCAAAACTAGAATCATGGAGAATCCAACTGAAATTAATTCAGTGTATTGGGATGAAAAAACAAAATCATGGCAATACAAAGTTGTTCCAGTTGAAGAATATCATGGGTTTACAGAGTGTCAACACTGTAGAAGACCAATGTCTCATAACATAAAGAGTGAGGGAGAATTCAAAGTTGTTTATGTAAAATGTGGATGTGTACGAGAATGATCATTTCCCATAAGACATGTAGATCAATACTCCGGATAAGATAACTATCAGTATCGCAGGAGGCATCCAAGATTTCATGACATCACTTCGTTGTTCAGGTAATATTTTTCTAGGCGTTCATGTAATGGCTCAAGATAATCATCGCAGGATTTAACAAATTCTTGACGAGTGTTTTTTTCACTACTAACAAGTATTACTACTTGGTTTATTTCCTGACCTGTGACTTCATGGAACATTTGAGCATAACAAGTAGTCTGTAAATAGTATTCATACATGTATTCATCAACTTGAGGTTTTCGTTTTGTCTTGTAATCAATAATTGACAACTCTCCATTGTATTTTGCAATAAGATCACTAGTGCCTGCTACCTGAAGTTTATCAGAATACATTCTCTGTTCGATACAGGTAACATCAGAGATGTTTTCCAAGTATGGTTTAAGATTATGAAAGTGGGCAATAGGAAGTAAATCAAATTCTTCAAAATTTAGACTTTGTCTTAAATAATCTTCAATTATTTGGTGGGATTGTGTTCCTATATGTTGAGATTGTGCTGTTATGTATTCATGGGCAGGTTCATTTTCTTTCCAAGAAGCCAAGCCATTTTTCTTTTCTTCAGGGGCAGTTGCAGATAGAATTGTGTTAATAGAAGGATAGACTTTGTCAAATTTTGTTTGATACCAATGCCCATCATCTCTATCAAGAAGAGTAGGTTCTCTTATTTTCAACATCTGAGTAAAATTAGGCATAAATCAATTTAGAATACAATAGTAATTTAATGCTAAACTTTGACAAATGTTACATTAATTGTTTAGAATGGATGTTGTGTTTTACAGAATCGTTTTGATTTTTGTATTCTTTTATTGCCAAATACATTTCATGTAAAACTTCTTCATCAACTAGAACGCTTAAACCAAAATCATGTATCTCTTGAGCGATTTGTTCTTTATTCAATTAGAATCTCCTCAAGATCATCTTCTAAAAAGGGGATTCCATCATACCAATTCATAGAAAAATACCAAAAATATCGTTATTTAACAATTTTTCAATAAACGATCATCAGATGGATCATTTAGTGATCTTTACCTATTATGACAATGCCTTACCTAAAAGCTCGCGAACTTCTCTTAGGGGTTGCAAAGTCAAAAGGACATAGAAATTTTGTAATTTATGGATTATCATTTCTGTAATTTTTTTTGATTTTCTAAAAAATGATTGGATTTCCAATGATTTTAGGAATTGTTAAAAATCCAGTGAGATTTATTTTCAAAACTAGGATTGATTGAGATTTCTAATTCAGTAAAAGGAACTTTTTGAATCTTTGTGTGAATCTTGTTTTTTCTTTCATTAACATCTATCATTCGTTCAGGATCAGCAAAGAATTTCTTCAGCCCCACAGGACCAACAAGGAATCTATTAACTTCTTCCTTGTTAATCCAAAAAACTTCATCAGTTTCTATGAATAACATTTCATTCTCAAATTCGATATGATTAACTGTGAAAGGCATGTTTTCAATTTCGTTTATTCTAACCAATAGTAAAAAATGAAAAATGATTCAATATGAATTGAACATTTTCTAAAGATTTTGAAAGTTTTGGAGAAAGTAATGCTAAGTTATTTGATCATCTTTTGAAATTTATCAAATTCAGATTTTGTTTTTACAAATTGGTCAGTATTAATTTTTAAAGAAAAAAGCGGATTCATTTTTTCATCAATTATAAAAATTCGTTCATCAAAGATCACTGTTTCGACAAACTCATCGTTAGGATATACAGTGAATTGAAGAAACTGATCATCAGTCTTTATTTTTAATTGAAACCCTATCAAAAGACCAATTTTGTCATCTTTGTTTAAAAAACCTGTAAGATTTGCCTTAAGAGAAGGATTATCCCTTATTTCATTAAAATTATTTTGAGTATCAATAATACATGCAACAGGATTACCATGAAGATGCAAAATAATGGACTTGTGAGTAGGGATAAAATCTCCAGGGTTAGTCATCTTGTCAAGAGGCATACTAATCAAAGATTCACAGTATTGTTAAGTATCACGATTTTTTACTAAATTTGTGAGTAACTTAGATGATTCAATTGGAAAAATCTTATTAGAATTACAAAAAGATGATCCTAAAACATTTGCAAAATTAATGAAAAAAGCTCAAGAAGAAAATCCAGAATTATTTGAAGACACAGATTCAGAAAACAACGAGATTGAAGAATACAATAAAAAAGTAGAAGAGTATAACAAGAATATCGATAAAGAATGATTTTTCACAATAACCTCTAATTTTAAACTCAGAACACGTAAAAAATCTCCTTGAGTTACAGATGTCTTATTTGCAATGTTGTATTGGGAACTCCTAAAAAATTAGAAATTCATCTGCAAAATGAGCACAAATGGGGCAAAAAACGAGAGTAAGAGAATCAAAAAAAAGGATTTTTAAAAGAATTATTTTTTAATGAATACTCCAAACATTAAGTATTGAATTTCCTATCAAAAAAAGTGTTAGCCTTACAAAAAAAACATCTTGTGTCAGCAGAAGAGACTTTGAAAAAATACATTCAAGAAATGGAAAAACTTGAAAAATTCAACAATATTGAGAATTCAAAAAAGATTGAAAATAATGAAAAAATGATAAAGATATGGACAGATAACATTGAAAAAATCAAAAAAGAAATCAAAAAAATAGAATCAAGATAAAAGGATGGGATAAAAAATGAAATTTAGAAAAGATTCAAAATTAATTGAAAATAATTCAGAATTAAGGATACTTGGAGAATACAATCGAAGATTCAAACAAATGAAAATTACTCAAAAAAAGGTAAACAAATTACGAGATATGGAGATGGATGAAGAAGCAAGAAAGATTCAAGAATTAGTAAAATTGCTCCTATTAGAAATTGAAGCATATTATAGAAAATATCGTAAAGTGCTAACAAAGTATGGAATTTTACCAGAATCACCATTAGAGATTGACATTACCAAAGAAGAAAGAGATATTGCAACAGCATGGAAAAATGCTCATCGCAAAAAATTTGGAATATAAAAAAAATTTAGAAGTTATTGTAATGTCAAAGGTCTATTTTTCGACATTATTTTTTGCTATCTGTAAGGATTGAATCGTCCATAGTAGTACCTATCAAGCAATCTCCTATTGTTAGGATCTACCTTACGATGGCATTTTCCACATACTTCTACTGTATATGCAAGGGGATCTGAATCATCATAGTAGTCATGATGTAGGTAGGTTTTCTGCTTCCATTGGGTCTTGCCTAATTTTGTGCAGAAATAGCACTTTCCTGTGCGTATATCTTGGTCATAGACGATTTTTTTGCCCCTAAAATGGAGGATTTTATTCCTCCAATATTCTCGATTTTTAATCAATTCTGTAGGCGATGGTTGAGGTTCTAGTTTTCTAGGCATCATTGCATCAATAAGTAAATTGGAATAGATATAATCCCACTATTTTCTAGACTAGTCTACTTAAATATAGTCTAGTCTAATAATCAAAAGACTATTATAATAAATAAGATAAAACAAAACATGGATAGAAAATTAAAAGACAGAATAAAAGAGATTGAAGATATTCTGAAAGAAAAACCTATGATGCAAAGTAACAAGTTAGTTAGTCAAATTGTTAATGAGAGGATCATGGCTAGACAAACAGCTTACGATACAATTAATGAAGCAGTAACAATAGGAAGAATGATTAGGATAGAAGAACCAAGACAAAAAACAACTGCAATATTCTACTCAGTTTATAAAAATATTGACGAAAAAAATACATTTTATTTACAACAGATGAATAATTTACTAAATCAATTTGATGAAAAGTTATCTCATCTTAAAGATAACCATTCAAAATTATCAATTGAAGAAAAGGTCTATAGTTTTGAGATAATATCACTTTTTTTAAATCACCTCACAATTACAGCCAGAGATTTAGCATTAAATTTTCCAAAAATGAAGAAATGGAACAATGTAATTGATGAAGTTGATGAAAGAGTTATCAGAGTTAGTAAATTTCGAAAATCATTTTCTAAAAAAGAACAAGCAATAATTGGAAATCACATTCTTGAAGGAAGAATGTTGTACTTGAATGATACAATAAAAAATTTTGATGAGTATTTTTAGAAGGTAAAAGAAAAAACAAAATCATCACTTCAAATAATAATCATATTTTGACATTATTTCATCAATTAATGAATAGTTTAGTCAATATTTTTTTAAGAAAATAGGAGAAGAAAACGTATTATTTTGAATAATGAACGTTTTCCGACATTATTGTAATGAATAATGGACATCGCAAAATAGAACAGTTCCATTTGGTAAAGTTTTTGCAGTAATAGAGTGACCGTCTTCTAATCCTTTGCCACATACGTAGCACTCAACTTTACTTACTGAAGTCAAAACACGTTGTTTTTTGCGAATCTGCATATCTTGCAAAACTGTTCGATTTACCCCCTGCATGGCAATTATACTACGATCAACTATGCTATAAAGGTACCGTACTATACGGTAATTATTTGGAGCCCAAAGAAATTATCAATTTAGACAAAAGTGATTCCAATTTAGTCCACTTTACAATTTAAATGACAATTGACATGTTTCTTGTCGTTTATACCCAATATTTCACAGGTCATTAATGTTATTTCTCAGAATATAAGAAAAAGTTGTTGATTAAATCACCATACAAACAAGAAAAAATGTTAGGAATTTTGATAATTGTAATGTTTGTGATCATAACGTTTCACATGACTTGGTTTTCAGCAAAATAGTTTTAAAGATATTTTTTTTTTTTTGAATAGAAATGAAGAATTGTCCGGAAAAACTATTGAATTTGGTTCTAAAAGAGCCACATACCCTAAATAGTTTAACAAAAAATTGTGAATGTTCCTGTGAAACCGTTACAAAATATGTCTCAAAATACTTGCAGAATGGAACTCTCAAAGAAAAGAGAACAAAGTTTTCAATCTTTTACAATCCTCTACTAGAATCTCAAAAGATAGATTTCTATGAGATGTTACTAAATTCAACAAACAGACTAATCATACTTACTCTATTGGAGAAAAAGAGTTGTACCCAATCACAATTAGAATTAGAGATCAATAAATCTCGGCCATCAATTTCCAAATCACTTACCATACTAATTAAAAATCAAGTTGTCTCACGAGACTTTGAAATAGGAAACAAGACCTATTCCATCTCAGACAAACCCAAAATCATATCGTGGTTAAAGGAGACACATCCAAAACTATTAGATAGAATTATTGGAAATTTGGTTGAGATGACTTCAGAGTAAGAATTTAGTTTGGTCTTAGAAATCACAAGTCTCTTTAATAAAAAATTGATTTATAGAAATGTCATGGTTATTCACAACTGAGATATCATATTTTCCAAATTTTTCATTTTTCTTCACAATAGATAGTCTGACAAGTTATCCAGAACCAAGAATCAAAGTATATCAGTCAAAAATCTAATGTTTGCCAATTTCAGGCACCAAATAAGTGAAAAATACATGATTTAGCCCAATAATCCGTTAAAAAGAGAAAATAATTAAATAATAAACCGCTAGAATTTTGTCTATGGGTGGACACCTTTGGAAAGACTCAAGCAAAAGTAATACCACTAGATTTATCTGAAAACCAATTTCAAATTTACAACAAAATTTCAAGAAATTACTCTCATTCATTTCTCTTTGAATCTTTAACAGGTCCAGAAGTTTTAGCTGAAACTTCTGTAATGGGGTTTGATCCCAAAATTATTCTAAAAGGATATTCAGACAAAGTAGAAATTATTCAAGATGAAAAAATCAAAACAATTCAGACAAATGACCCATTTTTAGAACTAAAAAAAGTATTAGGAAAATCAGATGATCAAAGTTACAGATATCTTGGAGGCGCAGTAGGTGTTGTAAATTATGATGCAATCAGAATGGTAGAAGATATTCCAGATAAACACAACTCCCCTCAACCGCTAATGGAATTTGGAGTATACGATGATGGATTATTGTATGATAATTTACAAAAAAAATTATTTTATTTTTATCATGATGAAAATAGATTTGACAAATTAATAATGACCGACGATGAATTTGGAGAGTTTCATTCAAGTGACGTAACACCAAATATGGATAAATCAAAATTCTCAAAAATTGTAAACAAAGCAAAAGAGTACATTCACGATGGAGATATTTTCCAAGTAGTATTGTCACGTAAATTTGCTTTCAATACAGATGGAGACAATCTTACACTTTACAAAACATTACGAAAATTAAATCCATCACCATACATGTATCATCTCAAACAAGACAACAAAACAATCATTGGAGCATCTCCTGAAATGCTGGTTAGAATTACAGATGACAAAGTTGAAACATTCCCCATTGCAGGTACTAGGAAGATTACAGAAAATGAAGAAAAGAACAAGCAGTTAGCAGAGGAATTAATTCATGATGAAAAAGAGTTAGCAGAACACACAATGTTGGTAGATTTAGGAAGAAACGATATCGGACGAGTCTGCAAATATGGGACAGTTCATCCAGAATCATTAATGGAGATAAAGCGATTTAGTCATGTTCAGCATATTGTAAGTCACGTAGTAGGAAATTTGGCGCCTAAAAATGACATGTTTGATGCGTTTCAAGCAGTGTTTCCAGCAGGAACAGTATCAGGAGCTCCCAAAGTCAGAGCCATGGAGATTATTGATGAATTAGAGACAGAAGCCAGAGGACCATATGCAGGAGCAGTGGGATATTTCTCATATAATGGATGTTGTGATTTTGCAATTGCGATAAGAAGCATATTCATTGAGGAGGGCAAGGGATTTGTTCAATCGGGTGCAGGAATTGTTTCAGATTCTATCCCAGAAAATGAGTTTAAAGAAACAGAGCATAAGGCAGGGGCAATGCTTCAAGCACTAAAGGAGGCATCAACATGAAATTTTTAATCATTGATAATTATGATTCATTTGTTTACAATATAGCGCAATATTTGGGAGAGTTAGGAGTAGATTGTGATGTGATTAGAAATGACAAGATTACTCTAGATGAAATTCAAGAAAAAAATTATGATGCGATAATTATTTCACCAGGACCAGGAACACCCGAAGACAAAAAATACTTTGGAGTATGTAGTGATGTAATCAAAAATATGGGTTCGAGTATACCCATTCTAGGAGTATGTCTAGGACATCAAGGAATAATTGATGCGTTTGGAGGAAAAGTAACTAACGCAGGATGTGTAAGACATGGGAAAACAAGTCCAGTAAAACATATTGATTCAGAACTGTTCAAGAATGTAAAAAATCCATTTAGAGCAACACGTTATCACAGTCTAGTCGGAGACAAAACTATAATTCCGGAAATTTTGAAGGTCACAGCCACTGCATCAGATGATGGAGAAGTTATGGCAATAGAACACAAAGAACATCTAATTCAAGGAGTGCAATTTCATCCCGAATCAATCATGACCGAAGATGGGAAAAAAATTCTATCCAACTTTATTGATCAAGTAAAGGAGAGAAAAAAATGATTACAGAGTTGATTTCAAAACTACAAGAAAAAACAGATCTCACATATGAAGAAATGAATCAAGTTATGACCGATGTTCTGTCTGGAAAGACAAGTGATTCTGAGAATGCAGATTTTCTTTCAATTCTTGCAGACAAAGGAGAGACCGATGATGAATTATTAGGAATGTTAGATAAAATGCAAGAATTCTCACTAAAAGTTGAGCCTAGAAATGTAGGAACAGTAATCGACATGTGTGGAACAGGAGGAGATAAACTTCAGACGTTCAACATATCCACAACAGCATCATTTGTAGTGGCAGCAGCAGGAGGGATTGTTGCAAAGCATGGAAATCGTTCTAGTTCAGGGATTTCAGGCAGTGCAGACATTTTTGAATATTTTGGATATGACTTGAATTTAGAATCATCTCAGATTGCAGATGTGTTAGAAAAGCATAACATCTGTTTTATGTTTGCACAGAAATTTCATCCTGCAATGAAACATGTTTCTGTAGCAAGAAAACAATTAGGAAAAAGAACTGCGTTTAACTTACTTGGTCCACTGTCTAATCCAGCAAAAGTAAAAAATCAACTAGTAGGGGTTTTTTCAATAGAATATCTGGATAGACTCCCAAAGATATTGAAAAGAAAAGGTGCTAAAAACATCATGACAGTACGCTCAGATGATGGAATGGATGAATTCTCTACTAGTTCAACTAATAGAGTATGTGTTTTAAGAAACGACAAAGTTCTGATGAATGCAATTGACCCTGAAGTTGTAGGATTACACAGATCATCATTAAAAGATATTCAAATTCAAACTAAAGGAGATGCGATAAAATCATTTGTAGGAGTTTTGAATAATACTGCAAACCAAGCAATGATTGAAACAACTGCACTAAATGCTGCGGGAGGATTAATTGTTGCAAATATTTCAAATAATTTTGAAGAAGCAGTTGAACTGGCATTAAACACAATTAAAGATGGTAAAGCATTTTCATTATTAGAAAAGTTTGTACAAAATACAGGAGACATTTCAAAACTAAAGGAGATTGTCGATGGCTGAAAATATTCTTAGAAAACTAGTAAATAACTCACAAATGGCAATTGATGATGGAGTATATGAAATAGAATCTAACTTAGAGAAATCAAACAAGGATTTTATTCAGATTATTACGACTAGCAGGCACGCCCCACTTCTTACAGAAATAAAATTCTCATCCCCATCTCTAGGCAAGATTAGAACAATTACAGATCCTGTAAGCATCGCATCTCAAATGATTTCAGGAGGATCAAAAGCGCTATCAGTATTAACACAGCCACATCTATTCAACGGGTCTCCAGAATATTTCATGAAAGTTAGACAAGCAGTAGATGTTCCAATGTTAATGAAGGATATCATGATTGACAAAGTTCAGATAGATGCTGCAAGAAAGATTGGAGCAGACTTTATGCTGGTAATCCAGTCATTATTTGATCAGAATTTTCTTAAAGAAATTGATGAGTTTATAGCATATGGACACAAACAAGGACTACAAATTTTGCTAGAAGTTCATACAAAACAAGAATTTGAAAATGCATTAAAGACAGAAGCTGATTTAATTGGAATTAACAACAGGAATCTTGATACATTAGAAATTGATCTCAAAACAACTCAAACAATTCTATCAGAAATAAACAAATCCATACCTATTTTGTCTGAAAGTGGAATAGATACACCTGAAGACATTCAATATTTAAAAAAGTGCGGAGCAGATGCATTTCTAATAGGCTCAAGCATTATGAAAAGTGACAACATTGAAGAACAAGTAAGGAAATTGGTGAATGCATATTGAAATATCCTAAAAACGGTAGATTCGGAGAATTTGGTGGAAAATACATTCCAGAGACTCTAGTTCCAGCAATAGAAGAGTTAGAAGAAAATTATCTGAAATTCAAAAATGATAAAAATTTCAAGAAAGAGTTGGACTATTATCTTAAGGTTTACGCAGGACGTCCAACTCCGTTATATTTTGCAAAAAATCTTTCAGAAAAACTTGGAGGAGCCAAGATCTATCTAAAAAGAGAAGACCTGTTGCATGGGGGTGCGCATAAGATAAACAATACACTAGGACAAGCACTTCTTGCAAAAAAAATGAAGAAAAAGAGAATCATTGCTGAAACAGGGGCAGGTCAGCATGGGGTTGCAACGGCCATGGCATGTGCAGCGTTAGGAATGAAGGCAGAAGTATACATGGGATACAAAGACACCATCAGACAAAAACTAAACGTATTTCGAATGAACTTACTAGGCTCAAAGGTTCATCCAGTGAAATCAGGTTCAAAGACACTCAAAGATGCAATTAATGAGGCAATCAGAGACTGGATTACAAATGTTGAAACTACTTACTATTTGCTTGGATCAGCAGTAGGACCTCACCCATATCCAGTAATGGTTAGAGATTTTCAAAGTGTTATTGGAAATGAAATAAAATCACAGATGAAAAAACTAAACAAAACACCTGACAGTGTTATTGCATGTGTTGGTGGAGGTTCAAATGCAATTGGGACGTTTTACCCACTAGTAGATTCTAATGCAGAAATAATTGGAGTCGAAGCTGCAGGTCATGGATTAAAATCAAAAAAACATTCTGCAACATTATCAGCCGGAAGCAAAGGTGTTCTTCATGGAATGATGACATATCTACTTCAAGACAAAGAAGGACAAATTACTGAAACACATAGCATTTCAGCAGGGTTGGACTATCCAGGAGTTGGTCCCGAACATTCCTATTTCAAAGATACTAAACGAGTGAAATATCATGCAGCAACAGATACAGAAGTAATTGATGCATTTCTAATGTTAACAAGAACCGAAGGTATCATTCCAGCTTTGGAATCAGCTCATGCAGTTGCAGAAGCAATCAAAGTTGCAAGAAAGGGTAAGAAATCAGAATCAATTGTAGTTACACTTTCTGGAAGAGGGGACAAAGATGTAGAAGAAGTTCAAAATTATCTGAGGGAAAATGTCAAAGATTAAAGAAAAATTTGCAGAATTAGAGGCAAGAAAAGAAAAAGCCTTGATTTCATACATCATGGCAGGATTTCCAGATGAAAAATCAACCATTTCAGTTGTAAGAGGGCTAGTCAAAGGAGGAATAGACATTATTGAATTGGGATTTCCGTTCTCAGACCCACTAGCCGATGGACCAGTTATTCAAAACGCAAGTACGATATCCCTTGGAAAAGGCACAAAGATAGACAAATTTTTTGCATTGGTAAAAAAAATTAGAAAAGAAACAGACATCCCTCTAGTATTAATGACATACACAAATATTCTATATCATAAAGGATATTCCAAATTCATTGTAGAGGCAAAAAAAGCAGGGATTGATGGATTCATCTTACCTGATATGTCAATAGAAGAATCAAAAGATTATCTTCAAGCTGCCAAAAATCACGCAGATACAATATTTTTGATATCACCTAACACAAGTAAAACAAGAATTCAAAAAATTGCAAAGGCATCATCAGGCTTTTTGTATCTTGTTGCAGTTTATGGAACTACAGGGGTTAAAACAGGAATTAAAAATTATACCATAAAGGCAATCAAAAATGTCAAAAAACAAACCAAAGGAAAAATTCCAATAGGAGTGGGATTCGGAGTCTCAACTCCTGAAGATGTAAAAAAATACATCAAAGCAGGAGCAGATGGAGTAATTGTAGGTAGTGCATATTTGAAATTAATTGAAAAAACTCATCAAAATAAATTAGAATCAAAAATAACATCATTTACAAAATCATTAAAAAAACAAACATTACAGAAAAAATAAAAGCCGTCTAAGTAAGGTAGCCAAGTTTACATACCGACATAGAGGGGAGTCTCAAGTTCAGTTATGGCCACCTACTAGATGTTCTCAGTGGTTTATGCTAAAAGAAAAATAAAAAAATCACGTTCTAAAAAATTTAAAATTGTTCAAAAATTTAGATATTTTCTTACAATTGTATAGTTTCATAAAATTAAATTATTTTTCATCAAATTCATTTGCTTTGTCTCTTACTTTTTTCATTACACAAAATTTTGCAAGAGTTTTTTTGAATCCCATAAACAAGTTGGAACATCATGGAACTTAAGCATATTGATAGAATCTAGTCAAAAAAATAATCAATTCTTGTCATAGTCAGAAAAAACATCTCAATTTTAGCCACAAATTCATTAAGAATCAGAATAAAGAATCTCATCTACAGAATTGATTTCATCTTAAAGTGAGAAGGTTAGATTTTTTTGAAAATATGATGATTGAAAGAATAGAGATTGTCAAAATCAAAAAAGCAATCCCTCCAAATTCAGGAATGACATTTGAACCCATTATCTTGATCTCTTTTGAAACAGAATCAATGGGAATAACTAATTGAGTTTCAGTGTCATCATTTATTGTGGAATCAAATTCAAAATCAACCATATCCCCATTAACCCATACAGTTGAAGGATTATCAATTAGTTCTTTAGGCAAAATCAATGTTATCTCATCATTATTACTTTCACCAGTAAGAGTGAATATCAAAGTTTTTTCCTCTGGATCTATATGAACAACATTAGACAGGTGAGCATCAAGAAAATATTTTACTTTAAAACCTAATCCGTCATCAGTAAAATCAGATGCAATTTTTTCCACAGTTTTTACACTTTCAGGATCCAATACAACATGTACTACACCAATCATCCAAGGATGAAGAGTACAATAATAATGAAAATCACCAAGATCATCAAACTGTCTTGTGTAAGATTTTCCTGCAGTGAAAAATCCACTATCAAACAATCCATCTTCATCATCAGATCCAGGTTCTCGTTCTTCTACAGAATTGATAGATGTAATTGTATGAAATGCAGTATCAGCATTAGACCAGGTTACAGAATCTCCTAGAAAGACGGTTATTTCACCAGTTGTCACACCTGTGTCCTTTTGAGACCAAAAGTATGGAAAGTTTGAATCAGATGCCCCTGAAGGGATTTTAATTTCATAATTTTCAGCAAAAGCAAAATCTGAACCTGTAATCAGCATCACAATCAACGGTAAAATAGCAAGTAAAAGTTTCATAGAAAAACAAGTCCATAATACTATTTCAATTAACCCATGATCGACAAAACATACAAAAACCAGATATTCGTTTCATTAATGTGCAGACGAAGTTTATTTTTGTCACAGGTGGTGTGATGTCTGGCCTTGGAAAAGGCGTAACAACTTCCTCGATTGCAAAATTATTACAATTAGCAGATCAAAAGGTTTCATGTATCAAGATAGATCCATATCTTAACTATGATGCAGGAACTATGAATCCAATAGCACACGGAGAAGTTTTCGTCACAGATGATGGTGGAGAATGTGACATGGACATTGGAAACTATGAAAGATTTCTCAACCAAGACATTCCAAAAAGCCATAATATTACAACTGCTCAAGTATATTCTTCAGTAATAGAGGCAGAAAGAAAGGGAGAGTATCTAGGAGCATGTGTTCAAATTATTCCTCATGTAACTGACGAAATCAAAAATAGAATCAGAAAAATTGCTAAAGATGAAAATCTTGATTTTTTGATTGTTGAATGTGGCGGAACAGTGGGAGATATTGAATCACTGCCATTTTTAGAAGCATTAAGGCAGATGAGAGTCGAAGAAGGGCCACAAGGAGTAATTTTTGTCCATGTTACTCTGGCACCATCACTTGATGTAGTAGGGGAGCAAAAAACAAAACCAACACAACATAGTGCTCAAGAATTAAGAAGAATTGGCATCCAACCAGACTTTTTAGCAGTAAGATGTACTTTGCCACTAGAAGAAAAAACAAAAAAGAAGATTGCAATGTTTACAAATGTTACTGCAAAAGATGTCTTATCATGTCATGACGCAAAATCAATTTTTGAAGTTCCACAAATGTTGTATGATCAAGGAATTATGGATGCAATATTTACCAAATTTGGAATTGTTGGAATGGTTAATGCATCAGCAAATTGGGACAGATGGAACGGTATCGCAGAAAATATGATAAATCATGAAGACCAAAAAGTAAAGATTGCCATGGTTGGGAAATATGTCACATTAGCAGATAGTTATGTTAGCGTCAATCATGCACTAAAGCATGCAGGAGCACAAATTGGAAAATCAGTAGATATTGATTGGATTGATTCAGAATCAATTTCAGATTATTCTACTTTGTCAAAATATGATGGAATTTTAGTTCCAGGAGGATTTGGTACAAGAGGTTCTGAAGGAATAATTCAAACTGCAAACTATGCACGTGAAAATAACACACCATATCTTGGAATATGTTTTGGATTTCAATTAGCTGCAATTGCATTTGGAAGAAGTGTTTTGAAATTAGAGGATGCAAACTCTACAGAGATCAAACCAGACACAATGAATCCAATTGTAGATTTGCTTCCAGAACAAAAAGATGTTTCAGATATGGGAGGCTCATTAAGATTAGGAGCAAATGATGTACTAATCAAAGAAAACACAAATGCTCAAAAAATCTATGGAACAACAACAATTAGTAAACGACATAGACACAGGTATGAAATCAACAAAGAGTACATTCCAAAATTTGAAGAGAATGGTTTGATATTTTCAGCAGATAGTGATGATGGAAAAAGAATGGAAATGCTAGAAATTCCTAGTCACAAATTCTATCTAGGAGTTCAATTCCATCCAGAGTTTAACAGTAGACCTGGATTTCCAGAAGAAGCATTTGCAGCTTTTGTTAAAGCAGCGTCTGAAAAATAACACCTATTCAATTTTGGATATTTCATAAATTTTCTGCCTAGCATCACGAATGGAGACTTTCTTTTTCACATAACCTTTTTTCAACAAGTGACTTAATGCCAATCTGACAGTTCTGTCAGGAAGTAATGTCTTGTTTGCCAAATCTTTCTGGGTTAAGGCACCTTCATACTCTAAGGTTTTCAATAGTAGTTTGGAGCTTGGAGGCATGCTAAGTAGTTCTTCAGCCAAGTGTACTTTTTTTGCCAGAGCGGAAATAGCAGTAGAGTCTTTTTTGAGACGAATTATTTTTGCAGGAGGAAAAAATTGAGTACACTCAACAGTTTTGTTTACTTTGTATCTATCCAAACCATCCAATACAACTTCACAATGCAATCTTGCAGAAATATCATCAATTTCAATGGAACTGTCATTTGAGACAATGATAGGTCTTCTTGTTACATCAAGAGAATTAACAGAAATGATTTCAAACACTGCAGAATCTTGAAACAGTACAGGTCCACCGGCAGACATTGAATAGGCCGAAGAGCCAATAGGAGTGGAAACAATAATTCCATCACTGTTATCGTGCCACACTTCTTCTCCATTTACACGCAAAGTGTGTTCCATTAACATTGCACTTCTTGATGAAAATACTGCAACATCATTAAGTACAGGATAGACATTTTTTCCATCTATCTTCACACCAAGTCGAGGTACTTCTTCAACTGTGTATTTTTGTTTTTTTAAGATATTGACATATGATGAGAATTCTTTAAGATCAATTTGTGCCAAAAAACCGCTAGTTTCACCTTCGCTAATTCCCAAAATAGGCAAAGTTGAATCAAATGTTCTATGAAAATAGTTTCGGACTCCTTTATCCCCACCTAAAACAATTACACAGTCAGCAGGTTTGCTCTTAGATTTGGTAATTGTGAATGATTTGATTTCTGCATCATCGAGGATTTTTTTAACATATTTAGCTGCATTGCTAGTAGTTCCAGAACCATAGATACCTATTTGCACAGAGTAAAGATTTGAAATGCTTCAATAAAAGAATAATGCATTATAAATCTCGAAATTTTACCAAATTGTAAAAATATGAGGCGTTATTTTGAACAGTTCCTTTTCTAGGAATTTTTTGTAGTCCAATATTTTTTGAATCAAGTGCAGCCTGTGCAGCACCCCCAGCAAAACACAGAGCCCACAAAAAGTCCTTTTCTTTGAGCATCGTACAACAAAAAGCTGCACAAAAAATATCGCCTATACCTGTTGTATCATGAATTTCTTTGTTTGGCAAAGTAATAGAATATACTTTATCTTTTACCAATAGCGACACTTCAGTTTTGTTTGTTAACAATACATGTTCTACACCTTTTTTCTGAAGTGCGACCATCATCTCATCATGAGTTCCACTAACGAGTTGTTGTGCTTCTTCAGGATTGACTTTAATTGCGCTAACACCAGTTAGATCAACATCATTTTTTTGCAGAGAAATATTTTGTTGAGAGTCTTTTTCTCTGAGAAAGCCTTGAGGATCAATAAATAAAAAGTTTGAATTATCTTTGATTTTTTTTAATGTTTCATTTGTAATTTCGTGGTAAATAGGACTTACAAGGTGTCCATCTGCTTTTGTATCAGAATATTCTATAGGTTCACATTCGTTTTCGAGTTTCAAAGTTCGGTCAGCCCCAGTAATAGATATTGCAAATTTTGTAGTGTTTTTTTGGGATTCAGAATTTACAAGATTGATTTTATTATCAGAGAGGTATTGTTTTGGAAAATCATTTCCAAATTTTGTATGCAGATCAACGTCAAATTTGAATTCTCTTGCAGTTAGTCCGCAATAACATGCAGACCCTCCAATTTGCTCATAATTGTCATTCCCAATAGTAATTGTATCAATTGCGCAATGAGCAAAAATAGCTAATTTCATTTCTATTGGTTTTATGTAGAGTAGATTTAGTTTTTTGCATTATTTTTCTCAAAACAGGTTTTGCAGAGAATGTTTCCTTTTAACAAGAAAAGTTCAACACCGGAATTAAAACAAGAATGACAAAGACCACGCATATTCTATAAATGAATTAAATCGATCTAGCATTAAAACATGGAGGATTTTTGATTCATTTTTAGGCACAAATCCAGAAGTTATAGAGAGATGTCCACAAGAATATAAGTAGGGAAATCAGATTATTGTCATGCCACTTAAGCGTGCAAGTAGAGGCCGTACAAAGGGAGGAAAAGGTTCTTCAGGTGTTGTGCAATGTACAAACTGCGGACAAACCGTTCCAAAAGACAAGGCAAAAAAAGTCACATCTAGATTAAATCTAGTTGAACATACGTTGGCCAAAGAATTACGTGCACAAGGAGCATACATTGCATCACCAACAGTTCTAAAATGGTATTGTATTTCATGTGCAATTCACTTCAAGATTCTAAAAATCAGATCTGCAGACAATAGAAGAAAACGTGGAAAGTTACGATAGTATTATTCTTTGATGTTTTTTGCAGTAACTATCATTCTTTGAATTAATGTAATTGCTGCAATTATTACTACAATTATAACAGCTATTTCCATAAATCCAGCAATTCCAATTATTGCAATTACAAGTAGTCGTTCAGCTCGTTCGCCAATTCCAACACCTTGTAGTTTTACATTAATTGCATCAGATTTTGCCCTAGCATAACTTACCAATAATGACATGGTAATTGCAAGTAATACCAAATATGGTTCAGCATAACCGCCAACTAGAATTCCCAAAAATATCGCAGTCTCTGCAATTTTATCAAACATTGAATCAAGATAAGACCCCTTTTGAGAGGTTTTGCCAGTTACACGTGCAACTTGTCCATCTACCATATCAAAGAATCCAGAAACAAGTAACAGAATTCCTCCAATAATTAATCCAAACTCAATTCCCAATCCATACACAATTGCAGAAAGAAATGCAACACCTAGCCCCACGGCAGTCCAAAAATTAGGAGACAGTCCTGTAGATGCAAACCCTTTTCCTATCTTTTCAAGAGTTGGTTTGAGGGATTCTCGGAGGTTGTTTAACACGTGATAACCCCAACAATACTATCTAATAAAGTGAATAGAAGTAAAAACTAGGAGAATAGCAGTCAATTTATTGAGATTTATTGATTTTGAGATAGATTGATTGCAATTATAGTAGACATTATCTTTGCTGCAAGAGATGCAGTTGCGCCATTATCATGATAGGGATTTAACTCTACAATGTCAGTGCCAATTACTTTGGTTTCTTGAAGCGAGTAAATCATATCAAATAATTCTCTAGAAGTAATTCCAGTAGCTTCAGGGTTTCCAACACCAGGCGCAAATGCAGGATCAAGTACATCAAGATCAAAACTAGAGTAAAGAGTATCAAAAGTTGAAACATAATCTTTGAGTAACTGAGGGCCTTTTCCTGCACGAATATCTCTATCTGAAATTGTTTTGATTTTTTGTTCTGTTAAAAACTCTAATTCTTCTTTCACAAACGCACGTGCTCCAACATGTAAAATATTTTCAGCACCACGTTCTTCAACTATGCGTCTAAGATAAGACGCATGACTTAGTTTAATGTCGGCAAATTCATCTCTTAAATCATAATGTGCATCAAATACAACATATCCAGTTTCTTTTGGAAAACTAGTATATGTTCCATAAGTGATTGAGTGTTCTCCACCTAAAATGAACAACTGTCTTTGTTTTGCAACAAGTTCAGTTGTTACTTTTTTTACCATATCAATCATTTCAGATGCAACAACAGTATGACGAGTATTTCCCAAATCCTCAATGTTTACAGTCTCTAAATCTACAGAAAGTTCAGGGTGAAAGATCTCAATATTGTTAAAAGAGTCACGAATTGCATCAGGACCAAATCTGCAACCAGGTTTGTATGAATGAGTGGCATCAAAAGGAATTCCATATACAGTTGCTACAGGTTCAGAATCATCATCTGATGCAGTTATCAGAGGATTTTTGTTCATGTATAAATCAAGAAAACTCAAAATTTACACCATAAGTTGTGGTCTTTTTGAGAGATGCATTGACTGATTTAATCCAGTAAATGGTTTACCCAAAGTCTGTTCATTAATTTCACTCATAAAGTCATCAAAGGAGACATCTCTAACATTTCCAGTCTGTCTATCACGAATACTTAGATTTTCAGAGCCTGTTTCTTTTTCTCCAATAACTAAAATGTATTGAATCCATTCTTTTTCAGCCTCACGAATTCGTTTGCCAATACTTTCGTTTCTGTCATCAACATCTACTCGAACATTTTGAGCAGAAATCTTTTTGCAAAGATTGTTACAAAACTCATAAAATTCTTCTTTTAGAGGAATAACTCTAACTTGAGTTGGTGCCAACCACAGTGGGAGTTGAGGTTTTTTGCCCTTTTTTGAATCAGAAGCGGCTTTTTCAAGTAATGCATAAAGTATTCTTTCAATTGCACCGCTTGGGGAATTGTGTAAAATGATAGGATGTTGTGTAGTGTTATTTTCATCTACAAATTCAATTCCATATCTGTTACCATTCTCAACATCTATTTGATCAGTAGACAATGCAGATGCCTTTCCCAAATTATCAATAAAGTTGAATTCCCATTTAAGAACAAAATAAAAGAATTTTTCTTTCCACATCTCAACTAAAACAGGTCTACCGTGTTTTTTGACTAATTCTTCAATTGCAGATTTATTTTCATTGTAAAAGTCTTCAGTAAATCGAATTGCCATATCATAATCAGATTCATCAATTCCTAACTCTTTGAGAACGTTTTGAGATAAATCAAATCGGACCTTAATCTCATCTACTGCCTGAGGAATGTCTTTGCAGAACGCATGACAATCAGGCATTGTAAATGCACGAAGTCTTCGCAATCCCACCAATTCTCCGGATTGTTCACGTCTAAAGCTGTATCTAGTAAGTTCATAGAGTTTGTAAGGCAAATTCTTGTAGGACATTTGGAATTGATTTGCCATAAGAAATTGACCAAAACATGCAGCAAATCTCAAAAATAGTTTCTTTCCTTCTGAATCGATATTGTATTGTCTTGCAGGAAATCGGTTAAAGTAACTAACCATGCTAGGATGTTCAGAATCATACATGATTGGGGTTTCAACTTCATATCCTCCATACTCTTTAACTCTGTCAGTAACATATCGTTCAATTAGAGATTTCATTAAACGGCCATTTGGGAAGAATCGCATGTTTCCAGAGTCAGACGCAGGTTCATAATCAGCAATTGCAAGTTTCTTCATCAATGCAACATGTGGAGGAGGTTCATCGACTTGACGTTGTTTTGCAGATTCGTATTTGGCTAAAACTTCTAATTTTTTATGAGTAGAAAAGTCAAAATCACCAATGTTTGCCATTGTTCCATCAGGAGACATAATTTTCCAGTAAGAGCGAATGGTAGATTCACCCTTTAGTGCATCAGATGTTATTTCATCGTCTTTAGAATCAGCAGAGTCTTTTGTTATTACTTTTGAACTTTCAGCTAATGGATGTCCTTTGACTTGAACTTTGTAAGACTTTGTCCAACCAAAAGGAGAATGAGAAACTTCAAGATCAGTAGAGGATTCCTCCATTTCTTTTAACAAAGACATTGCAGTGGAGGGTTTTGCAAGATTTGAGCTGAGATGGGCATAAGGGTATAATAATAATTTTTTACATCCAATTTTTTCCATAGAATTTTTTATCTGAGAAATTGCGTTTTTTGCAACAGATGAATCATCGCCATCTTCAATTGCAACAAATGCAACTACAAGTTCCTCTAATCTCTGAGTTTGAAGATTTTCAATTTCTTCTGCAGATTTGATCTCTTTTTTTGTTGGAGTGTATTCTATACTATCACAGTGTAGTTGCAGTATTCTCATAAATACAAATTCAAATGTTTGAGTTTAAAATTCTTGGGGTAGGGGGTTTGAAGAGAGTCAAATATGGTTTCAAGAGCAAACACGAAAACAAATAAACTTAAACCTTTTACGAGGATTAAGTTAATCATCTAGTAACGTCTCCTTTAATCCTACCAATTAATCTCTCAACTTCTTTATCTGAAAATTTCTCTGGTTGATGTTCTAAAAAATAATTGATGTTATTAAGACTCTTGACAGAAACATATCCATATTTCTTATCATATGGAATTGTTCCTTGAATGGACAATAACACACTAGTTACTGGAGGGTCTTTTGGTCGAAACCATGAAGATTTTAATTTTATCCACAATACTCTTCCGGCCCTATCTACCTGTTCATGTGGAGATAGCCCATAGAAATTATTGTAATATTTTGCACTCCAGTTTTTTACTTCAATGACATTAACACCTCTTTTGGAAATTACGACAAAATCCATTTGTGCCGATTTTAGATCACGTTTTTTCCTGTATGTTACAAAATTTTTTAACTTCTTATTGACTCCACAGAAAATGTAAAAATCATCAGATAGTTCTGACAGTTTCCTTAGTACAATTTCTTCTCCTTTAGCACCTGCATGCTCTACATTATTAGTATGATCTTTGATTTTGTTGATTGTTCTTTGTTTTCTCCAGCGATTGAATTTGTTTCCCAATCCTTTATCTTCAATAGAATCAAAGTCTTGTTTTAATTCTCTAGAAACATCCTCAATTTCTTCAAGACTTTGAATTTGTTTTGGTAATTTTTTTAGGAATTTTTTTGTTGCTTCAGACATTCCATAAATTATTGCCATGTTTTAATCATATTATTGAACAATTAGA
The DNA here is from genome assembly GCA_964343515.1 of uncultured Nitrosopumilaceae archaeon. Classification (GTDB taxonomy): domain Archaea; phylum Thermoproteota; class Nitrososphaeria; order Nitrososphaerales; family Nitrosopumilaceae; genus Nitrosopumilus. The sequence goes on from CAYFJT010000001.1 coordinate 234,396, forward strand.
TAAATCAGATCTTCATTTTCATAGAAGTATGATTGTCAAATAAGATTTGAACCTTTTGGGAATTGTTTGGAAATATTTAGATATTCAAATTTTTGAATTTGGAATATAAATTGATATTAAATTTTTTATCCAAACCCTTAGCATTATTTCAAACAGAAAAGATAATTGAAATAAGTGTTTGCGAGAATATTTGAATTTTTTTCAGGACGTCTTACCACGAAGTGAAATCACTGAGCGTAAAATCAAGCCAGACATTCCCAAATTAGATGTAAGAAATGCAGATGCACGCTTCAAAGAATTCTCTCCTCTGAATCCTTCGTCATATACCATCTCCACAGATCCTTTATCAGTTTGAACAAAAGAAGTTATCAAAGAATAATCTCCTAATTTTTCATCAGTTTTTTCCAGATAAAGACGTAATTCAACCTTAGAAATCTTAAACTCATCTTGAACAAAATTACCTGAAGAAAATAAAATTTCAGTTTCATCTGGAGTTCTATTGACCCTCTGAGGATCATACAAGTCTACAATTTCCATTTGATTCTATTTTTAGAGTATTCCTAATTAAGTAATATTTTCATTGTCTTGACGCAAGTATTATTTACAGTTGAAATAATTTTTTGAATGTGGACCCACACAAATTTCACGGTAAAGATATTCCCCACATCAAATTAGACCCCAAGATGACCATAGAAGATTTGGTGAATGTTTTTGCAAGTTCAGGATTTAACGGGAGACAACTTGGTGAAGCTGCAAAACTTTATGCAAAAATGATCAAAGAAAATGCAACAATTTGTCTTACAGTTTCAGGTGCAATGACTCCAGTAGGATTTGGAGGAATTATCAAGACACTGATTGAAAGAGGATTTGTTGATTGGATTATCACAACAGGTGCCAATGTGTATCATGAAGATCATTTTGCATGGGGATTACCAATCAAGCAAGGTAGTTTCAATGTAGATGATATGAAATTATATGAAAATGAGATTGTTAGAATTAGAGATGTTTACATAAAATTCTATGAAACATTAGAAGCAGAAGATCAAGTTATTCAAAAAATGTTTGAAGATGAATTTACAGATAAACCATTCACCACTGCTGAATTTTGTAATTTAATGGGCAAAATTAGCAAAGAAAAATCAAAACATCCAGAAAAAAGTTTCATTACAACTGCATACGAGTATGATGTGCCAGTATACATTTCAACGATGAAAGACTCATCACTTGCTCTAAATCTTGCAGTTCATAGATTACAAAATAAAACATACAGTTTAGATTTTGTAAGAGAAATTATTGAGCAAGCAGCAATTCTTTATGATTCTAAAAAATCAGGTATTTTGGAATTAGGTGGAGGAGTTCCAAAGAATACAGCTCAGCAAACAGGTCCATTATTAGACCAAATTTTAAGAAGAAATGATGGAGGTCAAGATTATGTCATACAGATTACTGATGCAAGACCAGATACAGGAGGGTTATCAGGAGCTACATTACAAGAAGGAAAAAGTTGGGGCAAAGTACAAGATGCCCATCACGGAATGGTTACAGTTTATGCAGATGCGACAATTGCATTTCCAATTCTTGCATTGTATGTTCTAAGTAATCAAAAGACAAGAAAACCAAAAAGACTGTACAAGAAATTAGATAAAATATTTGAAAAATTAAGCAAGGATTATTTCAAAAACCCAACTGAGAAGAAAAAATCTAAGAAAAACTAAAATCTATCAAATCGAGCTCGTTCAAGTTCACGATCATCTTTAGATTCCTTTTTGTATTCTTTGTAATGTTCTTTGCAGAGAACTGTTTTTTTGCCTGAAGAATTTACTCGCAAACCAGCATTTTCTACTTTAGTGGTATTTAGTGAACGTGCACCATCATTGTCACATCCATCAACATTACATTTTGCTCCTTTGGATACAATACCCATACAGTCTCTTATCTTAGATATTATTTATATTTGAAAATTTTCAAAAAATCAAATCACAGGTTCAGAGTTTATAAGTGGAATATTTTGTTTTTCGGATATGGGTGGAGCAAAAAAACCAACTGCTGCAAAAAAAGACGCATCTAGTTCTAAAGACTCTAAGAAAGGGAAAAAAGACAAGGGTGAATCAGGTCCAAAAAAAGCAGAGATCACAGTAATGGTTAATGAACAACAAGCAATGAAGATCATCCAAAATGCTAAAGTGATTACTGTTCAAGATATGGCAAGACAAACAGGGGTAAAAATTTCTGCTGCAAACAAGTTTCTCAGAGAATCAGAAGAGAAAGGAATTGTAAAAAAAGTCGGCGGTTATTCAGGACATCACTTGTATCAAGCAGTTTCCTCATAGATACTTAATACATCTCCAGATTTCACGTCCTTTAATGCATCAATATTGTCAGATAATTTTCCAATAGGAGTCATAGTTTTGCCAGATGTAACATCATTTGTAAAAAAACAAAAACTTCCTGATGAAGGTAAGAATGCAACATCTCCTTTTTTGAATTCAGATCTTGCTCTCTCAATACCAGAATCAACAGAAGTTTCAAAGTAAACAATACTTTTTCCTAAAAGATGAGCGTGTCCTTCTAAGGGTAAAGATCTCATTATTGTTCCTACAGTTCGAGGAGACAAATGTCGTTTAAGATCACATGAAATTTTTGCCTTTCCCCTAATTTCTAAAACCAATTTCTTTCTGGATACAGATGGAGTACTCAATTTGTAGTCTAATCAAATCAGATTATATAATATTTCAAGTTTAGTGTGGTAACATTTAGGCGGAAAATACAATCTTTTGAGATTTTTAATGAAAATCACAACTCCTGATTTCAAAATCATGAAAACATTCTAGGTTTTAAGAGAAAATCAGGATATACTAAGAACATGAAATGTAGAGAGAATATTTTAGGAATTATGAGATAATAGTAAATTTTTGTTATAGATTTTGATATGTCAAAGGCAGTTTGTATGTAATTTTTGTTTTTTTATGATCCATTGTTTAAAATCAAATTTCAGTTACTATTAGATATGCAAGTAGTCAGAAGTAGAAAAGATGTGAAAGAGCGTACAGTTCTTTTTCTTGGAGCACTGGCAATTTTGGGAACAGCAATATTGCTGATCTCATAATTTTTTGTTTTGAATTTTTTAGTTTTATAGAAAATATTTGAATTCACTAAATTTCAACAGATATGAAAAACAGATATTGAAATGTTTTAAAGCATAGGAAAATATGGCTGTAAAAACTGAAAATCATCAAAACATCATATATATAACGTTTTAAGAAAAATTCGGTACTTGTCTGATGCAAATAAAACTGAAGTTGTAGAAGTCGCCGAAGATGAAATTCCTGCAACAGAAGAAGTTGTTGAACCAGAAGTAGAGACTAATGCAGGATTAAACAAAGCACTTGATACTTATCGAAAATTAATTGAGAAAAAAGTAGACGCAGAGCCATTAACTGAAAAAGAACAAGATGATCTTGAAAAGAAGATCAAAGAAATTGAAAGTAGAGAAATTGTGGAAAACGTTGAAGAACATGATCCAGCAGAGATTCCTTGTGAAAATAACAAGATCACAATTGGTCCACCAACGCTAACTAGATTTGAAAAGGCAAGAATTATGGGTGCAAGAGCTTTGCAATTGTCTCTAGGAGCGCCACCATTCATTACAATTCCAAAAACTGCAAGAATTTCACTAGATATTTCAATGGAAGAATTAGAGCAAAGAGTCATCCCAATTACGATTAGAAGGGTCCTTCCAAATGGAGATTATCAAAATATTCCTATTGATTATTTTGAAAAATGAACCATTGGTCGATAAAACTTAAAAGAAGATAAAATTGCTGATTGTTGAATAATGCTCAAAGATGAGACATATGAACCGCATGGTCAAGAGCAGACCAACAAGTCTGATGAAACTATAGCGTATATTGGAAATGATCCGGTAATGCAATCTGCATTAGATGTTTTATCCACACTAGGAAGTAAGAAAAAAGTCATTATCAAATCAAAAGGAAATGCAATTCCAAATGCAGTTGCAGTTGCAAACATAATCACAGAAAAAATGTTAAATGGAAATTCCAAAGTGGAAAAAATCACATTAGATACTGATGCTGCAGCAGGAATTGGGAAAATGACATCGACTATTGAAATTATTTTAGTAAAAATTTAGTAAATACTGCCAGGACCTTTTAGAAGCATATTTTCACATTCCTTACAAACTTGCTCATCAATATCAGATTCCAGATTATGATGTATCTCACAAATTAACAGACTAGATTTGATATAGTTGCACAATCCAATGAACTTGGATAAACTTGATGGGGTATATGCCATGTCTGATGAGAGATTTTCACAAAGTTCATCAATTAGATCTGAGACTTGTTTTTCTGCTAAAAGTTTTGCAATTAAAGATGGATCACCTCTAGTACCTCTAATGTAATTGCTTACTGCAGCTTGTGTCACTCCAAGCATTTTTGAAATTTCATCTTCTCTAATATTATGATCTTCTGCAAGTTTTTTTGCAAGAATTGCACGTAATGCAGGGATTAGAGTTTTTGATTCAATTTCTGCAGGTAGTAGCATTGATTCTCAAGAATCCTATAAAGAATTTAAAGTTTGCAAAATGAAACACATGGCTTTAGAATCAGATTAAGCATATCTATTTTAATTTCAAAATAATTAATTTTTCATTGGATGACACTTCCAAGGAGCTTTATGAAATATTAAAAGAATCATGTAATTCTTGCAGTTCAAATTTGATTTCCCTATCAGGAGGGTTAGATAGTTCAATTATTGCTCATTTTCTAAAAGAAAGAACCCCTAAAACATTGGCAATAATTGCAGAAGATTTTGTTTCAACAGATTTGACATATTGTCAACTAGTTTCAAAAGAAATGGGATTACCATTAACAATTTTCAATGTAAAAACTGCAGAAATTCTTGAAGCAGTTGAACAGACGATAAAAATTTTAAAAAATTTCAACGATATAGAAATCAGAAATAATGTTGTGATGTATCTTGCCATTAAATGGGCCAAAGATAATGGAGAAAAATCAATCATAACAGGAGACGGATCAGATGAATTGTTTGCAGGATATAATTTCCTAAAACACAAATCTGAAGAAGAATTAAAATCAGAAATTGACAGAATATGTTCAATTATGCATTTTCCAACACAAAAAATTGGAAAGGCATTAGGAATTGAAATTGAATCACCATTCTTAAGTGAAAAAGTTATCAATTTTGCAAAAAAAATTCCAGTGAATTTGAAAGTACGATCAGAGAATGAAAAGAGATATGGAAAATGGATCTTACGAAAAGCATTCGAAGATAAAATTCCTAAACAGATCATATGGAGAGAAAAATCTCCTATGCAAGAAGGTTCAGGAACATCAGGATTAACAGAATTGTTTGAATCAATTATTGATGAAGGAAAATATGTTGAAAAGAAATTAACAGTTGAAAAAGAAGATGATGTAATCATTAGAAGTAGAGAATCAATGCATTATTATGAAATTTTCAAGAAATTTTATGGTTCTCCAGTAGATAAAGATGCAAAGAATCTCTGCCCATATTGCAAGCATACAGTTGAAAATTCAAAATTTTGTAGAATGTGCGGAGCTTTTCCTATTTGATGTTATTTGTATTTACGAGGTTTTTTGATGAATATTCTTCTGCAACCATTACAACAAAAATAGAATTTTTTTCCATCATGTTCATGTAACAATGCTAATTCTTCATCAAGTTCAATTCCGCAAACAGGATCTACTGGCACAAATTTTTTTTATGTAAATTCTATTTATAGATTCACAAGAGACAATCCTAAGAATTAACAATTTCAAGGATTTTTTTTGGAAGGACGCAGTAATCAGAATCAGGTTCAGATACAACATACAAAATATCTTCATTAATCAAAATACTGATTGCCAATGCTCTTTCACGAGAAGCCATTGCAAAGTTTACTACTCCAAGTTGTTTATCAAACTCTTTTCTCATTTTAACACGTAATGCAAGTTCCATGAAAATCATTTCGTCATCTTTTTGATTTTCTAAAGGTTCAACATCGGGTTTCATCCCACCTGCAACTAATCTTCCTCTTTCATTAATTACACCTGCAAATCGAATTTTAGAATCAGCAGACAAAATAGAATCACAAATTTTTGTGTAATCATATATTTTTGAAGACATGCATTGTCCACTCAGATTTCTCACTTATTATCCTTTTAGGAGAATTTGTGAAAAATGAATTATTTTACGAGGTTAGTTTTTTTACAAGACCAAGGAATTCATTATCAGAGTAAGGAGGAATTTTCATTATCTCAAGATTTTCAGAAATGTGTTCAGGGGATTTTTGGCCCACAAGAGGAGCAATTACTCCAGGAGATGAGCGGATGAATTGCAATGCGCGCATAGATGGTTTTAAATCACTAAATTCAGGCATTACACCAGGTTGCAATAACCTTCCTTGCATTAATGGTACACTTGTAAAGACACCAATATCCAATCTTGTAGCAGCTTCCAATACTGAAACAGTATTGTTATCAATTGTTTGTGTTTTTCCAAGTAATGCTTGATCATAATACAAATTGAATGGTAACTGAATAAACCTGAATCCGTGATTTTCACCACCTACTTTTTTTGCAATGTTTACTGTATCTTCTAGTGATAGATATTGAGGGTTATCACTTGGCACTCTGAAACATTCCCAAGTAGCCATTCCATAAAATTTGATTTTTCCATCATTGCGTTTTTGTTCATATAATTCAAAAACTGACTGTAAATTTTTCATAAATTGTTCCTTTGAAACATCTTTGATTTGTCCTTCAACGGCATTATGAAGATACATTAAATCAACACACTCCAAATTGAGATTTTTCAAACTTCTTTCTAATTGATCTGAAAGATATGCAGTAGTCATGCAATGATAACCAGATGTAATGTCACCTTCAGTAACAATTCCTTTTTGAGTATATTCTTCTTTGACATATTCCCAAAATCCCAGTTGGATATCTGCATCATTTGTAACATATCCATTTTTTGTAGAGACAAATATTTGATCGCGAGACATTTTTTCGTCTTGAATTAGTTCAGATATGGCTTTTCCAACAGAGCGTTCTGCTTTTTGAGCACGATAATTTATTGCAGTGTCAATGACATTTACTCCAGACAGAATTGATTGTTTTATTGCATTAGTGACTAGTTCATCAGTTTGAGAATTAGTATCACCAAGATATGTCCCAACCCCAACATTAGATAGTGTAAGATTTTGAAATTCTTTGAAATTGGCTTGATTCATGCCTGAGTTTTGAGCAAATTTTTTCGTTCCTTTAGATGTAGCAAATCCAGAAATCATGTCTTTACAAAGTTTTAACTAAATTTATGCTTAAACTTGCTTTTTTACATAAAATACCAGTTTAGACTAATTGAGAGAAATAGAATATAATAATGACTTTACGTTTCCAGATTTTTGTATTCTTTTATTGCCAAATACATTTCATGTAAAATTTCTTCATCAACTAGAACACATAAAACGAATTCATGTATCTCTTGAGCAATTTGTTCTTGATTTAAATTTGATTTCTTCAATGGTTTATTCAAGAAATGAGATTCCATCACACCAAGTAATAGAAAAAAATCTAAAAAAGTATTATTTGACAATTTTTTTAAAAACGAACATCAGAAGGAACAATAACCATCTAATATTTTTGGAACATAATCTAATTTTGGAACTAGTAAAGATTTAGACTAAAATCTATAATGAAACTCAAGGTAAACAATACTCCAGAAATTCTACTAAACATTAATGTGGACGACATGAAAGGAACAAGTTTTTCAACAGAGTCATAGTTTTCCTTTAACCCAAATCCAGATTTTATCATTAATGGAATGCTAATCAACGTAATCAAAGTAACAATTGGAAAGAAATTCAAAGACACACCTACAATTATTGCACAGTAAGAAACAAAAGGAAATATCCAAAATAGTTTTGTTGCGTTTTGTTTTCCAACTGCAATTACCAGTGTCTTTCTTCCTTTAGATTTATCTGCATCATGATCAGGAAATGATGCAATGAATAGAACTAGAGAAGATAATGAACCTACTACAATTCCTGCAAGAATTGATTCTATTGTGATTTGCCCAGACTGAATAAAAAAAGTGCCAAGGACTATCATAGATCCTTTAACTGCAACAAAAAATTCTCCTAATCCTGAATCAACAATTTTTGTAGAGTAAAAATAGATTGATAAAATTGCAAACCCCAAAATTATTGCGATAATTATTCCGTCTGTAATTACAAAATATGCTCCAATTGCAGAACCGATTATTAAAAAGGCAATTCCTGCACGGTAAACACTAGATGGTTTGAGCAATCCTTCTGGAAGGACACCAGTGCCACCACTCATCTTCGTTTTTGGTGTTTGTGCATCTATACCACGTTTAAAATCCCAAAAATCATTCAACAAGTCAACACTAGCATGTAATGCCATAACTCCTCCAAAAGTCAAAATTGCATCAAATGGGTCAATAGTTGAATTTTGCCACCAATTTAGAGCAAGTCCAACTGAGACTGCAATTACAGATGCCAAAAGGAAGCGAATTCTAATTACTCTAAACCATACTGAGAGCATCAAAAACAATAGAGTTTTTCAATATAATATTCATAAGATTGGCCTTTAGGCCATTATTTATTAAAAAAATCAACCAAATTCATTCATGAATATTGGAAGGATTTTGGAAAATGAAAATAGAGTAAAATTTCACGCAAAAATCATTTGTACAAAATGCGGCAAAATAGTTCCAGGAGGACTTCAAACGGGAGAATCATACTATAATACAAAAAAATTCCATTTAGAATTAGAAGATTTTAAGAAAAATTATCTTTGAGGGGTTTGCAGAGATCAAAAAAGAGCAAAAAACTAAACTTTTGTAAAAAAATCAGATTAGAGATTCATCACTAACTTCAATGGGTTTTCTTCCCATAAAACCAGAATCTTTTTCGTGCCAGAATTTTATTTCAGTTTCTCCATACTTCCAACATAACCATACTTCTTCATCAAATCTCTTTGAGGGAAAATCAAGCAGTCCTTGTTCAATACTTTTTACCACAACACCTGTACTCTCAAGAATTTCTACAGATTCATAAAATTTGGTGATTGCAGAGTTTAGTTGTTGTTTAATTGTAACATATTCTTCAAAAGAATTTGTAGTTGACAAACTCATTTGTAATTGATGTTCTAGTTTTTTCACCTCATTATTTTTTGCCAAAGCATACTCAAATTTTTTTATAACATCAGGAAGGGACTCGTTAGCTTCATTGGTAGTAAAAAATGAGAACATATCTTTGAACAACAACTCTTGATTAAAAATCTTAGGCGCAGATTTATTAGGAATTATTTTTTTAAAATGAATCATGAGTAATGACCAACTAGAAATGATAATTGAACAAACCATTAATGGTGCAATCACAACAATTCCAGCATATCTTGAGGAGATAAAAGAAAATAAAGAAATTCTCAAAGTAGAAGATCCCAAAGAATTTGTCTATGGAATTGTAATGGGAATGGCATTAGGAATGAGTGGAGCAATTCTAAGCGCTCAAAAAGAAGCACCTACACCAGAAGACCAAATCAAAGTTAGGAATATTGTATACAAATACATACCACAAATTAGAGAAAGAATATTTAATTGAAGGAATTTACCCGTCAAGAAATTGAATTTCTAAATTCGCTTGAAGAGGCACACATAGCAACATCTCACAATGACATCCCACATGTAAAACCAGTTTCATTTGTTTTAATTGACGATTCGATAGTCATTGCTACAGATTATGAGACAAGAACTTTTTCAAATCTAAAAATGAATCATAATGCAAGTGTTGTTATTGATATATACAAATCTGGAGAACACAAGGCCATAGTAATTCAAGGAGATTCAGAAATTATAGAAAATGGTTTAGAATTTAAAAAATTCTATAAAATATTTTATGAAAAATTCCAATGGGTTAGAAGAGATCCATGGAAAGAGAACGAAGCACCGTTTCTAAAAATTATTACTAAAAACAAAGTTAGTTGGGGTATCAATTCTTTAAAATCAAAAAACTAGTGATTCATTCTACGCTTGAATTTTTTTGCTCTAGGTTTTGATCTAAGTAACCTGCCACAACAAGGACACCACAATCCATCCCAACTAAGAAACAGTTCACATTCAGGACATCGTTTTTGTCCAAGTTCATAACGACTGCCATCAATTCCAGTTGTAGTTGCCTTGTAAGTAACACATAAACCAATACAATGCACATGATTGATTAAAAAAGGATATAAAAAAAGAGTTTGTTAGTTTTCAAAAATCAAAATTGATTTTGGCATCCCAACAAATAAAGAGATGAAAAAAAGACAATGAATATGTCAAACAAAATCAAATGTTCCCACATTCTAGTAACTAAACAAAGTGAAGCATTAGAAATAATTGAGAAATTAAAGAAGGGTGAGAAATTTGGTAAATTGGCAAAAGAACTATCAATTGATTCAGGCAGTGCAAAAAAAGACGGTAACTTGGGGTATTTTACAAGAGGGATGATGGTAAAACCGTTTGAAAATGCAGCATTCAAATTGCAAATAGGTGAGATTTCAGAGCCTGTAAAATCAGAATTTGGGCATCATATCATCAAAAGATTGGGATAACAGATTGTAGAATAGATTTTTTAAAAATATTATATATTTCCAAATCAATTAAGACAAATATTCAAAGATCATTGAACTGTCATGGTAGTGTTGACTCAGACAATTGAAGATATTTTAAATTATTTAGAAAAATCAATTAATAATTTGGCAAAAGATACATTTGAAAATTTAGAGTTGGAAAGGGGATTCGGGGAAGCGATAAACTTTCTAGATAATCAATTTGACATTAGATTAGAAAACTTACTTGTGGCAAAAGGAAGTAGCACGCATCATTTAGAATCAGGAATAAAAAATAAAATCATTCAGAGAAAACAAAACATTTTACAAAAAATTTTAAAACAACATAAAAATTAGAAGAATGCGTCCAATCCTGTTTTTTTAGTTGCAATTTCTTGATTTTTTTCAAGTACTTTGGTCATCTTATCTCCCATAGATTTGGATGCAGACATTTTTCGTTTTCCAATCCAATAATATGTTTCATCAATAGTATTTTTTGCAATTAGCACAACTAATTTTCCAGTATCTTTCCTGCCAGTTCTACCTCTTCTTTGAATAAATCTAACAGAACTTGGCACATTATCATAGAAAATTACTTGGTTAACTTCTGCAATATCTAATCCTTCTTCACCCACACGGGTTGCAATCAAAACGTCAAATAATCCATCTCGAAATTTCTGAACAGTTTCAATTTGCTTTTTTTGTTTTAATCCAGTTTCTCCTGCTTTTCCAATTAAAATTCCTGCAGAAATTCCAAGTTCAGTTAATTTTGCATAAATTAGATCAACTGAATCACGATAACTAGTAAATATCAAAGCCTTTCCAGGAACAGATTGCAGAATGTCTTTTAATTTTGGGATTTTTGAATGTTCAATTCCTCTAGATTGTGCTTCTTTTGCAAGATGAATTGCACGAGTAAAGTTTTGATCTATTTCAAAGAGTTCTTTGACTCCTGCACCTTTTTTAGCCTTAGCACGTTCACAAAACTTCAAAAAAGGAGTAACTCCGTGTGCTTCCAAAATGTTTAGAGCATAATGAATTCGGATTGCAGTAAACAGGGGTTTTGCTGAGCGCCTATTTTGATTTAATACAAACTGTCGAATTCTTAACAGAGCCGAAAGAGATTGTTGTTCAGCTAGTTTTATTCCGTTATCTCGCAGTGTTTCATATCTTTGATCAAGTGCCAATTTCAAAAGTTTTTGAATTGCTTTTAATTCGAGTGGAAGTTCAACATTAATCCATTCAGTATTTGTCTCTTGAGTGTATGGTTTTACATCAGGACTATTTTCAGTTCTCTCAGCAACACTTTCAATTTTTAGTTTAGTAAGAATTTCAGTTGCTTTGTCTTTTTCACTAGGAAGAGTTGCAGTCATTCCAACAATTCTTGCAGTTGAATTGACAAAACGTTCTGCGATTCCAGAATATGCATAATCACCTACCGTTCTATGTACTTCGTCAAAAATTACAAGACTGAATTGATCAGACAAAAATATTCCTCTATCCAAATCGTTTTTTGCAATTTCTGGAGTGGCACAAATTACACTATTGTTCCATAACTTGGTTCTCTTTTGAATGGTGTCTTCTCCAGTAATTAATGAGATATCGTCTAAAAGTAAATTTTCTTTTAGGAATTCATAATGTTGATTAACAAGAACTCTAGTTGGTGCTAAAAATAATGCGCCTCCATTTCCTTTAGATAAAAATTCACTAATTACGTGTAATGCAATTGCAGTTTTTCCCAGACCAGTTGGCAAAACAACGATACAGTTCTCAGATATGGCTTGATTTGCAAGGTTTACTTGATAATCTCGTTTTTCAATAGAGTCTTTTTTCACATATTTTTTTTCAATAAATTCAGTCAAGATATATGAAAAATTGTAATTTATTGATTTTATGCTTTCGTATAGTCAATCATTGACAAATACATTCCACATTGTTTCAAATTGATTTGAATCTGTGCCTAAAAAATACATTTTATCTGCAAAATACACAAAAACATGTCAATTTTTATCATCATAACAGTATGGAGGAAATATGAATAATAAAGACTCTAATGAGGAATATTTTCAATCATTACTTGAATCTTTGAATCAAGATCCTAACTGGAAAATAGTAGAAGAGTATTTAGAAAAATACGAATCGATAAAAAAAGATCTTACACAAGAACAGCAGATAATTATCTCAGAGATGGGAAGAGCAATGTTAGCATTAGCAGATTCGCAACCAAAAATCATCATAGATAAATTCTTAGAATTAGCTCAAAACATCAACAAAAAATAAAATCTTTTAAAATTCAATTTTTGAATCGAAAAAATGGAAAAAGAAAAATCAATCTAGTTTTTCTTTAGCTTTGTTAATCATCGCAATTTCTTCACGAAGATGTTTTTCAACAATCTTTCATGTGCCTTTTTGTGAATACTGTAGGCTTTGTTAAGAGATTTTTTAGTTTTTGCTCTTTTTACAGCATTGTTGAATTTTTTATGAATTGCACTTACTTCTGAAGTATAGCTTGGCATCAAAACTTTAGTGTGAAAAATACTAAAGAAGTTTATGTATAATTGTTTTTAGAGTGTATCTGATCGCAAAAAAAAAATTTGTAACGTGATCCATATATTGTACAGACAAACAGAATTGGTGTTGAGTACATTTGAGAGACCTAATTGGGATGAATATTTCATGTTACAGGCAGAACTTGCAAAATTACGTTCAAACTGTGTGACAAGACAAGTAGGAGCAGTAATTGTCCGAAATCACAGACAGTTAGCAACAGGGTATAATGGAACCCCTCCAGGAATCAAAAATTGTTTTGATGGAGGATGTAAAAGATGTCAATTAAGAATGGAGGGAAAAATAGAATCAGGTGCATCACTTGACAGATGTCTTTGCAACCATGCTGAAGCAAATGCAATAATGCATTGCGCGATTTTAGGCATAGAGGCAGGAGTAGAAGGTGCAGTGCTATACACAACATTTGTTCCGTGTCTGGAATGCACCAAAATGGCAATTACAATTGGGATTAGAAAATTTGTATGTCTTGACTCTTATCCAGAGACAGATTTTGATTTGTTAGAAGAGGCAGGAGTAGAAGTGGTACAATTAGACAAAACCAAAATTGCCAAATGGGCTCAAGAATTAGTTAACAAATACACTTCTGGATGAAAAAAATGCAAGTCAACATGGAAGAATCTGAAAGAATTCAATCAATGCCGCCATCCATGTTAGTATCAGCTACATATGACAATAATTCAAAATCAGCAGTTTTAAAATTCTATGAACCAAAATCTCAGAAATTATTTTTATGGAAAGATGAAATTAATCACAAACCATACTGTTACTCTAAATTATCTCCAGATGAATTAGATTTTCTACAAGAAAGAGACGACGTTCTAGAAATCAAGACAACCCAACGTTATGATTTGATGAAAGACAAAGAAATTGACATGTCAAAAATCACAGTAGCAGATCCGTTAGCAATTGGAGGAACTACAGGAGACAAAAGTATTAGAAATGTGATTGAGGCATGGGAGTCAGATATCAAATATTACGAGAACTATCTATACGATAGAAAACTCGTAGTTGGGAAATATTATGAGATAATTGATGGGAAAATTCAATCACATGATTTAGAAATTTCAGATGAAGTAAAGATTGCTTTGAAGAGTTTGTTATGGGACAAGGTAGACAGCGAAAGCATGGTAGATGCAGAAGGGTTCAAAAAATTTGTTTCAGAATGGGCAGATTTACTAAATCAACCAATTCCAAAAATAAAAAGACTCAGCGTAGATATAGAAGTAGAAGCTGAAATCGGAAGGATTCCAGACCCAAAAATTGCTGAAAAGAAAGTAACAGCAATTGGATTGAAAGGAACAGATGGGTTTGATCAAATTTTTGTTCTCAAAACAGAGGGAACTGAACAAGGGACAAATGAATTAGAACAAAATATCAAAGTTACATTTTATGATTTAGACAAAGAAAAAGAGATGATCAATGATGCATTTAAGATAATCAAAGAATTTCCTTTTGTTGTAACATACAATGGTGATGAATTTGATTTGCCATATCTGTATAACAGGGCAGAGAGATTGGGAATAAAAAATTCAGAGAATCCATTCTACATGATGAGGGATTCTGCAACACTCAAACGAGGGGTGCATCTTGATTTGTATAGAACATTTTCAAATAGATCATTTCAAATCTATGCCTTTAGCCAAAAATATACAAATTTTTCATTAAACGAAGTTTCAAAGGCGTTGCTAGGAAAAGAAAAGATCGATTATGGGTTAGAGTTTGATCAGTTAACGCTCTATCAAACTGCAAATTATTGTTATAATGATGCTCTGTTAACGTATGAACTTACAAGTTTTAACAGTGAATTGCTGATGCAGTTGCTGGTAATCATTTCAAGAATTGGAAGAATGCCAATTGACGATATTGCAAGAATGGGCGTATCTCAATGGATTCGTAGTCTTTTGTATTATGAACACAGGAAAAGGAATTGCCTCATTCCAAAAAGACAGGAATTGGAAAGAAGATCAGAAGGAGTGATGTCTGATGCAGTTATCAAAGATAAAAAATATCGAGGAGGATTAGTTGTCGAACCAAAAGAAGGCATTCATTTTGACGTAGTTGTAATGGATTTTGCAAGCCTATATCCAAGCATTATCAAAGTTAGAAATCTATCATATGAAACAGTCAGATGCCCACATGAAGAATGTAAGAAAAATTCAATCCCAGGAACAAATCACTGGACATGTTCAAAGAAAAACGGTCTGACATCAATGATTATTGGCTCATTAAGAGACTTGAGAGTAAATTATTACAAGAGTTTATCAAAAAAAGAGACATTAACTGAAGAACAAAGACAACAATACACAGTAGTAAGTCAAGCACTCAAAGTTATTCTTAATGCAAGTTATGGTGTTATGGGTGCAGAGATATTTCCTTTGTATTTTTTACCCGCAGCTGAAGCAACTACTGCAATTGGAAGGTATACAATTTTAGAGACGATTAAAAAATGTGAGTCTGCAGGGATTGAAGTTCTTTACGGAGACACTGATTCATTATTTATCAAGAACCCAACAAAAGAGCAAATTCAAACAGTTATTGAACAAGCAAAAAAAGATCATGGTGTAGATTTAGAGATTGATAAAACATACAGATACTGTGTACTTAGTAACAGAAAGAAAAATTATCTAGGAGTGACAAAAGAAGGGAAAGTGGATGTCAAAGGATTAACAGGAAAGAAATCACATACACCTCCATTTATCAAAAAATTATTTTATGAATTACTTGATGTGTTATCAAAAGTTCAAACAATAGAAGATTTCGAGAAAGCAAAAAAGGAGATTTCTGAAAAAATCGCCATATGTGGTAAAAAAGTCGAAGCCAAAGAAATTCCATTGGAAGATTTGACATTTAATGTAATGCTTAGCAAGGCACCATCAGAATACACAAAAACAATTCCACAACACATACGTGCAGCAAAACAACTCGAAACTATTCGAGAGATAAAAAAAGGAGACAGAATTTCATTTATCAAAATACTAAACAAGCCAGGAGTGAAACCGGTAGAGATGGCAAGAAAAGAAGAGATTGATTCAAAGAAATACATGGAGTTTATGGAGTCAACACTAGAGCAAATTACATCGTCAATGGATTTGGACTTTGATACGATTTTAGGTAAACCAAAACAAACAGGATTAGACGAATTTTTCTGGAACTAGTGTGAAAAATGGAGGTTGACGGAACACTACTAACCATTCTAGGAGTAGCTGCAGGAATTTTAATTTTAACAGGATGGGTAGAGCAAATCTACAAAGGATACAAAACAAAGAGTCTCAAAGATGTCTCAAAGTTTTTGATGATATTCATTTCAGCTGGTGCAATTTTGTGGTTAATTTATGGAATAATAGTTGAAGATGTGTTTATCATTGGAACTAATATAGCTGCAATTGCCTTAATGATGATAGTTTTAGCAATGAAGAAAATCTATGACAAAAGATTAAGAAGTTAAATTAAAGAGTAAATACAATACAAGAAGGTCCAAAGAAGATGTTTGTAATTAATTGTAAAAATTATGAAGAGATTTCAGGAGATAAAATCATAGAATTTGTAAAAACAGCAGAAAAGATTTCAAAGAAATTTAAGGTAAAAATTGCAATTTGCCCACCGCAACACTTGATAGGAGTTGTAGCAAACAGTTCAATTCCAATTTTTGCGCAACATATTGATGATCATAAAGTAGGAAGTACAACAGGTTTTGTGATTCCAGAGTTATTAAAAAAATCCAAAGTAAATGGATCGTTGATTAATCATAGTGAACATAGAATTACAGCAAAAGAGATAAGAAAACTAGTATCAAAATTAAAAGAACAGAAAATGACATCAATTGTTTGTGTCAAAGATGTAGCAGAAGCAAGAAAATATGCCAAACTTAATCCAGATTATATTGCAATTGAGCCACCAGAACTAATTGGATCAGGAAAGGCAGTATCAACTGAAAAACCAGAATTAATTACAAAAGCAGCAGTTGCAGTAAAAAGTGCAAAAAACAACACAAAACTTCTTTGTGGTGCAGGGATTGTTTCAGGAGAAGATGTTTCAAAAGCAGTGGAATTAGGATCGAGGGGGATTCTAGTTGCAAGTGGGATCATTAAAGCAAAGAACTGGGACAAAATTATTTCTGAATTTGCCAAGGCATTAGTTTAAAAAGCCAAAAAATTTACGCATTCTTGCACATGGCAAAAACAAAACCAGTTTACGCATTTGAAGAGGCAGATAGTAAGAAAAGAATGCTTCTAGGAGGAAAAGGAGCAGGATTAAGTGAGATGACTCGACTAAAACTGCCAGTTCCACCAGGATTTACAATCACAACTGAGGTTTGTAACAAATACTATGAAAACAATAGAAAACTTCCAAAAGATGTAATGCCATTAGTTATGAAAAATATTGAAAAAATCGAAAAGAAGACAGGGAAAAAATGGAATTCAACTAAAAATCCATTGTTAGTTTCTGTTCGATCTGGCGCAGCAATTTCTATGCCAGGAATGATGGACACAATTTTGAATTTAGGATTAAACGAAAAAACAGTAGAAGGATTAGCTGAACAAACACAAAATCCACGTTTCTCATGGGATTCGTATAGGAGATTTATTCAATTGTTTGGCAAAGTCGTGTTTGGTGTAAATGATGAAAAATTTGATCATGTTTTAGAATCTGCAAAGAATACACAAAAAGTTACAGATGATAGTGAATTAAACGTTGAATCATTAAAGAACATTGTATCAGAGTACAAGAAAATTTGTGAAACACACACAAAAAGAAAATTCCCAGATTCACCTAATGAACAACTAGGATTAGCAATAGAAGCTGTTTTCAAAAGTTGGATGGGTGAAAGAGCAATTGTTTATCGTGAAAAAAATAACATTACAAAAGACATTGCAAACGGTACGGCAGTTAATGTAGTTACAATGGTATTTGGAAACATGGGAGATGACAGTGCAACAGGGGTAGTATTTACAAGAAATGGACATAATGGTAAAAAAGAGATTGAAGGTGAATACCTGATTAACGCACAAGGAGAAGATGTTGTTGCAGGTGTCAGAACTGGAAAGAATGTGTCTCTACTAAAAAAAGAGATGCCAAAATCTTACAAAGAACTCAGTAATGCATGTTCAAAATTAGAGAAACATTTCAGAGAACCTCAAGACATTGAATTTACCATTGAGCAAGGAAAATTCTATTTATTACAAACAAGATCTGCCAAAATGAGTGCAGGGGCACTCATCAAAACATCAGTAGATATGGTTAAAGAAAAATTAATTGATAAAAACAAGGCATTGACAAGAATTCCAGCACAGCAATTAGAAGCACTACTTCACAGAACTATGGATGAATCAAAAATTAAAAACCACAAACAACTAGCTAAAGGAATTGCAGCATCTCCTGGAGCCGCAAGCGGAGTTGCAATATTTGATGTAAAAAAAGCAATTGAGTTAGGTGAGGCAGGAAAGAAGATCATCTTAATCAGAAAAGAAACAAAACCTGAAGATGTTCCTGCATTTTTTTCATCAGAAGGCGTTTTGACAAGCTTGGGTGGAAAATCATCTCATGCCGCAATTGTATCAAGGGGAATGGGAAAACCATGTATTGTTGGATGCTCAGAATTAAAGATTGATTATGATAACAATACATGTACTGCAAATGGAATTACAGTAAAAGAAGGAGAGACAATTACAATTGATGGTAGCGCAGGGACAGTTTTAATTGGTGAAGTGCCAACTGTTGAACCCAAAGTTACAAAAGATTTTGAGAAAATTTTAGGATGGGCTCAAAAAACTAAAGCATTAGGGATTAGAGCAAATGCCGATACTCCTGAAGCAGCAAAACTTGCAAGAGAATTTGGAGCTCAAGGAATTGGACTATGTAGAACAGAAAGAATGTTCAATGCAAGTGACAGAATCGGTCTCTTTGTAGACATGATCATGGCAGAAAACATCGAAGAGAGAGGCCAAGTTCTCAAAAAATTAGGTCAATTACAAAAAAGTGATTTTACTCAAATTCTAAAAGCAATGGAGGGATACGAAGTTACAATTAGATTGTTAGATCCTCCACTACATGAATTCTTACCAAATCCAGAAGAACTATCTGAAAGAATTCACAAATTAGAAAAAGAAAATGCAACAAAGGAAGTAGAAAAAGCCAAGATTGTCTTAAAGAGAGCAAGAGAACTTGCTGAAGTAAACCCAATGATGGGACATAGAGGCGTTAGAGTTGGAATCACATATCCAGAGATTTATGAAATGCAGATTCGTGCAGTCTTTGAAGCCTTAGCAGAGTTGACAAAGAAAAAAGTAAAGGCACACCCACAAATCATGATTCCACAAATTAGCAGTATTGCAGAACTAAATCACATAAAGAAAATTTATGATAAAATCAAGAAAGAAGTTGAAACTAAAAATAAAATGAAACTAAAGATTAATTTTGGAACCATGATCGAAGTTGTAAGAGCAGCACTAACTGCTAATGAACTGGCAAGCACTGCAGAATTCTTTAGTTTTGGAACCAATGATTTGACTCAAGGGACATTTAGTTTTAGTAGAGAAGATGTGGAAGGAAAGTTCCTTCCAGAGTATATGGAAAAAGAATTACTTGAACGTAGCCCATTCCAATCAATCGATGTTAACGGAGTAGGCAGTCTAATTGAAATTGGAATCAAACATGGAAGAGGAATAAGAAAGAACATGGAGGTTGGAATTTGCGGAGAGCACGGAGGAGATCCAAGCTCAATCAAGTTCTGCCATAGTGCAGGTCTAAGTTATGTCAGTGCATCACCTCACAGAATTCCTATTGCAATTGTGGCAGCAGCTCAGGCAGCAATTGAACAACCAAAAAGAAAATAATCAAGTATAGTTTAATAGAGATTAAGTTTTACTAAATCAAAAATGCTACCAAATGTTGAATCAATCAAACAGATGAGGTTAAAGTTAGGCATCACTCAAAAAAAACTTGCAAGTTTAACAGGAGTTAGTACCTCTATGATTAATCAAATAGAGTCAGGGAGGAGTCAGCCAAGTTATGAAACTGCAAAAAAGATTTTTGAGAATCTCTCTAATCTAGAAAGCAGATCATCATCTCACAAAGCAGGAGACTTTTGCAGTCAAGATATTATAAAGATGGAACCTACAAACTCACTACATGATGCAATTAAAAAAATGCATCAATTATCAATTAGTCAGATTCCTGTATTTGATGGAAAAAATATTGTGGGGGTGATTTCTGAAGACGGAATTGTCAAACATCTTGCAGATGTAGGTGAAGCAGAGCTGAAAAATGCAAGACTTGCAGATACAATGGATCCTGTCCCACCAATTGTAGATTATGAGACGCCAGCAAATGTTCTTGTTCCATTAATTCGATACTCAAAGTGCATACTAGTTACAAAAAAATCAAAGATTGTAGGAATTATTACTGCATCAGATACGCTAAAGATGATGGAATGATTATTCTTTAGGATGAGCACAAAGTTCAGCCAAAACACCATGAAGGGATTTTGGATGAATAAACGTAACTTTGGTTCCTGCAGAGCCAGGTCTTATCTGTCCTAAGAACTGAACACCACATCCCTCCATACGTTTCACTTCACCTTCAATGTTATCAGTTTCGAGTGCCATGTGATGTAGTCCTTGCCCTTTTTTCTCCAAGAATTTCTTAATAGGACTAGAATCATTTGTCGGTTGCATTAACTCTACTCGGCCATTTTCCAAATGAATTATTGCTACTTTGACCCCTTCAGATTCCACTGTTTCAAATTCCACAGAGTCAACACCTAACGCCTCTTTGTATATTTTTGCAGATTCTTCAACATCATTTACCGCAATTGCAATATGATCAATCTTCATCTAAAACACCTCTTTTGGACGATATTCACCAAATACTTCACGAAATGCGTTGCTAATTTCACCAGTTGTAGCAAATGCTTTAGCAGCAGTTATGATATAAGGCATCAAATTCTCATCAGTTTCTGCAGCACTTTGCATCGCAGATAGTGATTTCTCCCATTTGTTTTTGTCACGAGATGAACGTAATGCTTTGAGTGCTTTTTTCTGTTGAACTTCAACTTTGCCACCAATTCTAAGTAATTCAGGTTGTTCTTCTTCTTCAACGTATTTGTTTACACCAACTAGAATTCTTTCACCGTCATCGGCTTCTTTCTTTAAGCGATATGCATTTTGTCTAATCTCAGATTGAAAGAAGCCCTTCTCAATAGCCTTAACAGAGCCACCCATCTTTTGAATTTTTTTAAGATACTTCCATACACCGTCTTCAATTTGATCAGATAATTCTTCTAAATAGTATGAACCGCCAAGAGGATCAGCTGTTTTTGTGATTCCACTTTCATGAGCAACGATTTGTTGAGTACGCAAAGCTATTTTTGCAGACTCTTGAGTTGGCAAAGCTAGTGCTTCATCTCTAGAGTTGGTGTGAAGTGATTGAGTTCCACCCGCTACTGCGGCCATGGTCTGAATTGCAACACGAATAATGTTGTTATCTGGTTGTTGTGCGGTTAATGATTCACCGCTTGTCTGAGTATGGAATTTTAGTTGTAATGATTTTGGGTTTTTTGCATTAAACATCTCTTTGAGGATTTTTGCGTAAACTTTTCTTGCAACTCTAAACTTTGCAACCTCTTCAAAGAATTCGATTGTACAACAAAAGAAGAATGATAATCGGGGAGCAAAGTCATCAATTTTTAGTCCTTTATCTAAACAAGTTTGAATGTATGCAATTGCATTTGCCAAAGTAAATGCAACTTCTTGTGTTGCAGTACATCCTGCTTCTCGCATATGATATCCAGAAATCGATACAGGATACCAAGATGGAACTTTTTCAGCACAATATCCAATCATATCGCCAATTAATCTCATGGATGGTTGAGGAGGATAGATGTAGGTGTTTCTTGCAATGTATTCTTTGAGAATGTCATTTTGGGTGGTTCCACGCAATTCATGGCTCTTGAATCCTTGAGATTCTCCAACTGCGATATAGTATGCCAAAAGTGTAGAGGCAGTAGAATTAATCGTCATAGAGGAGCTGACCTTTCCGAGAGGAATTCCATCAAATGCAGTCATCATATCTTTGATTGAAGTAATAGATACGCCTACTTTTCCGACTTCGCCTTCTGCCTGAGTAGCATCAGAGTCATATCCTATCTGAGTAGGAAGATCAAAGGCCATGGAAAGGCCAGTTTGTCCTTTTTCAAGCATAAACTTGAATCGCTCATTTGTTAGTTTTGCATCACCAAATCCAGAATACTGTCTCATGGTCCAAAATCTATCACGGAACATACCAGGATGAATTCCTCTAGTAAACGGATACTTGCCAGAGTCTTCTTTTTGTCTCTTTTTTGATGATTTTTGATAAATTCGTTTTACAGGAAAGTTAGAGTCAGTGAAGATCTTTTTTTCAGGTTGTTTTGATTTTTTCGCAGTCATTTAATCACTTTAACATTGATTTTGTTATTTTGTCTCCAGCATCAAATGGATCTATGTCTTTTGATTGTAATTTTTTAAGATATCTAGAAAATTTCTTGTCAGAATCTAACATCTCATCAATCTTTTCTCTTATGTTATTTAAAACAATATCTTTTAGTTCAGTCTCCAAACGTTCCTGATCTTTTTGAGGTTTTAATTTCTTTTTTTGCGTCATTAAATTTTTCAAGGTTT
The DNA here is from genome assembly GCA_964343515.1 of uncultured Nitrosopumilaceae archaeon. Taxonomy (GTDB): domain Archaea; phylum Thermoproteota; class Nitrososphaeria; order Nitrososphaerales; family Nitrosopumilaceae; genus Nitrosopumilus. The sequence continues at coordinate 257,278 of CAYFJT010000001.1, forward strand.
TTGCAAATTCAGTTATCCCACTGTTCTTTTTTACAGAAGTTTTGAGAATTATTGGATTTCTTTCAGAATCACCAATAAAGTCACGTACTGCATCAAATAATTGATTTGTTCCACTAAGGTCACTTTTGTTTACCAAATAAACATCACCAATTTCAGTAAGACCAGCTTTGATGGTTTGAATACTATCACCGGTGTGAGGATTGAAAACTACAACTGTAATGTCTGCAATATTAGAAATCTCAACTTCTGTTTGTCCTGCACCAACACTTTCGATAATTATTGGATTAAATCCTGCATATTCTAAAACACGTATGCTGTTTCGAAGAGAGCGAGAAACTGCACCAGTGGCACCACGAGATGCAATACTGCGAATATAAGTTCCTGAATCAGTGGACTCGGTCATTCTTACTCGATCACCTAAAATTGCACCGCCAGTAACATGACTAGTTGGATCTACTGCCAAAACAGCAGGTTTTGTGCCTAGTTTCTTCATTGCAACAGCGGTTTTATTTATCAAAGAACTTTTGCCAGCTCCTGCAGGGCCAGTAATTCCAATAATAATTGAAGTTCCAGTATTTTTGAAAATTTTCTTTAAGAGTTTTTTTGATTCTTTTTGATCATTTTCAACTATAGTAATTGCTTTTGCAATAGCACCACGTTTTCCTTTCTTTAAATCAGCAAGTAAGTCCAATACAAAATAGTCTTTAGAGGTGCAATAAAATCTTGTATCTGATCTATTGTCTTGAAAATATTACAGGAGGAGCAGGTTCGTCAACTAGATGTATCTCGGTTTTTAGTTGAACATGCCCTAACTCAGGATGAGTAATTTCCAAAACAACAGGATGAATTTCCCAACCATATTTTGGCTCATTTGGAAAATGTATGATTTCAATGAATTGATAATCAGAAAATGTTTTTTGGAATGTTTCTTCCATTCCAAGAATTTCCATCACTACAGAATTAGTTTTTTCAGATTTATCAAAAAATGCAACTTCCACATGTCCTGTATCATAATAGACGGCATCTACTTGAAAAGTCTGACGAAGTTCATCTTTATCATCAGTGCCACCGCCAGTTAAAAATACAATTGCAAGAACAGTAAACACACCTAGAAATATTGGGGAAAGCAATTTTCGTGCCATATTATTTGAATTCTTTTTTCATTTGACGTAGGAATTTGGAATGAATTCGGATTTTTTCTATTGTTTGGGCCTGAGTTCTTTCAGTTCCAGGAGTAGGGTGAGATTTGAAAAATGATTTGATGTCTTTTTCCATTGAATCATCGGCAACTAGTGCAATACTTGCAACAATTCTATTAAACAAAGGATTGCCATATCCTACTTTTTTACTTAATTTACCCCAATTCTTCTTTAGCCAAGGCCAGAGAACTTTCTTTCCATAAGGATTTGCAGCAATCCTCATGATCGGTAACTGCATATTTTGAGAACGGACTTCGGATGTTTGTGAGAATTGTAATGTTTTGACAAGTAGTTTTTCATTTTGGAAACTACACATTGCACCTAAGAATCGTAGTTTTTCTTCAGTAGTTTTTGCTTTTTTGTATAATGTGATTAATTGTGAATGAGTTTTTGCATTTCCAGTCCAAGCAACAAGTGAGAAAACTGGTTCTCTAATATCAGGATGAAGTGAAGAGGGATTCTTTAAAAATTCTTTAAATTTGATTTGTGCTTGTTCAAGAATTTGTTCATCACCAAATTTTCCTAATGCAAAAATTGCAAAACCTCTCAAAAATGCATCAGTGTGTTTATCTGTTTTTTGAGGAGTCCAACCAAGTTTAGATAAAATTTTTCTAAAATAATTTATGGCATAACTTCTGATTTGTTCTGTATAATCTTCAAAGAAAGTCAAAGTAGCCAGGGAATTCAGATTGGTGGCAACATTTGTTTGTGGAAGATATGAATCTTCATCAAAGTATGCATCAGAGAAATCCAAATAGTTTTCAATCTCTTCTTTTCCAGCAACACAAAGTGCAAACAAATCATTTTGTATTGCCCATCTATCAACAGGAGGGATTTGTTTTTGATCAACTAGCATTTTTAGATCAAGTAAAATTCCATCATCATATTTTACACGATAAAAACCAGTACGTCCAATATTTGCAACGAATCCAGGCCCTTTAGGAGATTTGACAGTTATAGATTTTTTTGTCAAAAGTTTTGTTTTAGTTTCTTTTCCTAAACCATAAGTAATTGGAACATGCCATAATCCTTTTTGAGTTTTCTTTGTTGGCTCCATCAAAAATCGATTTTGTTTGAAAATCAAATTATTATTCTTTTGATAGATATCAATTTGAGGAAAGCCAGGTTGTTTTAGCCATGAATTTACCATTGAACTAACTGGCATTTTTGAGGTTTTTCCAATTGCATCCCACAAATCTTGTCCTTTAGCATTTCCATACTTGAATGTAGAGAGATATTTCTTGAGACCCTCTCTAAAATTTTTCTCGCCAACATAATTTTCAAGCATTCTCAAAACACAGCCGCCCTTATCATAAGAAATTGCATCAAAGATTTCTCTAATTTCAGCAGGAGAGTTTACAACAACGTCGATTGGATGAGTTGTCTTTAGTGCATCTAATCCCATTGCAGTATTCATCGCATCTTCAATGAATTGATCCCAAAGATTCCATTCAGGATAAAACTTGTCAACAAACTTTGTTGCCATAAAGGTAGCAAAACTCTCGTTTAACCACAAGTCATTCCACCACTTCATGGTAACAAGATTTCCAAACCACTGATGTGCAATTTCATGAGAAATTACTTCAGCAATGAATTGTTTTGTTCTAGTTGATGATGTTTTAGGATCATAAAGTAAAATTGTCTCTCTAAATGTTATTGCACCCCAATTCTCCATTGCACCTGCGGCAAAGTCTGGAATTGCAATCAAATCTAGTTTAGGTAATGGGTATTTTATTCCAAAATATTTTTCATAAGATGTTAATAATTTCTTCCCAAGTTCTAGAGAGTATTTTCCTTTTGATTTATTCCCCTTTGTCGTTACAACTCTAATCTGAACTTTGCCAGTTTTTCCAGTAAGATATTCAAATTCACCCACGCCAAGATAAATCAGATAGGTAGAGACAGTAGGAGTTTTGCCAAATTTGTACAGAGTTTTATTTTTGATTTTTTTCTTTGACAAGACAGGCATATTTGAAATTGCTGTAAACTTGTTTTCTGCAATAATTGAAATCTCAAAGGTAGCCTTGGCCTCAGGTTTATCCCAGCAGGGAAATGCACGTCTTGCATCAGCTGCTTCAAATTGAGTAGTTGCAAGATATTTTGTCTTTCCACCTTGTTTGTATTGACTGCGATAAAATCCCAATAATCGATCATTTAGAATTCCTTGAAATTCAAGATAGATAGTTGCGTTTCCTCTAATTTTCTCCCCTAATCGAATTGATAGTTGTTCTTTTTTCTCGTTAGTTTTGGGAGTAGATTTTATGATTTTGGAGTTAGACTTTACAGTACAAGATTTGATTTTGATTTCTGCGCAATCCATAGAGATAAGATTTGTTGGTTTTTTACAAGAAACAGTGATTATTTCAGTTCCTTTGAAAGTAAATTTTTTAAGATCTGGTTCAAATGTTAACTCATAATTAATAGGATTAATGTTCACTATTCAGATGATTTTGATACTCTTTAAGTAGATTTTCTATAAAAATCACAAATCAAATAAAGCATTTAAAATACACAAATTAGAGAATAATATCATGAAACAAAAAGCACAAACAAGAAACATCAAGATTTTGGTAGCAAAATTAGGTCTTGATGGACATGATAGGGGTGCTTTGGTGCTTTGCCGTGCATTTAGAGATGCAGGAATGGAGGTAATCTATTCAGGCCTATTTGCAACACCAGAAAGAGTCGCACAAATTGCAGAAGACGAAGATGTTGATGCAATTGCAATGAGTTTACTTAATGGTGCACACGGTACATTATTCCCAAGAGTTGTAAAAGCACTCAAAAAGAAAAAGATCAATGACGTTTTAGTTGTTGGCGGAGGGGTTATTCCTGAAATTGATCATAAAGATTTGGTAAAATCAGGAGTTGATCATGTGTTTGGTCCAGGGACACCATTACCTACAATTATTGATCACATCAACAATGGTGTTGTGAAATTAAGAAAAATTTAGCTTGAAAATTAACGAATCATTTTTGTACTGATATTTTTGTATTAATTTAATGTCACTATATCAAATTGTAAAGAAAAGACGGTCAGTCAGATCATTTACTGACAGAAAAGTTTCTGAATCAAAGATTAAAAAAATTCTAAAATGTGCGACCATGGCACCATCTGCACTAGGATTGCAATCTTACAAAATTTATGTTATCAAAAGCAAGTCTATCAAAGAAAAATTAGTCAAAGCAAGTCATGATCAAACATATGTCAATACAGATGCAGTTCTAGTGTTTTGTGTAGATGCAAAAAAGCCACGTAAGATAGTGGGACCAAAGGGCGAGAATCTTTTTGGAGTGCAAGACGCAACAATTGCAGCATCATATGCCCAATTAGCAGTAACTGCTGAGGGGTTAAACAGCATATGGATTGGTCACTTTGATGAAAACAAAGTCAAAGATGCAGTTAGAACAAAACTAAGACCAGTATGCATCCTACCAATTGGATACTCTACAGAAAAGCCTCAACCAAAAGAAGAAAAGAAACTCTCAAAGATCATCTCAAATAGATAAGAATTAGTCAGATTCATCAGAGACTAAAAAACTCAGACCAGTCAGATCTTCCCATGTAATATTATCATAATCCATGACAATCATTGAAATGATTTGCATAAAAAGGACATGAACGATTTGTCTATAAAAATAAGAAAAAAGAATTATTCTGTGGAATCAGGCCACATCATTTTACGCATCTCTTTACCAACTTTTTCAATTTGGTGTTCGTCATATTGTTTCATGTATTTGTCAAATGCATCTTTACCATTCTTTTGATATTCAGATATCCATTCGTTATTGAATGTACCATCTTGAATCATTGTTAGAACTTTTTTCATATTCTCTTTGTTTGAAGCATCCATTACCATAGGACCACGTGTCAAACCACCATATCTGGCAGTCTCACTAACACGTCTCCACATTCCGTTGATTCCATATCTTTGAATCATGTCTACAATGAGTTTGAGTTCATGTAAGACTTCAAAGTATGCAATCTCTGGTTGATAACCTGCTTCAACTAGAGTCTCAAATGCATTTGTTACCATAGAAGCTGCTCCACCACAAAGGTCTGCTTGCTCACCAAACCAATCAGTCTCTACTTCTTCTTTGAAAGCAGTTTTGATTAATCCAGCCCTTGCACTTCCAATTGCTTTTGCAATTCCCAATGTTCTATCCCAAGCTTTTCCTGTAAAGTCTTGTTCAACTGCAACAATAGCTGGAGTTCCAAAATTATCAAGGTATGTTTCTCTTACTTTGGAGCCAGGGCCCTTTGGTGCAATCATGATTAAATCAACATTGTTTGGAGCTTCAATCCATTTCCAATAGATTGCAGCTGCATGAGAAAATGACAATGCTTTTCCTTCAGAAAGATTTGGTCCGATTTCATCTTTGTACACTTGACCTTGAATCATATCTGGAATCAATATGTGAATAATGTCTGCTTGTTTTGTGGCATCAGCTACTGACATTACTTTGTGACCATCAGCTTCGGCCTTTTTCCAGCTATTACCACCTTCTTTGAGACCAATTACAACATTAAGACCAGAGTCTTTCATGTTGTTTGCTTGTGCGTCACCTTGGATTCCATAACCAATTACAGCAATTGTTTGATCTTTGATTGGATCAAGGCTGATATCGGTATCTTTCCACGTTTGTGCCATATCTTAGCAGATTCTTTTGCAAATATTAACTATGAAACTTAGATTTCGATAATTTTTTCACATGAACGACACTTTACAGTTACCTTGACTCCAGGCAATCTGGTAAACCTCTTAGAGCCACACTCAGGGCAAATTGGGCAAGCACGTACAGGGTCCATCAGTGTTTGGTGGGATTGGTATCGGATTTAGAAATTACGGATAATCTATTTTTTGCGTCAATTTTTTTTAGAAATTCATAAACTGCATTTGGAACAGATTCTTTCCAATTTTCATCAGAAATTATCATAGAGCGGATTTTAGTTGCGTTGTATTGATTTCTATCTAGAAATTCAGGTTTGACAACAGTTATTCCAGAATCGGCCAAAAGCATGGAAACATAATCATTGCCACTATACACCTTTTCAAAATGAGGTAATGCAGATTGGAGATATGAACTCCAAGTTGCAATGTTAAACTGATTCTCAATAGATATGACAAAACATTTTTTCAAATCCAAGTTTGCTTCTTTTAGAGAGTTGTGAATCATCTCAATTCTTTCGCCAGCAGTAAAAGGATCTTTTTCCAAATAATTGAATTGAGCACTAGTAACAGCAATAATTACTTCATCACATTGATCAAGGATTTGTTTAGATAATTCTAAATGACCCAAATGAAAAGGCTGAAACCTTCCCATCATCAATCCACGCATAATGAATTAATGATTTTGATTTAAATAAATTAGACTATTTTATTTGGCCACTGCCAAGTATTCGGATTGTAGTGGATTCTGGTTTCAAAATAATTGCAATTTGTCCAGATTTACAGACAACTGGTTTTTCAAAAGCAAGTTTGAGTGGAGATATCGATACAAACTTTGCAGCTTTGATTTGCAATCCTATGTTTACCAAACAGCCTTGATTTTCTGCAATTTCACTTTTGTAAAAAGGACTTTTCTGAAAATCAATTTCAATTTCTGTTTTGATATCTACAATGCCTTCTTCACAAATTATATCTCCACGTCCAACGTCATCAGGCTTTGCCCCCTTTACTGCCAAACCCACTCTTGCAGGACATATTGATTCCTCAACAGGATCATCATGCATTTGAATTGATTTTATCAGGACATCAATTCCTGCAGGATATAGTTTTAGATTATCATATTGTTTTATTTTACCATTAGTTACTTTGCCCAAAATTACAGTTCCAACACCCTTGACATCAAAACAATGGTCTATTATCATCTCAGAAGCCCCATCATTTGAAATGGGTTCAAGTTTATCCATCTCCTCTTTTATTTTATCCTGATTAACTTTGACATACTTTTCAACAACAGTTCCCTTGATCATTGCATCTAGTTTTGATTCGTCAACATCAAATGTATGGGATAAAATTCCTTTTTCTTTTTTTAGAGAATCAAGTGCAATAATTTGCTCTCCTGTGAATTTATCTAATTTATCAACATAAAATATCACATATTCTGCTAAATTGATTGCTTGAAACAAAGGTTGTATTTTATCAGGAAAGCCATTAGGAGTTACCCATGTTTTGATAATATCAGATTCTTTTCTATCATAAAGAGTCAGATCAGTTTCAGTACCTTTTTTTCCAAATTCAGAAACAATTTCTTGTTTGCCTAAAACTACAAAATTAATTGACTTGACCAATAATTTTTAATAAAAAATAGGGTTTATGAATGAATTAGAACAGCTAGTAGAATATCTATTATTTTAATTCATTAGGATATAACAAATTGTCTACTATATCTTGTGCCTTTACTTGTTCAAAAGCAATCTCATCTGCAAGTTGTTCTAAACGTGGAACAGTGTGAATGATTGGTGTTTCCATAGATCCGTCAAGGGTTCCTTGGATTAGTGAAGAGTCAAAGTATTGAGATGCACGCATCTTTTCAAACTCTATCAAAGAATCAAAGTTAGAGTTTTGTCTAGTCATTACACTTTGAGTAGGATCTTGATGTCTTTTGAATTCATTCCATTCTATTGGAATAAATGTTCCAAATGAATTCCTCTGATACTTTGCTACCACGTCATCGTTTAATGGAACCCAAATGTCATTGTGTTTATCTATTCTCTGCAATACCTGTGTACCTTTCTTGGTAAATTCATCAGGATTTAGTGAATCCCCTTCTACATGTATGCCGTGGTTGTAATAGTTTTGTGAGCTGTTTCGTTTATCATCCCACACATTTGTTGCAACAATATCAAATGGCAATGATTCTCTAAATGTATGGTCTATCGATATTACAAGACAACGTAGAGTATTTGCATTGTCACAAAGATCCTCTGTTACATTAACTACAACATCAGATAATGCGTTCTCAGGATCTGTAATACTCACAGTCTCCTCTCCCAAAAAGTTCCTATCCCATTCTATTACAGCCTGTGACTGACTAATAATTTGGCCTTGTTTTAAGCCAAATGCAAACTCAAAGTGTGAAATAGAGTCAGGTCCTACATCATCAAAAATTTTGAATGTAGCATTGTTTGGCTCGCCAACATTCACAGTGATTAGTGGATATGGTGTGAAATAGTATTCGACATGGGTTGGGACTCCGTTGTATGTAAATCCATCAGAGACAAGACTGTTTCCATGTCTGTCAGTTCCTAAAACTGGAGGAGTACAAGAAGTACAATCACTTCCTCCACTGCTAGCAGAGCCTGCACCTACACCAACAGGTGAAAAAGAAGTTAGAGGGCAAGTAAGGTTATTGTTAATGGTGTCTACTGAACAACCACTTATTGTTTCCCAAGCACCATTAGTAAAGTGCAGCCCTACAGCATCTTCTTCAACAAAACCCGCAGGAAAAGAAGACTCATCATATGGAATAGTTGTAGTTGTAGAACCAGAAACTGTTGCGCCTACAGTAATATCAAAAATAGTACCTACTGTCTCAATATTTGTTCCTTCCACACTAATTACTCTTGAACCAATTGCGGTTCCGGCAGTAGTTGAAACTCCAGTTAATGTATCAAGATTATTTGGATCTACTGGATCAATGTCAATATTTCCAGCAGTAGTTACCGTATCAAAGTCCAAAGAAATGCCAAGACCAGTGATTGAAAAATCATTTTTGTCTTTAGTTATTGCATGAGAAACTGCAGCAGGGTCTGTACCAGGAGCTAAAAGATCACCAGGAGCCAAGTATTTAGAAGCATCATCAGGAACACAGGTAGCACCAGTGGTACCAGTACCACATACGATATTATCTAACAGTAGACCATATGATGGTACTGCGCCAAGTGGAATATCTTGACCGGTTATGAATTCAACATTTTTACCAAAACTGGTGCCAATCTCAAACGTATGTTCAGTATCTCCAAAATCTACACCATCTCCAAAGTGAGTATCTTCTTTGAATGCTTGGGCAAAGCCATCAGGGAAAGACTGCGCTGCAAAAAATGAAGTGCCTTCTTTCCAAGTATTAGTACCATGAAATGTCACAACTCCTTCAAACATGGTAAATTCTTCAAATGCTCTGGCTTTCTTAAAGTCAGTACTAGCATCAAAGTAAGCATGGTCATCAAAAGTATAGTCTTCAGCTACGTCAAAGATCTGACCGATTCCAAATTTTGCCTCTTTTGGAAAACCTTGGCCATGTGCAAAATCAGTATTTCCGAAAAATTCAGGACCTACACCCCAAGTCTGTATGTCATCTTTCCAGTCATCATGAGCAGTGTCATAATAAGCATCATCACCAAATGTGTTTTGGCCAACAAATGTCATCTCACCCTCATACCTCATATCATCACCAAATGTACGTGCTGCGCCAAAGTGGGTTCCAGCTTTAAAGTCCATGTCATCTGCTGCAAAATTATAGGTTTCACCGGCCTCAAAAACTTGATTTGCAGCAAATATCATGTCTTCTGTAAATACTTGATTATCTGCAAAGTCCATGGTTGCTCTAAAATCAGTACCCTTTCCAAAAATTTGGACGTCATCACTGCCAACATCCCAGTCTTGAGAACCAGTAAATATGGTATTAGCACCAAATGTGTACTGTGCACCATCCTTCCAGTCAACATTGCCGCCAAATGTTGTGTCAGTACCAAAAGTTTCAGAAGAGTCAAAAGAACCTCCATTAAAACTCAGATTGTTTCCAAATGTAAAATCTCCAACAAAGTCTTGACCTTCACCAAATGATGCTCCATTTCCAAATGTGGAACCAGTACCAAAAGTGTGGGTTCCAGCACTAAAATCAGTATTTGTTGCAAATGTGGATGATTGGCCAAAGTTTTGTCCTTTTGTAAATTGTAAATCAGTAAAAGTATTTTCGCCTGCAAATGTTGTTCCAGCTTCAATTGGGTTAGAAGATGGACCTACTCCGCTACTATTAATAGCGCTTACTCTAAATTGATAAAACGAACCAGCAGGAAGATTAGAGAGTACCTTAGTAGTTGAAGAATCGCCAGTATCGCTAACTACAATACTGAAATTATTAAATTTCCCAAAAGACGTTTCCAATGCTGACTCTATCTGATAGCCAGTGATGGTTCCTGATGGGGCAGTCCAACTCAGAGTAAGGGAAGTCTCTGTAGCAGACGAGGCAGAAAGGCTTGTGGGGGCATCAGGCAGTGCAGCATAAACATCTGCTGCAGGGAATAGTCCTCCAAATAAAATTATCATTAATGAAGAGTACGAAAGAACCAAAATTCAATTTTAAATTTTTTGTCATATTCTAGTGTAATTATACGTCAAAATGGTTCTTAAATATTTCTAAAAGATACTCTTTTTTTTTCTTGACCCAAGATCTCACAAACATTTTGAACAGAAATTATGAATCATTACAAGACGTTCCAAAATTTCAACATATTTTGAATATAAATTTTGTATAATATTTTGATATGAAATGCAAAAATTGCAGAAAAATTTCTAAATAATTTTAAATTTTCTTGCTAATTATGGAATAGTGTTTTGGTGAGAATTTTGGATATCGTGCAAAATTATGTCATGGAAATGTATTCAGCACAGCAACGTAACTTGCAAATCTATGATTTTTTGGTTTGACTAATTTCTGGCGATATTTTTTGAGGGGTTTTCCAATTGCACCATTTAGACCCAAAGGTCCTAAAACATATTTTTTCTCATCAGCCCAACTAAGAACTTCATCAGAAGGGGCATAATGGTTTAAGATTTTTTTATTGACAATGCTTTGAAGTGATTTGGCATATTTTTTTGAAGAAGGAACGTCTTCTGTTATTGATGCCCCAAAGAAATAGATGCTTTCTAAAATTCCAGAATTTTGTTTCTTTTTAGCAAGATATTCGATTGTACTTAGAATTACTTGAGATCCTAGAGAATGTCCCATTAGTCGTATCCTTGTTTTTGGACTGGATTCTTTAAAATCCTCAACAAATTTCCCCAGATTTTGCCCATTCTTTTTTGCAATGTTTTGTCCCACAGCCAATGCACGTTTTGCATGTTTAATTAAATGAGCACCAGTAGTGTTTGAATCATAACTAAATCCAACAACAGGATGAGAATATCCTAATTTGCGTAATCTGTTACGTGCCAGCAAGACCTTTGCAATGGCACCAGCACTATCATTTCTCAGACCATGAATCATTATGGTCAATTCTTTTGAACCGTTTAATTTCTGAAAATCTTTTTTTGGATAAAGATAGTAATTGTTTTTCTTTAGAGTTTTTCCAGTTTTCAGATCATAGTATCCTCGAGTTGAAATTCTTGGGATAGGTTTCATTCTGAGGGCCCTAGTTGTTTTTTGTATTTTTCAATATCGGATTCCTCAACTCTAGCAAATAACGGAGATGCATCACCAAGTGTATGGCCTGAGGATATTCCTAAAACAGACATGTCATTCCAGTTTTGGTCAGCAATATTTCCATCAAGTGCAAGCTGAGTCCAGATGTTTTGTGCAGATTTTGGAATAAACGGAAACGCTGCAATTGCCAAGCTTCTAACTGCATTAACTGAGAGATAGACACAGCTTGCAGTACCTGGATTTTTCTTCCAAGGTTCCTTATGTTGAAAGTACTGGTTAAAGTAAGATGAGAATTCCATTATTTTCTTTAATGCTCTATCAAGATGATTTTTCTCCATCAAAGAACCAACATCAGTTGCAAGAGATTTGATTTTTTGTTCTGCTTCAGAATCTTTTTCATCATAGTCTTCAGGGTCTGGAATTTTACCATCAAATGCCTTTTTTGTAAATCCCAATGCTCGATTAACAAAGTTACCAAGATTTCCAATCAATTCAGAATTGATTCTAGTTGTAAAATCATCCCAATCAAAGTTCAAATCATCTTGAGAATAGGGGTTGATGGACACAAGATAAAATCGCAAATAATCTGCAGGATAGTATTCTAAGAATTCTTTTAATCCAATATACCAGTTTCTGCTCTTTGAGATTTTTTTTGCTTGAAGTGTAAGATGGCCCCTTGTTGGGATGTAGTCAGGTAGTTTGTATTCACTGCCAATGCCTAACCTCATTGCAGGTAAAAACAGATAGTGGTGATACACAATGTCTTTTCCAATAAAGTGGTAAATGTCAGCAGAGTTCCAAAATTCTTTTCCATCAATTCCCTTGTCATTTAGGAATTTTAGAGCAGTGGAAATGTACGCTAAATGATTATCAAACCAACCATAGAATACCTTGTCTTTTGTACCATCAAGTGGAACGGGAACGCCCCAAGTAATATCTCGAGTAATGTCCCAATCAATTAAACCAGATTTTATCCAATTTTGCACATATTTTTTTACGTCTTTTTGCAAGTTCTCGTTTTCATCTAGCCATTTAGAGAGAGGTTCTCCAAAGTTTTTGAGTTTGAAAAAATAGTGTGTTGTTTTTTCTTTTGTTGGAGGTTGATTACACAAAGAGCATTTTGGGTTTGTAATCTCTTCAGGAACTCGGCCACAACTCTCACAAAGATCAGAGTATTGGTCTTCAGCTTTGCAGTATGGACAAACACCCTTGACATATCTGTCAGGTAAGAATTTTTTGTCATTGTTACAATAGAACTGAATTATTTCTTGTTCATAGATATGGCCAGCATCATTGAGTTTCTTGAACACATCTTGAACAAATGCAATGTTTTCAGTGGAACTAGTCTTGTAGAAATAATCAAAATCAATATCAAATGCACTAAAGTCCTCATAATCACGTTTGTTCCAATGAGCAACATATTCTGCAGGAGTCTTTCCTTCTTTTTCAGATTGAATCAAGATAGGAGTTCCAAAATCATCAGATGCACAAACATAATATGCCTCAACCCCATTTTGTTTTAGAAACCTAGTTGTAACATCTGCGGGCAGATAAGTAGATGCTACATGACCTAAATGTATCTCACCGTTTGCGTAAGGTAATGCACTAGTAATGATAGCTTTTTTGTTCATCAGATATTCTCAAAAGCAGTAATTGGGGTTAAGAAGTTTTACCAGCTGTTTGCATATTTTACTTGCTCAGGAGTAAGTTTGTCAATTTTTACATCCATTGCTTTTAGTGCATCAACTGCAACTTGTGTATCAATCTCTTGAGGAACATTAATTATTTTATTTTCCATGTTTTTGTGGTTTTTGAGAATGTACATTACAGACAGAATTTGATTTGAAAATGATTGTGCCATTACTTCTGGAGGATGGCCTTCTGCTGCAACCAAATTTGCAAGACGTCCCTGCCCAATAAGATAGACTTTCTTGCCATTTTTGAGCACACATTCATCAAGTGCAGGCCTCACCTCTTTGACAGATTTTGATTTCTTTAGCAAAAATTCACTGTCAATTTCGACATCAAAGTGGCCAACATTTCCCATGATTGCACCATCTTTCATTTTTAGAATGTGTTCTTTTCTAATGACACTGGTCATTCCAGTACAAGTGATAAAGATGTCACCTAGCTTTGCAGCTTGTGCCATTGGCATTACCTCAAAGCCATCCATATGAGCCTCAAGAGCCTTTACAGGATCAATCTCAGTTACAATTACTTTGGAGCCCATTCCATGACATCTAGATGCAACGCCACGTCCAACCCAACCATAACCTACTACTACAATACGTTTTGATGCCATAAGCAAGTTCATTGCACGGAGATATCCATCTATTGTACTTTGGCCAGTACCGTATCGGTTATCAAACATGTGTTTTGTGTATGCTTCATTTACCAAAATTACAGGGTATCGTAATTTTCCTTGATTCTCAACTGCTCTGATTCTAGTTACACCTGCAGTGGTTTCTTCAGTTGCGCCAAGAATATTCATATCTTTGAATCGTTTATCAAAGTGAGCTTTGACATTCATGTCTGCACCATCATCAGTAAGAATTGTTGGTTTGTGTTTTAGTACTTGATCAATACACCAATCATATTCTTTTACAGATTGACCATGCCATGCATAGACATGAATTCCTTGAGATGCCAGAAATGCTGCAATATTGTCTTGTGTTGTTAATGGATTTCCGCCACAACATGCAACAGTAGCTCCAAGTTCTTTTGCACCCATCAGCAAAACAGATGTCTCCTTTGTGATGTGGAGGCAGAATCCAAGAGTAATGCCCTTGAGAGGTTTTGATTTTTTTAATCGATTAATTGTGTTATCTAAAATTTGCATATGGGATCTTGCCCACTCGTAAGATAGTTTTCCTTCTTTGATCAGTTTTGAACTAGATTTTACTTTGCTCACAAAAAATCCACCATTTGGAGATATAAAATCCTATCATGCGAATGTAAATAAATGACAAAATTATCAAAATATTATGGCATGGAAAAAGATTGCAGAAAAAGGCGATATTGATGCAGGGAAGGGCAAAGCTTTTGAGATTGATGGAAAACAGATTGCAATTTTTAATCAAGGTGGATATCATGCAATAGATGATCTATGTGTTCATCAAGATGGTTCAATTGCACCAGGTAAACTTGATGGGGATATTGTAGAATGTCCATTACATTTCTGGCATTACAACATCAAAACAGGGGAATTAACAGATTATCTCAAAGATGTTAAATTAGAAACTTACCCTGTAGAAGCAAGAGATGACGGAATCTACGTAGACGTTTAGAAATTTTTAGGCACAATTTTTATTCTCAGTTTTTGCAAACCATTCATTGAATCAAGAGATAATTGATGAGATAAAGAATCAAGATTATCCTTCCATCACAAATACAATTGAAAATTTTCTAGAAGAGCAAATTCAAAAGAATCATGCTAAAGGGTTAATTCTAGGATTAAGTGGAGGAATAGATTCAGCAGTTTTAGCATACATTTGCAAAAGAAAATTTGCAGATAAAACAACAGCAATAGTTATGCCAGATACTGCCATCACACCAAAAACAGAAACAGAGGATGCATTAAAGATGGTTTCATTAACAGGAATCCAATACAAGTTAATTGACATCAACCCCATTGTTAACGAATACTCGATGTATTTGGAACCAAATGAGAGAGCAAAGGGAAATCTTCGTGCAAGAATTAGAACAAATATTTTGTACTATTATGCAAACGCCAAAAACTATCTAGTATTAGGGTCAAGTGATAAAAGTGAATACCTGATTGGGTATTTCACAAAATTTGGGGATGGTGCTTCAGATATCACACCAATTGTTTCTCTATTCAAGCTACAAGTAAGAGAGATTGCAAAATATTTAGGAGTTCCAGAAAATGTGATTTCAAAAAAGAGTAGTCCCCATTTATGGAAAGACCATGAAGCAGAAAATGAGATTGGTACAACATACGAAGAAGTAGACTCTATTCTTTATTGTCTATTTGACAAAAAACTATCAGTTGAGGAGACTCAAAAAGTTTCAGGAATAGAGATGTCTACAATAGTAAAGATACAAGAATTAAACAAAAACAGTGAACATAAAAGATTGTCAGCACAAAAGCCAGACAGTGAATAAGATGAAACTACAAGATACATTATCAAATGCAGAGCAAGAGTTAGACATTTCAAAAAAAGTCAAAGTTTACCTTTGCGGAGTTACAGTTTATGACGAATCCCATATTGGTCATGCAAGAACAATCATAGTCTTTGATGTACTTCGAAGATTTCTAGAAAACAAAGGAATAGAGATTGAGTTTATACAAAATTTTACTGATGTAGATGATAAAATAATAAACAGAGCCAAAACAGAGAACACCAGTGCTGAGACAATCAGTACAAGATACATTGAAAATTATTTCAAAGACTTTGATGGATTAAACGTCAAACACGCAACAAATTATCCAAAAGCAACAGAGCACATTGATGACATAATCAAATTTATTGAAAAATTAATTGAGAAAGAAATTGCATATGTATCAAAGAATGGAGTGTATTTTGCAGTTTCAAAATTTCCAGAATATGGGAAATTGTCAAAAAAGAAGATTGATGAATTAGAGTCAGGTGCAAGAATTGAAGTTGATGAAGCAAAAAATAATCCATTAGATTTTGCAGTATGGAAGTTCTCAGATGTTGATCCTGTTTGGGATAGTCCATGGGGCAAAGGAAGACCAGGATGGCATATTGAGTGTTCTGCAATGAGTACAAAGTATCTTGGAGAAAATTTTGATATTCATGGTGGAGGCAGAGATCTGATTTTTCCACACCATGAAAATGAAATTGCACAATCTGAATCATTTACAGGCAATCAATTCGCAAAAATTTGGATGCATGTTGGAATGGTTACAATTGATGGAGAAAAGATGTCAAAATCCATTGGAAATATAAAATCAATCAAGCATGTTTTAGAAAATTGGGGGCCAAACATCATTAGATTGTTCTGTTTATCAGGACATTATTCAAAACCAATTGATTATTCTGAGGAATTGCTAAAAGAAAATCTTACCAAATGGAGACAAACAGAAACTTGCTACTATGAATTAATTCATGCAAATAGTGAGAATGAAGAAACAGAGATTAACACTGATGAAATAAATAAAAAGTTTGATTCTTCACTAGAAAATGATTTTAATACACATCTTGCACTGTCGGCATTCTTTCAATTAGTAAAAGAAACAAACAGACTTGCAGCTGATGGAAAACTTGGAGAAATCAATTCAAGAAGTATTAAAAAAGAATTTCAAAGAATGATGAAGATTTTAGGATTAGAAATTCCAGAAATGACACAGCAAGAGAAAAAACAAATTAGTGACATGATTGCTAACAGGGAAAAATATAGAAAAGAAAAACAATTTGCAGACGCAGATAAAATTCGCGATGAATTAAACAAAATGAAGATTGAGTTAATTGATCATCAAGGAAAAACTATTTGGATGAAAAAAGAAAATATCAAAGCAGAAAATTAGTTTTTCCTAATTGTTTTTGTGCGTAAAAAAAATTAGTTGTGTCTAATTAGTTTCATCTAATTTTCACAGTGTTTAATTAAATTAGAAACTAAAGAGATACATGAATGCATGGAATGAATTTTGGAAATGGTATGAAAACAAAATACTTGGAAGTGTAATAGTAATTGCAGTAATTCAATTTATTCAAGTTCCTCATATGGTATGGAATGCAGATATTATGTTAGAAGCTGGAATGATTTCAAGAGTTCATCCAGTACTGGACTGGTTCTTGTATGGGGTAGATCTAATAGAGATAATATCAATCATCAATGTTGGGATGATCATGTTTAGTTTAATCAAAAAGAGAAGAATGGAAAAACAAAGCATTACAAAAAAAATTGCATAATCTAGTCTTTTGCTTCCCAAATTACGCGTTGTGGGAATGGAATCTCAATTCCAGAGTTATCAAGGGCCCTCTTGATTACCGAAAGCAGGATGGGTTGAGCCTGGCTCCAATCATCTCTAGGATGCCATACCAAAACTTGAAGATTTACGCTTGAATCACCAAGCTCTTCTACTCGGAATTCAGGTTCAGGGACACGTAAAACAAAAGGCATTGTCATTCGAATTTCATTTGTGATTGCAGTGATTGCTTTTTGGATATCATCTTTATAGGCAATTCCCACCATGGCCTCAGCTCTTCTAACAGTAGAAGATGTCAAAGAACGAATGTTGGAGGTAAAGAATTTTTCATTTGGAATTCTAATTACAGTTCCATCAAATTTTCTGACTTTACTTGAAAAAGTTCCTATATCCAAAAGAGTTCCAGTAATTGACATGTCTGGGATTTGAATTGTGTCTCCTTGCTTTGATGGTTTTTCAATCATCAAGAAGACACCAGAAATTAAATTAGACACAACTGACTGAGTTGCAAATCCAATAACAACTGCAAAGATTCCTCCAGCAACCATCAAACCTGAAAGATCAATTCCTTGACTAGAAGTAAATGTCATAAATGAGATTACAATTATTCCAAAGTAGATTATCTTGCTAATGTTTTGTGCAGTATCTTTTGGTAGTGTAGGTGCATAATATTTGTGAAAGAGTAATTTGGCAATTCGAGCAACAATAACACCTACAACCATAATTATTGCACCAATAAGCAAAGAGAGAACAGTAAGTTCTCCTACTACTTGCATGTCAGATAAACTTTGAAGGAATTCCACGGGCATTATTCTAATCCCAGCTCCAGAGTTGCTCCAATAGTTGTATCTTCCCATGTTGGAGATTGTGTCCAATCAGTACTGACAGGTTCAACTTTGACATCTGCAATACTAACTACTGCACGCTTTTTCAATGTGACTTTAATTCCATCAAGAATAGACTTTGAGTCATCATAAAAAATAGAATTATCAGTAATTGGAAAAATTACTTTGTTTACAGTCTGTCCTGTAGGCAGTGAATTCTCAATGACAATCTGCATTACAGCCTCAACATAGGGGATAGAATCATCATAATCGGTGGCCAAGGAAACTTCAGCATATTTGCACAAAGTTCCAGTGTCAGGGGAGCCATAAAGTCCAAATCTGGAATTTACAGGATCACATGTGACCCAATCTAAGGATTCTCGATTAGAGTCATGTACTAGAAAAATTCCAATCTCAATTGGACAGTGAACAAAAATACTTGCCGCAGAATCTCGGCTAAGATAGATGTCTTTATCAAATTTTAAAAATAGATAATTCGTTCTTCTAGCAGGATGATTTAATGGTCTAATAGGTGCAACTTCTACCTTGATCTCATTTGATTTTGAAGGGATCATTTTTTCTACAACATTTCCTTCAGAGTCATGTCGAGCATAAGAAAATGCATTATCACCTACTCGTTCAAATTTTATCAGATAATTAGGAAGAGAAATTTCTAGACTTTCTGCGATCTTATAAATGCCGTATTTTGAAAAAGAGTTCTCACTAGACATTTTTGTCATTTTTTTATTTAAAATCTAGAATTTATGCTCTATTATTTTCATAGATCAGAGATAGTTAATCAAAATCAAGTTTTCAGATCTTAGAAAAAATACAAATTTTGAAATGATTCAATTAAAAAATATTATTAAAAATAGTTGTAGGGGAAAAATTTTGTTTGTAAAAATTCGAAACAAATTCAGGAGTATTTCCAAGAATTAAAAAAAGTCAGACAGGGTTTTTTGTATTATCATAGACGGAGTTTTTCCATGAGAAAGCCATTCATTTTTACTAATACTCATTTTCTTTGATGCAATTTTGATTGCCTGATGAAAATCATTAGCAAAAATTGGTTTTTGTTTCATTGCTTCACGAATTCCCTCTCGTACCTGCCACACCCCAACAGGAATAGCATATTCAGGACGAATTTCACGTAGGATTATCACACCGGATTGGATTTTTTTGTTATTCAAATACTCCAACACACCTAATTTTGCAGCAAAATAGGCACCAGTAATTGCTGGAGGATGATCAATTCCACGTGCATCTTCAGAGTCAGAACCAAATCCCATCACACCATTTGAGTACCATGCTTCAATCATCTCAAAAATCCACCTATGTGGAAATAAAACAACAGAAAATAAATTTCCCAAATGCTCATAAAAGAAAATTTTACAAGTGTCAATCAAATCAAAATCTAATACTTGTTGTTGTAATGATTTTGAAATAATATCATCAGTTGCAGTAATACTCCATCTTGTTGGAACAAGTTTTCTTTTTTGCCCCAACATTCCAATGCTAAAACATTTTTGAATTTTTGATATATCAATTCCAGAATTATACAAATTCATAATCGCATCTTTAGCTTTAAGATCTTTGTCATAGAATATCTTCTCAATGGATTTTTCAGAATTTGTACTAGAAAATTTTGCAGACTTTAATTCACCAATAGGACCAAAAGGTGCACTCTCACCATCAAGTGAGATTTTTGATGATGTGGATTTGAAAAAGGACAAGTCAGAATCTGTAGGTTTGGAAGACATTGTAATCTCTTGAAGATTTTCAATGTAACGACCTTCAGTTTGGTCAATTGAGATTTTTTGTATTCCACGAACAAGATTTAATCTGAAATTTACAATTTCTTCAAGAGATTTTCCTTTCCAGTTTTCAGGAGAATCTAAAATACTTGTATCTCCATGAACAGGAGGTACCATTGGACCTACAAAGACTTTGGGATAATTATAAGAACCAACAAAAACAGATGGAGGACTAGTTCCACTTATTGAGTCAGATGAAAACAAGTTTCCATATTTTGATAAGGTTTCATGCCATTTGAACAAAATAGAACGTCGAATATCTTGGGAGTCAGATGACATCAAAAAATGTGCCTAAATCAAACCTAATAACTTGATGGATTTTAAAGTCTGACTAGAGATTATTCAATTTCTTCTTCTCTATCACGTCCACAATTAGGGCAGACATTTTTTTCATCCCACAGTTCTTGACCGCAATTCCTACATGACTTAGGTTTCATGAAAGATAGTGTACAAGATCAGATTTAAGAATTACATATCAGAACAAACTCAAGATTTTTAGTATTATTTTTTTGCAGCATTAACCAAAGAAACAACATCTCTGTCTCTAAGTTGATAATCAATTGGCAATCGTAGTTTGTATCTTAGATCTTTTCCATATAACAATCCTTTTGTCAAATCAGTATGAATCTCTTTTGCAAGATCATAGATTGTTGCTCCATCTTTTAGCAAGATCAAGTCAGGAAGAATTCGCCCTTTTTTGTCAGAAAGGTTTGTTTCATCTGCTACAGGATAAATGGAATTCATTTTTAGCAATTTAAAAACTGCAACGTTAATTGCAAATTGAACTCCTGTTCTCATGTATTCACCCATTATTCCCTTCTTGATAAAATCCAATGCATGGATTTGCTTTTCATTTAATTCATCAGGTTTTAAAATATCAAATTGTTCAGAACCAGGAGAGTATTTTATCAGCCCTTTTTGTTCTGCACGTCTAAGACTAAATTCACTGTCTCCACTAACAGGAATGACAATAGAATCATTGTAACGTTCTTGTAATCTGACAAAATTTTTCTCAGCTCCCTCAACATCAATTTTATTTGCAACAATTAGAGTTGGTTTTGAAATCTTTCTAAGATGAGAAACAAATTTTTTACTATCAACCATATCAAAATCATCAAAGTTTTTTTCTTCAAGACCCGTAGCAATTAATGCAAATTTTACATGAGATTTGATAACACCAATTCCACGATAAAGATCAGTTATGGCATCAATTAAAGGAGACCCAGAATGGACTAATTTTGATACCTTCTCTCTATTTCCTTCCAAAATTTTATGAAACCACATAGTCAATTCTTCTTCAATATCAGCAAAATCTGAAACCGGATCCCCAGAACCTACCTGAGTTATTTTGCCAGTGGAATCTATCCCTCCAGAAGCATCAACTACATGAAGTAATGCATCAGATTGTGCAGCTATAGATAGAAATTGATTTCCAAGTCCCTTGCCCTTCCATGCATCTTTAATCAATCCAGGAAGATCAATTAATTCAATTGGAATGTATCTCCAACCATCAACACATTTTGAATTAACGGGATTGTCTTGAGTTTTAAATTCTGGATGAACACACAGGGAAATAGCATTTGCAACTCCAGAGATAGGAGATTTTGTTGTAAAAGGATAAGATGAAATTTCTTCAGAAGATAAAGTTGCAGAATTAAAGAAAGTTGTTTTTCCAGTATTTGTTTTACCAATTAATCCAAGCTTGATTGGCATACAATAAGTTCCATCTCAGAATATTTATCTCTGCCTAGAAATTTTCAGAATTTTTAATTTTTTCTAGTGATTGATTTAGCTCTTTTAATGCCCATTGAATATCACCCAAATCCTCATCAGATAGTGAATCTTTCCATTTTTCTAAGACAGTTGTTGCAATCTCTGAGCAATTATACAACAGATTCCAATATGGATGATGTTCAGCAGTAGTGTATGATAATTCTGTAACATCAATAAGACCATTTTTTGCTCTGGCTAAAGATGAAATTTTTTCTCCAAATATTTTTAGAATTTCATTGTCAAGATCTTTTTCAACTTTTAATGGGATATTTTTTGATTCATATTTTTTTACTAAATCAAGTAAATCGCGATAAAAGTTCTCAAAAGTTTCCATTCTAATACAATCTCTGATGTTCTGCCAACATACATCGATTAAAAACTACAGTAATGCCATTTTTTCGGGCAAGATCCTCTGCTTCAGAATTATGAATTCCTTCTTGAAGCCAAATTACTTTTGGTTTCTTCTTTATTGCTTCTTGAACAAATGGTAAAACTTCATCCGAAGGTCTAAAGATATCAACAATTTCAATATCTCCATCAATTTCAGAAACAGAATCAAAGCATTTTTTCCCTAAAATTTCATCAGCAGAAGGATTCACAGGAGTAATATCAAATCCATTTTCAGACAGATATTTAGGCACATAATGAGCAGCTTTTGATGAATTTTTAGACATTCCAATAACTGCTACCTTCTTGAGGGATAAAATTTCAGAAATTTCCTGATCAGAATGAGAGTCAATTTCCATAAGTTATATCAATTATTGAAGAATATAATTTTTGAAAAAATAAGCAAAGTGTTTTTTAATCGTCTAATTAATCAAGATTCATGGAAGAAGAAGCTAAAGACATTATTGTTTTAGGTGCAATTAGACGAGGAAATAAAAAATTTGATAAAATTCAGAGATCTACTCAGATAGAACCAAAAGAACTTGATTCTATTTTAGAAAAACTTGAAGAATTGGGATTAATTACAGTTGAAGAGAAGAAAGGTTGGCTAGGGAAGAAAATAGAGTTAAGCATTACAGAAAAAGGTTCAAACGAACTTGATCATAGGTTACATGAAGTAAAAGAAAAGTGGGGTCAAATGCAAGCACTTTATCAAAGTGGAGACAAGAACAAACTTCGCGGTTTTATGGATGACAATAGATCATTTTTTCCAATGATGATGTTCTTTGGAATTATGGACATGATGATGTTTAGTATGATGTTTAGTATGATTGGTGCATCCATGGGAGATTATGTTCCAACTGAAAGCATGCCAGAAGGAGCAGATGGAGCAGCAGATGATGGTGGAGGATTTGATGGTGGAGGATTTGATGGTGGAATGGATGATGGTGGATTTGATATCGATATCGGATTCTAAAATAACAACGAGTACAAAAAATAAAATTGATTTACAATTCTTTTGATAATCCAGGACTAGTCAAAGTTCTTACATTTTTACAAACACACAATACAGAATATCTTTCAGGACAGGATTTAAGTGATGTTTTACGAATTAGTAGAGTTGCAGTATGGAAGCATATTAAAAAAATTCAAGAATTAGGATATACTGTAGAATCAAAACAAAAACTAGGCTACAAGTTGACATCGAATTCAGATGCTTTGCTACCATGGGAGATTACTGCAGGATTAAAAACAAAAGAGATTGGACAACAGGCATTTTATTTTGATTCTATTGATTCTACACAAAATCAGGCACTAAAAATGGCAGAAAATCCCCAAAGAAATGGAGCAGTCATTGTTGCAGAGAAACAAACTGGAGGTAGAGGAAGGTCGGGTAGAAAATGGATCTCCCCTAAAGGAGGAATTTGGTTTTCAATAATTTTACATCCAAAATTTGAAATTTCAACAACTACTCTATTTCCCATAGCATCAGCTTTGGCGTTATCTATAGCAATAGAAAAGACATTTGATATTTCTCCAGAATTAAAATGGCCAAATGATTTAACGATTAAAGGAAAAAAACTAGCAGGAATGTTAGTAGATGTATCCATGGAATCAAATAAAATTGAAAATTTGGTTTTAGGTGTTGGGATTAATTTTAATGTAAATGTCAAAGAGATTGAAAAACAACTTAAAACGACACCAAATTTCTATGGAGTTGCAACTCTAAGTAATGAAAAAATCAAACCAGTACAATTAATTCAATCTTTTTTGTGGGAATTAGAAAAAATCTACGAGATGTTAAACAAGAAACAAACAAAAAAAATAATTTCAGAGTGGACCAAAAGATCATCTACAATTGGCAAACAAGTAGAATTAAGCACAATTAATGGAAAGATTTCAGGAAAAGCAACAAAAATTGATGATGATGGGGCACTAATTGTGTCAAATAATAGAAAAAATAGTAGAATTATTGCAGGAGATATTGTTCATTTGTCAAAATAGTTTGTTATTTTTTGGTTTTTGATTTTGATTTAGAGAGTTTTTTGGTTTTTGAGACAGTTTGTTTTTTCGATTTAGTTTTTGAGAGTAATAGAGATTGTTCTTTTAAGATATCTTTTAGTTCATTTTGAATGTCAAAAACAGTTGAAAGTAATTTGTCTAAAGATTCAGAATATTTTTCATAAATTTCAAGTAATTGGGTTTTTTTATCATTTGATTTTGTAAGATGTTCATTTAGGCGTAAAACATTGGTGGAATCAATCATTTCAGGAATTTTAGAAGGTAGTTTGTCTAATTGAACAAGTTCATTTTGAAGTTCTTGAATTTTTTTACGTAGATCATAAATTTCTCCAGTTTCAATTTTACTCAATACACAACACGTAATCTCAAATGAATTAAAGATTTTCTAAAAAATGTTTTATAAATTACAGAATCACATATGAAAAAAATAATAGAAAAGAGCAACAAACTATATCTAAACTACAATACGACAAAAATCTGTTGAAAATTCAGTTTCTCTTAACAGTGATTATTGTTGGAATGTTATCTACCAGTACAGTTCTTGCCCAAACAGAATCAGATGCAGAAATTATGTTCAATCAAGCAAGAGAGCATTTTAACAAAGGAGACTACAAACAAGCCATCACAATTTATGATGATATTTTAGAAATTGCACCAAACAATATTTCCACCCTAAAGATGAAGGGGATTGCTCAAAGTAATCTTGAAGAACATTCGAATTCATTAAAACAATTTTACAAAGTTTTGCAATACAGACCTAATGACGTTATTGCCTTAACAGGATTAGGACTAGGGTTCGGTTATTTAGGAGAATATGAAGAATCATTATCTTATTTTAAAAAAGCAGAGAGTGTGAAGCCTAATAGTATAGTTGTTAAAAATTATAATGACTTTATCGAAAAAGTAATTTCAAAGTACCCATATACGGCTACAGAAAAGCCTACTGGGTTAGAAAAAGAATACCCAACTACAATTCCAGATTGGGTTAGACCCATGGCAAAATGGTGGGCTGAAGGGAATATTGAAGATTCAGAGTTTGTTTCAGCCATATTATACCTAATTGAAAATAAAATTATTCAGGTACCGCCCATAGAATCACAACAAACGTCTGAAGAGAAGATTCCAAATTGGATTAAGAACAATGCTGGAGGGTGGGCCGAAAAACAAATTGACGATGAAGCGTTTGTTTCAGGCATTCAATATATGATTCAAAGTGGAGTAATTGTAATTAACATTGAAGAAACACCAATGACTCAAGATGAATTAGATCATGAATTTTATTTATTCAAAAAATACCTAAGAGATGTTTCAAATAATATATCAAAAGAGAAAAGATACATTGAATATCCAAACCCTAGTCAAGATGTAATAAAGAAATTTCTAAGAGATTATGTTAAATGGAATTTTGAAGAAGAGGCAAAAAAAGCATCAAAGAGTTTTCCAGATCCAGTATTTGAAATAACTGATGACAAATACATTATCCATTACAAAGTTTACATTAATGAACAACCAACTGGACTTCCGTTAGATCATGTTAGTACTTTAAAAAATTCATTTGATTTTTGGGAAAAACAAGAGTTAATTGTCAATGATCATAAAGCAAACATAAAATTTGAAATTACAAATACCAAACACGATGCTAATGTTTGGGTAACATGGGTGGTAAGAGATCTTGGAGAAGGCGTACTAGGACATGCACATTTAGGAAAAGGAATTGTAGAAGTTACATTAGGAGATTATAATTGTGATGGAAGTTTTCAGTTGTACGATATTAACAGTGTAATGACAATTATGACACATGAATTAGGGCATTCAGTTGGACTAAAACATGTTGAAGACAAATCAAGTATTATGTATTCATCATACAAGCCTTCATACGCATACTGTCTTTTAAGTCAGAGTCAATTACATAACAATATTCTAAATTCTTAGAATGAGAATTAGCTTAACCTACACACAAATAACCATAAGAAATTATGTGAAATGGATAAAAGGGCAATAATCGAATTAATAGTGTCATGTTAAGAAATCAATTGATTTCAGGTTCTAAATGTCCATCATGCGGTGGTAAAAAAATGATTACAGATGAGAATACAGGGGAATTGTTCTGTGGGAAATGTGGATTTGTTGTTTCAGATAAAATTGCAGATACTGGTGCAGAGTGGCGATCTTTTTCTAATGATGAAGGGAACAAAGCTAGAACAGGTGCAGGAACATCACTGACAATGCATGACATGGGTTTGTCAACAGTAATTGGTGCGGCAAACAAAGACTCTACAGGAAAACCACTATCTGCAAGTGTGAAAAGTTCAATTGAAAGATTACGAACATGGGACAGTAGAAGTCAAGCACATTCTTCAGCAGACAGAAATCTAAGACAAGCACTAAACGAAATGGACAAACTAAAAGACAAATTAGCATTAACTGATGCAGTCATAGAAAAAGCAGCTTATATTTACAGAAAAGCAATGGAGAAAAAACTAGTTAGAGGACGTTCAATACAAGGATTAGTAGCTGCCTGTCTTTATGCATCATGTAGAAACACAGAAACTCCAAGAACATTAGATGATGTTGCTAAAGGAATCAACATTAGAAGAAAAGATGTAGCAAGATGTTATAGATTGATTTTCAGAGAATTAGAACTAAAAATGCCAGTAGTAGATCCTGTAAAAGGAGTTTCCAGAATTGCAAGTATTGCTTCACTAAGTGAGAAAAGCAAACGTAAAGCAGTATCTATTTTAAATGAGGCAAAAAAGCTTGGAGTGGTTGCAGGGAAAGATCCTATGGGAATAGCTGCTGCTGCACTTTATCTTGCATGTATTAGTACAGGAGAGGTAAAATCTCAAAAAGACATATCCATAGCATCAGGTGTAACTGAGGTCACCATCAGAAACAGATGTGCAGGATTAAGAAAAATCATTAACTAATACAAGTTATTATTGAGTTCGTTTAAACTCTAACCTGTCCCAAGGAAAGACAACATATGCATTGTTGTTTGTTTTTTTGCCATACAATAATTGTTTAGGATATTTTTTTCCACATCTTGCAAATAATGTCGCATAAACAAATCTCGAAGGAATATCAACACGTGTAATAATTTCATTAAATGTATCGCCAGTATCAAAGATATCATCAACAAATAAAGAATTAGAATTGATTTTCTTTTTATCGACAAAAATTTTCTTTATATTTAATTGATCAGCAATTAGACGGGCAGGAACTAACCCGCCTCTACTAACAGTTGTGATACTGGAAAATTTTTGAGGCAGTTTTGAAATTTTACTTGAGAGTCTTTTTACAATTGATTCAATTTCAAGCCAACTTACTTCTTGTGACAATATTAAAGAACTAAAATTAGCGAAATTAAGTTGTTGTGCTTAAAAAGTATTCATAGGTGAATTTTTCAAAGGTTCAATTAGTTTAAGGATTTTAAAGGGAATTTTTCCAAAGTTGGTTTCTTTTTCACAAGAAACTAACAATACATCATCGTTAGATAAGGGAAAACTCAAGACAATCACTTTGTCACGATAGGACATGGAGAAATGAACAACGCCGAATTCTTTATCAAATTCATGTCTCATTCGAACACGTAATGCTAATTCCATAAACATCATTTCATCTTGTTTTTGAGCCTCCAGTGAAAGTATGCCATCTTTCATTCCACCAGCTATCAAATGACCCCTACTGTTGATGAATCTGGCTGAACGCATCTTAGGATCTAATTTAGTTATTTTTTTACATAGTTTCTCAAGTTCTTCGATGTTTTCCATTTGTCTAATTATACAAACGAACTATTTATTGCGATCTGTTTCAATAGATTTCTATGCAATCAGAATCTACTAAAGATGTTACAGATTATTACAAGCACCTGTCACTGTTTTGGACAGATATCATACATTTAATGTCAAGTAAACCACAAGCATTAACATCAATTGGCCCAATGAGGGCATTTGCTGCAAATTCTAAGAAAATTTCAACAGAATTGATTGAAATTAATGAGGGTTTAATGGAGTTTAACAAACATCTAACTGAATACTATAAACAACTCTCAGATACGTGGATTGATGCTCAAAAAAAAGTCAATTTGAAAACATCTGAAATTCCTCAAGACGTTGAACAAATGGAAGCAGTAAAAAGAGTTTGGATTGACATATTTGATAATGATTTTACAGAATTATTTGATTCAGGAAAATTTGGAGAGAATTATGGAAAATTAGTTTCAAAAGAGTTGGAATTAACCAAACGTTGGAACAACATTACAAATGTAATACTTCAATCAGTAAATCTTCCAAGTAAAGAGGAAATTGATGAAGTATACAAAGAGATTCATTCGTTGAAAAAAAGAGTTGCAAAGTTAGAATTAGAGTTAAAGAAAAAGGAGATGAAAAAAAATTCAAAGTGAATCAAATATAGACCCAAAAATTATCGAAGAGATCTTAAAATTTAGTAAAAACGTAATTGAAGCTCCAAAATTAGTTTCAGCTCCAGATGAAATTAGTTTAGAGGTCACTCCACATGAGATAGTGCAGCAATTGGACAAAACACGTCTATTACATTACAAACCAATTACAGAAAAACAACACAGAACACCACTGTTAATTTCATATGCATTGATTAACAGATTTCACATTCTAGACATACAACCTGAAAAAAGTTGGGTAAGAAATCTACTCCAACAGGGATTTGATGTGTACATGCTTGATTGGGGAACACCAACTAGTATGGACAAATATCTTGATTTTGATGACTATGTTAATGGATATCTAGATGCATATATTGAATACATCAAAAATGAAACATCCACTGAAAAAATTTCATTACAAGGTTATTGTACAGGAGCTACAATTGCTACAACATATGCTTCGTTACATCCTGAAAGTGTCAAAAATTACATTGCAACTGCGCCAGTAATTGATGGGTGGAGAGATACCACAGTGATTAGTAATCTAGCAAAACACATGGATGTAGATAAAATGGTTGAAATTATTGGAAATATGCCCCCAGAATTCATGTACTATTGTTTTTCAGTTCTCAAACCATTTGAACAAGGTATTGAAAAATATGTTAATTTTTTCAAAAATATTGAAAACAAAAAATTTGTAGATAGTTTCCTTAGAGTGGAAAAATGGTTAGGAGATACACCGCCAATCCCAGGAGAGCTATTCAGACAATGGATAAAAGATATCTATCAAGAGAATTTGCTGATTCAAAATAAAATGCACATAGAAGGCCAACGAGTTGATTTAAAAAATATCGATATGCCAATTTTTACACAAGTTGCAGTTGGAGATCATTTGGTGTCTCCAGAGTGCAGTATGCCTCTTCATTATGCAGTGGGCAGTGAAGATAAAACATTGAGAATGTATCCTACAGGTCATGTAGGCATGATTGCTAGTTCATTATCTCAAAAGAAAGTTCTACCAGAATTAGGTCAGTGGTTAGCCGAAAGATCATAAAATAAAAATAAAAAAATTAAAAAAATAGATTTGCCACTAGTTGTTCTTTGTGGCAAATGCAGAAATCCAAGATTGTAGAATGTTTCTGTTTAACTCAGCAAATGATTTTGCGTTATCGTTAAAAGTTTTGATGTTTTGTTGTGTTGCATCAATTGTTGCAAGTGTCACTTGATTTTGAATTGATGTAGCCTTTACAACTTCTTCTGTGGAATCTTGCATTACTTTGATTGTAGCTTCAGGAATGTTTGCTGCAACACCTGCTTTCTTTGCAAATTCTTTTTGTAATGTTAAGGTTGAATCTACAATGTTTTCATAAGCTTGTATGAATTCCTGTTGTACATTTGTAATTGCTTGATGATATTGTGGTACAGATGTTCTAATACCATTGAAGAATTTATCTACGTTTTGTTGATATACAGAAAATAGATCTTTTGGATTTGATTGTGTTTGTTCGTTCTTACTCAATTTTTCACCTCCCTAGCTTTTGATTTTTTTGCTATTGGAAGAATAATGACTTGAACCAAGTCACCTTCACCTAATCCAAGGGCATTACGTTCTGCCTCTGGAATTGAAATTCTACCATTACTACTAAGAGTAGTTTTGTATGCTCCCCAATTCATAAAAGAGGGAAGCATTTGGCCGATGCTAAACATAGCATCCATGCTTTTGTTTTGCATAGAAGACATGTTCTCCATCATGCTTGATTGAGCTTCTCTAGTATTATCTGAGACTTCTTTTAGAGTATCTAAAGGATTGAATGTTTTGCTGGTTTGATCAGTCATTAAAGCACCAAAACTTTTCATGAATTCAGTTTGAGCGCGACCGCTTTTTTGAATCCAATCTTTAAACATTGTAGTTGGATCATATTGGTTTTGATTACCATTCATCGGTAATTGCTGGAATTATTAGGTATTTAAGTGCATCTAATGGACATCTAGAAAATTAAATACTTTTTCAGAAAATTTTTGAGGATCTTGGACATAAGGAGTATGACCACATCCATCCATACGAATAAAGCGACAGTCCGTTAGTGATGAAATGAAATCATCAGCATAGCGAATTGGAATAACAGGATCATCACTTCCCCAAATCAGCATTGTTTGAGTTAAGATGGAAGGTAATTTTTTTGTGATAATTTCAGCATTTTTTAAACCAAGTATGGTAGACATGAATGCAAGTTTTGCGTTTGGCAATTGCATTCTTTTAACAAAATTAGAAACAACTCTTTGATCAACGTCCTCACTAGAACCAGCCATCATTTCAAATGCATTTTTTGCATTTTGTTCATTAGGATATAATGCAGCCATGATGTATGCATCAAGTGCAGGAGTAGATTGTTTCATTACTCCAGAAGGGGAAACTAAGATCAATTTGTCAATATCATTTTGATGAGAGGCAGTAAATTCAGCAGATACTTGGCCACCTAAAGAAGAACCAATAAGATAAGGATATTCAATATTTGTGGCTTGGAGGAATTTTCCAAGAAAGTCTGAAAAAAAATCTACAGTATAATCTGCAAGAGGTTTATCACTATATCCAAATCCAATTAGATCAGGTATTACAACATGAAATTTTTCTGCAAAAATAGGTATCACTTTTTCCCATCTTTCAGCAGATGCTCCAAGTCCATGGATCAGTACCAATGTTTTTTTAGAATCCCCAGATTCCAAATAACGAATTTTATTGTTATCAATTTGAAGGAATCTTTCATTCATTGTTTTAGCTACAATTATCATCAATAGAAAAGTTTTTGTTAATTTTGCGATCAATGAAATTCAGAAGTATTTTAGAATAAAATGTGCTGAATTTCATCAAGTATGTTTTTTAGGATCATCATTATCGTTAATGTGTGATAAAGAAAAAAATCTCAAAAATACTAGTTCCATTAGACGGTTCTAAAAACTCTCAAAGAGGTTTAGAAATGGCCATCACATTGGCTAGACAATGTGATGCGACTATTACTGGAGTGTTCTCAATTCACGCCCCTCCACACTCAGAATTTAGAGGTATTGGATCTGTTGAAAAATCCCTTAACAGAGAAGTGAAAAAAATCATGGAGGAATCCAAAACTTTGGCTGCAAAACATGGCATAGTATTCAAAGAGAGGTTAATGAGAGGAGACATCGGATATAATATCGTCAAATTTGCACAAGGTAAAGAAAAATTTGATATGATAGTTATTGGTTCTCGTGGCAGAAGTTCTGCAAAAGAACTGTTCTTTGGAAGCGTATCAAATTATGTCATACATACTGCAAAGATTCCAGTTCTTGTCGTAAAATAATTTAAAACCCATTCTTTTTGAAATATTTTTGATGATATTCTTCTGCCTTGTAGAAAGTAGGAGCAGAAATTATTTCAGTTACAATGGGGTTAGCATATTTTCCTGAAGAATTTAGTTGTGATTTTGATTTTTCAGCAATCTCTTTTTGTTTTTCATCATGATAGAAAATTGCAGAACGATATTGAATTCCAATATCAGGGCCTTGACGATTTAGTGTTGTAGGATTGTGATTATTCCAAAAAACATCCAAGAGTGCTTCATACGAAATTTCATCAGGATCATATTCTACTTCTACTGCTTCAGCATGACCAGTTCTATCAGTACAGACTTCTTCATAAGTAGGATTTGGGAGGTGTCCTCCAATATAACCAACTTGTGTAGATTTTACACCATTTGTTTTACTAAGCAAATCTTCAACATGCCAAAAACATCCGGCACCAAATGTTGCTTTCAATTCAAAAATTCTAACATATTATTAGAATTAAAACCATTTGTTAGAAAATATAATCAAACATTTTTTGGGAAATTATGTTAATCTTTTGGTAACGTCTGTAAAAATTTCAACCACTTTTTTAGCTAAATTTTCAATGTTGGTAGTAGGTTCTGCAGAAATTAATAAGAGGATTTGAGTTATAGGAAATGGAAAACTAACAAGAACTGCTTTGTCTCTTCTAGCAGCCAAATAATTGATAGGACCCAAACTTTCATCATATTCTTTTCTAATAGATGCCTTTGAAACAAATTCTAAAAATGACTGTAGTCTAGTTTCATCGCCTTCATAAGGAGTAAGTCCTTCTTTGAAACCACCTGAAATCAATTGACCGTCTTTATCAACAATTCCAGCAAATCGTATTTCAGATTCTTCTAGTAACTTTTTACATTTTTCAGCATACAGATTCAGCGTACCACCAGAATTATTCATCAGATATAATTCAGAATATCAAAAATAAAAACCTAGTCAATTTTATCAATTGAAAAAAAATCTAAATTAATCATAAAATGGAACTAGTTTTTTCATGAAATTTGCAAGTAATAGATGAATAACATTAATGAAAACCACAATAATTTGAATTATCTCAGTTATAGTCTCAAAAAGTGAAATTCTGCAATCTTAAAAAATTTACGAAAATAATGATAAATGAAAAAAGTTTTTGAGTCTAAGTTTTAGGAATGCATTTTAGAAGAGCATAATCAATAATTCCTTTTTGAGAAGCAGTTTTCATTTTAATAATCGATTTGTATAGTATGTTTTCAACGTATGTTGGATATTTTTCTAAAATAGATTTACGTAATTGTTCTCGGTTTTCAAGATAATAATCTGCAAGAGGACCATATACAGAATTTCCAATTAGTTGTTCATGTTTGATTTTAAAACCACTAGATTCAATTGTATTTTTTACATCATTAAATGAATAGTGTTCAGAAGTCCAAGTAAATTTTAACATTCCCAAATCTTTGAGAGATTTTTTACCAAGAGTTATTGGAATAGCTATTGCAAGTAATCCGGAATTTGTTAATACTCTTTTGGATTCGGAAATAAAATCAGAGAGAGGTTTGAAATGTTGTGCAGATTCTAATGCCAAAATACGATCTACTGAATTATTTGAGAAGGGGAGTTTAGTAGAAGAAGAATTCAAAGATTCAATTTTTTGTTTTT
Organism: uncultured Nitrosopumilaceae archaeon; assembly: GCA_964343515.1. Taxonomy (GTDB): domain Archaea; phylum Thermoproteota; class Nitrososphaeria; order Nitrososphaerales; family Nitrosopumilaceae; genus Nitrosopumilus. Next base: position 290,973 of record CAYFJT010000001.1, read on the forward strand.
TTCCTAAAGTTAGTTGAGAATAATTGATATTGACATCATACAAAAAAATGTCAGGAAATTTTTGTTGCCAAAGATGAGAAGGGGCAGATAATCCACTACCAACATCAATTACATGTTTTGCTGAAGATAATTCAGCAAGATTTGCAAAAACCATACATAGATTTTCTTGAGCAGATATTGGTTCAGAATAATCTGATGACCAATATCCAAAATTTAGCATAGAACCACCAGTTGCAAGTTGCATAACAGGCGACAAAGTATTGTAAAGATTCACAGTGTCCTTCTCGTTTCTACGAAAGGTCCATAAAAACACATCAAGAGGGTTAATCGATACCAAAAATAAATTCAAAATTAATTGAACAGAGTCATATTAATTTCTAGGGTAATCCTTCAGAATCTTCAGCACAATGTTTGTGAACCCATTTTTCATCTTTATTTTTAGAAATCTCTTTTCCAGGTTGAATTTTATCACCACAGGAGATACAAGATGTTGCAAATTTTGCTTTCATGGTTTTTGGTAATTTTTCATAAATATATCAAATGGGTTCTAATTGGAGTTTACAAATGATTAACATGTTTTATAAATTAAAATTAATTAATTAGTTTGTGAGTGAATCAAACAGATCAAAAATCCTTCTTGCAAAATGGTCTGACAGATTTATTGCTTGGTTAATCGATTTTGTAATTATTTCAGCAATTTCAACTGTTGTAATTTTTAGTTCTTTTGGAAATTTAGAATATGAATTTGAAGAAAATATGTTTTGGATAGAAAATAGTCAATACATTCCAACTAGTGTGATATTTTTTATTTATTGGGCTGTTTTAGAATCAAAGACAGGACAAACAATTGGCAAAAAAATTCTGAATTTGAAAAGTACAGACATGTATGGTAAAACTCCTAGTTTGAAAGGAATTTTGATTAGTAGTTTTGGGAAATCATTTTTGTTGCCGTTTGATGTAGTGTTAGGGTGTGTTTTTACAAATCAAAATAGACAAAGAATTTTCAATAGATTAGGAGGTATCATTGTGATTAAAATCAAAGATGTTCAAGATGTATCAGATACCACATATTTGAAGGATTAACATTGTCAGATTTTCTTTAACTAATACTATGAAGATTTTACCAACAGATCTATTAACAACATTCGATCTGTTCTCTTGATGTCTGAAAATCAAAAAGAGTGGTGGATTGGATTGCCAAAAGAACTTCAAAAAGATATTGAATTAGAAGAATAAGTTTCCAAATCACAATTTGAAGTATATGTTGTATTTCTCAAAATTTGGGTATGGTTTCCACTAGGGAATTTCAAATCATAAAAATTGTATAGCATTCGCTAAGCATGATTAAAAATGAAATCATCGTACAAGTCGTGTATATTCCACTTTGATGAATGAAAAGATTCATCGCGCATAGTCTCTATGTAAGTGGCTGAACCGATGTGTTGGTCTATTAGTAAAGGCTGGCTCACCACTCGCCGAAGCTTGTGATCTACACCACCTTCCTATCAACGCAGTCTTCTGCTGCCGACCTTCATCTTACGAAAGAATAACTTGTCTCGGGATAGGATTCGTGCTTAGATGCTTTCAGCACTTAGCCTAAACGGCTTAGCTGCCCGGCCTGCCTTGTCAGACAACCGGTAAACCAGTGGCCACGCTGCTCTGTTCCTCTCGTACTCGGAGCAACTTCCCCTCAGTTATTCACGCTTCCATCAGGCAGAGACCGACCTGTCTCACGACGGTCTAAACCCAGCTCATGT
>CAYFJT010000002.1:0-24615 GCA_964343515.1 uncultured Nitrosopumilaceae archaeon
CCTTTGGGCCCGCTTAACAAAATTATTTATTCTTATCAGAAGGTGGGTTTTTGTGAAAGATATAGAATTTAAATTAAATTCAGATGAGATTCATCCGAATTCTGAAATCAAAGGAGAGATCACAGTATCATATCCAGGAAGATATGATGGAGTAGTAATCAATACACAAATTTTGGATTCAAATGAGCACATCACTTACAAGTCATACAATGGAAAAACTATTTCAAACAATGTTGCAAGGTTGTTTATCAACAAAGATGTAATGTCAGAGAATAAAGCTGAATTTACTGCTGTAATAAAATTTGAGCCAACTAAAGAATATGAAGTGAAGTTTAGAGCATCAATAATAGAACAACATAAAGAAATTGAGAGTCAAATAATTTTTGCAAAATATTTTATCTAGAATCTGCTCTTGGATATTGTAATTTCACCTTTCATCCAAGGATGAGGTTGGCAGAAATAATGAAGTACAGTTTCTTCTGTGAATAAGAACTCGTAGCTGTCTCCAGGTTTGATTACTCCAGGAGATCCAAAGTCGCCACTAAAACCATCAGCATATCTGTGATCAGGTGTCACAGTATGAGCAGTATCATCATTGTTTACCCATCGAACATTGTTTGTAAATGTCAACAAAGATTCAGCTTTGTTTGGAACATAATTTTCATTTCCTTCAATTACAGCACCAGGAACAATCTCAATTAAGAAGAATTCTTCGGCAGGATGCAAAATGTGTTCAGAAACAGATGGTTTTGCTAATGATTCAGGTAGATAAAACGAAGTGTAAAAGACTACAGAAGCCGACAACCCAACAAGTAATGCAATGAGTCCAATTCCGTAAGCATGACTAGATGTTGTACTACTCATAATTTTTTCCGCCTCTCAAGTTCTTATAAAGTTTATTTGAAATTTTTGAGATCATGATTTGTTCAGATCACCAGTGCCAAGATTTGTGGTATTATCTGTAGTTCCTAAATCAGCTTGAGTTTTTGTAGAAACTTCTGGAGCAATAGGTTTTTCTTCAGATTTTTCTGCAATTTCATCTTCTGGAAGTTTTGCAGAGTCTTCAGGTTGAGAAGATTCTTCAGGTTCTGCTAGTTTTGGTTTTTCATCAGATACAGGGGTTGGAGGAGTTGGAGGAGCATTCTTTTGTTCACTAAGTCCATATCTGTAGATGTGGAAGAATCCAGCAAACACTAACAGTATCAATCCAATAAAGAATAATGAAACATTTTTCATTCCAGTTAGAGCGGCATTATATGCTGCAATGTTCAAGAATACTTGGAATGCTAATAATGCAATAAGCAACCAATTGATCCATTTTTCAGACAAGTTCAAGGTTGCGACTTTCTTCGGACCAGTACTTTTTGCTAGTTTTGATTTTCTTTCAGCTTCATTTGCGAGTTTAATCATCATATATGTAAATCCAAAGCCCATTGGGACTAACAATATCATCACACTGTAGAAGAATATTGGATCAATTACCAAACGTTCAACTAAAGGAATTGAGATATCGGGTGAGATATAGAATCCCCAATAAGTTGTCACCATTATTTGTGCAAGACTGGTAATTCCAAATGCAGTAATTATTGGTCTTTCTCTCCAAGAGAATTTCTTGTATCTGTCAATGAATGGAATCAGTACAAATGATATAATGAATATCAAAGGCCACAGTAATCCAGTTACAAATTTGTCATATTGAGTTCTCATGAAAGCGTAAATTCCTGTCAAATACCATTCAGGGACAGTAACACCAGGAGGCACTGTAGGCTCAAACTTGAAGCCCAAATCAATTGGGAATACACCACCAGTTATCAAAATTGCACCTCCAATTGCCATTACCATTGGCACATCAAACACCAAGAATCTTGGGAAGTGAACTGCCATCAATCCAAGCATCACTATTGGTAACAAGAACACATGTTGAGCATAGAATCTTAATACAAAGTCCGAGAATCCACTACCCAACGCCGCATCACGAATAACAGGACCAGCTACTGGAATCGATGTAGTCAGTGATGCTGCAATACTAATTGCAAGTTCTGCTCTTTCAGAAAATATAACATCATAACCAGTAAATGCTTCTAAGATAGTAACAACACCTAAGATAACACCAGTCATCCATAGAACTTCATTTCTAATTTTATATCTGCCACTAAAGTATTGATAATACATATGGAGAACAGCTAAGAGTACCATTGCATTAGAACCGTGATAGTGAATGTTTCTAATGTGGAATCCAAATGGAACTTCGTCATTAATGAATTGAACACTATCCCATGCCCTATCCAAAATCGGTTGATAGTAAAACATGAGCAGAGCTCCAGAAATTCCTAGAATAATAAAGACAATGAATGTAAGCATTCCCAAAAATCCAAATGGACTTACAAATCTTGCAGGGAATGAAAATTTGATTGCAGTAAAAATTGTTCTATCTACACCATCCCATAACCAATAAAGGAATTCAACTACGCCGTTTCTTCGTGGCTCAAGCGAAACGGCCATATCCAATTACTCCATTTCCATTTGCGTTAAACTTTGGTGGTAAGATGTATACCAATCCATCTGAATCAATTTCCATAGTTAGTTCAGGTAAAGTGTTTGATGGTGCAGCTTGCACAGATGCAGGACCAACAAATGCAGTTCCAGTTACGGGGTCATACATACTTCCATGGCAAGGACATTCTCCTCTTTTTCTCCCCTCATCAGGCCAATATTTCCACAGACACCAAAGATGAAGGCAGATCATACTATAAGCTCTAAAAGCAGAAACATCATTTTTGCCCCCACCTAATTCTTCAGGAAGTCGAATGAATTGCCATTTACGAAATGCTTCAGCATCTAACGCTGCATCACCAGTTGCAGGATATGTAATGACTTCGGCATGATTTATTGGATAAGTGTTAATGTTTGCTTGAGTGCCATCAGGTAAGATAACAGGTACTTTCTCAAGAGATGCTTGGTTCGGATTGGGCATAAAATTACCAAAGGGGACAAACGGAGCAAAAGCTAAACCAGTTCCTGCGGCACCCATCAACTTTAGAAAGTCTCTTCGGGATAATCCGGCAGACTTTTTTGTCCCCACCTCTGACATTCAAGCTGACGTACTCGCCAAATTGCTTATAAACCTTGTTCAGTTATTTTGTAGGTTTTTGTCGAATTACAATAATAGAAACTATTCCGATCGCAATTCCAGCAGCAATTCCAATTACAATTCCTGTTAAAAGCAAAGTATCAGAGTTGTTAGATTCAATCACAGGTTCTTTTAAGATAGATTCTTTTTCAAGAGGAATGGTTTCAATAATTGTTATTTTCTCAGGCTCTGAAGATATTTCATCTTTAGTAATGATTTCCAAAGTTTCAGATGTCAGTTTAGGAGAAATATTTGTAAATTTTGCTGCTAGTGTGATTGGTTCAGTTGTAGAATTTCCTCCAAACAATGTAGAATGAGTTAACAATGTGTAAGTACCGGTTTGATTAATTGGAACATGTAACACAGTTGATGTGTCATCTTTATTTTTTACTGGGAAAAATCCACCACCTTGACTAAAAGGGGTATTACCTAACCAATCAAGTGATGGCCATCCAAGAAAATGTCCAAATACACCAGAAGGAACATTAGTTTGAATAATTTTTCCTAATGGATCCATAACAAAAACAGAAAGATTTGTTTCATCACTAGTCCAGGAGATTTCAATTGCTGCTGAATTTACAGATTCATTTTGCACATCAAAATAATATTGTCTCCAATCACCTGCCATGTAACGATTAACCATATCAAATGCACCTTTTGTGTATCCGTTTCCATAAAGAATGTCATCACTTTGTTTTCCATGAATTATTATTGTAGAATCATTTTCTGCTATAGATTCTTTAATTACAAATGATACAGGTGTGTTTACTTCATGTATTTCACTTTTAAAATTCAAGAATCCCTGATACACTCCTGTTTCTAAATCAGTCGGAGTAACTAGAGTCACATCAACTGTTGAAACATCATTAGCTGGAACAGTTATTGTTTCAGATTGAGGCCACAACATTGACCATTTATCATTTTCATAATAACTTGCAGAAATTGTATAATCCATTGAGGTTGAATTTTGATTTGTGTTTCCTAACCAGTAAGAGTATCTAGTAGGAACTGGATAGACACCAACCAATGGGATGCCATCAAATTTTTCATTTGGTTCTGAAATTCTTATTTCTTGAACAGTTCCCCAAGAACCTCCCCTATTTACTAAAGATATTTCATCACTAGTAATTTCAGTATCATTATTCATATCATGCCAGTCATACAAGTATAACGAAGAAATTTTGATATCATCAGCATAAACATCAGAGGTATTATTCATAAATTGATCAAAAGGAAAATTCACATTTAAAATCATTAAAGAGGAGTCATCAGGGATTGGATTTTTATCATCAAAAAAATCTTCTAATTCTTTAGTATTCTTTACATCAGATAATTTTACATAATTTGGAATAAACGTATTAGTTTTATTCATTATAGAATCTTGTTGACGAGGAATTGTTTTTCCATTAAATTGAGTTTGTTTAATTAAAGACAGAGTTTTTGACTTTACATCAACAGAAATTTCATTATCTGTAGGGTTGTGAATAGTAAAAGTTGCAGTAGTTCTATCTCCAGCCATCAGATGTCCTCCAAACCAACTAGCCATAGGGAGAGAATGTGAGGGGAGTTTGAATTGTTCAAATCCAATTGCAGTATGATTAAAGTTTTCAATTGATGGTTCTAGGATTTTTTTGATATTTTCATAAGAATTTTCATTTGTCACTATAAACACACCATTTTGTCCATGGACATAATCTAAAGCAGAATTAATGTTTGTCAAACCTGAACCTTGAGTAAAAGGATCATTTTTCAAATCAGTTGCAGTAGACATTAAGATATTTTTTATCATAAAGGGATCATGGTTTTGAGAATGTTTAGTCGTCTCTTCAATCAAAATTGCAGCACTACCAGATACTAATGGTGCAGCCATACTAGTTCCACCAAATAAGGAAAATGATTCATCTTGAGAATTTTTTTCGGTTTTTATCATATTGGATGGAACAAATCCATGAGCACCAATACTCATGATATCGGGTTTTGGATCACCAATTGATGTAGGGCCTCTACTAGAAAAATCAACTACATGATTATAATGTTCAGTAGAATTACCAAATCTTGGTTGATCCTTAAATGGACCATACCCAACAAAAACATTATTGGTAGTAGCTCCAACAGTAATTCCAAATGGAGATGCATTTGGCAATCCAATTGTTCCATATCCATGTCCAGAATTTCCAGCACTAGATACCATTACAACTCCAGGATAATCATCATCAAAAGAATGGGGAGTTGCAAGCATACTTTGAATTAATGAGAGTAAATCCATTCCAGGTGCAGATTTGAATGTAGGAAAAGTCGAAACCCCCCAACTATTAGAAATTATATCTGCTCTAGGTTTTCCAGAAAATTCCCAATCATTGTTTTCGTTTGTAAAACCTGCAGACCATAACCACGCATAAACAGTATCACCAAACCACAATGCTTTCACGGGAAGAATTTTTGCATCAGGTGCAACACCAGTTATAGAATATTTTTTAGTGTTATTGTATATGTTGTACGTTTCATGTCCACGAGAAGTGATGGATGCAGCACTAGAAGTGCCATGACCCATAAAATCAGTCATAACACCAAAGAATTCACCATTAGGATCTAATGGAGGTAAAAGTGTACCATTAATCGCATTTAATGTGTCATTAATTTCAGTAGAATTGTTTCTAATTACACCATAAAGATCTAAAACTTGAGCACCAACGGTTCCAGCACTATAATCATTAACTCCATCTTCATTTGAATCATAAACTAGAAACTCTTTTCCGCTTCCTAAAATGATTGGTTTTTCATCGGTAAAATCAAAATCATAGTTGGGTTTTTGATCAGATGATAAATCAAATCTAGTGTAATCTTCCCAAGAAGTACTCATATCAGGAATAATGGTATCATAGACTCCAGGAACAAAAGAATCAACTACAAGAACTGGAACAACTTGAATTTTTGCAAGAGGTCCACTCAATCCACCTTGATAAATTACACCGAGTCGATATTCTCCACTTTTTGATTTTATGTAATTCCTATTATCTTGTCCAATTTTCATATCATTTGATAATGTTCCATTAAAAATTGTAGAAGAGCCAATCTGAGGAAAGAAAGAATTGTAAATTGGAATGTCAGTTCCTTTTCCATCTTGAAAAAGATCAAGGAATACTCCTTCTTTTGTGACATATGCTAAAGAAGTCATGTGTGATGGAATAGATTTGGTATAATTTCGAATTATTTCATTCTCATCAATATACGCAAAAAAAGTTGAATTTGTTAGAACAATTCCTTGTCCATCAGGATCAAACATGATAGGATGATTAATTTCATCTCTTGCAAGAGAATGTTGAATATCAGGATTTGAAAAATCAACACCAGTGTCAACAATTGCAATTATGGTACCATTTCCAGATGCATTGTAATTTTGTTTAGCACTAGTCGAACCAGTTATTTCACCAATTCTTGAAGCATCCATAACTTTATTGTTTGATGAATGAAATTCTAGTTTAGAATCTTCAATTACATGAACACCTTGTTTAGCTAACATTGAAGCTGATTTCTCAGATAAAAGTGAAACATAAAAAAATCCATCATCAGATTGAACCCCATATATTGAATTATTTTTTAGATGTTCATAATTTTGAAGATTTGGCCCAAAAATCAAATAGCGTTTAAAATTATTTTCAATAAAAAAATTATTATCAATATCAATAATTCCAGAATCATATTCAATTTGGGTGGAATGTTCTTGTAAATATGCATCATCATCAATAAATGCATATGAATTCACAATTACAGAGGATAAAAGAATGATTGAAAAGAAAATAGCCACTTTGGGCATCAAAGGTTTTTTGATTCCTACATTATTATAATTATCTTCTTCGTGCCAAAATTGCAATCTGTAATGCCACTATGATTCCAATAGATGCAATTATTGGAAACAATAATGAATTTAGTTGCGATGATGCTTCACTAATGAATTCTACAGATGTGGAAATAGTTCCTGTACTTTCATCAATTTTCTCACTGGCAGTTTCTAGCGTATTATCAAATCCCTCAATCTCAGATTTTAAGATGTCTAGTTCTTTTGAAGTATCATCTAAAACGGTGTTTAATCTAATTATTTGATCAGAGATTCCACCCAAATCTTGGCTTAGAACGTTTGTTGCAGCCGAACCATGAGATGTTGTCCCTTGACTAAATGCAACAACATGAAAAACATGTGTTCCTTCTTCAATGGGGGTATAATCCACATAGTATAATCCCTGATGCAAAGTCTTAAAAGAATCAGTCAAAGTTACTGATTTTCCAGATGGCAAGTGGACATGTGTGGTTCCAAGTAATTTTGTAGGTTCATTTCCTATCAGCAATCCATCACTTGTAGTTTGTACAAATACTCTAAGTGGTTGATTTATTGCTGCAGTTTCAGGTGCAAACACTAGTGTGTTTACGATTCTTTCTACAGGTACATCAAGTAGATCTGTAGTTGATGAAAACTTTACATCAATTTTTTTTGAAAGTCCATTTTGTTCAGTACTAATTACTTCAACAGTATATGTGCCATATGGAAAATTCGTTGAGGGTTGAGGCCAAGTTAACAAAGAATAGTTAAATGAACCATCGGATTTCGTTGTGATTTGATCAAATTTTGCAATAGTTTCATCAGGAGCAAATAGTCTAAAGATTAGATTTTCTTCAGATAAGCCTGTTCCATAGACTTGAAGATTATGAGAAGGAGCGTATACTTTACTGTTAGTAGACAAATCAAGTTCCGCATAAGAATTTGGAAAGGGAATTACCAAAATCATTAACAAAACAAGAAATAAAATTTGAAATTTCATTCAGATTAGTTGTTAATGTTCTCCTAGATATTACTTCTGGAAAAACCGTCTATAATTTACATTAGATGAGATTTCAAAAAAAAAGAAAAAAAGGATAATGTGAACTAGTTTCTTTAACTTACACTAACAGTTGTGGTAACTGGTGGTGATAATGCCGTAGGATTATCAACAGATTCCCAAACGAATGCAGTAGCAGTGTATGTTCCTGCTTCAGTTGGAATCCATGATAAAGCTGGGCTGAATGATTGACCAGCAGATAGTGAACCTGTAATCCATGCTAGTGAGACTGTAACACCATTACCATCCTGAATCTGTACCAAGTATGCAAATGATTGCTCTCTATCCTGACCATTTGCTAAGTCAGCGCTGATTTGTACCTGTTGGTCAACGGAAACAGAATCTAAGCTGTTACCGAATGCATCAACGGTTCTCAAGTTAGCAGCTGGTGCTCTCTCGAGAGGTGGTACTACAGTGCCAATTAGTGATGTGGCAGTAATATCAAGTTCATCTGCAGTTGTGTATGGATCAGGTAGTGTATTGTCCTCATATTCTGCAGTGACAGTGTCACCTTCTGAAACTCTGAGTCTGTGACCAGATGATTCATCAAGGGTTGTGAAGAACACAGTTCCCTCAAAGATTCCGGTTGCCTCATTTGTCTCAGTTACAGTAAGGTCAATACCTCCGGCATCGGAGTCAGACCACACATCGACAAGGAAGTTGTCGACTGCTTCTGGATCTAAGTTCATGTCTGGATCAATTACTCTTACAACACCTGTTCCGCTAGCTGGATAACTTGCTTCAAGCCATTGAACTTCACCAATGTTCCATCTGATAAGGGCAGAACCTACAACTGTTTCATCCTCTGAGAATTCAAAGGAGACAGTAAGTCCGTCATCATCATCAGTTTCGATAAATCCATCTGTTGGTCCAGTATTATCAGCTGATGTACTGGCAGTTGGACCTTCGTTACCTGCAACACCATCTGCATCATGTGCGAATCCAGTAAGGATTACTTCACCTGTGAAGATGCCGGTATCAGTACCGGTTTCGACGAGTTTGTATTGATCGATATCAAATCCTCTAGTAGAGATCTTTACTGGATCGGTACTAGTGTTTCCGATTTCGTCAACCAAGTCACTGTCGAAGTTGTGGTCTGGTGCGACAATAGTAATGTATACTTTGTCAGTCCATGTGTAGACTTTTTGGTCAAGTTCCACAGTAGCTCCGAAGTTAGAAGTGTAGACTGTCAAGTTGACATCTTCATCTTCTTCACCTACATAATCAGATCCGGATGGACCCCAGTCAGTATACTCGAGAATAATTTCTTCACCTCTTTCTAGCTTGTCAGCATTAAGAGTATCAGGAATTTCGATGACAATCTGGAAGATTCCAGTAGAGTCACCAGTTTCTCTAAAGTCAGTTGGTTCTGGGTCGAATGCGGCTGCTGCGCCTGAAACACCTTTATCACCCATGGTGGTGGTGGCGGCATCAGAGTCCCACTCAATTAAGTCCAAGTCATATGTCTCAGCATTATCATTGTCAAGATCAAAGTCTGGTTCAATGAGTGTTAAGATCATGTCTGAACCGATAATGTATACGGATTTGTCGGATTGTAATACACCGTTTCTAAGGTCAAAGGTAGCAGAATCTGTGACAGTGTTTGAGTCACCAGATGCATCAACTGGGTCTTTGTATTCTACTTGGAGAATATCTCCTTGTAAGATACAGAAGTCCTCACCTGAGTATGTAGCAGCGACATCAAATCTGTCTTCTGAGTTACCTGTTGCATCAGTAGTCTCATCTGTTCCCAACAAAGCATATGTTGGAGTATTTGGACAAGTTGCAGATGCTGGACCGTCGGTGAATTTAACAGTTACATCCAGTTCGAATATACCTGCGTCTGGTGCGATTTCATTAATTGGACCAAAGACTCTGATGGCATCAGTTGCAGTAGCCAAAGTGGTTGTTGCAATTTTACCATCAACTGCGGCAGAACCGGCAGTTCCGAGGACGACTGTGTTAGCACCTCTAATTACAGAGATCTTAACTGGGCCGTCACCGTTAGCGTCAGCGGTTTCATTAATTTTATCTTCACCTGCTGGGTTTATGTCAAAGTCTGGATCATTTACTCTCACGTGAATAGTTAGATCTCCACTTGGGATTTCATATCCTGACCCAATATTGTTTGTACCGACTCCGGTTGCATGTATTGGGAATAGTGATCTGCCACTTGGGGTAGATGCACTAGATGAGAAATCGCCAGATGTTCCGAATGGAACTGGATAGACAGTTCTATCAAGACTTACTGAACCAGTGTTGGCTCTAACACCTGCTGAGTCACCGACTTCGATGATTTCACCAGATGCATCTCTATAGTCAACATAGTTGACTTCGATATCGAGTCCTGTTACTGTTTCAGCTGAACCTGAATCTTGTCTACACCAGTCTTTTGGAATTTGGAAGTCACCAACAAAGATACCTGAAGCAACATCAGTTTCAACTAATGTGAAACCAGTTGCACCAAGTCCTTCATCGTATGATGCTGCACAACTTGCATGGGATTCCCACTTTACATCATCAAAGGTTACATCTAAGAGTCTTCCTAGAGAACCAAATGATAATGATTCAAAGCCTGAAGCAACATCGCTTCCTACTTGATCGTCATCAGTGTTACCTTCAGCGTCAACGACGGTGTAGATATCGATGAGATCAGAGTCTACGTTAAGATCTAAGTCTTCTAAGGTAATTACAACAGTGTCAGCAATCTTGTATGAATCTTGATTTAATGATACAACACCAGAGTGGCTTGGAGCTTCTTCTTGGTCAGATATTGGAGTTATTACACCATCTGCACCTGTGTCGTTATAGTTGACTCTTGGTGCGTCTTCGTCAGTGTAATCCTCAATTACAATGAATGAAGGATCATCTGCGATTGGTGTTAATCCAGTATATGTTGCGGAGTCAATGATATTGAGCTGGTTAACCATGACATACTCAAGTGAACCTTCAAAGGTACTTGTGTTATCGCCTGATTCTTCAGCTTCAATTCTGATAATTTGGTTTGCAATTCTTTCAGTAGATTGCACACCATCATCAGTGAATCCGAATGAGAAGAAGTCAATTACGATTGGAGTTCCTGCTGTAGTACTATCGTATGAATCGACAGCATCTGCAACAAGAAGTATTCCTATTTCGGATGTTGCGGTTTGAGCATAGATATCAGTCATTACTGCATCAGTCAACAGTGATAGTGATTGAGCCTTAGCACTTGCTGCTAATGGAATCAAGTTATGACTATTGATTGTAGTTGCAGTAAGATCATCTGCAAGTGTACCGACGACTAAGTAGGCATCAGTAGTTACAGTATCATCTATACTTCTAATATCCATGTTAAGTAAGTTATGTCCAAACAATTCACCAGTTGCACCATCTGTAGTATCACCAATTGTTGCTTTCAAATCTGCGACAGTTGCACCTAAGTCAATAAGTACAGCGTCAGAAGAAGTTGCAGCATCATCTGCGATGACAGCTCTTTGACTGAATGTCTGAATTGTTGGTGCAATATCGGCATTTTGGTCGTTTGCGCCAGGCAAATCAGCATTTGCAACACCAGTACTACCAGTATAGATAGTTCCTAGTGTTGGACTAGAAGCAACACCTGGGAAACCAGTATTGTTGATAATAGTCGAGTCAAGATCAAAGAACAAGACTTGTTTTGCGTCTTCTAAAGTGAATGGAGTACCAGTTTGTAATGTTGGAATCAAACCTACATTAACATCATTTACATCTAAGTCTTCATCTGCTCTGCTGTTTTTATTGGCATCACCATCTACAAGAATGACTGGAATCTCTTCACCAGAGCTCCATTCATCAGTAATTGGTTGAATGTCAATTGTAGCAAAGTCAAATCCTACAAGAATTGTTGTTGGGGTCTCATTATAATCGAGTGTTGCAGAGGTTCCCCTCTTTGCACCACTTGTGATTTTTAATGCTGATACATCGGACTCATCATAAGTACCAAATACACCAGAGTTAGGACCCTGTTCTGTGATTGTGATTGGGTATTTTCCTGCTAAGAGACTACTAGTGTCTACTTCAGCTGTTGCTGCAGTAGTCTTTGTGGTATCTAATGCAGAATCACCGTTATCTTGAATTGTAAGTACATCAGTACCAGAGCTTTGAGCATCTGGATTCATGATTAATACACAATTGTCTTCACACATTAAAGATGATAGTTTGTCAGTTAATCTATTGGTGCTGCCTGCATTGTTTGCTACAGTACCAGTAGTATCTGAACCGTTCTCATCGAATACTTGGTAGTTAGTACTTTTGTCAGTACTAATTGCACCAAATGTCCAAGAGTCCTCATCGGTTGGGTCAATGTTCAACCACAAGTCTGTGATTGTTGCATGGACTTGAGCACTTTGAGGATATGCGACTCTATCTAATGAAATGTCAGCGTAGCCTTCGACAGTATCAAATGTGAGTGTTGTTGATTGAACACCACCACCTTTGTTATACTGAACTACCACGTTACCAGTTGGGTTTAATTCGTAAAGCTGAATGAATGGCCAAAAGTCGGATTCAACTCCGATTTGTCCTATTTCACCTGCTGTTGCACTTGTATCTGGTTTTTGTGGGCTAAGATCTTTGGCTTCTCTTACAACATTCATGTTCTGATTACTTGAACCGATATTACCGTCATCGGCGTTGGTACAGGTAGTGGTAATTGCACCACCAGTTGCTGAACCAGTATCACCGCTGCCGGTTGATTCGTCGTCCAAGTCAGGGATAGCAACACCATCACTGTCTAAGGATTTTACGGTAACAGTTGAGTCATCGTCATCACTTAGATCAAAGGCATTACTACAGATAGCACCAAAGTCAAGACCTGCACCTGTTGTTTGTGAGGTGTAGTCTGCAATTTGTGCCATGTCCCTGTCAGCAAAGTAACCATACCAGTTACCATCTACGGCTTGAGCCATTCTCAGGATCTTACCGTTAACTGTAACGTCTGGTTCACCTACTGCTTGATCAGTATCATTAATGTCTGAATCAATCACAACGACCTCAATGACTTGAGGTCCTGACATATAGTTGTCAAACTGTGAGTTTTCTGCGGAAACAAATAGGTTGGCGTTGGCTGCATGTGCAGCAGGCATTACACCTGGAACTGCAAATGTCAGTCCACCGGCAACCATAATTGTCATTAATGTAAGACTAGTTATTTTACGTCCTATTTCGTTATTCATGTTATTGACATTTTTCTTTAAAGTTTGTATTTAAGGCTAATGGACGAATTGTCCACAAATAGACTGTTTTTTGTAGATTTTTCACGCCTGTTTGGATATATGTGTAATAATTTGATCGCTTGTTGTAATTTTTACATTTTAGAGAGTATTTCATCGTCACATTAACAAAATATTACTGATAATTAGAGATATTCTCAAATTATTTTAAAGTTTTATTGTATTTTGATTCATGTTTTTTATAATAGAAAGTAAAATAATTGCTTAGATTTTTTGATGATCATTGAAGATTCTGATTACAGGTGGGGCAGGCTTTATTGGAAGATATTTGGCATCATCACTTTCAGAGGAACATTTCATTACAATTTATGACAATCTATCAAATTCTACAAAACCCGATTTTGAGAAAATAAAATTTGTCAAAGGAGATGTTTTGAATTATGAAACTTTGTTAGAGTCATCTAAAAATTGTGATGTTATAATTCACTTGGCAGCAAAGATTGATGTTGCAGAATCTATAATCAATCCGGATAATACAATTAACGTTAATGTTAACGGAACTGAAAATGTTCTAAAATGTTGTGTTCAAAATAAAATTAGAAAAATAATTTTTGCATCATCTGCTGCAGTATATGGAGAACAAGAAAATATCATTACAGAACAATCAAAAACAAAGCCATTATCACCATACGGAGAAAGTAAATTACTGGCAGAAAAAAAAATCAAAAAATATTGTAATGAAAACAAACTTGAAGGAATTGTTTTTAGAATGTTTAATGTTTATGGGAAAGGGCAAACACAACAATATGCAGGGGTAATAACAAAGTTTGCAGAAAATATTTCAAATAATATTCCATTAACAGTTTATGGAGATGGAAAACAGACAAGAGATTTCATATCAATTAATGATGTAGTAGAAGCATACATACATGCAATAGAAAATGCTCAAAAGAAAAAGGGGGCCACATATAATCTTGGAACAGGGATTGCAACATCAATAAAACAATTAGCTAAATTAATGTTAGAAATTTCTGGAAAAAATTTACAAATTAATTTTGCCAAACAAAAAAAAGGGGATATCAAACACAGTGTTGCAGATTGTACTTTAGCAAAAAAAGAATTAGGTTTTATTTCTAAAATAAAACTAAAAGATGGGTTGGTTAAATTTTAGGCTCGATCTCGTATCAGATTAGCCATAGTAAATAGAATAATTGCAGTGACAATTAGAATTGCTCCAAGTAAAAATAGAATAACTGATGCCAACAATGAACCATAAAAAATGGCTTGTTGATTCATGTATGCATCAAGGAATATTCCGCCTGAAATTATACCTGCAATGATTAATGCAATTCCAGGAAATGCATAAAATGGTAATGGGTGTCTGATTGAGACATACTTTAGAGTATTAACAAGAACTGAGACACCATGAGGTACTGGGCTTTGTTCTGATGTGTCACCTTCATACGATATACTGATGGGAACTTCAGCTAGAGATAATCCCTTGTTTGAGATTTTTAGTAAAATTTCAGTTGACACGGACATTCCTTCTTCTGTTGGATGAATAGAATCAATTGCATTTTTCGAATATGCTCTAAATCCTGATTGAGAATCACTTACTTTGAAATCTGCACCAAAGTTTGCAGCAGATGTGATAATTTTGATGCCACGTTTACGATATCCAGGTGCATCAGATTCTGCACCTAGGAATCTTGAACCCAAAACAACATCGACATTATGCTGTGACAAGATATCTAACAAAATTGGAATTTGATTTGGATCATGTTGTCCATCTCCATCTAGAGTAATCATAATATCTGCACTTTGTTTTCTACAGTAATCAAACAAGGAAATAATTGCAGAGCCATATCCTTGATTTTTTTTATGTGAAATTATTTGAGCACCAGCTGTTTTTGCTTTTTCTAAAGTATTATCAGTTGAACCATCATCACAGACTATTACTTTATCAACAAATTTTTTTGCAGTGTTTATGACATCAGATATTGTGTCTTCTTCATTATAAGCTGGTATACATGCAAATCTCATCATAGCAATTCAGAAAATACCTTTATGTAAATAGTTAGTTTTAGAATTTAATTTTTGAGCGTTCTCCCAAGAGTAATTCATGAGTATCAGAGTGCTCAATGGTAGAGCCATGCGAGATTATACTGTTTGATAGATTAATTTTTGCAGTAATGGTGCAGTCTTTCATTATTATTGAATTCTCAATTGTACAGTTTTTTAGAGTAGAATTATCTCCAATACTAACATAGGGTCCAATTCTTACAGAAGGGCCAATATGACAATTTTCTCCAACAATTACTGGACCTTGAATGTGTGAATCTCTTGATATTGTTGTGTTTTTGCCGGTTACAACTTTGTCATTTATGGTGTCATTAGGATTTATCAGAAATTGATTCTCGGTTCCAATGGAGTCGAGTACTAGTTTGTTTGCATGAATAATATCTTCAGGGGTTCCAGTATCTTTCCACCATCCAGTAACAGTATCGTATTCAATTTTGTTTCCTTGCTTCATTAAATCAAATAATGCATCAGTAATTTCTAGTTCACCACGCCATGAAGGTTTTAGGTTATCTATTATTCCAAAAATCTTTGGAGTAAGAAAATAGATTCCAATTACTGCTAAATTTGATGGGGGGTTTTTTGGTTTTTCAATAATGGTTTTAATTTTTCCAGGATTATCTAAGTCTAGTTCTGCAACTCCAAACCTTTGCGGATCATCTACCCCACATAACAAAATCATTGCATCAGAATCAGAGTTTTCAAATTTTTTGGTGTAATCAATGAGATTTTTTCTTAGAACATTATCTCCCAGATATACAATGAATTTATCATTGCCAATGAAATCTTTGCACAATTTTATGGCATGGGAAATTCCTTTTGGAGAATCTTGATAAATGTAAGTAATATTTACGCCGAATTTAGTTCCATCACCATAGTATTCTTTTACTTTTTCAGGATACACATCACCAATTATAATTCCAATCTCAGTTACTCCTGCAGTCTTTAGATCTTCTAATGCATATTGGGACATTGGTTTGTTGGCAATTGGGAGTAGTTGTTTGGGTCCTGTATGGGTAAGTGGTCTGAGTCTTGTGCCATGACCACCATGTAAAATAATTCCTTTCATTTTTGTACAGTTTCATTCATCAGGATATAAAATCAGCTGGAAATTGCTAGGCACAGAATCTGCAAATCTTGAATTATGATAAAATGTATTCCGAATTTGTGATATCATCAAGCCTTTTTTTCATAGTAAAAACTAGTACTGTCTACGGAGGGCTGGCATTTGGTTTTTCCATGTTAGGATTGATTTTACCTGATGCATTTCTTGTAGGAAATCCACTTGAGGTAAGCGGTGTTTCATTTGAGCATGTCTTTGGACATATCATGTGGGGATTGGCAGTTGGTATTGCAAGCTTTA
The DNA here is from genome assembly GCA_964343515.1 of uncultured Nitrosopumilaceae archaeon. Taxonomy (GTDB): domain Archaea; phylum Thermoproteota; class Nitrososphaeria; order Nitrososphaerales; family Nitrosopumilaceae; genus Nitrosopumilus. Next base: position 16,636 of record CAYFJT010000002.1, read on the forward strand.
GTTTTAGATATGCTGTTTTGTCTGGATTATTCCCAATAATTTTGGATTTTGATCACTGGATCCAGTTTCTTGAAATAGAAATGATTCCCCGAATGGCACATTCCATAACATTTGGGTTTATTGCAGTTGGCGTGATGATGATTATCTTTGGTAGAAGAGACTTGCGACTAGGTGCAATTGCTATTGCTGCAGTATTTTCTCACATGTCATTTGATATTTTCTTAGGAGGAAGTACTGAATTTCCAATCTTTATGCCATTTGTTTTACAAGAAATAACATTTAGTGGAACAGATTGGATATTCTTTGAGTTTCTTGCAATTGCAATAATCTTTGTTTCATCAATTATTTATTTAAGAAAGCAAAAGATCAGAATGTTTCAGAAATAGATTTTAGTTCATCAATGAATAGATCAAGGCTTTGTTCTATTTTTTGTGGCTTTTCATCTAGAATTTCATTTGCCAATGATACATCAAGGGAGGAATCCTTTGGTCTTTGAGATTTCCAATTCATCTCATCAGTTTTTGTTGGGATTAGTAATTTTTTATCTAGATGTAGTTTTTCTGCAACTAGTTCTGCCAGACTATATCTTGATATTCTAGTTGCACCAGATAGATGAAGGACACCTACAATCTGTTTTGTTGCAACTTCAATTAGCATTTTAGATAAATTTGGAACATATGTAGGTGAAGTAAATTGATCTATTAATACTGGAATCTCTTTTTTTGCTTCCAGATTTTCTTTTACCCATAACGGAAAACTCTTCTTTTTGGGATGAACCCCAAAAGGAGTACTGATTCTTGCAATACACCAGTTTGATGCCAATTTGTTTAGAGTAATCTCGCCTTCTAGTTTTGATCTTCCATAGAAGCCTAAAGGGTTTGGAGAGTCATCTTCTTTTTTCATACCGTTTATTCCATCAAAGATATAGTCAGTTGAGACATAGAGAAAAAATGCATTTTGTTTTGCTGCTTGTTTTGCCAAAATTTCAGTAACCTTTGTGTTTATCTGGGTTGCAAGTTCCTTTTCTATTTCACATAAATCAACATTAGTCATTGCTGCCAAATGAATTACTCTATCAGGTCTTGTTTCTTGGAGGGTGTGTATGATTTTGTTCTCATCTGTCAGATCAAGTAGTATAGGAGTTCCATGAAGAGGTTTTGTATTATGATAACAAGAAAAAACTGTATGATTTTGTTGTATCAGATCTTTTACTACTTGAGATCCTACCAGACCAGAAGAACCAGTTACTAGGAATTTCATTTTTAGGTAATGGTCCAGGGTTGTGGATGCAATGTATTCTCATCAATCAATGGCTCCCACCATGACTGATTTTGCAGATACCAGTTAATGGTTTGTTTAAGAGAATCATCAAATTTGTATCGGGGTATCCATCCTGTTTTATTTTCAATTTTGGAACAATCAATGGAGTATCGTTTGTCGTGTCCTGGTCTATCATTTACATGCTCTATCATGGAATGGGGTTTTTCTAAAATATCTAAAATTTTTTCTACGATACTTTTGTTTGTAATCTCCTCATATGCAGTAATGTTGTATACTTGGCCGGATTTTCCTTTATTGATTAAAGATTCAATTGCCTGTACATGGTCATTTACATAAATCCAGCTTCGAATCTGCATTCCATCGCCATACAATGGGACTTTGAGATTTTTTATTGAACGGATAATTGTTTTTGGGATTAGTTTTTCAGGGAATTGATATTCTCCAAAGTTGTTGGTACACCTTGTTGTAATACAATTAATTCCATAGGTTCTATAGTAAGATGTGACTAGATTGTCTGCTGCTGCCTTTGTAGCGGCATATGGATTGCTAGGATTTATCTGAGAATTCTCATCAAAAGACGATTTTCCTTGTGCATCACCATAAATTTCATCAGTGGATACATGAACAAACTGCTTGTCATGTTTTCTTACGGCTTCTAAAATGGAATATGTGCCAAGAACGTTTGTTTCAAGAAAGGGTTTTGGGTTTGCAATGCTTCTATCAACATGAGATTCTGCTGCAAAGTTTATCACTATATCTACATCTTTGACTAGATCATTAATTACAGATTCGTTTCTGATATCGTCTTTTATGAATTTGTAGTTTGAATTGTTTTCAATATTTTTTAGATTTTCAAGATTAGAACCAATTGTTAGAACATCAAGATTTGTGATTTTAGAGTCGGGATTATTTTTTAGATAGTTTCTGATAAAAGCACTGCCAATAAATCCAGCACCACCACAAACAAGTATTTTCATGGTTTTAGACTAGGAATTTCTTATTTATCTTTAGTGAAAAAATCATTGTCTGCATTTTTTAGAACAGGTAATGCAGAATCTTTTTCTTGTAAAATTGGTTTGTCTATTGGCCAGTTTATGTCTATTTCAGGATCATTCCATATTATTCCTCTTTCATCTTTGGGAGAATATTCTTGGGTCACTTTGTAAAGGACATCAGCACATTCACTCAAAACACAAAAACCATGTGCAAATCCTTCTGGAATGTAAAGAGAATTATGATTAATTTCAGATAGAATCTCACCAACCCATTTTCCATATGTAGGTGAATTTTTTCTAATATCTACTGCAACATCAAAAATTTCTCCTCTTAATGCAGTAACTAATTTAGCTTGAGCCTTTGGATTTTTTTGATAATGTAATCCTCGTAGTACTCCTTTAATGGAATGAGAGAAATTATCCTGTACAAATCTTGTTTTGATTCCATTTAAAGTAAATTCAGATTCTTTGAAACTTTCAAAAAAATATCCTCTTTTATCAAGATAAAAATTTGCTGTCACAAGTTTTACTTCAGGAATTTCTAGATTTGAAAATGAAAATGGCATAGTTATGTGGAACTATATAATGATAAATGTGTTTTATGTTACTTTTAATTTTGTTTTCCAAGAAAATCAACATAAGATGCTATAGCCTCTTCAGGTGTACCAATTTTCTCTACTTTTCCAGAATTAAGAAACATTGCCCTATCACAGAAATTTTTGATAGGGGTCATATCATGACTTACAAATATTATGGATTTTCCACGTTTTTTAAAGTCCATTATGGTGTTAAAACATTTTTTTTGGAAATTCAGATCACCCACTGCAAATACTTCATCTAGTATCAAAACATCAGGATCAACCTGTACTGCAGAAGAAAACGCTAATCTCATTTGCATTCCAGAAGAAAAGTTTTTGATTTTGGTATCAGCAAACCTTTCCAGTTCTGCAAATTTTATGACATCATCAATTTTATCTGAAATCTCTTTTCTTGAAAAGCCTAACAAGATACTACTCTGATAAATATTAGCAACAGCAGTTAATTCGGGATGAAATCCTATACCTAATGCTAAAACAGGCACAATAGTTCCATTAACTTCCACAGAGCCACTATCAGGATGAAAAATATGTGATAAAATTCTCAGAAGAGTCGTCTTACCGCTGCCATTTTTTCCCACGATCCCAAATGCTTCACCTTTTTTTACATCAAATGAAATGTTGTCTAAAACCTGAAGTGTTTCATAGTAAGGCTTTCTATTAATTATACCAGATATTGCCTCATATACAGTAGTTCGTTTTTCATGATAAAGTCTGAAATGTTTTGAAACATTTTTGACACGAATTGCAAATTCAGACATTACATATCCTCCACAATTCTGAGTTGCATTTTTCTAAAAATTATATACCCAATTATTGTTATGATAGATATTGAGCCTACAGCATATAGAATAGAATTAACAGATGGAAATGTGCCATAGAGTGTAACATGATGTGCCATAGTAACTAATTGTACCATGGGGCTAAACTGTAAAATATTTTGAACAAAATCAGGCAACATGTTAAACTGATAAAAGATAGGAGTAAGGAAAAATCCAGCTTGCAAAACTACTCCCCAAATGAATTCAATATCTTTGAATTTTACATTTAAGACTGAAAGTGGTAAAGAGGTTCCTAAAATTAACATAAATCCAAGCAAATAGATTGGGATTAATAATAATACAGTAACAGAAGGTACAAAGTTGAAAATTGCCATGAATATTCCTAAAACTATTAGTTCGGTAAGAAGCATAAATGATGCAGTAAGAGTTGCGCTAATTGCAGGAATTGATCTTGGAAAATAAATTTGTGTAATTAAAGATCTTCTATTGGATAAACTATTTAATGCAATTGAAGTGCCGTTTTTAAAAAAATTCCAAGTTATAATTCCTAAAAGTAAGTATATTGGAAAGTTTGGAATTTCAAATTTGAACATTGTAGAAAAGACAAAAAATAACACACCCAGCATAAGAAGAGGTTCAAAGATACTCCATAGAACTCCTAATGCTGAATTCTTATAACGAATTTTTAAATCTGAAATTGCAAAATTGAAAAGTATTCCTTTAGTTTTCCACATTTCTTCTAGAATTGAGGTCATCAATATTTCTGGTTTAATGAATATAATATACTATTATCTTTCTTGAATAATCAACACGGTTAGAAATTATTTTTCAATTTGATAGTTCCATCCAAGATTAGGATTGTAGAAAGGATCACCCCTTTTTAGAAATGGCCATTTTTTTATGAAATGTTGGTGATTTTCCACAGTAAAAAAGGCGCTGGTATGTCCTCGTATAGAAGAAGAGCCTTCATGGAGTAGTACTGCATATGGAGTATACACAATTCTATATCCACAGTCTCTTATCTTTAAGCAGAGATCAGAGTCACCATAATAAAGATCAAAGTTATTATCAAATCCACCAACTTTGGTAAAGATCTCTTTTTTTGTTAATAGACATGCACCTGTAACAGCTGAAAAATCTCTAATTACATTTATGAAATTAAAGTATCCAGGATCACTTTCATGATATCTCTGAAATGGATGAAATCCTGCACCAGTTTTTAGAAATATCATTCCAGCATGTTGGATGGTACCATCAGAATGAACTAATTTTGGTCCTACAACACCAACATCGTTTTGTTGGCATATACTTACCATCTCAGTCAGCCAGTCAGGTTCAATAGCTGCAGTATCATCATTTAGAAACAACAGGTATTCTCCATTTGTTTTGGAAACAGCAAGGTTATTCATTTTAGAAAAGTTGAATAGTTCTGTGAATGGTATAATTTGGTACGGTAAGGATTCTAGATATGAGACAGTTTCTTTATCGTCACTATTGTTATCAATAATTAGTATTTCCCAATTTTTGTAATTAGTATTGTTTTCAATGCTATCTATGCATCGCTTTAAAAGATGTTTTTTGTTCTTTGTTGGAATTATGATACTAACTTTAGGCTCATAGTCAAGTTTGTAATGTACTCTATACGTTCTATTAATTAATCCATATTGCACACTTGCGTTTTTTCCAAGTTTGTTAAGATGTCGAGAGATTTCAGACTTGATGTCTTCAGAAGATTCAAAATCAAGATTGAACTTACTGCTAAATAAGATATGAGGAATATGTGAGAATTTCTCAGTGATTTCAGAGCATCTTAAAAGTAGTTCATAAATTAAATTATCTTGGTTAGTATCTAATCCATTGACTTGTTCAAGTAGTGTTTTTTTTATAATGCAAAATCTACCCAAGTAATTCATGCTTTGAAATAGATATGGGCTCCAATCAGGTTTAAAAAAGGCATTTATTCGATCATCATTTTCATCGAGATAGTCTTCATCAGTATAAAATATTTCAGAGTCTGGTTTTTGGTTAAATTCTTTTACAACATGATATAGTAGATCGCTTTGTAGGAGGGTGTTAGATTCTAAGATTATAACAAAGTCTCCTTTTAGTTGTGGGATAATTTCATCTAGTTTATTGGAACTGGTTTCTTTTAGGGATTTTATGTTGGAATTTGTTTGAGTTTTAATAATGTCTATAATATTTTGTGAGTAGTTTACAAGGTGCAGATCAAAGTCTTCATAAACTTGATTCGAAATGGATTGGAATGATTTTCTAATATCTTTGATATTGTTAGTGTTATTAATTAAGAGAAATGTAAATGTAGGTTTGTTAGAAAATTCAGAAATATTTTTTTTCATTAATTTTAAATTATTTCTTGTTATTTCTTGTTTTTGTTTGAATGTCTCATAATCTGTTAGAAATTCAGTAAAATTAAAGGATGGCATTTCGTCTGGTGAGAATAATTCTAGTTTCTTTTCACTTATCTCCTTGTAACATATTCTAAGAAAATACCGAATGCCAAATTCGTTTATGATATTCCTAGAAAGAAAAAACAATTTTCTCAGTTTCTTTAATCTAGTATTTGCAAATGTTAAATCAGTCATCTTTTTCACTCAATGTATCTTTTTTTATTTTTTTTATGAACCAATTCTCAAAAGGCAGTAAAAAGTCTCTAGTTACATCATCATTAAGACCATCCTCAAGTGCCCAATCAATCATTTTTGTATAATCAAATTGTAGTAATGATTCTACCAAATGCTGCTTCTTATCAGGATACAGTTCACAAACAGTAGTTAGAGTACGATATGCTGCAAGATCATATCTTTCTTCGAAATTTTTCATGGGGGCATTTCTATTTTCATATAACTTTAGTATCTTTTTTGCATTCTCTTTCCATGAAAATAACTTTGCCTGCTTTAGGGCTTTTTCGGAAAGTTCTGTTAGTAATTTCTTATCAACTATTTGCAGCATTTTCTCAGATATTTCATATGTATTGTTTGGATCTACCAACAATCCTGAATCACCAACAACCTCAGGCGGAGCATGGGTATTTGATGTAATGCAAGGTACCCCACATGCCATAGATTCAGCTAGAGGCATGCCAAATCCTTCATGGATGGATGGTAAAATAAAAGCGTCTGCCCCTTGCATTAACTCCAATAAGTGCTCATCAGATACCCATCCCAGAAATTTTATTCCTGGAACTTTTTCACCTCTTTCTTTTATTTCATTATGGTATTTACCAACAAAAATTAATTTGTGTTTTAGTTCAGATTTTCTTGCTTTGTCATACGCTTCAATTATTCGTATGTGGTTTTTTCTTGCCCAATTAAGTTCTCCAACATGTAAAAAATATCTCAAATCAGAAATCCCAAATTTTTTTAAGATTTTTCTTCTTGTGTTTTCTTTGTTTACAGGGGGTTTAAAAAAATCATGATTTATCCCGTGTGGTATTATTATCATCTTTTCATATGGAATTCCCAAATATTGATGCATTTCATCTGATTCAGAAGAAGTTACAACATGAACAGATTTTACTTTAACAATATATTTTTTCCAGTTGTTCACTTCAGTTTTAATGATTGGTTCTTGTGTTTTCCATTTGGAATGATTAGTAAACACTTTGTCACCATAAATTACCTCATCGATTCCAGAAGGACCCAGAATTAGATTTTTGCAGTTTTGTACAGGAGTTACTGGAAATCTATATCCGCCCATATTTGGAATATGTACTACATCATAGTGTTGGTTGATATCACCAATTCCAACGGAGCTTTCTTTGATGCCAGCGATTGTAAATGATTTTGTTTCATTCATTAGTTTTCCAAGCTCTCTGAATAAATTACGATTGATATTCATGAGACTAGAAGCATGAACGTTCCAATCCAAAACCATAGCAACTCGCATGAAGAATTTAAGAATTTATGAGTACATAATCTTATTGGAAAAAAATGAAAAATATGTGAAATATGAAATTCTAATAAAATAGTAATTAAAGATTAACATATTTTCTTGAAAAGCATAAGGGACTTGTAAGGAGAATATAAAAAATATACTTAATTGAGAATAGTACAAGAAAAGGTCAGGCAATCATTAATTGAAAATCAATTTCTTTATAATTATTAAATAGTTTTGAGTTAATTTTTCTATTTTAATTTTTTTGTTAATTGATCATATTTTTGTAGAAATTTCCAAGTAAAACTTTGATGTATTTTGTTAATTGTTTCTTCAGTAGTTTGTAGTTTTTCTTCAGTAGTCTTTAATTTTTTTTCAGTAGTTTGTAGTTTTTCTTCAGTAGTCTTTAATTTTTTTTCAGTAGTTTGAAAT
>CAYFJT010000002.1:24715-46112 GCA_964343515.1 uncultured Nitrosopumilaceae archaeon
TCTTTAAGATGAGCTTCATTTGCAGTGTTTCGTTCTCGTAATTCTTTAAGATGAGCTTCATTTGCAGTGTTTCGTTCTCGTAATTCTTTAAGATGAGATTGTTTACCTGCGATTAAATTTGAATCTTTAAAAACAAAATTTTGGTTTGGGATTAATGGTAGATCATAATCTGAACAAATTGCAATAAAATAAAGGGGTTCTATTTCATCATTAATTTTATTATCAACAATTGTTGTTTCAAATGAAGTTGTTTTATTATAATTACCAATCATAATAGATGAAGGATAAAATTGGAAAAAAATTGAAACATTTTTAAAATTTTTATGTAGAATTGATTCAAAATCTTTTAAACTAAATTCATGTTCATGAAATGGATTTTCTTCGTCATATGATTCAATATTTGGAGTAGATACAATAAAAACTCCATCATTCTTCAAAATTCTTTTTATTTCTGTTAAAAATTTATTAGGATTTTCTAAGTGTTCAATTGTTTCAAAAGAGACTGTAGTATCAAATGTAGAATCTTCAAATGGTAAGTTAAGGCAATCAGCTTTCTTAAAGCTTAATTTAGGATTGGAATAGTTTTCATTACAATGTAGTATTGCATCATCAGCATTATCAATGCCTATTACTTCAGATGCATCATGCTCTACTAAAAAAGATGAGCCATATCCAGTCCCACATGCTGCATCTAAAACAATTTTATTTTTTACAAATGATGATGCAAAAATATAACGAGTGATATGTTCTTGATAAAGAAATTTTAATCCAGGGGCATTTGGGATTAATCGTTCTCCAGTAAATTCTGTTTCTTTAGAAGATGTATTTTTCATTTTACTGTATTTGTTCTCAAGTAATCTTTTTATTAATTTTGAATAAGTGTTTCGATTTCTTTAGGGAGAACATAATTTGTCAAAAATGTTTTGTCGCTTCTGAGTAATTTTTTCATCATACCATGAACAAAATGTTGATAATGTAAATCTCAAAGATTCATGGGAACACAAAACCCTAAAAAAATTGATGATGAATGGGTAGATATAGATTCTAAATTTCCTAAATATACTCCAGACAAATTTAATACTCGGGTTAAAAAGCTGATTCTACTACGATGCATCCCTAAAATAAGAATTAATTATTTAATCATCAACTAGAAAGTCACATTTAGTAAAAAAATCAAATCAATCTTCATAAAAGAATTTTTAGTTTTTTAGGATTCGGTTTTTACTATTTTTAGTAAATAATAAACAGGAAGTGATAAAATAGATACTAAAGATAATGCAAATCCAATAGGACTTAAAATTTTAAGTAAAAATATATCAAATTGAAAATTTGTCATTACACCAATAATTGAATGAGTTAATTGACTATATTCAAATGTCCACAAGATTACAGGATCAATATTCAAGGGATGTCTAACTCCATCTATCATCTTATCTATTCCATACAATCCACTTATTCCAGGCCAACCCCAGATAAACCAGCTGACATCTTGTATTAGATAAGATAAGTTATGAAAAACACCTATAGAGCCAAGCATAATTAATGAAATTTTGAAAAGTTTGTTTTTTCTTTTTTCTATACTAGCACCCAAAGGCAACATCAGAAAAGGTATCATAGGTAATAGATATCTTGGACCCCAAGATTGTAATCCATGCCAAGTATTTGTGGTACCAAAAAAAATAATGTATGTCGCAACAAAAAGTATACATAAAATACATTCTTGTTTATTTCTTTTAAAAAAATCAGTAAATGATAAAAAAATAAGGAAGAAAATAGGTGAAAAAATTAAAAGCCCAGCACCAGGACTGAGAAGCAATCCAAATCCACCTTCGTATAATGGATATGTGTGTCCACTAATAACTGGAATCTGCGAAGTAGTTTGTGGAACAGAGGGCAATGTATTTTGTATTCTTTCAGAACCAAATCGTATGTAATCAATTATTTGTGCAATAAAATGAGAAGAAATCAGAGGTATCAAAAATGAAAGAAAGTTCTTTATTTTATTATTATTACTCCATAGTAAGAAAATTAAATAGAAAAATAATACAGCAATAAAAAGAATAGTGTCAGGACGTACTAAATATGAAAATCCTAGCGATACACTACACAGAATCATGTTTCGAGAATTCCCATTAATGTGAAATTTTCTGATAAAATAAAATCCAAGTAAAATAAAAAAAGATGCAGGTACAGAATTTAATGATGTTTGAGAGTATGCCCATGCAATAGTAGTAAAACAAAACAAAAATGAAATAGTTATTGAGGTTTTTTGAGTAAAATTGAAACTACGGCATACAAGGAAAAAAATACTGGAAGACAATGCTGTAAAAATAGGCCCATAAAAAAGCTCTAAAAAGGTAAAATCAGGATCAAGACTATTGCGCCACCAAACATAATGAGGAGTAACAAAATCTTCATTTGTCCAAACTACATTTTCCTCGGTAATTATGTTAAGATGATAATTAATAAAAATTAACGGAGCCTCAGTTATACTATGTCCTATTTTTGCAGTAGCACACAAAATACCATTATAACAAATAGGCATATTTGTTGGATTTTTAAATTGTTCATTTTCAAAATGCAATTTTGATTCATTTTGAATATAATCAGGATGTGGTTGTTGAAGAGCTATTCTCTTGCCTTGTTGTTGAGCAAAATCTTCATCAATAGTATATCTATGTGCATCAGAAGTGAATACAAAGATAGTCAATGAAATGATAAAAATTAAAATAAATAATTTTTTGTCAGTAGTTTTGACAAAATTATAAAGTTCCATATTTCTTAATTATTCATAATGGAAAGGTATCTAAAAGTATAGAGATGAAAAAAGATCAGGGGATGCTATGAACGACTTTGGGTTCTACTGATACTAAATAAAACAATAGACATCATAAACAGCATTAATCCAGTCACTAGAGAACCAACAGCAATCAAAGTTGTAGGGACTGAGAAATATCTGGTTTCATTGAATATTGTAACTACATTAACGCTAAATACAATTCCAACAATTGCAAGTAATAACCCAGGAATTCCAACATATGAAAGAGGTCGTTTAAGAGCAATTAATTCTAGTAAAGAAGTAATCACTCCAACTGTATGAGACATTGGATTCTTGGTGGATGTTTTTGATCCTGTGTTATATAAAACAGTGATTTTTTGTTCTGATATTTTTAGTCCTTTTTTTGATGCATCTATAAGAATTTCAGAATCAGCTCCAAATCCATTCGTAGAAAATTTTATCATCTCTAGTGCTTTTTTAGAATAACTTCTAAACCCACTTTGTGTATCACGAAATGGCAATTCTGATGCCATGTTAGTAATTTTGTCAAGAAACTTGTTTCCTACTTTTCTATAAGATGGCATTTCATCAGATGTCTCAAATCGATAACCAATAACTATGTCAGATTTCTTTTGAATTACAGGACTCATCACATTTGGAATCTCTTCAGGTAAAAATTGACCATCACCGTCAATAGTTACAACTACATCTGAATCATGTTCAATTGCAGTTTTGAAGAGAGTTCGTAACGCAGCTCCTTTCCCAAGATTTTGATTATGTTTAACTACTATTGCTCCTGCAGATTCTGCTTCAAAGTAGGTATTGTCACTAGAGCCATCATCACATACAATAACAAGATCAGAATATTTCTTGCATTCTCTTATTATTTTTCCAATAATATCAGATTCATTAAAAGCTGGAATACAAACTGTTTTTTTCACATCGTTAAAAAATAGAATCCTCTTAAAATTGTTTTATAGTGTTTCTCTAATAGGAGTTTTTATTATCTAGAATAATCACCTTGAATTAAGTCATCAAAATGTCAGAAATTCATCCTACTGCGGTTGTTGGAGAAAATGTCAAAATTGGAGAAAATGTCAAAATTGGGATTTTCGTTATAATTGGAAATAACGTGGAGATTGGAGACAATGTAAATCTAAAACCATTTTGCGAAATTAGAGATGGATGTAAAATTGGCAACAATGTTAGTTTTGGTAGTAGATGCACTTTAGCAAATGACACAATTGTAGAAGATAATGTGACAATAAAATATGGAGTTGTTGCTACAGATACACCAAAAATTGGAGAAATTAAGAGGAATCCATGTATATTAAAAGAAGGTTCAAGATATGGTGCAAATGTTACATTAATGCCGGGAGTGATCATAGGAAAAAATTCTGAGGTAGGAGCATGTTCACAAGTAAGACATAATATTCCAAATAATGAAGTATGGTATGGAAGTCCAGCAAAATTTTTTAAAAAAAATGATTAGTTATTTTTAATTTTATGAAAATTTTTTAAACAGTATCTTAAATTGATTTTTTCATAATTTGATGATTCAGCTAAAAATAAATTATTCCATAATTTTTGAGTAAGTTTTAGAGTTAACGCTAAACATAAGGTACCAAACTTAGTGTTAAAAAAATTTAGAAATGTTCCAAACAATTTTCCCTTTATATTAAACTCTTGAATAAACAGTGTAGTAGTAAAACCTTCATACATAGTAAAAGAAAAAACAGGTCTAGCAGATCTATCTTTTAAAATTTTTGAAATCTCTTTTGCATTTGGATTTGTCGTATAAGTTGTTCCAATAAAAAATGAATATCCACGTTTTTTTAATTCATCATCTCTAATTTTGTTAAGTTTTGAAGAGATATTTTTTCCACGATGTTGCTGTTTTACAAATATACCTCCAATATGGAAGACTCCACCTACGCCTGCAACACCAATTATTTCATCAGCATTTTCATCTAAAACAAGAAAATCAGATTTAATGAAAGTATTTACAAATCTATTATCCATATTCATTTCTATTAGATTATTCCTTAATTTTTCAGTAGGTTCTATAATTCTCATTAAAAATAATTCCCAGATAGAATATAAAAAGCAGGTTGTATCCTATGAACTAAATTTTAGAAGAAAACAAGCTTTTATCATAATTTAAAAACATCTCGTACTGATGAAAATGAGAAATTCTTTAACAACGATTCAAATTTCTTAAATCCAGATTCTAATCTCCAATAATATGTCCAGTTGTATTGAGGTAGACGAGGGGTATGTGGATCTAGATCTTTTGGATGAATATAACACATTGCAGATGTTTTTGACTTGTTTAGCTTTTTTATTCCAGAATTTATGATGGAGATTGGTAAGAATCGTAAATGAAATCCTCCAGCTATTGGAATATTACCTAGGATAGGCAGATGTAATGTGGCCAAAGGAATTTCTAAAAAATCAGAATTGTTATCTTCTGTAAGAGGATTTGAGTTGGAAGTAAAATATGGATGTCTTAGTGCGTCTGGAATTCCATACAAAGGCGTTCTAGTAGGAAATATACTAGAATCATATTTGAGATGTTTTCTTAGTTTGTCAATTACCCATAATGTTTTTTTATTTACTGAAAAAAACGGTGCACGAAAACCAAGGACTTTTTCCTTTGAAATATGTTCAAGTGTTTTAATAGATTTTACAAGATCTGATTCAAATTCATCTGGATTTAATTTTCTAATGTCTTTATGATAAAAACTATGACTAGATATCTCATGTCCTTTTGAGATGATCTTTTCAATTAATTCAGGATGTTTTTCAGCAATAAAACCTACAGTAAAAAATGTTGCAGACACATTATACTTGTCAAATAATTCCAAAATTGAATTAGTGATTTCAACTACACGACTAGAATGATTTTTCCAATCATCAAAAGGTAAATCACAATAGTAATCTTCTAGATCAACAGACATCATATTTTGCATTTCTACTAACTAATGAAACATAGTCAAATTTAGACATTTCAATATCCAAAAAGATATGATTTTACAGAGTTCTTTAAAGAACTAGATTTATACCACAAATTAAAAATTAGAAATTAGTCATATGATGAGGAAAAAAATATTTTTTGTGGATAGATATGTTAAATATTCCACAGAACTATTCAAGGAGTTAGAAAAAAATTTCCAGAATTTAGGAAATCAGATATTATTTTTAGGGCCAAAAGAAATTTCAAAAGAAAATTTTTCTGCACAAAAGGTCATAAATGCTAAAAGAGTTTGGGGTTATGGAAAATACATTAAAGCAATTTATTCATTCATAAAAAAGGACAAACCAGATATTGTACATTTTTCTTTTGAACTAAAAACATATGGTCCACTAATTACTTTATGGAAATTTTTGGTTTTACTTTTTTTGGTAAAAAAATCTAAAATAAAAATCATATTGACGTTACACAATATTTTGGTCTATAGAGAAAATGACTCATGGCTTATTCATTCCTATATTCTAAAAAAAATTCCCAAATTTTTAATAAAATTTTCTTTAAAGTTATTTTTTAGGATAATGTGTAGCTTTGTAGATAAAATCATTGTTGGGACACATATTGGAAAACTTGCTCTCAAAGAATTTTATGGAATTTCTGAGAAAAAGATCAAAGTCATTCAATTAGGAGTAAATATAGAAAATCAACAAATTGGAGAATTATCGAAAAGATTAGAAAAAAAAATCAAAGACAAAAAAATTATTTTATATTTTGGAGTAATTTCGCCTAGAAAAGGACAAGAAATGGCCATAAATGCATTTAGTTTAATCAGAGAACAATTATCAGATTATGTTTTAGTAATTGCAGGAAAGGCACCGAAGGAATACAAAAATTATGAAGAAAATCTAAAGAGGAAAGTCAAGGATGCAGGATTAGAAAATAATGTGTTTTTTACAGATTTTGTTGAAGATGATGAAATAGATTCATTGTTTGACAATGCAGAATTGGCACTTTATATTTATAGACCCATGTCGAGTTCAACTCACGCACTCACATATGCTTTAAAACATTCCATTCCAGTAATTGTTAGTGAATTAGATACTTTTCATGAAATTCTAAATAATGATTCTGCATTATTTGTAGAATTTGATAATGAAAAAAAATTATCAGAATCAATGATTAAATTAATCAAAGATAAAGAATTAAGACAAACATTTATCGAAAATATGAAAGATATTAGAATTAAACATGATTGGAAGAAAATAGCAAATGAATATTTAAAAACATATGAAGAATTTTCTAATTTTTAAATTTGTTATTCTTAATCCATGAAATTGTTTCTTTTAATCCATCATCAAACTTTACTTTAGGTTTCCACCCTAGTGTTTTCTTTATTTTTTTATTGCTTGGATAACGTCTTTGTACATCATCTTTTAATGGAGTTAGATGTTTAACACGAAGTTTTTTATTTTGTGAGGTAAACTCCCAAATTTTTTCTAAAATTTGAATTATTTTAAATTCTTTGTCACCTGAAACATTAAAAATTTGGTTTTGGGCAGATTTATTCCCTAAAGATGATTTGAATGCATTAGCAATATCAGAACCATGTGTAAATGTTCGAGTTTGATTTCCAGTTCCGTATATTTCTACAGGGTATTGACCTCTCAGTACTTTTTCTATTAATTGTGGAATAACATGAGCATAATCTGGATCAGGTGCTTCCCTTGGTCCATATGCATTAAATGGTCTTAAAACAGTATAATTAAGACCAAATTGTTCATTATATGCACGACAGAAATATTCTCCCAATAATTTTGAAATCCCATAAGCAGATGAAGGAGGAGGAGAAGTTGCCACATCTGATTCAATGGTAGGGAATTTTTGTTGATGTTGATATACAACACTTGAGCTTGCATAAATTACCTGTTTAATTCCTCCATCTACACAAGCATCAAAAACATTAGCAGTCATTCTAGGATTATCCCTTACATTTTCTACAGGATGTTTTGTAAAATATTGAATTCCACCAACAAAACCTGCTAGATGAATACAGAATTGAAAATCATTAGAAATGGAGAATGGTTTTTTTAAATCTAATTTTTTAAATTTAATACCAGAATTTTTTGGTTTTGCTATATCAACTACAACAACATCATATTTTTCTTTTAAAGCATCAATCACATAACTTCCAATAAACCCACTCCCACCAGTAATCAATACTTGTCCTCCATCAATTTTGTTCATAGTAAAACTCTAATTTAGAGGAGGTAATTACTCTTTTGTTCAAATTAATGAATATGTATGAAAATGAATAAGAATTTTACATATAATATAATTTAGAGATATTTTAAGAGATAAAAATGAAATTAGATAATCTTAATTTTCAAGTATTTTCTATCCATTTCAATTTCATTTATAGTAAGAATTAGTACAACGTCATATTCAAAATTATTTCCAATCAACGTATCAGATGCCGTTAAAGTAATTGGGATTTCTTTTGTTGTTGTAAATTTAGGGATTTGTTTTATTATAATTTCACTATCTTTGATTTCGATATTTTTTTCAGGATCATTTTTAATGTAAGTGTTAATTTTCCCAATTCCAACTACTTCAGGTTCATTATTTCGTAATTTAAGAAGAATTGTTGAAACTTCTCCTGTAGATATGGATTTTTTAGTGAGAATTACTTCTTCAAATTGTACTCCATATCCAAAAAATGCAACATGTAAAATAGAAATAGCTATGGAAGCAGACAGTATAGATAAAATCACCAACAAACCATGATTCTTTAATATTTTGTTCATTTTAAATTCATTTTAACTAATGTGTTTTGACATATTTGTACTATAAAAAATATTTTTGAAAATTTCAATTTCATTCTCACTCATTATAATATTAACAGTTTTATGAGTTTAAATTAAGATTGGAAAATTATCATATATATTTACCAAAATAATCGATACCGTATTGATAATTAATGTTATTGGTTTAGGTTATGTTGGTCTCACTTTAGCTTTGACCTTAGCTGATGTAGGTTTTAAAGTAAAAGGGATAGAAAAAGATAGTAAAAAAATTGAAATGTTAAAACAAGGAAAATCTCCTTTATATGAAGAACAAATAGAACAATTACTAAAATCAACTATTAAATCTCAAAACATAACTTTTTCGGATAAAATTGAAAACAGTGATAATAGTACATACATAATTGCAGTAGGAACGCCTATTGATAATAATACACATGAGCCAATTTTAGATAATTTAAAAAATGTAGCAACTGAAGTGGGTAAAAATCTTAAAAAAGATGAATTAGTTATTTTACGTTCTACCGTGCCGATTAGCACGACAAGAAATATTGTAAAACCCATTTTAGAAAAAGAAAGTGGACTTAGTGTGTCATCAGATTTTTCTTTAGCATTTGCACCTGAAAGAACTCTTCAAGGAAAAGCACTCAAAGAATTAAGAGAATTGTCTCAAATTATAGGAGGAATCGATCAAAAAAGTGTTGAAAAGGCATCTGAGATTTTCAATAAATTAACAAGGACTATAGTAAGAGTATCTTCACTTGAAGCTGCAGAACTAATCAAGTTATTAGATAATACTTATAGAGATATCACTATATCAATTGGAAATCTAGTTGGAAAAATTTGTGAGAAAACAAATTTAGATTCTCGTGAAGTAATTGAATCTGCAAATTATGGATATACAAGAAATAAAATATTATTTCCAGGTGCAGGTGTTGGGGGAGGTTGTTTAGTAAAAGATCCTTATCTTCTTATTTCATCATTAGGGGATAAATTAAATTTAGATTTAGTTAAAAATTCAAGAAAAATTAATGATTCCATGATAGAAGACACCATTAAATTGATTAACAGAGTATTTGGGGACAGTAGAAATATTTCTGAATCAAGAGTGTTGGTATTAGGTTTTGCATTCAAAGGTACTCCAGATACTGATGATATAAGATATTCACCTACGTTACCAATAATTGAATATTTACAGAAAAATAAAGTGAAGATTTTCGGATATGACCCAAATGTTCCAAAAGAAACAATCAATGGTTTAGGAGTAGAATACGTCCCAGAAATTTATAATAAAATAGATTATGATTGCATAATTATCATGAACAATAATCCAAAATTCAGAGACATAAACTTTGAAAAAATTCAAGAAAAGTTAGATAAGAAGTTAATTGTCATAGATGGTTGGTATATGTATGATAGAAAATATCTGAAGAATTTAGGAATTGAGTATTTTGCTTTAGGATCATAACAAAAAACATGATAATTCTATAAACAGTATATATACACCAAAAAAATTTCATGATTATTGCCAAAATTTCAAATCTCTGCTAATATTCCATCCCCGCCAGAGAAACTTATAGCTATTGCAACAGATTATGAAAATTTTGGTAGATTTTTTAAATATATAGATTCTATCAAAATTTTAGAAGATTCCAAAGATGGCACAATTACTGAAGAAACAATTTCATTTACATTACACAAGTTATCACATACAATAGTTCAAAAAACCAAAACTAAGAAATTCAACAATAGAATAGAAGCCGAGATCATAGATGGTCCATTAAAAGGAAGTACAATCAAAACAAATTATGAAAAAATTCCATCAGGTAGTAAAGTGAGTATAGATGCAGACTTGAAAATTGGTTTAAAATACAAATTTTTAGGGCCCATTATCAGTAAACGTATCAAAATGGCATCAATTGCAGTTTTGTATAAAATGCACACGTTAATTTCAGAATCTAACGAACAAAATTAAAAGAAAGAATTTTTATGGATAAAAATTAAGGTTAGAAATATGAGTAATAATATAATAAATTGGGACAATATTTTTGAAAAATCAGAAGAATTCAAAAATAATGAACCATTCAGATTTACGTATATTGAACAAGTTTTTGAACAAGATTTCTATGATAAATTATATGAATCATTTCCAAAATTTAATGAGGATTGGTTTGTAAATAATGATTACAGGAGAACTGCAAAAACAAAATATTTCTATGAAGAAAATGAAGGAGAACCAAAAGAAGATGCATCTTTAAGTCCAGAATGGAATGAATTAAAAAAGTACATTAATACTCAAGAGTTTATCAAGAATTTTGCCAAATTTTCGGGTTTGGATTTAAAGAAGACTGTACGTTCAGGATTTTTTGCAAATTCAAAAGGTGATTTTCAATTACCACATATCGATGAAGAAGGAGAATTTACAAACCAATTACAAATTATGTTTTATTTTGCAAAAGGTTGGCAGAAAAATGATCCAGGTGGAACATATATTTGTGAAAATGATGATGAATCTTCAATCATATTTGAACCATGGAATTTAGATAATACCATGGTATGTTTTGAAGAAACACTTCATTCGTGGCATGGAACACGTTATATCACTAAAGATGTCGTGAGACAAGCATGTAGTGCTTCCATTCTTTAGAAAGAATTATTGTTTTAGGTCTTACTTTTTAATTCATTAATTATTGCTTTGATCAATTTTCTTGTCTTTAGATCCACAAAATAAGTCATTAGAAAATAACTCCCCATTGCCAATACCACAAAAAACAATAATGAAGGCAAAAATTCCAAAATATCAGTTTTATATTCTAAATAGTTATCCATTATCACAAACATGATAGAAAATACTACAGCGCTTACTAGAACATATTTTAAAATTAAATTAAATTCCATGTTGAAATGGAAATTTTTCCTAACTAAAAAATAAAAGTATAGTGTAAAAGGAATCTCAGTTAAAAAAGCTATAATCGACCAAAACAATACTAAAGTTGTGGGAGAAGCCTCTTTTCCTAACAAAAATAACATTAGTATTAAAGAACCAAGATATACACTAAAACGAATTAATCTTACAGTAGGGATAAAAAATAATCTACTTTTTATATAATTTTTAAATGATGTTGTTGTATCAATATCAACATTTTCTTGACCTAAAAGAAAATTTGAAAAAGTTTTACTTAATGTGAAAAATAAAATTCGAATTGAGAAAAATATTACGGCTAAGGAAACGACTTCATAAAGAGGATTAAGAGCATATAATGCAGGTTTAGAAAAAGCAATAGATATAGAAACTAATGGGATTGCAAAATATAATAATCTAGTAGTATTGTCTTTCAGATATCTATGTTCACCGCCTGCTAATAATTTTGGATATGTCGCGCTAGATATAGCAGCAGCATTTGCAGTAAAACTTCCAACGCTCCACGCAGCAGCGAAATATGCTAAACCCATTACAGAACCCGAAATTAATGAAAAAACTAATACATCTAATGAAAAAATTAAAGTATTAAGTTCTTGATATAAAGGAATCCAAGCACGTTTTATCCAGCTTTTAACATATTGAAATTTAATTTTAGTTTGGATTTTTTTTCTAGAGAATATCAAGAGTATTGTAATACTAGAAAGATAAGCTAAGAAAATTGAAAGAAATACGCCAGAAACACCCATATCAAAAAAATACAACATTATTAATGCAAGAGGTACTTTAAGAATTCCAAATGAAAGTCTACTATAACTAGAGATTTGCGGTTTCCATCCCAAAGTAATTTGAGACAATACACTTTCAAAAAATATTGCTGGAATTAAAATAACTCCGAAAAATAAAATATTTTGTTCAGCATCAGTTTGAATTCCAGTAAAATATGCTATTAGTAGGTAAACAAATATTCCAACTATTGAAAGAACTCCTGTAGTGAAGACTGCAGTTTTTCCAGATTCAATCCCTCTTGCAGTCTCACGAATTGCCCAATAACCAACCAAAGATTGTATAATTCCAACTTGTACAGTGAACCCTATCACCAAACGCCATGTACCAAATTCTTCAGGAGGCAATGATTGTGTTAAAATAAGTATGAATCCCAATCCAGAAACAATATTGATTAATCCAACAGCTAATCCAATTAAACCCGCATATGTTACTCGAATATTAGACAAGAATACATCTCCAAATTTTATTGATTTTTTTTATTAGAAATTTTCTCAAATACAGATTTTATTAAAAACGTCATTATAATAATCCAATCCTTTATTTTGTAAAAAAATAAAAATTAACATTGTTTTTTTGTAAAATTTTGAAGAAATAATTTGTTTATCACCTGAAATACTATAAGGAAATTTATTATTAGTAATATCCAATGAAACAGTATGAAAGACAAGATACTTTTTTGGATAGACATTGAATTTATTTATTTTGGAATTGCAAAATTTTTGTATGAAAAATATGATTGTGATATGTATAGTATTATAGATGTAAATGAAAAGGCAAAAAAATTTTTTGAAGAACAACAAATGGTGAAATTTGAAAAAAAATGGTTCTATTTAGATAACATAGTTGTTGATGAGACAGAACCTAATTTTGAATATTTGAGTTCTGTTGAAAAAAATTATAAAATAAACATATGGAATTTAGCATATACTGAACGCTCTTTTTATAGATTTAATGAATTTCATAAATTTAAGTATGAAGAAATTTTAAAAATTATAGAACAAGAATGTAAATTTTTTGAAAATGTTCTTGATGAGATAAAACCAAATTACATTATAATGAAAATCACAGATTGGCATCATAATCATTTATTTTATGAAATTTGTAAGGCGAAAGGAATCAAAATTCTAATGCTAGTTCCATCCAGGTTTGGTTTCAGATTTATTATTTCTGATCAAATGGATAAAGTAGATTCAATAAAAACACAATTAAATTCAATTTCATTAAATGATAAAACAGAAAATAATCTAAAAAACTACAAGAATAATTATAATGCTTTTAATCAAGCAAATAAATACAAAAATAACAAACAAAAACATAATTGGAAAAAGTTAATTTTTGTATTACAGTTTTTTTTAGATATTGGCAATAAAAATTATAGAAAACGTTATTCAAATTTTAATAGAACTAGAAGCAAAATTTTGATTAGTGAATTTAAAAAAGGAATTGATAGAAAAATTAGAGAATATTTCATCAACAGAAATTTTAGTTATGATATAAATAGTAATGATTCATTCGTTTTTTTTCCATTACATTTTGAGCCAGAAAGAACTTTGTCAATTGATGCTCCATTTTATACTAACCAACTCGAAGTCATTACAAATATTGCAAAGTCTTTACCCATAGATTATGTTTTGTATGTTAAAGAACATCCTACAATGGGATTATTAGGATGGAGACCAATTTCATATTACAAATCGATCTTAGATCTTCCTAATGTAAAATTAATACATCCATCAGTAAATCCTGATAAAATTTATGAAAAATGTGGATTAGTGATCACATTAACGGGTACTGCAGGATTAGAAGCAGCATTTCATAATAAACCATCAATCATACTTGCAAATGTATTATATTCTGATTTATCGTCAGTGCATAAGATAAATAGTTTTGAAGAACTTCCAAATGCAATTAGAACAGTATTATCAGAAAAAGTTAATCAAAACGACTTATACAAATTTGTGGATTTTATAGATAAGAATTCTTTTGAAATAGATATAAATCAACTACGTACTGATTTTTCAAATAACTTCTACTATGGAGGTTTCCTTGTAGACAACCCATTATCAATTTCAAAAATAGATTCATTTTTAAATAAACATAAAAAAGAATTTGAGTTGTTGGCAGAAGAACATATAAAAAAAATTAAAAGTAAAGAGTGATTTTTTGATAGAGTTTAGTGTCAGAAAAAATGTTACATTTTTTCATTTAATAAAAAGTCATTTTTCTTATTTAGAATCTTTTCTTCTCTATAAGAAATCATTTAAAAATTATTTTACAGTAATAGTTCATGTATTAAAAAAAAAATATCCAGTAAAAGGAATTCTAAAAGATGGAGAACAAGTAATTCTAAATAATCATTTTGATGTTTTTTCAGTAGCACGTGGAAAAAATAAAAAATACAAAATAGACAATAAAGGAAATATAACTCTATTTACAAACAATGTGACTGTCAAATTACAAACCCATAACGATTTTGGAGGAGTTTATTCATCTTTTCTAAATGATACTTGGAAAATAAATAAAATGAAAGACAAAAATGTTATTGATATAGGTGCATATCTGGGAGATTCTTCAATATCATTTGCAATTAATGGTGCAAAAAAAGTTATAGCTTTAGAGCCTTTACCTCAAAATTTTAACATAGCAAAAAAAAATATTGAGCAAAATAATCTAGGAGATAAAATTGAACTTATGTTTGCAGCTTGTGGATCTAAAGATGAATTTATGAGTGTAGATCCCAGTGTATCGAGTTCTCACCAAGTATCATTAAAAAGACATTCAAAGGGAATTAAGATTCCTGTTATTAGTTTAAAACAAATTTTAGAAAAATTTGGTTCAGAACCGTCAGTATTGAAAATGAACTGTGAAGGATGTGAATACGATGTAATTCTTGCATCAACTAACGAAGTATTAAAAAAATTAGAATATATTGTCATAGAGTATCACTATGGCTACAAAAATTTAAAAGAAAAATTAGAATTAGCAGGATTTACAGTGACAATAACCAGTCCGATATATTCTCTAAATCGTAAAACAGAAAACCCTCATATGTATATTGGAAAAATATATGCTACAAAAATCGATTAATTTATGAATTAATTTTTTAATTAAAGGAAGCTATTTAAGCTAAAATATCAAAATTAGTTTAAATGAAATATTGTACAAGTTGTTTACTACCAGATACTAAACCAGATTTAGATTTTGATGAAAAAGGAATTTGTAATGCATGTCATGCTGCTAAAGAAAAAGAAAAAATCGATTGGGGGAAAAGGAAAAAAGAATTAGCAGAAATTCTTAACAGATATAAAAATAATAAAGGAGGTTATGATTGTCTCATACCTGTAAGTGGTGGAAAAGATAGTCATTTTCAGGTTCATGTAATTAAAAATGAATTTGGGTTAAATCCACTATTGGTGAGTTTCCGTCCAAGAGATTTCACAGAAATAGGTAGAAAAAATATGGAAAATATAAAAAAAATAGGTGTTGATTGTATTGAATTTTCAACAAACCCTAACATTTACAAAAAACTTGCCAGTTACGGATTGAAAGAGTTAGGAGATCCTGCATGGCCAGAGCATGTTGGAATTTTTACAGTTCCAATAAGGATTGCAGTTTCATTGAAAATCCCATTAGTTGTTTGGGGAGAAAATTCTCAATTAGAATATGGAGGGCCAGCATCAGCACGTACAAAACCATATTTAGATAAAGAGTGGAATGAAAAATTTGGAGGTTATTTTAGAAAGGAGTTTGATCCTATGAACATGAAAAATTACGGAATCAAAGAACAAGAATTATTCTATTGTAAATACCCTTCAGATGAAGAAATAAAAGAATCTAAAGTCACGGGGATTTTTCTAGGATACTATCTTAAATGGGATGCTAGAAAACAACTAGACATTGTAAAAAATCTTGGATTTACTACTCTCAATGAACCAAATGAAGGCACATATACTAATTATGAAAATTTAGATACAAAATATGTTGCAATACATGATTACTTCAAATTTTTGAAATTTGGGTATGGAAGGGCTACAGATCATGCATCAATAGATATTCGTAATAAAAGATTAACAAGAAGTGAAGGGTTAGAACTAGTAAAAAAGTACGAAGGAAGAATTCCAAGAAAATATCTCAAAGAATTTTTAGAAGATTTTGAAATAAGTGAAAGAGAATTCTATGAAATATGTGAAAAATTCACCAACAAAGATATTTTCAAAAAAGATAATGATGGAAATCTATTATATGATAAAGAACACAATTTAGAGAAAATAAATTATGATAATTAAGAATATAGATAAAAAAGAAATTAAATTAATTCCAGTTATGAAAAAAGATTTTCTTTTTTTGTTTGAATTATTAAAAGAAAGAAAACCACATATGAATATATCACACAAAAAAATGCCAACGTATTCTCAACATGTAAGATTTATTCTTTCAAAACCTTACAAAAAATGGTATATAATAAAAATAAAAAATGAAAGTGTAGGTTCAATCTATTTATCATATCAAGATGAAATTGGAATTTTTATTCTACAAAAATTTCAGAGATTACAAATAGGAAAAGAAGTTATCAAATTATTAATGGAAAAAAATCCAAGAAAAAGATACTTGGCAAACATCAATCCAAAAAATAAGAAATCAATAAAATTTTTTAAAGAGCAAAATTTTGAATTAATCCAATATACTTATGAATTAATGACTAGAAATAATGAAAAAAAATGAAAAAAAAGATAAAATTATTTGATCCAGTAGTTGGAATAGACGAAGAAAAAGCCATTAAAAAAGTATTAAAAAGTGGTTTTTGGGCATCGGGTGCAGGGGTTGAGAAAGTTGGAGAATTTGAAGAGAGGTTTAAAAAATTTGTAGGTTCTAATGAGTGTGTATCTGTCAATAGTGGAACAGCTGCACTTCATTTAGCTTTATCAATGGCAAATGTTGAAAATAAAGAGGTTTTAGTACCATCTCTTTCATTTGTCAGTACAGCAAATGCAATAATTTACAATAATGCAAAGCCAGTTTTTGTAGACATTGAACCAAAAACAATGTGTATAGATCCTAAAAAAATTAAAGAGAAAATTACAAAAAATACTAGAGCTATTCTTCCAGTACATTTTGCGGGAATGCCATGTAATTTAGAAGAAATACTAAAGATTTGTAAGCAATTTAATATAAAATTAATTGAAGATGCAGCTCATGCATCAGGTACAACTTTCAAAAATCAAAAAATTGGAAGTCATGGAAATATGGTTTGTTTTAGTTTTCATCCAGTAAAAAATCTTGCAATGCCAACTGGGGGTGCAATAACAATCAATGATAACAATAGTAAAAAACTAAAAGAAAAATTAAAATCCAAAAGATGGTGTGGCATAACAGATAGAAAAGGAGTTTTTTATGATGTCAAAGAAATTGGTTGGAATTACTATATGAATGAATTTTCTGCAGCTATTGGATTATCACAACTGAAAAAATTAGATAGAATGAATAGGAAAAGAAAAGAGATTGCAAAAAGATATTCAAACGAAATAAAGATTGAAGAAAAAATGCCTTTTGATAATAATTGTTCTTATCATATTTACTGGATTTTAACAAAAAATAGGAAAAAATTTATAAAAAAAATGGGAGAAAACAATATTGAAACAGGAATACATTATTCTCCTATACATTTAATGGAATTTTATAGAAATAAATCAAGATTACCAATTACAGAAGAGACTGGAAAAAATATTGTATCAATACCAATACATCCAAATCTAAAACAATCAGAAATTACTAAAATAATTTCATTAACTAATAAATATGCATAAAAATATTTTAACTGATTTCTTTTAAAAGATTACATTTCAATAATGCATCTGAAGCATTTTTAATTAATTTAAAATCGGTATTAGTTCTTTCTGAAATATCTAATAAAGAGTGTTCCCCGTCTGAAAGACTTAGTACAGATAATAAGGCAAATTCATCATCATAACCATCTTGTTGACCACTTGTAGAACGATAAAGATTTCTTTTATCTAATCTAGGTTCACATTTTGGATTTAGATTTAAATAGGTTTTATTATTTTCTAGTACAAAAATAATTTCTAGATATTTAGAAAATGTTTCACCTAAGTACTTACCCTGAACAAATTCTAGATTATCTGCAGATGTATGATATTCTGGAAAATTTCCAAATTGCGAACGTCTCAAAAAACCTACTGGAAGATTAAAACCTGGCGAACAATATTGTCTCTCATCACTATCAGGTGGAAAATAGTCCAACACATCAGATTTCTCTCCAGAATTTTTTAATACATGTATTACTGTTTGATCAATTTCTGCATTGTCTTGTCGGCTTTTTTTATAAGTTAGATTTCCAGGATCTCCAAGACTTGTTGCAACAAGTCCATGTTTGATTTTTGATGTTTTTGATTCGTTTCTAGCAAGCCAAGTAATAGCTCCGATAGTTTCTGGAATAAACAAGAATCTGTAAGAATATCGAAGTGAAAGTTTACTAAGATATTTTGCTAAAAATGTTGTCAATACAACTCCTGACAAATTATCATTACAAAGAGAAGGATGACAAGTATAACAAGAGATTAAAACTTCATCATCAGTTTGTCCTTTTAGATAATATTCCCCATAAGTAAGAGAACCATTTTCTAAAGTTGAATCAATAAATACTTCATATTCACCATCAGCTAATTCTAAAAATTGGTTATGAGATAAACAAAAACCCCAATTTTCTTTGTAATATGAAATTCTGTAAGGAATGACATCCGGGATTTCAGGAATTGTGAATAGATGAGGTTTTAATTCGTCTAGTGTTAATTTTTTATGAATTGGTACACTATAATTTAATACATGTAAATTAGATTTTTTAAAATCAATTATTTTTTTCCCGTTCGGATCAATTACATAAGCATCATTAATATTCCATTCTTTTGGAATAACCCAATCAAAAACAGAAGTACCAGTAGGAACTTCACTCATTTCAAGTGGTATGTGATTACTGATGATTTTATCCGTTTTTCTAACACCATTTCCAGTTATACTTCTACAAATTGGGTACAATTCTTTCATTAGCTCATACATTTCATCACCGATTTGTGCTGAATTTTCCATAATAGTTTTAAAATCCAGATTTGTCATTATTGGAAAGAATTTTAATCATTATTTTAAATTTTATTTGATGATTTTCTAACACCTATTGAATATTCACATATAAGGTAATTTTCAGAAAAATCCGATAAGAATTTTTTAAACATAGTAATAATAATTGCTAAAATGCGTAAAATTAAAATTTGTTAGTTTAGTTTTGAATTATAATTTTTATAATCATTTATTTTCTTTAAATGTTCATCAGCCAACAATCCAAAAATATGTTCATTTTTTTCAAAAAATAAATTTAATTCGTTTAAAGAGATATTTGTATTATATGCAAGGCCATCATGAAATTTTTTCATCATGGTGTCATAAACATCCCATCCATTAAATTGGAAGGAATTTTTATGATTAAACTGAAGGAATTTTTTCAAATCTGTGATGTACACTTTTTTGTTTAATGATGAAGATATGGTTTTAGATAAATCTTCGAAACTTCTTACATGGTTAACACAATCTAATGAAGAATACATTACATTTTCCAATACAATTGAGGGTTTGTTATAAAACGCAGCATCGAGTCCAGAAGTTCCAGTTATGGTAATCACAAGATCACATTTTTTATAAATTTCATCGGGATTTACTGATGGATGAATTAACTTTACATTAGGCAAAGCCATAATTTTTTTATAATCGCTAATCTTTCTCCAACTCCACCAATTCATCATAGGATGTTCTTTGACATACAAAACATAATTCACAGGCAATGACTTTGCAATATTTGTGATAACTTCTATTTGGTTGGTATGAAAAGGGGCATCAATAGAAATACTTCGTTCAGGTTGAGTTTGAAGGGGAAAGTAAATAATTTTTTCATCATAAATTTTCTGATAAAGATTTTTGTCAATAAAAGATTTTCTTATTTTTCTTCTCAATAAAAGTAAAAGTCTATTTTTTATTACGTTAAATGGGGAGACTCCATAACGAGTGTAATAATTCTGATAATCTTTACCATAAGATTTTGATATCCATCTTATTCCAGATTGGACTTGTTTTATTATTGAAAGTTCTGTAGGAGATTTAATGTCATTGATTTGTTTTGATGTATCATATTTTTTTCTATATGAATCTAAATCTATATCACGATATTCTAATTCAGATACATCATGCCAAACTTGATCAGTTTTATCACAATCACATGAAATTGCAGACCTATAACCAATTCGTGTTGGAAATAAAACTAAAGGTTGAATTCCTTTAGCTTTACAAATTTCATAAAGTAAATTATTTCTATGATTATCAGTTGTTTTTATTATTAAAAAATCGGGTTTAGATTCATCTAATACTTTTTCATAAAATTTACATTCTTGTTCAAGAATTGATAATATTTCATTCTTAGTAAATTTATGATATAAATTAAATTCTAAAAATAATCTTTCATTATATGCAATAGTCCAAAGATTGATTGCATATTTTTCTTCAATGGATTTAAGATAGTCAAGATCTGGAATAGGTTGAATTTTTGATTTTGAAACATAATCCCAAAAAAACCATTTTTTTTTAAAATCTACTAATTTTTGGGATGAAAGAGATTTTTTTAATGATTGGCTAGTATCAAAAATAACAAATGCGTCATAATCATATTTATTTTTCAAGAATTTTGCAATTCCAAAATATACAAAATTCATATCAATCCAAAATAGAATTCTGTCTTTCATTCTAGGAATTATTTTAGTGGGTAATAAAAAAATTGCTAAAAAAAATCAAACTAAAACATTATTTCAAATATATTAAGTAAAAATGGAAATCAAACGTTATGAAAAAAATTAAAATTTTAGATACAACATTAAGAGATGGAAGTTATTCTGTAGATTTTTCATTTACATCCGAACAGACTTTCAATATTTGTAAGAGATTAGAACATGCAGGTATAGAAATGATCGAAATTGGTCATGGTACTGGATTAGATTCCAGTGAAAAGGGTTATGGAAAATCAGCTCAAACAGATGAAGAATATATGATTGCAGCAAATGATGCATTAAAAAATTCAAAATTTG
>CAYFJT010000002.1:46212-68798 GCA_964343515.1 uncultured Nitrosopumilaceae archaeon
TTGTTGCTTCTTTTGCACAAAATTTTCCAGTAAAATGAAGATATGGATCAGATTTTGATAAGCAATATTTTATTTCTTTTTCAGTAAAAATTTTTTTATAAAAAGACTTGTGATTAAAAAAATCTTTTTTAGAAAATCGAGAAATTTCTTCTATATCTATTCCAATTTTTTGATTTTGCATGTACCAATTCAACATAATACACATAAAAATTTCGTGAATAGAGTTTTATTTTATGTTTATTCACAATCACTTTCTAAAACACCTTCACCAATTTCAATATCATGAGAAGCATGTTTTCCGTTTATTTGATCTAAAAATCTAGCTTCTGCTCCTCTTTTTTGATTTCCAGGTCTTAAAATATCGATATTTTCTCCTTCTTTTAAAATATCATCTTTATGGATTTTTTTTATAGCTTGAATTGATCTGGTTGCAAACTGACGTAATTCTTTTTCTTCTGGAAGAATAATTTTCTCTCCATTTCCTTTTGAAAGATCTGCTTCTCTGATGGATTTAATCATTTTTGAAAGTTCGATAGGATCTAATGCAAAAGAATGATCAGGTCCAGGTAAATTTTTGTCAAGTGTGAAATGTTTTTCAACAACTGTAGCACCATTTCCAATAGCCATAATAGGTCCAATTAAAGGATCAAGGCTGTGATCCGAAAAGCCTATTGCAACAGTATATCTTTTCTTCAAGTTAGGAATTACTGAAAGATTAAGAGAAGAGATTGGTGACGGGTATTTAGAAGTGCATTGTAAAAGTCCAATCGAGCCTGAATTATTTTTTTTCATGATTTCCATTGCAAAATCAATTTCATCAAAGGTACTTGCACCAGTTGAAAGCAATATAGGTTTTTTTGTAGATGCCAGATATTCCAATAAACGAATATGATTTATTTCGTAAGATGCAACTTTGTGAATAGATACAAAAGGATCAACTTGTTTTGCATCTTCCACAGAAAATGGAGTAGACATAAACATAATGTTAAATTTTTTACAGTGTTCTGAAAGTTTTTGGAGCATTTTGTAAGGCATTGAGAGTTTATCAAATAATTTATGAATGTCACAATTTTTTTCAGATTCAGAAAGATATTTTATTTGTCCTGCATTTGGAACATATACAGTTTCAGCCTTGTATGTTTGAAATTTTATCGCATCTGCACCAGATTTTGAGGCTACCTCTATTAGTTGAAATGCTCTTCTCAAATCTTCATCATATGAGCCAGCTTTCCAATTTGAGCCAGCTTCGGCTATTACAAAAGTATGATTAGGATCATTAAAGGATAATTTTTCTTTATGAATCAAAAGATCACGTTACAATATCATAAATGAATTTTAAATAAGTTGTTGTTAATTTTTGAAACTCAGATCATCCCTGTTTTTTGGAAAATTTGTTTCAATTCTTCTTTTGGAATTTTCTCTACAAGATCAGAAGAATATGAATGGGTAGAATCAGATTTTTTTGCATCAGGATAGATTTTTTGGATGTGTTCACCAGAATTTGAATTATCAGCAATAACATATTTAGAATTAGTTTCCCAAGTGTAACGCATTTCATCCTTATTGATCAGTGTTTCATGAATTTTTTCTCCAGGTCTAATAGAGATTGATTTTTCTCCTGAGTTTCCAAGTAACTCCTGAAGTGCATTTTTTACATCTATAATTGAATATGCTCTAAGTTTTGGAATATAAATTTCAGAACCTTTTGCATTAATTGTAGAATCCAAAATAAAATCTAATGCCTCATCCATAGTTATGCTAAATCTAGTCATATTTGATTCAGTAATGGTTATTTTTTCTTTAGAACGAATTTGATTAATAAATTTTGGAACTACTGAGCCACTACTACCAAGAACGTTTCCATAGCGAAGAGCTACAAATTTTGTTCTATGTTTTTCTTTATTCAGATAATTGTGAGCTGTAACAAACAATTTTTCCATTAAAAGTTTTGTTGCACCATAAGTATTCAATGGAGATACAGCTTTATCGGTTCCAATTCCAACTACAGTTTCTACGTCTTCATGTAAACATGCATTGATTACATTTTGGGAACCAATTACATTAGTTTTGATTCCTTCAAATGGGTTATATTCGATTACAGGAACATGTTTTAGGGCAGCTGCATGAAATACAATATCAATATCCTCTAATGCTCTAGTTAAACGATGAAAATCTCTAATATCGCCTATAAAAAAACGAAGTCTATCATCCTCAATTTCGGAATTCATTGTGATTTGTTTATTTTCATTTCTACTGAAAATTCTAATTGTTTCTACTTTACTTTGTAAAAGACGTTTAGTTAAGGCTTGTCCAAGAGAACCAGTTCCACCAGTGATTAAGATTTTTTTTCCTTCAAACATAGTTTTTTGTTAATCAAGCACACAATAAAGCTTACTAAATTTTTTTGATAATAGTTAGTCTCATTTTTCCCGAATCAATTTCCAATGGAATATCAATATCACTTATAATTTCAACATTAAATTTACTCCATCTTTCTTTCATGTTTCTATACCATAACAAATCATCACCTCTTTTCCATTTAATCATGTCTCCATCATTTCCAAAATATTCCAAATTAAACACCCATTTTTTTGACACACGTAAAAATTCTGTTAGAATAGAATCAATTTCATTTTTTGGGTTGTGTATTAAAACACCTCTTGTAAAAACCAAATCAAAGAAAGAGTCAGAACACGGTATTTTGTTTATTTTTCCACTATGAAATGTAAACGAGGGGTAATTCTTTTTTGCGATTTTTAATGCATGTTCATTAAGATCTATTCCATGTACGTCAAAACTTGGAGGAAAATGTGAGAGATTATTGCCTACATTACATCCTGCTTCACATATTCGATTTACCCCTAAACCAACAGATAGATAATAGATAAATTTTGAAAGTTCATTTTGTGATGTTTCTAAATTTTCTTCAGTATACTTGTTCCATAATTCAGTATCATAATCCATAAAATGTTTGTATCTTACTTCTAAATATTCTATTCGAAAGAAGATAATTTTTTCCACAAGGGTTAAGTAATTGATTTCTTTTGTAATGTCAATATTATGACTGTAGGTGCAATTATTCAAGCTAGAATGAGTTCTAGTCGATTACCAGGAAAAGTAATGATGAATATTGATGGGGAAAATCCAATACTCTATTATGTTATTTCTCAACTTCGACACAGCAAACTTCTTGATAAAATTGTTATTGCTACAACTGATCATAATGAAGATGAACAGATTGTTAAGTATGTAAATGAGTTAGGGGTTGATTATTTTAGAGGAAGTTTAACAGATGTTCTTGACAGATATTATCAATGCGCAAAAAAATTTTCATTTTCTACCATTGTAAGAGTTACTTCAGATAACCCCTTTGTAGATCCTACGATTGTTGACAGAGCTATTGAAAAATTTAATTCAAAAAAATTTGACATTGTATCTAATAGTAGTCTTGCAGGTAAGAGAACATTTCCATATGGAACAGATGTAGAAGTTTTTTCAATGGAGTCTTTAGAAAAAACATGGCAGAATGCAAGAAAACCTTCTGAAAGAGAACATGTTACACCATACATATACAACAATAAAGAAATTTTTAGAATAGGAAATCTGACACATGAAAAAGATCTTTCTCATTTACGATGGACCGTAGATAGAAAATCAGATATTGAATTTGTTAGAACTGTAATTTCAAAAATAAAAAAAAGACCCATTTTGTTAAACGATATTATTAGTTTATTATTAAAAGAACCAGAATTAATCGAAATTAATAAGAAGTTTATTATTGATGAAGGGTATCACAAATCACTAAAGATTGACAAAGAATTGGGTTTTTGAATAGAAAAAAAATTCATGATTTTTTTAATTTAAGAAATAATGAAAGTTGTCATTGTTTTGGATTTTTGTAATCAAGTTTAGTATGTAGAAATTATGCATTCATCATATTTTCTACAATGTTACGGAATTTAGGAAAATTTGTTGCATCATATGATTCTTTAAAAAATTCCACAAAGATTGTATTTTCTAGTGCAATCAAAAGATGAGCAGTAAAAGCAGGAACGTGTATTACAGTAGGTTTATTGAAAATTTGGACAATTTCTTTATTAGAATTTATTTTTTCTTCATGATATTCAACTTTGCCTGAAAGAATCAAATGTTCTTGATCATATTTGTGATAATGCCCACCACGAGAATAACCTTTTTTTATCTCTGCTATATTGATAAAATTTCCTTCATGTGAACAAAATAAAATTTTACCTCTAATATCTTCAACAGATTTAATAAATTCCATTTTTGTATTTAGTGATTTATTTCTTAATTATTTCAATGATTCTATTAAATAAATAAAAATTTTAAGTTTTTTGAATTACATAAAGGGACGTTGTAATTTCTGTTAGTTTGTCAAATAGCATTGTTCTCAAAAAAACGTTTCTTTATTTTGTATATTGAATTCCTTACAGAATTTCAAAAATAATCAATTTTGAAAGATATCAAAAATCGACAAGATCTGTTTGTGTAAAAAAGTGATTTTTTTATGTATGTATTTATATAAAACAACATACTAATGAATAGTTTGAAAGTACTACTTATTCAGCCTCCGGTTAGAGCAGATCATGATCCAATAGATATTCCGGCAGCGTTAGGGATTTTGGCTTCAATATCTATTCAAGAAGGACATCAAACTGCACTTTTAGATCTTAATTCTACTAGACCATTACCAACTTGGAAAGAAGCAGCAGATCAGATTGCTTTAGAAAATTGGGACATTATTGGAATTGGAGGATTAAGTAGCATGTACAAAGATATTAGAAAATTAATTTTTCTTGCAAGAAAGTTACACCCTAATGCAGTGATTGTTGCGGGTGGAGGTTTTATCACATATATGCCAAATAAGATAATGGAATTTGAACCAGCGATAGACATAGCATGTATTGGAGAGGGAGAAGAAACTTGGAGAGAAATTCTCAGAACATATGATACAAAAGATTGGAAAAATATCAAAGGAATTTGCTATAGAGAAGATGATCAAATAATTTACACAGAGCCACGACCACTTATTCCGGATATGGATAAAATCCCATGGCCAGCTTATGATTTGATAGATCTTGAATCATATTTCAAATATTCAGGGTCTATGTGGTATAATGGAGCTTGGAAAAGTAAACGTAGAATAAATTTTACTACTGAAAGAGGGTGTCCACGACAGTGTACGTTTTGTACACATAATGGAATGAACAGATGGGATCAATTAGCAATGCTGGGTGACAAAAAAGTAAAGGAGATGGATAATGAATTTGGATTTCAAGCAGTTACAAGATTTTTTTCAGCTCGCTATGTGGTTGATCATAGTTTGTGGTTATATGAAAAATATAATGTAGATTATATTTGCTTATTGGATGAAAATCTTACTTCAAATAAAAAAAGAGTTCATGAACTGTGTGATTTATGGATTAAGGAAGGATTAAGTGATAAAATAAAGCTTGGAACTTCGGGAGATTCTCCCAGTATTACACCTGATGTAGTAGATCACATGAAGCAAGCTGGTTTTACATTTATTGCAATTGGAGGTGAGAGTGGCAGCGATAGAGTTTTACTAGAAGATGTTCAGAAAGGAATTACTTCAAAGCATAACCAACAAGCTATTGATATTCTAAAAAAAGGAGGCATTGCTCCATCAATGACTTTTATGGTTGGAAATCCACATGAGGACATTAATGATGTTTTAGAGACAGTACAATTTTTAGTAAAAAATAAAGTAACAGTTAATCCTTTTATTTGTACGCCTTATCCAGGAACAAAGTTGTTTATGGATTATGAAGATTTTATTTTAGAACAATATGATGAAAAATTATCACTATTAAAAACATCACCGAATCCAAATATAACAAAAGAACAAATTCAAGAATGGAAAGATAATGCTTTAAGAAAATTTTTAAATTCATTAAATAATGCAACAGATTACAGTTGTACTGTAAGTCAAAAATTTGATTTTGCAGATCTTATTGCAATACGATATTTTATACATGAATGTAACTTTGAAAAAATATTAAAACTAGTACATTTGAGAGGATGGAAACATGATGAAAAATGGAAAGAATTGTGTCCAGTTTGTATGGCTGAAAATGAAATTTTGGTAAAAACTATTTCTAAGTAAACCAGAAATAATTAATTCGATTAAACATAAATAGTTCATAACTTAGGCTAAGTTGTGATTAAAGGAAATTTTGATCTTAAGAAAACTCAGGTAAAAGAACAAGATGAGGAAAAAAAATTTGAAGAGTTAATTGCAAAAGCAGGTGCAGGTTCTCATATGGTATTTCGTAGTGATAATGAAGATGATGAGCTCTTCATAGATGACTTATGAATATTACTAACTTATTTGGTTAAATTTTAGTATAGAAATGGCAATCAATGACACTGATCCGATAAATAAAGAAAATTTTCAGAGACTTCTTAAAATTAAGGATGAAACAGGACATAGTGACAAAACTTGGAATGAGTGGTTGTCTAGTTTAATGCAAAAAGAGCAAGATGATGCAAAAAAAACAATTGAAAAAATATTTGAAAAAGCAGCATACGAAAGTTATTATGATGATTGGATAACAAATTTTGCATTAAATTTAGATCAAATTTGGAGAGGCAAATCGGCTAAAAATTTAATTAAAGAAATTAAAGATTCAAAATCATTTTCAGGGATTGTTATTGGCAGAGGACCATCTATAACGAAATTTAAGCATCTGGACTTGTTAGCCAATAGTAATTATTCAGGAAAGATCATTTGTACAGATGGGGCATTAAAAGGATTATTAGAACAAGGAGTAGTACCAGATAAGTTTCCAGAGTTCTATGTTATAACAATTGATACTCAAGAAAGTGTAAAAAATTTTTATGATAATCCAATTGTAAAAAAATATGGCAGTTCAATTAAATGCATTTTATCTTCAACAGTTCCGCAAACTACAGTTAACGCAATTAGTTCAGCAGGAATGAGTATTTACTGGATTCATACATTATTTGATTATAATAAAGGAAAGACTTCTTTTAATTATATTTCAGGATTGATGACAAAAGCTAAATCTATAGGATTGCCAGGAATCCAAACTGGTGGAAATGTTGGAACTTCAGCATGGATGATAGCATGGGCAATTTTAAAATGTAAAACAGTAGGATTAATTGGAATTGATCTTGGATACGAAGAAGATACACCATGGGGAGAAATAGACAAATATCATAAGATTCCAAACGACATAGATAGATCTAGTGAATTATTCAAGAAAGCTTATCCCACCATATACAATCCAGACTTTAATTGTAAATGCAAACAAGACCCCAAATTTCAATTTTATAGCAATGCGTTAAAAGAATTCATACTAAAAGCTTCAAAATATGTTAAAACAATAAATTCAACTGAAGGAGGTTCAGTTTTTGGTAGTGGAATTGATTGTATGACATTTAAGAATTTTTTATCTCGTTATCAAAATTAAGAAAAATCTATAATGATATTAGATAACACTAAATTTCAAATAATGTCTACTAAAACTTCATTCAAATCATTACGAATTTTATCTCCACTTCATACATCACCAAATGTAAAATCAGTACATACAATGTTTTTTGATAACGTGTTACCAGAACTAAGGAAAAGAGCTAATGTAAAAATGATTTGGTTAGTATACGAATCACAAAAAAAGAACAGAATTTCAAAAAAGTCAGATACTATCATATTAGATATTCATGATTTTAATGACGCCATTGAAATTATTAAAAATACAAAACCAGATATTGTATTTGCTCATGCAGGGATAGCACATATTCATTATGCAATTTCATTAGCTGCAAAATTTTTCAATATTCCTGTAATAAGTGGGTTTCATGGAAATACTATGCTTGGTGAGAGTACAGCAAAATCATTTAGATCATCAGCACTAAGACTTTTTGAAAGTTCAATTCCTACAGATTCGGAAAAAACAGAAAAACAATTTTTGAAGAGGGGGAGATTTTTCATATATAAAACAATTTTTGTTTATAAAACCCTTAAAGCAACAAAACTAAGTTTTTTGGAATGTTTTAAGAGAATGGGGATTCTTTTAAAAGGGTACTATACGGTGATAAAAAATCCACATAATCCACATTATTCAAATACTATACATTGGCTAGAAAATGAAAATCTAAAAAGAAAATTAATCAATAAAGGATTCGATTCTTCGAGTTTAATTGTTACAGGAAATCCAATTCATGATTTAACCGTCAAAAGATTAAATCAATTAAAAAAACATGAAAAAACTGATGAGATTATCAGGGTGTTATTGATTTCAAGTCCATTAGTAGAACATGGAATTTGGACTAGAGGACAAAGAGATCAGGTAATAAAAACAATTGGTGAAAAAATCTCACAAAGTAATAACACTATAAAACTCGAGATAAAGATTCATCCATCAACTGAAAAATTAGAAGAATATACATCAATTACAGAAAAAATAGATCCTGAAATAATTGTTCACCAGAAAGGAGATGTCATAGATTACATTGAAAAATGTGATGTAGTATTATGTTTTTCTTCTCTTACATCAGCTGTTATTAGTGCCCTATTAATCAAAAAACCAATAGTAATCTGTAATTTTTATGATTTGGAAAATGATCAATTTTACAAGAGGGGAATTGCAAGTGGATGTAAAAATCCAGAAACCATTATTTCAACTATAAAACAAGTCTATTCTTCTAATCCAGCAACATCAGAAAAAATTGATGAATTCATTAGAGAATTTATGTATAAAGCAGACGGTCATGCTTCTGAAAGAATTTGTGATATAATTTTAAACTGTTTAAAAAAATAATCAAAATTATATTCACAAATTAATTTGAATTCTAAAATAATGAGTTGATATTAAAAAAAGTGTTTGTTAAGAATTAAGAAATTGATCATAATGTTGATCTATAATCTGAACAATTCTGTTAGTACCATTTGTAATATCAAATTTTTCAAGATTGTTAGCAAATTTTTTTCGGGTATCATAATTCATCATTTGCTCAATAGCATCTAAGAAAAGTTTAGGTTTTAATTTTGAATAGAGTCCTAAATGAATTCCACCACCAGAATAGATAGAAAATAGGTGTTTTTCTTCACGAGTATTTGCAGAAATAGAAATAAATGGAATTTTTAAAGCAGCTATTTCGAAAATTGTTCTGCCATTAGAAGAGATGATAAAATCAGCATTTATCATGTATTTAGCCAAAAAACTTGATTTTTCAACAATTGTAAAAGTAAATCCATTTTGCCTCATTTTATGAATTAATTTTTTAATTTTTTTGACATGTAAATTTCCAAATCCCATTAATACAATAATATGAATTTTTTTCAGATTTGAATTAGAAATAATTTGAAGAGATTTACAAGTTAGATTATTTGGATCAGAACCTCCAAAAGTGATTAGCAATTGTGAAACTTTTTTCTGCAATGGAGGTTTTTTCCAAATTCTGAATTCATCTCGAACACAAGCATATTTGTGACCAAAATATTCATTTTTTGATTTTTTATTAGAATGATAAATTGGATTAAAAACAAGATCTGCAAATTTTTTACCTGGACCTAAATCCTCAAAATTTACAACAAAACAACCTGTTTTTTTTAATTTTTTTGTGTATTCTAATGATGTATTTAGGATGTCATTTATTATAATATGGGGTTTGAATTTATTTAATATTTTAAAAAATCCTAATGAATTTGAAAAATAACTCACTTTATAAAGATTATTTTTAAAATGTTGATTGCCAAGTTTTTTCTTAGAATTCATAACAATCAAAATATCATCTTTTCTGAATTGGTTTAATACAGTAAGCATATTGAAAACATGACCCAATCCAATTGTATAATTACCATCTACTCTAACTAAGATTCTTCGTCGTTGAATAATTTTTTCTAAAATATCATAATCATGATAATCATGTATTGTAAAAACTTCTTTATTATCAAGAGTAATACCATAGAAAGGTTTTCCTAAATTTTTATTTTTAATAAAATTTTCACAGTTAAAGGAAAAAATTTTTTTTGTTTTTACAACTTTAGTTTCTTTGTTTGAAAGTTTTAATAAATTTTTTGAATTATTTATTTTATGAAAATTTTCATCTTCTTTAACAACACCAAAAATTGTTTGTATATCAGAATTTAATGAATTAAAAAAATTATTAATAGTATTCTGTTTAATAAGAGGAAACATTGGACTTAATACCAAGCATTTTTTATAAGATAGATTTTGTTTTTTTAAATATAATAAAGCATGATATGCAATTTTATGAAACAAAGAACAGTCTCTTGTAAATTCATCTGGACGTGGAATGACTTTCCCTCCATACATTAGAGTTAATTCACTTATTTCTTTAGAATCTGTAGAAACATATACATCACAAGTATTATTTTTTAGTGCTTTATCAAGTACATAGTAGAGTAATGGTTTGTTATCAATTAGTCGTAAATTTTGTCTAGATAAGTCATTACTTCCACCTCTGGCTAAAATTAAAATTAAATTTTTACTTTTCATTGTTTTTCGAAATATCTTCCCAAACTATAGGAGTATCTTTTTCGATGTCTCGGATAGTAGTTAGTCCTACAATATCATCAAAAAATTTTGGAGGGATGCCAGTTGCGGGTCTTTTTACAGATATCATTTCAGCTGTAATTTTTGTTCCTTTTTTGATTTTTATTAAAGAAACTATGCTTCTTCTAGCAAATTTCATTGCGTCAATTTCTGAAGTAAACTTTTTTCTAAATGGTTTACCATGAGAAATTTCAGCAATTCTTAGATTTTGTACAAGTTCTGAAAAACCAGAGACATCAAGAGAAAGTCTATGGTCTCTACTGATATTAAGGGTTTGATCATAAGTGAAATGTTTTTCTATTACTTTTGCACCATAAAATGTAGAGCACATTGGAATGAGAGTACCGATAGTATGATCTGAATAACCAATTACACAATCAGGAAATTTTTCTCCTAATGTTTTTATCATTTTTAAATTTGCATCTTCAGGTTTTGTCGGATAAGATGTGATGCAATGCATTACTACAATATTGTTATTTCCTGTATCATGAATTGTATCTACTGCATCTTTAGTTTCAGAAATTGATGCCATTCCAGTTGAAAGAAAAATAGGCAAATTTTTGGAAGCAATATGTTTGATAAGTGGAATATGGGTAATATCAGCAGATGCAATTTTAAAAGCAGGAACTCCTAAAGAATAAAGAAGATCAGTACTTTGTTCATCAAAGGGTGTAGAAAAACAGGTAATTTTCTTCTTTTGTGCATATTCAAAAATTTGTTTCCAATCATCATCAGTTAAACTATCTAATTTGTTAAACACATCAAATTGAGTTTCATTTGCAATTCCATCATCCCAGTATTTAGGAGCAGATTTTGTTGTTAGTTTAGATGCATCATATGTTTGAAATTTAATACTATCAGATTTAGATTCACATGCACCATCAATTAATTTAAAAGCTTTTTCTAAATTTCCTTCATGATTAGCTCCTGCTTCTGCAATAGTATAGCAAGGATTATCTCCACCAATAGTCTTATTTTCAATTTTAATTGTCATCATATTAATTCAAAGTGGAATCTTATCAATATAAAATCTTAAATTGTTAAAAAATTTCATTTTAATAGAATTGACTTTGAAGATTTAATATAAGATACTGTAGGAAATGAAGTAATATTTAGTAATTTCTATTTAATCAATCAGTGGCAGGAATAACAGAAATTAAAGACATTTTTGAAAAGACTGATCCAATTTTTGATTATCAAAAATAGAGTGATTAATGGATGATCAAGTGGGTTCAAAAGTTGTTCTAGTAGTTTTTGAAATATAAAGAAAATATAGAACGGTGTCATTTTTAAGATCATATTGGAGCAAATCTTTTTTGGTTCATGATATAATTTTTTTAATTTTCAAATATTTTATTTAATAACAATTCATCCCGTATGTCTTGTTGCGTCATATTATTAGAACGTAACATTAATGAATAATATTCTAATTCATCAATTGTTGCATGACGTGAAAAAATTTCTTGATATAAATCCTCCACTGTTCGTTTAGAGTTAGTATCAATTCTTACATTTGTTCCTTCTTCAGAATTAAATAGACTAATCCAAATTTCTTCCTCTGACATTTGGCCATTTTCAAGTAAAGATGAATAGTAAATTAATCCATCTTTATCAGCCTGTCGATGAAGAAGTTCAAGATACAAATCATTAACAATTTTTTTTGATTTATAATCAAGCTCATCTAAAGTTTTTAAATTATGTGTAGAAAGAAGAGATTTTCTTTCATCAGAATTTAAAAGAATATTTATAAGTTCATTTTTTGTAATAAGACCTTTTTCTAACAATGATGAGTAGTACATCAAACCTTCTTTATCAACAGGTCTGAAAAGAATTTCTCTATAAAGATCATCTATAATTTTTTTTGTAGAAGAGTCATATGTTTTAGCATAATCAATAAAACTTGAAATTATAGTATCCATTGCATGTTGTAAATTTGATTTAGGTAAGAATCCAAAAGGTGCTAATAATCCCTTTAGATGTAGTTCAACTTCTGTGGAAAGGATGGTAGATGAATTTTCTTCTTTAAAAGTTTGAATAATTTTTGTTCCTTGAGCATCACCATCCATTATTTCTATAACATGTTTTTCATAAGGTATTAGAATATGTTTAACAGTTAATTTAGTAGTAATTCCTTGTTCAATCAATTCTTCTTCAGCTAATATAAAATCATCTTCTTGTTCCAATATTTTTACAGAAACAATATTTTTTGGAAGGACTATTGGATAATCTTCAACATTTGCCATTACTTCAAATATTTTATTTTTACTAACATCTGTTTTTTTTTCTATTTTTATTTCTGTAATTTGTTTTGGTATGACATCTATTTGTTTGAGCAAACCAAATGAATTATCCATGTATAACGTTACTCCAATAAACGATATCGATAAAAAAATATAAAAATAAATTATTATTTTATCTTGTTTATTCATTTTTTATAATCATACAAATCAGCATATTTGTTATTAAAATTTGTATACAATGATATCTGAAGTAAATCTACTGAATTTCATTACTAAGTATATTCATTTTTTTTAATGATTCTGTACTTAATTTTCTCAAAGAATTTACTTGGTGGTGTTTTTTCCATAAATTTTTAGAATTGAGTAACATCCAAAACAAGCTCTTCAAAATAATCTTCATGTTGGGTTTATCAGCTATTATATCCTCATAATCTGTAGGGGTCATTTTTGTTTCTCCTTTAATGGAATAATCTAACCAAATTTTTAATTCTCTTATCCCATATTTTATAAAAAATAAAAATAAATTTTTAAGAACTAAACTAGTTTCAAAATGAGTTATTTTCATTGATAACTGGTTCTTAAATCCATGAAATGCAATATTTTCTTTCATTTCTTTTATAGTTTGACTACCTTTATGATAAACTATTGAATTTGGGACTAATACTACATGATAACCAGATATCCAACATCTCCATCCAAAATCGACATCTTCAAATGAAACAAAGAAAGATTCATCAAAATAACCAAGTTTTTCAAAAATTTTTTTCCTAACTAACATTGAAGCTCCTCTAGCACTAGAGATTTTCCTTATATCAGATCTTTTAGTTTTTGAATTATAAACGACACCTAATTCATCTATAAAATCTCCACT
This sequence comes from uncultured Nitrosopumilaceae archaeon, assembly GCA_964343515.1. Lineage (GTDB taxonomy): Archaea > Thermoproteota > Nitrososphaeria > Nitrososphaerales > Nitrosopumilaceae > Nitrosopumilus. The sequence continues at coordinate 59,910 of CAYFJT010000002.1, forward strand.
TGAATCAATACTTCCATCTTGTTTTAGTAAAAGACTTTGACATATAGCTATTTTTTTATCATTTTCTATGACTTTGATCATTTCAGAAATAAAATTTGGAGTTACAACAGTATCATTGTTTAAAAACAGTAGAAAATCCCCTTTTGTGATTTTGGCAGCTATATTATTTGGTTCTGCAAATCCCTTGTTAGAATCAAGTTTTATTATTATTACAGAAGGATAATTTTTTGTTACAAACTCTACAGTATCATCAGTTGAGTTGTTATCTACAAGAATTACTTCAAAGTTTTCATAGTTTATTTTGAATAATGATTCTAAACATTTTTCAAGTAATTGTTTTCCATTATAGTTCACAATAATTATTGAAACCTTTGGCAATGTCATATGTTTCAGATTAGTTTTTAAGAATAAAAAGTATTATCTGCCTTGACGAATTTTATTCAGATAAAAGGTGAGAATCCTATCAGAAGCCCATGAAGGTGCAGATGAGAGTAATTTCATTCCAAATTCCATAGTCTTTATTTTTGCAGGTTTTGTTTTTTGATATTGTTCTAATTTACCAATGTATCTATTTCTAGATGATTCATCGAGATTTTGTAATGTTTTACCCTTTATCTTAGATATGAAATCTAGTGTTTTTGAGATGTTTTTATGTGAAAGTTGTTCTGTGTGAATTCTGTATTTTACAAGTGGTTTTTGAATCAAATGAAATTTTATATCATATAATAATGTAGAACGAAGAAAAAAATCATAGTCAATAGCTACTGGATCATCAAGTTCTCTAATACTACATTTCTCAAATAATGATGACGGGATTAATGTGGTGTTTACATTGATCTGTTGCCCATCTAGTAATCTAATATTATATTCAAAATTAGATAATTCATTATAGTTTGATTCATGAAATTCTCGAAGTTTGTTTCCATTCTCATCTATAATTTCCCAATTAGAATACACTATTGTGTTAGAATGTTTCTTTGCCGTATCTACCAAAGTTTCTATTGTGTATGGATGCATTACATCATCAGGTGAGAACCACTTGAACCAATTACCTTTCATCTTACTTTTTCCAAGGTTTAGTGCAGATGCTAGTCCACTATTTTTCTGAGATAAAATAATCACACTATCAGAATATTTCTTTAAAATGTCTGGTGATGAATCAGTTGAACCATCATCTACTGCAATTATCTCAATATTTTGATATGTTTGAGATATTACAGAATTCAGACATTCCTCTAAATATTTCTCAGAATTATAAACTGGAATCACTACTGATACAAGGTCTGATGTCATCATATGCTTAGCATATTATGAAATTATAATCTTAGTGAATCTAGAGTCTTTTTTTGATGAAATCAATTGATTTTATTGGTGATGGATCAATTCCTAGTCGTACAGCGTAGTATATTGAAGAATAATCTAATAGGTAAATCAGGCATGAAATCTTTGATAAAATTCCACCATCAACTGTAAAGATCTCTTTGTATTTTATTTGATTCTCATCAAAGTATTCACGTAAAATTTTCCATCGTTCTTTGGTTTTGATGTGATCATCTGTGCCTTCAATCATTATAGGAACCATATTAGAGGGTCTCTCCCATGATACAATTCCGTTGTGACCACTCTCAATTACATCTTCAAATATAGCATGAGTCTTTGCATTTTCTTGTAAAGAATTTTTAAAACGAATTGCAGCAGATTGAAGACCCCAAGGGTAATAGATTACCGGAACACCATCAATCCAATTAGCTAAATCAAGTGATGAATTTACTTCTGAAAGGTTTGCAGAGGATATCTTGTGAGAAAGATTTTCCAATAATGTAATGGAGTTAATAATCTCTTGTTTATCTATGGGGATAATTGAGTTTAAGGTTTTGAGAATTGAATATACAAAGTTGGGAAATGATGCACGTGGTGAATGAATTTTAGGAACTTTTCTATATTGTATGTTGTTTTTTGTACAAAAAGATTCCATCTTACCACCTGATGAAAAGCAAATTACTTTACAATTTTTCTTACTTGCAAACTCTAAAGTGGATAATGTCTCAACAGTATCTCCAGATACGCTTGTTGCAATAACAAGAGTATTTTCATCTACAGTTTTTGGTAATTCATATCCTTTAACAACTGTTGTATGAATATTGGTTTTTGATAGAACAGATGAGAATAAATCACCAACAGTTCCCGATCCACCCATTCCAGAAAAGACTACATGATCAATGTCTTTAAAATCAACAGTTTCAATTTCTGAATAATATGCATCTTTTGCAATCTGTGACCATTGATCATAGACTCTATGCATTCCTTCAGGATCAAATTTTTTTAAAATTTCTTGAGTAATCAATTAAGACGATAGAAAGTTTCAATCCATTTAATTTATTCTAATAGAACAGAATATATCTTATGATATAAGAGAAGTCTTAACAATTTGCCAGATTTGCAACGAAATTCTAACAAACCATTATTTTGGATAGTTTTCTTCTTTTCAACTTCAATAGTTCTAATTAGTTTGATTTCAGTCGTTTTTCCAGTAATTCTGATTTCATCTGAACCTATAATTCCAGGAATTGTTGACACATCTCCGGATTCATTTGAGATAGGAGTCTGGTCAGGACCACTAATTTTTACAAACATTTTTGTGTTTGGAATGACATTTCTTTATTTTAAAAACAAACTACCTTCAAAAATCTCAAAACCAATTGAAAAAATTTTTAAATTTGAAGTTTCAAAAAAAATCACAATTATTATAATTGCAATAATTTTATCAGCATATATAATTGGAAACATATCAGAATTGCAAACAGAAGAAAAGTGGGCAGACTTTCAGCCTATTGAAAAAAGAATAAGTGAATCAATTAGAGTTGACAGATTTACAATAGAAGATGCAATTAATGGGAATACAAACTATCCAATATTTGAACCACACACAAATTATACATTGTTAATTATTTCTGAAAAAGTATTTGGGAATCTCAAGGTAATTCCATTTTTAGCAAGTATATCTCTATTGGTTACAACATATTTTATTACAACATCTATCACAAAGAAGAGATTTGCAGGAATTATTTCGATGATTGTTCTAATTCAAAGTAATGTCTTTTTATCATATGATACATCTCCAACATATTCTAACTTTTGGAGTTTATTTTACTTGTTATCATTATATTTTATGTATAGACTATGGCCATTATCACCCATTGCATATATCTTATCAATTCCAGCAAAGGCAATAACTGTAGTATTTTTACCATTGTCATTATATTTTATTTTAAGTGCAAACATCTCAAGAAACAAAAAGATTATTCTTTTCATATCTACTAGCTTAATAGTCATTGCTGGTGGATTAGCATTAATTTTTGGGTTTATTGGAGATGTATCTCAAAATGAAGAGTTTAATGAAAAAGAATTTTGGATGGGATTTGCATCTTTTTCATATCAGTTAAGATTTGATGGATTGGTAATTCTATTCATATTACCACTAATTGTTGGTTTGTTTATTGCAACAAGGAATGGAGTAAGACATGCAGACTCTCTAATGATATTAATCTCAGGAATGTTAATCATTGCACCAATACTTACAGCATTTACAGATCAGACAAATCAGCCTTACCGACTTGTCTCATTAGTGACATTTTTTGCAATTGGTGTAGGGGTATTACTATCAAAAAAATCAGATTAGCCTTACAAAAGTCCAAGTAGATTGTAAAGTGTCTCCAGGAACTACAGGAAGACCATCATGAGCAAATCTGGCCAAATGAATCTCTTGTCCATCTAAATTATCAGAAAGATTTGTACTTCCAATAACATTTTCAGAATCAAAAGTGAGAATAGTAGTTCTTTGAATGATTTGAAATTTTTTACCATCAATTATTACAATCGGATCATCTCCAACTGACACTTCAAAGTCTAAAAAATTGTAGAGTGAATGGACATCAAGATCAGTAAATTTTGATGATTCCAAAAATGAAACTAGTTGTCCATTAGAATTTCGTAATTCAGATTGAACATTAATGTAAAGTCCATCATCTAAACTTGTTTGAGTTTGAGCAAAAGAAAGACTAGTAAATGAAATTAAAAGTAAGAAAAATGAAGAAAAAAGGATTTTCATGTTTTAAAATTAAATTATTAATATTTAATCTAGTTGTTTGCAGGTACTTCTTTTCCAAGTAGGCTTTTGTATAAAGATATAGCATCTGCCTCGTCTTTTGGCCCAACTACTACAGCTGAACCTTTCTTCATGAAACTAACTGACATTTCATTTGTTCGCAGGGACAATCCAAGTTCGCCCTGATTTTCAACTAGAAATCCTTTTTGTTTTGCAATACTAGTTACAGAGTCAACATCAAGATCAAATGTAGTGGTAGGTGTGATAGAGAAGGTTCTTTTTCCTCTGTTTCTGCCACACAATTCTTCTAAGAGCAATTCCTCTTTTACCACTTCTTCTGATTTTCCAGTTCCACAAACAGGACATTCTTCTGCTCTAAAGGTACGAGTGCTAGTAAAGTCTAGGTTCTCAATATCAACATGTAATATTTTATCAGACAAACTAGGCTTTTTGCCCATTACCACCTTGACAGCTTCGGCAACCTCAATTCCGCCTACAATAGATAGTATCGATGGATGCACTCCTTCAATGCTACATGTAGGCATGGTATCCTCATCTAGTGCAGGGAACATACAGTGGTAACATGCACTGGTTCCAGGAAGTATTGTAAATATCTGACCAGATACTCCTACTGCAGCACCAGTTACAAATGGAATTCCAAACTTTACACATGCCTTATTCAGCGCATATCTTGCATTAACACTATCTAGTGCATCAACTACAACATCACATCCTTGCACTACTTCAAGTGCAGTATAGTCATTAACTGAAACTGCCAATGCCTCAATGGTACAATCAGGATTTAGTTTCTGGAGTTTCTTTGCCGCAACTTCAACTTTGACCTGACCGACATCGTCCTCATCAAACATTGTCTGTCTATGCAGATTGGATAGTTCAATTACGTCTCTGTCAACTATTCTCAGAGTTCCAACGCCCATTGCTGCAAGTCTAGAAGTTATGGGATTTCCCAATCCACCAGTACCAACAATACAGATTTTGGAGTTTTTTAGTTTAAGTTGACCAGTGTATCCAATCTCTTCAAGCATTACCTGACGAGAGAATTTATCCAGTTCTTTTTTTGAGAGTTCTTCAGAACCACCGGCTACTGCAGGCAAGATGTACACCTCATCATTATCATTAAGTACGGTTTCCATGCCGCTGGAGAATTTTGCGTTCTTTCCATTGATGTAGATATTAATCAAAGAACGGGGAGTTCCATCACCTTCAAGTACTCTTCGCTTAAAGTCATCTCCCATTATTTCAGATATTTTTGCAAATGCATCTTGCAGTGAATCAGTTGAAATCTCTGTTTTCTTCTCGCCGCCGCCCTGATTGAGTACAGATGGAATTGTAAATGTAATATTTGCCATTAGTTTACTACCGCCGATATTTCTGCAATGTCTGCTTTCATTACTTTGGGCTTTTGTAGAATTTCCATGATTGATTCAGTTGCCTTGAGACCATTTCCAGTAACATAGCATACCACTTTGTCGTTTTTGTCTATCTTTCCTTGCTCTATCATCTTCTGCAGTATAGAGATAGAGACACCTCCTGCAGGCTCTGTAAAGATACCTTCAGTCTTTGCCAAGAGAATAATGGCATCTAAAATTTCTTTATTGTTACATTCTTCTGCAAATCCATTGTATTGGGCTAGTCTCTTTAGTACATATCTTCCATCGCCAGGATCTCCTATTGCAAGGCTCTTGGCAACAGTGTCAGGATTTTCAACTGGAATTACTTCTTTGGAGTTTTTCTTAAATGCATCAACTACAGGGGCGCATCCATGTGGTTGTGCTGCAATCATGTGCATGTTTGATACATCATTTAGTAATGAAACTGTTTGTAGTTCTTCAAATCCCTTGCAAATTGCATTAAGCATTGCACCACTACCTACAGGAACGATTAGTTGATCAGGCACTTGCCAATCAAGTTGTTCTGCAACCTCATAAGCCAAAGTTTTAGAGCCTTCAACATAGTGTGAACGCATGTTAATGTTAACTATACCAATTCCTTTGCTATCTCCTATTTGGGCTGCAATTCTATTTGCATCATCATATGTTCCATCTACTGCAACATAGTTTGCACCATATGATAATGCTTGTGTGATTTTTGCCATCTCAATATTACTTGGAGCAAAGATATGACATGGAAATCCACCTTTTGCAGCATGTGCAGCAGTAGCAGATGCCAAATTACCAGTTGATGCACAACCAACAGCAGATAATCCAAATTCTTTTGCTTTAGAAATTGCAACTCCCGCAGGTCTATCTTTGAATGAAAATGTAGGATTTACAGAATCGTTTTTGATGTAAAGATTATTCAAACCAAGTTTTTTACCTAAATTCTCAGCTTTGGTTAACGGTGTCATCCCAGCATCGATTGATACTATGTTTGACTTATTTTCTATTGGGAGTAATTCAAAATAGCGCCAGTAAGTATTTTCACGATTAGAGAAGGTATCTTTTGTGACTGTTGGTAAATCATATTTTACATCAAGGGGCCCAAAACAGTCATCGCAGATATACTTGAAAGTAGATTCATACTCTTTTTTGCACTCTCTACATTGTAGTGATGTTCTTGCCAAGATCAATTTTTCACATAATAATATAGATAAAAAATCCTAATATTAGATTAAGCAATACTTAATTTTAACATACAAAAAATTTAATCAAAATTACATCATTATTTACAAAAAAAATGAAGAAAGAAAAATATTTTGAAGAAAATTGATGAAAAATAAGATTTTTAGAGATTTTTTGAAAAGTAGTAAGGTTTTTACAGATTTTGTCAAAGAAAAATTTCATGAAGATGATTCCAGTAATAGGAATTATAGGAGGCACTGTAATTTTTGCGGTGATTTTAGGAATCAGTTTTTCATTAAATCAAAATGCAGATACGATAGAAGTAGAAGATGTATTAGGTAAAGAAATTCAACCAACAGAAAATCCAGAAATTGAAAATAGATTAAATGAAATTAAACAAAATGTTGAAGACACAAAGAATTTAGAATCAGATTATGATCCTACACGTAAAAGAGAATGGGTAACATCTGGACCGTTCCAAATTGATAGAAGTGAATATGTATTAGGGGAAAATATTTTCATTAGAATAGGACAACTTGAACCAACAGAAAAGGGACAGATTGTATTTCTAAGACCTCTAAACAACACACATCATACAGTATACATTACAATTCCTTTTGATGGAGCAGATCCACCATTTAATCAGTACTTTACACCAGATTTATCAAAATCAAAGGGAATATGTTCAATAGAAGATATTGCAGGAGAATGGCATGTGATTTTCAGAGGAACAAATTATGAAAGTATAAAATTCACATTATCGGATAGGATTTTTCTTCCAGGTGAAGAACCAAGATTTGAACCAATTTGTTAGGTTATTTTTCTAAATTATGATGAAAACAAACTTTTTCACCAGTATGACATGCGGGTCCAGACGGAACTACCAAGTAAATAATTGCATCTGAATCACAATCAACTAGAATTTCTTTAATTTCTTGAGTGTTACCTGACTCTTCACCTTTCATCCAAAGTTTGTTTCTTGAACGACTATAAAACCAAGATTTACCAGTTTTTTTTGCAAGTTTTAATGATTCTTTATTAGAATATGCAAGAGTAAGAACTTCTTTAGTATTAACATCTTGAACAATTACAGGTACAAGACCACCACTTTTTTCAAAATCAATATCATCAATTGTTTTATTCATGATAATATGTTACAAAATTTCTTTATAATCGTACAGAGATGTTTTTGTCTCTAAGAATTTCTTTAACTTGATTGACAGATTGATTTTCATAGTGGAAAATCGATGCTGCCAAAGCAGCATCAACATTAGATTTTTCAAAGATTTCATACATATCTTCAGGTTTTCCACAACCTCCTGAAGCAATGACAGGAACAGAAACAGTATTGACTATTTTTTTAGTAAGCAATACATCATATCCATCCTTAGTTCCATCTCTATCTATACTAGTTAGCAGTACTTCTCCAGCACCGAGTTCTGTGGCTTTTTTTGCCCATTGGATTGCATCAAGTCCAGTTCCTTGTTTGCCACCATAAATGAAAACCTCAAACCAGAATTTTTCTCCATTTTCATCAAACATTGTTTTAGTGGAATCTTCAGAATAGTTTCGTTTGGCATCTATGGCTATTACAACACACTGTTTTCCAAATAAGGTCATAAGTTCAGTTAACAATGAGGGGTTTTTTACAGCTCCAGTGTTTACCCCAACTTTGTCCGCACCACTAAGCAAAATATTTCTTGCATCATCCATACTATTCACGCCGCCGCCAACAGTAAATGGAATATCAATTACTTTTGCAACATTAGATACCAATTCTTTGATTGTTTTTCTTTTCTCTTGAGATGCAGTAATATCTAAAAACACTAATTCATCTGCGCCATCTTTACTGTATTTTGCAGCAAGTTTTACTGGATCTCCGGCATCTTTGATAGATTCAAAGTTAAGTCCTTTTACAACTCTACCATTATCTACATCAAGGCAAGGAATAATTCTTTTAGTTAACAAGTTTTTTTGCATCCTCAATTGAAATCTTATCTTCATACAATGCTTTTCCTAAAATTACTGCAAAAGCATTTTTTGTTTGTACATCAGAAACATCATCAATATTTGAAATACCTCCACTTGCAATGATATTTGTATTTTGTATACCACATGCTTTTTCCAAATATTTCAAATCAGGTCCTTCCATAGTTCCATCTTTACTTACATTGGTGAGTAAGAATTCAGTGAATCCCATAG
>CAYFJT010000002.1:68898-95396 GCA_964343515.1 uncultured Nitrosopumilaceae archaeon
TACCAGTTCCAATTGTAGCATCCAAATCAACAATATGCAACATATCAGCACCTGCTTTTTGCCATTTTTTGGCAATGGATAAGGGATCATTACTGTACACGGTTTTCTGTTTAGGATCTCCTTTGTATAATCTAACTACTTGGCCATCCATCAAATCAATTGCAGGAATTATTTTCATTTAGAGCACTCTCGCAAAAAATTCCTTAGCATTAATGCACCAACGTCACCGGATTTTTCTGGGTGAAATTGAGTTCCAAAGAAATTATCCTTTTGAACTATAGCCGGAACTTTAACATCATAATCAGATTCTGCAACTATTACATCCTGTGTTGTTGGATTTGCCCTATACGAATGCACAAAATATACCCATGAACCATTTTCTACACTTTCAAGAATTTTATTTTCTTGTTTTATCTCAAGTGCATTCCATCCCATATGAGGAACCTTTAATGTATCAGGTAAAACAATAATATCACCATCAATTATTCCAAGACCTTTTTCTTTTCCTTCTTGACTTTTATCAAAAAACATCTCCATACCTAAACATATACCAAATACAGGAGTGTCACCCACAACATCAAGAAAGTTTACGGAGTCATGAGTGATCCTTTGTATGGCAGGATCAAAATTTCCAACTCCAGGTAAGAAAATTCCATCATACCCTTTTAGCTTATCAACTTGAGTTTGTACTTCAACAATTGCTCCTTGTTTTTCCAATGCATTTTTGAGACTGAAAATATTTCCAGCCCCATAGTCAAATATTGCAATCTTTGTCATCACATTGCGCCTTTTGTACTTGGAATTCCTTTTTGTTTTGAATCTTTTGAGCATGCAATTCTAAATGCCACTGCTAGAGATTTCATTGCAGCTTCAACTTTGTGGTGATCATTGTCACCATACTTTACAGTAAGGTGAATACAGCTGTTTAAATTCTGCAACAAAGATTGGAAAAAGTGTTCAAGATCTTCTTTTGATACATCCTCAATCTTTGTTCTCTTTAAAGACAAAGTCAACTTGTAAAATGGCCGTTTCACCAAATCTACAGATGCTTCAGCTAAGGATTCATCCATTGGAACTGATGCATAGCTAAATCTAGTAACGCCGATTCTATTTCCTAATGCTTCATCTATTGCATTTCCAATTGTGATTGCAGTATCTTCAATTAAGTGGTGTATGATATTGTCTTTTGATTTTGCATTAACCGTCAAATCTAACATTGCATGTTTTCCAAAGGCAGTAATCAAGTGATCAGCAAAATTTATGCCAGTAGATACACTAGTTTTTCCAGTACCGTCTATGTTAGCAGTCACTGAAACGTTAGTTTCTTTTGTTTCACGTTTGATTTTACTAGAGCGTTTTTTCATTTTATCACCTGAGAATACTGTTTCTTTATCAAACTAAATTTAATACCTTCGGAATATCATTAATAGATTCTAAAATCATTTCTACGCCTGAATCTGCAAATAGTTTTTGTCGGTCTTTAGGACTTGTGCTTGTTCCTACAATTGCACAAAATTCAGTAGAATATCCTGCCTGTGTGGCATCTTTTGCCATCAGATAATCTTCCATTGAATCACCTACATACAGACAATTTTTTGATTGCATAGATTGAATTGCACGAATTAATGTTGCAGGGTTTGGTTTTGCTAGTTCTCTTGGTTCATCTTCTAAAAAGGCAGAACTTTTTGTATCAAAGTAATTCATCATATCATTTAGTGAATAACGAATAGATTCAATTCCCCTGCCAGTAACAACTGCAAGTTTTTTTCCAAATTCTTTTTGTAACGTTTTCAATAAATTTACAGATAAGATTACTTTGTCATTTGAAATCATTCCTTCTTCAGAAAACTTTGGTTTTTTTTCAAATAATTTTTCATATAATTCTGGTCCAAAGAATAATTGATCAAATATAGAGTAAACATGGTTGTTGTGTCTATCATTTAATGAACCTAATTTTGATAAAAATTCTGAAATATCACAAATAGATTCAATATAAGATTGGACAGAACGTATTCCAGTCTTATCTGCATTTAAAATTACTTCAGAAATAAACGCTAAAGGTTCTTTGTTTAGTTTGTTAGATGCATACAAAGACAAAACTGCAGCGTATGTCAAATCAACCTCATCATTGAATCCTCCTGACGCTTTGAATCCATCAATTATTTTATGATCAATAATTATAGAATCAATTCCTGCAAATTCTTTGAGAACATATCTACACGTTTTATCAATTGTTTTGTCATAAGATTGTGTAATGTCAACCAGAACACCATCACAATCAAATATTATAGAATCAAATTTTTGATTACTCAATTTTTTTATCCTAAAAGATCACGTATTGCTAAAAGAAATTTTGAATTCATTTCCTTGGTTCCAACAGTAACTCTCAGACATCCAAGATGGGAGCCAATCTTGCCAAGTTTGCGTATAGAAATTCCTTGTTCCACTAGTGCAGAAAACACACGTTTGTCTGCACCTTTAGCATCAAATAGTACAAAATTTGCCTTTGAATCAAAAACAGTAAAGGCATCATACTTACGTAAATTCTCAATGATTTTCTTTCGTTCAGACTTGATAATCTCAGATGCATATTTCATTTGGTCAACTTTGTCCAAAGAGGCAATTCCAGCCTCAATTGCCAAAGTATTGAGTGGGTATGGATATTGTAAGATTTGATTGAAGACATCAACTAGTTTTTTGTTTGCAACAAAGTATCCCAAACGTAAACCCGCTAGACCAAATGCTTTTGAAAATGTTTTAACAACAATCAGATTATCATATTTTTTTGTTAATGAAACAGTTGAAGAGTCACCAAATTCTCCATATGCCTCATCAATTATTACCAGTCCATCAAATTTTTTGATTAAAGATTCTAGTTGAGTTTTTGAGAATTGAAATCCTGTAGGATTATTTGGAGAATCCAGATACAATATATGGCATTTTTTCAAATTTGAATCAAATTTTTCAATGTCAAGTTTCATGTCAGAGGAAAATGGTATTTTTGTGCAAGGAATTGCGTAAAGTTTACATCTTTCTTCAAAAAACCCAAATGTAGGATCTGATGTTAGAATTTTGGTTTTCTTTGATGCCATATTTGCTAAAAACAAGTCTAAAATTTGATCAGAGCCATTTCCAACACCAATCATATTTTCAGGAACTTTGAGATATTTTGACAATTTAGATACCAACTTTTCAACTCCACCTAATGGGTATTCTCTAACATCAGAATTAGATTTGGCATAAGAAATTACATCTTGTTGAAATTTTTTGTTTATTACAAAATTCTCATTTGAGTCCAATTTTAAAACGTCATCAAATTTTTCTGGCTTTTTGTAACCACCTAATTTTGCAAATTCTTCTAATTTCTTTTCATACCATAAATTTTTCATTACAATCTACCTCTTACTGCTTCATAGTGATTAGGTAAGCCTTCTGCTAAAGTTATATTTTTCATAGATTTCGATATTTTCTGTAAATCTTTTTTTGTTGTTTCTATCTTAGTTAAGAGTTTGACAAAGTCTAGTACGGACAAAGAACCTCGAGTTTTACCAAATCCATTTGTGGGTAAAATGTGATTTGAGCCTAACAAATAGTCACTAGCTGAAGATGGACTATTTTTTCCATACAAAATCAACCCAGGATTCTTGATTTTGTTCCATTTTTTAGGATGTTTACTGATAATCTCTAAGTGTTCAGGTGCTAAGTCATTTACAATGTCAACAATGTCAGAAACCTTACAAATTCCAATAAACCCATTAGATTCAAGACTAGATTTGACGATTTCTGCACGGTGAATATCCTTAAGTCTAGAGTTTACACTAGATTGAATTTTTTTTGCAATTGAATTAGATGTCGTTAATGCATAACAGAATGTATCAGGGGAGTGTTCAGCTTGGGAAATAAGATCTAATGCAGCAATTTCCGTATCTTCATCAGAATCAATTACAATTCCTAATTCAGTAGGTCCTGCCATCATATCAATTGAAACAACATTACTAATCAGATATTTTGCCAAAGTTACAAAAGCACCTCCAGGTCCAACTATTTTGTCTACTTTTTTAATAGAACGAGTACCATATGTTAATGCAGCAATTGATTGTGCACCACCAGTTTTGTAAATTTCAGTAGCACCGCAAATATCAGATGCTACAATTGTTAGTGGATCAATATTTCCTGAAGAATTTGGTGGAGAAACTACTACAATTCTTTTTACACCAGCAATTTTTGCAGGGATTATAGACATTATGGCTGAACTTGGATATCTTGCTGCACCTCCAGGAACATAGCACCCTACACTATCAATGGGTACAAATGACTTTGAAAGTTTTGTTCCATTAGTCTTGATAGTAATATCTTTGAATTGACGTCGTACAGTAGATTCTGCTTTTGATAATCTTAATTTTGCAAGTTTGATTGCAGAAATTTCTTCTTTTGAAACTTTAGAGTATGCATTAGTAATATCACGTTGTGAAACTCTTAATGAAGAAATCCTTGCACCGAACTTTTTTTCATATATTTTGAGTGCAGTATCACCATTCTTCTTTACATCTTTTAGAATAGATTCTACAATTTTTTGATTTTTTGAAGAGTTTTTTGTGTCTATTTTCTTGAGAAATTTCTCAGTATTATTTATTGAAATGATTTTCATCAATTTTCTTCGTCACGTTTGATCTCCTCAAGTTCCAGTATTTGTCGTGGTTCATGCACTACCAATCCTTGTGCAATCTTTCGTAGTTTTGGAATGATTTTGTGGAAATCTGATTTTTTGATTATAGTATTGACCCCATACCAACCAGATTCACTTAAGGGACTGATTGTAGGTTTTTTCAAAGATGGTATTTGTTTTAGTAATTTTGATAGATTTTTCTCTTCTACATTTAGATAAATGTGCAGATATTTTTTGCCATGTACTGCGCCTCGCATCAAAGTAACAATATCAAAAATCTTTTCTCGCTTTGCTTTGTCTTTAAGAGATTTTTTGTTAACTATCAAATGTGCAGTCGAAGTTAGAACTTCATCTACAATATTTAATTTATTTTGTTTAAGTGTAGTTCCAGTTTCAGTAACATCCATGATTGCATCTACATCTTCAGGAGGTTTTGCTTCTGTTGCACCAAAAGATAGATGGATTTGTACAGATTTGTTAGTTCCAATACGTAACCAAGGAGTTACAATTTGTGGATCTTTGTTTCCAAAATATTTTTTGTAAGACTTGCAGTTCTTGATAAAACGAGATGCAGTTGTAAGATATTCAGAAGAAAGTCTTAGAGTCTTTCTCTTTTTTGCATAATCTGCAATCATTGCGTCTAGATTTTTGTATCGATAATTATCCGGAAATGCAATCACAAGTCTGATTTTTCCATATTCTAAATCTAAAATTGGCTCTACATCAGATTTTGTTTCACCAACCCAATCCTTACCAGTAATGCCTACATCATACAATCCTTCATTAACAAGAGTTGGAATTTCTTGAGGTCTTAGCATTTTTACTATAATTTTTGGATCATCAAGATATACACGATAGGTTCTACTCTTACGATTTACCTTAGTCCAAGATCTTTCCAAGAGCTTGAATGTGGCATCCTCTAAACTTCCCTTTGGGATTGCAAATCTTATTTCAGACATGGTGTATCTCCTTTCAATCTGTCTATATAATAACGTCATTAATTTTGTTCAAGTAATTCTTTTGCTCTATTTACAGAAATGTTGTTTTCTTCAACCATCTGAGAAACTATCTTATCGATTTGTTCAGTAGAGGCACCTGCAGCAGATGCCAGATTTCTTGCATGCAGCCTCATGTGTCCTTTCTGAATTCCATCAGTTACAAGTGCTCGCATAGCACTAAAGTTTTGAGCTAATCCTGTTGCAGTAATTATAGATGCCATCTCTTTTGCAGATTTTGAACCTAAAATTTTGGTACAAATTTTAGCAACTGGATGAACATTAATTATTCCACCTACAATGCCAACAGATAAGGGAATTTCCAAAAGCCCAACAAGGTTTCCTTCTGAATCTTTTGTCCATTCAGATAATGACCTATATTGTCCAGAACGTGATGCATATGCATTTGCTGCAGCTTCAATCGCACGACTATCTTGTCCTGTAGCATTAGCTACTGCAACAATTCCATTCATAATTCCTTTATTGTGAGTAACTGCTCGGTATACATCATGTTTTGCAAATTGATATGCATTAATCATATTGTCAACAACTTCTTCACCTCCAATTGACTCTTTATCAAATACAGCTGTAGCTTTTACCATACGTCTTGTAGAATAATTAGACAATATTCGAAGAAGTGTTTTTCCACCAGTTAATTTTTCAATTAATGGCGCAACACCTTCACACATGGAATTAGTCACATTTGCACCCATGGCATCACCAACATCAATTAATAATTCAATTATCAACATTGATTCAAAATCAGTATCAAGTTTTTTACAGGTAATCTCTTTTGCACCTTTTCCCATCTTAGAAAGAGTATTACTTTTTGAATTTGCAAGTTCCAAAATTTCTTTACTATTTTCTTTAATTTTTGAAATTGCATCTTCAATAACTGTATCTAGAACTTGAATTTGTCCAATACTATAAGATTCATCGGTTTCAACTATAAATCCTCCTTTAGGTCTTGCAAGTTTGGCAGCTTTTGATGCAGCTGCAATCACTGAGGGCTCTTCAATAACCATAGGAACAAGATAATCTTTATTGTTAATTTTGAAGTTTGTTGCAATTCCTAATGGAAGAGAAAATGTTCCAAATGCATTTTCCACCATTTTATCTGCCTTTTCAAATGTAATTCCACCATCAGGCAGTTCTAATGATTTTATATCATCCTCAGAAAGATTAGCAAACTTTTTGATTATATCTAATCTTTCTTTTCGCGATTTTTTAAAAAATTTTGAAATTGATGAATCAGTCATTTTATTTCAATATCCTCAACAATTTATCATCAGTAGCATCCGGAAAACCTTTTCCATCAGTATTAGATGTGATTACATAAAGATACCCATCATGTCCCTGAACCACATCACGGACACGTCCTATTCCACTAAGTATGGATTTTTGGGAACTTAGTCCCTCATCAAAGTCTATTTGATATAGGTTTGACGCTCTCATCGAAGCCATAATGAATGGAAATTCAAAATCAAATTTGTCACCGGTATAAAATAAAATTCCTCCAGGTTCAATGCTCGGATCATAACAGAGAACAGAATTTTCAAAATTTACATTTCCAGAACATTCTTGCTCAGGCCAGCCATAATTTTTACCTGCAAGAATTAAATTAATTTCATCATTTTTTTCAGGTCCAAATTCAGCAACGTACAAATTTCCATCACCATCCCAAGTCATTCCTTGAGGATTTCTATGTCCTAAAGAGTAAACAGGGGAGTTTGAAAAGGGATTATCTTCAGGAATTGAACCATCATCATTTATTCTTAAAATTTTACCAGATAGAGAATCAAGATCTTGTGGTAAATGAGATGAATCAGAAGTAGTACCAGTACCAATATACAATTTTTCATCAGGTCCAAATTTGATAAATCCACCATTTGTAAAAGAAGAACCAGGAATTTTATCAAAAATAGTATCTGCATCTTGTAATTTATTTTCAGATTCTGTAATTCGTATTATTTTATTCCATAATATTTCATCTTCTTCATAAGTCAAAAATACATAGATGTAATGATTCTCTTCAAAATTTGGATGTAAAGCAATTCCTAACAAACCACCATCAAAAACATTTGCAGAACGCAATGCTGCTAGTGGAGATTCTAATTGGACATCATTTTCAATAACTTTAATGAAACCATCTTTTTCTGTTACAAAAATTCGATTATCAGAAACTGCAATTGAACGTGGCTTGTCTAAATTATTTGCCAGAATTTCAACAGATTCATCTTTGGAATTAGAGTTTGGTTCAGGTAATGGAATAGGATCTGTCGGAGAAGATAAAACAAATACTGAAAATACAACTGCGACAACAACTACAGCAATTGAGATTTTCTTATCCATGAAAAATCAAGTTATTCAAATCATATTAATTACTTTCAAGAATTCAATAAAGCGTATATACGGCTCATGTTAATTTCTGAAACAGCGGGGTGGGGAAGCCAGGTCATCCCGGCGGGCTCATAACCCGCAGTTCAGTAGTTCAAATCTACTCCCCGCTATCGGTAAATTCAATTGTTTTCTCAATAACATTTAATTTTTCAAAGTAATCAAAGAAATTTGAAAATTTCATTTGAGAAATGAGCCTATAACACAAACAATAGTTTTATTCATAAATTCAATAAAAATAGCAGGAGTGTAGAAACATGACATTAAAAGAGCTTTACCACAAGTTACGTTTAGGACAATCGGTTGTATTTCCTGTAATCTCTATGATTAATTTTATTATTATTTCCTATTCTTTAACAACAATAAAAGATGTAATACCAATTTACGTTTACATTCCTATTTTTGCAGCAGTATTAATTTCAGTATTGATGACTATTGGAGGAGTTTTTCATAGCAAACAACAATCAACTGATTTTAATATGAATTTCAGAAAACAAACTAGTTTGATAAAATCAATAAGATTAATGCTTGAATCACAATCTAATAAAAATTCAGAAATAGAAAAATGGATTAATGAATTAAAAAAAATGGAAGATGAAAGTGGACAAGATAAGTTATGATGTGCTAATTCCTGCACGTGATGAAGAAGAAATTATAGAAAAAACGTTAGATGGTCTCAACAAACAAACAATCAAATCTAATTCAATAATTGTTGTGAATGACAACTCTAAAGATAAAACAAAAGAGATTGCCTCATCTAAGGGCGCAAAAGTTATTGATTTTCCCTACGATCACAAGGATTGGGTCATAAGTGGAAAATTGGGAATTGTGTTTTCGCATGGAATGAAGTATTTTAATAAAAATAATTCTCATTTTATGATTCTTGGTGCAGACCATATTTTACCTGAAAACTATGTTGAAGAAATTATTTCAAATATGAAAAATGATAATGTCCATATGGCATCTGGAATAATAGAAAATGAAGTTACTAAATCACCTAGGGGTTCAGGGAGAATTTTTACAAAAAAAGCAATGGATTGCATAAATTGGAAATATCAATCTAATTATGGTTATGAGACATATGCTCTTTTTAAAATTCAATCAGAATGTATGAAGACAAAAGTATACCCTACAATTACAAAAACACAAAGACCTACGGGGACAAAGTATAATAAAAAAAAGTTTTACCATATGGGGTTTTCATACAAGGCATTAGGTTATACATCATTTTATGGTGTTGGTAGAGGACTAATTATTGCAAAAAGATATGGATTATACAATGGTGTGATGTTTTCAATTGGATTTTTTTCTAATCGTAATGTAATTTACAGTGAAAAAATTAGAGATTTTTGTAAAAATAATCTTGAATACTCTTGGGATGATTTTTTGTATCAACCAAAACAATTACTTAAAAAATTAACAACAGACAGATAATCAAATAAAATTAGTTGAAATTGTTGGAAGAATTTTAAGAAATTTACATTGTTGCTTGTGCTGCTTGATGGAACATTTCACTTTTTGCACATCCTGCTGCAAGTTCATCACCAGCACCACGCCTCATAAGACCTCTATATAGACCATCTTCGAGTTTAACACCTTCTCTTTCTTCCCATTCTTCAACAGTGATAGAATATTTCTTTTGAATTCGGTCTCTATACCATTCAGGAATTACATTGAATGCACAAAATGGGACTATTCTAAGATCAGGAGTAACATAATGAATATCACATCTTTGTAATCGTTCTAGATCTTCATTGTATTTATCTTGGAAGTGCATCATACCAAGGAATAATCCTTTGACATGCCACGAACCAACTGAATCAAATGATCTCTTCATCAGGATATTACCAAACATCTTTGCCAAGTCTAATCCAGCTGGTTGTTTCTTTGAATCAACGAATCCTTTGAGTTTTCTTACAACTTCAAGCATTGTAAAGTACTTATTTTTACCAGAACGAATTTCTTCGGCTTTGTCTTCAAACAATTCTAACATTCCTTGAATGTCACAGAATTTTGTTAATGGGACAAACTTCTTTGTTTCTTCATCTTCAAAGATGTATGTTCCTGCACCACAAGCAAAGTGAATTGATAATTCATATTTTGGTTTACTTGAGAACGCTTCAATTACATTTGTTAGGGGCATACAACTTGGTACTGGAAACCAATCATCAACAGTAACTTCACCATTTGTTTGTTCTTCAATTCTTTGAATACAATCAGGAACTGTGATTCTATATTTTTCACGTTCGCCCTTACCCATTCTACCAGTAAGAGACACAGGTTGGAAGTTTACTGCATGAACCACATCCATATTCTTTTGAGCATATCTAATAATTCCGCCTAATTCATGATCATTAATTGATTTGATTACTGTTGGAACAAATACCACAGTTGTTCCTGTCTTTCTGCAACTATCAAGTGCATATGGAATCTCCCAATGATTCTTTGGATTTGTTCTTGCAGTTACACCATCAAATGAAAGATACAAATTGTTACATCCAGCAAGTCTTACTTCACGTGCTGCTTCTGGATCCATTGCATGTCTAATACCATTGGTGTTCATCTGAATATGATCAACACCTTCTTCTTTCATAATTTTAATAACATCAGCAATATCGTCTCTAAGCATTGGTTCTCCACCAGTAATTTGCATGGAGTTCCCTGGAATTGGTCTTTCTGCTCTTAGAGTCTTCATCATTCCTCTAATTTGAGTATGATCTGGTTCATACATGTAAGCACCTTCTAGACCTTTCTTTACATAGAAGAAACAATACCAACATGTTAGATCACATCTGTTAGTTACAATCATGTTTGCAAGTCCACTATGAGACAAGTGATTTGAACACAAACCACAGTTATTTGGACAAGAACATTTGTCAATCATTACATTTGGAGAGTGAGCACCTTTACCATCCATCCAATAGGTACTAAACTTCTTGTATAATTCGTAAGAACCAAAGTATAATTCCTCACATTCACCATGAGTTGGGCATACCTTGGACATGAAGACTTTGTTATCTCTCTCAAATACTTCTGCATCTAGAATCATGTTACAATCTGGACAGATACTTTGAGTAAATCTAATAGTAGATTTTTTACCTAAATTCTTTGTAGTTTGATTAGATATTTGAATTAAAGCCATGCCTACTATGGGTATTTTTCAGAAATGGTATATAATGCATTTCATACTTGGCCTCAGGTGGGATTTAGGAAGTATGCATACGTGATTTAAATATCAAAACTGATCGAATAGATCGCATGAGTATATCAGATAAGACAAGAAAGGCTTTAGAGAAAATAGGTTTAACAAGTTATGAGATCAAAACATTTTCAACATTATTAAAATCAGGTGAACTAACAGCATCAGAGCTTAGTCAAAAATCAGGAGTACCATATTCAAAAATTTACGAGGTTTTAGGAACTCTAGAAGAAAAAGGTTGGATTGGAACAGATGATTCTAGACCAACAAAATATTTTGCAAAATCACCATCAACAGGATTAGAAACAACAAAGCAAAAAATGGAAAATGATTTTTCAGAGAATCAAAGTGTTATTCTAAATGAATTAGTTCCATTATATGAAAAAAGTGGAACCAGTGAGAAACCAGATATTTGGGTATTATCAGGTGCAATAAACATTGCAGCAAAGATTCTAGAGATGGTTGAAACATGTAGAAACGAAGTGATGATAGCATTACCTGAAGCTGGTGAAGAATTAGTAAAACAAGCATTACCAAAATTAAGATCACTTCATGATAAAGGTGTAGAAATTACAATTCTTACATCAGATAAAATGGATAAAGAATATATCAAAGCAATAAAACGAGTTGCAACTGTAAAAATCAAGAAAGGTTTGTTTGGCGGAGGGATAATTTCTGATAAAAAATATGTTGTAATATTATTAGGGCCCGAAGTTGTTTCTGAAAATTCTTCAGAAGTGGTTGCGATTTGGGCAGATCATGCAGGATTAGCAGGATTTGCACGACAATATTTCGAATATTTATTAAAAGATTCAAAGAAGGTGTAAGTATGGACGCATTAAACGATGAAGAAGCTTTGTTTGTTGGAACAGCAGAAGCTGAACATGTAGAGATGTATCTCAAAGCAATTTGGCATATCAAAGAAAGAGGAGAAGAAGTCAAAATCAGTACCATTGCAAAGATGCTCAACGTAAGACAACCAAGTGTTGTTCAAATGTTAAAGAAATTAAACAGTAAGAATTTGGTCACTTACAATAAAGCAGGGGTCAAACTTACAGATGAAGGTCAGACAATTGGTTCTAGCATGATGAGAAACAGTCGACTTTTAGAAGTTCTTATGGACAGTGCACTCAAAGTTGATATTGATGAGGAAATGGTATGTGGAATTGAACATCATATGAACAAACAGTTTACAGATGCATTATGTACAATGCTTAAACATCCAAGAAAATGTCCTCATGATCACGATATTCCAATTGGAGAATGTTGTAAATCAATTTCATAATATCCTAAAAGATATATCATATTAGAAATCATATTTATTATGACATGTTTTTGTGGATGTGAAACATATCAGAAAAATGATGATGGTTTCAAAATTGCATGTTTAAAATGTGGACATGGACCGCAAAACCATGATGATGAATTTAGAGCCTCTGCAAGAAAGAATGAATCACAAAGTCAGAAACGTGATGCAGATTTTGGATAGAAAATTATTCACCAATTATTTTAACTAAAACTCTTTTTGGTCGTTTTCCATCAAATTCCCCATAGAAAATTTGCTCCCATGGACCAAAATCTAATTCACCATTAGTGATTGCGACAATTGCTTCTCTACCCATAACTTGTCTCTTTAGATGTGCATCTGCATTATCCTCACCAGTATCATTATGCTTGTATTGATCAATTGGGTCATGTGGCGCTAATTCTTCGAGCCATTTTTCATAATCATGAAGCAACCCGTTTTCATTGTCATTAATAAAAACACTAGCTGTAATATGCATCGCATTTACAAGACATAGACCTTCTTTGACTTTGCTTTTATCAACTAATTTTCGAATATCAGGAGTGATATTGATAAATCCTCTACGTGTTTGAACGTTAAATGTCAGATATTCGGTTAAAGAGTTCATATTTTTTTCAAGATAATCATTAATTAAAATCATGGCAGGCTCAGAACTCAAGATCCTCATCATCATTTCAAAGGGATAGGTTCATCACCACCTGCAAGCCATATTTGAGGTAGATTCCTATTGAGTCTTTCAAGAAGCTTGATAAATGGCCAAAAGTTTACTCATTCAAAATGGTTGCAATTGACACTCCAGCATCTGTAGAAAATTTTAGAAGATTTATCATCTCCAGCACATGCAAATCTTATGCTCCAAGAAGTTATTTGGATGATTCAGAAGTATTTGCTGAAAGAGAAGATAGTTTAGGTGCAATTTATGTTGAGGCAGCTGACAAAGTAACACTGAAAAAAATTAGAGACATTACATTTGTTAATGCAAGAGACATTCTAGGAATTATCTATAATTCAAAAAGCGGCAACACTTCTCTCAAATGGCGTCAATTAAAAAGAAATCACGGTAAAGTCACAGGTGAGGCATCAGCAAATTCTTTAACAAATTTAGCTGAATCAGGAGTTCTTACTTTGGATTGGGTTGAAAGTTATCTGAAGAAAAAATCTGAAGAAAAAACTAACGAAGTAACAAACTAAACTCTTTTCTCTTGATAAAATAAAATAACAATATGATTACCAAGAATATCGATGAAAATTTAATTTCTGTCATCCCAGAAGATTCAGATGATCTTTTAAATTTACGTAGAATTATCAAAGAAAATGATAAAGTAATTGGCGATACAACTAGAGTGTTAAAACAAGACAAAGATTATTCAAGACCAGATAAAGGTGAAAGAATCAAAATTAGAATTGCATTAACTGTAGAAAAAATTTCACTTGATAATATGTTAGATAGATTAAGAATTAACGGAACAATTTCAGAATCAAGTAATGAATCAGTACCTCATGGAACTCATCATTCATTTATTTTAAAAATTAATGACGGTATTACAATTTCAAAGAAAAAATGGTCATTATTTGACAAAAATCTTTTAGAGTCTAGTAACAAACAAGTTGGTTTTATTCTTGTAGCAATTGACACAGGAGATAGTGGAATAGCAAGATTACGAGGAACACATTTGGAATTTATGCCAAATATCTATTCAGGTTCAGGTGGAAAAAGATACAAAACTAATTTTAATATAGAAAAATTCTTTGAACAAGTTCAACAAGCAATTTCAACCATTCTTAAAGAAGGGGATTCAATAGTGATTTTTGGGCCGGGAGAAACAAAGAAACGATTTGCAAATTTTATTCAGAAATTTCAAAATTTTGAAAAATTCAAAATTCAAATTGTAGAAGGAATTGATTCTGGAGGGGAAGATGGAATTTACACATTTACCAAATCAAAAACAATGAAAGATATAATGTCAGATAGTAAACTAGCAAAAGCATCATCAATAATTGATGAAGTTATGCATCTTGTAAATAAAAAAAGTAAAAAATTCACTATGGGTTTCGATGAGACATTTAATGCTAATCAAATAGGAGCGGTAGAATCTCTTGTTTTTTCAGATAAAGCAATTCAAGATGATGAGCAAAAAATGATTGATTTTTTAAATGATGTAGAAAAAAAAGGAGTGAAAATGTATAGTGTTGATTCATCTACAGATATAGGTTTGAGAGTGACGGGTTTGGGCGGGATTGTTTCTTTGTTACGATATTCAATAGAATCCTAACTTGTAGATTCTATTAACCAATCAAGGTATGATTTATTAATTGAAGTAACATTGATCTCAGCAATTTCTGGAACATCATAGGGATGAGTTTCTTTAATTTTATCTTTCAATGATTTTTTGTTTTTTGATGTTGTCTTAAAGATTGCAATGTATTCAGATGTATTTTCTATTTTTTTATTCCAAGAATAGATTGAAGAAATTTTTGAGATGTTTACACATGCAACTGTCTTATCTTTTACAAACATTTTTGCAATTTTTGTAATTGACTTTTTGTCAGGATAAGTAGATATTATCATTGTTGGGTTCATAGTAACCGATAAATGTCTGTGCTTTAAAAAAATTACAATTAATTTGGAACTTGATTTTATCACTCAAAATTCGATTATCTATGTATTAATGGCATGGGTCGTAATTGTGATTGTTGCAAAGGGATTAAAATTAGAAAAACATGGTTTTGAAATAAAGGCATACAGTTTAACTTACAAAAACAAACAAGTTAATTCAGTTTTGTTAAAACTTCTTAGTCGAACAAAAAGAGGAATTAGAATTTTTGCAGATGTAAGTGTAATTTCAGGTTTTATTATGATGGGTTTTGCATTTTGGTTTTTGCTAAACAATGTTGCAAACTTTTTTGTCGCACAAACAGAATTTTCAGAATTAACTGTTCTGATTCCAGGAGTAACACTAACTTCAGCTGCATCAATTACATACTTTCTACTCTCAATTCCAGTTGTATTAGTAATTCATGAAGGTGCACATGGTATTGTTGCAGCATTAGAAAAAATTAAGATCAAAACAGGAGGTTTTGCAATATTCATTGCAATGTTTGCAGGATTTGTTGAACCTGATGAAGAAGAATTCAGTAAAGCAAAAAAGATATCAAAACTCAGAGTTATTGGAGCAGGAGCTACATCAAATGTAATTTTTGCATTCGTTTTAGGAGCAATTTTGCTTACAAATCCATTTTTTGCAATGGTATTACCTGAACCACTTTTGAGTACATTTTATGAATTACCTGAAGGAGTTCTAATCCTTTCAATTATTGAAAATTCAGGAGCAGAACAAGCAGGATTACTTGCAAATGACATCATTACATCTATCAATGACAAACCTATTTTCAGTCCGGCCGATTTTCCCAGTCTGAATCCCGGAGATATTGCAAGTGTCTCAATACTTAGAGAAGGACAACCATTAGAATTTAGTCTAGAAGTAATGCCAGCACCTGACGACTCAGAAAGAGGGTTAATTGGAATTATGAGAGATAATTCATTTGCTTACAAACCAGTATTGAATTTCATAGAATGGAGTGATCCAAATGTTTCAATGTTCCTCTTGTGGCTTTGGATGATATCATTTTTCATTGGTATAATCAACATGCTTCCATTACCAATTTTAGACGGGGGAAAATTCATTCACACCATTATCGATAAAAGAATTTCAGAAAAAGCAGTAAATGGCGTAATGTGGGGAATCTATGCGTTTACTTTTGCTCTGTTTGGCCTTAACATTGCCTTATCATACATAAAATCTGGTTGGTTCACAATTTAGAAAATACCTAAAGAATCATTAATGAAAAAAAATATTCAAATTCATGAAATGTGACGGATGCGAAAATTCTGCTGTATATACTAGAAAATATTCTGGGCAAAAACTCTGTTCAGAATGTTTCTCAAATTCTATTGTAAGAAAAACTGCAAAAACAATTTCCAAACATAAAATGATCAATAATGATGAATTGGTTGCAGTTGCAGTTTCAGGTGGAAAAGATTCTCTTGCACTGTTAAAAATAATTCATGAAATGTCATCTAATCATAATTTTAGAGTTAAAGCAATTACTATTGACGAAGGAATTCCAGGATATAGAAATGAAGCTTTAGAGATTGTTGAAAAATTCTGTGGCGAACTAGGTGTAGAGCATAAAGTTTATTCTTACAAAGATCTTTTTGAGTTAACACTTGATGAAGCATTAGATTTGAGAGAAAATGAAAAGACATCATCATGTTCAATTTGTGGCACTCTAAGAAGAAGGGCAATAGATCATGCTGCAAAAGAAATTGGAGCAGATGTTATTGCAACAGGACATAATCTTGATGATACATTACAAACATTTGTCATAAACATGCTTTCAGGAGATACCAATAAGATTGGATGGATGGATCCAGATACATCTTCAAATTCTTTGAGAAAAATCAAACCATTTTGTGAGATATATGAATCTGAAATAGTATTTTATGCATTTACAAATGAGATTCCATTTCAATCAGAACCTTGTCCACACATGAATGAAGGAATTAGAACTGAGATTCGTGAATTTTTAAATTCATTAGAAAAACAACATAGTGGAATCAAAAATAATTTGTATCAATCAATTCTCAGAGTATCAAATATCGTAAAAGAAACAAACTACAAAGAAAAAATAATTTGTAAGAAATGTGGTAATGATTGTACAGGAAATATATGCTCAGTTTGCAACATTGTGTTGAAACTAAAAGAGAATCAAACCTAATGCAAATATAACATACTTCATTTTAGAAAAATTGGTAGCAGGTAGGATTAGGGTGCCAGCCGTGCCCTGTTCTGAAACCGGCTATATGCAGAGATCAGTAACTGTTGGGTAAATCTCTAGATGGGTAATTCCCGCTTGGTGTGCGGAAATGAAATCACGCCGAGGCGGGTGGTTGCAGGACTAGAATTATCCGAAGGGGTGACTTCTAAGACCGAACCATCGAAAGGGATGAGGTCCGGGAGGGAGCAATCCTAAGGTGGAGCATCCACGCTTCCTCGTCAACGTGGCGGATCTTGTACACCTTGAAATGGGGTTATTCGTCTAGACTGGAACCAACAGATCTGCTACCATTTATTATTAAATTCAAATTTACAATTTTTAGAAAGAATAATTGTAAAGATTTGAAAAGTAGAAATTATTCTAAGTAACAAAGTTCAATAAATTTCTGAATTTAGAAATTTGATAAAACATACATGAAATTTCATTAATACAAAACATCAAACTTTGAAAATTCGCCAGAAAATTTTTCATTTCGAATTTCTACATCCTCAACAATTGCATTTGCGGGGCCACCATAAGCCCATTCAACCAATCGATGTACATTTTCTTCACTGCCTTCTAGAATGGCCTCAACACGACCATCTTTGAGATTTTTTACCCATCCAAAAACATCATTTTGTATTGCTCTTGTTTTCAATGTCTGACGAAAAAAAACACCTTGAACTCTACCAGTTACAAAAAGTCTAATTCGTTGATTTGACATTTAACAGAGTTCATTTAGAGTTATTAATCAATTTTAGGTTAAAGAGAAAATTATTTTCTTTCTTTAATTCTAGCTCTACCAGTCTTTCTTGCAGCAATGCTTCCAACTTTAGCTCCTGGAGGTGTATCTCTAGAAACAGTAGAACTTTGTCCAACATGTTGATGACGACCACCTCCGTGTGGGTGAACATATGCTGCTTGAGCAACACCTCTAACAATTGGATATTTCTTTCCTTTAGCTTTAAAGTTTCTCCATTTCCCTCCTGCACTCATAAATGGTCTCTCACTTACTCCACCTCCAGCTAGAGTTCCAATCATGGCTCTATTTTTTGGATTTAGAGTAGTAAATTTTCCAGAAGGAAGTTTTACAGTAACACCCTCATCACCATGAGAGAAAACAGTTGCATTAGTTCCTGCAGATTTAACAATTGCACCACCATCACCAAAGTGTTTTTCAATATTACATACAATAGTTCCATCAGGAATATTTTGAATACTTATTACATTTCCTTTTTCGATTGTTGATTTTAATCCAAATTGTAAAGTTTCACCAACTTTTGCGCCAAGAATTGCCGGAACAAAAGATATCGAACCATCTTCAAATCTAACTTTTGCCAAAGGTGCTTCCCTACCACGTTCATGGACAAGATCAATAATCTTACCTTTGTGTTGTTCAGATAATGGAAAACGAGGATAGTTTGCTTTGGTGCCTACTTTACCAGTAGAAGTAGATCTAAACTGATTACCTCCACGGCCACGTCTTCTTACTAATGGTCTCTTACCCAAAGTTGATAGTTTCCTACATAAAGAGGATTTTAAGCTTGTGATTTTTACCTCTTATTTGAAGAAATCACCACAAAGGTATAAAAATTAGACAGAGGGCATTTGTGTATGAGTCAAAATGCACTCTCTCTAAAAGTTTTAGAGGCATACACTAGAGATGTTGGAAGAGGAGTAGCAAGAATTGATTATGATTCTATGGATACACTAAATGCATCCACAGGTGACGTTATAGAAATTAAAGGTAAGAGAAGAACAGTTGCAAAATGTCTTCCACTATATCCATCTGATGAAGGAAAAGGAATTATCAGAATTGATGGACTTGGAAGAAATAATTCAGGAATTGCAATTGGAGATACAATTTCAGTTAGAAAAATCAAAGCAGTGGCTGCAGAAAAAGTTGTAGTTGCTCCATTAGAAGCAATTCCTCCAATTGATGAAAGATATCTTGCAGACGCTCTAGAAAGCGTTCCTTTGATAAAAGGAGACAATGTTATGGTTCCATACTTTGGTGGACGTTTAACTTTTCAAGTAATTGGTGTTACTCCAGCTGCTGATGCAGTTTTGATTACCCAAAAGACGGTTTTCCATATTGCAGAAAAGGGAGAAACATTACGTGGGGTTCCACAAGTAACTTATGAAGACATTGGTGGTTTAACTGATGAAATCAAGAAAGTAAGAGAGATGATTGAACTTCCATTAAGACATCCTGAAATTTTTGAGAAATTAGGAATTGAAGCTCCAAAGGGTGTTTTATTATATGGGCCACCAGGAACAGGAAAAACATTACTTGCAAAAGCTGTTGCAAATGAAAGTAATGCACACTTTATCAGTATTTCAGGTCCAGAAATTATGAGTAAGTTCTATGGTGAAAGTGAAGCTAGATTAAGAGAAATTTTCAAAGAAGCAAGAGAGAAGGCTCCTTCAATTATCTTTGTTGATGAAATAGATTCTATCGCACCAAAAAGAGAAGAGGTTACGGGAGAAGTTGAAAGAAGAGTAGTATCTCAAATGTTATCATTAATGGATGGTTTAGAAGCAAGAGGTAAAGTAATTGTAATTTCTGCAACAAACAGACCAAACGCAATTGATCCTGCACTAAGAAGACCAGGTAGATTCGATAGGGAAATTGAGATCAAAGTTCCAGATAAAAAAGGAAGAAAAGACATTCTTGCAATTCACAGTAGAAACATGCCATTATCAGATGATGTTAATGTAGATAAAATCTCAGCAATTAGTCATGGATATGTTGGTGCAGACTTGGAATATCTCTGTAAAGAGGCTGCAATGAAATGTTTGAGAAGGTTATTACCTATTCTAAATCTCGAAGAAGAAAAAATCCCGCCTGAGACTTTGGATAAGTTAATTGTGAATCACGAAGATTTCACCAAAGCGCTAATCGAGGTTACTCCATCTGGAATGAGAGAAGTATTCATCGAGAACCCAGATGTCAAATGGGATGAAGTCGGAGGTCTGGAAGATGTTAAACGAGAGTTACAAGAAGCCGTAGAATGGCCTATGAAATATCCAGGTCTTTATGATAAATTAGGACATAGTATGCCTAGAGGAATTTTACTTCACGGTCCAAGCGGTACTGGTAAAACATTACTTGCAAAAGCTGTTGCAACTCAAAGTGAAGCAAACTTTGTTTCTGTAAGAGGTCCTGAATTATTATCAAAATGGGTAGGTGAATCAGAAAGAGGAATTAGAGAAATTTTCAAAAGAGCGAGACAATCTGCACCGTGTGTAGTCTTCTTTGATGAAATTGATTCTATTGCACCAATCAGAGGTGCAGGTGGAGAGACTGCAGTAACTGAAAGAGTTGTGAGTCAATTACTAACAGAATTAGATGGAATGGAAAACATGCATGGAGTAGTTGTTTTAGCTGCAACAAATAGAGCAGACATGATTGATCCTGCATTATTAAGACCAGGTAGATTTGACAAAATTATTCAAGTTCCAAATCCAGACAAAGATAGTAGAAAACGTATTCTTGAAATTAATGCTGAGAAGATTCCAATAGGAGACGATGTGGACATGGATAAGATTGCAGAAATTACAGATGGAATGAGTGGTGCAGATACATCATCTATTGCAAATACAGCAGTTTCATTAGTAATTCACGAATTCTTAGATAAACACCCAGATGTCAAAGATGTTGAAAAGAGTAGTATTGAAGCCAAAGTAACTATGAAACACTTTGAAGAAGCAGTGAAGAAAGTTAGAGAACAAAAAGACCTCAAGATGGGCGAAAAATTAGTAGCGTCCTATTACAGGTAGTTTTAATAAAATAACAAATTTAATTCTCATAAATGTCAGAACATAGAGGATATGAAGGTAATTCGTTAGAATTTCTAAAGCACAATCAAATAGTTGTTGGAGATTCAGTTAAAATCCTCTCAGGTACTACGTTTTCAGGCATAATTATGCCTCGATATGAGCACAGTGACGATAAGCACATTGTTTTGAAATTAAAAAGCGGATATAATGTTGGGTTAGAAATTGCAAAAATTAAGAGTATTGAAAAAGTTCAATCATCAGAAAAAAATGTTGATGAACCTGAAAAAATTAGCAAGATAGAGGGATTACCAAAAGTATTGTTACTTTCAACAGGAGGCACAATTGCAAGCAAAGTAGACTATAGAACAGGAGCAGTTACTCCAGTGTTAACTGCAGAAGAGTTGAATTCCTCAGTTCCAGAGCTTGCAAAAATTGCAAATATTGATGCTGAAGTTTTGTTATCAGAGTATTCTGAAAACATTATGCCAGAAAATTGGTTAGAGATAGCTAAGAAAATCAATAGTTACTCAAATTCAGACTATTCAGGAATTATTATTGCTCATGGAACTGACACAATGCATTATACATCATCATTTCTTTCATTTGCATTAGCAGGATTTCCAATTCCAATTGTTTTAGTTGGGTCACAAAGATCATCTGATCGAGCATCATCAGATGCAGCATTAAATTTGATTGGTGCAACTAAATTCATTACAGAAAGCAAAACAAAGGGAGTTTACATTGTTATGCACAGTGATGAAAATGATAATACTGTTGCATGTCACATTGGAACAAGAGTTAGAAAAAATCATACAAGTAAACGAGGAGCATTTCAAACAATAGGAGATGATCCTGCTTTCATAATTGCAGAAGAAAAAATTCAAAAAAATATTTCTAAAGAATTCTATAAAACTCAAGAATTCCAACCAAAAATTAACTTAGATACAAAAATTGCATTGGTAAAATACTATCCAGGATATGATCCAAAATTAGTTGAACAAATCATTGATAACGGATACAAAGGAATAATCTTTGAAGGTACAGGATTAGGGCATATTGGAAGAGTTATGTATGATTCTGTAAAAAAAGCCAATGAAAAAGGGATGTTTCTAGGCATGACATCACAGTGTATTGATGGAAGATTGAGAATGACCGTGTATGAAAGTGGCAGAGATCTTCTAAATTTAGGCATAATTCCTTTAGAAAATATGCTTCCAGAGACTGCTCTAGTAAAAGCAATGTGGGCACTTGGGAATACTCAGAATATTGAGGAAGTAAAAGAAATTATGCTTGATAATATTGCATCTGAAATATCAATTTAGGAGAAAAAATGTCAGAATTGTTAATAGATGAATTAGGTGTTAAAGTGGGACTTGAAATTCATCAACAACTAGATACAAATAAAAAATTATTTTGTAATTGCACGCATATTGATTCAGATGAATATTCTATTAAATTTCAAAGAAAATTACGTGCTGCAAAAAGTGAATTAGGAGAATATGATCCTGCAGCATTATTTGAAAAATCAAAATCAAAAACAATAATGTATTTTGCAAATCCAGAAAGTAGTTGTTTAGTTGAACAAGATGAAGAACCACCACATGAATTAGATAGTGATGCAAAGAAAATTTCCCTAGTTATTGCATCTGCTCTAAAATCAAATGTATTTAAAGAAATTTATCCAATGAGAAAAACAGTTGTAGATGGATCAAATACTACTGGATTTCAACGTACAATGTTAATTTCGCAAGGAGGTTCTTTTAATGTTGAAGATAAAGAGATTGGAATTCAATCTATTTGTCTTGAAGAAGATGCAGCAAAAATTTTGGGAGAAGATGGGGCAATTAAGAAATATGGGTTAGAGCGTTTAGGGGTTCCTCTAGTTGAAATTGCTACTGAACCATTTGAAGTAAAACCACACGAAATTAAAAAAATTGCATTGGCATTAGGGAGAATTTTAAGAAGTACAAAAAAAGTGAAAAGAGGATTAGGTTCAATCAGGCAAGATGTTAATGTTTCAATTAAAGATGGAAATGTCGTAATTGAAGTCAAAGGAGTTCAGCAACTCGATCAATTAGAAAAAGTAGTAGAATATGAGGCTAAAAGACAACACGGGTTATTAAAAATTTCAAAAAAATTACAAGGAATTGATTGGACTCATAATGATGGAGATAGAAAAGATGTTACAGAGTTATTCAAAAAATGTAAATCAAAAATTATCCAAAATGCCATAAAGAAAAATCAGAAGATAATTGGAATTTCATTTAGAAACATGTCAGGCATGTTTGGATATTCTCCTTATGAAGGAATTCGATTAGGGAAAGAAGTGGCAGAATTAGTCAGATTTTTTGGAATAGGAGGTGTTTTTCATTCTGATGAATTACCAAATTACGGAGTTGAAAATACAGATATCAATGATTTGAAGAAAACATTAGAAATCAATGACAATGATGGGTTTTTAATTTTAGCAACACCAGAAGAAAAAATCAGTGTAGTTATAGATCAGATAATTTTGAGAATAGAATACATTCGAAATGAAGGAATTCCAATTGATACACGATTAGCAACACAAAGTGGTGAGACTAAATTTCTCAGACCAAGACCAGGGGCAGCAAGAATGTATCCAGAAACAGATATTCCTCCAATAATAATTTCAAAAAGAGAATTAGATGATGCAATAAACAACATTCCAAAATCATGGGATGATTCAATAAAAGATCTTCAAATAAAATATCAACTTAATCTCCAATTATCAGAACAACTTTTTGATTCAAACTATTTTGAATTATTTGAAAAGATAACTGAAAAAACTAAAGTTAATCCAACATTTGTTGCATCAGTATTATGTTCAACTATCACAAATTTAGAAAGAAATGGATTGAATTCAAAATTATTAAAAAATGAAGAAATAACAAAAACATTTCAATTTTTAGAAGAAGGAAAAATTGCTAAAGAGTCAGTTGAAATTATTTTTGAGAATATTATGAATGGAAAATCCCTTACAATAGAAGAGGCAATAAATAATACTTCGATTGAGACTATTGACGAATCAGAATTAGAGAGTATTTGTAAAGAAATTGTTGAAAAGAATCAAAAAATTGTAGAAAATCAAAAAGAAAGAGCAATTGGGCCTCTAATGGGAATTGCTATGAAAGAATTGAGAGGAAAAGCATCTGGTGAAACAATTAACAAACTTCTTTTAAAAAATATCAAGAGAAAATTAGAAAATAATTAGATATGCGGGAAGTGGGATTTGAACCCACGAACTCCTAGAAGATAAGGATCTGAACCTTACGCCGTTGACCAGGCTGGGCGACTCCCGCAATGGAAATTTTTGAAATCTAGAATAAGTTTCTTTATTATAGTGAAAAAAGAATATCAATCAAAATGGAAATAGAATTCAAAGAAGTGTATTGTATGAATTGTAAAAAAGTACTAGGACGTTACAATGTCAAATTTTATGATGATGACAAAATTTCAGAATTGTTAAAAACAACACACTCATCACATGTAAGAAAAGGACATCAAGTAAATATTAAAAAATTTGTAAAAAATTAATTTAATTTTTTTATCGCTTCAGAAAGATTTGAAATTCGATCAATGTTTGTTTCAGTTATATGTTGATTCCAAGGTTGAGAATACAGAATTACTTTTTTATTATTTTGTAGAAATTTTAATGCATTTAATGGTGAATCATCAATAAAAACATCATAATCTAAATCAGCTTTCATAGGACCGTCAATTATTGAAACATAGTTATCATAAGAGACATTATGATATTCTAACCAGTTCTTTACAAAAGAATCAGTTGAATGTTCTCTTGCAGTTACAATATCTACTTGACCAACATTAGAAAGATTTTTTGTGACTGAAGATAAATTTTTTTCAGTAGGAGGAATGGTAAGCCAATTTTTCCAACAAGAATTTAATTCAGAATAAAAATCATAACGATTAATTTCAAATTTTTTCCAAAAATTCCAATCAGTAATTTCATGTTTTTTAATTTCTTGTCTAATTGAATTACTATAATTTAGCCAGGATAGTATCACATCGGCAAGTACACCATCTACATCTAATGCAATCTTCATTATCAGTTAATCACTACTTTGTTTAAATTCATCAAGTAGATTTTTTTGATGTTTACTGAGTTTTTTAGGAATATTTACTACAATTCGAACATACTGATCTCCTCTACCTCTAGAATTGATGTGTGGTACACCCTTTCCTTTTAATTTGATAATTGTGTTTGGTTGACTTCCAGAATCAATTTTAATTTTTTCAGTTCCTTCTAAAGTAGGAACAATTACTTCACATCCTAGTGTTGCATCTACCATAGAAACATCTTGATCATAGAAGATATCTTTTCCATCTCGATTAAATTTTGGATGGTGTTGTACCTGAATTCTAACAATTAGATCACCATTCGAGCCTCCAGGTACTTCGTTTCCTTCATTTGGTACGGTATAATCACCTGAATCAATTCCAGGTGGAATATCAAATGTCACTTTTTTTGTGCCCTTTCTTTTTCCTTGACCTTTACAATCACCACAAGGAGTTTCAATAATTGAACCTTGACCTTTACATGAAGAACATGGTGCAGCTGTAACAAATGATGCAAATCCCATGTTACGTGTTTGTCTTACCTGACCTTGTCCGTTACATGAAGAACATGTTTTCTTGTTAGATCCAGGTTTACAACCTGAGCCACTACAAACATCACATTGAATTTGTTTTTGTAATTCAATTTCCATTTGCTTTCCATGTAAAACATCTTCCAATGTTACTGATGTTTGATAAAGAATATCAGAACCACGTTGTTGACCAAATCCACCGCCTCCACGACCAAAAATCGATTCAAAAATAGAATCAAATCCACCGCCTCCACGACCAAAAATATCGCTAAAATCACCTCTTGCACCTTGGAAAATATCTTCGCTGGAATATCTTCCATCTACACCTGCATGGCCATGTTGATCATAAAGTTGTCTTTTTTCAATGTCAGAAAGAACTGCATATGCTTCAGAAATTTCTTTGAAGTGTTCTCCTGCTTCAGCGGATTGGTTTCGATCAGGGTGAAATTTTAAAGCTAATTTTCTATATTGTTTTTTAATTTCATCACTTGAAGACGATTTTGATACTCCTAAAACTTCATAATAATCTCGTTTTGCAGACATGAATTATTCCTTTATTCTAATTACTGTATAAATGGTTAAATTTTGAGTGTCAGTTAGTTTTTGTTTCATCATTTGAAGATGGGTCTGTTGTTTGTCCATCAGTACCTTGTTGTCCATCAGTACCTTGTTGTCCATCAGTACCTTGTTGTCCATCAGTACC
>CAYFJT010000002.1:95496-193404 GCA_964343515.1 uncultured Nitrosopumilaceae archaeon
CTTGTTGTCCATCAGTACCTTGTTGTCCATCAGTACCTTGTTGTCCATCAGTACCTTGTTGTCCATCAGTACCAGGTGGAGGAGCAGCATTCTTGTAAAGTTCGGTAGTTACTTCATTTACTATTGATTGTAATGCTTCAAGTTTTGGTTTTAATTCCTCAGGTTCTTTATCTATGACTTCTTTTACTTCCTTCACTGCATCAGTGATTTTGATTCCTTGTTCTTGAGAGATTTTATCCTTAAGATCATGATTGACTAATTTTTCAGTAGTGTAGATGTAACTTTCAGCTTCATTTTTGAGATCAATTTTTTCCTTTTTCTTTTTGTCTTCTTCAGAGAATTTTTCAGCATCTTCCTTTAATTTTTCAATCTCTTCTTCAGATAGTTTTGTTTTAGTTTCAATAGTAATTTTTGCTTCCTTTTGAGTTCCAAGATCTTTTGCAGTTACATTAATGATTCCGTTTGCATCAATATCGAATTTTACTTCAATTTGAGGAACTCCTCTTGGAGCAGGAGGTAAATCAGTTAGATTAAAGCTTCCTAATGATACATTATCTGTTGCCATAGGTCTTTCCCCTTGAACTACATGGATAGTAACAGCTGTTTGATTATCAGCTGCAGTTGTGAACACTTTACCTTTTGAAGTTGGAATGGTAGTGTTTCTTTCTATAAGAGGTTCTCTAACACCTCCAAGTGTTTCAATACCTAGAGTTAATGGAGTAACATCAAGTAAAACAATATCACTTGTCACATCACCGGCAATAATTCCTGCTTGAATTGCGGCTCCCATGGCTACTGCTTCCATAGGATCAACTCCTGATTCAACTTCTTTACCAATAACTTCACTAACGAACTTTTTGACTAGTGGAATTCTTGTTGGTCCACCAATCATTACTATTTTGTTAATATCAGAATTTGCAATTTTTGCATCTTCAAGTGCTTTTTGGATAGAAGGTTTACAGCGATCAACAATAGGTCCAATTAATTCATCAAGTTTAGATCTGGTTAATCTTAATTCAAGATTCTTAGCACCAGATGATGGATCATGTGCAATAAATGGTAAATTGATATCAGTTTCCATTACAGTAGACAATTCAATTTTTGCTTTTTCTGCAGCTTCTCTAATTCTTGTCATTGCAGTTGTATCTTGAGAGAGATCAACTCCTTCTTTTTTCTTGAATTCATCAACAATGTAGTCAATCAGAACTTTATCCATATCAGTTCCACCAAGTTGTGTATCACCTGAAGTACTCATTACTTCAAAAACACCACCTCCCATTTCCATTATAGTAACATCTAGAGTACCACCACCAAAGTCAAAGACAAGAATCTTCATGTCTTCTTTTGCTTTATCTAATCCAAATGCCAAGGATGCAGCAGTTGGCTCATTAATTATCCTAACAACATCAAGACCAGCAATTGTTCCTGCATCTTTTGTTGCTTGACGTTGATTATCATCAAAATATGCTGGAACTGTGATAACTGCTTTTTCTACAGTTTCTCCTACAAATGCTTCAGCATCTTTTTTTATTTTTTGTAGAATGAATGAAGAGATTTGTTGAGGTTTGTATTCTTTATCTTGAATTTTAAAAACATGATCAGAACCCATTTTTCGTTTAGCTGCAATAATGGTGTTATCTGGATTTGTAACTGCTTGTCTTCTAGCAGGTTCACCAACTAAGAGTTCTCCTTCTTTAGAAAAAGCGACTACTGATGGAAATGCCTTTCCTCCTACAGTTTGACCTTCAGCTGCAGGAATAATTGTTGGTTTTCCACCCATCATTACTGCTGCGGCCGAGTTACTTGTTCCTAAATCTATACCTATTACTTTAGCCATTTTTTATTATCATCCTTTTTTTGAAATTTCTACTAATGTCGGTCTTATAATCCTCTTTTGAGAAATATATCCCTTCCTAATCTCTTTTGTAATTGCATTATCATCCAGATTAGAATCAGTGATAACAGATATTGCCTCATGAAGATTTGGATCAAAAATTTCTCCCAATGCATCAATTGGAGTCACATCATATTTTTTTAATAGAGAATCCATGTTTTTTAAAATTGAATCAAGACCTTCAGTATTGATTTTGTTTTCAGAAAAGACATCTCTTGCACGAACAAAATCATCATAGATTTTTAGAAAATCTAATAGGAATTTATCTACTTTAGCATTTATACCATTTTCAATATCAGATTGTGTCTTTCTAGTAAGATTTTGGAAATCTGCTAAAATATGTTTTAATTTTTCTTCACATTCTGAAGTTTTTTGTTTTTCTGCATCTAATAACTCTGAAGAATTTACTTCAACTACATCTGAAGATTCTGACTCTTCGATCAGTGCATCAGGTTCATTTTCAGAAACAACATTTACAGGAATTTCATCAGATTCATTATCATTAGACATTTCAAACAGAATATTCGTTTAGCTAATTTATACCATTATTGGATTGTTTTACACAAAGGATTTGCTTTGACAATAATCAAATCAGAATCTTGTTTAGTTTTTTCAATATTTGTAAAATCAGATTTTGAACAAGCTACGACAATTGTAGTTTTATCACTGTGAAATAGATCAAAGTTTGGATCTTCATATGCCTCGACATCACCGATATAATCACGTAGTCTTGAAGTCAAATTTTGTAGCATTTCAATTTTATCTCCACGCATTGAATGTTGATCAAGTGTCCAAGATAATGCAATTTTTGTTCTACTAGCTTTAAGATCATTTTTCTTTAACGTTGCACGTATTTCATCTATTAATCGTTTGATGTAACCATCAATCCCCTTTACACTTCCATTAATAAGATACATGAGTGTGTTTGCACCTTCAAAAGACGAGCCCAAAGATTTGAGATCAAGTAAGCCTCCAACCATATCATCAAGGAATATTTCTTGAAAGTCATCCGAGGATAAATCATTTTTAGTGATGTCATCTTGGGCGTATTTGCAAACTTCTAATACGCTACATAGACTTGAAAATCTTGATAGAACATTAATTGCATGAAAATGTTCAGATGATGAAATTGCAAAAAAGTTTTTCTCTTTTTTTCCAGTAGTTAGTAAATCAGATAGTATAGGATCTTCCTTGCCATTAAAAGAACCAATAATTTTTGGTTGTTTATCAGTACCCTCTAAAGGATAGTAAAAATATGAAATATGCTTTCCGACTTCTAATCCTGTAACATGTTCAAGTAAAGAAATATTTTCGTTATTTCCACCAAACCCTGTGGGAAGAGTAAAAACAACAGAACTTTTTTTCTTTAAAGATGTAGTTGCATCCTTGAATTTTGAATGAATCTCAGTTTTGATATCCTGTCCAGTTTTTCTTATTCTAGGAGTAAAGAACAAGTATTGAGCTTTTGAAATTGCAACTTCAATTGGTTCCATTGCTAATAATGGTTCATCCTCTTTTAGAGATGAAACATTTGGATATGTTTTAGCAATTTCTGCTTTTAATGAAATTGCAGATGGGGTTGATTCGTCAATTATGGAAACATCGGCTCCTTTAATGGCCATTTGTGATGCAATGGCATATCCTTCTGTACTAAGGCCATAAACAACAACTTTTGTTCCACCCATTACACAAAACTTAGGATTAGACTAAGAAAAACTTATTGAACTAACTTCAATTATGAAAATTACTTGAAAATATGGATAGATATTCTGACTCCAAAGCAATTATTATTTTCTGAACCAATAATTGAGAAATTAGGTAAAAAAAACAAGATTTTGTGTACTTCTAGAGATTATGAAGAAGTTTCAAAATTAGCAAAAATTCGAAATTTTGACTTAATTTTTGTAGGTAAACATGGTGGAGGGAGTAAAAATTCCAAATTAAAAGCAGGAATAGAGAGAATGGAAAAACTTACTAGAAAAATTGAAGCATTTTCACCAAATCTTGTAATTAGTTTTTGCTCACCTGAAGCTGCAAGAATCTCATTTGGTTTGGTAATTAGACATATAGCATTTTGTGATTCACCACACGCCGAGGCAGTGATGAAATTAACATTACCATTAATTCAGAAACTTCTAATTCCTTACACAATTCCAAAGAAAAAATTTTCAAAATTTGGCATAAATGAAAAAAACATCATTCCATACAAATCAATTGATGCAGCAGTAACAATCAAAAGAGAAACAGATGGACAGAAAAAACTTCCATTTAGAGATAATAAAAGAAAGAATATTTTGATAAGAATAGAAGAAGAGGAAGCAGCATATACTCAAAAATCAAATAAGATTATTCCAATTATTAATAATGTAATTTCTGAATTTGGTGATGAAAATATTGTTATTTTGGGCAGGTATACAAAACAAATTCAAAAACTACAAAAAAAGATAGGTAAAAAAGCCAAAGTTCTAAAAATGTCATTTGATGGGAAACATTTGTTGAAAAATACAGAT
Organism: uncultured Nitrosopumilaceae archaeon; assembly: GCA_964343515.1. Taxonomy (GTDB): domain Archaea; phylum Thermoproteota; class Nitrososphaeria; order Nitrososphaerales; family Nitrosopumilaceae; genus Nitrosopumilus. Next base: position 99,901 of record CAYFJT010000002.1, read on the forward strand.
GTTTTCATTGGTTCAGGTGGTACTATGACTGCAGAGTCGGCATTAATGGGAGTTCCTACAATATCATATAATGCAATTCCAAATAGCATAGAGAATTTTTTGGTAAAAAAGGGATTAATCAAAAGAGAAACAAATCCTAAAAAAGTTTCAAGACAAATAACAAAGTTTTTTGAATCTAAGCAATTAAACCAACAAAAAGCAAAAAAGATTCTAAATCAAATGGAAGATCCTATTGAGAAATTAATTAGAGTTATCAGAAATTAATTTGGTTTTAGGCAAATTAGAATAAAAAGTTCATTAAGGGAGTTAGCGTGTTCGATTTAGCAGCCCGATAGTGTAGAGGTCAAGCATATGGGCCTTTGGAGCCCGTGACGGCAGTTCGAATCTGCCTCGGGCTACTTTATCTAAAAAACAAAAAAACTGTAACACGAATATAGCATGAAGTATTTTTCTGAAAAAAGGTACAATGTCAGATATAGTATTAGGTATGGGAGAAGTAGGCGAGACCCTATTTGGATTATTAGAAGAAAGAAATTTCTATTGTATAGGTATTGATACAGACTCTTCAAAGTGTAAAAAATACTCAGAAAACGACATAATCAAAAATCCAGAATATCTTCATGTCTGTTTGCCAGGAGAACTAACAGAGTTTATAGACATTACATTAGGTTGGATTCCAAAGTTAAAAAATCTAAAAGCAATAATCATACATTCTACTGTAAGACCAGGTACCACAAAAAATATTCAAGAAAAATCTAATGTTCCAGTTTTATTTTCACCAGTTCGTGGTGTTCATAGAAGATTCTTAGATGATATTAAAAAATATACAAAATTTATCGCCTCAGACGATAACGAAATTAATCCTGAAATAAAATCAGATTTAGAAAAAAGATTTCAGAAAGTTGATTGGTTCTCAACTACAAAAACAGGTGAACTTGCTAAAATCCTAGTTGATACATCATATTATGGATGGCTCATTAACTATGCACAAATAACAAAAATGATTTGTGAAAAGGAAGGAATAGATTTTGATGAGATGTGGAAATTTGCAGATGAAATACATGAGAATTTAGAGAACAGACCAAAAATGTATCCAGGAATAATTGGAGGTCATTGTGTAATACCAAATCTAAGTTTGATTGAATATGAAAGTTTAGATATAATTAAAAAAATTAATAAAATGTATGAAAATTTTAAAAAATGATTTTTTTAAAAATCTAATTTAGTTAGAAGTTTTGATGCAATAACAAAAAGAGTAGATGCAATTACAACAAGTACTATCATTTCTATTATTACAAATTCTGTAATGTTTCCAAAAATCCCCGCTCTAATTACATCAACCAGATAAGTTAACGGATTTAGATAAAATGCAGTACGTAATGGTTCAGGCACGTTGTCTGCAGGATAAAATGCCGAACTAACAAATGCAAAAAATAGAAAAACAGTGTTAATAATTACGTTAAATCCTTCACTAGAACGTAATCTAGTTGAAATTATTGATGCCAATGATCCAAATAAAACAGAACCAGTAATGGCACCAAAAACAATCACAGGAATTGTAATTAATGAAAATTCTACAGATTCAAAAAATACCGGATATCCTACTAAGGCAATCAAAGATGCACTAACTAAACCAATGATGCCTATAGTGCAAATATTGCTTAGAATATAATGGCTTCTTGTAAACGGACCAGACATTATTTGTTCAAACATTCCATGTCGTCGATCATTCCATATTATGATTCCAGAAACTAACGTACTGTTCATGATATTGAACCCAATCATTCCTGAGGCTAGAAATGCAGGATAATCAAGATCCTTTGTGCCAAATGGGACATTTTGAATTAATGGGGCATATGCAAAACCTGCAACAAAAATATAGATCAAAGGAAAGATCACCTGCCAAATTAAAAATCCAGGATTCAAAGAAATTGTAATATTTCTATTAACAAGTCTAATTATCGGATGCATTTTTTCTCATCATTTTTAAGAATATTTCTTCAAGATTCGTAGGAACTGCAGAAAGATCTTCTATCTCAATATTATTTTCATTTAATATTTTTAGAATTTTCAACAGAACTAATTCAGATTGTTCAGAATGAATAACAATATTTGTTCCAGATTCAAAATTTATTATGCAATCAGAAATTCCATTAAGTAGATCAGAAATTTTGGAAATTTTTTCTAACATATGTATTTTGATAGTTTTTTCTTTTCCAAATTTACTTTTTAATGCTTCAGGTGAATCAACAGTGACAATTTTTCCTTTATCAATAATTGCAATTTCATCACAAAGATATTCTGCCTCTGTTAGAATATGAGTGGTATAGAAAATTGTCAATCCAGTTTTAACTTTATTTTTTAAATAATCCAATAATTTTCGTCTTGCGCTAGGATCTAATCCAACTGTAGGTTCATCTAAAAATAACAAATCCATATCATGCATGAATTCACGTGCAACTTGCACTCTTCTTCGCTGACCAATAGACAAATCTTCATTTCTTTTTTTTCTAATCTCAACTAGATCAAAATCTTTCAAGAGTTGTTCCATTCTTTCCTTACGTTGGAATTTTGGAACATCCCACATCATCCCATACTTGTCAAGAGATTTTTCAACTGATAAAGTAGGCTCATAGCTTGGTTGTTGTAAAACTACTCCAATTTTGTGGCGTATTTCCAAAGGATTTTTAATTGCATCAATTCCTAATATCGTAAGAGAGCCGTTTGAAGGGGGAATCAATGTGGTGAGTAATTTGATAGTTGTTGATTTTCCAGCACCGTTTGGGCCTAAAAATCCAAAAACTTGACTAGGTTTTACTGATAAAACAATGTCATCTACTGCTTTGAGGGAGCCATATGATTTTGATAAATGGCTAACATCAATACATGACATAATGAAACTGCGATCATCCTACTAATTTACTTAATCAGTGATTAAACCATAGATTTTGCAGGAGTCAAGTCAATTATGAGACAATATACTCAAAATAAGAAAAATTTGATGATATCAATTTGAAATTGACAATTATGAGATATAATTTTACACAAACAAAATGATAGTAGATAATGAAATTTTTATTAATAGAATAAAGGTAGTAATTTTGAATTGTCTGAATTTGATAGTCTAGTTGAAAAATTAATTGGGCAAAAACCAGATCTTACTAAAGAAATAATTGAAGAGCAAATAAAACTAAAAAAAGAAAAAATTGGCGCAGGTTATCTAACTGATCAAGGTGCCTTATTCTTAATCGCATCAGATTATGGTGTTACATTATCAGGTCCATTAAAAGTAGAAATGAGTTTAAAAGATCTCTATGCGGGTGCAAAAGAAATTTCGTTAGAAACTAGAGTTTTGAATCTATCTCCTGCAAAACAATTTTCAAGAAAAGATGGGTCTCCATTTTATCTCAGAACTATGACAGTATATGATGATGCAAATTCTACAGCAAGTGTAAAGTTGTGGGATGATAAAGCAAATCTTCCTGGAATTGAAAATCTAAAACCAGGAGACTTGATTAAAATCATCAAAGCATATGTGAAATCAGATCTAGATGGTTCACCAACAATTAACATTGGTTCAGGTTCAAATGTAGAAGCTACTGATTCTTCAAGTGAGATTCCAACTATAGACACAATCACAAAAGATGTGAGTGAGTTACAAGAAGGTCAAAAAGATCTTGTCATTTTAGGAGAAATTGACGGAGTAATTAGCGGAATGGAGTTTACAAACTCTAGAGGTATTCCTGGAAAGGCCCTAAGAATGAGGCTAAAAGGAAAGGATGGTAATGGAATGAGAGTTGTTCTATGGGGGAAAGATGAGTCATCAATTCCAAATATGATTTCACAATCAGCCAAAGTAAGACTACTTGGTGTTAGAGTAAAATCTGGAAATCAAGGATTAGAAATTCATGGAAACGACGCAACAATAATTGAGATTGAAGGAGGTAAAGAAGCAGAGCCGATAATTGCAAGGGTTCTTTCAATGTCACCAACAGAAAATGGAAAAAACATGATTTTAGCTGTAGATAATCAAAAGAATCTTTACAACATTAGTGATTCATCAAATTCAACTAGTATTTGTGTAGAAGGAGATGTTATAGAATGCATGCCATCAAAAGTTTATGGAAATTCAATTGCACTTGATGAAAATTCCTTTGTAAGAAAGCTAGATAATGATGAAAGTATTCCTTCACTATCTCAACTTAGAACAAAAATTAATGATGTTAAAGTAGATGGCAGCTATTGTATTGAAGCAATAATTTTGAAAGTTCCTGAAAGACGTGAAGTTCAAACAAAAACAGGAGAATCAATTGCACTTTCGGAAATGTTTGTAGAAGATGATACAGGACAAATTTGGATAAAAGGATGGAGAAATCAAGCTAGACTAATTGACAAATGTGAATTAGGAGAGATTGTTTCAATTACCGGTCTTAATGCAAAAGCTGGATTAGAAGGTAGAATAGAGATGTTCCTTACAGCATTTTCTAAAATTACAAAAAAGAACTAGGAATCCCAAAAACCTCTAGTTACTACATATTGTCTTTCTGCCTCATAGATCTGTTTGAACAAATGTTCTTCATCAACCATATTTCGTAGAATTCTTGCAGCAGTGTCTGCTCCTACTCCATAGCCAGACATGACAATAATTGCAGTTTTACCAAAATTTTCCACCAGAGAAGAGACTTTCCAGGCACGATCTACCTTATGTTTTTCTTCACTAGTCAATTTTTTACCTTCATGTTTCTTGCGAATAATTTTAGGAAGATCATAATCAGAATAAAATGTAGCAGTAATTTGTCGTCCTTTACAATAAGGACAAATTAGAATATTCTTTACTTCATTTGTTTCAACAACACGTTCCCATTTTCCACATCTAGCACAGATTAAGCGATGTTTTGTTTTTTCTAGTCGAGCTTTAACAAGATCTAAAATTCCTTTATCAAGATTTGCAGGAGAGGAATAATATTTTGATGTATGATCTAGTATTGGTTCTGCTAATTTTGAAAATTGGTCAACTTCTAGCCATTTTACATGAATTTGGTCGTCACGAATTTCTTTTAGAAGTTTATCGGTATTTTTGAGATCATACTTGTCATGAAATAATTCACGTAATGCTTCTTGTACAAGTGCAGTCTTTGCATATCTTTCATACAAAAATCGGGCAGATTTTCTTTCATAAACTGCACCTCTACCTACAATACCAAATTTTTTTGCAACACACCAAGTTCTCCAATTAACATTGTGAGTGCCAGCAAGTGAAGCTGTTACCATAGAAAATAAATCATAATCATCTTTTAGGACTTCGAGAAATAGTTTTTCTGAAATTCTTGATCTAGAAGATAATGCAATTCTATATCCATCAGATCGAGAATCCACAATTGAGCCTAACATAGAAGACAACATAGAAGAAATCAGTGTTGAAAGTGTAGAATTTATTTTTGTACCAAAACAGGAATGAATTACAATTGAGCCTTGAGATCTACTAGACTCAACTACAATATTGTTTTCATCAGAAATTTCATTAAAATTTAGTTTTTCAATAGTTTTGTTTGTTAATTGGAGTGAGCCATTTTTCACTTTACTTCTAAAATTACCCACCTTTCTGGCAGTCTTATAGTCAATAGGAATATTCTCACCTTCCCAATATGGAACAGTGATTCCTCCACCTCTAAATGGTTCAACATTTACTGTGAATGATTTCTCATCAACATTGAGAACTCTCCATTGTGAACCCTTTAGAACAAAAATATTTCCAGAGTCACCATAATCACCTACAAATCTTTGATCTAAAGTTCCAATGATTTTTTTTCCCACACTATCAAACACTTTGAATTTAAGTATATCAGGAATTGTAGAAAGATTTTCAAAATAATATTTGAAAGAACGGCCTTTTTTCCAAAAAGTCATCTTTGTTCTATCAAAGAATATCAAATAATTTGAGTCAAGTAAATCTAAAACATCTACAAGCTCTTCTAGTTTTAAATTTCTAAATGGATAAGCTTGTCTAATCATATCAAATGCTTTTTCAACTGAGATTTCTCCAATTTGCATTGTTAATCCAACTAGGTGATGAGCTAGAACGTCAAGAGAATCATGATGAATTCTTTGTTCCTCAATAGAACCATCCTGAATTCTTTGAAAAATTGCTTGTGCCTCAAATTCATCATCAGAATTATTTGTGATGATTAATCCCTTAGCAGATGCATTTCGATTATGTCTACTTCGACCTATTCTTTGAACTAATTTGGACACTTGTCTAGGTGAACCATAATGAATTACTAATTCAACTGAGCCAATATCCAATCCTAATTCTAATGAAGATGTGCAAACAACAATTCCCCTTTTTCCTTCACGTAAATTTTGTTCAGTTTCTTCCCTAACTTCTTTGGAAAGAGAACCATGATGTAATTCAATTGGAATGGTAGATTTTTCTTTGAGGATTGAGGCTAGAAATTCTGATTCGCCTCTAGTATTAGTAAACAAGAGAATTGGGGAATTCAAATCCAAATCAGATACATGTTCAACAATTTTTTCTGCTACATCAGAAATTGTTCCATCAATATATTTTATTTCTATATCATATTTTCTCACAGAAGTATCTCTAATTATTTCACATTTTCTTTTAGTGCCTACAACAAATTTTCCTGCTTCTTCAAAATTACCAACTGTAGCAGATAGTCCTATTTTTGTCAGTGGTAATTTGGAATTAAATTCTAATCTCTCAACACTTAGAGAGAGTTGAGTACCTCTTTCACTAGATAATAGTTCATGTACTTCATCTACTACAATCCATTCTAATTCTGATAATGCATCAAGATATTTGACTTGAGTTAATAGAATAACTAAGGTTTCAGGAGTTGTGATTAGTATATCAGGAGGATTTTCAGTAATTTTTTTTCTGTCTTTTTGGGTGGTATCACCATGTCTGATTTCGATAGACAGGTCATTTTGGTGAGCATATTTTGTAATTCTTCGAAAAACATCTCGATTTAGTGCACGTAAAGGAGTAATGTAAAGAGCTTTAATTTTTCCAGGTTTCTTAGAATTTTTTAATAAAGAAAATATGGGGATTACAGAACATTCTGTCTTTCCCGAGCCAGTAGGTGCAATAACTAAACAATCTTTTTTTTGTAAAATTATCGGTGCAGCTTTTTTTTGAATTTCAGTTAGATTGGAAAAACCAAAATTCTCAAACAAAGATTCAGGAATCTGATTCATGTGGGGTTTTAGATCGTGATCTTTCATAAACAATTACGCCAACTAATCCAAGTGCAAATAATACTACAATAATGATTGGAATAGAATCAAATATTCCTGCCATTGGTTTACTTCATTATTGACCGTTAAATATCTTCAGAAGAAGAAAGCCCTGATTTGTCAATTGTGTAACAAAATGAATGTTCTATAAACGGAGAATAAATTTTTCCATAAAATTTTGATGAATTTTTTGTTAGATGTATTTTGACATGAGTGAATGGATCAATTGCACTTTTCATATTTTCAATTTCTTTTCCTTCCATATTTCTTATCATGTTAGTAACAACAATGGGGATTTTTTGAGATATTGCAAAATTTGCTAAATCATGCATATATTTCATAAATAAAGAATTTTTCTCGAAAACAGATTCATCTTTTTGATATTCATAAGAAAACAAATCAGTTACATTATCAATAACAATTAATGAAAAATTTCTGTCAATATTTTTTATTGAATTGATTTGTTCAGAGGTGTTAGTTAATCTTGAAACTGTGATTTGATTAAGGAAATCAAATTGAGATTCAGATTCTTTTTGAATATCCAATATTCTTTCAGGTCTAAACCCACCTGTTGTATCAAAATACAAAACATGACCACCATTTTTGATGGAATTTATCGTTAATTGTAAGAGTAGTTGGGTTTTTCCTGTTCCATTTTTACCAAAAATATCTACAATAACACCATGTGGAATTCCTCCAGACAGAAATTTATCTAATTTTTCCAAACCAGTTGAGATCATCTATATTATATTTAGAAAAAGGAGAAAAAATTTAAGGAATTTCTATTTCTTCAAAGGAGGCAAGGCTTTTATTCTAGAGAACAAAGTTGCAAAATAAGTGAACAACTAATGTCTCAATCAAATAGCGCAAAAAGACCTCTAACGACTCTTCAAAAAAGTACAAAGAAGAAAGTTACTGTAAGACTGAAGAATGAAGTTGAATACAAAGGTAAAATGGATAATGTTGATTCATACATGAATTTGATTATGACAGACGCTGAAGAATTACATGAAGGGAAAACTATCGCAAATTATGGCAGAGTAATCGTAAGAGGCAACAATGTGTTGTTTATCAAACTAGAAAATGAACTCTAGGCAGGGAGTTTTATGACAAATAATTTTCTATTTACATCTGAATCAGTGACAGAAGGACACCCAGACAAAGTTTGTGACAATATATCAGATGCATTTTTAGATGAATTTCTTAGACAAGATCCAGATTCAAGAGTGGCAGTTGAAACAATGGTAACAACTGATTTTGTTGCAGTTTCAGGAGAAGTGACATCAAAAGCTAATTTAGATAAAAAATCACAAGAAGAATTAGTTAGAAAGACCATTAGAGAGATCGGATATGACAATAAAGATTTGATGTTTGATGCAGACACTTGTCAAGTAAATTTAAGATTGCATTCTCAAAGTCCAGATATTAGTCAAGGTGTTACAGCAACTGAAGAAAAAGAACAAGGCGCCGGTGATCAAGGATTAATGTTCGGATATGCAACGAATGAAACTGAAGAATTAATGCCTATGCCTATTTTATTAGCACATAAACTAATTCAAAAATTATCTCAAGTTAGAAGAGACAAAACACTACCATGGGTAAGACCAGATGGAAAATCTCAAGTCTCTGTAAGATATGAAGATAACGAGCCTACAAAAATTGAAACAGTAGTTCTATCAACTCAACATGCACCACAAATTTCTCAAAAAGAGATTGAAAAGGAAATCATTGACAAGGTTATCAAACCAGTATTAGGAAATCTATGGACAAATGAAGTCAAAATCCATATCAATCCAACTGGAAAATTTGTGATTGGAGGACCACATGGTGATGCAGGTCTTACTGGAAGAAAAATTATAGTAGATACTTACGGAGGCTTTGGAAGACATGGGGGAGGAGCTTTCTCTGGCAAAGACCCATCTAAAGTAGATAGATCAGCGTGCTACATGTGTAGATATATTGCAAAGAACTTGGTTGCAGCAGGTCTTGCAGATAGATGTGAGGTTCAACTTGCATATGCAATAGGAGTTGCAGAACCTGTGTCATTATACGTAAACACGTTTGGGACAAACAAAATTCCTGAAAATCAAATTGAAGATTTAGTTAGAAAGAATTTTGATATGAAGCCATCAGGAATTATTTCTGAATTAGACCTGAAAAGGCCAATTTACAAAAAAACAGCATCATACGGTCATTTTGGAAGAAATGAGCCTGAATTTGGCTGGGAAAAAACAAACAAAGTAGATGCATTAAAACAAGGCGCCGGTCTTTAACAATTCTTTTACTGACTGAAAATTCATTTTTGATAGATTTTTAAGTTTTTTGTGATTTCCAACAAAATTTCCAACTAGAATATTTAGATCATCTACACCATAATCGAATTTCGAGTTTGTTACTGCAAGATGATAAGCATCTTCAATTTCAACGTGATACAGTTTAGTTTTTTTCTTTTGTAAGAATAGTTGAATATATTTCTTAAATGAAATTATTTCAGGACCCACAAGATCTAATGTTTTATTTTTAAAACTCTTTTCAATAATGGATTGAAAAATTAATTTTGTAACATCTTCTATAGAGATTGGCTGTATCAAATATTTTCCAGAGCCTGGAATAATGATTTTATTTTTTTTAATGGATTTTTTCAGATATTTTGTAAAAAGATCATCTTTACCTATAATATAAGAGGGTCGAAAAATTGTATAGCTAATTTTTGAGTCAATAATAGATTTTTCAGCCTTGAATTTTGAGATAAAATATCCTATAGAGGTTTTAGTAGATACGCCCAGTCCACTTATATAAACAAGTTTTTGGATTTTTGCCTTTTTTGATAAATTAATGATTTTTTGTGTTAATTGTACATTGATGGATTCATAATCAGTTTTTGTGGATTGTTTTCCAATTCCTACAAGATGAATTAATACATCAGAGTTTTTTATATTAGAAAGAAGTGATCTTGGGTCATAATTCTTAGAAATAATTTTAGTTTCATTTTTGAATGATTTGAAATTTTTTCTAGATATTGAAATTAGATGAACATTTTTCTCAGACAAATATTTTCTGAGATTTTTTGCTACAAATCCATTGGCACCAGTGATTACTATTTGGAGAGGCTTACCCATGAAAATTCTAAGTAGTTTTATTTTAAATCTATTTGGAAAATAAAAAACACTAAACAAGAGTTAATACAGTAAAATGATTCTACCAGTTTGTGGCAGAAGAGAAAAAGTTGAGAACAGGGTATACTACAGGAAGTTCTGCGACTGCAGCATCAAAAGCAGCTTTACTATCAATTATCAAACAACAAAAAATTGAAGAAGTTGAGATTACCTTACCCAAAAAAACTACAATCAAAATTTCTGTTAATTCATGTCAATTTGAAAAAAATAAAGCAAAATGTTCTGTAATAAAAGATGGTGGAGATGATCCAGATGTCACACATGGTGCTGAAATTATTGTTGAATTAACATTAAATGATAACAAAAATAAAATTGAGATTGATGGTGGAGAAGGAATAGGCATAGTAACTAAACCAGGTTTAGGTTTGGAAATTAACAAACCAGCGATAAATCCAATTCCAAAGAAAATGATTACAGGAAATCTTCAGGAAATAGGCAAAGATATCCTAAATGAAAAAGGAATTAGAGTTGTAATTTCAGTTCCAAAAGGCAAAGAATTAGGACCAAAAACAGATAATCCTAGAATAGGTATCAAGGATGGAATTTCAATTTTAGGTACAAGCGGTATAGTGATTCCATTTTCAACTGCATCATATGCTGCATCAATTAGACAAAGTTTGGATGTCTCAATTGCCATGGGAAATGATACAGTGGTATTAACAACTGGAGGAAGAAGCGAGGATTTTGCAAAAAAGATTGTAGACCTTCCAGAACATTGTTTTGTGCAAATGGGAGATTTTTCAGGTTACACTATTCAACAATGCGGTAAGAAAAATATCAAAAAGGCATATGTAGTGGGATTTATCGGAAAACTTGCAAAGATTGCAACAGGAGTAAAACAAACTCATGTTAAAGGTTCCAAAGTCAATATGGATTTTCTAGCAGAATTAGCAGGAAAAGTCAATGCAGATGAGAAAGTTATTGAGAGTATCAAAAAAGCAAATACTGCAAGACATGTTTCAGAAATAATTCAAGAAAATAACATAGATGGATTTTTTGAGTTAATTTGTAGTGAAGTATATAGACACATGCGAAAACATAGTGAAGAAAAAGTTCCAATGGATGTCATACTATTTGATTTTGAGGGAAATATATTGGCAAGAGAACCAAAAGGGTAAGGTATTTTATTAAAATAGCAAAGTTTTGAATATGGAAAAAATTTCAGTTCTTGCTATTACTAAAAACGGTATCAAAATTAGTCAAAATCTAAAAGAGTTATTTCCGGAATGGAATATTTTTGCACCCGCAAAATTCTCAAGTAAAAATAACTTAATAACATGGTATTCAGAGCCTACATCAGAAAAAATTTTTGAGATTTTTAAAAATAATGATGCAATAATCTGTCTATTTTCTTTAGGAGCAGTAATTCGATTAATTTCACCTCACATTAAAGATAAGAAAACAGATCCTGCAGTGATTGTAATTGATGATAAAAAAAAATTTGTAATTAGTGCATTATCAGGACATATTGGTGGAGCAAATGAGCTTGCAAAAAAAATTGCAGAAAAATTACAAGCTCAACCAGTAATTACTACAGCTGCTGATGTAAACAAAACTATTGCAGTTGATTTGGTTGGAAGAGATTTTGGTTGGAAGATTGAAGATGATTCGAATGTTACTAGAATTAGTGCATACATGGTTAATGAAGAAGAAATAGGAGTTTTCCAAGATGTAGGAGAAAGAAATTGGTACAAACAATTACCAAAAAATGTTTCAACATATAGCACCATAGAAGAATTAAAAAATTCAAAATCTAAAGCAAACTTGATAATTTCAGATAAAATTATTGAAGATGATTTAGCATCTAAATCAGTTATTTACAGACCACCAAGTTTGGTAATTGGGATAGGATTGCATTGGGATACATCAAAAGAAACTATTAAAGATGGTATCAATGACTGCCTTGAGAAATTCAAACTTAGTTCAAAGTCAATGGCAAAACTAGTTTCTATAAAAAAATCTGAAGATGTGCAAGGATTGATAGATGCTGGAAAAGAAATGGGAATTCCAGTTGAATATATTGAAAGAGAAGATTTAGCTAAAGTTACAGCCCCTAATCCTTCAGATACTGTAAAAGCCTTTGAAGGAACATCTAGTGTTTCAGAAGCAGCAGCAATTCTAGTGTCAAATGGTAAATTAATTGTAGAAAAACAGAAATTCCCACCAAATTTGACTATATCTATAGCGAGGATAGAGAATTGAAGCGAGGATTATTAATTATTGATAGAGGCAGTAGAGAAAGAGAGGCATCTGAAGAATTAGAGATAATTTGTGCCAGGATTAAGGCTAAAGGGGACTATATTTTTACTGATTACTGTTTTTTAGAAGTAGAACCGCCATTCATTGAAGATGGTATTTCAAAATGTCTCAAAGAAGATATTGATTATTTAACAATAGTTCCATATTTTCTGTATCCAGGAAAAAAAGTGAAAATCGCAGTAAATGATGTAATGAAATTACAAAAAGATACAGAAGTAAAATTTCTAGTAACTAAATCAATGAGTATGCACAAAACTTTGGTAGATATTGTTGAGAATAGAATAACAACTACTCTAAAGGAAAACAACATTACATTATCTAACAAAGAGGTAGATGTGATGATAATTGGTCACGGTAGTAAAGATCCCAATGCACAAACGTCATTAAACTATATTGTAGATGAACTGAAAAATTCTTATAGAAATGTTAGTCGTTGTTGGTTAGAGATCGAACAACCAGATATTTTTGAAGGAATTAAAAAATGTGAAAATGATCAACCAAAGGTATTGATAATAGTATTTTATTTTTTACATGAGGGAGCACACGTTAAAACTGATATTAACAATGATTTGATTCCAGCTCTAAAAGATTCAAATCTCAAAGATACTTTTATCACAAAACATATTGGAATTGATGAAAAAATTATTGATTTAATTATTGAAAGAGCAAAAGAGGTAGAAGATGCAAACTGAAAAAGGCCAATCAATTGAAGATGCTAGTATGCAGATGATTGAAGATGAAATTGGTTCTCATTCATACAATGAAAAAGAATGGCCTATTGTAAGAAGAATCATTCATTCTACAGCAGATTTTGATTTTGCAAATAAAAATAAAATAATTTTTCACAAAGATGCAATTGAAAGTGGAATGACTGCTTTGAAGAATGGTTGTAGTATTGTAGTTGATGTTAATGGAGTAATTGGAGGTCTCAATAAACAAAATCCTAAAGATTTTGGAAATGAAATTGTTTGTAATATCTCAAAGCCTGAAATTATGGAATTGGCAAGAAAAGAAGGAAAAACACGCTCTCAGATATCAATGAGGGTTGCAAAATCAGATATTGATGGAGGGATTATAGCTATAGGTAATGCCCCCACAGCATTACAAGAAGTGATAAAAATGGTGAAAGAGGGTATTGTTAAGCCTGCATTAATCATAGGTATCCCAGTAGGATTCATTTGTGCTGCAGAATCAAAGGAAGAACTATCCAAATTGGGAGAAACACCATTTATCACAAATTTAGGGAGGAAAGGAGGTAGTTCTTCAGCTTCTGCAATAATCAATGCAATTTTCAAGTTAATTCGAGAAGAATTAACTTCTTGAATATTTTATACAATTTTTAACAAAATCCTTTGCGTAATTGGAACTATCGAAGTAGAGATGCCCATATGATGCAAGAGAGTTATATTGAATTAATCCATCTTTATGATTCTTTATTCCATCACCAATTTCTAATTCATAAGCAAATTTAGAATCAGAAGATATAGAATCTAATTTAGAATAATGAAATTCATGACCATGAATATTATGTGGTTTTTCAGAAATAATTGAATGATTGATTTTTCCTTTGGTGTAATTTAGTTTCATTCTTTTTGTCATGGACGTTTCTGCATCAAAAATTCCTACCATTTTGTATTTTTTATTTCCAGATGAAATAGATTTTGTAAGATACATCAGTCCTCCACATTCTGCATAAATTGGAATATTATCTTCAGCAAGATTTTTGATAAGTTTTTTCATGGTATGATTTTTAGCTAATTTTGAACCTAAAATTTCTGGAAATCCTCCTCCAATGTATAATCCATCACATTTTGGGATTTTTTGATCATTTACAGGGCTAAAGAATTTTAATGACGCACCTTCTCTTCGAAGAGATTCCAAATTATCTTGATAGTAGAAATTAAATGATGTATCTAATGCTACTGCAATTGTTGTTTTTAGTTTTTTATGAGAAAGTTTTGGGACTTTTTGAAATTCAGAAGTGTTTTTTGAAATTTTAATAATTTTTTCAATATCCAAATATTTTGAAATAATTTTTGAAATTTTTTGGATTTTTTGGTATAGTGTGTTCTTATCTAAGGTAGAAAATAGTCCAAGATGCCTTGATTCTAGAGTAAGTAGTTCTTTTGGGATAACACCTACTATCGGGAGATTAGTTTTTTCTAATGCTTGTCTACAAAGATTTTCATGTTTTTTGCTGCCTATTTTATTAAGAATTATAGCAGAAATTCTAGAATTTTTATGAAATTTTTGAAAACCCAATGTTGTTGCGGCTATAGAGCGAGCGGTTTTACTTGCATCAATAATCAAGATCACAGGGGATTTTGTTATAGAAGCTACATGATGTGTACTAGCATAATTTGAATCACCATCAAACCCATCATAAAATCCCATTACGCCTTCAATTATAGATACATTAGATTTTGAATTTGAGATAAAACTAGATAATAGATGACTTTTTCCCATTAACCAAACATCCAAGTTAAATGTTTCATTTTTCGAAATACTTGAAAGATAACTTGGATCGATGTAATCAGGACCTACTTTGAATGGTTGAACAGAATATCCTTGTTTTTTGAGTGAATGAATTATTGAACAAGTAATAGATGTTTTTCCAACTCCACTACTAGTACCAGATAAAACAATTCTTGGAATTCTCAATTTGCATGAATATTATTATTTTTTTATTTAAATCGATGGATTTGTCAAATACTCTATCTTTTTAGTTAGATAATGAAGTAAGATATCATGAGGTGGGAGTTTGATAATTGTATACACTGGAAAAGGTAAGGGTAAAACAACAGCAGCATTAGGATTAGCATTAAGAGCTACAGGTTATGATAAAAAAATCTGCATGATCCAGTTTATCAAAGGTTCTTGGCATTATGGGGAGATGGATTCAACAAAAAAACTTGAACCAGGATTTGAGATGATTTCAGTTGGAAAGGGGTTTGTAGGTATTATTGATGACAAAAGCCCAAAAGAAGATCATGAAAAAATTGCAAAAGAGGCAATAAGAATCAGTAATGATAAAATTCAATCGAAAAAATATGATATTGTGATTTTAGATGAGATTAATTATGCAGTAAATTTGAACTTGATTTCTGTAGATGACGTGGTAAAATTGATGAAATCAAAGCCTGATAATACAGATTTAGTCCTTACTGGAAATTATGTTAAAAAAGAAGTGATGGAAATTGCAGATTTAGTCACAGAAATGAAAGAGATTAAACATCCATTTCAAAAAGGAATTAAAGCCAAAAAAGGAATCGATTTCTAACCAGCAACATTAATTTACACAATTAGGAGTTTTAGAAGAAATGTCTACAGAAGTTCAAGAAATGCCAGAACAAGGAGAGATTGTTCTTACTACAATCACAAAAGTGATGGATCATGGTGCATATGTGACATTAGATGAATATGATAATTTGCAAGGATTTTTACATATTTCAGAAATTGCGCCAGGTTGGATAAGATCAGTAAATAGATTTGTAAAAGATGGTGAGAAAAAAGTTCTTCTTGTTAAAAAAGTAAATCCTCAACGTGGAGATATTGATTTATCATTAAAACAAGTTTCAAAAGATCAGAAAAAACAGAAACTGAAAGAGGTCAAAAAATTTGAGAAAGGAAAAACCCTACTACAAAATGTTCAGGAAAAAGCAAAATTATCTGATGAAGATATAGAAAAATTAGAGGATAGCATTTATTCAAAATACGATTCAGTTTATGATGCGTTCATAGATATTGGAAGAAACGGAATTAATTCAATCAAAGAATTAAAAATTCCAAAAAGGACTTTAAGCGTTATAGAAGAAATATGTTCTAAGATAAAACTTCCATCTGTAGAGATTAGAGGAATTATGGAGATTACAAATTCAAAATCAGATGGAATTGAAATCATTAAGAAAACTCTTTTAGAGGAACTAAAGAAAGATTCTATAATAGATATCACTTATTTAGGTGCACCAAAATATAGATTATCTATAACTTCAGAAGATTTCAAATCTGCTGAAAGATCATTAAAACCAATAATTGCAAACATACAATCTAATATAGAAAAAAAGAAAGGAACTTTCAAATTTACTAGAGAAGAATCGAAGAAAACTAGAGAAAACTAATATGAAATTTCAATTAAGAAAATGTGCTAAATGTTTTCAATATACACTAAAAGAAAAATGTTCTATATGTAATGAACAAACTATTTCTGTACACCCAGCAAAGTTTTCACCAGATGATAAATACATGAGATACAGATTGGCTGAAAGATATTCTTAAAAAAATTAATTTGGTTGGATAAAATCTTTGTTGATTTCATAAACCAATACCGATGTAATAGGGCCCTCACTATCTAGTTCAAAACTTGGTGAAGAGTACACTAATCTGAAAGGACCGTTGCTATCTTTAGCATACTTAATATCCTTAACATAAATTCCCATTGTTCCGTATTGATAATCTAAAAATTGTTGATTCGTTTGAAAATCTACATAAGAAGACAAACTAAATGGAAACATTTTTCCTAACAAGGTGTTATTCCAGAAATAATGGGTACCACTTATCCCATCAGGATGAAGATAATCAGATGGAGGTTTTTCAGCAATTTTCATAAACCATTGTTTTTTTGATTCATCACCACCACCCATCAAAAAATATAGAGGTTCATCATTAATGTCATTTACAGATAACCTTTCTGCAGCCACAAAAATCACAATATAGTCAGCACCTAATTCTTGAAGAGAGTTCCATGCTCCAGTAGGAGTATCTAAAAGAATTTTGCTAAAATTCTTTATTCTGTCGGAATAAATCGTTGAATTGTCAATGAGAGTTGCTCTTTCAGCCTTGGTTTGAATCCAATAACCATAGTCCCACCAAGCTGCAATTACAGAATCTTCAGGAGTGTTAGTCTTGATCCAGGTTAAAGTATCATTCCAATCATTGTTACTTATTTGAAATTGTGTACCCCCATTAAGTATTGCAGGAGGGGAATCAGTTAATGCAAAAATTGTTGAATCTTCAGGAAAAGTAATAGGAATTGACAATAGCAAAATTAATCCAAATCCAAAAGATAGTTTTATTAGAAAATTTTTAATTGTGTTAACTTCAGTTTTTATTGAAAAGAATTCTTTAATCAAAATAGAAATTCCTAAAGAAGCTAAAATGATGATTGAAAGGGATGCAAAAACTTCCAATCTTATAAATGCTGAACTAATGTAAATACCAGAAATACCAAAAATTAAAGAAAAGGAAATCATATCATTTTTAATTTGATAAAGTTTTATTGTATTTTTCAAAAGTAGCCAAATTCCGATTCCAGAAAAAAGGATTAGAATCGAATGGAGAAGAAAAGATTGTTGAATTGAAGTTGTCATATGTTCAGCAACTGAGTCTACAAGGGGATCTGTTGTTGTTAAAAATGGATTAATTGCGTTTAGATATCTAAAAGATGGAAGTGAAATAATTTTTGAATCAATACTCAATACAAGAAAAATAGAACCAAGTACTATTACGGCAATCAAAAAGAGTAATCCGTTTCTTGTTTTAGAAGAATGAGAGCTTTTAGATTGAATCAGAATACAAGATACAAGAAAAATTGTAGGTATGATCAAAGACACACCTCCCAAACCCATAACAAAATTTACTCCCAATCTTTCAAATCCAAGGGACATAACAAGAGTAGAGATTGTAAAAATAGGAATTGACCAAATTAAAAATTTATGATCTGTTCTCAAGAAGGGCAATGTTAGAAAGAACATGCCTAGAGGAATAATGAAAAAATGGTCTCCTCCCCAAGCAGACATTCCAAATACAATAAATATTCCAGCGCCTACAAGTTTGAGAAAAGAGATTTTGTTGTTTTTTGAATAAATTCCACTTAAAAATAAATAGATACCTAAAAGCCCGAAAAAAATCCCCAAGGGTTCAGATTTGAACCAACCTATTTGCCCACGGATAAGTACAGGAAATGAAATTGAAAAAAACATCGCAGATAATAATCCTGCAGTAGTTCCCCCAATAATTCTGACTAATGCAAAAATAACTATACAAGTTAAAGAACCAAAAACAACTGGGAATAGGATTGTAAAATCATAAAGATTGCTTCCGCCACCAAAAATCCAATAAGTTGTAGCTGCTGTAATATGTAACATGACCTGAGAAGTCTCAGATACATTTCTTCCAGTTGGGTACCAACTTAAATCATCATTCCATTGAAAATATTCATCAATTCCATTTTCAACAATATATTGTGTTGCTCTATAATTAAAAAAAGGATCAAATTCATGCAATTCCCATCCATAATCTGCAGGTTGAGATCTAATTAGAAAGGAAACAGAAAATGATAATATAAGAATCCCAATTATCAAAAGATGATTAAGTTTTAAACTGAATTTTCCAATAGAACATAAAGATTGGTTAGAATTCAATATTTTTTTCAATGATCTATACTTATTACATTTTATGTAAAACTCGAATTTTAAAAGTTAAATTTATTGAGGTGCATATTTTCCAGATAATTTTGCTTCAGCAATAACATGATCACTTATCGAATTTTCAAGATCTTGTTTAGTTGAACCTTTCTTTAGTTCAGGAATTGTGTTAAGTGCATACAATTTAAAGATGTAAGTATGTTCTTTGTCAGGAGGAGCTGGCCCACCATAACCAATTTCTCCAAAGTCGGTTTTTCCCTCAATTGAATTTTCAGGTATAGAATTTTCATTTATTTTTTTAATTTCTTTAGGAATGTTCCATAAAACCCAGTGAGTCCAAACTTTTCCAACAGCTCCCATCGCATCAGGATCATCCATAATTAAAGACAAAGATTTTGTTGATTCTGGAACATCACTAATAATTAATGAAGGGCTTACATTTCCATTTTTATAACCAAATTTTTTTGGTATTGCTCCACCATTTTCAAAAGATAAGCTTTCTAATTTCATATTTATAATGAGTTTGTTTCTTAAAGTTAAATTTTTCTAAGATTCTAAAATAATTTTATTATTAGAAAAAGACATTACTGAACCTCCAACATGTTTTATTTGTTTTTTTAATTCTTTATCCATTGTTCCAATAATGGATTTTTTAGATTTTGTGTATTCTAAGAGTTCTTTATCTGCAAAAGAACCTGACAATTGAATTGTTTTCAAATTTTTGACAAAATTTAATGTTTTTTCAACATCATATTTTTTTTCAGAAACTGATTGTAATTTCAATAATTCTGTTTTTACAACTTCAGGTACAACAAAAGAAACTGTACCGATTTCTACATCAAGATTATCAATATTTTTTATTCTCTTAGTAGCAAGATTTATCAAAAAACTGGTATCACAAATTACTTCAACCAACTATTCCAGCACCAATTAGCCTCCATCGTTCATCAATTCTTCTACTCAGTGCTACGTTTCCACCTTCAAAAATACAGGCAGGTCTTCTTAATTCAATCTCTACGTTTTTAGATTTTACTTTAGATACTTTACCCAATAAAGGTGCAGTTCCAATGTTTACTCTAAGTAATTCACCTGTTTGAATTGGTTGAACTTTGATATCTTCAGTGGTTCCTACAGCTGAATCAAATAGTGTCACACCTAGTTTTAATTTTGTAGAATTTTCTGGTAGTGTTCCTGGTTTTCCAATAACAGAACCAATGAATGAATCACTACGAGTCATTGAGGGATCTAGTTTTGTACCAATAGCAACTAATCCACCAGGTTTAACTGATTCAACAATTCCTGCAGCAGTTCCTAAAGAAGTAATCTCTGTAACTAATGGTTCATAATTTTTTTTCTTTTCATTTAGGATTCCAGGTTTTATCTCTATTTCATCACCTACATTAAAAATTCCTTGAGTTAAACTTCCACCAATTACTCCTCCCTTGATATTTTTTAGTTTTGTACCAGGTTTGTTAACATCAAAAGAACGTAAAACATGCATTACTGTATCTTGTTTTTCATCTCTTTCAGGAGTTTTGATACTAGATTCTATTGAACTAATTAGTGCATCAATGTTTAAGCCAGATTGGGCAGAAATTGGAATAATTGGGGCTTTGGCAGCATGAGTACCTTTGACAAATTTTGTAATTTCTTGATAGTTTACAAGTGCTTCTTTGTAAGACAATAGATCAACTTTATTTTGAACAACTACAATCTGTTGAATTCCCAAAGTTTGAAGTGCTAAAAGATGTTCTTTAGTTTGTGGTTTTGGGACTTTTTCATTTGCTGCAACTAGCAGTAATGCACCATCCATTAATGCAGAGCCGGACAACATATTTGCCATCAGACTTTCGTGTCCTGGACTATCAACAAAACTAACAACTCTAGATAACTCACTTTTTCCACCACAATTGTTACATTTTGGTGTTGTAGAATATCCTAAAGGTTCTTCACAGCTTTTACATTTGTAAAATGCTGCATCAGAATAACCAACTCTAATTGTTATTCCACGTTTAAGTTCTTGACTATGAACACTTGTCCACGAACCAGTTAATGCTTGAATGAGAGTAGTTTTTCCATGATCTACATGACCTGCAGTTCCAATATTCACACATGGTTGATATCCATACTTTTCAATGTACCAATCTGGAAGTGTCTCTCTCCAATGCATGAGTCAAAATGTAGAATCGGTATATGTTAAGTTATTCTTTTTTTTCCGATTTTTCTTCTGAAGATTCTGTTGCATCTTCTGCAGGAGTTTCAATTGGTAATTGGCCATCAAATTTACAATTAATTTGATAAATCTCTTCAGAAACAGTATTTCCACGCATTAATTTTCTTACTCGTTGTCCTTTCTCTGCAGCTTGTAAACCTACACCTTTAGATAGAAGAACATATTTTCTTGCAGCTCCATGAATATCATTTCTCATCGGAACACCAGATTTGTCACTACCTCCAGTAAGTTTTAGTTTTCCAGTTAAACCAACAACAGAAGCATCAGTTTCCTGTCCCAATTCAAGACCTAAGAGGGGATTAGCATCGTTATCTTTGAGCTCTTTCGACATTGATTTTCCTTTAATATCGGAAATTGTAATCTTGAAGTTTGCCAAGTATTCGAAAAAAATCTAAAACGATTAATTAACCTTTGGACATTATTTTTAAATCAATAATGATATGGAGGGACATGGTCGAAAACATAAGATGTCCCAAATGTGATAGTAAGATGATTAACATGCAAGCCTGTCATATGTTTTGTCCAAATTGCGGATCACATCTAGATTGTTCAGATAAAGGAAATTATTGGTAAATTATAGTCCAGGTCTGTCAGGAATATATTCAGAAGACATGTTAATTGCTTGATCTTTCATGATTTCTAAATATGTATCATAATCTGCTTCAAATTTACAGTGAGGGCATTTTACATATATTATATCATCATCCAAAACTGCAACTTTTTCACATTCAGGACATCTTGCATCCATGCAGTAATTTACGGATTAAGATATTTAATCATAGTTAATGAAAATGGTTTAAGCGGAGTTAGTTTAGTCTGGTATGACGTCAGCTTCCCAAGCTGAAGGCCGTGGGTTCAAATCCCACACTCCGCATTATAATTCTCGAATTGCTTGTTCTATGATTCCTCTATCAGGAGCATTAGGAAAATATTTCAAGTAATTTTTAAGATCATCTTTTGCACCACTATTCTTATTTTGTTGTTCTCTTAGATAAGCACGGTTTTTGTAGATTTTAGCAGAACGTTTAGGATTAATTTCAATTGCTTTTGTATAACAATCTTCTGCTTTTTTGAAATCGTTTGTTTTTAGATAAAAATTTCCAAGCCCGTTATAGGTTAAGTAAGATCTATTATTGATTTCCAAACATTTTTCATAAAATGTGATACATTCAGGAGATTTTTGTTCATTCATCATAGTACCCAAAAGATGTAATGCAGTAGAATTTTTTGGGTTCAATTCAATTGCTTGATTTAGGAATTTGATTGCTTCAGAATGATTTTTTAGAATATTTTGCCGTTCAGATTCAAAACATAATCTATTTGATTTCTCAAAAGAATTGTTTTCAAGTTTGATAGAAGATGTTACATCTTTAGGTGCAAGTACTATCAATAATTTACCCTCTTCAGACCATTCTTTTTCAAATGTATCTTCAGGAATTGCACCTTCTTGCATCTCGCCTTCTTGATTTCCTATCTGGATATAATGCAGTATTGTTTTTTCTTCATTATTATAACCTGTAATAATTGAGGCGTGTTGAGTAACTTCAGGTATTCCTGGAAGAATTACAATTGGAGGAATTCCAGAGTCAATAATTTTTTTTAATTCATTTAGAGAAGAATGTACAATTTTACATACTAGACCATGTCTTTCTGCTGATTCAATTCCTTCAATCAGGATACTTCCATTAAATGCTGCATATTTTTTTGCAGTTTCAATTGCCTCAGCCATAGGTAAATTAATGTTCCAATATTTTGAGACCACATTAACGGGTAATGGAAGACAGATATTTTCTTCTTCAACTAAAGGTAAAAGTAATTCATGGTTTTCTTGTTCCATAAATTTATCAAATTTTCAGAGTAATTAAAATCATTCAGAGTAAACAGAATTTTTCAATCAGAACATTTCCATCCAAACTCATTTCAGGATGAAATTGAGTTCCAAATACAGGCCTATCTATATGCTTAATAATTTCATATTTGCAACTACGAGATTCCCCAATAGGAATTAGTTTTTTAGGTAATTTTGATATCTCAAAATTATGACTTTCAAAAACCAGTAATGAATCATCTTGGATAAGATTATTTTCAAAAACTTTTACAATTTCATTTCCCTTTTGAAGAGAAGAGCTTTTCTTGATTGTCCCTCCCAAAGTTAAAGCTAGTATTTCTGCGCCATAACATATACCAAGTAATTTGGAATTATTTTTAATAGAATAATTTACAATTTTGGAATTTATTTCGTTAATCTTTTTTTCATTCTTTCTTCTTCCAGATAAAATGAAAGAATCATAATGAGATAAAGAATTAAGTTCTAAGATGTTCGGTGTTTGGATATCAAATACGATGTTTTTTTCAGTAAGAAAATCAGTTAGATTTTTTGTGTAAATTGAGCCATTATCTACAACCAGAAGCAATTAGCTTCCTACCTCAATCGAGACATAATGAATCTCAGATATACCATCTTTGACAAATATTGTTCCAATGTTGAGATTGTTTTCTTCTTGCCACATGAACACTCTATCACTTCTTGGTTTTACAAAATCATCAATAAACTGTGAGAGGAATTCTACAGTTTCTTCACGATCATTTTCAGTAAAGAAGAATAATTCTCCTTCATTGAATGATAATGGGATTTGTATTGATGTTGGTTCTGAAACGGTAATGTCATTTTCTTCAAATACAGATTTGATGATTTCTATTCTATCATTCCTATCTAATTCTACATAATCTTCATCAGCGACAGTAATTGAACCTGCAACACCAGATACTTTCTTCAAATAAGCTTCAAATGCTTCCTCTTGAGTATCTCCTAATCCAACAAAATATTCTCCATTAAATGCTGCACCTACAGCTGCAATTGTTCCTAATTGTGCCACAACACCTCCAGCACCGGCAGTATAAACAGGGATAAAGTAGACATCATGAGCACCTACACGATACAGAATATTATCACCAATTCGTGGATTTCTTAATAATGTCTTTAATTGTGCGAATTCAGGATCTCTGTCAAGTGCCTCTCTAACTGCAGTTGGGCCAATAAGTTTGGTAGTAGAATCTAGTGGAACTTCATAGAATTGTAAGTTACCCAAGTTGGAAAGATCGTTTTCAACAACCATGTATCCTGCAAGATTTCTTCCTTGAGACCCTCTCAATTCTAGCGACAGTAATCCTAAGAATTCAGTTTGGTCAAATCCCGGTGGTTTTGCCTCAACGTAATAAGTGTCAAGACCACGAGGAATCTCGTAGAATTCATTTGCTTGAATGAATGTTTCAACATTTGTTACATGATAAACATTATACATTTCAGTTTTCCAATTAAATAGCTCAACAGGATATCTAATTTGTTCTTCTAACCAAGTAGGCATTGGTTGGAATTGTTCATTATATTGACTTGCAAACATTTCTGTAAAGAAATCATCTCCTGTTTTTAGTAGTTGAATATCACCATCATACGAATCAACAAGAGCGTATCCCACTAAACGAAGATATGGATTTCCAACAGACCACGGAACATCTCGTGTATCAAATCCAATTATCAACGGGATTAACCAATACGAATTTTCTCCATCAGTTACAGGAAGTGAATCTAGTTCTTTACCAAACAAGTCATAGAGGAAATAAGGATACAAGGTCTGCATTCTGTCATGGACATCTTTGTATCTCATGATGTGAACAGATTCTCCTGGAAATGAGAGCAAAAAGTTTGGCTCAAAAATCCAACTCAAAGGAGGTGAAACATCTAGTCCACCCATTCCAGAATAAGATACACCACCTAGTTCTGCGCTATCAGAACCTCTGGAATTTGGATAACCAGACCAAGTTTGCTCAAATAGGCCACCTTCACCATAGTAAATCTCTCTTTGTTTGAAAAATTGGTCACTTTCAACAATTTGTCCATCTGTAGCTTCCAAAGTAAGGAATCCTTCTGGAACATGTGTGTAAACAAGATGTTCGTTATACCATCTATTTTCCAAGCTAACAGACGTTGGTAGAATAGGTTTCATTGAGGCTGTCCAATACAAAGTATTGTTAAATCTCAGAATATCATTATCTTCAAAGTCAACATATGGAATAAGACCAATTTCAGGCTTTAATTTGGCAAATGCAGCTTCCCAATCCCAGACTCGAATTACATCTAAAACATCACTATTTTGAGAGACATAATTTTTAATATTATTTGGAGAAACAGAGGTTAATTGAACATCATGAATATTTTCTTGAACATTATTTAGTTCACCTAGATATCTATTAACTCCAATTTGTTGAGCAGTGTATGGTCCTAAGAATTCAATCTTTTTTGCATCTGCAATACTATTGTTTACAGAAACAACTCCACCGACAATTATTGCAATTGCAATGATTGTAAGTATTCGAATGTATACATCTCTCTTAAACATATGAGTCAGGACACGTGCTCTAATTCGATCAACAATTGAAAATGCAATTAATGCAAACCCAATTACAAGCGTGCCTCCAATTACATATCTTGTATTGTAATCAATTTGGTCAGTAAAAAATAGGTTAAATCCTGCCCAAATAATTCCGATTCCAATAATTCCTTCAATAGTTGAAACATAGTTCAAATATCGCGGTTTGCCTTCATTTGAGTCTTGAAGGAATGAAGTAATTACATTAATTATTCTGTGTAATCCAACATACAAAACTAAACGCAATCCAATTGCTGCAAGAATTGGAGGAATTAAGATCACTAATGCAGGAATCATTGGGACTACATTTTCTGCAGCATAATTTGGATCAGTTTCGGGAGTAACAAATGGTAATGAGAATAGTTTTGGCAGATTTTCTATACCAAGATAATTGCCATCAATAAATGACATTGCAGCAAATCCAAACATAATATTTGCAAAGAATGCACCAAAAAGGAAGATTTTGGTAATTTGCCAGATAATAAATTGTGTTGAACTTAATTTGTAGTCTCTAAAACTTGGCACCACATTAGATATTGGTTGTTGTCCACTTTTACCCAAAAATCCGATTGCAGTGTTGATCGCATACCAGAAAATAGAAGATCGTCCAGCGATATTTACACGAACTAAGGCAAGGGCAGACAAGATAATTGTAGAGATAAGTGTATAATAGAGGGGTTTGGTAAATTGTTCTCCAAATTCTGTGAAATTCATTGATAAAATGACTGCTTGATTTCCCACAATTGCAAAGATAGCAATTCCAATGATTGCAATAATACCTAATCTGATGTATTTGCCAGCATCAGGCGGTGGGGTCTGCTTATCAGTAGAGGCGCTATACAAAATCAAGTTGATTTGAGATTCGGTAAATTAATGTCTTACCAGCAAAATTAGGTAAATGTAGCTAGTTTTTTGCAGATCAAGTATACTGCAGCAAAAGTTGGTAGACTAGTTTTTTCATTATAATATGGACCGAATTTTTTATTTTTTAATTTAAACTCTATTGGGCAATTTGCCAAAATTTCTATAGTTTCGTCATTCAGAAAAGAAGAGTCTGTATAAGCATCAAATTTTTTCAAGTCTACACAATGAATTTTTGTTAGACCACTTTTGCTATTGATGGAACCTGGTAAACGAAAGATTCTGTGAATGTCCATTGTAACATTAGGATCAATTTTTGCCCCAATATTTTCAGAAACATCATCCAAAGTTTTTTGAAACGATGAATAACCATTTGAGAGAAATTCTGAGATAATTTTTGATCTCTTTGATTTTGAACCATAAACATATTTAGAGAATCTTCCCCTCCATCCAGGTTCATCAAAATCTGGGAAAGAATTTCTGTTAGGTTTGAATTTTTTCATTCCAAACTTTTCAGGAATTGCACCATTAAACATAATGTAATCTACAAGTTCTGATCTTTCTCTAGAACCATTTTGTTGGAATTCTGAATCATACACATAGACATGAAATCCTTCATTTCCAGAAAAGTATACTTGAATATCATCTCTATTTATTGAAAAGTCATTTGTTAGAATTTCTATTAGTTTTAAAACTTCAGTTTTTGATGAATCAATACAATTTTTACATGGAAGAGATTTTTTTTCTAATTTTGTTGAATTGCATTTAATGCATTTTTCATTATTGTTTGAGATTTCATTACATTCATTACAAATAGATATTGTATGATTTGCTCTACAAGACAAGTTAAGATCTTTGGCATCAATATCAAAAATAAGATCAGCTTCTTTCCAATCTTTCTCATTCATAGGTAAATTTGGGAATGAATAAAATGCATTTGAACAATATACATCAGATGGAGTATTTTGCATTAGCAGTAAATGTAGTTCTTTGTCGTCTTTAACTGAGATATGACGCGTCATTCCAGAACCAAATTTCTGATAACCAAACTCTCTTTCGGATGTACGATTAGGTACTCTTATCAAATCAAAATGTTCAAAATAATATTTTTTGAACGCTCCTTCTAGAAATTTTATGTCAGTTTCTTTCATTATTTTCTCTTATTTCCAAATTGTAAGGGAGTAATGATACTATCACATTCGGATGTGGCAAAACAAAGACTTTGTGTTTTTAGCTTTTCACAAGAAGGACAAGAATATTGTGTACCATTACCTGATGTTCCAGATAGATGATTAAGTTGGTAAAGGGTTACACGCTCATTATAGTCAGGAGCATTTTTGAATAACGGTGCAATTTGTTGAACAGATTGTCCTTTTGAAAGAAGAAAAGTTGCCAGCATAAATCTACCAGAGTGGGGGAGATTTTCACCTTTTTCAAGTATTTCAATTGCATGTTTAATACACGGAGGATATTCTCCAGTTGTTACAGTAAAAGTTGTGAATTTTTTTGATAGCATTACAAGTTTGTTTACAGAATCTTCAAAACCTGGAATCATTGTTGGTGTTTTTGCATTTACTATTTTTGAATTGATATATGTACCTAATTCTTTTCTGATTAATCTTACAGTTTCATGAGGAGTAAGAAAAACTTGACCATCTTCCACATATCTATTAATTAATTTCCATTCTCTTTCATGAAAATTAATTGAGTGTTTTAGATAATCAGAAACAGGAATTACAAAATAATCATCGATTTTTTCTATTTGGACTGAAAATAGATCATCGATTACTCTAATTGCTAGTTGTTTTTTTGATTCATCTGAGATATTTGCCAAGTCTTTTTCAAGATATTTTTCAGCTCGTCTTGCCTCAGCAAGTGCAAATCTCTTGATTAGGGTATGCATGCCGCTAAGTTTTAACAAGACAATAGCAAGTAAGAATGAAAAAACTTCTCTAGGAAGTGCTGCTTCTTTTGATACCTGATCTCCAATCAAGTCAGATTTGTAGATCTTTCCATCTGCTGCAACTTGAATTCGTTCACATGCTTTGGTTATCAGTTCTTTTAGATCAGGATCTGTTCCAAATTGTTCCAAAGTGAATCCCTTATCTTTAAGATACTGACCAGCATCAGCTAAAAATGGATACTTTGCAATTTCATCTTGTCCAAGTTCCAGCATACTAGTAAATTACCTAATTTACTTAAAAATCTGGTTTCAATGTATCTAATGCTGATTTAAATTATGTTTGAGTAAAATTTGGGACATGCAGATTGGTTGTCATGTATCTATTTCAGGTTCCATTGACAAATCAGTAGATAATGCAAATGAGAGAAAGTGTTCAGCATTTCAAATTTTTACTAGAAATCCAAGAGGATGGCACGCAAAACCGCTAACAGAACAAGACATTACTAATTTTAAATCAAAATTAAAAGAAAGTAAGATTGATAGATTTGCAACATGTGCGCACATGCCATATTTACCAAATTTATCTACTCCAAAAGAAGATGGGTTTGAAAAATCAGTTAAAACTTTGATCGATGAAGTTGAGAGATGTGCACAATTAGGAATTCCATATCTTGTAACTCATCTTGGAAGTCATTTAGGAACTGGTGCAGAAGCAGGAATTAAGAGACTAGTTGAAGGATTAACCTTAGCAGGCAAAACAAAAAATGATGTAATGATTTTATTAGAAAATACAGCAGGGCAAAAAAATTCTGTGGGTTCAGATTTTAAACAGTTAGGAGAAATTTTTAATCAATTAAAACCTAAAAAGAAATTTGGTGTGTGTTTGGATTCATGTCATGCATTTGTATCTGGATATGATTTGAGAAATGAAGAAAAAGTAAAAGAGACTTTTTCTGAATTTGACAAATTTATAGGAATAGATAATTTGAAAATTCTTCATCTTAATGATGCTAAAGGTGATATTGGTTGTAATCTTGACAGACATTATCATTTAGGATTGGGCGGAATTGGTGAAAAAGGAATTTCTGCCATTGTAAAATTTGCAAATAAGAAAAAAATACCAATTATTTTAGAAACGCCAATTGATGATGATAGAGATGACTTTGAGAACATTAGAAAAGCAAAAGAATTTGCGTAGAAATTTATTCGATGGGTTTTGTGAGTAAGTATGGACTATGAAGCAGTGATGAAACTAGCACTTGAGAGAGGATTTTATTTTCCAAGCTGTGAAGTTTATTCAGATGCACAAGCTGGTTTTTGGGAATATGGTCCAACAGGTGTTGGGTTAAAAAATAAATTTTTAGAATTATGGAGAAGGGAATTAATCAGAAGAGATGGAATGCTTGAGATTGATGGTTCTCAAATAATGTCAAAATCAGTTTTTGAGGCTTCAGGTCATTTAGGAAATTTTGCTGATCCAATTATCAAATGTACAAAATGTAATTCAACATTTAGAGCTGATAGAACAATTGCCGAATTAACACAAATTGAGATTCCTGAAAGTGCTGATTTGGAAGAGTTTGATAATGCAATAAATCAAAATGATATAAAGTGTCCAAAGTGTAAAGGGGATTTTGATAAAACAAAGAATTTCAATATGATGTTTAAAGTAGGAATAGGTCCTGAAGAAGAAGAAGCATACCTAAGACCAGAAACATGTCAATCAATCTTTGTTGATTTTCCTAGATTATACAAAACAATGAGAGGAAAACTTCCTTTAGGAATTGCACAAGTTGGGAAGAGTTTTAGAAATGAGATTGCTCCTAGACAAAGTCTCTTACGTTTAAGAGAGTTTTATCAGGCTGAAATTGAAGTATTTTGTAATCCATCAAAATTAGATGAAGTTGAAAAATTTACAGAAATTCAAGATACAGTAATCAGAGTTCAAACAGATACGGAACCTGTTGAAATGACATGTAGAGAAGCAATAGAGTCTGGAACCGTTCCAAACAAATTTGTAGCATATTACTTGGGAATATTAACAGAGTTTTATGAAAAAACAGGTATAGATATCTCAAAGAGCAGATTCAGAAAGCTAGTAGACAAAGAAAAGGCATTCTATGCAGAAGTTGCATTTGACTTTGAGGTAGAAACAACAATTGGTTGGCTTGAGCTAGTCGCATGTAATTACAGATCGGATTATGATTTGTCTAGTCACGCAAACAAGAGTAAGGAAAAATTTGAAATCATGGATAATGACGACAAAGTATTACCGCATGTTTTTGAGATCTCTATGGGAATTGACAGAAGCCTTTATACAATTTTGGAACACTCACTCAAAGATGACAAAGAACATGAAAGAATTGTATTGTCACTAAAGCCATATCTTTCACCTACTCATGTTGGAATTTTATCACTAGTAAAAAAGGATGGTTTAAAAGAAAAAACAGATGAGATTTATCTTTCCATTAAACGAAAATTCGATGCATTTTTGGATCATTCCGGTGCAATTGGAAGAAGGTATAGAAGATTAGATGAGATAGGATCTCCTTTTGCAGTTACAATTGATCATCAAACATTAGAAGATGAGACTGTAACTATTAGAAAAAGAGACTCTATGGAACAATCCAGAATTAAAATTTCAGAACTTGATTCGATTCTTTTAGAATCAGTAGCATTTCCATAAATTGTTCTGAATATACAATTACAATTCCATAAAGGAATATTACTAAAAGGTAATTCTGGTATTAAGAATCAGAGAGAAATATGAAATTGTGAAAAATAACAAAAACAGACCATAAAGCCTAAAAAATAATTAAAAATTAATAACTGCTGAAAATTTCTGAGAGAATATGTTGGTAGAAAGACCAAAAAATCAGATCTCAATTATTATTCCTACATACAATGAATCTCAAAATATTCTCAATATATTAAAATCAATTAAAGAGAATTTGCCAAAAAATATTTCAGCCCAAACGATTATCGTTGATGATAATTCACCTGACGGTACCGGAAAGATTGTAGAGGATTATCTTAAAAATTTAAAGAAAATTACAAATTATACAATAGAAATTATCCACAGAAAAACTAAAGATGGTTTAGGTTCAGCAATTCTTAAAGGAATTCAGCAAGCAACAGGAGATACAATTGTTGTGATGGATTCAGATTTTTCTCATCCGCCACAAATTATTCCCAAACTAATTGAATCAATTAAAAAATACCAATTTGACATTGCAGTTGCATCACGTTACATCAAAGGTGGAAAAATTGAAAATTGGTCTGCAAAAAGAAAAATTATTAGTAAATTTGCAACATTGATTGCAAAGAAAGGATTAGGTATTAACACTAAGGATCCTATGTCAGGATTTTTTGCATTTAGAAAAAATATTCTAAATGGTTTAAACATTGATGCAATTGGTTACAAAATCCTTTTAGAAATTTTAGTGAAAACAAAAAATGTTTCGATTACCGAAATTCCTTATACATTTCAGGATAGAGAATTAGGGTCTAGCAAACTTACTATGAAAACAGTTTTTGATTATTACAAATCAGTTTGGAAGTTATATCGATATGGAAAACCAGAAGAAGGAAATGAGAAACGTAAGTCTGTAAAATTTCTTTACAAAGCTGCTAGATTTTACACAGTTGGAGCTTCTGGATTTGCAGTAAACTATTTGATTTCATTATTATTTGCAGGAGGAATTACAGAAATGTGGTACTTACATGCAAATGTAATGGGTATAATTGCATCAATTACAACTAATTTTATTCTAAACAAGACATGGACATTTGGCGATAGAGATTTTAGATTTAAAAAAACAATTTCGCAATATGGCAAGTTTGCCATGTTTAGTTCATTAGGTGCACTAGTTCAATTAGGAATGGTATACATGTTAGTAGATGGTGCTGAAATTTCGTACCCACTTGCGTTGATTTTAGCAGTAATAACAGCAGCGTTTGGAAACTTTGTTTTGAACAAAAAATTCACATTTAAAGAAAGATTGCTAAACTAGTTTTCCAGAAATTAAAATAAAAAGAAACAACTGGCGTCTTTTCCCAACTACTCAAAGGTAGAAGTAGAGGTACCTGACGAAAGTCCAGTTGAAGATGGTACAGATGGGAATTTATCACCAATCTGTTGCTCAGCTACTGCAGATGCTTCTTGTAAGATCTTTTCTGTTTCTTCACTAGAAACATCTGACTCCATGTTAAATGAGTCTCCTGCAAGTGAATCCATCATAAGTCCATTAAGTGTCTGGGTCATGGTATTCAATTCTGAATCTGCTTCTGGCATAAATCTTCCTAGCGATGACTTCAATCCCTTCATTGTAGACATTGCAGGTCCAATTGCCACCATAGCATCACCAAGATCATGAATAGTTGTGAGTCTTAGTTGGACTTGTTCTAATGACATTCTTGCGTTGCCGAGCATCTTTGTAACTTTACGAATTTCAGCTAATTCGTTAGACAAAACTCTACTTGTGCTAGTATCATGTTGCTGCATTGCAGTCACGACTCTCTGAAAGAGTTGCGCATCTCTTTCGTGCAGTTTACCTAACATAGAGTCCATTTTTGAAATTTGGACTTGTAGTTTGTTTACTGCAGTTTGAATTCGTGGTTTTAATGCACCTTGAGGCTTTACTGCTTCACGGAGTTTGCCAGTTACGCTTTGAGTCTCTTGTCGAGCCCAAGTCTTATCGAAGTTTGGCATGATTTGAATTTAGAAATTTAGTCTTAATGCATGGTGTAAATTTAGATCAGTTTTTGAGTAAAATTAGCTCACAAACTATTATTCAGAGATCCATTTTGTAATGTTGTGGTTAGAATTGCAGTATTTGATTCAGGATTAGGCTCATTATCCATTATTCAAAGAATGCAAAAAACATTCAAGTCTGAAATTATCTATTTTGCTGACCAACAAAGTTACCCATATGGTAAAAAATCTCAGGAGCAATTGGAAAAAATTATGTGTAAATCTATCAATTTGTTAGAGAGTTTTTCACCAGATTTCATAGTTGTTGCATCAAATACGCCTAGCCTCATGTTGAATTTACACACATCAAAAATCTTTGATGTAAAACCACCATTCAAAGAAGCAAAAAAACTTTCAAAATCAAAACAAATTGGAATAATTTCAACAGAATCTGCAATAAAGAGTAAAGGTTTATCAAAACACGTTCAAGAAAATATTCCAAAATCTTTTAAAATTTTCAAAATTAATGGTTCTAAACTTGTTGATTTAGTTGAATCAGGAAAATTTATCACAGAAAAAAAATATTCTAAAAAAATTATAAAAAAAGAATTGCAAATATTAAATAAAAATCAAATTGATGTTGTTACACTTTCTAGTACACATTTGCCATTTTTAAAAAAATATTTACAAAAAGAATTTCCAAACATACAATTTATTGATCCAGGAAATATTGTAGCTCAAAAAATTTATTTTAAAATAAAAAACAAACAATCAAAAAGAAATTCTTTAAAAATTTTTACATCGGGAAAAACAAAAAACTTTCAAACAAAATTATTAAAAATAGGAATTAAGAATAGAGTTAATTTTTTGTCTTTTTAGCTTTTCTGTAACCGTGACTGAATTTTTTATCATATAGTTTTGAATATTCATAAGTTTCAGAATCAATCACATCACTAATTATAACAATAGCAGTTCTAGTAATTTTTTCTTCTTTGAGTTTTTTTGCAATATTTTCAAGTGTTCCTTTGATAATTCTTTGATCTTTCCAACTTGCTCGATACACTATACCAATAGGAGTTTTCTTTTTGTATCCACCTGCAAGTGCTTCTTTTACTAAATCTGAGATCAAGTGAACACTAAGATAAAAGATTAAAGTTGATTTGTGTTTTGCAAGTTCTGAAATTTTTTCTCTTTTTGGAACTTTGGTTCTAGATTCTGCTCTTGTTACAATAATTGTTTGAGTGACTCCTGGAAGAGTTAGTTGGGTTCCTAATGCAGCGGCTGAGGCTAAAAATGCGGTAACACCAGGCACAACTGTAGATTTTATTCCTTTTTTTGTAAGATTATCAATTTGTTCTTTGATTGCTCCATAAATTGAAGGATCACCATCATGCAATCTTACAACAAGTTTGTCTTTTTTTGCATTTTTGTATAATACGTCAAAAATTTCTTCCCTAACCAATCCAGCCGCATCATATAATTTTCCTTTTTTACATAATTTCAAAATGGGTTCTGGGATTAAAGAACCAGAATAAACTACAACATCTGCTTTTTGAATTAGTTTTTTTGCTTTAACTGTAATTAGTTCAGGATCACCCGGTCCACAACCAACAAAAAATACATCAGACACGTTTTACCACCAATATGGAAAAATATTTTGTAGTTAATGTATCATCATTTACTTCACCCAAAGTCATCTTCCTAATTATCTCATGTTCAGTTCCTAAATCTTGTCCAATTGCAAAAATAGAATTATCAGGAAATCCTGACTCTTTGAGAACACCAATTACTTGATCAAAGTATCTACCATCTTTAAGAAATATCATGGATTCAGAATTTTTTGCGATCTCTTTGACACTACTCAAATCATAGCAAGAAGGAATTATTGCAACTTTTTCTGCACCTTCTGCAATACTTACGCCAACCTTTGATGCAAATGTAAACATTGAAACAATTCCAGGTATTACACTAATATTCATTTCAGGATATTTTTCCGTAAGATCTTTGTGCATGTATATCCAAGTGCTATACAAAAATGGATCACCCACTGTTAGATAGACAACATTTTTACCCAATTGTACAGTTTGTGCCATAATCTTTGCATTTTTTTTCCATGTTTCTTCAAGAACATCTTTGTCTTTTGTCATAGGAAAAATCAGCTTTACAATTTCTTGTTTTTTGGATTTATCAATAAGAGAATCAACTACTGATAATGCAATGCTAGGCCTGTCTTCTTTTGAGGCAGGACACATGATAATATCTGCGTCTTGAATTGCCTTAACAGCCTTGACTGTAAGAAGTTCAGGATCCCCAGGACCAACACCAATTCCAATCAATCCAGGCATGAAAGAATTAATTTTTCTCCCAATTAAAAGCTAGGTTAGATTTTGGTTGCTGAAATTATGGTTACTGGGTTGCGAGCTAGCATCATGGTTCCAGTAGTGGTTTTTTTACTCTTAGAAATGGTTACTTGAGTAATATCTACTTCTTTGAATTGTAATGTATCCATTACTTGCAATACAGAGTATAATGTCTCAATGAGAATTATTCCAATTACTATACGTCCACCAATCTTTAGTTTATTTTCAGACAATTCTACAATTTCTTTTGTATCGCCACCAGTTCCACCAACAAATATTGCATCAGCTTCTTCTAATTCTGAAATTTTTTCTTTAGCATTTCCAAGAATTACTGAAACATTTGAAAGTTCAAATTTTTGTAAATTTTTTTTTGTAATGTCTACTGCATTTTGATCATGATCAATTGCTAAAACTTTTCCAAAGGATTCAACTTGTAGTGCTGCTTCAACAGAAATAGAACCACTTCCACAACCAACATCATATACAGTTTGCCCAGGTTTTAGTCTGGCTTTACTAATTTGAACAGTTCTTACTTCTTCTTTTGTGATAGGAACTTTATCAGTTCTATCAAACTCTTTATCAGGAATTCCAGGCGTTTTGTAATTCCACATTAGAAGATCACTTTTTGTAATATACTAGATATTAATTCCAGTAGAAACATTTCCAGAATGAACTAGAGTGTATGTTACAATCCAGATAAACAAGTACAAGAAAACATAGCTACCAATTGCTTGTGTTACAATTTTCTTTCTGTCTGATGATGGCAATTGCATCTTCATTCCTTTTGCTACAATAATTGTTGCAAAGAATACTATTATCATTAATCCAATGGATGCCCATCTTCTATCTTCACCTTCAATATCTTCAAAAATGAAAGTAGCAGTAGTACCTGCAATGACTGCAAGAACAACACGTAACCAAAATAATTTGTTTAATTTTCTGTCTTTTTCACTTTTTTCAGCCTCATTCATTGGAGGTTCTTTTGAAGATTCGGGAGACGATTCAGATTTTTCTGTTTCAGGAATATCAAGAGGTTCTTCTTGAGGAATTTTCTTCTCAGAGTCCTCAGGTTCAGGGGTTGGTTTTGATTTTTTCTTTTTGAATTTGGCCAATTAAATTTCTAGCGTGTCTCAAGCAAACCATGTTTAATATCTTTGGTCAGAATCTGAGCACATCATAGTAAGGGTATAATTTTAGATAGAAAATAGTATAGGCATGACATTATCAGGAATTGAATTACGGTATTTAGTTGATAAAATTTCAAAACAAGTTGAAGACTACTATGTCAGCAATATCTATGGAATCACAAAGGACAGCATACTCTTCAAACTACACCATACTGAAAAAAGTGATCTATTCATGATGATCTCCACATCAGGAGTTTGGTTAACCAAAGTAAAGATTGATCAAGTTGAACCAAATAAACTACTCAAAAGATTACGTAGTGATCTTCTTCGATTAAAATTAAAAAAAATAGAACAAATTGGTGCTGAAAGAATTGCATACTTTAACTTTGAAGGATTTGGAAAAGAGTTGGTATTAGTTGGAGAATTTTTTGGAGATGGAAATATTTTACTATGCAATAATGAAATGAAAATTCTTGCATTACAACATTCAATTGATGTGAGACACAGAAAGCTAAGTGTAGGACTAGAATATACTCAACCCCCACAAAGCGGATTAGATATTTTCAATTTATCAGAAAATGATTTTAAAGATATCAAAACAACAGAATTGGTTGCTGCAAAATGGTTTGGACGTACATTGGGTTTACCAAAAAAATATGTTGAAGGTATTTTTGAAATTACAAATGTTGATCCAAAAAAAATTGGAAATCTTCTAACTAACGAGGAAATAAGAAAAATCTTTGAAATTACAAAGAAAACTGTTTATGATATTGTTTCAGAAAATCATAATCCCATAATAGTAAAAAATGAAAAAACAGAAGTTCTTCCAATTCAACTTGGGAAAATTAAAGGAGAAATTATCAAAGTAAACAGCTTCATAGAAGGACTTGATGCTGTTTTCACACAAAATATTGTGGATAAAGGAAAATCAATTCAGACTAGTGGTTCAGACAAGAAGATAAAAGAACTTCAAACTCAAATCTCTGAGCAGGAAAAAGCTATTTTGACAGTAAAAGAGAGGTCAAAAAACATCACAAATGTTGCAAATTCCCTCTACGAAATGATTTCAAAAGGAATTTTGTCAATTGATGATACATTTGCACAAGAAATTTTGATGGGGAATAATGCAAGAATAATTTCAGAAAAAGGAGTTCCATTGATTGTTATTCAAGATGAAAAAATAAAGATTGACATAAAGGCGTCTTTGCAATCAATTGCATCTACGTTATTTAATGAAGCAAAAAAACAATCAGGTGCAATTAGTTCGATTGAAGAAATCAAATCTAAAACCTTGAAAAAATTAGAGAAATTACAGAACAAAACTGAATCTGAAAAAGAATCTATTTTAGTTTCTGAGATTAGAAAGAAGAGTTGGTATGAGAGATACAGATGGTTCTATACATCTGATGGATTCTTAGTTATTGGTGGCAGAGATGCGGCATCAAATTCTGCAGTAGTAAGAAAACATTTGGATAAAAATGACAAAATTTTCCATGGAGATATTTTTGGTTCTCCGTTTTTTATTATCAAAGATGCACAAAATGTTCCTGATACAAGTATGAATGAAGTCGCACATGCTACAGTTTGTTTTAGTCGTGCATGGAGAGAAGGAATGTACGGTGTAAGTGCATATTGGGTCAATCCGGATCAAGTGAAAAAATCTGCGCCTAGTGGAGAATTTCTTCCAAAAGGATCATTCACAATTGAGGGACAAAGAAATTTCATTAAAAGTAGAAATCTCAAACTAGCAGTAGGAATAATTCCACAAGAAGATGGCTATGCATTAACATGTGGCCCTCCTGAAACAATAAAAAAAAATTCAATCTGTTATGCAATAATTGAGCCTCAAGGAATAGAGATGGTTGACGCTGCAAAAAAAATCAAACTAGAATTCTCTAAAATTCATGAAGAAATTACCAAAAAAATCAGTATTGATGAATTTGTTCGAATAATGCCTGCTGGAAAAAGTCAGGTTAAAAATGTGAATATAGGAGAAGCAGATGTTCAAAAATTCATTGATATTGAAGTGGATGATTAGAATTCGTATCAAGTGATAGTTTCATTCCATTATTTATTGAAGAAAATTCTTCATCAGACAAAATTACCAATGGAATATTTGCCAAAGCACATCCAGTTGCTACTGTAAGATCAGCTTTTTGACAGATCATTGCAAGAGGTGCTGTTCCATTTGATTTGATAGAATAAATTGTATATGCACCAACACTACTTCCAACACCAGAAGGAAAAACCAAAATCGTGTCTTTGATTGATTTTTCAAATAGATGATGATTTTTGTCACTGATGATCCCAGTTTTTTTGTCAACAGTACCAAGAAAATTAATTGCATCTTTTGATTTTAAAACAATACCTTCAACTTTTCCTGAAACTAGAACTTTCATCGTGTCTCATCTTCTATAATTTGAGATAATGATTTTAGATTTACACCAACGCCATTAGAGTTTTTTAGATAAAATGCACCCTTGATGCTATTAGTAGTAACAGCATCAACATTTTCTTTGTTAATTAGCGGGGTAAGACAAGTACAACAATCAGAAAGAATCTCACATCCTGCACGTTCTAATTCATTTGTATAACCAATTTTTCTTGCTTGCTCTTTTACAGTTCTAGGAGTAAATATCATACATCTCTTCTCAAATGTTCGTCCCTTTAGTTTTCCAGCAAGTTCTGAAATTTCTTCCAATCCCAATTGAGGACTTCCAAGTGTTATAACATCGCCTTTCTCAGATGTGTTTAATTCATCATGAACGTTTTGCATTGCCTTTTCATCAAAATCAATTTTTTCAGTATCAGAATCACCTTCACCAAAGATAAATTTAGCACAGGTTCCTGATGTTCCCATCCCTCCACACATTGCCTTACATTGACGGTTGTCCATATCACTCAAACCAGAAATATTTACAGAAATATCCCCAACTTTTCCTGCAAAGAATCCCAGCATTCCATATGTTAGTTCATTTGGATTTTCTACATTCATTCTAATTGTCATATTAGGTGAGTCTCCTTTTCGTAATGAAGAGTAAGGACTTTTTCCTGTTAATGCACTGGCTAGAGCACTAAATGCACTTTCCTTGTTTGTTTTTAAATTATCATAAGAATTTGCATGAATTGCAGCATTGCTTTCTGCAAATGCAACTTGAGTACCATCTTTTGGAATATTAAAAATTTCGTAAGGAATACATGAAAATGATGGAATAACACCCATGGTTTCATATGAATTTCTAATAGAGAGTTGTTTGGAGATAAAATTCTGATCCAATTCATAATTTGACACATTATCTATATCAAATCCCATTGGATTAAGAGTAGTCTTTACTTTTACTCGCGCATCTTTACTAATATTAGAAAGAAATTCTTCTCCTGCATCACCTATTGTGTTATAATTTACTCCTGACAAATGAGTCCATTCAATTGGAACTAATTTTTCTGCATCTGTTGCCTCGCCTGTCGCAACAAGAATTCTGTATGCCATCTGCATAATTTCTCCTTGTTCGCCTTTTAGTGCAGACTCTTCTTCTCTAGTTAATTCCAATGGATTAATTTGGATTTACAGTTATAATACTTGTACGTAGTTTTCCATATGAAAATGGAAAAAATTCTAAGTAAGATGGTGGATACAATGAATTCTGTAAAAACACCACGAATAACCGCATTAAGAGATCTTCATGATGCTGAGACTGGTCCATTTAGTATTTTAATTGGAACCATACTTTCTGCCAGAACAAAAGATGAGAGTACAACCAAGGTTGTCAAAGAATTATTCTCAAAATACAAAAATCCAAAACAACTTGCAAATGCCAAACTAAAAGATGTAGAAAAAATTATCAAACCAATTGGATTCTATCATGTAAAATCTAAAAGAATTATCGAAGTTGCAAAAATAATCAATTCAAAATACAAGGGCAAAGTGCCTGAAGATTTGGATATTTTGGTACAGTTACCAGGTGTAGGAAGAAAAACTGCAAACTGTGTTCTAGTTTATGCATTTGAGAAACCTGCAATTCCAGTTGATATTCATGTTCATAGAATTTCAAATAGATTAGGATTGGTTGAAACAAAAAATCCTGAAGATACTGAACAAGAATTAATGAAAAAAGTTGACAAGAAATTTTGGATTGATATTAATGATACATTTGTAATGTATGGTCAAAATATCTGTAAACCAATATCTCCAATGTGCGATGTATGCAAAATTAAGAGAAGGTGTAAGTTTTACAAATCTAAGAACGCTTCTTAGTTAGAAACAACACTCCGACTATTACTCCAATTCCTGCTGCAACATAAAATGGAAACATTGCAAATGCGTTCTTTGAAGGATCACCTGAGAGAAATTCTAAAAGTAAGCTACCAGAGTTTACTGCAGGAGGATCAGTAGAGCCTTCCATTCCATACACAGAGTAAGAATCAATTGCAAATTCTCCAATATCCAAATTAGTAACGACAATTCTTGCACCATTATTTACAGTAAGCCCTGCCCTGTCAGTAAAGGAAATAATTGATTTTGTTTCTGGATACCAACCTCTTTCCAAGTCGCTATGAACTACAATGTATCCTTCTTTTGGAGTCTGTACTGCAACCCAGAATTTGTTATCAGGAATTGAGCCCATTCCAACTTCAATGAATTCATCTTCAGAGTTCGCATCATAGAGTCTAAAGACTGCGTTTCCATCAGGATTTGCATAAAGAAGATTGTTTTCAATTGTTACCTGCCAACTTACTGCATGAACATCATCTAGAGGAATAATAGGAGCATCACGTAAAATTCGATTAAATTCCTCAGCAGGAATCTCTATTGAATCAATAATTAATGAAGGATTTACTTCCTGAGCAAATGCAGGAATGAAAAAAATCCCAGAAAATAAAATTGCTGTAAATAGATATCTCACGGAGCTATTGCAATGTTGATTGAATAAAAATCTAATCAACAAAAGGTTTTGGATGATCCAAAATTACTTGTGCAACTTCAGGTCTTAGGATAAATTGAGAAGGTGCTTGTCCGTTTTGAATCATTTCTCTTAAAGCAGTTCCGCTGATTTGTTCTTTGTCTTCATTTCCATGCGGACATGCTTTTGGGGTTGTGTATGTTAGACATTTTCTACAATAGAAGAATGGTGGGAAAAATACTGGAGCAATCTCTAATTCAGGGTAATCTGAAAAAATTTCTTGTGCAGCCATTGGATCATAAAAATTTCCAACTCCCGCATGATCTCTACCAATAATGATATGAGTGCAACCATAGTTTTGTCTCATAATTGCATGATGAATTGCTTCTTTTGGTCCTGCATACTTCATTTGAGTATGTAGAGTTCCCAGTTTACATCTATTTTCTGGATAATAATTCTTTATCATAGTTTCATAACATTTTACAATTACTTCATCAACAAAGTCACCAGATTTTTTCTTTCCAATTACTGGATTTACAAATACTCCATCTCGTGTTGTAATTGATGTTTTTTGTAACATCTCATGTGCAACATGTGGAGGATTTCTAGTTTGAAATGCACAGATGGTTTTCCATCCAGATTGAGCAAATGCTTCTCTTGTTTGTTTTGGAGTAAGTCTATTTTTTCGAATTTCAGTATCATTTGGTCTTTGAATAAAATCAATTTTTCCACCGACCAGGAAATCTTTCATTGACATTGTATATGCTACACCTGGATGAGTAGAATCAGTGGTGCCATAGACTCCTTTAGCTGTTTTTTCTTTATCAAAAGTAAATATTTCATCAACATGTAATATAGCAATACCAATTCCGTCTTGATTTTGTAATAATACATCTCCTGCATCTTTCACTTTATTTGCAGTTTCTTCATCAACATCCAATACGATAGGAATAGTCCATGCCATGTCATTTGCCAATCTTCCTCTTGATGTAACACTCTCAAAATCTCGTTGGCCTAAAAAGCCCTCAAGAGGACTAAAGATACCATCTGCAATATTTTCAACATCATTTGCCAAGTCTTCTGAAATTGTAATTGAGAATAATCCAGTAGCATCAATATTCGTAATTCTATTAACAAGAACTCCACCATGTGGTTTGATTGAATCGTTTTCTGACATGCTAATCCTCTTTTTTACGCTCTATATGAAGGCCACATTCTTTATGTTCTCCTTGTTCCCACCACCATCTTCCTGCTCTAATATCTTCTCCAGGCTTAATTGGTCTTGTACATGGTTCACATCCAATACTAGGAAAACCCTTGTCAAGAAGGCTATTGTATGACAAATCATGTTTTTTGATATATTCTTGTATTTGTTCCCATGTCCAATCAATTATTGGGTTGATCTTTAGTATACCACCATGTCCATGATCAAGTTGGAACAGTGTTACATCTTCTCTAATTTTGGTCTGTTCTCTTCTTAATCCAGTAATCCAACCATCAAGTGTATTCAACATTTTATTCATTGGATGTACTTTACGGATTTCACAACAAAGTTTCCTGTTCTCCACACTTTCATAGAACAAGTTTAGTCCTTTTTCCCTAACCATATTCTCAACTTCTTTGGTATCAGGGAATAACACTTCAATTGTAATAT
Source organism: uncultured Nitrosopumilaceae archaeon (assembly GCA_964343515.1). Taxonomy (GTDB): domain Archaea; phylum Thermoproteota; class Nitrososphaeria; order Nitrososphaerales; family Nitrosopumilaceae; genus Nitrosopumilus. The sequence continues at coordinate 143,174 of CAYFJT010000002.1, forward strand.
TGTATTTTTTTCTCAAGACATCCATGATATCATATGTCTCTTGAGGCAATCGTCCTGTGTCCAAAGTAAAGAATCTAAATTCTGGATTAATTTTTAACATCATATCCATAATGACTGCATCTTCAGCACCAAAACTTGAAGCCTTTGCAACTTTTGGATGCAGATTATCAGATACCCATTGAAGAGCCTCTTCAGTTGTTTTTATCTTGGAGTTAAGGTCATCTACTTGTTCTTGAGTAAATCTAGTCACATAATGACTTGAAGTATTTGTTTTATATTGATTACCCGAAGTTTTGTCCTAAATTATAAACAAGTAGATTTTCAAGTAGAAAATATGGATGAAACATCAAATGTTATAGTTTTTCCAACTATATTTTCAAAAAATAAAATTCCACAGTTAATTTCCAACATTAAAAAAATTCTCAAAATAAAAAATCAAGAATTCAAATCAGTAAAGAGAGATGGAGATATTATTCTAGTAGATGCAAATGATCCAGTTTTTGCATCATCTGCAATTAACATGCTTTTTGGTATAAAAGAAATTGCAATTGCAAGACAGATAAAAAGTAATTATCAAGAAATTGTTTCTGAAATTACTTCTGTAGGAGGTAATTTACTTCTAAAAGGAGAAAAATTTTTAGTCAAAGTTGAAGGAATTTCAAAAGGATTTCTTGTAAAAGATGTAGAGATTGCAGCTACATCAAGTATTATAGAAAAAAAATCAAAACTTGGTGTCCATCCAGGAACTGAACAAAATTTTGAAAAGTTATTGTACACATATCTAACAAAAAATTATGCATACATCTGTATTTTTTCAGATAAAGGAAAAGGGGGTATGCCATATCAATCACAAACTCAGAAAACGATTTGTGCAGTGTATGATGAATTATCAGCAATTTCTTGTTATGAGACAATAAAACAAGGATATGATACAAAAGTAATAGTTTGTTTTCGACAAAAATCAGAGTTGATGAATATAGCTAAAATGTTAAACCAAATAATTCCAAGACTAGTTCAAGAAAAAATTGAATTAGAATTCTTTCATATGAAAATTAATCCAAAAGGAATCAAAAATTATCTAACATTTGTAAATTCAGTTGTGGAAATAATGCTACAATCTTCAAGTAGACGAGTGTCATTAGCTATATCACCACAGATTTTTTCATCAGATTTTCTAGATAATGCACTAAAATTGGTATTTTCAAAAAAGAAAATTCCTTTGATCCCATTATCTGGAGTAGACACAAACTTGTTTGATGAAGCAAAAGAGATTGGACTGGAGAGAAATATCAAGAAATTGGAAAAAATTACAACTATTAATTCAGATGAAATTCCTCCTTTTGCAAAAAAGGAGGTAGAAAATGCCCTAAAAACAAAAAAAGTGATTTCTATTCAGGCAGGATCAAATAATGTGCATGATATTTTGAATTCATTAGAAGAGGATCATTGAGAATTTAAACAGCATATTTGGTTGCAATATTGTGCTCAAAATAGGAGAATTCATCTATCCATGGGGGAGCGGTCATTATTCTAGAATGATGAGACTAAACGAGGTTCTTGGTGAATATATCAAGAATGACTTTGAAGTTCATTTCTCAAGTAAAGATCATGTATATGAAAAATTATTGGAAAAATTTCCAGATGAAAAAGAAAAAATTCATGAAATTTTGATGCCAACTCCAATTGATGGAAAATTTGGTCCAAGTGTTTTAATGTCATTAATGAATTTGTTATTACCAATTTCAAAAAATCCACCACTAGTAAGACAGATAACAAATTATCTTAGAGAAGAAAGAAAACTCTACAATAAAGAAAAATTCGATTTGGTGATCAATGATGGCGACATGGGTTCAAATATTTTGGCAAAAAATAGAAACATACCAAGTTTATTTATAACAAATCAATTCAGACCAAGATTATACAATTCTAGATCATATCTATATCCATCATTGATATTTGTTGCAAAACAAATTCAAAAAGCAACAAAGATTCTTGTTGCAGACTCTCCTCCACCTTATACAATGTGTGAATATAATCTTAATTTTATAAAAGAAGCTGAAGATAAAGTGACTTATGTTGGTCACTTTACAAATAGTAAAAAAATCAAAAAAGTAGAAAATTCTGATCTTGAAAAATTAATAAAAAATTATGATTTTGGTTATTGGATGAGAACTGGAAATAAATCAACAAACGATGGGACTGGTCAACGATATGAAGAAGTATTTCATAAAGACGAAATGAGAGAAGAGAGAAGAATAATTTCACATGCAAGAAATGATCCAAAAATTGATTCGGTTATTGGAAAAGATGGAAAAAGATACTCCATATCAGATGCATTTGAGAAGAAAATAAATTGGATTCAGATTGATGTTGGATTTCTTTCAGAACAAGAAAAAGATACTGTGTTGGATTCATGTAAATATGCTGTAGTAAACGGATCACATACGGTAATGGGCGAGATAATGGGCGGTAAAACAAAACCAATCATTGGAATTCCAATTTATGATGAACATACAAACAACATCAAATGGGCACAAGAGAAGAATTTGGGAATTTTAGCTACAAAAACAAAGCAAGTAATTGAAGGAATAATAGAGATTAGAGAGAATCATGAGAGATTTGAAGAGAATTTGAGTGAATTTTCAAAGAATTTTGTCCCAAATGGGGCTGAAAATTCAGCAAAAATTGCTGCTCAAGCATTAGAAGAAAAGAGATAATACATTATTTTTTGAATGTCGCTCATCTGGTACGCGGGATTTCGATGGGCGAACGGACCGAAAGGGATGATGAAAAAATCCGCGTACCAGATGTTATCGATCAATTAACAATGTGGGAACGCTTTTATGGAAAAAATTAAGCCAAATCATCAGTGCCTAACTGTCCAGAATGTACACATAGGGAGAAAAAAAAGATTCAAGAAAAATATGAAGCCGAAGTTCCTGAAGAAGAAAGAAGCAGGGATGATCTTTTCAAATTATACGATGAAATCGATATTCCAATGAAAATGGATGAGAAAAATAGAAGAAATTTTGTCTGCAAACGATGTGGTCTTTATGCCACAAGAGAACAAGTTTCAGATATCAGATACAAACTTAACCAAAAAGAAAGAACACGGGATGATAAACATGACGACTATTTAGAATGGTGGTCAAAAAGCAAAAAAGAAAAAGCTGAAAACTAGCGTGAACAATAATGGTAAAAAAGAAAAAAGAAGATGAAATTCCTGAATGGATTACTGATGAAATTCAGAATGCGAAATTCAAGAAACCTGAGGAATTAAAAAAATCAGGATACATCCTCGAATTTTATTACGAAGATAACAAAATTGATGTTCAATTGTATGATGCTGTAGAAGATGGTCGACATATTGTAACTATGGATGTTCCAAAAAGTATCAAAATAGATGACTTGTTAAAAGGAGAAGTCTATGAATTTGTTTTTGATCAACATAAAGCACCACTTAGCAAAAAAGTTACAGAATATTTAGAAAAAGAGAAAGAAATTGAAATGAATGCAATTTATCAATTTGAATTAAAATCACTTGAATTGTTAGATGTAGGCTCTAATGAATCTGAAGATGAAATGGAAGAATAATTCAGAACTAGAAAGAATCTAATTGTTTTTTAAAAGATTTTCCTATGATAGGATTTATGAGAAAGGGAAACGTATGTTTTAGCCAAACAGCACTTCTTACTACAGAAGGAACAATTATTTCTAGCCTAGAAGAATTTGCAGCTTTTAGAATTGCTTTTGCTACAGTTTTAGAACTAAGAGATGTTGAAGAGAATTTTGGCATTTTCTCAAATGAATGATGATCAAAAAAGTCTGTTCGGACCATTATTGGACTAACAACTGTAATTCCCACTCCAGTACCATGTAGTTCATGTTTGAGACCCTCTGAGAATCCCAACATGGCGAACTTTGATGCACAATAAGATGCAATTCCCGGAAGACCAAAGCTTGCTGCAACTGAAGCAACATTGACGATGTGGCCACAGTTTTTCTCCAGCATTGAGGGCAGAAAATTTTTGATGCAATATATCATACCAAAATAATTTGTTTCCATCTGGGATTCTATTTCATCAACAGATAGATCTTTGATAGAACCATAAATTGCAAAGCCTGCATTGTTTACTAACACATCAACAGAATCAAATTTTTCTAAAACAGTTTTTGACATTTTTTTTACTTGTATTTTATCTGATACATCACATTGACAAACAAGTGTTGTTACATTGAATTTTTCTAATTCAGTTGCAAGTTTCTCAAGTTTTTCTTTTCTTCTTGCAACTAGAATTATGTTAGCGCCTAGTTTAGCAAACTCTATTGTTGTTTGTTTTCCAATTCCAGAAGATGCTCCAGTAATCAATATTGTTTTATTTTTGAAATCCACAAATCAAAAAAATTGTTTTAAGATAAAGCAGTTTCTATGTAGCTTGAGGTTTTGAGATTCTACTCAAGGCCAATTTTACTAAAAGTAACCAAGTAATCACAATTGGTACATAATATGTTGCAATTCTCCAACCTATTACTGCATCCCATGCTAAACCACCTTGAGAAATATCAAAGTCAAATGGATTTAGATTGTTAAGATATGCTATAATTCCAAATTCAGCAAGGCCAGAACCACCAATAGTAATTGGAAGATTTCCAATTGCGTTTGCGCCCATTACAGCCATAATGGAATCAAATGTATTGATAACATATCCAGTTCCCATTGCAATAATCATAAACGAAATTCCATAAAATGACCAAGAAACTATTGAAAACAAAAATGATATTGTAAAGACTTTTTTTGATTCAGAAGTTTTGAGGTTTTCTCTACTCATAGTACACACTTCTTCCATCCAAGAGTTTGTTTGTTCGATATACTTGGCACCTTTTTCTTTTCCAAATTTTTTTACAAGTTTTCCTAAAACTTTTGGTACCTGGAATGTACGCTTAGAGGACAAGAAAAAGAGTACCAGCCATAATGTAGTAACAGTAATGCTAGTTCCCAGAACTACTGCTGCAACAACATATGCTCCATTTACCAGTGCAATAATTCCTGCCATAATAGATAACAATCCAGCAGCAAACACTTCAGTTACAATATCCATGATTGCAATCCATGTTGATTTTGAAGGCTTTACTCCCTTTTTATGTAAATAATAGATTACAATAAATTCAGCACCAATAAACATCGGAGTTGTAAATTTGATAAATTCACTACCTATACGAACGCCCGTTAATTTTAAAATAGAATCAAAATTACCAAGATATTTTCTTGCAATGTAAGCAAATTTGATTCCCTGAAGTCCTAGTTTGAACATCATTGCGACAACAGCCCCAACAAATGGAAAGAAACCAATTGCAAGAACATCCTCTGGTTTAATATCAAATTGAATAGCTATAATGAAAATTGGAATTAATGTAGCAGGAATAGCTGCAAGTCTCCAGTTCATTTGATGATTTCTTTGAAGAATCAAATATGAAAGTTGACAAAAATAATTCAGTTGGGTTTTCATGCCTAAAATTAGGCATGAATTTTGTACTTTATTGTAGAGTTTTTTGATGGTTTTGAGGTAATTTCTTGATTTCATCAAATATTGAGTTTGATGACTCAAAATCTAAAAGATTTTTTTCTTCAAGTAATTGTCAACCAATTTTCTAAGATTATTTTCTTTTCGAAAACATTGAATCATAATAGATGTATTATTTTGTAAGAAAAAGTTCAGATGGAATTTTGTGGATTTTAGTACAAATTAGTATTTCATAGAACAAAAAATCAAGCTAGTTTGAAATATGAGCAGACTATGAATCAGACAGAATTGAAAACTATTTTTGTTTCTGGAACTGCTGGGTCAGGTAAATCATTATTGTCATCAAAATTATATGATTACTATACAAAAAATGGAGCATTTACATCAATTTTGAATTTAGATCCAGGAGTAGAAAATTTACCATATAGTTGTGATATTGATGTAAGAGACTTTGTAGATATTGTATCTATCATGCAACAATATGATCTTGGCCCCAATGGTGCATTAGTCATGGCAACAGATCTGATTGCATCAAAAATCGATGAAATTCAAAATGAGGTAAATAGAGTAAATCCAGATTATCTGATTGTTGATTCTCCAGGACAGATTGAGTTATTTGCTTATCGTTCAAGTGGACGTTTCCTTATAGACAATATAACATCTGAAGAAAAAACAAATATTTTTCTTTTTGATGGTGCTTTGATTACAACGCCAGTAAATTTTGTTTCAATTGCACTCCTTGCAACGTCAATTAGATTACGATTGAATTTACCTACAGTTAATGTACTAACAAAAACTGATCTTATTGGAGCAAATCTTAAAAATATTCTCCAGTGGTCAACTAGTTTGAGTACTTTAGAAAATGCGATTGCAAAAGATTCGGATGGGGATACCTATACTTTGACTACAAATATTTTGAGAGGATTGAATCTTAGTGGATTTGCCCAAGGATTAATTCCAATTTCAAACGTAACTGGAGAAGGATTTGTTAATCTTGAAGGAGCCCTTAGCAGAATTCTTAATTTGGGTGAGGAGGTAGAAGACTAGTGGCATCAAAAATTACAGTAAAGGCGCCTTCATCTACAGCAAACTTGGGTCCAGGATTTGATGTGTTTGGTTTAGCAATCGATGCATTTTATGATGAAGTAACCTTGACTAAAACCAAGAGTGGAATAACAATTGTAACTGAAGACAAAATCCCAACTAATCCTGAAAACAATACTGCAGGATTAGTTATAAAAAATATGAAAAAAAAATTCAAGATTAAAAGTGGAATTGAGATTAAAATCAAGAAAGGAGTTCCTGCAGGATATGGAATGGGAAGCAGTGCTGCATCTGCAGCTGCTGCAACAGTAGCGTTTGACAAATTATTTGGATTAAGGTTAGAGGGAAATTCTTTGGTAGAGTACGCAGGATATGGTGAGAAAGCTAGTGCAGGTTCAGTACACTACGATAATGTTGCAGCTTCCGTTTTAGGAGGATTTGTAATTGTTAAAACAGATCCATTACAAGTAACTAAAATTGATCCTCCAACAAGTCTTAGAATGTGTGTTGCTGTTCCAGAACTTGATGTTCCAAAGAAGAAAACCAAAGTTTCAAGAGGAGTTATTCCAAAGAAGATAAAATTAACAGACAGTATTTTGAATTTATCAAATGCGTCAACAATTGTAGCAGGATTTATGAAAAAAGATCTAGATCTTATTGGAAATTCAATCAAAGATGTAATTGTAGAACCTGCAAGACAACATATGATTCCAGGATTTGTTAGAGTCAAACAAAATGCTCTAAAAGCAGGTGCATTAGGTGTGACAATCAGTGGTGCAGGACCTTCAGTAATTGCATTTTCCAAGAATTCTACAAATTTGAAGAAAATTAGCTTAGCAATGTCAAGAGGATTTGCTACAGCAAACACAAAATGTCAGATGGTTATCTGCAAACCAAGTAAAGGTGCTGCAGAAAAAAAATAATTTGATGAATCATGAAAAAAGCTGTAGTTGTATTTAGTGGTGGAGTTGATTCTGTTTGTGCAGTATCATTTCTAAAATCAAAGTATGAGCTGTATGGAATTACATTTTCATATGGACAAAAAGCAAATATGGAGATTTCTGCTGCAAAATCTTTTGCAAAGAAACTAGGATTAAAACGACACAAAATTGTCGATATTGGTTTTATGAGAGAATTGTATGGTGATTCTAACGTTTTAACTAGTTCCAAGAAAAAAATTCCTAGTAAATTTGAGTATTCAATAGTAGTACCAATTAGAAATGCAGTTTTTCTCTCAATTGCATCTGCATGGGCTTATACTCTTAATGCATCTCTAGTTGTATACGGTGCACATACAGGAGACAAACATTATCCTGATTGTAGACCTACTTTTGCAAAGAAATTAGAAGCTGCATTTAACCAAGGAGAAGTTGATGGAATTAATTCGAGATTAAGAAAGAAAATAAAGATTTGGTCCCCATATAGAGAAGGATTATCAAAGAGTGATTTGCTAAAGAAAGGCAAGAAGAATTTAGGAAACTCCATTTTTAGAACGTGGAGTTGTTATTCAAACAAAAAAATTCATTGCGGTATCTGTGAATCTTGTAATAATCGAAAGATTGCATTTGAGAATGCAGGAATATTAGATGAAACAAAATATCTGAAGTAATTCTAATATCTATTTTTTAGAATTTTCTTTTTTAGAATAAATCCTCTAATTCCAATATACCATGCTAAGAAGATTAATCCGGTAATTCCCCACCAAATATAATTTTGAATTTCAGGAGAAAGTTCTGTAAGAGTTCCAACAACCTCTCTTGCAACCAACATACAGATTGCAAGAACTATTGCAAATTCAATTGCATACCATGTAAAACTAGGCCATGATTCTTTTGGAACATGAGCAATTTTCCTTCCATCATCCATAATTTTTTTGAAATAGAATCGGTATTTAATTTTTCAGATATTAAAAGGAAGAATCAGAAGCACGTTTTCTAATCAAGGTCATAATTCCTTCTTTTTCTTCTTTATTTTCATAAATTCCTCTGAATGCTGATGAGGAAAGGGTTGCGTCATTTCTAACACCACGCATTTTCATACAAAGATGCTCTGCATCAGCTAAAACTACAACTCCTTTAACACCTTGAGAGTATAGTTCATCTGCAATGTTTTTCGTTAATCGTTCTTGAATTTGAAGTCGTTTTGAGTATTTTTCTACCAATCTCACAAGTTTTGAGATTCCAAAAACTCTACCGTTTGGAGAATATGCAATGTGGATTTTACCAAAGAATGGGAGCATATGATGTTCACACATTGAATAAAATTGAATATCACGTGCTACAACTACATCAGAATCTTCTGAGAATTGAACAGTCAATTCAGAATCAGAATCATATCCAGAAAAGATTTCTTGGTACATATTTGCAATTCTTTCAGGAGTCTCTCTTAGACCCTCACGAGTAGGATCTTCACCAACTTCAATAATTAACTCTCTTACAAGTTTCTTTACACGCTCTTCATCCATTTTGATGATTTGAGACGATTTTTCTAGTATTTGAACCTAATCTGATTTTTTAGGCTGGTAATGACTATGGTACACCAATGAATTTATGCAATTGAGGAACAACTTTGACATCAATGAAATGAGGGAAAACAACATCATACAAGTTTAACAACAAATCAAGTGAAGGTTCTGCAACACCGTATGTTGGTTGGATGATGAATCCGTCAATATCATCTTTTGACACAAAATCAAAGATTTGATTTACTAATTCTTTAAAATTATCAGATTTAGTTTTTGAGCTAACAACAACTTTGATGTAAGTTATTTTTTTTGCAGTAATAGATGATTTAAGACATTTCATGGTATTGCCAATCAGTTTTTCATAATGTTGGGAGTCAACAAAATCAGAATCCATTGTTTTGAATTCAATTTTTACAATATCAATAAATGGCAAAACATGGTTAAATCTATCAATATCAAAACATGATGATTCAAGATATGTTGGGATTTTTTTATCTTGTATGTGTTTTGCAAGTAATGCAACTGCTTGATGTTGAATGAGTGGATCGCCTCCTGTGAAATTTACTTTGTATGTTTGATTTTTTAGATTAGAATCAATTAGTTGTTTTGCATCCTCAATGGAATATTCTGTTCCAGAATCAAGTGGAAGAGATTCTTTGGTATCACAATAAAAACAAGTAAAGGGGCAACCTGCAAGTCTTACAAAAAGTGTCTTTGTTCCGTAAAGAATTCCTTCTCCCTCTACAGATGTAAATATCTCAAATAGTCTGATTTTCAAGTAATAATGGTAATTTTTTTCATTATTTATTCAATGAGTTTCTAATGCAACACAGGTTCTTTGGTATAGAATAATCCAGAGATAAAGAACACTATGCCTAAAATTCCGATTGTGCTTCCAACGAGTTCTACTTGATTTTGAAGATCCCCTTCCATTGGAGCCCACAACCATGCCATTAAAGCGCCAACTACAATCATTGGAATTCCCACTCCAACGGTAATTGCTTTAGATGCCATGCACAATTCTGTTTGGAAAATGTATAATAAGTTTATGATAATTTTTTAGGGATTTGAAAATTTTTGGTTGAGATTTACTATGAGTTGTTTTGCAGTGATAATATTATTTTCAGAATCGTAACTGATCACATATAGTAATGCAAAGGGTCCGTTAGGAAATGGAGTAACATTATGAATGCTTTTACTATCACTAGTTGTAAATTCTACAATATTTGGAGTACAGCTAACACAACCAATTTTGTAGTTTTTGGACGAATCATCATGATTCCAGGTAATCTTTACTGTTGCAGAATCACCATCATAGTTTGAGATAGATGTTTTAACAATATCTAATGGTTCAGCAAATACTTCATTTGTAGAAATGACACTAATGGCCAAAATAAATAATGTTAGCAATGCAAAACTCTTCAATTCTCTTCCTCCAAATCATTTCGTAATTTAACCATATTAAGAAGATCTTTTTTGTAAATTTCAACTACGCCTAGTCTTTCTAATCTTTTGACTGCTCTCCACATAGTAGTTCTTGGTTGAAGAAATTTTTTCCTTAAAGCATTTTCAAAGACCTCACCGCCATTCTCTGAGATAAATCTAACAATCTCTTTATCATCTTCTCTCATATCAGGTATGAGATTGAAAATTACATCGGGAGTTAGTACATTTGCAGTTGGTTTTGTTGGAGTTTGGATTATTTTTGTTTGTAATTGAGATTTTGATTTTCTCTTTTTTGCTATAATTACTAAGGCAATTGCAGCTGCTGCAATTGGACCAATAATTAAACCAACAATGACAGAATCAAATGAAAATTCAGATTTATTAGGAGCCTTAATTGGAGTACTAAAAATATAATCTATTTTTGCAGGACCAGTAGGGATTTCAAGTTTTATTTGAGAATCTAGTTGTTCCATATTTTCAGGTAAGATATCCATTCCCACAATAACAGAATTTTCTGGCATTAGTAATGAATAATTTGTAGGAGAATTAAATGAAAATGTCCAAACTCTACCTTCTTTGGAAATCAAATCATGAATATCATAGTTGACGACAATGGAAGAATAATCACTTGTTTGAACTATTGCCTTGTCTTCAATAACTGCTCCAGATAATGTTGTACCATCTTCTCCAATTGCAACAAAATTGTCAATGGAATGACCAAATAGATTCAGTTCAAAGTTTGGAGAGTCAACATCAATTTTTGATGATATATGTGTAGAACCATCAGAATTGATAATAAGATCAAGAGTTCGTGTAGTGGCAAATGAAGTCTGCAGAGGTATCATTAGTGCTACAACTAGCAATCCTGTAACTATCAGAGGAGCATTAACCATTGTATCGATGATATCATCAGTCCTTACAAAAAGCATTCCATCTTCTTGAGACTCTGTACAATAAATTGGAACGGTTTGAGGGGTCATTAGCTAATACCTCAAGTTCATACTCTCCACGAGTCCCTGAAATCTCTTAAATTCCTGGAAAAACTGAAGTCCTTTTTCAGTGATTTGAAAGACTCTATTTCTGTCGTTTTTGACAGACTCGACTAAGCCTGCTTCTACCAATTTCTCACATTTGTCTAGTACTGCATAGTGAGATAAGTTAGCTTTGCGAGATATTGCAGATATGATAATTCCTTCACGGCCGCCATCAGCAGTAACGTTTAGGATATCTCCCATGATGCCCATTTCGGACCTGTATTGTTGTTTTGACATGGTATAGTATACAATCAATTACTTATTGAGGAATGTTTTGAAACACCATAGCGGAACGCAAAGCGGAACGCCATTTTTAGTAGAAAAAATGGTAGATTTTTGACAAAATCGTTGCGGGTGGAAAATCCTAGGAATTTTATGCCTAGTTTTTTGTCTGAAACTGGAGTTTTTCTGACAAAAACAAACTCAATGAAAAATTTGGAGAAAAATTGTTCAATTTAGCATATTTTGTAGGAATTTGTCATATAAAGAACAGAATGTTTTGTTTCAGTTCTCAATCCATTATTTTGAATATGTATTATATGGTAAAACGTAAAATTAGAATTATTGGTGTCATTGCTATTCTTTTGATGTTTACACATATCCAATCACTTCAACCTACCCATTTTTAGACAATATTGAAATGTACGGTCAGGAAGGTAATTCATCACATTTTTCCTTTTTTTGGGTAAAAATCATTCACCTTGTCAGCTTTGAGATTCATAGTAACTTTTTATTCTCATTTTGAAAAGTAAATCATAAGATGTTTGATAAATTCAAGAAAGAAGAGGGTGGTGAAATGGTAGAAGAAAAACCTGAAGAAAATTCTGTGAAAGAGGCTCCAGAATCCGCAGTTATTGAGACTACAGATCAAATTGGAATTGGAGAATTAATGGGTAAACGCGCCCAGCTTGAAGAAGCAATTGATTACGTTGGTGTAATGATTAAAAATCTTAAAGATAAACGAACTTTGCTTGAAAAGGATATTGAAGAAGAATCGGTAGATATCAAGAATCTAAAAGAAAAATTACAAAAAGTTAATGAATACATCGAGGAAGAAAATAGGGGAATTTCAGAACTTGCTGAAAAGAGAAAACAGGTAGAATCTGAAGCTGACGAGGTTGGCTCAATCATCAATAGTTTGCGAGAGAAACTATCAGGTGTTGATAGAATTATTGATGATGAAGGTAGTCGTGTTAGAAAAATAAAAGAATCCAGAGAATCAACTGAATAATATTTCAAGAAAAGATTTTTTGAAAAATTACTTTATTTTTCTAATAAAATTTTGAAGAGGATGCAGACGTTGTACTTGATTCAGTTGGGACTGAGGGAAACATCTGTCCTGCTGAACTTTCTGCTACCGCAGCTGCTTCTTTAAGAATTGCTTCAGACTCAGCATTTGTGGTTTCGTCTGTTCCAAATACCGTATCACCTGAGAAGCTTTCAGTCATAAATCCACCTAACATTTCAGCCATCTGACCAATTTCAGCTTCTGCTCCAGGCATTACTTTTCCAAGAGATGATTTAAGATTCTTCATCAATCCCATCGTTGGCATAATTGCCACAACAGTATCGCCTAGATCACTAAATGTTGTTAATCGTAATTCAATTTGTTCTAGAGCAATTCTTGCACTACTCATGATTTTGATAACTTTTCTAATTTCTGCTAGTTCATTTCCTAAAACTTTGCTTGTTTGTGTATCGTGTTTTTGGGTTGCTTCTACAATTCTTGCAAATAATTGTCCATCACGTTGTTGCAATACAGTCAACATTTTATCTAATTTTTGAATCTGTAATCGTAATCTTTTGACTCCTTCTTGAACTCGTGGTTTTAGAGCACCTTTAGGTTTGACGGCATCACCAATCTTTTCACCAATACTAGTAGTAGGAGGTTTTGTCCAATTATTACTCAAATTAGCCATAGTTTTGATTTAGAAAAATGTACTTAATTTCAGGTGTAAAGAATGATTCACAGCGTGTGTAACTTCACTAACAAAGGGTAAAATTCAATCAAAAAATCTATTTACTATTTTTTTAGGCATAATTCATGAGCAAGCCATTTGGTTTTGATTTGCCGGATAATTCCAAAGAGCTTACAGATAAAGAATACGTTAACTTGGTAAATAGAATTAGAGGAAATTTTCTCAGTTATGTCTCAGTCTTAGATTCCATACTTACTATAATAATTTCAGATCTATTTTTGCGAGACAAAAATGATTTTCCATTATGGGCAAAAACTGTATTTGACGAGGATAGAACTGCATCATTTGGAACAAAAATAGTTTGGATATCAAGAATTATAAAAAATCATCAATACTTTAAAAAAGAAATTGATGAAAGTACAAGAATAAAGATTCAACAAAAACTAAATGAAATAAGAGAAATTAGAAATGATTTTGCACATAATTTTGCACATAACAAAAAAATAGAATCTGAAAATGTGAAAAATAGAATTATCAAATTATTTGATTTTGAAGAAGGAATGACTACACCAAAATTATTCAAGATGGAAGAAATCATGGAATTGATAAATGATCCATGGATTTTAGAACAACTAGAAAAATTAGAATCACTAACAAAAAAAATCAGAGGGAATTAGAAATTTATTTTTATATTAGAATTCTCAAATTGTTTTTGTGAATAAGAAAATTACTATCATACCAATTATAGTTATTATAGTTATTATAGGAATTTTTGCAGTAATGTCTTTGGATATATCTGAGAAAAATGACAATGTTGTATTTCATATTACATTAGCAGATCCAAAATTATACGAAAATGGAGTTTATACAGAAAATTTTGAAATTAAAAAAGGGAAGTATCATTTCAGATTTGTTCCAAATGGAAGTAGTCCTAAGATTTTATCAGTTTCATTGAATGGAGAAAACATTGAATTTTTTGAAAAATTCAAATTGAAAAATACTCTACATGAAACGGGGATTTCTGAATATTACACATGGGAATATCATGGACGGAATCAAATTATGGTTTTAGAGGATCAACAAGTATCCATTAACATTAATCCAAATGGAAATGTTATGGGTTCGGTATCTGTAGATATTTTACAAAATTAAAAGGCGTAATCCCCTTTGTTGCAGAACTTTGAGAGATTCCCTCTCGTTGTCAAACGACCTTATCGTTTGATTGCCTGTATCGTTCTGCGGGGTTACGCAGTTTTAGTCGATAGGAATTATATCCTTCGGCATTAGTTATTATAAGAACTTCAACTATTTAATAGTTAATATAATAAATTCCAAGAAATTCCTTAATTATTGAAATATTTTATTCCTATTTCTTAAAAATCGATCTATAAATTACGAATTTTTATGTGAAAACTATTGAGTTTATCAGGTAAAGTTGCACTTGTAACTGGTGGAAGTAGAGGAATTGGATTTGCTACAGCAAAAGTTTTGTCAGAAAATGGAGTAAGTGTAGTTATTACAGGAAAAGATAAAAAACAATTGGAAAAATCATCTTCTGAAATTTCCAATTCATTTGGAATTGTAGCTGATATTAGAAAAACGGATGATATGAAAAATGTAGTAAAAAAAACTATTGAAAAATTTGATAGACTAGATATTCTTGTAAACAATGCAGGAATATTTCCCAGAATCAAGAAATTACATGAAATTGAAGAAGAAGATTGGAATGAAGTTTTAGATGTAAATCTTACAGGACAATTTAGAGTTACAAAAGAGGCAATTCCTCATTTGCAAAAAACACATGGTTCAATAATTAATATTTCATCAGATGCAGGACTGAAAGCATATCAAGGATTTAATGCTGACGCATATTCTGCAACAAAAGCAGCATTAATTGTTTTGACAAAGTGTTGGGCACTTGAATATTCCAAAGATAAAATCAGAGTGAACTGTATTTGTCCTGGAGTTGTAGACACTGATATGACAAAACCGTTTGTTAAAACTCAAAAAGATAGAGATTTCATGGATGCAGAACATCCATTAGGAAGAATGGGCAAACCTGAAGAAATTGCAAAGGCGGTACTCTATTTTGTCTCAGATGATGCATCTTGGACTACAGGAGCAGTTTTAGCAGTAGATGGAGGAGAATCTACAAAATAAATTCACATGAATTTAATAGCACCTGAAAAAGATGGATTATGATGAAAGATAGAAAAGCAAAAGCAAAGTTGATTATTTTATTAGGAGTTATTTGGATAATTATTTCACTACCGCTTCCCTGGATCATAAACAACCCACTGGTATCAGAGTCTCAATTTTTTACATTTCTTGGTATTATCGGAATTATTTCCATTCCATTTATTGCACTTGGAGTGGTATGGACATTGAAGCCAGAGCTTACAACTTAGGAACATATTTTGAGAGACATACCAATTTTAGATAAAATTCCTGAATTAGATATTGCTATCAAGGCTGCACAAGATGCTGGAAATGTGATTTTAGATATCTATAAAGGAGAATTTAAAGAATTTACCAAAAATGATGACTCACCAATCACAGAAGCAGATCTAAAAAGTAATGAGATAATTAAAGAAATTCTATCTCAAACAAAGCACAAAATTTTATCTGAAGAAGATAATGATGATCAATCTAGATTATCGGAAGAAACAATTTGGATAGTAGATCCATTAGATGGCACATCTGATTTTATTGATAAAACAGGAGAATTTACTGTCATGATAGCACTTGTAAAAAACAAAAAACCAATTCTAGGTGTAATAGGTTGGCCAACTGAAAAAACATTGTTTGTTGCACAAGAAGGAAAAGGTGCATTTAGATATTCAAATGAGGAATGGAAAAAAATCATGGTAACTACAACTGAAGAACTTCCAAAATGCAGAACTGTTGGTTCAAGACATCATCTATCAGACAAAGAAAAAACCTTTATCAAAAAATTAGGAATTGAAGATTTTACAAGTATAGGGAGTTCATTAAAAGTTGGAAAGATTGCATCAGGTGAAGCTGAGGCATACATTACAACTACAAATAAAATGAAAGAGTGGGACTCAGCTGCATCACACTGCATTATTTCAGAAGCTGGAGGTAAAATGACAGATATGTTAGGAAACGAGATCTCATACAACAACAAAGAAGTTTATCACAAAAATGGAATTTTAGTAACAAATGGAATTATTCACCAAGTAATAATTGATGAATTTAAAAAATTAGAGTAGGTTTCTTGATTTAAGAAATTCCTTTACTTTGTTTGCACTATCGTCAAGTGATTCATTTTCTGTATCGACAATGAGGTCTGCTTTTTCAGGAGCTTCATAAGGATCATCAATTCCTGTAAATCCTTTGATTTCTCCTTTTCTTGCTTTCGCATACATACCTTTAACGTCTCTTTTCTCACATTCTTCCAGTGAACATTTGACATAGCATTCTGCAAACTGATCACCAGCATCAACGATCTGTCTGGCATTTTCTCTATTTTCAAGATATGGAGAAACTAGAGATACTGCACTTGGAACACCATGTTTTAACAATAGTTTTGCCAAGTGCGCAACTTTTTTGTTATGTTCATCACGTCCTGCTTTTGAGAAATCTTTTGGAGAAAACCATTCTCTTAGTTCATCTCCGTCAAGCATTGCCAAATTTGGAATATCTTTTTGCAAGTCTTTTACGATGGTGGTCTTTCCTGAACATGGAAGACCAGTCATCCAAAGAACAAAAGGTTTCATGCAAAAAATTTCTGATTTGCCCATAAAGAGCTTACGTTAATTTTGAACCCAAGGTTGATTTTCTAAATATTCAATTTCTTTAATCATATCTTCCATTTTTTTTGAAATCGTCATAACCGATTTAAATTGCTCATACATGTCAATCTCTTCTTCTTTTGATAGAACTTCAGCTTCTGCTTTATCAAAGAAATCTTCTTCCTTGTTCATATGATCCATCAGATATACAGAATATGTTTTTAGATATCGAGCAACAGGTTCTCTTGCATCTTCTCCTTCTTTCCATCTTTTGAGATGATTTTTAATTTGGAATGCAATTCTTCTAGAAAATTCATGTTCAATTAACAAACCTCTGATCTCTTTTTTTAGATGATCATATGTTGCAACACATGGAAAATACGAGTCTTCTTCTCTAGAATAATGAATAGAATCTAAAAATTCTTCAATGATTAATGTAATTTTGTCAATATCTGTAAATGGGATATCTTTTCCTGCATAGAGTTCTGTATAGCATTTTATGATTACTTTTTCTAATCTTCGTATCTGTTTATGATCTTCACGTAATGTTTCAGTACCACTCAAGTAAGAAAATTATATCTTTGTTGATTTAATGTGTATCTAAAATTACTATTGAGCCCAAAATTGATAACTAAATCTAGTTTAATTTTTATCTGAAGATATTAAGATGCAGTCAGAAGTGAATCCCATAATATTATCTATTTTGAATTTTATCAGAGGACAGAATAATGAAATTCCATTAACAAGTTTTGACCCAAGTTTTATTTTTGAAAAATTTATAGAATTACAAAATTCAGTTGACACATTATCTTCTCAAGACGGTTTTATTGCTCCAGCTCATGTAATTTTACTTGCAGCAGGAGTAGTAATCTTTCTTGGAGTTGCAGGTGAAGCATTTTTCAAAAGAACTGGAATTCCTGATGTTGCATTTTTAATGGTTCTAGGGGTCATTTTAGGTCCAGTACTTGGTTTGATCCAACCCGAAGCTGTTCTTGAAGTGGTACCATACTTTGCAGCTCTTGCATTGATAATTATCATGTTTGATGGTGGATTGAATTTAGATATCAAACATGTGGTTAGAACTGCACATTTTTCATCAACATTAGCCATTCTCGGTTTCATTTTATCAGTAGCAATGATCTCAATTGCAGCTCATTATGCTTTAGGATGGTTTTGGTTAGAAAGTATTTTGTTAGGTTCGATTGTTGGGGGAAGTAGTTCTGCAATTGTTTTTGGATTAGTCAGAAATGTCAAAATTTCAGAAGAAACAAAATCAATGCTAAGTTTCGAATCTGCATTAACTGATATTTTGGCTACAATAGTAGCATTCATTTTATTCGAAGCAGTACTTGCAGGGACATTTGATTTACAAATATTACAAGAAACAATTGGAAGAGCAGTTGTTGTAGGTTTAGTTCTTGGATTTGGTGTAGGAATTCCTTGGATGTATGTATCAACAAAGCTTGGAAACGCTCAACACGCATACATGCTTACATTAGGAATTTTGTTTGTATTATTCTTCTTGGCAAACTCATTTGGAGAGTCAGGTGCTTTGACTGCACTAGTATTTGGTTTGATGTTAGGAAACAAAAATCATCTAGCACGTATTCTCAGATTTAAACTACCTAAAATTGAAATGGATGATCCAACTCATAATCAACTTACATTTTTGGTAAGAGCGTTTTTCTTTGTGTTTGTTGGGTTGATGGCAAGTTTTGGACAAATAGAATACATGATATTTGGAATCTTAATTACAATTGCCGTTTTCTTTGGAAGAAGAATTGTTACCAAAGTGACACTAACAAAAAGATTTTCCAAATTAGATAAAGCTGTTACAAACTCTATGATTCCTAGAGGATTAGCTGCTGCAGTCCTTGCAACATACCCAATTACTATGGGTCTGTCAAATGCTGAAGCATATCCACAAATAATTTTCTTTATCATTTTATCATCAGTTATCATTACAACAATTGGGATGGGAAGATCAAAAAATATTCCACCGCCTGATCCTGTAAAAGGTGGATTTGTTAAACCCCCTGAAAATTCTGATGACAAATCTAAAGATAAATCAAAAAACACTGATGACTTTGTTGATGATTCTAAAGAGGGTGGATTTGTTAAAAAAGTAAATTCTCAAGAGTGAAGATCATAGTTCAAGTGACTCTTTGAGTCCTTTGTATCTATTTCTGATAGTAACTTCAGTCACATTTGCGGCCTCTGCAATATCTCTCTGAGTCTTATCTTCACCATTTTTGACGCAAGACAGGTATAATGCAGCAGCAGCTAATCCCATTGGGTCTTTTCCTGCAGAAACCTCATTTTCTTGTGCTTTTTTGAGCACTTTGACTGCATATCTCTTTGTCTTTTCTGCAATTCCAATTCTACTTGCAATTCTTGCAACACATTGAATTGAATCAGTTACTGGCATCTTCAAATCAAGTTCTTTGACTAGTAATCTATAACATCTTGCGATATCTTTTCTTTTGATATTTGCTGCTTGTTCAACATCTTTTAGATTTCTTGGAGTTTCAGTATCACGACATGCAGCATAAAGTGCGGATGCCATCAAAGCTGAAATGGAACGGCCTCTAACTAGTCCTTTGTCTAATGCTTTTCGGTAAATGTAAGCTGCCTTTTCAATTACTGCGTCAGAGATTGCTAGTTTGTCTTTGAGTCTGTTTAATTCACTAAATGCTTGTCTAAAATTTCTATCAACGGGCTCATGAACCTGGCTTCTACTATCCCAAGTTCTTAGTCTTTCAATTGTACTTTTCATTGAAGCTGTGAGTGGTCGTCCAGAAGCATCTTTGTTTACTGGGTTGATAATTGTAGCAAGACCCATATCATGCATTGTCAACGAAGTGGGAGCTCCTGCTCTTGCTCGATCACCGTGTTCATCTTGTGTAAAGGAACGCCATTCAGGGCCTGCCTCTTGTAATTTTTCAGTGATAACAAAACCACATTTGGAGCAAAACATTTCTCCAGATTCATTATCAGTAACTAATTTTCCCTGTGCACATCTTGGACAGAGTTCTTTTGTTTTACTTACCATAATTGATTCTGGAGTTATAGGATCGGTGGTATTTATGAATCAACAAGTTATTTTTAGTAATTTTTGAGCCTGTAATTACCCAGAATAGTCATAATGCAGTTGTGGTAATAAAAAAACATGAACAGATTTTGGATAATGCCATTACTAGTAGGATTATTCTTTCTAATTCCAAGTATTCAGGCTGAAACATTAATTCAAAATCTAGAGGGAGGAATGGATATTGAGATCACTCATCCTAATGAAATTGTTACAGGACGAGATGAAATCATTTCAATTTTGGTAAAAAATAACGGATGGGAGAAAAAACAAGATATTTCATTTGAATTTTCACTATCAGATATTTCAGGATTGGCTGTAGAACCAAATAACATTATAATTGAGAAACTTGTTGAAGGTGGTTCACATGGAGAAAATGTAAATCTAAATATCACAAATGATGTTAGTCCAGGAATTCATTTTCTTAACATAAAATATTCTCAAGTTCTAGTCTCAAATAATGAAACGCCACAAGAACCATTTTATCATAATATTGCAATTCCAATTACAATTAAAGAAGATCCAAATGTAACCATTCACACAAAGACTCCTGAATCAATTTTTACAAATGCAGAATTTGTAATCGAAGTTGAAGTAATATCTGAAGACATTGACATTACAGATGTTAAAATCAAAATTATTCCACCTTATGATATTGAATTTCGAGGAGAGACAATGCATTCATTTTCTAAAATAGAAAAAAATACTCCTGTAGGAATTACATCACGAATTATCACTCCTACAAATGAAGTTAACACGGAATATAAGTTGCCATTTGAAATTATTGTTCAATATACTGATGATATTGGTGGACAAAAAGAAGAGTCGCAAACTGTTTCGTTGGTATTACGACCCAGAACGTTTATGGAATTGACAACTGATGGTGGAATATGGATTGGAGATTTCTTTATTGCACCATATGTAAGTCTTGGAACAATTATAGGGATTCCAGCAGGTGCAATCATATCGTTATTAGTAAGAAGAAAAGCATCTCCAAAAAAGCGAAGTAGAAAGAAAAGTGTTTAGGAATTCAGTTTTTCCTTAATACTTTGAATATATTTTTGGCTATACTTTGTGAAAAGTTGGATTTTTGGTTGGGATAATGCCATAGCTCCAGGTCTACTGTTTACTTGAGCTTCTGCAGCTTGTTGTTGTTCTAAGAGTTTTTCAAGGTTCTCTTTTGATTGTGATTCTAGTTCTGAAACAAGAGTTACAAGTTCTTTTTCTAAAATATTTTGAGTGTCAGGGATTTCAGGTGGTTCCGCACCAATGATTTCTTTTGTGGTTATTTTCCCAAATACTTTTTCATCCAAGTAGTGCAATAGCAAAAAATGGAAACTAGTATTATAAATTTAATTTGGAAGAATCTCAAAAAATGAATTGCAGTGCAATCAGATCTTTTATCTTTGAAGATATTCTGGCTTTAATAATGACTTATTGTATTGGTAAATGCAAAGAATACAAGGCTCTAAAACCATCACAAATTGGCAGATATGCAGCTGGACAAAAGCGATGTAATTATTGTGAAGTATTTGTAGAATATGATGGGTTGACTTGTCCTTGCTGTAATAGACAGTTAAGGTGTTTGCCTAGAAGCAGAAAGGGAAAAGAAAAGTATCTATCCCAAATTGTTGTTAAAAAACAACTATTGAACTGATAGTTTCTTTTGGAATTTGTAGGTTCAGATTGGTAGAATGATATCTAAAACTCATTTCTATACAGAGATTAAGTTGATCAATTCTTCAAATAATTTAGGCTAACTCACCTAGAAAATGTACAGTGTTATTTGTAACAATTACAGTTCTATCTTTTGGAACACGAAATAATTTTTTTGAATCATTTGTTTGAACGATTAATTTTGAAAACGGATCTTTAAGTGATTTGTATAGTATTCCTTTATCACCTACAGATTGGGACCAATTAGTACCTTGAACAAAAGAGATTGTTTGAAATTTTACAACTTGATATGAGTAAACCATTTCTAATCAATTAGAGATTATAATGCTCATTAAGGATTTTCCTCCTATTAGCGCCATGATAGATAGTCCAATATTGGCAATAATGTTAACTGCAAGTGTTCCATATTGGTTATTTTCCAATAAATTACTAGAATCTAGTGCAAATGAAGACATTGTTGTTAAAGAGCCACAAAATCCTACTGCTGCAAATAGAGAATATCTTCCATCTAGACTCCATTGTTGTGAAACAACAACAAACATGCCAAGAATAAATGCTCCAATTACATTTACTGTCAAAACATTTAGTGGTAATGTGTTGAAAAGTAACGGAGATTCTGTAATTTTGTATCTTAGAAATGCTCCAAAAACAGAACCAGCTGCAAGGAAAACAAATTCTAGTCCTTTCATATTTTGTTCATAACAATGGATGTTATTAGTGCTATTTGAGAAATTTTAGGTTCAAAATACCTAAATTTCATGTTTGGTGAAATACAGGTTTATGATTTTTATAGGTTCGATTTTTTGTCCAAGCTATATGACACTCAAAATCAAAATCAGCGACTATGGATTTGAAGATGATCTAGAAATCACTGGTGAAGCAAATGAAGTAATTGAGAAATTCAGATCTCATATGGAAGAAAAACACGGAATTGATTACTCAAAAGAGGCAGTAATCCAGATGTTTACAAATCGTGGACATTCTTTAGAATCAATGAAGCAATAATTTTTTAACAATTGTTATTTTTATTTTTAACATTTATTACAATGTGGGTTGTATTGATTTTGTAAACTAGATTTTTCTAAAATGATCAGGAATTTTTTGTTTGTAATGTTTGATTTTGATTACAAAATTTCCTCTAACAATTTATTTTTATTTTATGTTCATCAATACTAGTTAATAGTGGTAGAAAATTATTCAAAAGATTATGATGTCAAGTGTAAACTAGATGCTTGCAAAACCTACCCTGCAATAACAGATTCTGAACGAGGAGAAGTTGTTTGTGGGGGTTGCGGTCTTATTCTAGTGCAAAACATAGCTGACGCATCATATGAAAACAACGGTTACACTCAAGAAGACTTTATGAAGCAAACAAGAACAGGTCCTGCAACATCACTAACGATGTTTGATAAGGGATTGTCAACTGTTATTGGTAACAATAAAGATTCTTCAGGAAAAATATTACCAAGTAAAACAAAATACGAATTCAACAGACTTAGAACATGGGATCAAAGAAGTAAATCAAGAAAAACTGTTTCTCTAAGTAAAGCCTTTACTTTGCTTCATTCAATGAAGACAAAGTTAGGAATACCAGATAATGTGGTAGAAAATGCTGCATATATTTACAGAAAAACTGTTAGTGCAAAATTAACACGAGGAAGAACAATGGCATCATTGATTTCAGCCTCGTTATATGCAGCATGTAGAGAAAATAACATTCCAAGAACATTAGACGATGTTGCCAAAGCTGGTAATGTAGAAAGAAGAATACTTTCTCGAGATTTGAGAACCATAATCAAAAAGCTTGAATTGAATCTAAATCAATACAATACTGCTTCGTTTATATCAAAAATTTCAAACAACATGAATTTGAAAGAAAGAACAAAGCGTGGAGCATTTGATATACTAAATCGCTGTGAAGAAGAAGAAATTACTGCTGGAAAACATCCAGTAGCACAAGCTGCTGCCTCATTATACATTTCATGTATAATTAATGGGGAGAGAGTCAGTCAAAAGAAATTCTCAGTGGAAGCAGGTGTTAGCGATGTGACAATTCGAAACAGAACTACTTTGATTAAGAAAATACTAAAGCTTGATGAGTAAAAAAACCAAAAAATCCTACATGTAAATTGTAGGAGAAATTATTTTTTCATAAAAAATATCTTTTAGTCTATTTACCAAATCTATGATTACACGAAGTTGTTCCATTGTAACTTCTTCCAAGTCCTTGACTCTTTCATGTAATTCAGATATTTGTGATTGTAATCCTAGTTTTTCGATTTTTAGTGTAGATATATGATCTTGAAGATTCTTGTTTTGTTGTTTCAGGTTTTCATTTTCTTCTGTTAGTCTTTGGATTTTTTCTGATTCAGTTTCTTCCGGGAATGGATCAGGAACGGGTTTGGGCTCGGGTAATGGAATTGGTTTGGGCTCAGGAGAGGGTTCTGGCAATCCAGGAGGTTCTGGCTCTTGTTTAGGCTCAGCTGCAAATGAAGATGAAAAATTCAACAAAATAGCAATTCCAATCAAACCAAATAGAAAACTGATTTTCATTTTGTATCATAAAGATTAGGAGAATTTTGTATATGAATATGATTACTGATTGTTAAGAATGAAAAAGAAGATTATTTGTAGAAATCAGGTTCTTGATCTCTTTTTTGTTTTGGAAGATCATTCATAACTGCTTGAACAACCTCGTTGTGATTGTATGTCAAGTGTCTGAGAAACTTTGCAGATTCATCTGCACGAGTTTTCTCATCAGCAAATAACATCTCAGGGCTGCTAAGCTCTGCCATCATTGTATTGCATTCGTGACAAGGATCAAAGTCAAGATATAATTTCATGTTTTGTCTCATTTTACTTAGTATTTAGACTATTTTATGGATTGAGCAAGTGGTGCCTCTTTTTTTCGAGGCTTTACCTTGTCAATTGCGTTAATGAGTTCTTGTTGAGATATTTTGATATCTTTGATATTTCGTGCTTTACCGCCAACATATTTTTTGAGAGCAGAAATTGCTGCTCTGTTTGCAACTGCTGCAATTTCTGCTCCACTAAATCCATGAGTTAATTCTACAAGTTTTGCAATATTTACATCGCTTGTAAGGGGTTTCTTTTTGGTATGAATTTCAAAGATATTTCGTCTTCCTTTTGCGTCAGGATTTGGAACTTCAATAATTCTATCAAATCTTCCAGGTCTAAGTAACGCTTCATCTACAATGTCTAGTCGATTTGTTGCACCAACAATCAACACATTATGAAGTTCCTCTAATCCATCAATCTCAGTTAGAATTTGAGAGACTACGCTTTCTGTTACATGAGATTCCGAACCGCCACTTCCTCTTCGAGGCACAAGCGCATCTACTTCATCTAAAAAGATTATACATGGGGCAGCTTGTCTTGCTTTTCTGAAGATTTCTCTGACTCCTTTTTCAGATTCGCCTACCCATTTTGAGAGTAGCTCTGGTCCCTTAATGCTAATAAAATTAGATTCTGTCATTTTTGCAAGTGCTTTTGCAATCAATGTTTTTCCAGTTCCAGGTGGACCATGAAGTAAGATTCCTTTTGGTGTATTAACATCAACATAATCAAATGCTTCTTTGTGTTTGATAGGCCATTCAACTGCCTCACGTAACTCTTCTTTTAATTCATCAAGGCCACCAACATCATCCCAACTTACATTAGGAATCTGCACTTGAACTTCACGTAATGCACTTGGTCTAACTTCTTTTAGTGCATCTCTAAAATCTTCATTTGAGATCTCTATTTTTTGAAGAATTTCTGATGAAATTTTATCTTCATCAAGATCAATTTCAGGAAGAATTCTACGAAGTGAACTCATTGCAGCTTCTTTTGATAAGACCTCCAAATCAGCTCCAACAAATCCATGTGTTGTTTTTGAAATTTGTTTAAGATCTACTTTATTATCTATTGGCATTCCACGTGTGTGAATTGAAAGAATTTCAAATCTTCCTTCATCATCAGGAATTCCAATTTCAATCTCTCTATCGAATCTACCAGGTCGTCTTAATGCTGGATCAATAGAGTCGGGTCTATTAGTAGCTGCAATTACTACAACTTTGCCTCTAGATTTCATTCCATCCATTAAAGTCAAAAGTTGAGAAACTATTCTCTTTTCAACTTCACCTGATACTTCATCTCTTTTTGGTGCAATAGAATCTATTTCATCAATGAAGATAATACTTGGAGAATTTTCTTCAGCTTGATTGAAGATTTCTCGAATTTTCTCTTCACTTTCACCATAGTATTTGCCCATAATTTCAGGACCACTAAGTGAGATAAAGTGGGCGTTGGTTTCTCCGGCTACTGCTTTTGCAAGAAGAGTTTTTCCCGTACCGGGAGGGCCATATAACAAGACTCCTTTTGGAGCTTCTACACCTATCTTATCAAATAATTCTGGATGTCTCATTGGTAGCTCAACCATCTCACGAATTTTCTGAACTTCATTCCTGAGACCGCCTAATTCATCATAGGTTATCCTAGGAACATGTGCATCAATTGATTTTGTCATTGTTCCAAGTTTGAAGATCGTGTTTTCGGTAACAATTACAGGTTTTGATGGTTTGGTACTAGTAACAATAAATTGTACTCTTCCACCCATTTGTGTATTAAGAGATAATGTGTCTCCGGTTGTAAATACATGATTGAGATAGTTATAAGTCATGTATTCTTGTAGTCCTTCAGCCGATATTTTCTCAGTTGGGGACAAAACAACTTGTTCAGCATTAGAAGCTTCAACTGATTTTAAAGAAATTTTATCACCAATTCCTGCTCCAATATTTTGTCTTGTCATTCCGTCAATTTTGATAATTCCTGCTCCATATTCTTCAGGGTTGCCTGGCCAAAGTTTTACATGGGTTTTTTTGTTGTAAGTTAATTCTAGGATTTGGCCAGTGTTCCATTTTTGATCTTCAATAATTTTGGGATCAATAATCGCTCTTCCTCGTCCAACATGTTGTTGTGGAATTTCATCAACTTTTAAAATAATTTCACTCATTTTTTCACCTCAAAAATTAAAGAAGGTTTATTCAACCTCCACCTTTCTACCAGTTGATTTTTCTTCAACTAATTTGAAAACTAGTTGTAAAATTCCATTTTTGTAGGAAGCTTTTGCAGAGTTCTCATCAACTTTGTGTTGTACTGGAACTTTGACATGGTATTTTTTCTCACCATGTGCTGCAGACAGATCTACAATTTTGTTGTCAACGACAATTTTGACATCAGTCTTTTCAACCCCTGGCATCTCAGCTATGAGTTTAACAACTTTTTCTTTTTCATCAACAATTGTGTCGACAATTGGTTCGCGTGTATCAGAAGCTGGAAGTCGTTCTGGTTTAACGTTTCCATACTCTTTTACAACAGGTTTTCCATCAGGACCCATGGTCATTGTATAACCATAATAAAATGGACCAGATTCAGAACCATTTCCCTTGAACCCATCAAAAATGCCATCTGTATTGAAAAAAGATCTGGACATTTGTTTGAAGATTCTATCAATTTCATTATCAAAGAACATTGTCATATTCACCTATATTAGGTAATATATATGACATTATATAAAGATTCTTGTTATTCTCAGAATTTCTTACATAAGCCTATTATAACTGACATAATATAATAATCTTAATGAGAATAACAAGTATGTCTGTGCCTGAGGTTGTCAGGGAGATAATCACCAGAAACCGTTCAGTCTATGATTGTATGAAGATGGATTTGATTAATTATACAGCATTAGCAGTAAAAATTCAACCAGAGATTGAAAGAATTCTTGGAAACAATGTTAATCTCAACACCATAGTTGTTGCAATTAAGAGATATGCAGATTCATTTGAAATCAAAGATGAAGTTAAAGAAGAACCAGTTTTGAAAAATGCAAGATTGGCTTTGACTGATGGAATTATGGATGTTAAATTTTCAATCAAAGATTCTAACCATATTGATCCTATGGCAATTTTGGACAAATTCTCAAAGATTACAAATAACTATGAATTTTTTAGAATGTCTGATTCATTTAGATTCCTTACAGAAGATATGGAAGACATTAGACAGATTTTTGATAATATTCCAAACAGAGATAATGTTTTTAGTACAGGTTTGGCAAAAATTAAAATCACAATTCCTAATTCACAAAATCAATCAGATGTTGTGTCTTATGTTGCAGAGGTATTGCATGCAAATGGGATTGAGCTTGTGAATGCATTTTTCAGTCAAGATAACATCATAATTATTCTAAATGAAATAGATGCATCAAGAGCATATGAGATTTTACATTCAGATATTATGAGAGCCTGAAAAATACGAATAAGCAGTTTATAAAATTAAACCCCTATATTCAGTCTTTTTCTAAAATAATTAAGTGACTCGAAACAGGAAGAAAATTGTCGTTTTAGGAGGGGGTTTTGCAGGATTAGAGTGTACTAGACAATTAGAGAAATATTTCAAAAACGATTCAAAAATTGAAATTGTTTTAGTTAGTGAAGATAATTTTCTTCTGTTCACACCTATGTTACCCCAGGTGGCATCAGGAATGATTGAGACAAGACATATTGTTATGCCAATTAGAACAATTACAAAAAAATCAATATTCTATGAAGGTAGGATCAAAAACATTGATCCTTATGGAAAGATCGTAAATCTTTGGGGAAGTGGAAATAAAAGGGGTATTTCGCTTCATTATGATTTTCTTGTAGTTGCATTGGGAAGTGAAACAAACTTTTTTGGAATGAATGATCTTGAGAAAAATGCGTATCAGATGAAGACGCTTAATGATGCAGTCATGGTCAGAAATAGAATAATAGACATGTTAGAACAAGCAGAAAATGAAACAAATCCAATTCTAAAACGCAGTCTTCTAACTTTTGTTGTAGTAGGTGGAGGGTTTGCAGGAATTGAAACTGCTGGAGAGATAATGGATCTTTTATTGGATGTTAGAAAATATTATCCAAATATCAAAAAAGAAGACATTCGAGTTGTAGTCTTAGAGGCATTACCAAATATCTTACCTGGTTTTTCTGAAAGTCTTGCAAAATTTGCACAAGAGAAGCTTACAGAGCATGGAATCGAAATCAAGTTGCAGACAGCTGTGACTAGTTTTAATGGGGATGAAGTAATGATAAAAAAATTAGATGTAGATAAAGATGCAATAGATGATTCAGTAGTTAGTTCAATTCAATCAAAGACTGTAATTTGGACTGCCGGTGTTAAACCAGTAAACACAATCAAAAGATCATTATTCAAAACGGACAAAGGAAAAATCGTTGTAGATAAGAATTTAGAGGTTAATGACTTTCCAGGTGTTTTTGCGATTGGAGATTGTGCGCAATTTATAGATCCTAGTACTCATAGACCATTTGCACCTACTGCACAAATTGCCGAATCTCAGGCAAAAATTGCTGCAAAAAACCTTCATGCTTTGATAAGGAATGAGGAAAAGACAGAATTTACATACAAATCAAAAGGTCAGATGGCAATTATTGGAAAAAGAACTGGAATTGCATCGTTTTTAGGAGTTAATTTTCATGGAATTTTTGCATGGATTCTTTGGAGGAATATTTACCTCTCAAAAATTCCAACATGGGATAAACGATTTAGAGTATTTCTTGATTGGACAGCTGATGCAATTTTTGATAGAGACATATCTAGATTAAAGGTCATGAGACGTGAGCCAGAAAAAGAATACAAAGTTCTAGATGAGGTAGATGATGTTTGGTAGTTAGTTTAGTTTACGAATTTTATATATGATTATTGCAGGAGTCGCAAAATATATTCCAACATTCATCAAAATAATTCCCACCCCATATGAGATCATCTCTTGTTCTGAATTGATTTCAGCATAATTTAGAATTGAAAGTGTTGTTAATAATGGAGTAATTGTTAATTTTACAATTTCTTTGAATAATGTAGATTCACGTTCTAGATCAGCGATGGTTGGAGAGAATGAATAATACAATTGATTGAATCCGCTCATAAATGCAGTTCCAGTTTCTGTTGTAAGAATGGTATTATCTCTTAATTCTCTTAATTGCTGCACTTGAGGTGCTAGTTCAGAACCAAATGTAGCAGTTGCAATTAAACATCCACCATTTTCTTCAGTAGACAACTCTTCAGATAACTTTTTGAAAGAATTAATTGTTTCATCAAATCTTTCTAGTTGGGAATCAAAATCATCTACTCCATTACTGTATGAAAAAGTGTAGTAATTGTCTGAACTGTGAATAATGACTTCCTTGAATTTTACATCATAATCTTGACCATTGGCAGAAAAAAGCCCTTGTGCATTAGTCACATAAGCATCTTTTCCATTAATACTGATTTGTTCTTGTGAGAAAATGTTCAATTGACCAGACTCTACTACTTGTCTTAATTCTTCAGTTTTGTCAGAAATTATGTCATCAATTGTTTTTCCATTTGTTGGAAATATTGTAAGTGAAATCACAGGATTCAGTACGCCAACTTTTGGTCCAACAGCTACAACATTAGGAGAATTTTCTTGAGTTATCTCAGGTTGCTGCAATAACCAACCTGCAGGAGCACTAAATGCTATATCATATTCTTCACTTTCAAATAATTGATTTCCAGTAGGGGGTTCTACATTTGTTTGAATTCGTTCAGGTTCAGATAACTCTAGTAAATCATGAATTTCAGCTTGACTGACAACTGTAACTTTGGTAATTCTAACTTGTTCTGGATTTAGAGGTTCGTCTCTGCTTCCAGTAGAGACTGATGCAATTTTATCAAGTGTTTCAAAACTTTCTTCAGTCACAATTCTTCCAAATACCGTATATTGTTCATCAAGAAAATTTGAATCTTGATGTACAATAAAGAATTGTGAACCACCACTATTTGGATCAGCAGATCTTGCCATAGATACAATTCCACGATTATGTTTGATGTTGTTAAATTCTGCATCTAATCTTTCATCTGGACCGCCTGAACCCCAAGTATTTAGCTCACCATCAATAGTATTGGGATCACCGCCTTGAATCATAAATCCTGGAATTATTCTATGAAAAAAAGTTCCATCATAAAATCCGGATTGTGACAATGTGATAAAATTTTTTACATGATTTGGAGCATCGTTTGGAAAGAATCCTATGGTAATTTCTCCTAGTTCAGTTTCAATAATTATTACTGGATCCATTATAGAGATATGATTTATTTGAACTTCTTGTGCAGAAACTTGATTTCCAATGCCGATAAAAAATAACAATATTGTAAATGCAAGAAATATTTTCTTCAATAATTTTTTCCTAGGAGTCTCACTTAAAAGCCAATTGTATTAGTTTTTAACAAAGTCAGTCAGATTATTCCTATGCAACCTGATGAGAAGATTCAAGCACATGTTGTTTCAATATGGAGAGAATCAAAAAAATTTCTATCAATTGGTGGAAAAGAAGGGATGTTAGTTCTTACCGATAAACATCTAATGTTTATTCACAAAACTGAAGCCAAAATGAAATGGTGGAAAGCAATAACCCAAAGACAGGTGATAAATTTTATCAGATCAAAAAATACCATGATACGCCATGATGGTTATGATGAACAAGAGTTAATGAATGATGTTGAGGATAAAAGAAATACAGAATTATCGTTTGATGATATTTCGGATATAAGTTTTGAAGAAAAGACTTGGGGAAGTGTTTTACAGTTAGAATATGAAAAAAAAGGTAAAAAAGAAAAATTCCAATATTCTATTGCTCAGGATTGGGTAAAATATCCAGCAAAAGAGCCAACAAAATACATGAAAGTAGATTGGGCACCATTTGTGCAATACATTAAAGATAGACAGAAATTTACAAAGTAAAATTGGGAAAAATATTCGCTGTAGGTGTAGGTCCAGGTTCACCAAAATATGTAACAGAAATTGTTAAAGAGGTAGTTCAAAAATGTGATATTGTAATTGGTTACAAATACACACTAAAAACAATTGAACATATTCTTGAAGGAAAAGAGATTCATGAAATTTCTATGAACAATCAAGAAGAATCTTATCAAAAAGTTCTTCCAACATTAGGAGATAAAACGCTAGTAATTCCATTTACTGGAGATGTGAATTTTTCTGAATCAGAAGTTGTTGATAGATTAATAGAAATTTTTGGTAAGGTAGAAATTATTCCAGGGATTAGTTCAATACAAGTAGCAGCATCAAGAGCACAAGTACCACTTGACAAATCCAAAGTAATTACGATGCATGTAACAACCCCAATTGAGGACAAAAAACTTGAATTGCAAAAGGCATTGATTGATGGATACAGTGTTGTTTTAGTTCCAAGACCTTGGCCTAAACAACCAGACAAACATTTTATGCCATCAGAAATTGCAGTTTATCTTCGTGAAAACGGTTTTGACACTTCAAAAATAAAGGTCCATGTTTTTGAAGCCATTACCACAGAAAATGAAACAAACTTTGAAGGCACTGTAAAAGATTTGGAGGGAAAGATGTTTTCAGATTTATCAGTTATGGTATTTAATCAAACAAGCTTAGACTCTTACATGAATTATAGATGGCAATGGGAAAACTAGTTTCCTAGATTTTGACCTTGTCTGAGAACCAAGGAATCTGAACTAGGGAACACATATGCGATAATTTTCATCCATGGGTAATCAGGATCATACAATCTGTAAAATCCCGCCTCATCAAAGGTAATGCTAGTAAAGTCGCCTGGTGAAATATCTCCGGTTGAAATTCTTCCATCAGGATAAAATGGGTCATGTCTATCTCCATAGTTTTCTTTTCCACTAAGAATACTATGAGTCACTACATCGTCATTTACAATTGTTATAGTAGTACCAGGTTCGACTGAAATTCTATCCATTGAGAAATATCGCAGTCTAAGGGGATCAGATGATCTCTGAGTAGAAACTGCTTGATCTGTTGCAGAGTTAGTTTCAATATAACTATCAAAAAATCCTTGTGATGAAGATCCTTTAGCTATGTGAATTGTTAGTTCATTTGATTCTTGGGTTGTTGGGGTTAAACCAGTTTTTGATAGAGAAGATAATTTTGTAGTGTAGATGATTTTGTAAGAATTATCAGATGTTGTGATTCTACCAGTAAAACCATAAATTGTTGCATCTTTACTTTCTGCAACTAGTCTTCCAAAGAAGCTAATTGTGGTATCAATCCCACTAGAGCTTTCTACATTTCCATTAATTCTAATATAACGGCCTTCACGCAAAAATTTTCCTTCTAATTCAGAAATAATAAATTCTTCATCACCAAGTGTGATAAATCCATTTTCTATAACAAAATTAATGGAACTCCCACGTTGGTCCTGGGAAGATAAACCAAGATCAACTTCAGTAAATTTGATTTGTTCTTCAGTTACAGCAAAACCAGAACCTTCTAGTAGAAATGCTTGATTTTCAGAAATTTCAGCAAATGATTCGTTGAAAAGATATCCTGAGGAAATTAGGAATAATATTAGTAATGATATTGCAAATTTCACAATAAATTTGTCCTCTAATTTGATTTATAATTTGATATTAAATAATTTGACTCAATATGCAAATCAAAGGAGATTAGATGTCAAATCCAGGCATTTGAAGGCCCTGTTCTTGAACAAGTTCAATCATGTAAAATTCTAGATATCCTCCTGCCAAAAGCAATCCAATTACAACTCCAATTTCAATTAAAGTAGGTTGGATGAAGGTTTTTAGATCAATTTTTTTAGTAATTGCCCTAATCAAAATAAAACTCCTAGAGATTCCTAGAGAATATGCAGTGATCTCCATCAACCCAAATGGAGACAAAAATAGAATGGTTAGGGGAGGGACTTGTTCTAAAATTGGAGCTGAGGTAGTTATTGCTGCAAATGCAAATCCTGTTGACCAGGCTGAAAAGAGTCCCCATGCTACACCAAATCCCGGAATAAACATTGGAAGTGCAATTGTTGTGTTATGTGTAAATATTCCAAATGCATCAATGTCCATTACCAACTCTTCAAATTCGGACATGAAAATGTCGGCTTCTTCTTGGCTTACCGTAGACATTGAACCAATTTGATATGTTCCTGCAAAAATTCCCATAAAAATAAAAAATAATGAGATTCGAAGTTTGTTCACAATTCAATTCAATAAAAACAATATTTGAGGGTTCGTGGGCGCAGATTTAATTAAACCACACCATATTTTTTGATATGAAAAAGGAATTGTCCTTTGCATTAAACTATGCGTTAAACAAAGGATTTCAAATTCATCCAGATGCCTTTAAAATTTTAGAAAATGTAGATGTAAAAAAACTAGAGAAGATAATCAAGGAAATTGTAAGAGAGAAAACAAAACAGAAATTATTTCAAATCAATCAAGATGATTTAGAGACATATCTTGGGATTAAAGATGACCCATCATTAGAAAATGAAGTAAAGGTCTTGTTGGATCCCACAGACAAAATAACCACTGGTGAGGGAGTAAAGGGGTATAACGCGTTATTTTCTAGCCGATTCAACAAACTAAAACGAATAATTACAGACAGGCCAGAAGCTAGAATGTTAAAGTCTCTAACTATTGTTAAAAATGAAAGATCTGAAGACGACATGTATGTTTGCGGTCTAGTGACAGCAAGAAATAGTGAGAGGAATGTAACAAAGTTAGTTTTAGAGGACCCTTCAGGCTCTTTTGAAGGTATTATTTTTGATGATGAGTTGCAAAAGATTGCTGATACTCTACTCCTAGATCAATTTGTAATGGCAAGAGTTAGTGTAGGAAAAAATTCTGGATTTATCATAAAGGATTTGATAATGCCAGATATTCCTGAACGGGCTACTAACAAATCTGAATCTGAAGCATATGCCGTGTTCCTATCTGATTTGCATATTGGAAGTAAATATTTCATGGAAGAAGAGTTGAGAGAATTCATTTCTTGGATATCCAGTCCTGACCCTGTTGCAAAAAAAATTCGATTCGTTTTGATTGGCGGAGATATAGTTGATGGGGTTGGAATTTACCCAAATCAGAATAAGGAATTAGTTTGTCAAACCATAGAGGAGCAACTCAAAAAAGTTCAAAGTTTGATTGATCAGATCCCAAAATACATCAAGATAATCATAATGCCTGGAAATCATGATCCTGGTAGGAGAGCACTTCCTCAACCAGCAATTCCAAAAAAATACAATTCTGAATTATGGGATAGAGAAAATATCGTAATGGTTGGAAATCCAGCTGTCGTCTCGTTAAATGGTGTTAAAGTAATGATGTTTCATGGACAAAGTATTGATGATATTGTAAAGACTACCCCAGGCCTTAGTTATGACAAGCCAACAAACGTAATGAAGCATCTTCTTAGAGCAAGACATCTAAGTCCCATTTATGGTAGCCAGACTCCAATTGCTCCTGAAATGCAGGATCTAATGGTGATTGAGGATATTCCAGACATCTTTCATGTAGGTCATGTCCACAAGGCTCAACTTGACATGTATAAGGGAATTCTGTTGGTTAATTCAGGCTCTTGGCAAAAACAGACTCCATTTCAAGCAAGTGTTGGAATGACTCCAAATCCTGGAATCGCTTTAATTGTTAATTTAAAGACCTTTCAGGTTTTTCATCAAAATTATAATTCTAATCTAGACAATATCTTGCAAAGTTAGGTCATCTTTGAAGGTCTTTTTTATCATTTCAGAAGAGATTGTTAGTTTGTATTTTTTTGTCCTGCCATGAATTCCTTGATGAACCAATCTTCCAGAGATTATTCCAGAAAGTTCAATCTCACTTAACATTTGGGTGATTCTTCTCTGTGTGAGTTCATCTCGTCCAACTATTTTGCAGAGATTTTTGTATGAAGAGTAAATTTCTCCAGTAGATGAGCCATTAGCCTTCATTATAGCAAGAATGACTAGTTTTTCATGGAGAGGATATGATTTTAGAGATGTTTCCTCTTTGTTTTCTTCAATTTTCTGAGAGGCGTCTCTGACATGATTTTCAGTTACTTTTTCTGTTTGTTGTCTTTCAGCCAGTTCTCCGGCAACCCTAATCAAATCGATTGCTCGCCTTGCATCACCATGTTCCCCACCTGCAAGAGCAGCGCATAGATTTAGAGCAGACTCATCAACAGAATTAACCTCAAATGCTTCAGAAATTCTCTCCTCTAAAATTTTCTTTATCTGTTCAACATCATAATTTGTAAAGACAATTTCTTCTTCTCCTAGGCTGCTAATGACTCTAGGATCTAGTTTCTCTTTGAAGGTCAGATCGTTTGAAATTCCAACCAAAGTCAGTGAACCGGTATTAAGGCTTTCATTGGCTCTAGTTAATTGATAAAGAATATCCTTACCAGTTTTTGAGATTAATTCTGCTAAATAATCAATCTCATCAATTACAAAGACAACATTGGTTTTTTCCTGATCAATATTATTTAGGATTCTTTTGAATACCTCACTAATAGCTAAACCAGTTGAAGGTAACTCTTTGTCATTTAGGCCTAATTGACGCCCAAAACTCACAAGTAATCCGTAAAGTGTGGTCTCTTTTTTTGCATTAGAATAAATTAGTTTTATTGGGAAGTTTGATTTCTCGACTCTCTCTTGAATTTTAGAAATGACTTTTTTGACTACAAGGGTTTTTCCAGTACCAGGTTTCCCATAAACTAAAAGATTTGATGGTCTTGATTGTTTAAGAATTGGTAATAATGATTGAGTTACTTGTTCTTGTTCATTATTTCTATGTTGGATGGTTTTTGGGATATAGGTAAAATGTAGGATTTCTCTATTTTTGATAATTGATTTTCCTGATTCTGCTGCATCTAATAACCTATCAATCGGATCTGACATACTCACACACCTTTCTTTCCTATCAATTTCATCATATCCATATCTAAATTTAGAGAGTATAGTATAGAATAGTAATTCTAGTTTAGTTTGTAATTAATTATTTTTAGTTAGTTTTTGTTTTTTCTCAAAAAAAAAAATAGAAAAAAAAGAGTGGAAATATTGGTGTGTGGGCTCTTGATTGAGTTAACACTTTGTTAATTTCCTGTTAAAAAAATCCCCAAAAACCGTATTTTGACCCTTTAATTTCCACTCCAGGCGTTAAGATTGATGTTAACAATGTGAATATCACAAACTAACCCCTTTATTTCCACTCCAGGCGTAATAAATCCATAATTTAGAGGGTTTAAACATTAAGTATTGTTAATAACAAAATATTGGTTAGGCGTGGCTTACGCAGTCAACGTTAACAAACCATTTAGTTAACAAAAATTCTTGGATCATTTGAACTGTTAACATCAGATCGAATAGATCCTCTATGGCAAAAAAACGTATTCGTATAGATATGGAAGACTCTGACGGTGCACGTTATGATATCAAACTAGAAGGTAATGTAACTAGGGAGAAAGTCTTGAAAATCTTTGAGATGATGGACTTGATGAATATTGAAGAAGAACAAGAGGCAATTAACATAGATTCAGTAGGGTCAAAAATTTGGCATGTTATAGACAAATTCTTCCCTATGGGTAAATTCACATCAACAAACATTCTTGAAAAATACGAAGATGAATTCAACGAACCAATAAAACTTAGTATAATTTCCACATATCTCTCTAGATTTTCATCAAAAGGCAGGGTTGATAGAATCAGAAATGGTAGAGAATGGACTTATCAAACCATTAAAATCGATCAAAAACAACACTAAATCCGTTAAGAGATAGTGATTTTTCTAACAATCAATCGGTCTTTTCCTAGAATTAATTTCACATATTCACCTTTTTGTATATCCATATACTTTCTAAACTGTTTTGGAATTGAAATTGTCCCTGCAGAAGTAATTTTTACTAAGACTTCATTCTCTTGAATAGACATATAATAACTATAAATTAATAATATATATAATTTAATGTAATATGTATATTATAATTAATAATGAAAATCTATCTTTACTGCCTGAAATAACACAAAATGACTTTGGGAAAACTTGAAAAACTTCCTTAAACAACTGTTGGGCTTGTTTCGACTTCCTCAACTTTTGCTATTCCTTTTTCAGTAATAGAATAAGTATACGGTTTGGTTTCTGTATTTCTTTGAACAAGACCTTCTTCAAACAATTTCTTCATTAGTCTTGAAGTATGTTCTCTGCTCTTCTTTAATGTGATTTGTATGTCACGTGATGTCATAGCTTTGTTTGTGATTAGATGCAACACATAATTTGTGGGATTTGTGTGTTCAATATTGGAAATTTTAGGCGTGGAAACTGGTTTTTTGGATACTTTTTGTGACTCTTGTGATGGTTCAACCTCTTTTTCTTTGACTTCATTTTTTGCCAGTTTCTCTAAGAATTGTTTTAACTCTAGATTTGGATCATCTGTTTTTTGTTCAATTCCTTGGATTTCTAATGCATCTAGGCGTATTTTCATGTCAATTAACTGTCTTTCATAGTATTCTAAACGCTCAGTCTGTGATGCGTCAACCATATCACTCCTAGATTTTATGAATGGGTGAATCTTATAGTAACCATACAAACCCCCCAAACCTATAATGAATGCTAAAATCACACTCAAAATCACTTCTGGATCAGGTATCTCAACTAACATCACACATTTTATGCCTATATTGTGATTTATCGTGATAGAACAACATTATTTCACACTTTAGATTAACAAACTCACACATGTTGTCACAACCAACTCAGAGAATTGAACTGAACAATTATCACAACATCACACATTACATGCCTGTCTAACGAGCCTATCTATCACACTAATGACCTCATCTTCTCTTTCTGGGAAGATATCACTATCATTTATCACACTAATCTGCTCAGAAAGTTTGGATATCACATCAATGTCATCAGGTAAAATTATGCCTAAACCGCGTAAAAGAATGATTGAATAGAATAATGAGACTAATTTCTCTCTAGATTGGCCAACTTGCCTATAATACGCACCTTTTGAAATTGAAAACTCTGACTCAAGAAGATTCTTCTGATTTAAAATAATTTCAATTTGTCGCTCTGTAAACAAAGATTTTTTGATTATTTTTCTAATAATATTATTAAAATTAGATCCTTCAAACTCAGACATAGCTATACAAATCTGTATAATGACATTCCAATTAAACTTTAAAGAGCCATATACAAACCATTTCTATGGCAGGAAACAAAGTTGAAACATTCCTAAAATCAGAATTAAAAAAGAAAAATGCGTTATTGTTTGTTCTAATAGATTCAGAGGTATCAAATCTAGAGGCATCTGCTAAACTAGCTAAAGATGTTGAAAAGATAGGTGCATCTGCAATACTAGTTGGGGGCTCATCTGCTACAGATCAAATAGAGATGGCACAGGTAGTAAAAGGCATCAAAAAAGGCATCAAAATTCCAATAATCTTGTTTCCTGGTAATGTTACAGGAGTTGTACCTGACGCTGACGCCATTTTGTTTAGCTCCTTAATGAACTCAGAAAACCCATACTTTATCACACAGGCACAGGCATTGGGGGCACCAAGCGTACTAAAATTTGGTTTAGAACCTCTCCCTACAGCATATTTGGTAATAGGAGATGGAACTACTGCATGGTTTGTTGGCTCTGCCCGAGGAATTCCATTTGAAAAACCCAAAATTGCTGCAGCCTATGCTCTTTCAGCACAATTTCTTGGAATGAGATTTGTTTATCTAGAAGCAGGCTCTGGTGCAAAATCTAGTGTTACACCTGAGATGGTCAAGACTGTAAGACATTTGTTTAACGGATTTTTGATTGTAGGTGGCGGAATAAAGGACATAAAAACTGCTCAAAACTTGGTAAAAGCAGGAGCTGATGCTCTTGTGATTGGTACTTTTCTTGAGAAAGGTGGAAGTCTTAAAAAACTTGAAGAAATAACAAAAGCAATTCAAAGCAGCAAGTAATAGTATTCTATTATGTCTGAAAACGACGCAATTTCACGAATTAGTGGCATCAAAATGCCTGATTACTATCTTGATTATTACTCTCACTTATCTACAGAAACATATTCCATTTTTGAAAAAGCCGCTTCAGCAAAATCAAGTTTGGTGGACTCGTCAGGTATAATTGAGCCGAAAATCGCATTTGATCTAGCAGATCGTGTGGCAAAAATGCACGAAATTGATATTGCTGAACCACTTAGAGAACTTCTAAAGAATAATGGGAAAGAACTTTCTGCATTAATTCTCTCAAAAGAGATTGCTCAGGGAAAATACTCCTTACCTGATTCTACTTTGGAAGAAAAACTTGATCTTGCCGTTCGTGTTGGATTGGCAATTGTCACAGAAGGAGTAACTATTGCTCCTTTACAAGGAATTAGTGAGGTAAAGATAAAGAAAAACAAAGATGGTTCTGAATACCTCTCTGTTTCGATTGCAGGCCCAATGCGTTCTGCTGGAGGAACAGAATCTGCTGTAACTATGTTGATAGCAGATCATGTTAGAAAGACTGCTGGGTTATCAAAATTTCGGGCCAATTCATTTGATGATGAAACTGGTAGATTTGTTGAGGAATTAAGAATCTATGAAAGAGAAGCTAGTAGTTTTCAATTCCATATTTTGGATGAAGACATTGAACACGTCATCTTAAATCTACCAGTAGAATTAGATGGTGTAGATACAGATCCTTATGAGGTTGTCAATCACAAATCAATGACACGAATCAAAACTGACAGAGTTAGAGGAGGTGCTTTACGTGTACTAAATGATGGTCTTATTGGAAGATCTAAGAAATTACTCAAAAGAATTGAAATGTACAATCTTGATGGTTGGGATTGGCTTAATGATCTAAAAGGTGCTGTACAGACAGGTGAAAAACAAGAAGATGCGGCCACAAAAAGAATGCATGAGGTAATTACCGGAAGATCAGTCCTATCTATGCCTAACAAACTAGGTGGGTTTCGATTAAGGTATGGAAGAGCATGTAATACTGGTTTTGCTGCAGTTGGAATTCATCCTGTTATTGCTGAGATTCTTGATCATACAATTGCAGTTGGAACACAAATCAAAATTGACATTCCAGGAAAAGGCTCAACTGTAGCATTTGTTGATTCAATTGAAGCTCCTGTTGTTCGTTTGAAAAACGGAAATGTTGTAAAGATTCGGGATGTAAAACATGGAATTGAAATTAAAAATGATATTGTAAAAATACTTCACCTTGGAGATATCTTGATATCTTTTGGTGATTTCCTTGAAAATAATGCACAACTTGTTCCAACTGGATATGTTGAAGAATTCTGGATGGAGGAATTAAAACAAAAAATTGAAAAATACAAGCCTTCAGATCAATATCTTACTCAATTTCTTAATAGAATCCCAACAATAGATGAAGCATTAAAAATCTCAATTGATTTTGATATGGCATTTCACCCTCACTATCTCTATTTTTGGGATATGATATCTACTAAAGAACTTGACTCACTTTTGGAACCGAAAAAAATCAATGAAACATCAATCGAATATTCTGTACAAACAAAGAAAATTCTTGAAAATTTGGGAGTTCCACATGTAGTTGAAGATGATAACATTGTTCTTGAAAATACTGAAGCTAAAATTTTCTTTAATTTGTTATTTAGAGAACTACCAAAAATTGATGATTCCTCTGTACCTCAAATAATTTCAAAATCTTCTGGAATTAAAATCAGAAACAAATTTTCTACATCTATTGGAGTAAGAATTGGGAGACCTGAGAAATCTGCTCCAAGACAGATGAAACCACCAACACATGTGTTGTTTCCAATAAGTGACAAAGGAGGACCAACACGAGATCTTCTCAAAGCATCTAGAAATGAACATTTTTTCACTAGTATTTACAATAGACATTGTACCCAATGTAATATTCCGTCAATTGGGATAAAATGCTCAAAATGTGGAACAAAGACCACTGTTACCTACAGATGTCCACATTGTAGAGATTCTCTTGAAGAACCTTTTTGTGATAAATGTAAACGAAATGCTTTGGCATATTCCCACAAAGAATTTCCATTAAAATCAAAACTTCTAGAAGCCCAAGAAAAAATTCGCCTACGTGTCCAAGAACCATTCAAAGGAGTTAAGGAATTAATCAGTCAAGATAAGATTGCTGAACCTCTAGAAAAAGGACTAGTTCGACAAAACTTTGGACTGACAGTTTTCAAAGATGGAACTGTTCGATTTGATGCAACAAATTCCCCTTTAACACAATTCAAACCATCTTGGATTGGAACATCTGTTGAGAAACTCAAAAAATTGGGATATTCTTATGATGTTGATGGCAATCTGTTGGAAGATCCTGAACAGATAGTTGAACTTAGAATGCAAGATGTGATAATTCCATATGAGAGTGGCAAGTATCTTGTTTCAATTTGCAAATACATTGATACGCTTTTAGAAAAATTCTATGGGAAAACTGCATTCTATAATGTCAAAAACCCTGAGGAATTAATTGGGCATCTAATAATCGGTCTTGCTCCTCACACATCAGTTGGAATTGTGGGTAGGATCATTGGATACTCTGAAACACACGTATGTTTTGCAACTCCAAATTGGCATTCTGCAAAAAGAAGAGATGCAGACGGCGATGCTGATTCGATAATGTTGTTGATGGACAGTCTTTTGAATTTCTCCAGACAATTTCTATCAGATGCTATAGGTGGATTGATGGATGCCCCACTCCTAATTCAACCACTTGTTTTACCACATGAATCTCAACCACAAGCACATAATCTTGAGGTCACAAAATCATTACCGTTAGAATTCTATGAATCAACACTGCAACAAGCTAAAGCGCCTGACATTACATCAGTTGAGATTATTAAATCTCGACTTGAAACAGAAAGACAATTCTATGATTATCATTTTACACATATTACATCATCTCTTACAACTTCAAAATCTCGTAGCGCATATTCCACTCTTGGTTCAATGCTTGACAAATTTGATATGCAAGTTAGAAATGCTGAATTGATTGATGCTGTTAATACATCAGAAATTGTTTCAGATGTCATTTCAACTCATCTTGTTCCAGACATTATGGGAAATTTGAGGGCATATGCCAGACAAAATTTCAGATGTACTGCTTGTGGTAAATCGTATCGTCGTATGCCATTAATCCAAACTTGTGTCTGTAGTCATAAACTAATTCCAACTATAACTCGTGGTTCTGTAGAAAAATATCTAAAACTTGCAAAAAGATTAGTTGACAAATATGATGTTAGTGAATATCAAAGAGGACGTATCCATGCACTTTCTGATGAGATTGAACTAGTATTTGGAAAAAGCCCAGGTGATCAATCACTTCTTACTGATTATGCCTGAATTATCGCAATTTGACATATTCATATGCGCCTAATTTGTTATCAAAACAGAATTTTACCTTCTGGTAATTCTTTCTGAATGACTTTACTTTGGAAAGTAATTTTTTAGGATCTTTCTTTTCTATTACTACCTGTTTGATGAGAGAAGCAATCTCTTGCATCTCACTTTTCTTCATTCCTAGTCTGGTAATCTCTGAAACTCCTAATCTTATTCCACCTGGATGGAAATAATTTCTTCCAGCCTTAATATCTCCTGGAATTAGTTGTCTGTTCACAATAATGTTAGCTTTCT
This sequence comes from uncultured Nitrosopumilaceae archaeon, assembly GCA_964343515.1. Lineage (GTDB taxonomy): Archaea > Thermoproteota > Nitrososphaeria > Nitrososphaerales > Nitrosopumilaceae > Nitrosopumilus. The sequence goes on from CAYFJT010000002.1 coordinate 186,648, forward strand.
CCAAATCAGCTTCTACTTTTCCACCATCCGAATAATCTAAGACATTTACTGCAATCTGATGTGATTGTGTAAATCCTCTACTTTCACCTAAAACTTTGAATCCTGCATCACTTAATGCCTCAGCAAATGATTTTGCATTCTTTATGACTTGAGAAGCATAATCTTTTCCAAACTCTAATGCCTCAGCAAATGCAACTGCCTTTCCTGCCATGTTGTTAATGTGATGACTACTTGTTAGTCCTGGGAATGTAGCTTTTTTGATTGATTCTTCATGTTTTTCAGAACCTAAAACTAATCCTCCTTGAGGTCCAAACAAAGTCTTATGAGTACTCATTGTCATGGTATCTGCTCCTTCTCTAAGTGGATCTTGGAATTTACCTCCTGCAATTAATCCAGCAACATGAGCTGCATCGTAATTGATGTGCATATCATAACTCTTTAGAAAGTCTGAAAGTTCGTTGACTGGATGTGGGAATAAGAATAATGAGCCACCAAACATTGCAATTTTTGGTAGTCTTTTGTTTTTCTTTAACTCCCCTACTTTCTTTTTTGTCTTATCGACATCAATAGTCATCTCTTCAGCATCAAATGGATAAAATTCAATTTCTAAACCATGAACTAATCCTGCAGTTCCAGAATGCTCTTTTTTACCGTGTGAAATGTGACCTCCAGCTGGAATAGATGGAGCTAACATTACATCACCTGGATTTGAATAAGCAGAATATACAGCAAGATTTGCAACCACTCCTGAAATTGGTCTTACATCTGCAAACTTTGCTTTGTAGAGTTTTTTTGCTAGTTTCATACATTCAAACTCTACATCATCAATGTAGATACAACCCGCATAGACTCTTTCTCCAGGCCAACCTTCAGCATATCTGTTACCAAAATCAGAAATTATGGCTTCCCTGACTGCAGGGCTTGGAATATTTTCACTGGCAATTAACGGAATAGAATTTTCAAACCATTTGTGATGTTCCTTTAATTTCGTAAAAATTTTATTATAAGATTCTTTATTCTGTGATTTTGCCATACTTTGCAACTTGATTTTCCCAATTTAAAAACACCGATAGGCTGCATGTTTTTCTGGTCTTGATCTGGAAGGTATAAAAGGGGAATCTGAAGTTTTTGCATTTATGGGTATGCAAGCAACTTCTAAGGGAAATATGCCAGTCGTATTACTCAAAGAAGGTGGTTCAGAAACTAAAGGCAAAGATGCACAAAAGAACAATATTGCTGCATCAAAGATAGTTGCTGAAATTGTTCATACCAGTTTAGGTCCTAGAGGCATGGATAAGATGCTAGTTGATTCACTAGGTGATGTTACTATTACAAATGATGGAGCGACAATTCTCAAAGAAATTGATGTTCAACACCCAGCAGCAAAGATGCTTGTTGAAATTTCAAAAACAACTGATAATGAAGTTGGAGATGGAACAACCTCTGCCGTAGTTTTGGCAGGAGCTTTACTTGAAAACGCTGAGTCATTAATTGATCAAGATGTTCATCCAACAATCATTGTTGATGGATATAGGAAGGCTGGAAGAAAAGCCAAACAATTCCTTGAGAGTATCTCAGATAAAATCTCTGCAAATGACAAGAGCATGCTTAACAAAATTGCAAAAACTTCTATGCAAACTAAACTTGTTAGAAAAGATTCTGATCAACTTGCCGATATTATTGTAAAATCAGTTCTTGCAGTAGCAGAAAAGGATTCTGAAAGTTATGATGTTGACATTGATGACATTAAAGTTGAAAAGAAAGCTGGTGGTTCAATAAAAGATTCAATGATTGTTCAAGGTATTGTTTTAGATAAAGAAATTGTTCATGGAGGTATGCCAAGAAAAATCAATGAAGCTAAAATTGCTTTAATTAACACAGCACTAGAAATTAGTAAAACTGAAACTGATGCTAAAATTAACATTTCAAACCCTCAACAATTGAAATCATTCCTAGATGAGGAAAATAGAATGTTAAAAACAATGGTTGACAAGGTTATTGGTTCTGGTGCAAACGTGGTATTGTGTCAAAAAGGAATTGATGACATGGCACAACATTATTTGGCAAAATCTGGAATTATTGCTGTTAGACGAATTAAAGAAAGTGACTTGACAAAATTAGCAAAAGCAACTGGTGCAAGAATTGTTACAAACCTTGATGATCTATTTGAAAAAGACCTTGGTAGCGCTGACCTTGTTGAGGAAAGAAAGATTGAGGAAGACAAATGGGTATTTGTTGAAGGATGTAAGCATCCAAAGTCTGTAACATTACTTCTTCGAGGCGGTTCACAAAGAGTCGTTGATGAAGTTGAACGATCTGTTCATGATGCATTAATGGTTGTAAAAGATGTAATTGAAAAACCAGAAATCGTTGCTGGTGGAGGAGCTCCTGAAACATTTGCTGCTACAAAACTCAGAAACTGGGCTAAATCACTTGAAGGACGAGAACAATTAGCTGCAGAAAAGTTTGCTGATGCTTTAGAATCAATTCCATTAACACTTGCAGAAAATGCTGGAATGGATCCAATTGACACTCTTACCTTATTACGTTCAAAACAACAGAAAGGTGAGAAATGGACTGGCATTGATGTCATGAAAGGAAAAATTGCTAACATGAAATCTAGTGATATCATTGAACCTCTTGCAGTAAAACTTCAGATAGTTTCTGCATCTGCCGAAGCTGCATGTATGATTCTTAGAATTGATGATGTTATTGCTACCCAGAAATCTGCTGGTGGTCCACCTGGCGGTGGCGAAGGCGGAATGCCACCTGGAATGGGCGGCATGGGCGGAATGCCACCTGGAATGGGCGGCATGGGCGGAATGCCTGATATGGGCGGCATGATGTAAATTATTTTGGAATTCTTTTCAAAAGTTTTTTTGATAACTGACTTTACGAACAACATTGAATAACATCTCATCAAAAGCTCTTGTTGGTTTCAAATATGCATACTTGATTGCATTTTTTGCATTACTAGCAGGATTTTTTTATCCATTAATCACCAACACTAGTTTTGATAGTGTTGTTGTAGGAGTTTTGGTTTTGTTTGTAGGTCTTGCAGGTGGTGTGTTGCTATACAAGGCTGCAACATCAGAAAAAAGACGAGGAACATTTCTTGGATGTGGATTCACTCTAATAACAATTTCATTATACTATATTTTTCAACTTAGCGGAAGAATCTAGACATCAAAATATAGATAAAATTCGTGTGGATGTGGTCTAATGGAAATTTCCCTTTGATCTCTTCTTTCTAATTCAATGATTTTGTCAATAACATCATTTGTATAAATTGGATTGAGGAATTTCCTGTCACTTTCTAACTCATCTAATGCTTCACCAAGACTCTTTGGAAGAACGCCGATTCCTCTCTTTGCTCTATCTGATTTTGTCATCTTGAATATATCATCATAAACTTGATCACCCGGATCCATCTTCTTTTTGAGTCCATCCATTCCGGCTGCAGTTACTGCTGCAAATACCAAGTATGGATTTGATGAAGGATCAGGTGCTCTAAACTCTAATCTCTTTAGATTGGCATACTCTTTTCCTTTGAGATGTTTTGGAACTCTGACAATTGCTGAACGGTTTCCAGAACTCCATGCAATGTATGCTGGAGCTTCATAACCTGGAACTAGTCGGTGATAGGAATTTGTAGTTGGGTTACAAATTGCTGATAATGCTTTTGCATGATTAATAATTCCACCACAAAAATATCTTGCAGTTTGACTTAATTCATCTTCATCATCTGGATCAAAGAAAGTATTTTCCTTTCCTTTCCATAAACTAACATTAACATGCATTCCTGAACCTGAATCCATAGCAATGGGTTTTGGCATCATAGTTGCAACTTTACCGTATTTTTGGGCAACATTTCTAATTACATACTTGTATGATTGTGCTGCATCAGCTGCATTTGTCATGTAATCATATTTGATATCAATCTCACATTGACCAGCTGTTGCAACTTCGTGGTGATGATTATCACATAAAATGCCAAAATTATTTTTGAGAATATTTACACATTCATTTCTGTATGGTGTGAGAGTATCAGATGGAGTACTAGGATAGTATCCTTCTTGTAGCCCCATTGGATAACCGTCACCTTCTTGACTCCATGGTGCTTCTTTAGATTCAATTGAGTAAGACTGTCCTTTGTATGGCGTTAGAACATCCCAATGTACTTTATCAAAAACAAAAAACTCTACTTCTGGACCCCATGTACTAAAATCATATCCTTGACTCTTGATGTATTCTTCAGCTTTTTGTGAGATTCCTCTAGGGTCTCTTGATAATCGACCCCTGTTTTCTCCCCAATAAACATCACAAAGCAATCTAGCTGTTTTATTTTCTGTCATCCATGGAATTATGGCAAATGTATTAGGATCGGGTTTTAGAAGCAAGTCTGAATCATCAATACTTGTAAAACCTATGATAGATGAACCATCTAATTTTGGAAGACCGTCTCTCATTTGTTCAGGAGTAAATGTATCTGCTGAAATTGTGGTGTGATGGAAATGACCAGTTAACCCAGTAAATTGAAGATCAATGAATTGAATCCCCTCATGTTGAATTCTTGAAAAAACTTCGTCAGGTGAATATGTTACTTGAATCGCTTTTCCATGACTAACTTTATAGGGCAACTTTATACTTCAATCAAACACAAATACATCCAGCATTTAAGGATTAGGTAAGAAATGTCCGAAACAAATCAAATTGATATCAACTATCTACATCATACTGTTTTACGAGAAACAGAAGATGAATCTCTGCTAGAAATTAATCCTAACTTTTACAGAAATCTATCTGACTTTATAGGAAATTTGAAAAAACAGGAATTTGATGGTGTTGAAAACAAAATCAAAGATGCCATGATAGAAATGGCAACAGAACTAACATCCTTGTTGATAAATGTGAGATTAGAAAAAATCTTGAAATCAAAAGATCTTGAAATTGGTTTTTTACTTGATGAAGAAAAATTCATTCTGGACTCTCAAGAAGAAGAAAAAGACAGAAAAGAAATGATCCTTTCAGCTACAATTAATGGAAAATCAAAATTCCTTGAATCTTTATCTCAAAATCACAAAATAAAGAGAATTACAGTAAGATTTTTGCAAGAAGTAGATGAAATTGTAGGTGCTGATCTTGAAAAATATGGACCATTCAAAACTGAGGATATTGCTACTATCCCTTATGAAAATGCACAGGCATTAATTGCTAAAAATGCAGCAACAAAAGTCCGTTTGGAAGATTAGATAGAAATTATACCTAATTCATTTCTAATTAGATGTCTCATACAGGTGTCGATGTAATTGATTTCCTTTTTTATACAATCTATCCAGTAATTGGAATCTTTCTTGTTGAGGGAATTAGTAGAGCAGTAAAATCCCCCAAATGGATTAAACTGTGGACACAAGCTGCAGTTTCAATTGGTTTTGGAGTATACTATTGGTTCATTTTACCTGCACCTCAAAACTTCCCATTGACAGCATTGGTAATGTTTGCCCTTGCTATTACATTAATTTATCAAGGAAGGCGTGCAAAAATTTCTCCTGAAAAAAGCCCTTACTAAAAACGCCCAAAGATTCTTCTAAAAATATTTGGCTTATCTCTACCTCCATCCCTGATAACTTTCTTCTCCCCAAACCTCTTTGCTCGAATCTGACTTAGCTTAACACATCGATGTTCTTCAGGAAGTCTATGTTCTGAACAAAATGGATCCTTACAGTAATTACATTGAAATGGCAAATCTGTTAAATCTCCACAATATGCACATTTTTCAGATTTCACAATTTCATTTACTATTTTTCTTTTTATAAAGTTGCCCGAATTTTCTTGAGAACGATCTTCTTGTCTAAACATTTTTACGATGTCAAAATTCACTGTGACTAATTGATTAAAGATAAAGTAGCAATAATAACTGGAGCAAGTAGTGGTATTGGATTTGCTACTGCCTTAGCGTTATCAAAAGCAGGTGCCAAAGTTGCTATTGGTGCCCGACGAATTGATAGATTAGAAGAACTGGCAAAAAAAATAACTGAAAATGGTGGGGAAGTATTCTATCAAAAATTGGATGTCACAAAAAAATCAGAATGTGATGATTTTGCAAAAGCTGTTTTAGAAAAGTGGAATTCTATTGATATTTTAGTTAACAACGCAGGACTTATGCCTCTTAGCTTCTTTAAGAATCTCAAAGTTGACGAATGGGATAGAATGATTGATGTAAATATCAAAGGTGTGCTGTATTCCACTGCCGCAGTCATTACTCACATGAAAGAAAAGAAGTCAGGTCATATTGTTAATTTATCATCTGTTGCAGGAAGAATCGTCTTTCCTGCTGGTAGCGTTTATTGTGCTACAAAACATGCAGTTGCAGCATTTAGTGAGGGATTAAGGCAAGAGTTTAGTGTTCGCTCAAACATCAGAATAACAAGTATTGAACCTGGAGTTGTAGATACAGAACTGAACAATACAATTACAGATGAATCTTTGAAAGGTTTTGTAGAGAATACAAAAAAGATGGAAGCGCTACAATCTGAAGATATCGCAAATGCAATTTTGTTTGCAGTAGCTTCACCATCATACGTTAATGTTAATGAAATTCTGATAAGACCTACAACACAAGAACGTTAACTTGACAGATATCCCACACGTTGTAATTTTAGGTGGAGGTTTTGGTGGACTCTCAACTGCAAACGAGATAAGAAACTCATTATCTTCATCTCAAGTAAAAATTACTGTAATTGATAAAAAAGACTGG
>CAYFJT010000003.1:0-3801 GCA_964343515.1 uncultured Nitrosopumilaceae archaeon
CTATCAGCATAATCCCCTAACCCAACTTTTTCTAAACATTCTCTTGCTTTTTTTCGAGTTTGGGAGTTAGGACGACGTACCCATCCAAGTTTTCCATAAAGTCCCATTTCTACAACATCTAAGGCATCAGTCGGAAAATCCCAATCAACTGATCCTCGTTGTGGAACATAAGCCACTTTTCTTCTCTGTTTTGAATATGGTTTTCCAAATATGCTAACGTTACCAGCAGTTACTGAAACCAATCCTAAAATAGCTTTTATCAGAGTCGATTTACCTGCTCCATTTGGACCAACTATTGCAACCATCTTACTTTCTGGAAAACTAAGATTAACATTCCATAATGCAGGTTCAGTACGATAGGTTACAGATAAATTCTTGATTTGTATTGGAGACATTTGTCTATCATTTGGATTTTTTCTACCAGACTCTTGTGTCATCATTTTAATGCATTAACAATTGTTTTGACGTTGTGAGTAAATGCTCCAATATAGGTTCCTTCACTTGTTCCTTTTTCACCTATTGCATCAGAAAATAATGAACCACCAATAATAACATCATGACCTCTATCTTGAACAGCAGCTTGTAAAGATTCTATTGTTGTAGGCGAGATAGATGTTTCAACAAATATTGCTTTAACCTTTCTTTTGCTTATTTCATCAGCTAAATTCTGAATTTCTCGAATTCCTGCTTCACTATCAGTACTCCAACCCTGAATAGCCATTTCCTCCAAACCATAGGCATGGCCAAAATATTGAAATGCATCATGAGCAGTAACGAGAACTCTCTGTTCATTTGGAATAGATTTCATTTGTTCTAAACTAGTGTGTTCTAGATTTTGTAAATGAATTAAATATACTTCAAGATTGGCTTCATATGTTTTAGAATTTTCAGGATCATGTTCGCTTAATCCTGTTGCAACAACTTTTGCTGCTTCCATCCATAATTCAGCATGCCACCAAATATGAGGATCAAAGTGACCAGCAGTATCTAAACTCAAAAGTGAGTCATGAGGAATATTTTCAGAAACAGCCCAAACTGCGGTTCCTTCTCGTCCAATTTTTATAAAAATATCACTCATTTTTCCTTCCAAGTCCAAACCATTGTAAAATACAATATCTGCATCTTGGAGTTTCTTAACATCACTTGCACTAGGACGATATAAGTGAGGATCAACCCCAGGCCCCATTAATCCTATGACAGTAACATATTCACCCCCAATATTCTCAACTAGATCTGTTACAACATTTGTTGTAGTTGTGACTAAAATTTTTTCAGAATTTTCAAATGATTGTTCAGTATCACTGAGAGGAATTTCATTAGAATTATTGTTTTGAATAACAGTAAACGACATTCCTATGATTATTGTTACAACTACTATAGATGCAATAATTATTGGTTTTTTCATTTCTAAGAATTAGTTAAAAAGAGGATTATTTAAATTTAGTATGAGCTAATTTTATTAGCCCAATCTAATTTTATTTTATACAACAAAAATTAGGTTTAAAGTAAAGAAAAAAAGTTCCAAATCATGCGAAATACTGGGATCACAATAATTGTTTCAGGTACATTGGTTGTCATAGGACTAATTTTACTTGCAGTTGGAAATCAGATAATTCTTGAAGGTGTTTTTCAAGGAAATGGAAAAGTCAGTTCAAATCAAGATTTGATTATCTCAGGGGAGTTTAGTTCAGAGGAATCATCCACGGGTGTTTTTGCAGTACAAGTAATGGAGTTTCAAGAGAACAGGGTTTCAGCCAAAATATTAGATCCATTTGAAAATGAAATAATTTCAAAAAATGTAGATGAAGAAACTATTGAAGAAGAATTTGATATTTTTGATACTGGAGAATACAAGCTAATCATTCAAAGTGATTCCAATAAAGAAACCCAAGTGTTTGGTGCAATAGGGCCGCTTCCAGATGCAGGAAAGAAATCACTTAGTTTTATTTCAACATATATTTTGATTATAGGAATGGTTGGTTTAGCAGGTTCTGGAATTTACAAAATTAAAAGTAGAAAAAAATCAATTTAGATAACTATCCATTTTTTCAAGACCATTAATAGTCTGATCAAAGTTCTCACTACTTTCAACAATACTACTAAGTTTTTCAGAATTTGCAGAAAGGGAAGTTTCACCATCAGTATTTTTTATGATAAATTCATGTTCAATCAAATAAAACATTCTTTCCAATACTTCAGATTCAGGAATAGAAGTTTGTTTTGCCAGAAAAGAACATGTTTTTTCACCATCTTCAAGTTCCGCTAAAATTGAAGATGTAATAGGATCAAACATGCAATCTACAACTTTTTCGCGATCAAAATTATCAGACATTTCAATAAAAACTAGAGCAGGGAAAGTTATAACTTTTCAAAATTCAATAAGATAATTAAGAAAAAAACACGTAATATAACATGCAAAAACTTTGCAGAAATGATCCATCAGGAAAAGGAGAACATTGTTTTTGTATCGATATAGATGCCCAAAGAGGTGTCAAAAAATGCTGCCAATGCAATCAATGGAATGTGCAAGGTAATGATTGGACAGAGGATGAGGACTTTAGATAATCACACAAAAAAATACCCACAAATAGGAATTTCATGTAAAAATGAAAAAAATAAGGCAAAATAGTGCCTAGCATGGTTTTTATCGGGGTTTCTTTGAATTTTGGAATACTTGAGTACGCAAGAATATAGACACATTGTTAGAATTGTGGGAAATGATATCCCAGGCGAGAGAAAAATTCTCGTAGGATTGACTCAAATCAAAGGTATTGGATATAATTTTGCCACAGCAATTCTAGATACACTAAAAATTGATTCTAATTCCAACATAGGTCATCTTTCTGACGAAAATGTTCAAGCAATTGAAAAATTAATTACAAATCCTGTTGAGAATAATTTCCCAACTTGGTTCATTAACAGAAGAAAAGACATTGAAACGGGTAACGATTTACATTTGCTTACATCAGATATTCCATTTACATTAAGAAACGATATTGAAAGAGAAAGAATCACTGCAAGTTGGAGAGGTTATCGTCATCTTAGTGGTCTCAAAGTAAGGGGGCAAAGAACAAGAACATCAGGCAGAAAAGGTGGAGCAGTTGGTGTTGCAAAAGGTGGCATGGCAGCTCCTGCAAAGAAATCATCTTCAGATGCCCCAGCAGCAGTCGCAGCACCTACATCTGCAGCTCCAGCAGCAGAGACACCAGCTCCAGCAGCTACAGAGGAGAAAAAAGAATAGGTGTTTTTGAATGGGAGATCCAAAATATCCACGTAGAGTTTGGAGAAAACCAAAGAGACCTCTTAATTATGAATTAAAAATGGAAGAGTTGAAAACTCTTGGAACATTTGGATTAAGAACTAAAAGAGAATTATGGAAAGCACATACAGAGTTATCTAGAGTAAGACATCAAGCAAGATCATTACTTGCATTAAGACAAGAAGTGAGAGCAGAGAAAGAACCAATCTTAATGAAATCATTAGCTAGAATAGGATTAGTTAGTGCCGATGCAACATTAGATGATGTACTTAACTTGACTCCAAATGATTTACTTTCAAGAAGATTACAAACCATTGTTACAAAAAAGTTAGGATTCAAAACACCATATCAAGCAAGACAAGCAGTTATTCACGGTCACATTATGATTGGTGAGAGAAAAGTAGACATTCCATCATACACAGTGACAGTAGAAGAAGAAGACAGTATTCATTTTGCACCAGAATCAAAGATTCCACAAATTTTAGAAAAGACAAAAAATGAGGCTCCTGCTGAAGAAACAGTTGAGGCTCCTGCTGAAGAAA
>CAYFJT010000003.1:3901-148782 GCA_964343515.1 uncultured Nitrosopumilaceae archaeon
AAGACAAAAAATGAGGCTCCTGCTGAAGAAACAGTTGAGGCTCCTGCTGAAGAAAAAAAAGATGAAAGTTCTTCAACAGAATGATAGAATAATTAGGCTTATCAGTAAATAACCTCCAATTATCAGGTAGAATAGTTATGTGTTCAATTATCGGCTATTACGGGAAAGGAACAGCAGCCCCCATAATTGTCAAGGGATTAAAGAGAATGGAATATCGAGGATACGATAGCGTAGGAGTCGCAACAGAATCAGAAAACCAAATAGAATTGAAAAAAGGGATTGGAAAAGTACAAGATGTAAACTCAAAAGTTCAATTAGAAATGCTACCAGGAAAAGTAGGGATTGGTCATACCAGATGGGCAACTCATGGAAAAGTAACAGATGTAAATGCTCATCCACACCCTAGTAATTCAGGAAAGATTGCAATTGTGCATAACGGAATCATAGAAAATTTTGAAGAATTAAAAAAACAACTAGAAGATGAAGGGTATGTTTTCAAAAGTGAAACAGACAGTGAAATAATTGCAAATTTACTTCAAAAAAATTATGAACAAACAAGTGACGTCAAAGAAACAATTCTGAAAACTGTTTCAGCACTTAAAGGACATTATGCATTTGTAGCAATGTTTGAAGACGGACAATTAGCAGCTGCAAGATTTCATGAACCGTTAATTTTAGGAGTAGGAGAAAATGATTTCTTTTTATCAAGTGATGTTTTAGGGTTTATCGAATTTACAGATAATGCAATTTACATGGAAAATGGAACTTTTGTAATATTAGATAAAAACAAATTCCAAATATTAGATTTTGATGGAGAACACACAAAATATGAAATAACCAAAGTTTCAAAAGAATTTGGTGATGCATACAAAGGAGATTATGCACATTTTACATTAAAAGAAATTTACGAGCAACCAGAAACAATTATGAAAGCAGGAGAAAAAACAACTAACAGTATTGAAAAAGCAGTAGACCATATCAGAAATGAAAAGAATATCTACATTACAGGAAGTGGAACCAGTTACAATTCAGCATTAATTGCAAAGCAGGTTTTATCAAAATATGTAAAAATCAAGGCTGAGCCAATCATATCAAGTGAACTTCAGTTTGCTCCAAACACTATTGAAGAAAATTCAGTCTTAATTGCAATGTCTCAAAGTGGGGAAAGTGCGGATGTGTTAGAAGCTGTAAAAATTGCAAAAAATGTAAATTGTAAAATTATTGCAGTTGTTAACTTACTAACATCTTCACTTGCACGAGAAGCAGATGTTGTAATTGGTTTGAATTGTGGTCCAGAGATCGGAGTTGCTGCAACAAAAAGTTTCACATCACAACTTGTAATATTATACAAGATTGTTCAGAAATTAAGCAATAGTGATATTACAATCAATTTTGAAGAATTCTCAAAATCTATTTTAAAGATATTAGATAATCCAACAAACATTCAAGAGATTGCAAAAGAATTGAAAGAAGTTTCAGATATTTACATTCTAGGACGTGGAATAAATTTTCCTATTGCAACAGAATCAGCACTAAAACTAAAAGAATTAACATACATTCACGCAGAAGGAATTGCAGGAGGAGAGTTAAAACATGGACCTCTTGCATTAATGGATTCAAATGTATTTGTTATAATTTTAAATCCGAATGATTCAACATATTCAGATACTCTTACTAGTGCAAGAGAAATCAAAGCTCGTGGCGCAAAAATTATTGGTGTCTCAGATGTGAAAAGTGATGTTTATGATTATTGGATGGAGATACCAAAAATTAGTGAAGTGTTGTATCCAATTTCAGAGATAATTCCAATTCAATTACTATCATACTATGCAGCACTAGAAAAAGATGCTGATCCAGATTATCCAAGAAATCTTGCAAAATCAGTCACAGTCAAGTAGATAATCTTTGATATTCTTTTTCAACCAAATTCAAGAAATTTTCAGAAGTAATACCAGTTTTCAACATTGAAGAGATAATACTGCCTCCAGCACCGACCCCTTCTTTTGCAAATCCTTCAGAAAATGCCTTTAGACCAGAAAATTTGGAATTTTTCATGCCTGGATCTACAGAAAGTATAGGAATGTCTGCAATATCATTAACAAGTTCTTTAAAGTTTGCAGTTTTGTCATTTGTGATATAAGATGTGGTTCCAATTGCAGTGTTTTCTTCATCAAATCCAATTTTTGATGCAAATGCCAAAACTGCAGCCATTTGTGTTCCACCAGCCAACATCACTTTAGAAACGCTAGATGCAGAGCTTAACATCCCTGCAACAAAAGGAATCATCGGATCACCAATTTTTGCAACAATACTGTATGGATGTTCAGAATCAATTCTCTCAAGTGCAGTAGTTACTACTTGATTTTTCAATTCAACAGGATTATCAGGTATGCTTGAACTGACCTTTGCATCATAGTCTAATGCTTTTAGCAATGCTAAAGCAGTAGTTGTTCCACCAGGAATGCACTCACCAATTACCAAACAATTGGTTAATGATGCTAAACTTCTTCCAAGAATTTGTCCATATTCAACAGCATGGGAAACTATAGTATCAGTCATTGCATCTTGAACTGAAATATTTTTTCCAAAAGGTAAACCAGATTCAATAAAAGGTAATTGAGGAGGAATTTTACTTCCAGCATTAATTGTTAGATGAGAGATACTTGCAGATTCCAATGCAGTCTTAGTTAATACTCCAGGAGTAGGTTTTCCATCAGGAGTCATAGGAATTTTATCAATTGTTTTACAATATCCATAGTGAAGGTATTCAGCATCAGCAGGGGGAGTAAATTGAATTGAATCCTTATCAGCACCAGCAAAAGTTATTCTTGGAATTTCAGATGTTTCAGTGTACGAAATAACAAATGAAAAAAGAAATCTACCTGTTTTTACAGTATCAATGAAATTTTGAGCTCGTTCAAGATTTCCAGATAATTCAAAAGATTCCAAAAAATCACTAACCCATCATATCAAGAAATTGTTGTTCAGTCTTCTTTTGCATGACCATATTTGTGATTTTTTCTTGACCAATTGTAGATGTATCTTTATGACCATAATTGTGCCCAGGATATAGAACCAAATTATCATCTAATGAATGAAGAACATCAAAAAGACTATGATAGAGTTCTTTTGCACTACCACCAGGTAAATCAATACGTCCACAATTCCCAACAAATAAAGTATCACCTGAAAAAATTTCCCCATCACCCATCAAACAAATACTATCTCTTGAATGGCCAGGAGTGTGTAGGACTTTTAATTTAGAGTTACCAAATTTAATTAAATCTCCATCTTTTACAGATATATCATGTTTTAGTTCTGAATTTTCGTGTTGAATTATTAGAGCATTAGTAGATTTAACCATCGCTTCATTTCCAATAGTATGATCAAAATGATGATGAGTATTTACAATGTATTTTATTTTCAAATTATTTTCTTTAATTAACATCTCTAACTCAATAAGATCCCAAGATGGATCAATTATGATAGATTCTCTTGTATCTTCGTCTTCAACAATATAAGAAAAATTTTGCATATTTCCAACCTGGATTTGATGAACTATCATAAAATTCCCTCTTCAGCTTCAGGAGGAATTCCAATTTTTTCAGCAAATAATTCACCTGTCAAATCTTTTCTTTTTGGAATTCCTTGTTTCATTTTGTGAAATGTTACAGTCATATCACATTTAGTAAAAATATTGGCAGTTTCTCCGGTTTGAGGGTTTAATCCAGAGGGAACATCAACGGCAAACTTGTAGCAATCATTCTGGTTTATGTAATTTATTGCAGATGCATATGGTTCTCTTATTTCACCAGAAATACCAGTACCAAGAATTCCATCAACAATCACATCAGGTTTAAAATCAAAATCAACAGAACCACCTATCATTAATTTTACTGAAGGCATTTTCTCCAAAATTGACCAATTCCAATTACTCTCCTCAGTTTTGATGTTTTCAGGATTTCCAAGAAGCATTACAGTGACTTTAGCACCATATCCAGCAAGATGTCTTGCCATTACTAATCCATCACCACCATTATTTCCCATTCCAACAAAAATCAAAATATTTTTTGAATCTACATTTCCAAGTTTTGCAACTAATCTTTTTACTGCAGCAGCACCTGCGTTCTCCATCATGAATTTTTTTAAAAATCCCATATCATGACCTTTATTTTCAATATGGTACATTTGATCAACTGTAATTTCCATAATTTACATGAGAATCATATCCAAAATAAGAGCTTTGAATTGGTAAAAGGAGCTAATTTTTAGTCTATTATACTTCAAATTCAAAATGAATAATACCATCTTTTCGTAATTTCAGTTGTGGAATATACACAAACAATTCTAAAAATCTTAAGGAAGATACAAAAATGCATAGATAATTCTGATCATCAAGGATTTTCTCAAGAACGTAAAAGATTGGAATTTCATTTAGAAGGATTTTCCGGAAGTGCAATGACTGCATACAGACTAAGAAAAATAGCTAAAATTAATGGGTCATATTTATCTGAAAATAGAATCTATCTGAAAAAAGAAATTGAAAAATTAATTTATCTTTTAACCCATCTTGTATCTTGGCATTGTAAAATGTGTAAAACTACAATAGAAACTGAGACTGAACATCAACTACCATTATTGATAAATGCACATGAAATAAGCAGTGAGCATCAAAAAAATATCAAAAAAGTCTAGATTTCATTTATTTTTATCTTTCAGTAATTAATTTAGTCCTTTTTTGGAGATATATTTCCAGAGACACCTAAAGAATTTAGAAAACGGCTTTATCTTGGTAATTACAAACATCAAACATGACACTAAAAGAATTAAAATCAACATTAAATAAAATCTCAAAAACCTTAGGAGAAACTCAAGATTCAAGAGAATTTTTATTAAAAAATTCCAGAGAAGTGATTGTACTTTGCAGTAGATCGATAATTGCAGTTCATAAAAATGAAACAGAGGTAGGAAAAAATAATCTCAAAAAAGCAGAGAGACTCTTAAAAAAATACAAGAAAAAAGCAACCGGAGATCTTAGAAGATACATCATTACACCCGAACAAGAATTTGTTGAAGCTGCATGTCTTATTGCAGTGATAGAAAAAAGGAATATTCCATCAGATAAAAAATTAGGAGTTATGCCTGAATCATATGTTTTGGGATTACTGGATTGTATTGGAGAATTAAAGAGAATGACATTTGACAAAATTAGAATTGGTGAAATTGAAGAGGCCACAAGAATTTTTGAAATTATGGAGAATCTGTATCTTCAGCTTTACACATTCTCAATGTATGACAAGGTAGTAAAAGAAGCTAGAAGAAAAATTGATGTAAATAGAATTTTAGTTGAAGATGTCAGATCTGCAATTACTGAAGAAAAAAGAAGATCTGAATTGATTAAAACATTACAAAAATTTGAAAAATAATTTTCAAGTTTGTATGCGGGCGATGGGATTTGAACCCACGAACTCCTGAGAGACTAGCCCCTCAAGCTAGCGCCTTTGGCCAGGCTGGGCGACGCCCGCAAAATAATTTCCATGTATGGTTTTTATAATCCTTGATTACATTTTCGTTCGTATGTTAATTCCTGTTAGATGTTTTACATGTGGAAATCTAATTGCTGATAAATTTGATGATTATCAAAATAAAATCAAAGCTGGAGAAGATCCAGAGAACACTCTAGATTCCGTTGGAGTTGAGAGATATTGTTGTAGAAGAATGTTATTAACTACTGTTGAAACAATTCAACAAGTAATTCCATTCTATGAAGCAATTCAGAGAAGAAAACAAGAAGTTCAATCTGAGTTAGAATAACTTGACCAAGATTACTTCAGTTGAAGGACGAATTCTATACAATAGCAGAGGAAGTAAAACAATAGAAGTAGATGTTGAATCTGATGGAAAATTCTTAGGAAGAGTCTGTGCACCATCAGGTGCAAGTGTTGGAAAATATGAGGCAGTAAGTTTTTGCAATGGGAAACCTGAAGAAAGTCTTCAAATTTTAAAAGAAAATTATCAAAAATTTATCGGTTTAGAATCATCTGATTTGAAAGGGATTCATGATACTCTGAAAAGTTTTGATAATTCATCAAATTATTCGGAGATTGGCGGAGCGCTTGCTTTTGCAGTAACAATTGCATCTATGGAATCAGCAGCAAAAGCACTTAGACAACCACTTTTCAAAACATTGTCAAATGAATCATCATTTAAATTTCCATTTCCTTTAGGAAATATTTTAGGAGGAGGAGCGCATGCAGGACCAGGTACGCCAGACATTCAAGAAATTTTGATTTGTGCAACAGGTGCTAAGAGCATTGAAGAGGCAATTGAGACAAACTTAGCAGTACATAAAGAATTGCGTAGTGTTTTAGAAAAAGAAGATCCTAACTTTACAAATGGAAGAGGAGATGAAGGAGGATGGGCACCAAAATTAGAAAATCAAAAAGCATTAGAAGTTTCTGCAAAAGCTTGTGAAAATTTGGGATTTACTTTAGGAAAAGAAGTTTCATTAGGTGTTGATTTTGCATCGTCAACACAATGGAATGAAGATAAATCAAAATATGTTTATGATAGAGCTGGTTTTGAGAATTCAACATCTGAACAAATTGATTTTGCAGCAGAAATTATTGAAAAATTCAAATTAATTTACGCAGAAGATGCAGTTCATGAAGAAGCATTTGAAGACATGTCAGAATTAACATCTAAATTTCCAGATACTTTGATTACAGGAGATGACTTGACAGTTACAAACAAAGATATTCTTTCAAAAGCAATTGACAAAAAATCATGCAATGCTGCAATTTTGAAAGTCAACCAAGCAGGAAGTCTTTATGATGCTCTAGAATTTGCAAATCTAGCAAATGAAAACAATATCAGATTAATCACATCGCATAGATCGGGTGAATCTACAGATTCACAAATTTCCCATATTGGTCTTGCAACAAAGTCAAAAATGCTCAAAGTTGGCGTTGTAGGAGGAGAAAGAGTAGCAAAATTAAATGAATTATTACGCCTATCAGAGCATGATTTAATACGCGGTATGGCAGAGGTTTAAAATCGCTATGAGCCAACAAGCAGAAACAACAGACATCAAGAAGAAGATCCTATCTACAGGAATTAGAGTGGGCACTCAGGTTAAAACTAAATTCATGAGACCATTCATTACTAAAGCTAGTCCAGAAGGACTCTACATGCTTGATTTGGACATTACATTAGACAAGATAACAACTGCAGCCAAATTCATCAATAGATTAGGAGTAGAAAATCTCATTGTATGTTCAGGCAGACAATATGCAGAAACACCAATTGAGAAATTTTGTGAAGCGTTAGGCTCAAAAAAATTGCTTGGAAGATTCATGCCAGGAACCTTGACAAATCCATCATTGCCATATTATATTGAACCAAAATTAGTTTTAATTTCAGATCCTCAAGTTGACGAACAAGCAATTACTGAAGCAACTAATGCCGGAATTCCAGTAATCGGAATTGCAAACACAGACAATATCACATCAAATGTCGACGTAGTCATTCCAGCAAATAATAGAGGAAGAAAAGCATTAGCTACAGTTTACTGGTTATTGGTACGTCAAATTCTCATTGAAAAAGGGGAATTAAAAGAAGAAGATTCAATGAATTTTGAAATTGATGATTTTGAAACAAAGATTACCAAAGAGGAAATCGAATAAATAAATCAAGTTCTCAAAGTGTTTACTTGAAATCAAAAGCATCAGCTCCAGGAAAAGTTATTCTGTTTGGAGAACATTTTGTTGTGTATGGAGTAAAAGCAATTCTTTGTGCAATTAACAAAAGAATTACAGTTACTGCAGAAGAAATTTCTGAAAGAAAAATTTCAATCAAATCCAATATTGGAGAACTTGAACTAGAACCAAACAAACCAATTTCAGAAATTGATTCTCCACTAAAACCATTTTATTATTTGGCAGGTAAATTGATTCAGGGAAAAAATTTTGGAATCAGAATAAATGTAGAATCAGAAATTCCATTGGGAGTAGGTTTAGGTTCATCATCTGCTTGTTGTGTGGCAGGTGCTGCTGCGATTTCAAAACTCTTTGGAGAAGTTTCAAGAAATGAAATACTAAAACTTGCAATAGAAGCTGAGAAAACAATATTTCAAAATACATCAGGTGCAGATTGTACTGTTTGTACTTTTGGAGGATTAATGGAATATAATAAGAAAAATGGATTTGCTAAAATAAAATCTGAGCCTAATTTTCATTTAGTTATAGCTAATTCAAATGTTGAACACTCAACAGAAAGTGTTGTAACAGAAGTAAGAAAATTCAAAGAAAATAATGAAGAAGAATTTTTAAAATTATGTGAAGATGAATCACACCTTGTTGAAAATGTCTTGAAATTACTGAAAGAAAACAATGTAAAAGAGTTAGGTCAAAAAGCAATTCAAAATCAAGAATTTCTAGAAAGAATTGGTATTTCGAATGACACACTTAGAGATATGATTCAGATTGGACAAAGAGCATCATTTGGAGCAAAAATTACAGGTGCTGGTGGAGGAGGTTGTGTTTTTGCTCTAACTGATGAATTAAATTTAGAAAACACAATAAAAGAATTCAAAGAAAAAAATTATGAGTGTTTTTCTGTAAAGATAGATTTCAAAGGACTGAATACTTTTTAATTATATAGGTAATTTGGAACAACATGATACTCATAAAATTAGGTGGTTCAATTATCACAAATAAAGAAAAACCACTATCTGCAAGAAGAAAAACAATAGATAATCTGGTAAAGAGTCTAAAAAAGATCAACGAACCAATAGTAATAGTTCACGGCGGAGGTTCTTATGGACATTACTGGTCTGTCAAATACGACATGCATACTAAAGAAAGAAGATATGATTTGAGAGGAGTTTCAATTGTAAAAAACTCCATGATAGAACTAAACAAAATAATTTTGGATTCATTTCTAAAAAATAAATTAAATCCATATTGTCTCCCACCTACGGATTTTATGACAGGAAACAAACCAATTTCAAAAAAAGTCAAAGAAATTGAAAAAATTTCAAAATCTGGATTGATTCCAGTTACTTTTGGAGATGCATTATGGTACGGACAAAACAAGACATTCATTTTATCAGGAGATAAAATTATGACATATTTAGCAAAAATTCTAAAACCCAAACTCTGTATTTTTGTTTTGAATGAAGATGGAGTATATGCTGATCTGAAATCTAAAGAACTGATTCATGAATTAAAAGGAGAACATCCATCAATCTCTGAGAATAAAATGGATGTAACAGGAGGAATGACTAGAAAAATTGAAGAGTCATCGCAAATTTCAAAGATGGGAATGAATGTATTTTTTGTAAATGGAAACAAACCTGAAAGAATCGTGAAAGCGGTTAAAAATAGGAAATTTGAAGGGACGTTGTTTAGAGGAAAATAATGGCTGAAGAATTTGTTATACTAGTTGATGAAAATGATAACCCAATTGGAAAAGAAGAAAAAGTAAAGAGTCATTTACCTAACGGAAAACTCCACAGAGCATTTACTGCGTTATTGTTTGATGAAAATGGAAGATTAGTTCTAACAAGAAGAGCAAAAGAAAAAATGTTGTGGCCAGGGGATTGGGATGGTACATTTGCCAGCCATCCTAGAGAATCAGAAACTTATGTTTCATCAGGAGAAAGAAGAATGCCTGAAGAGTTAGGAATTGAAGGAAAATTAGATTATTTACACAAATTTGAATATCATATTCCCTACAAAGATGTAGGTTCAGAAAATGAAATTTGCGGAACATTGATTGGAATCATTGATAAATCTACAGAATTAAAAGAGATTAAAGGGGAGATTGATGAAATAAAATGGATTTCATCTAACGAACTAATTTCAGAAATCAAAACAAACCCTCAGATTTATTGTCCATGGATGTTAATTGCATTAGAATTACTTGACAAATCAGATAAAACTATGCTTGAAAAACATGCAAACGTCTTATCTGCATGGATGAATAGTGAGATTCATGAAGGATTACAAAATGCAATCAAAACACATTTGTCAAAAGAAAAATGGAGATTAGTAAATGAACAAAACTAAGCAAATTGAAAAAAATGCAAAAACTGTAAACAAGTATCTTAAATTAAAATTAAAAGGAAATCCAAAAAAACTCTATGATGCTGCAGGACATCTCATCATACATGGTGGAAAAAGACTAAGACCTTACATGGTTATTAGAAGTTGTCAAATTTTAGGTGGAAAAGATTCCAATGCGATGCCAGCTGCAAGTGCAGTAGAAATGGTTCACAATTTCACTTTAGTTCACGATGATATTATGGACAATGATGAAATGCGTCATGGAGTGCCAACTACACATAGAAAATATGGTATTCCAATTGCAATTCTTGCAGGAGATGTTTTATTTTCAAAAGCATACCAAGTGATTTCAGATACTAAATTATCACCAATTGCAACCACACGTCTTATTTCAAAACTTGCAAAAGCATGTGTAGATGTTTGTGAAGGACAATTATTAGATGTTAAAATGGCTGATGAAAAAAAAATTCCAACACAAAAACAATACATTACAATGATTGGAAAGAAAACGGCAGCATTATTTGACGTATCATGTACGATGGGAGCAATTTGTGCAACAAATAAAGACAAAGATATTTCAAATCTTTCCTCATTTGGAAGGAATCTAGGAATTGCATTTCAAATTACTGATGACTTGATTGGAGTAATGGGAGATCCTAAAATTACAAAGAAACCAGTAGGCAATGATCTAAGAGAAGGTAAAAAATCACTCCCAATTCTAATGGCAATAAAACTTGCAAAAGGTAAAGACAAAAAAATTATTTTAAAGGCATTTGGAAATTCTAAAATTTCAAGAAGTGATCTAAACAAGGCAGTTGATGTTATTCGTTCTCTTGGAATAGAGGAGAGTGTTAGAAAACAGGCACTAAAATACGCTGAAAAGGCTGAAAAATCACTATCAAAATACTCAGGTACAGCAAAAAATGAGCTTATTGCATTATTAGATTTCGTAGTTAAGAGAAGTGTCTAAACATATTAGGTAAGTCACAATGGATGAAGAAATAAAGAGTGAAATTAGAAAAATGGCTCTTCAGAATGCTTTTGAGCATGGAGGTCAAACTCAAGACAAAATTATTTTAGGAAAAATTCTTGGGACAAAACCAGAATTTAGAACCAAAGTAAAAGAAATTTCAGTAGAAATCTCAGAAATTGTTGAATCAGTGAATCAATTATCACAAGAAGAGCAACAAAAAGAGATGAAAGCAAATTTCCCAGAGGCATTAGTCCCTAAAGAAAAAATTGAAGAAAGAGAAGGATTACCAGAATTAAAAAATGCAGAACATGGAAAAGTTGTTACACGATTTCCTCCAGAGCCAAATGGTTATCCTCACATAGGACATGCAAAAGCTGCAATAATTAATTCAGAATATGCAAAGATGTACGGAGGAAAATTCATTTTAAGAATGGATGATACAAATCCTGAAGCCGAAAGAATGGAATATCATGCTGCAATCAAAGTAGGATTAGAATGGTTGGGAATAGAATTTGATCAAGTAAAAAATACTTCAGACGATATGGAATTATTTTATGAAAAGGGAATTAAATTGATTAATTCTGGAAGAGCATACATTTGTACTTGTAAAAGAGAAGATATCAGTAAGAATAGAAGAGAAAGAAAAGCCTGCAAATGCAGTATGGCAGATATAGAAAAAAATAACAAAAATTGGGAAAAAATGCAAAACAAATTCAAACCAGGAGAAGCCATAGTTAGATTCCGAGGAGATATGAAAGCAGATAATGCAGTCATGCGAGATCCTGTGTTATTACGAATTATAGATGAAAAACATTACACAGTAGGAGACAAATACAGGATTTGGCCTAGTTATGATTTTGCAGTAGCAATTGAAGACAGTACAGATGGAGTAACACATGCGTTTCGTTCAAAAGAATTTGAATTAAGAAAAGAGCTTATTGATACGATTTTAGATGCTCTAAAAATGAGAAAACCTCAACAAGGCTTTTTCTCTAGGCTCGAGTTCAAAGGAATGCCAATCTCAAAGAGAATTATCAAACCTTTGATTGAGGAGGGAAAAGTTTCATGGTATGATGACCCCAGACTCCCAACATTAGAGGCACTTAGAAGAAGAGGAATCAAACCTGAAGCCATTAGAAAGTTCATCATGTCTTTAGGATTAACTAAAGCAAATACACTTGCACCATTTGATGCTCTGGAGGCATTCAATCGAAAATTTGTAGATGCAGATAGTATGAGATTGTTTATGGTGAAAAATGCTAGAAAATTAAAAATAAAAAATTTACCAATATCAATAGTTGAAATTCCTAATCATCCAGTAAATGATATGGGTAAAAGAAAAATTGAAATCACTGAAGACTTCTACATTTCTGAAGATGACGCAGAATCAATCAAAGAACAAACATCAATTAGACTTTTAGGATTAGGTAATGTAAATATAACAAAAGTAAATGAAGAGTTTGAAGGAGAATTTGTTGGAGAAGGAGATTCATCCAACATACCAAAAATTCAATGGGTACCTCAAAAAATAGCTCATGAAATCAAATTAATTGTTCCAAAAACTCTATTCAATGATGAAGAATTTAATGAAGATAGTTTAGAAGAGATTGATGTTTATACAGAACCCCAATATTTAGAATTAAAAGAAGGAGAAGAAATTCAATTTGTTAGATTTGGGTATTGTAGAAAAGATTCACAAAATCAAGCAATTTTTACACACAAGTGATTGATATGAAAATAGCGCGATTATTGTATGAGAATAATGAAACATATGGGTTTGTAAAAGAGGATCGAGTTGCAACAAAAGATGAGATAACTTACCTTACTGGAGTTCCCATCCCACATAATGTTAAAGATTTTCTTTTTGATGGATGGTTTGATGAAATTAAAAATAAAATACAAGATTTGCCTTATGAAGAAAATCTCTCCAAGTTTAAACTATTGGCACCAATTCCAAATCCAAACAAGATAATTTGTTTGGCATTCAACTATGTAGACCATGCAAAAGAACAAGGGTTAACGGCACCAGAGGATCCTGCAATTGTCATAAAACCTAGAACTGCCCTTAATGGAAATAATTCCCATATTGAGTGTCCAGATTTTGTCACACAGTTAGATTATGAGGTAGAATTAGCCTTGATAATTGGGAAAAATTGTAAAAATATCAGTCCAGATGAAGCCAGAGATGTGATTTTTGGATATATGGTATTCAATGATGTATCAGCTAGAGATATTCAGTTTAAAGATAAACAATTTACAAGAGGAAAAAGTTTTGATTCATTTGCGCCATGCGGACCATGGATTACAACTGCAGATGAAATTCAAGATGCACAAAATCTAAAATTAACAACCAAAATCAATGGCGAATTGAGACAAAACTCCTCCACTAGCAATATGTTTATAAAAATACCTGAAATAATCTCAAAAATTTCCAAAGTAATGACATTAGAAAAAGGAGACATTATTTCAACAGGTACACCAGCAGGAGTAATGCTAAACAAATCAAATGCAGTATTCTTAAAAGAAGGAGATAAAGTTGAGATGGAAATTGAAGGTTTAGGAATTTTAAATAACACAATAAAAATTGTGAAATCAAAATAGATTTTTTCTCAACAAATGAAAGGAAAGTTTATGCTCCAAAGATTTTAAATCAAATAATTTTTCTTTAGTTAGAATTTGAATTCGATTATAATTATTTTCCATTGCATGATTTTGTAAAAATAACAGTATTTGTGATGTGGTTTTTTCAGAATCTGAAAATAATGTTACAATTAAAGTCTTTTCAAAATGTTCAGAATCAGAGAGAATTGCTGTAGAAGTTTTATTATCAATTTTTGATTGGATGATTTTATTTTGAGCAGATAATTCAGAGATTATTGTTCTATCAATTGGAAGCCATCGCCAAGATTTAACATAATGAGTACAAAAAGGACCATCTAAGGAATTCGCAAAAAAAATTTTGAAATTTGAGTTTTTTTCAGGTTCAAGTGAATAAAAATTCCAAGTTTGAAAAATTTCATATTCTAATGATTTGGCCATAGAAAGAGAAATAGAATTTTCAGTATCAATTAACATGAAGGATTGTACATTGTCTTTTTTTGTAATTGATTCTACATGTTTTATTAACTCAGATGCAATTTTTTGTTTTCTAAAATTTGGGTCTACTCTAATTCCTTCAATCCAAAGTTGGTTTTTTGAAAAAGATGCATGACAAATACCGACAGGGGATTGTTTTTCATATACAAACAAAAAATCTTCAGTTAACCAAAAATCCCAAACATGTTCAATATAATCACCCCATGAGAAAGTGTTTTGACAAAATTTCAAAACTTGATGTTTGTCTGAAAGTTTTGCATTTCTAATCATTGAGACTAAAAAATATTAAGTATTATCAGATAAAAACCTCGATGGGAAAAATTATTGCAGGAAAAACATCAGATATTACTCCTGGAAAAATGATCAAAGTGTCTATTGATAGAAGAGACATACTAGTTGCAAATATCGATGGAGAATATTGTGCAACAGATGATTCATGTACTCATTCAGGGGCAAGTCTTTCAGAAGGCAAATTAGAGGGATGTATTGTCACATGTGGATGGCATGCAGCAGAATTTGATTGTAAAACAGGAAAACTGGAAAAATTTCCAGTAAAAATTAGAGATTTGACATGTTATAACGTAACAGTAGAATCAGATTGTGTATTTGTAGAGATGTAACTATATACCTCTAATTTTTAAGAAAAGGTGGAAAATGGCTGATGAGATACAGAACAAAGAATCGATGAAAGAGGCGATTGAGACATTGAATCAAATAATTGCAAGTAGTTCAACACCAAAAACAATAAAAAAATCCATTACAGATTTGATTGCTGATTTGAATAATGAGGAATATTCATTGTCAGTAAGAGCTGCAAATACAATTAGTTTACTTGATGATGTGACACAAGATCCCAATATGCCATCATATGTTAGAACCCAATTATGGCAAGCAGTATCTAAATTAGAAAGCATAAGAGAATAAATTCTTGTTTTTAAAATAAAAATTATTGAAAATTGACGAATATCTAGAGACACTTCCTAAAAATTTACTTAGTGGTGAGGATGTACAATTATCAGAAAAATCACTTAGAGAAATTTTCAAATTTGTTGGACTAGAGAAAAAAGATATTTTTTATCATTTAGGATGCGGGAATGAAAAAGGAATTGAGATTGCAATAAAAGAATTTCAAGTAAAAAAAGCTGTAGGAATAGATAACAATTGTAAAAAAATTGAAAATGCTAAAAAGAATATTGAAGAAAAACAAATTCAAGCAGAATTTAGATGTCAAAATGTTTTAGATTCAGAGATTTCTGATGCCACAGTAATTTTATTTTGGTTTACAGATGAAAATATTACAAATCAGATGTTGAAAAAATTTGAAAATCTCAAGTCAGATACAAAAATAATTACAATTTGGGGATCTTTACCAGATTGTATTCCAGGCAAAGTTGACTTCCCATATATCATAAACAAAGTTCCGTTCAAAAAAGCGGAAAATATGCAAGAGCAATTACTAGCAATATTTGATGTAAAATGTGTGGATTTTGTTACAGCATGGGAATTTGCAGAAAGATACACAAAAGCAATTGGAACACCAGAAATCAAAAATGATCGATTTCTTACAATTATCCAAACCTTAGTAATCTGGATAAATGCAAAAAAATTAGGGGTTGCTTGTGGAAACGAGATTCCAGAATCCATTCAAACATACATTAAACTCATGAAAATGAATTTTGACATAGATTTTGAACCTATGTTAAATGAATAATTCATGCAATCCTTTTATTTTGTTTTAACAGAAATCAATCATGGATGGGAGAATGCACATAAATGTATCAGCAATAGATTATGACAAAACAAGTAAGGCTCTAACCAGACAATTATCACTATTAGAAGAGATGGTTCATAGTGAAGAAGATTTTGTTATGACAGATTCAGAATTTGCATTTGGGTGGCATTTTTTTGTACTAAGTGTGAATAAATCACTTATTCAGAAATTAGTAGACATGATGGGATCTGATTTTGAAAAATTAAAGGGTAAAGGTACTGAGAAAAAATTTCTGACTTGGTTAACTAACAATTTAGAGAACAAATCACCTAGATTCAAGCTTGCCATAAAAGAAGAAATGGAATCAAGTAAATTTGGAATTTTCTAAAGCACTAAGATTTTAGATCATTGATGTTCAAAAAATTCTCAGTAATCATATTATCATTTTAGTAACTGTCTAAAAACATGAAATTAAAGGAGGGCCCTCGAGGGGAATCGAACTCCTGTCCGAGGATCCACAATCCTCTATACTAACCACTGTACTACGAAGGCCACAAATTAAAAAAAGAAATTATCCAGTAATAATCTTTGATTTTTGTGAAAATCAGACTGTAGATTTATTATTAACTATGTGAGATTGATATTATGAGATTTTGGTGGATTGCAATGGCCATTACAATCGGAATAACGTATTTCGGTGGAATGCACTTACTTCCATACAAGTAGTTAGAGCCTAAAATTGTTATACTATTCTTTATTTCATTATTAATTATAGATTTTTTGTAGGCTCTTAACGATCGCTTTAAATTTGTTGTATCAGGGTATTTTTCGACATGAGAAAAGGATTCATCTCCAATAGATTACGTTCAGGTAGAAAAACTATAGAGAGTTCTATTGAGAGAAAAATTGAAACCATTCATGCAGAGAAATTTGTATGGATTGACTTACAGAATCCTGACAGAAATGATGTTGAAGAACTAGCTGAAAAGTACAATTTCAATGCTTTGAACATTGAAGACTGTATGACAAAATTTGAGCTTCCAAAATTAGATAGTTATGATGATCATTTCTTTGTAATTCTTCACTTCCCACCACTTGCTCAGAAAGGTGGAATTTCAAAGAATAGTCAGTTATCCATATTCATAGGAAAAGACTTCCTTGTAACAGTTCATCAAGGAGATCTTAAACCACTTGTAGAATTAGTAAATATCTGCAAATCAAATTCAGATGAACAAAGAAAAAATAGAATATTACAAAAATCTTCAGGGTTATTGCTTCACGAAATCATAGATGTGTTAGTAGATGACCTTTTACATACGTCAAGAAAAATTATTGCAAATTTAGATGAAATTGAAGATAGAGTGTTTGATGAAGCAAAGCCAGTAGCAAGGAGTATAGCATTACTTAGAAGAGAAATTAACAGATTAAGAAGAATTGCCACTCCATTAAAGAAATTTGTTTTAGAAATTACAAAAAATGTTAAGAAATTCTCTGAAAGAGGTGAAGAAGATCTTTCATTGTATTTTGACGATGTAATTGATCATATAGATAAGGTAATTGAAACCTTAGAAGAGTCAAGAGAAACAATGGAGATTTACAAAGATACGGATTTTGTGTTGAGTACAGAAAAAACAAACAAGGTCCTTGCAGTTTTGACAATTATATTCACATTAGCTATTCCAGCAACAGTAATTGGAACATTTTATGGAATGAATGTGAATTTGCCAGGGGGTGTTGAGGAGAATCCAATGTTTTTAGGACCATTTACAACTTTCATTATTGTGATTCTTGCATCAGCTATTCCAGCAATGATGATGTTTACATATTTCAAAAAATTGGGCTGGATAAACAACTAAAGACTCAAAAACTGAGATCAAACAAAAATGATCTTAGATAAATACCAGACAATTTAACTAATTTCATGGGCAAAATCAAAATACGAACTGGAAGGGGAACAGGAACTATTGAAGTTGATAACGATCCCAAAAAATGGTCCGGTGAAGAATATAGAAAAATTCAAGAAGCAAGAAAGAGAGCCGCAGGAAACACCAGAGTGCAATCTGGCAGAGGAACAGGTTCTAGAAAACTCAGTGATGTGCCTGATCCAAAACCACGTCCAGAAACTAAAGGAATAACTAGAAGTACAGGCAGAGGAACAGGTTCTAGAAAAAGCAGAGGCAAGTAATACCCTCTCAAAATTTCATTTTTGTAATTTTATTTGTGTGAAATATTAGATTTTGACATCAGGATTTTCAGCTTTTACTTTTTCCCAGTCTTTGAGGAAATTTTCTAGACCAATTTTTGTTAATGGATGTTGAAGCATTTTATCTAAAACTCCAGGAGGTAAAGTAACTACATCGGCTCCAATTTTTGCAGCTTCAACTACATGCATTGGATGACGTACACTTGCCACTAAAATTTGGGTTTTGAGATGAGGATAATTTTTAAAAATTTCTTTGATATCTTGAATTAAATTCATGCCATCTTGACCAATATCATCTAATCGTCCAATAAAGGGGCTAACATATTTTGCACCTGATTTTGCAGCCAGTAAAGCTTGATTTGGGGAAAAAACCAACGTAACATTTACGGGAATGCCTTCTGAAGAAAGAGACTTGCAAGATTTTAATCCATCAGGAGTCATAGGAACTTTAACAACAACATTTTCTCCATATTCACGCAATCGTTTTCCTTCTTCTATCATTCCAGAAAATTCCGTACTGACAACCTCTAAACTTACATCACCTTTGATAATTTTTGTAATCTCTTCCATTGCATCTTTAGGATTACCCTTTTCTTTAGATATCAGGGAAGGATTTGTAGTAATCCCATCAAGTAAACCCATATCATTAAATTTTTTTATTGATTCTAAGTTGGCAGTATCAAGAAAAATTTTCATAATTTTTTGCTCCTAATTTCTTTGACTTGTTTTACCATATTAAAAGATGTTATTCCGTGTTTTTCTAAAAGTAAAGGAATTTCTTTATCCCTAGCAGACTCACCAAACATATCTTGAGCACCAATTCTTTTGATTGGTACAGGGTAGGATTCAGAAACAGATTCAGCAACTGCAGAACCCATTCCACCAATAATGTTATGTTCTTCAGTAGTTACAATACATCCAGTTTCACGAGCAGCTTTTTCTAAAATTTCATGGTCAATTGGTTTTATAGAAAACATATCTAAAACCCTACAAGAAATTCCTTCTTTATGAAGCATTTCAGCAGCTTCTAGTGCCATTCTAACAGTAATCCCACATGCAGTGATTGTACAATCAGAACCATCTCTCAAAGCAATTCCTTTTCCAATTTCAAAATTTTGAGAATCTGAATGAACCAAAGGTGTTTTGGATCTCGCCATTCTCATGTAAAATGGTCCATATTCATTTGCCATTAAAGATGTTAATTTAGAAACTGCAATTGTGTCTGCAGGAATAAAAACTCGGAAATTTGGAATCACTCTCATAATTGCGATATCTTCAATCTGTTGATGCGAACCGCCATCTGGACCAACTGAAAGACCACCATGAGAAACAACAAATTTTACATTAAGACCCTTTTTTCCAGGAGGGGAAGGATAAGCTACATTATTTCTAATTTGATCAACTGCTCTTCCAGGTAAAAATATAGCATAAGTACTTGCAAAAGGAATTTTTCCAGATACTGCCAATCCTGCAGAAGTTGTTACAAGATTTGCTTCTGCAATTCCAACATTGAAAAATCTGTTTGGAAATTCTTTTCCAAAGATAGATGTTTTTAGTGAATCAGTTGTATCGGCACCTAAAACAACAACATTTGGGTTTTCTTTTCCAAGTTGGATTAATGATTTTGAGTATTCTGAACGCATGTCAGTCATTACTGGTTCATTCAAAGATATCCTCTCTCCTGCGCAATTTTTTTAATTTGTTCTTGTTTTTTACCAACAACATGTAGTCCAATCCATTTATTCACTAATTCAATTCCTCCTAGTTCATTTGCTCTATCAAGTAATAATTGTCTTCTAGAAGATAATATCTCAGTTCTAAAATCTCTAATTGCAGCACGTACATCTTGTTGTCCAATTATTGCACCCCCACCAACAAATACACGAGCACCATCTGCAAATATGGAACCGATATTTTCAAGATTCACACCACCATCAGCCTCAACATCTCCTGAGAAGTTATGTTCTTTTAGAATACTGTTCAACTTAGACATTTTTGTATGTGTATCTTCAATGTATTTTTGACCAGATTTCCCAGGAATCACAGACATTACAATTAGTTGATCAAGTGAAGACAAGAATTTGTAAGACCATTCAGGTAATTCAGTATCAGGATTTATTGCAAAACCAACACCAACTTGATTTTGTTTTAAAATATCATGAATTTCTCCAAAACTAGATTCATTAGTTACTTCTGCGTGTACAGTGATTATATCACTTCCAGCATCTATGTAATCTTTAACGTGTTTTTCAGGATCATTAATCATCAAATGAGAATCAAATGGAATTACGGTAAGTGGTCGTAGTTCCTTGATTTTGGTATGATCAAATGTTTTGTTTGGAACAAACTGACCATCCATAACATCTAGATGAATGTAATCAGATCTTCCAGAAACACATCTTTTAACTTCATTTTCAAGATTTGTCATGTCACCAGCAATGATTGAAGGTGCAATCATAAACTGAGAATCCAATTCCATATTGATTATTGGAACAACATCAGAGTCAGGTGCTTTTCCATGCCACGCAGGATTGTCCTCCATATGCTCAACAGATTTTCCTTTAATTGTCCTGGAGATAATGATTGTTGGAACGCCTTTTATTGCATTTGCTTTTTGGATAGCAGAATCAATTTGTTCAATTCTATGACCATCAATTTCAATTACATTCCAACCAAAAGATCTCCATTTATCACCAGTTTTCCATCTAGAAGCATCTTTCCACATTTCAGAAAGATTATCATTTTCCAATTTTTTGTCTAGAGGCATAATTTTTTCAGTGTAGGAATCTTGTTGGATAAAGTTTCTATCAAGAAAAACAGTGAGATTATCAACCTTGTATTTTGCAGCAGTCATAGCAGCCTCCCAAACTTGACCCTCATCAGATTCGCCATCACCAATAATTGTGTAAACATGATAATCTTTAGAATCGATTTTTCCTGCAA
Source organism: uncultured Nitrosopumilaceae archaeon (assembly GCA_964343515.1). GTDB lineage: Archaea > Thermoproteota > Nitrososphaeria > Nitrososphaerales > Nitrosopumilaceae > Nitrosopumilus. The sequence goes on from CAYFJT010000003.1 coordinate 24,895, forward strand.
GTGCAATTCCAACAGAATAGGACAAGCCAGTACCTAATGAACCACCACAAAACTCAACGCCAGGACATTTCAAGTCAGGATGACCTTGTAATTTACTACCAAATTTTCTCAAAGTTTCAAGTTCTGATTCTGGAAAATATCCTGCAACAGCCATATTTGAAAACAAACCGGGAGCTGCATGACCTTTTGATAATACTAATCGATCTCTGTCTTTCCATCGAGGGTTCGTAGGATCAAATTTTAGATATTTGTTAAATATACAACCTAAAATTTCGGCCATTGAAAATGAACCGCCGGGATGACCAGAACCAGCAGTGTTTGTGGCTTTGATAACTAATTTTCGAGCTCTAAGAGTATTCTTCTTAATTTGATAATAATTTAGCCCCATATCGATCGTTTTGACTTCAAATTTAATAAAAATCTACTTCTAAAATTCTTTGACAATAAAATCTTGAGAGAATTATTAATATCAAAATTTGAAGTTTACAAACTTTCCAAAGTACGTACAATGATTTAATTACAGCATAATCTTCAAAAAATTTGAAAGATATGTCCTTTGGTGAAGAAAGAGAGATGCATACAACAACATGTGGTGATTGCGGAAATGAATGCCAAGTACCATTCAAACCTAAAGAAGATAGACCTGTTTATTGTAGAGAATGTTTCCCAAATCATAGACCTCAAAGACGTAGTGGGGACAGATTTGGAGGAAGATCAAGATTCAACAGACAAAGAGAGATGCATACAACAACATGTGGTGATTGCGGAAATGAATGCCAAGTACCATTCAAACCTAAAGAAGATAGACCTGTTTATTGTAGAGAATGTTTCCCAAATCATAGACAAACACCTAGTGTTTAGAACTAGTAAGAAGTTTAATTAAATTCAATGTAAATTTAATATGTAGATGGAAGGAGGTTTTCCAATGATTGTTTTTGACAATCATTGTTTTTTGTGCGTAAAATTTGCAAAGTTTCTGGATTTTTTTACTAGAGGGAAAATGAATATGATTGGCCATTATACAAAACAAGGCATAAAGATACGAGAAAAAATCTTAGATGAATCTGCGCTTGAAATGTTTTGGTTTATTGATGAAACAAAAGCATTTGGAGGAAGATCTGCTTTGTTGCCAGTGATAAAAACAATTTTTTCAAACAAATCAAAAAAATTCCCAACAACAGAAATTAATGAAAATTGTTCAGAAGATTGTAAGTCAGTTAAAGCAGTTTTTGTTAGATCAACTAGTTTGATTTCCAATAGCAAAATTATCAAAATTAGTGATCATAAATCTAAATAAGACAATGAAAATAATTCATACATATGAAGATCAAAATACAAAATTCTCCAAAAAAAACACAATTACTTTGTGGATTTGTATTAGAGAAGTCAGATAAAATTTTAGGATTACCAAAATTAGATGCAAAAACATCGTTTGCAGTTAGTCAATCTCTCAAAGACATTGAAGGAAAATTAGGTAAATTAGCAATTATTCCATCTACAGGAAAGAAACAATTTCAAAGAATTTTGATTGCAGGGATTGGAAAAAAAGAAGACATTACAAAAGATACTTTTCGACAAATTTCAGGCAAAATTGCTCTAAAAGCACGTGAATTTAGATTAAAAGAATTTTCGATAATCACACCTCCCACATTTATCATTGATCAAATTTCTTCAACATCACAAATTGTGGAAGGGGCAAAGATAGCATTGTACAAATTTGAAAAATTCAAGACTGAAAAAGAAGAAAATTCTCCAAATTTGACAATAATTGTTCCAAAATCAAACAAGGTTTTACAAGCAATAAAGACATCAGAAATAATTGCAGATGGAGTAATTTTTACAAAAAGTATTGCTAATTTACCTCCTAACGAATGTACACCATCAACATTGACAAATTTTGCAAGAACTATTTCCAAAAATAAGATGAAGTGTAAAATAATTTCAAAATCAGAATTAAAAAAGAATGGTTTCGGAGGAATTACGGCAGTAGGACAAGGAAGTAAGAATGAACCAAAACTAATCATCATGGAACATAATCAAGGTTCGAGAAATGAAAAACCAATTGTACTTGTTGGAAAAGCTGTAACGTTTGATACGGGAGGAATTTCATTAAAACCTGGAGCAAATATGGATGAGATGAAGTTTGACAAATGTGGGGGTTGTACAGTATTAGGTATTATGAAAGCAGTTTCAGAATTAAAATTACCAATTAATGTAATAGGAATAGTACCATCTGTGGAAAATATGCCAGGGGGAGAATCATATAGGCCAGGAGATATAATCAAACTTTACAATGGAAAAACAGCAGAGATTCTCAATACAGATGCAGAAGGAAGATTGATTTTATCTGATGCATTAGCATATGGAGAAAAGCATTATTCGCCTAAAGCAATAATTGATTTTGCAACCTTAACAGGAGCTTGTATTATTGCATTAGGTACCAATGTAGCAGGAATGGTTTCAAATAATGAAAAATTATCAAAGAAGATTTTTGAATCATCAAAAAATACCACAGAACAAATTTGGGAACTTCCATTAAATCAGGAATTTATGGACATGATAAAATCAGATGTAGCAGATATGAAAAATATTGGCATAGGAAAAGCTGCAGGAACAATTACTGCTGCAGCGTTTTTGAGAAATTCTATAGAAGATACTCCATGGACACATCTAGACATTGCAGGGGTGGCTTGGACACAAATAGCCACAAAAGAAAAATCATACAACCCAAAAGGAGCAACTGGTTTTGGAGTGAGGTTGATTTTAGATTATCTACAAAAGTTGTAAATTAATAGCCCCTGCTGTTTCTATCAGGTTTTCCAACATTTGGATTTCTCCAGCCATGTTTTTCCATCATGTGATTCATCAACCTAATGTCATTATCACATATTTCTCCACAAACAGAACAATTTGGCATGTAATGTTTTGATTAATTTCATTATTAATAGATTGTAAATTAGAAAATGCCAGCACTGTTGCTTCCCAAGGGCTCTCGCATCTTAGTAGCACAACAGCGACGTCAGGTTTGACTTCCAAGTTCGGAAAGGGATTGGGTCGCACCCTAACGCTATGGCCGGCTTGTAATTTGATGTTAAAATCTCAATTATTAACGTAACGAAATCAGATAAAGGCTCAAAATAGGTATAAAACAAAGAGATTACCGCTCTAGCACATGACGCACAGAGTTGGAGTTTTAGATCATGAACTCTGTCAGCCTAAAAAGTGTGGTTTAGAGTGCATAAAATACTGTCCAGTGAATAAATCAGGAGCAGATTGTATCATACTAAATGAGGAATCAAAAAAAGCACAGATTGACGAGAATATTTGTAATGGATGCGGAATATGTGTAAAGGTATGTCCATTTGATGCCATTACAATAGTAAATTTGGCAAGTGAATTAGCAACTGATAAAATTCATCAATATGGACCAAATTCATTTAGATTATACAAATTACCAACACCAAAAAAAGGAGAGGTAGTAGGTTTACTTGGAAGAAACGGTATGGGGAAAAGTACTGTTGTAAACATTCTATCAGGAAATCTAAAACCAAACCTTGGAAGATATGAAGAACCTCCAGAATGGGATGAGATTCTAAAATACTATAGTGGAACGGAGTTAAAACAACATTTTGAGAAGATTAAGCAAAATCAAATTCGTGCATCAATTAAACCTCAACAAGTACATCAAATTGCTCAAGCATTTGATGGAACTGGAAAGGAGTTAATTGAGAGATATGATGAAAGAGGAGTATCTCAAGAATTAATCAAAGAGTTAGGATTACAAAATTCGGTTGATCAAAGCTTAAAAGAATTAAGTGGTGGGGAACTGCAAAGAATTGCAGTAGCTGCTGCAGCTTCTAAAGATACAGAGTTTTACTTTTTTGATGAACCATCATCTTACAATGATGTTTTTCAAAGAACGGGTGTTGCACGAGTAATTCAGAGTCTTGCAAAACTTGGAAAAAGTGTAATGGTTGTAGAACACGACTTGACGTTACTTGATTTTCTCAGTGATTATATTGAAGTGCTTTATGGAGAGCCATCAGCATATGGTATCGTATCAAATATTCTTTCAACCAAAGTCGGAATCAATGTTTTCCTTGATGGGTACCTGCCAAACGAAAATGTAAGATTTAGAGACAAAGCTTTTTCCTTTGATGTTTCATCTACATCAACAGACGAATTTCAAGAGGGAAGTGAAATTGTAAACTATCCAAAATTAACTAGAAAATATCCTTCATTTTCAGTTGAAATTGAGCCAGGTCGAGTAAGAAAAGGTGAAGTTTTAGGGATTATGGGTGCAAATGCGCTTGGAAAGACTACAATGATGAAAATGATTGCAGGGGTTGAAAAACCAGATTCAGGAGAGATTGATAAAAAGATCAAGATTGCATACAAACCACAATATCTTCAAAATGATATTGATGTAGAAGTTGTTGCATTGCTTGACAAAGCAAACGGAGGCCCTATAGAAGGAAGTCTTGAAGAAGAACAGATTCTCGATCCATTAAAAATTAAGAAACTTTACAATAAATCAGTAAAGAATCTCTCAGGAGGAGAACTACAAAAAGTAGCAGTTGCATCTTGTCTTTTGCAAAAAGTAGATTTGTATGCACTTGATGAGCCATCAGCATTTTTGGATGTAGAAGATAGAATTGCTATTGCAAAATTCTTACAAAAATTTGTTCGATCTTTTGGAAAGTCAGCAATTGTGATTGATCATGATTTACAGTTAATGGATTTGATTTCAGATACTATGGTAATTTTTGAAGGGGAATCAGGTGCTGCAGGAAAAGCTACATCCCCACTACCAAAAGCAGATGCAATGAATAAATTTCTAAGATCATTAGACATGTCATTTAGACGAGATGAAAAAAGTCTAAGACCAAGAGTAAACAAGTTAGAAAGTAGATTAGATAAAGATCAGAAATCATCTGGAAATTTCTATTACAAAAATTGACTCGAATGCTAAAAAAATCACTTGAAAGTGTATTATCTACAGAAGAAAATGAAGAGTTAATTTCTGCGTTTGATCAAATAGGAGACATCATAATTGTTAGAATTCCAGATTCTCTTTTATCCAAAAAGAAGATTATTGGTGAGGCATTGTTAAAAGATGTAAAAATTGCCAGGAGTGTATTTTATCAAGCATCTGCAGTAGAAGGAAATTTTCGTACACGAAATCTCGAGATTATTGCAGGGGAAGACAATACAGAGACAGAATACAAAGAATTTGGCTGTAAATTCATAGTGGATGTTGAAAATGCATTTTTTTCACCTAGACTTTCTACTGAGAGAGACAGAATATCAAATCTAATTCAAGATGGAGAAATTATGACAAATATGTTTGCAGGTGTAGGAATGTTTTCAATTATTGCTGCAAAAAAGAAAAAATGTACTGTTTATAGTGTAGATATCAATCCAACTGCATCAAAGTTATGTGAAAAAAACATCAAATTAAACAAACTTGCAGGAGAAGTAATTTCAATAAATGGTGATGCAACACAAACAATCAACGAACAGCTTTTAGATAAATCAGATAGAACATTGATGTTATTACCAGAAAGATCAGATGAATTTTTAGAATCTGCCATAAACACAACAAAAAGTGGAGGAATAATTCATTATTACTCACACATACATGCAGATAAAAAATTGGATGCAGGAAAACTTTCAGAAGAACATTATCTGCAAATAACACCAGTAAAATCAGAGATTCTAGGATCAAAAATTGTAAGACCAGTAGGTCCCAGATATTATCAAACAGTTGTGGATATAAGAATTTTCAAGTAATCTAATCATCTGAAGTTATTGATGCAGGAGAAGGTTTTGTTGTTGCCATAACATATCCTATCCATGCAACAACTCCAAGAATTCCACCTGCAATCATTAGTACAGATAATTGCAATACAATAGGACTCCACTCAGAAAGCATGAGCAAATAAGCATAAAGAAAAAATCCACCAATACAAAGAAAAAATATGGCAATTCCCATTCCCTTACGTTTATCCATGGCGGAGAATTTTTCGAGAGTTATTTATTGGTTTTAACTAGTTTAGTTCAATAGCCATAAGATATGCATCTTCACCATCACGATAATAGGCATTAAGTTGTTGTCTAATTACAAATCCGAGTTTTTCATACAATCGTACTGCCTCATTATTACTACATCTTACTTCCAAATAGAATTCATCACATTTCCTAGATTGTACTCCTTTTACGGATTCTTCAACTAGTGCTTTTCCAATTCCTTTCTTTCGATAATCATCAAGAACTGCAATGGATACAACATGTCCCTTTTTGACAAAACCTAGTTTCTTAAAATTTGAAAATCCATATTCCATTTTACACATAATATATCCAACATGCTTTCCTCCAATCTCTGCTACAATAAACGCCTCAGGAAGTTCTGCAAGTAAACTCTCATAGAAATAATCAGAATAATGTTCAGGTAATGTTTTGAGATTAATCTCCATTACAGGGATAAGATCGCTTGGTTCAGCACGTCGAATATTACAATCACCTAATTGTCTTAGAATTACTTGCATACTTTGAGGTAAGATTATCAATATTTAATTTTAAACCAAAAGACCATTTAATGGAAAGAAGTAGTCATTAAGAATGGAAGAGCATTCTCAAGAAGAGATAGTTTCTTTAGTAAATTCCATTTTTGATGTAAGTGATTATATAAAAACAGAATTTTCCATGGAGTTTCGAATTGAGGATATTGAATTCAAATCAAAATTTGAACAATTAGCAAGAAAATTAGAAGGGATGAGTTTTGCATGTAAACTAGAACAAAAAGATGATGGAAAATTTGTTATTATTCAAAAATTTGCCATAAAAAAACAAAGAAGATGGATGAAAACTGCATGGACTCCTAGAGCTTTATTTGCAATTGTGATTGCATTTGTTATGATTGATGGATACTATAGAACATCTGGAACAAATTCAATTGTAGAAATTGGAGAACCACTTGAAATGGCTGCAGTCTATACATTGTCACTACTTGGAATTTTAGGAATTCACGAATTAGGACACATTATTGCAGCAAAAGCTCATAGGCTAAAAACAACTTGGCCATACTTTATTCCAGGTTTGCCAGTCATAGGAATTCCAACATTTGGAGCATTTATTCAATCCAGAGGATTAACCATCAATAGAGAAATCTTATTTGATGTTGCAATAGCAGGGCCTATTGCAGGATTAGTAATTGCGGTGATTGTTTCAATTTACGGAGCATATACTGCACCGATTTTAGATTCTGAAATGGCTGCAGGATTGTTTGAAGAATCAAGACTGATGGAATGGGAACAAGGTGAACCATTACTAATGACTGCAAGTCTTGCAATGTTTGGCAAAGGCGGTCCTGGACATGAAGTAATTATGACTCCAATAATGTTTGTAGCATGGATTGGATTTCTAATCACATTTTTGAATTTACTGCCTGCATGGCAATTAGATGGAGGACATATGGCTAGAACATTACTTGGTCCAAAGATACACAGGTATGCAACTTTTGGCAGTATGGCAATTCTAGTTTTGTTAAATTATTGGTTAATGGCAATTTTAATTCTAATAATGAGTTCAAGAAATCCTAGTGCAATGCCATTAGATGATATTTCACCACTTTCAAGAAAAAGAAAATTAGCATACATTGGAATAATTGGATTAGCGATTTTATGTGCCCCATTACCATCAGATTTTTTGCCTAGTTTTCTACCTTAACAAGAGTCTAGCACCATCTGAAACCACGGCAACTTTTTGTCTTGTTCCTTGTGTCTTTAAGATGTAATCCATAGAATATTTTATTCCAGGTAATGAAATCATGTTTAATTTCTTTGCATAGAATTCAGGCAAAATGGAAACAAGTCCAATTTGAAAATTCTTTTGAATTTCTGAAAGGAATAAGAGATCCTCCATGCCACTAATGTATTTTGTAGGATTTCGTAATTGTTCCAAAGTTAATCTATCTTCAATATATTGTTGAATTGCATCAGAACCCAATCCTCCTTTACATTCAGCAACTAAAATTGCAAGACCGTCTTTTTTAATTGCATTAGAACAGTTCCATAAAGATGAAAAAGATTTTCCGAGATTATCATTGCTTGCATCTTTACCAGTACTAATTATCATTGTTTTATGTTGGCCAACATCTTTGATTGAATTTGACTCTAGAATTTTTGTGTTAGCGATAGTTTCTGAGGGATGTCCAACTGAAAAATCAATGATTCCCTGAGAATTTGCAATAATTTCAATTCCTTGAATTTCAAAGTTATCAGAAAATTTCTTTGCTTCTTGAAGACTTTCAGGATATTGTCCTGGAACAGGAAGATTACCTTGTCTTTTTGCATATGCTGAAAGCATAGATTCTAAACCAAATTTTTTGATTAGTCGAGTAGAAATAGTCTCATAACCAAAAAGACCATCAAATTCCATTTCACTCAGAAATACAAGATTTGAGTTTGGATTGTCCATATTATCAAACTCGTTTATTGAGCTGCCTTCTGGGAGTCCTGCTTTTACTTGATTTAGGATTTTTTTATCAGTGAGAATTTTTGGGAATGGTTTGGATTTTTGTTCACATAGGATAAACAAAGATGAAATTATTTTCTGAATAGATTTTGAATTATGTAAAACCACAAGTTCCATAGGTTTTGATAAATCTAAGACATTTAGTTTTTCATTTATTGTAGAATCATCTAAGATTTTACCATCAGAATCAATTTTTTCTTCTAAATTCTCAGCTCTTATGTCTAAAACAACGTCTGCGATACCATAATTTAACCAGATTTCAGGCATAATTCATTCATAATACAAACCAAAATAAATCCAATGTAGTGAATTTTGATATGGAATTTGTAAAAGAGTTTGCAACCTTTTTGTATCAAAAAGGCATCATAAAATTTGGAGATTTTACACTAGCCAGTGGAAAAAAGAGTTCATACTATGTGGATTTAAGACTAGTTCCAAGTTACCCCCATGAATTTAGAAAAATGATCAAATATCTAGAAAATGAAATTGCTCAAAATGTAGGATTAGACAAATTTGATTCAATTGTTTCAGTGCCTACTGGAGGTTTAGTAATTGCATCAGCATTGGCAATTGAAACTGTAAAGCCATTGATCTATGTTAGAAGCAAACCAAAAGACTATGGAACTTCAAAATCAGTTGAAGGTAAAATTCATGATGGAATGAAAGTAGTTATGATTGACGATGTTGCGACAACAGGAGGATCCGTTGTAAATGCAATCAAATCATTAAAGCAAGTCAATATTTCAGTAAATGACGCATATGTGATTGTGAATAGAATGGAAGGAGCTGAAGAGGCATTAAATGAAGAGGGAGTCAAAATGCATTCAATTTTAGACATTTTACAAATTACAGAAGTGTTACATGAACAAAATCTAGTAGATGATGAAATTTTAGAAAAAGTGAAAAAACAAATCGGCAAATAAGTTTGGCAGCTCAGACAAATGCCTTCCAATCATCATTCAGATATAACTCTGATTCTTCATTGCAGCCAGTAAAAATTGATTTTGCTTATTTTAAAACTAATTGAAAATAATGGGCCCGAAGGGCTTCGATCCCTTGGCTCACCGGTTATGAGCCGGTTACTCTACCAAGCTGAGTTACGGGCCCCAAGCAAATGAATTTTTTCTCAGGTATAAAATGTTATGAGATTAACAGTATTCTTCAAAACAACTGTCCAATAACAAATTTTGTGCAGAAAGGGATTTTTCTGCAATCTCAATTAATTTGTCATAATCAGTTGAAGATTTTTCTAGAATATTTCTCCATGATGCAGCATGTCTAATGTCAGCTTCGGTATGTAATTTGAAATATTCAGTAGCTTCTTCACTAGTCATACCATAGAATTCAGCTAAACCATCAAGTTTTGTTTGACTGATTTTTGGAATTTCTTTTTCAAATGCATACATTGCACATGCACCACCTTCAAAAGTATCCATTAATTCATTCAGATCAGATACAGCTTTTCTTGTTTTTGGTAAACCTGAATAAGATAATAATTCTTCTTCAGAAATTCCAAGTTCGCCTGCAAAAGAAATCCATGGTTTAATATGATCAGATTCTTCTTGTTGATTTTCAACTAATTCTTTTACAACAGATTCAGAGGCTTTATCTATAATTGGAGCCATAAAAGATGGGACCTCTTTGACTAATTGGAAATATTCTTTTGAATATCCAGCCAGAGATTCTTTTGTTAATTTTCCATCTGACCATGCTTGGTAAAATGGATGTTTTAGTAAACTTCTTTCTTCAATCATTTCATCAATTTTTTTAACTATGTTCATGATTTGACTCCAAATCTGCCAATAAAAAAATCTTTGTGGTTTACAAAAGATTTTATGGTCAAAAAACAGAATTTTCTTGGGTTCCAGTGGTGTAGACCGGTCAAGCATACTGCCCTTTCAAGGCAGTGATCCCGGGTTCAAAATCAATCGATGAAAATCCCGGCTGGAGCACCAAGATTTAATTAACAATGAAGAAGTTTTTTCAATTGAGGTCATCTTGGACAGAAAAAATATCGAGATTAATCCTTTACTTGAGACATACGGAGAATATATCAAAAAAATTGATCAGGCATTAGATAAAGAACTAGATCTTTATTCAGAATCAGAATTTATCGAACCTCTAAAGTACTCACTAGAAGGAGGAAAACGAATCAGACCAATCATTCTCATTTTATCAGCTGAAAGTATTGGAAAAATGGATGAGAATACGTTTGCAGCATCATGTGCAGTAGAATTTTTGCATATGGAATCCATTATTCATGACGATATTATTGATAATGAAACAATGAGGAGACAAAAAGACCCATTCCATATCAAATATGGATACAATACAAGTGTACTAACAGGAGATTTTGTTTTAGGATTGATTTTAGCAATATGTTCTAGATTAGACAATCCCAGAATAACAAAAGATTTGGCAACTACTGCAATGCTAATGAGTGAAGGAGAGATGATTGAAAATAGACTAGAGACAAGTGAAGATATAACATTTGATGATTACCTCAAAGTAATCGAATACAAAACGGCTACTGCATTTGAAGTGGCAGCCAGAACAGGTGCAATTATTGCAAATGGCACAGAAGAACAGATTGAAGGATTAACAGAATATGGGAAAAATATGGGAATTGCTTATCAGATTAGAGATGATTTGTTAGATTGGAAAAATGAAGACAAGTTGTTTAACATACTAATTAAGAAAAGTTCAGACCCAAGAGATGTCTTTAACAAAATGGAAGAATTGTTAAAAGAATATTCTGAAAAAGCAAGATCTAGTTTAAGAAAAATTCCAGATAATGATGCTAAAGTAAATCTAGATAATTTGATAAAATTTACTTCGTTTAAGGCATAAGTCCTAAACTAACTATTGGTGTTGCAAATTCTACGAATTTGAGAAGTGGTTCTGGATATACACCAAATCCTACCAGGAAGATTATAGAGAATATCATTACTGCTACAATTGATTTTGGTTCTGAAACTCTCTTTTCTGTTTCACCTTCAAAGTACATTTTTCGGGTAATCCAACCATAATATGCAAGTGATAATGCACTGTTAAGAACTCCTGCAATTGCAAGCCATGGAGCCCACCACAATGCAGAACTAGCATCTAACGCACTTCCAAATAACATCAATTTACTCCAAAATCCTGAAAGTGGAGGAACACCTGCAAGTGCAAATAGTGAAATTACCATACCTAAAGCAGTGATAGGCATTCTTCTTCCAAGTCCTTGTAGTTTATCAATATGAGTAACAGCAAGAGTTGTTACAATTCCTGCAATTGCAATAAATGCAGCACCTTTCATCACAGCATGATTGAATATTTGATACAAAGAACCTTGTAAACCAAGAGAACTGTATGGAGCAACTGCCAATCCAATCAAAATGTATCCAGCATGAGCAATACTAGAATAAGCCAGCATTCTTGAAAGGTTCTTTTGCATAATTGCCGCAACGTTACCAATTGTCATGGTCATCACTGCAATAATTCCAAGAGCTAAAGTCCAATCAAGGTTTAGTGCCACCATTCCTAGAACTATTATTCTAATTGCTGCTGCAAATCCTGCTTTTTTGGTTGCAGCTGCTAAAAGGGCAGTAACTGGAGATGGTGCACCCTCATAAGTATCTGGGAGCCATTGATGGAAAGGAACAAGGCCCATCTTAAATCCAAATCCTGCAATAAACATTCCAACTGAAAGTAATGCTAATGGCAACAAGGAAGGATCAAGTGTGGAATAGCCTTCAATGACTTCACCAATATTTGTAGAACCAGTTAATCCATAAGATATTGCAATTCCATAAACGATTATGGCAGAAGATAATGCGCCAAATAAGAAGTACTTTAATGCAGCTTCATTTGAACTTGGATTCTTTTTCATAAATCCAACCAAGATATAGGTTGGAATACTCATGAGTTCCCAAGCAACAAATAACATTACAAGATCAGTTGAGTATGCAACAAGAATCATACCAATTGTTGCAAGTAAGATTAGAGAATAGTAAACAGCAGGAGAGTTGTGTTTTCTCATATAGTTGAAGGAGCCAACTGTTGTGAACAATGCAACAATCAACATTGCAATTGCAAAGAATCCACCAAATGCATCATCTACAAGTACATCATCAGAGAAAAGAGCTGATGCCGCTACATTATCATTAATGAATTCATATCCAACATAACCCATAGATACAATTAGTGCTGCAAATGCAATTACAGCATAAAATGAGTTAGAGCCTTTTTCTTTTCTAGCAATACTAATTATTGGAAGAATAACTCCAACAGTTCCCAAAATTGCAATTAGTACCAGTGGAGTGGAAGTAATTTCTAACATTTCATATCTCTCCTACATCAACAATATCAGAACTACGAATAGTAATCCTGCTCCAAATACAAATAGATATGATTGTGAAACACCAGTTTGAGTTCCTTGAACAACTTTTGCCCCCCAAGCAGTTGCTTTTTGGAATCCATCGTTCATACCGTAATCGATAGCTGTCTTTTCAAAGTATCGGAATACACCTCTTGCTAACCATAATGGAGCTACTACAAAGCACCAATACACTATTGCATTGAGATACCATCTGCTCAAGATAACTTTGTGAATTGCATAAAAGAAAATGTTAGAGTTTACAAATTTGATAGGATCAACCCATCTACCAATGTAGAATATGTATCCTAATCCAATTCCAATTGCAAATGCAACAAGTGAAGAACCAAGAGCTACAGGGTTAAGACCTTGTAAGAATTCGGGTAAAATTGAAGATTCGGCTTTTGCGTGCTCACTGTGAATACCAAATGAGTGATCAAGATATTCTTCAAACAAGTGATGTAATCCTTGTTCTGTAGATAACCCGATTAATCCAATTCCAATTGTTAATACTGCCAAGATTCCGTATGGAACCCACATTGATAGTGATGCTTCATGGATATGGTGTCCTTCTTCTTCCATCTTTTGGATGTGTTTGCTCTTATTTCCAAAGAAGACCATTCCAATCATTCTTGTAGTGTAAAATGCAGTAATTATTGCAGTCAGAACTGCAATTGCATATAGTGGCAATGCCCATTCGTTTCCAGAAGTATAAACTGCGGCAAAGATTGCATCTTTACTCCAGAAACCTGTTGTGATAAATGGTGCGCCCATTAAACCAAGACCTGCGGCCCACATGAAAGCATACGTCTTTTTCATGTGTTTTCGCAGACCTCCCATATCAGTCATAAATCTAGAACCAACAATATGCAGCAAAGAGCCTGCAGCCATGAATAATGATGCCTTGAACATTGCGTGAGAAATCAAGTGGAAGAATCCAGCAGTATAGCCATCAACATATTGGTGAGATAATCCTGCAACACCTAATGCCATCATCATGTAACCAATTTGGGAACCAGTAGAATATGCAAGAACTTTCTTGATTTCTGGATTCACCATACCTTGTGTTGCAAGTAACAATGCAGTAATTGCGCCAACCCATGCAACAATCTCAAAGAATTGGTCGGCCATAATTCCTGCAGCACCTAATGCAAAGACAATTGGTCCTATTCTTGCAACCAAGAATACGCCAGCTTTTACCATTGTTGCTGCATGAATCAATGCAGAAACCGCAGTTGGACCAGTCATTGCTTCTAAGAGCCATTCATTTAATGGGAATTGTGCAGATTTACCAACTGCACCACCAAATAACAAAACAAATGCAGGAACTAAGAGACCTTGTGCATTCATAGCAATAGCCCATTCATGATCTCCCATGAGTTCTTTGAAACCAAATGTTCCAGCAAATAAGAATATCAAAAGCATACCAGCAATCATCATTACATCACCAACTTTGGTCATGATGAATGCCTTCATACCAGCATGTGTTGGAGCATAGTAATCTAAGAGACCAAGAACAGTACGTCCTTCTTGTCCAACATGATCTTTCTTTTTATCACGATACCAGAAACTGATTAACGCATAAGACGCAAGACCAACTCCTTCCCATCCAAAGAAGACTTGTAACAAATTATCAGATAACACAATTAATTGCATAGAACCAATAAAGAACATCATCCAGAACCAGAATCTTGTTATGTCCTTATCGCCTTTCATGTATCCAGTACTGTAAATCATAATCAAGAATGAAATCCAAGCAACAACGTTTGCCATAATTACTGAAAGTGGATCAGCTAAGACACCGCCTTTCAGACCAATGGCTTCAATCCACATAATTTGTTTATGAATTTCATGTCCTTCCAATGCCATTGGTAAAAGAGAAGCAGCAGAAAGTGCACTCATTAATGCAAAGCCTACTGCAACATAACCAGTTGCTTGTTTTGAGAACTTGCCAATTCCTGGCATAATTAGTGCAGCTGCAAATGGCAGAATCCAAACTAACCATGCACTAAGAGAACTTGCTTCAAATGGTAAACCAATAGCTTCAGTTGCCATATTAGACTCCCAACACTCCGTTCATGTAAGGCATGATTGTATTCAAGAAGATATCTGGATAGATTCCAAGTACAATAGTAAATCCAGCTAGAACCATCATTGGTGCTGTCATGTACCAACTTCCTTCTTTGACTTTTTCCAGATGTTCAGGTGTCTTTCCAAAGAATATTCGTTTTAGCATCCACAACATGTACGACATTGTAAGTGCAGTGGCAACAAGTCCTAGACCAAAGGTTACTGCTCTGACTGTAGAGCCTTCTTCAATGGCAGTTTCTAGTGCACCATAAAATAGAATCCATTCACCCATAAATCCACTAGTTGGAGGAACACCCATAATTGTGAGAGCACCAATTACCGCACAAACTGCAGTTATTGGCATTTTTCCTGCCAAGCCACCAAGTTTTGAGATACTTCTAGTTCCAACTTTGACAATAATTATACCAGCCATCATGAAGAGAATGCCTTTTCCAAGACCGTGAGTGATATACATCATCTCTGCACCTGCAAGACCCATTGTAGACATGGAGCCAATTCCAAATAGAAGATAGCCCATTTGGCTGATACTAGAATAAGCAAGTAGACGTTTTATGTCATCTTGCATTAATGCCATTGCTCCACCATAGATCATTGTTACAAGACCCCAAATATGGAACCAAATGGATAATTCTGCAAACGTTGATGGCAAAAATTCAACAATTAATCTAAAGATACCATATGCTCCAATTCCGATCATTGCAGGGGACAAAAGTGCACTGATTGGCGTAGGTGCTGAACCGTGGACATAAGGCAACCACACATGGAACATAAAGACAGCCAATTTCACTCCAAGACCAATTGCAATTGCAATTGCGGAAATCATAACAACATCTTGAGGAATTTCAGATTCTTTGATATCAGCAAAGTCAAAGCTACCAATAGTTAATCCAATCATTAAGAATCCCAATAGTAAAACAACGGCACCAGCATGAGTCCAAAAGAGGAACATCAAACCAATTTTTCTTCTAGGACCATCACCCCAAAGGGCAACTAAGAAGAAACCTGGAATCAACATTACCTCAAAGAAGATATAGAATTCTATCAGATTTGTGGAAAGTACTGTTCCAAGCATTCCCATTGCAAATACAAGATAAAGTGCAAAGTAAAGACCAGATTTTGCATTTACATAATTAGAAAGAGAAGATGATTCAACAACAGAACTTTGTCCACTTGAAGAAGAATTGATTTTTTGTTCTTCTTCAAATTGCTCGTGGAATTTGTGAATCATGTATGGTTTTGAATAGAGCACCAAAATTGTAGATAACACATAGATGATTATTGCAAATGGAGAGGCTAAACCATCAAGTAAGAAACCAAATTCGCCAAATTGTTCTGTCCATGGATAGTGTTCTTCAACAGTTCCAGATAATGCTGCATTAATTACAAGAATTGTAGTATAAAGTAAGATTGCAAACGTAAACCACATAGCAGGAATGGGTCCTACTTTTCTTCCCAAAATGTAAGCTATTGGAGATAAAAGTAGTGGCAAGAAAACTGCCTGTAATAATGCATATTCCATTATCCTTTCAAACTCCTAAAGTCTGCAATATCGACATTTTGATACATACGATATGCTACAATGATTAACGACAATCCAACTGCAACTTCGGCAGCTGCAATTGCTATAGAAAATAATGCTAATGTCTGGCCACCACTATGAGGTAAGTATCTACCAAATGCAACTAAACTAAGATTTGCAGCATTTATGATAATTTCAACTGCAAATAACATTCTGATGAAATTACGTTTGACTGCAAGGCCATAGATTCCTATTCCTAATAGGGCTACAGATACAAGTGAAAAATCAATTAGTTCGTTGGTCATTCTCCACATCCTCTCGTTTTGCTAATACAAGTGCGCCAGTAACAGAACCAGCTAAAATCAATCCCATCAAAATTAATGCAGGCCAATAATATGTTACAAAGTCTGTACCAATATCCCTAAAGTCAACAGGGGGTTCATCTGTTGTAATTGTTTTAATTCCAGAATCTAAAAAGACTGCACCTAATCCAACCATTACAACAAGCATTAAACCAATTCCAGCAAACTTTCTTCTTTTATCTTCAACTTTTTTGAATATGAGCTCTCTTTTTACCAACATGACAGTAAATAGAATCAAAACTGCAATTGAACCAACATAAACTGCAAGTTGGAACAATGCAACAAATGGAGCATCTAGTAAAAAGAAGAATCCAGCAATTCCACCAAGAGTTCCCATTAATGCAATGGAACCATAAATCAACGATCTTAATTCAAGTGCTGCAATTGCAGAACCAATTGTAATTACAGTAAGAGCCAAAAATGCAGCATCAGCCATGGGTTGCACCTCTATCAGTGATTTGAATTTCACTATCTTGTGTAAGGTATGGTTTTACTGCGAGTTGTGCAGGGGTGTAAATCAGACCTTCTTTAGAAAATGAAGATAACTCATAATCATTTGTCATGTAAAGTGCATAAAATGGACATGCATCAACACAAAGACCACAGAAAACACATTTTCCATAATCAATTTGAGGCATGATAGATTTTTTGTTCTGTTTCTGGTCTTCAGGAACTTTAACCATCGCAATTGCTTCAGCAACCCCTTCACATGCAATTGAACATAATTGACATCCAGTACAATGATCATGGAATAACATATGACGTCCTTTTAATCCAGCTATACCAACACCAGTTGAAGGATCAAATTGATAACCATCACCTACAAATTTTAATTTCTCTTCAGGATAACGAAGTGTAAATCGTTTAATTGCCATGTGTTTGATCCCTGAATTCAATGCACGAATTATTCCAGTTGCAGTTCCCATTATTGTAATCCTCCTGGTCCCAAGACTCCAGCGTAAAGCAAGCCTAGTGCAATAAAGATGTTAACGAATGCTAATCCAATTAATTTAGTCCAACCAAGACTTAACAACATATCAATTCTGATTCTTGGGAACACACCTCTAGGTAACAGTATGAAGAAAATCACACCAACTGTTTTTAGAACAAACCAAAGAGTTCCATTAAGCATCTGTTGATCAAATAGGGGCAATCCAGGGAACTTTGCAGTAATTGGACCCATTTCAATTCCATGAGTGAGGATTTCTTCGGGGAATGGCGGGACAATCATTGGTCCATTCCAACCGCCTAAAAATAAAACAACAAACAATCCTGCAAATGCATAAAGTTTCAGATATGTTCCTAATTGAACTAGACCATACATCATTCCAGAAAATTCCGTTAACCAACCAGCAACAATTTCACTTTCTGCCTCTGGCAAATCAAATGGAATTCTTTCTAATTCAGCAAGCATTGTAATAAAGAAGACAATTGCTCCAACTGGCAAAAAGACAATCCATGGGAAGTTAGATTGACTAGCTGCAATTTCAGACAAGTTAAGAGTTCCAGTAAGAATTACAACTCCCAACAAAGACAAGATTAATGGAATTTCAAATGAGACCATTTGGAAGAGTGCTCTAATTCCACCAATGAAGGGGAATTTACTGTTAGCAGACCATGCTGAGAGAATTGTTATGATTGGGAAGAATCCAATAACTGCAAAAACACCAAGTAAACCCAAGTCTACATCTGCAACTACCCATCCAGGAGCTACAGGAATTAACGCAACAAATGCTGCAGCCGTTGCAACAAAAATCACAGGAGCTGCCCAAAATATTGGTTTGTCAGCTTTTGCAGGAATAATAATTTCTTTAGAAATTAGTTTTAGGCCATCACCCATTAATTGTAAGATTCCTTCAATCTTTCCACAATAGAAAGGACCAACTCTTAATTGTAATTTAGCAAGCATCTTTCTTTCGACAAAAATTGTAGCAGCAGCTATAAGTGCAGCAAATCCAAATCCCGGAAATGCCATTACTCTAAACATATCAGTTGCCATGAATGCTTTTAGAATGGGTAGACTACGTGAAGGATCTGCCAACCATGTCATTGCAAGGAATGGAGTAAGTAATTCACCATGAATTACAGGCATTTCAACATAGAACAAAATTACTTGAATTGCAGGTAAACCAATTAGTGAAACAATAAGAATAATCCAAAAGAGATTATCAAGAATGGATTTGATAAATTCACTTAGTTTGAATTTTGGTGCAATAGCAGACATTTACCTATCTGCCTCCACTGGCCAATAATTAAGACTCCAATATACTGATGGCATGTTTCCAAGTTTTTCACCAATTAAGAGATTAGGCAATGCAAGCAAGTTTCTAAATGAAGGAACGCTCATCTTTACTCTATATGGTTCAGGTTTGCCATCAGATACAATATAACAACCAAGAGAACCTCTACCAGATTCAACTCGTTTGTAAACAGTTGCAGGACCTTTTGTTTTAGGATTAGGTTTTAGTTTTGTTCTAACAGAACCAGACTTTGGCATTTTCTGTAATGCTTGTCTAATAATATTACAACTTTCAATCATATCAAGCCATGGAACTCTAGATCTTGCATAAGAATCTCCTTCTTTCATTACGTTAGTATGAACATCTAATTCGTCATAGACATCATATGGTGCTTTCACTCTCAAGTCATAATCAACACCACTTGCCCTAAGCACTGAACCAGTGACTCCATATCTAATTGCATTTTCACGTGACAATACACCAGTATCTTGTGTTCTTGAAATTAAGATAGGATTATCATAAAACACTGCAGCATATTCCTTGATACGTTTCTCAAAGTAATTTACTTGACGTAAGCAAACATCTTCAAAGTTTGCAGGCAAGTCATTTCTTACTCCCCCAGGAATAAAGTGGGCATGTGTAACTCTAGCTCCAGATACTTTTTCCATAAGATCAATTAAGAGTTCTCTATCACCAGCAGGCCACATAAACATTGTAGAATGACCTAAGAAAATTCCATAAATTGCAAGCCAATACATTGTATAAATACAACGATTAAGTTCAGAACAAATTACTCTAACATACTTTGCACGTTCTGGAACTTCAATTCCAAGGATTTCTTCAGCACCTAAAACATACGGATAAAGAACATTACAAGAGTCATGAATAACTGGTCTTTCTAAATGAGGGACATTGGTAATGTAGTTTCTGTACTCTGCCATCTTTTCTTCTCCACGATGCACATATCCCGGATCAGGATCACATGCAACAATATAGTCACCATCAATTTGAACAACAATTCTCATATGACCAGAACCTGGATGTTGTGGTCCAACGTTGAGAGTCATAATTCTCTCATCTACTTTTTTGAGTGCTAATCCTGGCGGCATTATATCAGTCATTATCATCTACCCTTTATTGCAAAGTCCTTTCGAAGGGGTGGCAAATCTGCCCAATCTTCAGGCAAAAGTAATCGTCTATTATCTGGATGACCATCAAAGTAAACACCTAACATTTCAAAAACTTCTCTTTCGCCAAATTCTACACTATAAAATACATCTCTAAGACTTGGTAGTTTTGTCGAGTCTTGTCCTGGAATCGGATTAGATTCTCTAGGAGCACGTGTTGTTAATGTCAAAACTTGTCTTGCAAGAGAGGATTCAGTATAAGATCCTAGATGATAAACTACTTCAATCTCATTATCTGCAGGATAATCTACGCCTGTTACAGACTCAGCATGATCATAATGTAAATCATCACGAATGAATTGAGCTACATCATGAACACTTTCTTTACTTGTTCTAATTCTAATTCTGTCTTCTTTTACAAATTCTACTTCTACTTTATCTCCAAACTTTTCAACTATTTTATCTGAAATGCCTTTTTCAAATGCTGGAAGTTCTGCAGGTTTTTCTTCAGTTTTTGCTGCGGGTTTTGGCGCAGATTTAGGAGGAGATGGTTTCTCTGTAGGTTTTGCTGCGAATGGTTTTTCAGAATCACTACTCATTATACAAACTTCCTAGCTTTCATTCTCTTAATTTTCTCTTGTAACAAAATACATCCCTGAATGAGAGTTTCAGGTCTTGGTGGGCAACCTGGAACATACACATCAACTGGAATTACTCCATCAATTCCTGGAAGTACATTGTATGAATCAAAATACAAACCTCCAGTAATGGCACAAGCTCCCATAGCAATTACATACTTTGGTTCGGGCATCTGATCATAAACTAATCTAAGACGAGGTGCCATCTTTCTGGTAATAGTTCCCTGTACAACAACAAGATCACATTGTCTAAGTGAACCAAATGCTTCAATGATTCCAAATCTTTCAACATCATATCTGGGACTCGACGCTGCACCAAATTCCACACTGCAACAAGCCGTTTCAATATGAACAGGCCAAAGTGACCAAATTCTACCCCAATTGATTGCATAACCCAATGGTTTGTCGATTGCTTTTTCTAAAATATCTCCAAGCTTTCCTACAAAGACATTTGCATTTTCAGGTGTTACTAAGTCTTTAAGCAATATTATCTCCTATCCAATCAATATGATTTGTATGAAAGATTACCAAATTCTTCGTCTCCCAGATTGATACAATGCAAATGCCATTGCACCAAACATTATAGCTAAGAATCCCATCATTGGTAAAGTCGCACTCTTTGGAAGTTCCAAAAGTGCGCTTCCCCATGCATACAAGAAAATTGCCATTACATCAAAAACTACGAACATGAGAATGTATGGATAATATTGCATCATAAAATGCGTTCGTCCTTCTCCAGATGGAACTTGGCCACATTCCATTGGTAAAAATTTTACAGGGTTACTACGTTTTCGGGGAGAAACCATTCGTGAAATGATCAATGCAGGTGCCATTGCTGCTATACCAAAGGCAAACATCAATACCACAGTACTGTAATTGCCCGCTAATTCCCCGACCAATTTAGCTTTTCACCCTGATTTTTGTATAAAAAGGTATGTTTCAGATTTTGGGGCTTCGATCAAAAAAATATTTTTTGTAAACCACTTTATAGAACATTTACAAAATGCGATCATGTCAGTGAGTGTTGGAGATATTGCTCCAAATTTTGAGCTTCCAGATACAGAATTAAAATTGCGTACTTTGGAGGAATTTAAAGGAAAAAAGATTGTTCTTACATTCATTGTAGCAGCAAGTTCTCCTGTATGTGAAACAGAGTTATGTACACTTAGAGATTCTTGGCAAGAAATTGCAGATGAAGGTGCACAAATAATTGCAATTAGTAATGATGGTCCTTTTGCAAATAAAGCATTTGCAGAAAAACATAACTTCAATTTTCCACTATTGGGAGATTATAATAGCAAAACAATCAGTGATTACGATATTTTGATGAAAGACTTGCTCCACATAAAAGATTACAATGCAGCAAAACGTTCTGTATTTGTGATCATGGAAGATGGAAAGATTGGTTACAAATGGGTTTCAGAAGATCCGTTAAAGGAACCAAACTACGAAGAGATTAAAAATTTCCTAAAGTAGGAAAGAGTTTCTTTTTTTATTCTAAATCGGTTATAACATCGCCTTTTGCTACAGTTGCACCTTCTTTAATTTTGAGATTTTTAACAGTACCATCTTTGTGTGCCTTTACTGCAACTTGCATTTTCATTGATTCTAAAGTACAAACAACATCACCTTTCTTTACTGAATCACCTTCAGCAACTGCAATAGATACAACTTTTCCAGGGATTTGGCTTTTGAGAGCTAATTGAGTACCGCCAGAACCACTGCCACCAGAATTTTTGAAAACAACTTCATCAAAGTGAGTATTCATGTTTAATGTAATTGGGACATTATCAATTACAAGATTCATTTCATTAGTTAGAGTCTCAAGATATTTTGCTTTATGATATTGTTGATCTAAAATGAATTCTATTCCTTTTGCATCCATAGTAAGAATTCTTAATTGGTGTTCTTTGTCATTTATCTTAATTACATAATCATTGTTGCCCAGGTTTTCAACAATTTTTCCTTCAAAGGATTTTTCTACATCAGATATTTTATAGTCCATTAATCATCAATCCAATTTATTTTTCCAAGTTATACTGTTTGTATCGTTATTTTGAACTCTGTTCTTAAAGTATTCAGAATGAATGATAGCAGCAGCCAAAGCAGCTTCACTCTTGTTTTCTTTTTCTTTCTTAAGATCTTCAGTTAATTTATCAATCATGTCATAACGTTTCAAAAAGTCAGTGGATAATTCTCCTTTTTTGTATTCATCAGAATTTAAAATTGTTTTGTAAAGTGGAATTGATGTCTCTACACCTTGAACATACATATCATTTAGTGCAGTAAGCATTCGAGTTCTAGATTCTTCAAATGTTGGTCCCCATGTACAGAGTTTTGCCATTAATGAGTCATAAAATGGTGATACTGTACATCCAGGATAAAGATATGTATCGCATCTAACATTTGGTCCTGCAGGAATTGTTACATCTGGAACAGGTCCAGTTGAAGGTGCAAAGTCCAAAAATGTGTCTTCAGCATTAATTCTACATTCAATTGCATAACCATTCATTTTTAGATCTTTTTGTTTGAATGGGAGAGGTTCACCGTTTGCAATATCAATTTGTAATTTTACAAAGTCTAATCCCGAAACCATTTCACTGATTGGGTGTTCAACTTGAAGTCGTGCGTTAATCTCAATGAAATAAAATTCACCGTTATCGGCTCTTAGAAATTCTGCAGTACCAAGGTTTGTGTAATCAACAGCCTCTGCGGCTTTAACAACTAATTCACCAATTTCTTCTCTTTTTGCATCACCAACAACAGGGGAAGGAGTTTGTTCGATTAGTTTTTGATTTCGTCTTTGAATAGAACATTCTCTCTCAAATAGATGTACAGCATTACCATGATGATCTCTGCACATTTGATATTCAATGTGTCTTGTTTTTTCTAGGAATTTTTCAACAATGATTGCAGACTTTCCCACAGCAGCAATAGATTCAGATGTTACTGTTTCAAAACCTTCTCGTAATTCTTTATCATTTGTAACTAGTCTAATTCCACGACCTCCGCCACCATAAACTGATTTCAATAATACAGGATAACCTATATCATTTGCAATTTTTTCTGCTTCATCTGCAGTATCTACAAGTCCTGGACTTCCAGGTACTGTTGGGACTTGAGCTTTTAGCATAGCTGCTTTACATTCCATTTTGTCACCACAGAGATTCATAGAATCAGCAGATGGGCCAATGAAAGTGATCTTATTTTTTTCACATAATCTTGCAAAGTCATCATTTTCAGAAAGGAAACCATAACCTGGATGAACTGCATCGGCACCAGAAGATAACATCACTTCAAGAATTTTTTCTTGATTAAGATATGATTTTGCAGGAGCTGCTTCTCCAATGTGATAAGACTCATCAGCTTTCTTTACGTGTAAAGAATTGTAATCTTCATCAGAATAAACTGCAACAGTCTTTATTCCTAATGCATTACAGGTTCTAATTACTCTAAGAGCAATTTCTCCTCTGTTTGCAATAAGTACTTTCTTAATCATTTTAATCACAAATTGATATTTCCATGTTTTCTAGGAAGTTGTTTTTCTCTTTTGTTTGCAAGCATTTTAAGAGCTTTAATCAACATAGGTCTTGTTTCCGCAGGATCAATTACATTATCAACTGTTCCGTGAGATGCTGCGACATACGGATTTTCGAATTTTTCTGTAAACTCATCAATCAGTTTCTTTTTGAGAGATTCAGGATCGTTGGATGCTGCTAATTCTTTTCTATTCATAATTTTTACAGCAGCCTCACCACCCAATACAGCACAACGTGCAGTTGGCCATGCATAATTAATATCAGTTCTAAGATTTTTGCTTCCCATTGCGATGTATGCTCCACCATATGCCTTTCCAATTACAAGTGTAATTCTTGGAACAGTTGCTTCACAGTATGCATATAGTAATTTACTTCCATGTCTAATGATTCCATTATGTTCTTGATTTGAGCCAGGCATGTAACCTGGAGTATCCACTAAAGTAATTATTGGGATGTTAAATGCATCACAAAATCTAATGAAACGTGCAGACTTGTTTGATGAATCAATGTCAAGTGCACCTGCTAAATGCATTGGGTTGTTTGCTATAATTCCAACAACTTGCCCATCCATTCTACCATAGCCTACAACAATATTTGGTGCAAATAATTCATGAACCTCAAAGAATTCATGATTGTCTACAATAGAATTGATGATTTCTTTCATATCATAAGGTTGTAATGGATTTTCGGGAATAATGTTAATGAG
This sequence comes from uncultured Nitrosopumilaceae archaeon, assembly GCA_964343515.1. Classification (GTDB taxonomy): domain Archaea; phylum Thermoproteota; class Nitrososphaeria; order Nitrososphaerales; family Nitrosopumilaceae; genus Nitrosopumilus. The sequence continues at coordinate 50,012 of CAYFJT010000003.1, forward strand.
ATTATGATCTAATCTGTTGGGATCATCATCAGTTTTTATTTTTGGTGGTTCTTCAGAATTGTTTTGAGGAATGTAAGAGATTAGTTTCTTGATGTAATCCATGCATTCGTATTCATTTTGTGCAACAAAGTGTGCAACACCACTTTTAGAACCATGCGTCATTGCTCCACCAAGATCATCAAATGAAATTTCTTCGCCTAAGACAGTCTTTACAACATCAGGACCAGTAACAAACATTGAACCTGCTTTTTCCACCATCACGACAAAGTCCGTCATTGCAGGAGAATACACTGAGCCCCCTGCAGAGGGTCCAATACTTGCGGTGATTTGTGGAATTACACCAGAAGCCAATTGATTGTGATAAAAGATATCTGCAAACCCATCAAGACTCATGATTCCTTCCTGAATTCTTGCACCACCTGAATCCATAATTCCAATTATGGGACATCCAGTTCTAACTGCATGATCCATTAATTTAGTAATTTTTTTAGCGCCCATTTGACTTAAAGTTCCACCAAGAACGGTGAAATCATAAGCAAACACGAAGATTTGTCGACCATTTACTGTTCCGTAACCACCAATTACGCCATCAGTGAAGAATTTCTTTTTCTGCATGTCATATTCGTGATAATGATGAGTTACCATGGGATCAATTTCAGTGAAACTACCCTCATCTAGCAAAAGATCAACTCTTTCACGTGCTGTTAACTTGCCTTTATCGTGCTGGGCTTTGATTCTGTCTTGACCTCCACCTTGTTGGGATGCCTTATTTTTGTTACCATAATCTTCGAGTTTTTCCGAATGCATGATAGTGATATAATCCAAAATGATTTCCTATATTAATTTAGTTTGAAGGAATATCTAATGTTTTTTTAGAAAATACAGATAGGAGACAGAGAGTTTGAGAAAATTATGAATTGATTATAGGAAATTTTTTGTTAGTTGCTTTTTGATAGGAGGCAAAGGTATCATTTTGTTCACTGCAATTTTTACACATACAAAATTGAGATATATTTGGCAGGTCACAACTTTCCTGAAATTCACAATGTTGACATCCAGCCGATTCACCACACACTATACACTGTAATTCATTAATTTCAGCACATTTTTCATGTTTTACACCAAGCCCTTTTGCCCATAGACCAATTTCATTGACCTTAATTTTTTCATTACATACAATGCAAGTTCCCGGAAATTTCATTGGGATCTTTCTCCAACTCATGGTATCAATTCAATCTCCTTATCAATAATATCTCCAAACGTTTCTTCTAATTCTAATTCCAATGTTTTGTTTTTAATACAAAATAAAACAAAAGGTAATCCAAATGTAACAAATGCACTAGATGATGAATGTAATTTTTTCGCCATCACAGAAGAAAGAGATTTAATTTTTGCACCATCCCAACGAATTCTATTTAGTAAAGGCCACGAAAGATTGTATTGTGCATATCTAATTCTATCATCGTTTTGATAAAGTTTAATCAAAATATCATTAAGATATCTTAACAATCTCCAATTTTGTGTTCTGACAATTTTTCCATAAAGCATATCAGCCTCAGAAATTATTTCCAAATATTTTGCAAAAGTCTCAGAATCTAGAGTACTTGTAACAATACTAGAATAGAATGCATTAATTTTTTCTCTAGGATCAATTTGCATAGAATACAAAATACTTCGGGCTTCTTCAATAGACTTTGATTTGAAAAATGCATTAATTCCATCTTCAACATTAATATTTTCAAAAGTTATTTCTGTTTGGGGATTAAATCCAGTAACCAGTGATTGTGTTAAATTGATCATTGAACGAATATCACCCCTAGATTTGTCAATAACTTTGATTAATGAACCAGGACTAAGTTTTGCACTTTCTTTTTTCAAAATATTTTCCAAATAAATTCGAAGAAGACGTGGGGGGATTTTTTTAAAATAAATAATTTTAACAACTTTTTTAATATTTTTCATTTTGTCTGAAGTATCATCATTTGCAGCAAGAATAATTGGAACAGTTGGTTCTTTTAAAATATCAACAAGTGCAGATACACCGCCATAATCTCCACGACCATGAATTCCATCTACTTCATCAACAAATATCATTGGAGATCCAAGAACACTCACATTTCCTAATACAGGAGTGAGAATTTCGTTAATTCTAGATTTGCTTCTTACATCACTTGCATTAAGTCCAATCATATCATAACCAAATTGTTTGGCTACAAGGAATGCCATAGTAGTTTTTCCTATCCCAGGAGGACCAATCAATAGTAGAGGTTTTGTGCCTTTCTTCCATTTTGCAAACCATTCCATTATTGCAGCACGCGAATCTTCATTTCCAACCATGTCAGAAATATTCTGAGGTCGATATTTTTCAGACCACATCAAGGAGAATCACTGAGGAAGTTTTGATTCAAATTCTGACCATTTATTGGCCTTTTGCAATTGATTATACCAATATTGGTTGTAATGATCTACTGTCAAAAATAAAAATTCCAAAAATTCTTTGTGTGAGAAATTTTCAGGAAGTAATTCTATTGCAAGTCTTGCATCTTGAAGATACAGATTACTTTTTTCCAAAGTTACCTCAAATCCTTTTTTGACATCATTTGCTAATAATGAGTAATAAAGAGGCCATGAAGGAATTTTTACAAATCCGTTTTTAATTGAATCTTCAATTTCGTTTCCACAACCAACACCTTCAGCAGCTCTTGCCATTCCTAAATAGAAGATTTCTCCCAGAGGTCTTTCAGCTAATGCCATATTTCTTCCGGCAGTTCCCATTACTGCACGATACTTTTTGTAAGAAAGTGTCATTTCTTCTTCAGTGATTTTTGTTGGTTTTGATTTTAGTTTCTCATCAAGATATTGTCCAACTCTTGCATCTTTGAAACCTTCTTCAAATTCTTTGAGAACTTCATCTCCACCTTTGGAAATTTTATCACGAGCTAATTTCAAAATATATGGATTCATTAGTTTGTAATCATCAAGATATTCTAAGTCTTCATCTTTGTCTACAATTCTATCCATAGGTTCACTAAGATCAATTGCCAAGATATGACCTTCAACCATATCTTGTCTAAGTTGAGGATCATTCCTACCAGAATATTCTGAGGCACCATCAAAGAGTGCATTAAAAACAGGAAATGTCATTTTTACAAAATTGGAATTCAAAATTCGAAGTACTCTATCTTTTAGAACATCAGGACTTTCTAGTTTTGATTTTATAGGTTCAATTTCAGAGGCATTCAAAATTATTTCAGTTGATCCGACCTCATCAGCAAATGCTTGTTGTGTAGAATTTGGATCATTATCAGATTTAATTTCGTTTAAAAGATCTTTAGCAAATCTCTCTGCAAAGTTTGGAAATTCATTTTCTGTCTCTTCTTTGTATTTGTTAAATAATTTGTAACCTTTTGATTTGAACAAACCTTGTTTCATTATTTGTTTGCCAGGTTTGGTGCTCATCAAAGCTTCTTTACTTACAACAGATTGGTCTTTGCCACTCACAAACTTTAGCTCCTGTATTGTTATTTATGCTTTCAAGGGAAAATTTTCTTCACTTAAATTACGAATCAAAAATATTTTGTCATGGAAGTAATTGAAATTCTTCGTGAAGTTTCAAACAGAATTTATGAAAATGTAAAAGATCTTGCAGGTACTGATCATGCTGCAGGAGATTTTGGAAGAGGTGCTGGAGGAGATATTTCAAGAAACATAGATATTATTGCTGAAAAAACAGTTCTTGATTTTCTAAAAGAAATTAATTTTCCATGTATAGTTTTAGGTGAAGAATGTGGTAGAGTCGAATTGTCAAAAGAGCCAAAAGGCTATGTGATTATGGATGCGATTGATGGTTCTGCAAATGCAGTAAGAGGAGTTCCTTTCTTTTGTAGTTCATTAGCTTTTGCAACAGAAAACAAACTTAGTTCTATTACAGATGGAGTTATCACAAATCTTGATAATGGGGAAATGTATTGGGCATCAAAAAACAAAGGTTCATTTTTCAACCAAGATCAAATGAAAGTCCATAAAAAAGATCCAATTTACAAAATAGTAGGAATCAACACATCAGGAGCATCAACTGAATTAATGAAGAAACTCTACCCCATATTTGAAAATCATAACCATACAAGACATTTTGGAGCAAATGCCCTTGAGATGGCTTTGTTTGCAAGAGGTTTGATGGATATTTTTATTGACTTACGAGATAAAATTAGAATTCAAGATATTGCTGCAGGTTATTTGATAGTCAAAGAAGCAGGAGGACTTTTGTTAGACGAAAATTTGAATCCACTAGATGCAGATCTAAGTTATGACACAAGAGTTTCTTTTATTGCAGCTGCAAATCAAAAAATTTTAGATGAGATAATGTCACAAATTTCTCAATAGAGTTTTGATTTTTCCATAAAGAAATTAGTTTTCTCTTCAAGTTAACAGAAATATATTTATCCAAAGTAGCAAAAAAACCTGTGGTATGGTTACTGAGACAAAAGCCAAGATCGTTTATAGAGAATTGTTAAAAGAAGATCTTGTAATTATTAGATTAGTTCCAGAAGGAGGAATGCCAGAATACAAAACAGGTCAATTTTTGACAATAGGGGTTCCAATACCAGCAGAAAAAAAAATTGTAAGAAGAGCATATTCAATTGCATCACATGCGGAAAACAGAGATTATTTTGAGTTTGTAATTAGATGGGTAAGAAAACCACTTCCAGGTCGAGTTACTACAGAATTATTCTATGCAAGTGTTGGAGATGAAGTTTGGTTAGGAGATCCTAGTGGAACTGCATTACAAATTAGTGATGTATTGCCAAACGGAGAAGAAGATAAAAGGAGAGTAATCTGTGTGGGTGGAGGTACAGGTGTTGCACCATTTGTTGCATTTGCAAAACATTTCCACGATACAAATGATAAAAGAGAGGTAGTTGTATTACATGGTGCCAGTTATGTTGATGAATTAAGTTACAAACGTCTCTTTACAGATTTAGAAATGGAAAGTGAAAGGAGAGGAAGAGATCAATGGAATTTTAGATATAGAGCAGCTATCAGCAGGCCAAAAGAATTTTTCAATAGATCATGGAATGGTCACGTAGGAAGAGTTGAATCATTTTTTGCACCAAACAAGAAAACAGGACTTTCACCAGTAGAAGAGATGGTAGGTGAAAAAATTTCTCCAGAAAATACAATCATATACATTTGTGGTTACCAAGGAACAATTGATGGAGTAATTGAATCTCTAGGTCCACAAGGCTTTGTAACAGAACATGAAAAGAAACCAGATGGAAGCTTTGGTATCAAGTTTGAATCATACGGATAGATAGAAAATTTTTCAAGTTTGATTTTAACGATCCTTCAGAACCAATTCAAAATACATGTGATTTTTATATTGTGACTTTTTCTCCAAAAACATGACTGAGTTAAAGTGTAGGGATTATGGTTTTGAATGTGAGTTTGTAGCAGGTGGAGATACAGAAGAAATTATTGAAAACTTTAGAAATCACACTGAAGAGGAACATGGAATTGACTATTCTAAAGAAGCCGTTATGCAGTTTCTGTTAAGAAAACAAGGTCTGTAAGAAAATCAATTTTCTAATTTTTGCATCCTGATTGACAATACAGGTAATTCTTTATCTATGATTTTTTCAACTGCAGGGACAATACCTTTTCTTGCTTTAACATTTTCATCATAGATTTCTGCAATTTGATCTCTAAACAACAATTTGATTCCTGGAAGAGATGTAATATCTTCATTCACAGCTCTTGGTTCGGAAATATCCATAATGAGAGTACCTTTCTTCTTTTCTTCCATAACTAATCTAATTCTTTCATGAGTGATAATGAAATAGTCAGCAGTCGTTGCAACAAAAACAATATCATATTTATCAAGATTTGGTAAAGCAGAATCAAATTCTATAGGATTTCCACCAACGACTGTTGAAAAACCAGTAGATCTATCAATAGTTCTACTTGCTACATCAAATGGAATTTCTCTTTGGTTAAGAGTTTTAGCAACTTGAGCTGCAGATTCCCCAGTTCCCAATAACAATACTTTCTTTTTTGCATCCAATCCTGCTTTTTCATCAACTACTTTAACTGCAATATCACCAAGAGAAATCACATCTTTTTCAATTCCAGTTGCGTTTCTGATTTTTGTGGCTAATCTAATTACACTATCAAACAATTTATTCAAAATCTTACCTGAAGTTCCAGCTTGTTTTGCCTTTTCAAGAGATTGTGTAATTTCATCATAAATTTCTCTCTTCCCTACAACAAAAGAATCAAGTCCAGCAGCCAAACGCAGTAAATGAAGGTAAACATCATTTCCTTTGTAAACTTCTATTGTTTGATCAAAATGATCAATATCGATTTGTCCTAAAGAAGATAACGATACCCAAGTGTCTTTAACTTGGTTTAAGATAAGACCTTTTGCTTCATCTCTTCTTGCATCAGGAGAGTCTTCATCTTCAACATTGCTTGCCGTAAAAATTTCAACTCTACTTGCAGTTTGGATAATAATACATTCATCAACGCCAGGAATTTTTTTAAATTCTTCACATGCTGTAGCGACATCTTTGAACGCAAATTTTGACAAGGAATGAATAGGCATATTTTTGAAAGTTACTCGTGCATTCATTACATCAAAACTTACATTGCCCAAATCACATCATCCTCATTTAGCTGTTATTTTGTTTCTTCCACCATGAGCTGTTCTAAATACATTCATACCGATAAAATAATTTTCGTGTAATGATTCTAAATAGATAATTTCATCTTCTGTATCTTTAATTTCTTTTTCAGTTGCATCAGGATTCTTCTTTAACGTTTCAAGTTTTAATTTTGCAACTTCTAAAATTTCCCCTACACCTCGTTCATAGTTAGATTTCCCTTCAAATTCAGGACTAAGTACATTTTGAGGCACATATTCAGGGGTTTGATCTTGGGGAATTTCTGCTTTTTTTGTTAGTGATTCTTGTTGTTCCGTAGTTAGAATCGGTCGTGGAATTCTATTATCTTTTCTTAACCAAAATTCGGGTTCTTCCATTTGGCGTCGGAAGATTTCTTCACCTTGTCGTTTAAACGTATAATCAGGTGCTTTAGCAGCATCCGCTTTTACTTCTGCGGCAATTGCTTTGTATTCTTCTTCAGCAGCTGCTTCGGCTTCAGCTTTTGCAACTTCTGCTTTTGCAATAGCTTCTTTGACAGCATTTTCAGCTTCTTCTACAGCTTTTGCAGCAGCTTCTGCTTTTGCAATAATGTCAAATTCTTGTTTAGTCTCTTCGGCTGCTTTTTCAGATTCCACTTTTGTAGTATCTTCGGTTGACGGTTTTCCTGATGAAGCGTCTTCAGTAGGCTCTGATTCTACTTCGGATTCTTTTTTCTCTTCAGACAACAAAATAGTCACAAATTTGCCTGAATTTTAATATTCTTGTGACAAAGACTGGAAATCATTAGTTATAGAACAATAAATGACGAAAAAACAATTTTGATCGGTTTGAAGATGATTTTCAAACGAATAAATGAAATAATGGCGCCCTCGGCGGGATTTGAACACGCGTCTCAGCCGTGACAGGGCCGAATTCTAGACCGGGCTATACTACAAGGGCACAAATTCACTGAATCAAATTGCCAGATTAAAAGTTTCTGTCATAACAAAAAATTTTGTAAAAGACTAAATTATACACGTAAAACATTTTTCGTGAGGGTCTATGGCGCAGCCAGGTAGCGCACCGGACTTTTAATCCGGTTGTCAAGGGTCCGAATCCCTTTAGACCCGCTACTCTTATTTTTTCATTAAATAATTTCATCAATTTGTTTTTTTAAATCTTCAATGCAAGATGTGATTTTATTTTCCCTATGAGTGAGATCAGTTCTAAAATTATTGACTTTTTTTATCCTATCAGAAATCATTCGTTTTTGTTCATCATATCCTGATGAACCATAAGATTTTCTATCCTTTAGAGAAGAAACTACAGTTGTAGAAGAGATGATTTTAGAAACTAGTTTAGGATCGACTTTTGTGTCAGATACTGATTTTTTGATGTCAGATGGAGTTAATTTTGAAATAGGTTTTTTCAAAAAATGTGCCAATTGAACTAATGAACCAGCAATTTTATGAGTTACACGGAACGGGATTCCTTCTTGAACTAATTTTTCTGCAATGTCTAAAGCAATCAGATTACTAGATTCAGTTACTTTTTTCATTTGTTTTTCATTAACCTTCAAAGTAAGAAGCATTGATTTTAAAATTAAAAGAGCGTTGATTGAAATTTTAGATGTGGACCAAATTGAAGATTTTATCTGTTGCAGGTCACGTCCGTAGCCAGAAGCCAATCCTTTGATTGTGGATAAAATCGCAGTAAGGTTTCCAATCACTTCAGCTGTTTTTCCACGAGTAAGTTCCAAAATATCAGGGTTTTTCTTTTGTGGCATAACACTAGAAGGGGACGTGAATTCATCAGACAGTTCAATAAAAGAAAATTCAGATGTGGACCAAATTACAAAGTCTTCAGCAATTTTACTAAGATTAGTCATTAAAATTGAGATCATCGAGACATATTCTGCTACAAAATCACGTGTACTAGTTGCATCAATTGAATTCTCAACTAAATCATCAAATCCTAACATCTTTGCAGTGCTATGTCTATCAATTGGAATACTTGTCCCACCAACAGGTCCCGCTCCCAATGGGCTTTGATTTATCCTTTCAAAAGTTCCGTAAAGTCTTTGAAAGTCTCTGAATAATACGTCTGCATGTGCAAGAAGATAGTGAGAAAAAAGACCAGCTTGAGCTTGTTGAAGATGAGTATAAAGGGGCATGATTGTTTTTTGGTGGTTTTTAGCAACAGAAACTAATGCTTCAATAGCATCCAAGAGACAATTACAAACTATGTTAATATCATCTCGAATTTTCATTCGGATATCTAAAACAACTTGATCATTTCTTGAACGTGCAGTATGCATTTTTCCTCCACTTGTCATCCCAGCTTGTTTGATTACTAGCGATTCAATTAATTCATGAATGTCTTCGGCGCCAGATGAAGAATCAAATGTTTCATCTTTCAGATGCTCCAGAGAAGAAAGGATTTTTTTTGCATCATTTTTTGTAATGATATTTTGTTGATATAACATCAAAACATGAGCTTGACTTCCAAGAATATCATAGAAAGCAATTGCAGAATCATCATTAATTGATGATACATAATCTAAAGTAACATCACTCAAATCATTTCCAAGACGTGAACGATACATCATCTAAGGTTCTAGAATGGTTATATATAGCATCGACGCTTTTGCCCACATGAGTCAAGATATCAAACAACTTCGTGTAAAACTCTTCGATGAGTTATCAAAGATTGTAGATCCAGAAATTAATACATCAATTGTAGAATTAGAATTAATTGATGAAGTTGACATCAATGATAGTAACGTAAAAGTTGATTTGCATTTAACAAGTCCATTCTGTCCAGCAGTGTTTGGTTTTAAAATTTGTCAAGACATACATGACAATCTGTTGAAAGTAGATGGAGTTGAAGATGTCAAGGTGAATGTATCAAATCACTTTATGGCAGAACAGATAAACAATCAAGTTAACAACAGTCCAAATCCAAAAAAACTGGGTTAACTTCTAAAACCAAGCATATATCCTCTAAGAAGTTGAATTCCCATTGCAGGGTCAACACCTTTTGGACATACTTGGCTACAAGAACCAGCAAAATGACATCTCCAAATTCCATGAGAGTCATCAATAATTTTTAGTCTAGAATCTTTTCCTTTATCTCTACTATCAGCAACGTAGCGATATGCCTGAGCAAGAGCTTGTGGTCCAACAAATGAAGAATCAGTAGCCATAGTAGGACATGCTGAATTACATAATCCACACTTGATACAGTTTGCAAATTGTATGTATTGTTCTAATTCTTCTGGAGATTGTAAGAATTCTTTTGCGTCAGATTCCAATTCAGTATCATCTCTATCCAAGTAAGGTTTGATTTTGTGATGAGTATCAAACAACCTTTCAAACTTTACAGCCAAATCGCGGATGATTGGAAAGTTATTCATTGGTTCTACAGTTACAACGTTTGAATCAAGTTCACTAATTTTTGTAAAACATGCTAGTCTTGGTTTTCCATTAATTATCATTCCACAAGAACCACATGTTGCTTGTCTACACGAATAACGTACAGCTACTGAATGATCAAAGTGCTTCTTTACATCGAGAATTGCTTCAAGAACTGTAGTCCATTTCTCATATGGAACAGTAAACTCCATGAACTGTTTTTCATTGTCTTTTTCAGGATTATATCTTGCAATTCTAAGAGTAATTGATTTAGAAGATTGATCTTCAGCAATACTTGAAACTTGTGCCATCTTTAGACCATCCCCATGTTAGTCATAATAATTGTTCGTGAACCATATGCAATTAATCCAAACATTGCAGCAAGACATCCATAAGAAACTGCTTTTTCATATACACGTCCTTGTTTTAGTTCTAACAAAATTACACGAAGACCATTAAATCCATGAATTGAAAGCAATACCAGAATCAATTCCAACATTATTGCGTAGGGAACGAATTTGTAATTTGCAAGAACTGTTTCATATTCTAAAGAATCAGCAAAATTCATAGTCATACGCATCAAAATGTGAACAGCAACCAAGGCAACTGCTGCTAAAGCAGTCCCATAGTGAATTTTCATAATTGTGCTTTCTCTCATTTTATTCACCAAACATTACAGCCAGTCCATACATCATTGCGATTGCAGCAAGAATTATTGCAGAATAGATTCCTATTTTGTGTCTGTAATTTTGAGATGCAGGATCATATGGATAATCAGGTCGTGCAGGTTTTCCAACACCAACCCCACCATGTCCCAACATCACTCTAATTCCATTAACAGTATGAAATACACACATTGCAATGACAATTGCCAAAATAATGTGTCCTTCAGTAGTTTGAGTTAATTCTAAAAACTCATTCCATCCTACTCTTCCTCGTAAAATATTACTAGTTTCATAAATATGACCGATAAAATATGCCAACAGTCCCAATCCACTTAGTCTCATTAACCAATAAGCTACTCTTTCAATTCCATAACGACTAGGATTAGCCATTCCTTTGAAGCCTTCTTTGTGTTCGTCTTGAGCCATCTAATACTTCCTCTCTACAGGCTGATACTTAGTGATTGTCACAGGATACGTTTTCATGATTGGTTCATTTGGATCATAATAGGCTAATGTGTGATGCAAAAAGTTTGCATCATCTCTTTTAGTATAATCAGTTCTTGCATGAGCACCACGAGATTCTTTTCTATTAATTGCACCAATCAATACAATTTCAGCTACTCTGAACATTGAATCAAGTTCCATAACATTTGAAAAGTTGGTATTGTACTCTTTTGCTTTATCATCAACATGTTTCCAAGTTTGTGCTTTGAGTTCACGAATTCTCTTTAGACCAGCAACAAGATCTGTCTCATTTCTGTAAACATATGCTTTCTCATTCATAGTATCAGTTAATTCTTGTCTAATTTCATAGGGATTTGCATCTCCATTTCCTCTAAATATTCCATCATAGATTCTCTTCTCTTCTGCGGCAACCAAGTGATGTGGCCATTGATCTGCAGTAGTGTTATTCATAGCATATTCTGCGGCAAGTTCACCTGTAATTTTTCCCCAAACAATACATTCAGAAGTAGAGTTTGCACCTAGTCTGTTTGAACCATGAACGCTATTACATGCAGCCTCACCTGCAGCCCAAACACCTTGTATTTCGGTAGCACCATCAATATCAGTATGAAGTCCACCCATCATATAATGACAAACGGGTCTAATGTCAAGTAATTCTTGAGCAGGATCAATTCCTGAAAACTTTATTGAAATTTCTCTAATTCCACCTAGCTTTTCTTTGATCTTTTCATCACCAATATGTCTCAAGTCAAGTTTCATACAATCAACCCCAGTTTCATGTTTGAAACCTCGACCTTCTTGGATTTCAGTCATTATAGAACGAGAAACAATATCACGTGGAGCTAATTCCATTTTTCCTGCAGCGTAAGTTTTCATGAATCGCTCACCTTTGTTATTTAGAAGATAACCACCTTCTCCTCGTGCACCCTCTGTAATCAAAATACCAGAGGGTAAGATTCCAGTAGGATGAAATTGTACAAACTCCATATCTTTTAGTGCCATTCCCGCACGTAATCCCATATCCAAACCATCAGGAGTAGAAGATAATGCATAAGTTGAAAAGCTGTACAATCTTCCAGCACCGCCAGTTGCAATGATGAGAGCTTTTCCTTTTATTGTGTAAAATGTTCCAGAACCTAATTCAATTGCAGTAAGACCCATGAATTTTTTTCCATCATGAATAATAGATGTTGCAAACCATTCGTTAAGATATTCTATATTTTCATGTTTTTGACACGTGTCATACAACGTTTGCATTTCAAAGAAACCAACTTTGTCTGATGCATAAGTTGCTCTTGGAAAACTATAACCACCAAAATTTCTTTGATCAATTCTTCCATCTTCTTTTCTAGACCAAGGCATTCCCCAGTGATCTAACTGATGAATTTCTTGTGGCATTTCAACACAAAGTCTTTCTGCCACATCTTGGTCAGCAAGAAAATCACTGCCTTTGACAGTATCATAAACATGAGATTCAATTGTGTCACCTGCATCTTCTTGAATAACTGCAGCAGTTCCACCTTCTGCTGAAACAGAGTGAGAACGCATTACTTGTAATTTCGAAACAATTCCGATTTTCAGGCCAGGTCCCTTTTTTGCAGCTGCAATTGCAGCTCTAAGGCCTGCCAATCCAGAACCACAAATTATCAAATCAAACTCAATTGAATCGACCATTTTAAGACAAACTTGCTTAGAGCGAGATAAATATGTAGTAATTGTCAAGGTTGATCCAAAATATTCATATATATCACTAGTGATATCACTAGTGATGATTTCTGAATGGTTTCAAAGAGTAGGCAGTTCAGTTCCAAGAGGATTTTCAAGATATTTCATTTTGGAATTATTGAAGAAGAAAGAACATACTGGGAAAGAGATTATTGATTATGCAGTTGAACAGAGTAATGGAATTTGGAAACCATCACCAGGTTTAATCTATCCTTTGTTAGGAAGATTGTTAGATGAAGGATTAATTCAAGAAACAAAAGATGGTAAATATCAATTAACAGAGAAAGGTTTTGAGACTGCAAAAGATGTAGACAAAGTTAATGATATTGTGAAAAAACAATTAGATGTTCTTTTCAGATTAGGGAATGTAGGAAGATTTGTAGCACTAGATTTGTTAGAAAAAATATCTTCAATGGGAGCAATTTTGAGTTCAAATGTTGCAAATATGACTAATGAAGAAACTTCAAAATATAGAAAATTTCTACAAGATGAACTAAAAAAAATTGATGCAAAAGAGGTTGAAAAGAAAGGCAAAGAAATTAAGATTGACTAGTTCTCAGAATTACACAAATTACATAGATTGTAAGATTAAAGTCATAAATAATTAAGAAAAAAAGTAAACTCGTGAAAAATTTACGTAGTATGTTAAAATCTAACAAGCCACTAGTTATTCCGGGAGTTTATGATGCAATTGGTGCAAAGATTGCAGACAAAGTAGGATTTGATGCGATGTTTCAGACAGGTTATGGTACGTCAGCTACTCTATTTGGAATGCCAGATTATGGATTCATAGGAGCATCAGAAACAGTTGATAATGCAAGGAGAATTTGCAGAACAGTAAAAGTTCCAGTAATAGTGGATTCAGATACAGGTTACGGAAATGCACTTAGTGTTTGGAAGCTTGTAAAAGAGTTGGAATCTGCAGGAGCATCAGGGATTTTTCTAGAAGATCAAAGATGGCCAAAAAGATGTGGACACATGCAAGGAAAGGAAGTTGTTTCACAAGAAGAATATACAGAAAAACTTGGTGCCGCAATAGATGCAAGAGAAAGTAAAGATTTCATAATTGTTGCAAGAACGGATGCAAGAGCAACAGAAGGATTAGATGTTGCGATAGAAAGAGGATTACAAAATAAAAAAACAGGAGCAGATGCAATATTTATTGAAGCACCAAGAACTATTGAAGAGATGAAGTATATTGGAAAATCAATAAAAGCACCACTTGTTGCAAATATGATTGAAGGAGGGGCCACTCCAATCAGTTCAGCCCAACAGCTGCACAAAATAGGATTCAAAATAATCTTGTATCCATTATCAGTATTGTTTGCAAATACTTTTGCTACAATGAAAATTCTTCATGAACTAAAGAAAACAGGAACAACTTCCAGATACAAAAATAAAGTTGTAAATTTTGAGCAGTTCAATGACTTGGTAGAACTTTCAAAATTTAGAGAGATGGAAAAGAAGTATGGATTTACAAAAAGAGAATAAAATAAAAAATTACAAGTAAAGTCAGTTATGCTTGATTTCTCTTTACTTCAATTTCTATTGTTGAAACATTTCTTGTTCTACCGTCTTGTGACTCTAATGATTCTGAGCCTATTTTGATTTCTCCGATAGAGTATCCTGCATTTTCTGTTTTTCGTGCAATGATTTGAGCTACATCTACAGCACGTCCAATGCTGAGTCCTCTAGCTTTGATGTTGACGGATGGTAAGTTTGCCAATTGAATTAGCGTTGATGTCACATATGCCATCAAGGGTTTCTTACCAATGAATATGGTGTCTCTTGCTTCGGTCGACATAAAAAATTTGGTATATAAGGATAATTTAAAGCTAAAAGTGTTTTTTCCAGTATAAACAAATTTTTTTGAAAGATTTGAACTATTATTAACTAGAAATCAAGATTTTATTTTGAATTTGGAAGACATTGTAAAAGTTTTAGAATCTGGAAGTAGTGAAGAGAAAATCAAAATTTTAGAAACCTTAGACAAAACAGATGATCCTGAAATTTTAGATAAAATTATTTCAAAATTAGATGATGACGATATCAAAGTAAGAGGGGAAGCATTTAGTTCACTTGTATTGAATGAAAATAAGATTACAAATGTTTTAATTCAAAATTTGAATTCAACTAGTAAGAATGTTAGAGGTTTTACGACACTAGTATTAGCAAACAGAAATGAAACATCTGCAATTCCCATGATAACAAAACTTGCAAAAGATAAACGTTCTATGGTAAGATCATGTGCAATTGGTGCATTAGGTTATCTAAAAGCTAAAGAAGAAGAAATTGTTCTAGAATCAATATCAGATACAAACCTTGAAGTTAGAAAAAGTGCACTACATGCAATAATTAATCTAAAATTTCCAATTTCTGAAGAAAGAATTAGAGAAATTTCCATTGGTGCTGATTCTGAATTATTAAAAATGATTTCTAGATTAAAAAGAAAATAGTGGACCGGAAGGGATTTGAACCCTTGATCCGATGCATGCCATGCACCTATCCTACCAGACTAGACGACCGGCCCATTTTCAGAATTCTGAATCAATAACGTTTTTCAAATTGGTTATTAACGTTTAGCGGTCAAACAGAAAATCGAGGAATGAAATTAACACAATATATTTAACCGTCAAAATAATGATTCTATCGTCATGGTAGTAGATAATAAAGCAACTGTTACATATGTCCAATTATTAAAAGAAGATCTTGTAATTATCAGATTAGTTCCAAAAGAAGGGCCAGTCCCAGAATACAAAGCTGGTCAATTCATCACATTAGGATTGCCAAATCCTGTTGAAGGAGGGAAAATTGTTAGAAGAGCATATTCTATTGCATCACATCCAGAAAATAGAGACTACATTGAGCTTGTAATTAGATGGGTCAGAAAGCCACTTCCGGGCAGATTAACTACACAATTGTTTAACATTAAAGAAGGGGATGAAATTCTCTGGCTAAAACCAACTGGAAGAGCATTACTAATCAATGAAGAACTTGCAAATGGGGAAAAAGATAACAGAAGAATAATTTGTATTGGAGGAGGAACGGGACTTGCACCTTTTGTAAGTTTTGCACAGCATCTTCATGACTCAGGAGACAGACGAGAGATTATTGTTTTACACGGTGCCAGTTATGTTGATGAATTAAGTTACAAAGATCTGTTAACTGAATTAGAAAATGAGAGTATTAGGAGAGGAAAAGATGAGTGGAATTTCAAATATAGAGCAGCAATAAGTAGGCCTCAAGAATGGTTTAACAGATCATGGGCAGGTCAGATTGGAAGAGTTGAAACATTTCTAAGACCAAGAGATAATGGAATATCCCCATTGGAAGAATTGATTGAAGATAAAATCACAAAAGAAAATACAATATTCTATGTTTGTGGTTGGCAAGGAACCATAGATGGAGTAATGGACTTCTTAAAACCAAAAGACTTTGTCACGGAACATGACAAACGTGAAGATGGAAGTTTTGAAGTCAAATACGAATCATACGGATAAAAAATTTAAAAAATCAATCATTGAAATATGAGATTTATTTAGTGAATCTAATTGATTACTGCATTATATCTTGCACATTTAAATCCGGTAACAAAAGCTCATGTAGAAATTATTGAAGAATTAAAAAAAGATGCAGATATCGTAAAAGTAATGCCAGTTGTTTTCAAAGATGACGAAAAAGAAATCAACAGTAAAAGTTTTCCGTTTAATTTTGAAACAAGAAAAAAAATGCTAGAATCAGTATTTGGGAACTCTATTCAAATAACTGAGGATTATGCATTTTTTGCGCCATTTAAGAAATACATGCCACCATTACTCTCACCAAAATCATGGAAATTAAGAAAACAAATTTTACGTGGAGTTGAAGGGGATTTTTTTTCATATACAGGAGATAGAGCTGAAGGATACATGTTAAAGATTTACAGATTAAAACCAAAAATAGGAGAAAGAAAATCACTTTCTGCAACATCAGTTAAAGAAAAATTGTATGATGCAGCACTTGGAAAAAAATCATCATGGAAAGAAGAGGTTCCTGAAAATATAGCTAAGGTGATAGAAGATGATTGGATAACGGTTAAGAAATTTGCCAATTTGGAAGACATGACAACAAGAGTAGCAGGGATGAAATTTCCCAAAGAAGGCTGGTCAAAATAAATAGAGATTAATACATAATAGGTAAAAATTTTCTATGAAACTTCCACTTTCAAAGTATGTTTGGTTTGATGGAAAATATGTTTTAACAGAAAAAGCACAAGTCCCAATAACAACACATGCAATACATTATGGAACATCAATTTTTGAAGGCATTAGGGCATATTGGAATAGTAAAAATCTTCATGTGTTTCGATTAGATGAACATGTAAAACGATTTCGAAGATCAGGACAATTTTATAATATTTCATTAAATTTTTCAGACAAAGAAATTTCAGATGCAATAATAGGGATATGTAAAAAAAATAAACTTAAAAAATCATGTTACATTAGACCATTTTATTTTGTTGGAGATTATGGAATAAATCTTCATGTTACTGAAAAAGCTCCAACAAATGTTGCAATTTTCACATTTCCGTTTGGGGATTTATTTAACAAAAATGGAATTTCAGCAGGAATTGTTTCTTGGAGAAAATTCTCAGATATGTCAACACCACCTCAAGCAAAGATGGGTGGGAATTATCTTAATTCAATCATTGCAACACAAGAAGCAAAAAGAAACGGTATGGATGAAGCAATATTACTTGATCATAATGGAAATGTAAGTGAGGCGCCTGGTGAGAATATATTCATAGTTCGGGAAGGGCAAATTGCAACACCATCATTAACATCTGCAGCATTAGAAGGAATTACTCGGGATTCAGTAATTAAAATTGCAAAAGATTTGGATATAGAGATAACTGAAAGAGACATTACAAGAAGCGAACTTGCAATGTCCGATGAGATATTTTTAACAGGAACCGCAGCTGAGATTACACCTATTATTTCACTTGATGGAAAGAAAATTGGTAATGGTAAATCAGGAGATATTACAAAGAAAATGATGGAAGAATACACAGACATAGTAATGGACAAAAATAATGACTATGTCCATTGGTTAACTCCGGTGTACTAGATGAAAATCGTGCAAATTGGTACAGGAGGATGGGGCAAAAATCACGCTAGAATATTATCAGAATTAGGAGTACTATGTGCAGTTTGTGATACAGATGTAAAACGTAGTAAAGAATTTGGAGAAAAATATTCTGTTAATCATTACGAATCACTTGATGAATTGATCACATCTGAAGAATTTGATGGAGCATTTGTTGTCACGCCAACATTGACTCATGCAAACATAGCAAAAAAATTACTTGAGGCAAAAAAACATGTCTTTGTTGAAAAACCTCTTACATACAAAACTGAAGAAGGTGAAGAACTTGCAAAACTTGCAGAAAAAAACAAGATAATTCTAACTTGTGGATATATAGAGAGATTTAATCCAGCAGTAGGAGTTGTAAAGAATCTCGTTAAAGAGAAAAAATATGGAGAACTTATCATGCTTGAATTTCACCGTGAAAATAGAATGCCACTCCATACCAAAGATATAGGAATTATTTATGATACATCAGTTCACGATATTGATACAGCAAACTGGTTATTTGATGAGATGCCAAACGTAGTATTTGCAAGATCAGGGCAAATCAAACACGAGTATGAAGATTTTGCAACTATTATGTTGGGATACAAAGAAAACAAAGTTGCAATCATTACATCAAATTGGATCACACCAAAAAGAATTAGAAAGTTTTATGCAATTTGTAACGATGCTAGAATTTCATCAGATTTCATCACGCAAGAAATCAAAGTAGAAAAACAAGAAGAACTAGAAAGTATAGAAAATGAAAAACAGGAGCCTTTATTGATAGAGATTCAAAGTTTTCTTAATGCAATTGAAAACAAAAATGAACATATTGTAACAGCACATCAAGCAGTAAATGTTTCAAAGATTGCAGAAGCTGCACTTTTATCTAGTCAGAAAGGAGTTCCAATATACTTAGATCTAAAATGAACAAAACTATGATAGACATTTTAGCATGTCCAATTGATAAAAATTATCCTTTAGAACTATTTGAGATAAAAGAAAAAGAAAATGTTGTTTCAGAAGGAGTTTTGTTTTGTCCCAAATGTTCTAGATTTTATCCCATTATTGAAGAAATTCCAATAATGTTACCAGATGAATTACGGGATAAAAAACAAGAGATAGAATTTTTAGAAAATTTTAAAGATAAATTGCCTGAAAAAATTATTTCAAAGTCCAATCCATGGCATTTGTAGAAAATGATTACCAATTTTATTTCAGATAAAGCAAAAATTGGTAAAAATGTGTCAATTTGGCATTTTACATATGTGGGAGATAATGTAGAAATTGGAGATAACGTCAAAATTGGCTCCCTTGTTCATATTGATTATGATGTAAAAATTGGAGATAATACAAAAATTGAAGGTTCATCTTACATATCACCACTTTCAAGAATTGGAAAAAATGTATTCGTTGGACCAGCTGTAGTAATAACAAATGATCTCTATCCAATGTGTGATAAAATGACAGGAGTTACAATAGAAGATGGATCTATAATTGGGGCACGAGCAGTAATAAAAGCTGGAGTAACAGTTGGAAAAAATAGTGTTGTTGCAATGGGCGCAGTTGTAACTAGAGATATTCCAGAAAATGTTGTTGTTATGGGTTCACCTGCCACAATTAGAAAAACTAGAGAAGAATATGATAAAAAACAGAGAGAGTGGTTAGAAAGTTAAGACTTGATTTCTTTTTTGAAAATCCAGTTTTTCACTTTTGAAAGAACTAAAATCCAAATCACTACAAGAATAACTGCTATGATTGCTTGGATAACAGACCCAATAAACCCACTTGCAGTTCCATATCCTGAAACTTCGATTGGTCCCAATATGGAGACTACAATTCCTCCACCAATGAGAATTAAAATCCACATGGCAAACAAGAATCCATAAATTCCATATTTCAAAGAGAAACCCCCATCAAAAATGCAGAAATTATAGCCAAAATTCCAGAAAATACGGTCAATTTGAATATGGTACACCCAACTTGTTTTTCTGACAAAGACCCTCTTGCAAGAATTAGTCTTACCAGAGTAACAGGTGCAGTATTATCATCAGTTGCTTTTAATTTGAAATCTTTAGTATGTTCTACGGGTTTTCCTTTGATTTGTCTGTGTTCTACAATCTTTTTCACACTTGAAAGGAACAAAAATGAGTTAATTATTGCAGGGAGTAATGCTACTGCAGCAATAATTTCTACACCTCCAACAATTGCAATAGAACCATACATTACACCTAAAGTTAAAGCCCCAGAGTCACCTGGAAAAATTTTACTCGGGATTTTATGATATTTGTAAAAAGCTAAAGAAACAAATCCCAATGGTAAACTTACAATTGCAATTTCATAATTTTGTACAATGAATAAACAAATAGATAAAGAAAAACTTGCGATTACCATAAACCCACTTGCAACCCCATTTAAAACATCAATAGAGTTTATTGTGTTTCCAGTGATGGGAATAATAAAAATAATTAATGCCAGATATAGTAATGGGATTTGTACTGCTCCAAATAATGGAAATGATAAATTAGAATCATATACGCCAAGAAAAATAATTGGCAATGCTACAAGTGCAAGTGTAATGAGTTTAAACCAACCACCTATAACTTTTCTATCATCAACAAATCCAATTAGAAAAGCCCCTGAAGTTGTAATCAGAATTGCAAGAATTTCATTTAGTTGAAAAAATACATAAAGAATAATTTCAGATGTAATTATTCCTAAAATTATTGAAATACCACCAGGTCTTGGAACCATTACATTGTCTTTTTTATTTACATCTTTTACAACAAAATTTCTAACTTCTAAAAATTTTATCAGTGAAGGAGTTAGAAGATAAACTACAAAAAAACCAATCATACAAGAAATAATTCCAGGTAAGAGAAATTCAATCAATATCTGACCCTTCGTAACTCTGTCTTGATGTTATCAGCAATTGTTGAACCAATTTTATCCATTTCTGCTAATTTATTTACAGGAATTTTTGCCAAATCATCAAGATTTTTAATTCCATGTTTGAAAAGGATTCTTGCTCTAACTCTACCAATTCCTTTAACCCTTACTAGTTCAAGCAATTCTTCTCTAATTCCGTAAGATATTCTTCTACGCAAATCCCCTAATTCTTCTAGTAAATCTGCCCGTTCAACGTGTTTTGCAATCTCTCTGAGGCAATAACAAAGCCAATTTCCAGTTTCAGTCATCCTATGCATATCACCTGACTCAATTCCAAGAGAGTCTGAAAGATTAAGTTCTGAAGATTCAGTAATCCAAGATTGAAGGGCCAGAAGACTTCTTGAGCAATCATACTCTGAAATTGGTTCTAAAAGTTCTAAAGAATTATTTTCAATCATCAGACTTGCTGTTTCATAATCTTTTTGTCTAAGTGAAAATTTTGGAAAGAATTCTTCACAGTTTGAAATTAAGTGTAAGAATCCAAATGTATGTTTTCTTTCTTTAGATATATTTTCAAGTGCATCTCTAAAGTAAGTAGCTGTAAGCGGATCAATGTAAAGCATTGATGTTTTTTTACCAAATTCAGTTGCAGCAAATCTTTCACCTTTCTTAATGATTAGATATTGACTAGAAAGAAAACGTAAGGAAATGTCAATTGCAAATTTTATAGTGGGTTTTCTAGATTGTATACCACCAAGGGTTTGTAAAAAGAATTCTAGAATTTCTTCTTTTTTGATTCCAGGGTTTGTTACAATTACACTAAGCACATGAGTTCTCAAGGATTTATCATCTGTAATTTTAGATTCAATAGGTTCAGGTTCACCATGAATGTAATAATCAATCAGATCATCAGTGTTTCCATTTCCAACAATTATTGATTCGCCATAATCATCGTATTGTGGTCTTCCTGCTCTTCCACAAAGTTGTTTGTATTCCAGAATGCTGATAGGTCTATTTGCACCAACTTTTGCATTATATCTATTTACATTTGATATTACAACTCTTCGTGCAGGCAAGTTAACACCTGCAGCTAAAGTTGGAGTTGATGATAATAGCTTTATAGTGCCGTTTCTAAATTCTGCCTCTATAGTTTCTCTACAGTTCTGATTTAGTCCAGCATGATGAAATGCAACTCCTTTCTTTATCAAAAAAGCCAATGTTTTTACTAGTTCTGTATGTTCATTTTCAGATAGAATTTTTTTTGAGGTTTTTTCTAATTGAGTTATTTCTTTTTTCACTAAAATTTGAGATATTGTATCTGCGGCTTTTGTTGCAAGAGATTTTGAACGAGTTCTAGTTTCAGCAAAAACCAATGATTGACCACCATTCTTAACTGATTGTACACCTAAATCAATAGGTGTTCCACATATACTACGCTCAACTTCAAATGTGGTACCATCAGCCATAGTTACTTCTCCAGCATCACAAACTCCTTCTGAAAGTGGGACAGGTCTCCAAGAATTTTCTACCATAGTACATTCAAGCCAATCTGCAATAATTTCAGAATTTGTTATAGTTGCACTAAGACCAACAATTTGAGGTTTTGTTTCTAAGAGTTTTAGTTGAGTTAAAATCATTTCTAGGGTAGGACCTCTATTTTCATCACCAATTAGATGAACTTCATCTGCAACCACTAACCCAATTTCATCAATCCATTCAGCACCATGACGGATTATAGAATCCATTTTTTCGTTAGTTAATACTAAAATGTCATTTTTCTCCAAATTCTTTTCAATATTCTCAAAATCACCAGTGGAAATTCCCACTTTAATTTTATTTCCTAGTCCAGTTTTTTCCAATTTTTTAAATTCAGAAAATTTTTCAGCAGCTAAAGCTCTCAAAGGACTAAGATAGATTATTTTGCCTTTGTTTTTTGAAAGATAACTTATCATTGCAAGTATTGCAATCAGGGTTTTTCCACTTGCAGTAGGAGCAGACACCAATATGCTTTTACCATCAAGTAATCCAGATTTTACACTATCAGCTTGTGGAGGATATAATTTTTCAAAACCTTGTGATTTTAAAAAATCAATTGCAGATTCTGGAAGTTTTAGTTTTTCTATTTTCATACACGGTTATAACAACCGGGTTTTGATTCATAAATAGATGCTTCTCTAAGCATTCTTCTAATGTAATTTCTTGCTTCCTCTTCAGTGAATTTTTCACTCTTTTCAAGTTCTTTAACAAACGTCTTTTCTTCAACAGGGATCTTATTATCGCCTTCTAAGCCTTTTAGAACATCCATGAATAATTGCATCTTGGATACTTCACTTCTAGGTTTTCCTTGTAACACGCCAAGGTCAACTTTTCCAGTATTAACATCAACACCAGCATCTTGAAGCATGCTTTGAATCAAGAAAATTGCACGCTCAGCATCTTCTTCTTCAACTTTGTCTTTCATGAGTAGTCTCGCCCTAGCAGTAGACAGTCGGATAATACCCTCAAGTTGTCTAGGAGTTACAGTAATCATCTCCTCAGATTCAACATTTCTCATTTGCAAATAGTAATCAAGAATTTTTTGTTCTGCTTCTTTTGTTAGATCTGGAGATCCTCGTTTTGCATATGAAAGATATTTTGTAAGCAAATCAACATCAACTACAGATTTTTTATCAGTTCCTTGAGGAGTGTGTAATTCTATAATGTGTCTTGCAATCTGTTCATCTCGTTCTTTGGTTGGAATGTCTCTAACTACAAAGATCAAGTCAAATCTTGTTAAGAGGGGAATTGGTAAATTGACGTTTTCTGTGATATTTTTGAATGGGTCATATTTTCCATACATTGGGTTTGCAGCAGCTAAAATTGACGTTCTTGCATTTAGGGTTGCAACTATACCGCCTTTTGCAATACTTGCAGATTGTTGTTCCATTACTTCGTGCAATGCACTTCGGTCTTCAGGTTTCATTTTATCAAATTCATCTATACTAACAAGACCTTGATCACCAAGTACAACTGCACCAGCTTCTAGCATCATAATTCCAGTTTTGTCTCGCACAACTGCAGCTGTAAGTCCTGCGGCAGTTGAACCTCTACCAGAAGTATACAAACCACGTGGAGCAATTCTAGAACAAAATTTTAGCATTTCACTTTTTGCAGTACCAGGATCACCTACTAAGAACACGTTGATATCACCCCGAATTTTACTACCATCACCCAATGGTCTTTGATTAGAACCAACAATTAGTAACAAAATTGCTTCTTTGATTAATGATTGACCTTGAATGTGAGGAGCAAATGAATCAATTAATCTTTGGTAAACATCAGGACTTGCAGCAAGTGCTTTAATCATTTTTTCTTCTTCAGGAGAAATTTCTTCTCTTTCAATTTTTCTTGAGGTTTTAGCACCACGTCCACCCAAAAATTCAATGTTATTTCCTTCAATTCGTAATCTATACAACCCACTATGTCCACGAGTAACACCAGTAACGGATTCTTGTTCTACTCGTACTACACCTGTAAGGACAATTCTGTCTCCTGGTCTTGCATTATCAACCAAATCCTGTCTAATTGTGACATCAATATAGTGAGGAAGTTGTCCTGGAGGTAAATCTTCAGGAAGCTCCTGCAGTCTTAGAATTTGAAAATCAATGAATTTACTTGCTTCAGGTTTTAATTCAAAGTCTCGGTGCTTACAATTTGGATTATCACATACAACTGGAACTTTAACGTCCATTCCTTTGATCTGAATTACTTTGGTTTGATGTTCATCAGGACAAACAAAGATCAATTCTTTGGCAAGTGGTTTAACTTCAGAAGCTCGAACAACCATTCCTGAAACACTGGTAATAGTTCCAATAGTTTCAGCATTGATTTGTCTGAGGCTTCGTTCAGAAGGATAATTAATTAATCTGACACGAACTTCGTCTTTGATTTTTTCAGCATAATCAGGAAATCTTGTTTGTAATGCTTCTTTAATTGCTCTTGAAAAGGCATCAAAAATTCTATCAGGATTTTCCGAAAAAATTGATATGATTTCAGGTTCGATAATCAAATCATTGTAATCAACAATAATATATTTAGAATTTTTAGGCATCATCTCATCGATTGCCTGGACGTACTTGTATTCACCACTTCCATCTTTGAATCTAATTAAGAATTCTTTTACTTTATCAGATAATGCAGAATCAGTAAATGTACTAGTTTGAGTGCTACTCATCTTTTTCACCTTTAATTTGATTTTCAAATTCTACGCTGTTTTCATAGATGGTTTTGTAGAAAATGACTTCTTCAACAGTCAGTTTGTTGTACAAGTCGGAGTTTAGTTTGATTGAATCAGCTAATTTTACTAATTTTCCTCTTCTCATTCTAAACAATTCTAACATCATACTTTCAACTTTATCAAAATCATCTCGATTCAATTCTTTCATGGATTCTTTTAGTTTGATGTAAAAATGAGGATCAAGTGTAGAGATTTGATATTCTCCAACCATTTTTTCTTTTGATAATGCTTGTTTAAGTTCAGTAATCATATCAGGAGAATCCAGAGTTCCCAGATTATTATCAGATAAGATTTTTCCCATCCATTGAGGCATGTTATTTACTTCACCTTGTTTTCCTTCGACATTTAGGCCTGCAACATTGAATTTGTAGTCTTGGTTAACTGTAACTTTAGCATCTTTTAGGCGGTATCCAATTGAATGTACTTTTTCTACTTTATCAATTTCCATGTGAGATCACTTTTTCTCTTTTAGATCCTCAAGTATCGGATCGATCAATTCTGTTAACAATTTAGTGAGATCAATTGATCCTAATTAATTTCAGGCTGATCGCTCATTAAATTGTGCTTAAAGTGATTTTAATTTACGGTATGTGATAATAACCAATTCGGGTTTATTAGTGGGAATTGCTTCCATGACTCATATGACCGCAACTGGAATGTGGGTAGAAAAATATCGACCAATGAAACTTTCTGAAGTAGTTAATCAAACAGAAATTATTGGCAGTCTAGAAACATTAATCAAAGATCCTATAGATATGCCTCACCTGTTATTTTCTGGTTCGGCGGGGGTTGGAAAGACAACTACAGCGTTATGTATTTCAAGACAGATTTTAGGAGAATATGCTAAAGACTATACCTTAGAATTGAATGCATCTGATGAAAGAGGAATTGGGATGGTTAGAGAAAAAGTTAAAAAATTTTCAAGGTATGCAGGTATGGCAGATGTTCCATTCAAAATTATTATTTTAGATGAAGCAGACGAAATGACTTCTGATGCGCAGACAGCACTTAGAAGAATTATAGAAGACACTGCAAAAATCTGTCGATTCATCTTAATTGCAAATAATATTTCAAAAATTATTGATCCTATTCAAAGCAGATGTGCTACCTTCAAATTCACATCAGTACCTGAAGAAGATGTCATAAAAAGATTAGAAGTAATTGCAAAAAAAGAGAAAGTAAAAGCAGACAAAAAGGGATTAAAAGCAATTTATGATTACTCAGAAGGAGACTTGAGACATGCAATAAATCTCATGCAAGCTACAGCAAGTTTAGGTGGAATTTCCGAAGAAAATGTAAAAGTGTCTGCAGGGTTAACAAAAGCAACAGATGTTGATAAAGTTCTAAAAATTGCATTGTCTGGAAAAATTCCAGAAGCAAGAGAAAAAATGATTGAATTAATCAAAGTTTATGGAATGTCAGAATCGGACTTTTTGAAATATTTGAATTCCGCAGTATTCAAATCGAAACATGAAAGATTATCAGATATTTTAGAGATTATTGCAAAATATGATTATAGAATTTTAGTTGGTTCAAATTCAGAAATTCAGTTATCTGCAATGTTAGCAGAACTTGCAAAAGTAGAAAATTAAAAACGCAGAGAGAGGGATTTGAACCCCCGTATGCTTGCGCACACAGGCTCTCAAGGCCCGCGCCCTACCGAGCTAGGCGACCTCTGCAAAAAATTATGGATCATAGACATTAAAATTTGTTAAGGATATTAAATTTGCAAAAATAAGAGAAAAGAAAAAATTCTTTAATCGTGTGCGTGTGGATTTACAGAGCTTGATTCCATTTTCACATAAGAGCCATCAGCTTTTTCGTGATACTCTTGATAAGATGGTTCAATCAAGATTGCGTGTGTTGGACATGCTTCTTGGCAAGCCATACATTGAGTACAATCATGTTCTCTGATTGGTTGTGATTTATCTGTATAATCTAGACGTTCATCTTGTTCTGTTAAACCAGTTCCGTCAAAAGTTGCACCAACTACATCTTTGGCTGGAATATCTTTTTCAGTTCTATACCATTGGAAGGTTTGAACAGGACAGACACTCATACAAGAACCTGCTGCAACACAAGAATCCCAGTCAACTGCTACAGTCGTACCGTGAATTCCAAGAGGAACTTGTTCTTCGCCTCTTTCTTCATATGCTGCTTTGACATCATCATTTGAAAATGCCTCACCATCAGTTCTGCCGTTACCCCAGATGAAGTGTTTATTTTCACCATCAGAGTGCAATGTCTTTCCAGTAACTTCTAGATTTTCAACAAATTTCTCATCTATTGGCATGAAATATTTTATTTTAAAATATTATTTAAAGCTAGATAAAATTAGTCGCGACTAAACCAAATTAGATCGATAAAAATCAACAAAAATAAAAATTCTAAAAATAAGTTGAGTCTAAAGAGTTTTTGCGGCATTCTCATGTTTTTCAACATTTGATTGATCTACTTTGATTGCTTGTGGGGGACAAACAGAAACACATGCCATACACCAAATACAATCATGTTCTCTAATTGGATCTGCCTTATCAGTCATATCTTTTCGTTCGTCTTTGATAGAACTGCCAGTTCCTTCAAAAGTTTGACCAACGACATCTTTGGCGGGAATATCTTTTTCAGTTCTATACCATTGAAACACTTGCACAGGACATGCTTCAATACATGCACCATCTGCAACACAAGAGTCCCAATCAACTGCAACCATTGTTCCACTTACACCAAGAGGAACTTGTTCTTCGCCTCTTGTATCATATGCTGCTTTGACATCAGTGTCTGAAAATGCTTCAGCATCTGATCTTCCAGGACCCCACATAATGTGAAAGTGTCCATCACCATCTGAAATTTTTCCTAATGGTTTTAGTCCTTCAGGGAAATTTTCTGCTATTGGCATGATATAATTTCCTCTCAGTTATTATTTAAAGCTAGACTAGATTTATTCTATAATTCTAGTCATGAATAATTCCCTTACGTTCATAACGCTGTACAATCAATTTTGGGGATATGGATATTATCAAATTTGATGTCTATCGTGGTCCAAACATTGGAGTTTACATAAGTGTTAATGATAAAACAATTTTACTTCCAATGGGATTTGCAAAAACTAAAGCAGAAAAACTAGCAAAATATCTTAAAGTGGATTATATTTTTACATCAATTGCAAATACCAGATTAATTGGGGCATTATGCATAATGAACAACAAAGGAATTCTGTTACCGAAAACTGCATATCAAAATGAATATGACTTGATCAAAAAAGAAACGGATCTAGAAATTGGAGTATTAGATTCCAAATTTACTGCATTAGGAAATGTAATTTGTGCAAATGATAAAGGAGCAGTTGTATCACCATGGTTATCAAAAGAAGATTGTCAAACCATTTCAGATGTATTGGGGGTGGAGACAATTCAGAAAAAAATTGCAGGATTCAATCAGACAGGAGTAGTAATGGTGACAAATAATTCCGGAGCTGCGATTCATCCAGAGGCAAATGAGGAAGATATGAAGACATTTTCTAATTTATTAGGCGTAAAAATTGAACAAAGTTCTATTAATAATGGAATTCCATATGTGTCATCAGGAATTTTAGCTAATAACAATTGCATTGTAGTAGGTTCACTAACTACAGGTCCAGAGATAATGATGTTAACTAGGGCTTTTCTAAATTAAGAATAGACTTAGGATCTTCAGTTAATTTTTCGAGAGAAATAATTCCTTCTTTCCCATCTCTCATATCATGTAATACAACATTTCCATTTTCTAGTTCTTGAGGTCCAACAATTATAGAATATCTAGCATTTCCAGCATTATCCATTTGTTTTTTTAGATTACGTCCTGCAAGATCAATATCGGCGGGAATATTATTTAATCGCAACAATGATGTGACAGAGTGGGCAACTTTTTGCATTTCTTCATTGATGTAGACAACTGCAACTCGATTTTGTGAAACTTCAGGAACAATTTTTTGTTCTTGCATTGTTAGGATAATTCGCTCCACGCCACCTGCAACACCAGCAGCACCAATGTCATCTCTGCTAAATGCTTTTGTTAATGTATCATATCTTCCCCCACCAGCTAACGCACCTAGTTTTGAGTTTTTGTCAAATACTTCAAAGACTATTCCAGAATAATAATCCAATCCACGAACTATGCCAAAATTTATTCGAATATTTGAAACCCCTCTATTTTCCAATGAATCAAAGAGTTGTTTTAGTTCATCCCATGATTGTAATTGTGCAGTATCAAAATTTTTCTCAACTTCAGAAATTGTTCCTTTGACTTGAGAAAATTCTAGAATTTTTTCAAGTTTAACAGCATCATATCCTTTTTTTGTAAATTCAATTAGAATTTCATCTTTTGATTTTTTAGCAATCTTGTCAATTGCTCTTAGAATATCTGCTACTTTATCAGAATCAGTAGTTTCAAAGATTTTGTTGATATAGGATTCAACAAGATTTCTGTGGTTAATGTCAACTACAATATCTTTGAGTAACAATGAATCAAACAAACGTGATGTTAATTCAATGATTTCAGCCTCAATCTCCAAAGTTTTCTTTCCATAAACTTCAACATCCCACTGATGGAAATATCGGTATCTTCCCTTTTGAGGTTCATCATATCGAAATACCCCACCAAATGCAGAAATTTTTGCTGGGAGTTTCATTGATTTTTGAGAAGTAGTAAATCTGGTTAGACCCATCGTAAAGTCAAAACGTAGAGCAACCTCACGATCCCCTTTATCTTTAAAATAATAGATTTCATCTCTTATGGCAGGACCAGATTTTGTTTCTAGTGTTGATAATGATTCTAAAACAGAAGGCTCCATAAATGAAAAACCATACAAATTAGATAATTTTTTGAAATGACTTCTAATATGTTCAATGTTTGAGTTTTCAACAACCTCAAAATCTTTCATTCCTCGTGGAAGTTCCATGATGATTATTTCAAAAGGTGTTATGATTTAGATATTTCTTTATTGTATAATCAGATAAATATCTCTAAAAATTCTCAAAAATATGACAAAAAGTATTAGTTGTTCAGATGCGGGCAAGGACTGCGAATGGTCAACATCAGCAGATACTGAAGAAGAATTGATGGTAAAAGTTACCGAACATGTATTAGCAGAACATAAAGAAATCAAACTTAATGCAGAAAGCATTTCTAATATAAAATCACTAATCAAAGAAACTAGTTAACATAACTATGCAGAACTAGGCAATTTTCAAATTGTAAAATTGGCGAAATTAATCAATAGTGAATTTTGTGAGAGAGAACGTGCAAATCTAAATTTGGCTAGTTGCAAGCCCCATTGCTTCTCCAAAGTAGTATCCAGATAAAATAGTTCCAGTAGACCAAATACAAGAACCTGCAAATGTATACAAAACAAATTTTAGGATTTTCATTTTAAGTAGACCTGCAGGAACAGAAATCATTTCACGCATAACAGGGACCATTCTTCCAAAAAAAACTGCCTTATCCCCATATTTTTCAAACCAAGCTTCAACTCGTTCTAATTTTTTTTCAGATATTCTAAAATGTTTTAGATAACGTAGTAAAACTGATCTTCCAAGTTTCAGAGCTATAAAGTAAATTGAAGATGTTCCAATAGTAGCACCAATAGCACCAAGTATTATCATGGGAATTATTCCAATTAACGGGATTCCTTGTTGTGATGCCAAAAATCCAGCTGTGGGAAAAACTGCTAATGTAGGAATTGGGGGAACTATCGTTTCAACTAATGCTGCTAGGAATATACCTTCGTAGAGATGGTCGCCTAAAAATTTAGTAATAAAAACAAGAAATGAGTCAAAGGGTTCCATTAATTCTGAAAATAAAATCGTATTAAATTACTTTACGAGAATAAGATAGAATCAGAAATTATTTTATGACTAGAAATTTTGAGAAACGTATGCCATGAGTTTCACATTTTGGGATTACTTCTAACAATCCAGAGAGAACACAGAAATTCTATAAAGGAATTTTTGATTGAAAATTTGAAAAATGGATGGTCCAACGGAGTATTGGATGATTTCTACGGGTTCTGAAGAGCCAGGCATTAATGGTATGTTATCAAAAAGAATTTCAGGTCAAATTGGAATTACAAACACAATCCTAGTTACATCAATAGACAAGTTTTAAAAAAATATTGGAAATGGAGGGCAGATAATTGTTCCAAAAATAGCAATTTCAAGAGTAAGATAATTTTCACAAATGCAGATACTAAAATGAATGTATTTTGAATTATTGGAATGGATGATAAGGCAGAATAGTACCAACTAAATTAATAATTAGAAAGAAATCAAACATACAATTGAGTTACAAGTTTTTAGAACATGCAACAGATGCCATAATTGAAGTAACAGCAAAAGATCTTAAAGAAGCATTTTTGGTTACAGCAAATGCAGAAATTAACTTAACACTTGATCAAGACAAAGTTGAAGAAAAAGAGAGAAAGGAATTTTCAGCTAAAGGAAAAGACCTACGATATTTGCTATTTAGTTGGTTAGAAGAAATTCCTTTTTTGTTAATAACTGAAGGATTTGCAATAAAAAGAATAGAATTAGATATTATTCAAAATAAAGAGTATAAAATTAATGCCACAGCATTTGGAGAACCACTTGATTTTAAAAAACATAATTTTAAAGTGGAAATAAAAGCTCCAACGTTTTATGATATGGAAATAAAGCAAAATGGAGGAGTGTTCATGAGATTTTTGCTTGATTTGTAGTTTTGTGATGATTTCTTTGCTAGTAATGAAATCCGTCATGTAGTATTTACAGAATTAAAAAGGACAGTATAACAAAAAAAATGAAAACCATGGGAAGAGAATTTTTGATATTCTTGATTTTGTTTGATGGTTAAACCAATTTTAGACAATAAGTATGTCGAGTTAGGTTTTAATCAGAATGTTTTTTAATATTTCATATGGGAAAACTAAGTAGAAATCTTCGAATTTGTGGAGATTGTGGAATTGCATACACTTCAGTCAGTTTCACAAAATACATTGATCAGTGTCCCATTTGCAAATCAAGGAGATATGAAGCAATTCCAGTAAAATCTAAGGATGAGTAATTTTTCAATATAGATTTTTTAGTAGAATGAGTTTTGATATCGTATTGTCTGATGATCCAGAAATTGAAAAAATCAAACAGAGAAAATTAGAAGAAATGTTAAAACAGCAAAACCAACCTGAGGTTGAGCCTGGAATTATTGATTTAGATGACTCTAATTTTGAACAAACCGTTTTGTCTGAAAATCCAACATTAGTCGATTTTTGGGCAGAGTGGTGCGGACCATGCAAGATGATGCATCCAGTGTTTGAGAGTCTATCAAAAAAATTCCCCAAAGTGAAATTTGCAAGAGTTAATGTTGACAATAATCAAAACATTGCGATGAGATTCGCAGTACAATCAATTCCAACATTTATCATGTTCAAATCAGGGCAGATTGTTGATAAGATGATGGGCGCAGTAGGAGCTCCTGAAATCAATATGATGTGTCAGAAACATTCGCCAGAAAATTAGTAAGCATAAGCTGCTTCTTTCTTTCTTTGAATTTCAACTATTTCATTTAGTACTTCTTGTTCTTCAGTACTTAATTTATGCATGAATTTGTTTAGTAGTTGTTTTGCCTCATGAGAAGGAGGAAATGTGTAAAAAACTTCTTCTTCAAAAATTTGTCTTCCTATAGTTACATCTTGAACCGAACATGCAACTTCATCACCTGTTTTGGCGGAGCTTACTGTTTTTTTATCATGTTGAAGTTGATGTATGTTCCCAATTTTGCGTCCATCAGAATTCATGAATGGAATTTTATGTTTCAAAGTTCCAACATCTATTCTAATTCCAAAAACTGCAGGATTGTTATTTCGAAATATCATTCCTTTAAGAAAAGTAAATTTAGAGACAGGGATTAATTCAGAAAATATTGCATCTTCTTGATTCGCAGTGTCTTCTTCAACCCAAGCATTATAGTTGTCAATTAAACTATAGATAACTTTGTCTTCAAAGATTTTGATATGACTGATTTCTGATTCTTCTTTTGCATCAGGTAAAACTTTGACATTAAAGGCCAAAATAATTCCCAAATGTCGGTCTTTTTCTTTTATTGCCTTGGCTTCAATTACATCACGTCTATTTATAGGGCCAATATCGGCTTTGGCCACAGGAACTTGTGAACGTCTCAGCATCTCAGCAATAGCTTCAAGGGAACCTATAGTGTCACATTTTAGAATAATTCCAGTAGTTTCAGTATCTACAAACATGGATTTCATCTCAGATTCTATGAGACTGGTGTATTTTGCAATCTCATCATCATTTCTTGCAACATAAAGAGTACTTCCCGGAAGAACACCTTCAAGTTCTGGCGATGCAATCTTTAGTCCAGCTGCAGCATCAACTTGAGGAGTAGGTTTGAATTTATCACGTGGATCACGCATCTCATCAAGCACTTTTGGTAATAACAATGCTTTTGGTTTTGTTACAATTACACCATCACGTTTTGCTACAACTATACTGTCTTCCTTTTTGATGGAACCATCAATTAATATGATATTTGCAGTTTGCCCCAATCCAACTTCGTCCTTTACTTCTAAAACAATTCCACGAGGATCTTTTTCTTCCTGATCTAATCTTTTTTGTAAATATTGTTGAGTCAAGCCTACTAAAACACTAAGAAGTTCAGGAATTCCAACACCTGAACGAGCAGAGATAGGAACAATCGCAATTTCAGATTTAAAGTCCTTTACACGATAAAATGCTTCAGATTGATATCCTAAAACAGAAAGTGTTCCTACCACATCATAGATTTTTTGATCGAGATCAGTTTGAATAGATGCATCTTGTTCTTTGATTGCTTGTGAAATAAAAGAAGTTTCAGACTTTCGCCATCCAGAAATTTGATCACATTTGTTTAAAGCTACAACAAAAGGAACTTTTCTACTCTGTAAAATTTTCAGACTTTCATTTGTTTGGGGTTGAAATCCACGATTAACATCAACTACTAAAATTGCAATATCAGCTGCAGATCCACCACGAGAGCGAAGATTTGTAAAAACTTCGTGCCCAGGAGTATCAATAACTAAAATTCCAGGGACTTTATTTTCTGATTGTTCAAGTTTCTTGTATAGAGGACCACAAGTCTCTTTAATTGTTTCAGTAGGTAAAAAACTAGCACCTATGTGTTGTGTTATTCCCCCAGCTTCTCTACCCTGAACGCCAGTTCCACGAATTCTATCTAAAAGCGACGTTTTACCAGAGTCTACGTGACCAAGAACTGCCACTATGGGCTGACGAATTTGCAAATCAGATCACTCAAATGCTACCCTCGATTCGTGATCAAAACTCTCTTGTGAATCTGATGCATGAATAATATTTTCACTAAACCCTAATCCAAAGTCACCTCTAATAGAACCAGGTGTTGCTTCAAAAGATTTTGTTGCACCAATCATTATTCTAGTAGTTGCAATTGCGTTATTACCTTCAATAATTGCTGCAACCACAGGTCCTGACGTGATAAATGATGTTAATTCACCAAAAAATGGTTTGTCTTTGTGAACACCATAGAAGTTTTCTGCTTGTTCTTGAGAAAAGGTAAACATCTTTAATTTCAAAATTTTGAATCCTTTTCTTTCAAATCTAGAAATAACTTCACCAACTAGATTTCTAGATACTGCATCGGGTTTTACAATGAATAATGATTTTTCAGTCAATTTTAATTCTTTCTGATTCCGCCTTTAACGTATTTTTTTGTCCACTTGAATTTTCTTGGATCACGTTTGAGTTCTAGTGCATTCTTTTTACATTTTGCTGAACAAAACCACAATACAGTTCCATCATTTTTTGCAAGCATAGTACCAGAGCCTTTTGCAACTGGTCTGTTACAGAAATTACATGGTTTAACTAAAAGACTCATTCAACACACCTACTTGATCTTCTTTGCTTCTCTCTCTGTTTCTCTTAACATTAGAATTTCTCCCAATCTAACAGAGCCTTTGACGTTTCTAGTAAGAATTCTACCTTTATCTTTTCCTGTAAGAACTTTAATTCTAACTTGAATTACCTCACCAGCAATACCAGTTCTACCAACAATTTGAATAATTTCAGAGTGAACTACTTCATCAGTTGTAGCGCTCATTGATCAGTCTTTCCACCTTTAATTTTAGCAATTGATGAGACAACTTGGTCTACAATATGTTGTGCATCACCAGCATCCAAAATTGCTGCAGCGGCAGAAGTAATGTCAATACCCAATGATTTGCCTAATTCTTGTTTATTTGGAACAAATGCAAATGCTGCTCCTTGCTCTTCACAAAGAATTGGAAGATGTGCAACTACCTCAGGAGGTTCAACATCTTCAGCAATGACAATTAATTTGCTAGTACCACGTTCGATTGCCTTAGTTGCTTCGTTAGTTCCTTTCTTGACCTTACCACTAGTAGATGCAACTCTAACAGCCTCCAAGATTGGATTTACGAGGTCTTCTGGCGTCTCAAATTTAACATAATATGCTTTTCCCATACTTCGTCACCCTAAGGTTCATTCCCCATTCCCTACATCCTTTGGTTTGGTTTTAAAAGTGTTGTCTGGAGATAATTGTCTTAACTTTTTGGAGATATTCAGACATTAAATCGTCTAATTTGTCTTGACTTTGAGCTTCGGCATACACTCTAACAATTGGTTCTGTTCCACTAGGTCGGATCATGACCCAACTTCTCGAATCTAAATTGATCTTGATGCCATCAGTGATATCGGAATTTGGGAATTCATCTTTTAGAGATGAAATTAGTTTTTGGACATTTTCAGGAGAACATGGGACCTTATCTTTTGTAGTAAAAGATTGAGGAAGGGTAGAGATCTCATCAGATAATGAATTAGAAGATACAGATAATAGATCAAGCATCAATCCCAAAGTCATACAACCGTCTCGAACTTGGTTATGTTTTCCAAACATGAATCCACCATTTTCTTCAAAACCAATTAGTGCATTTGTTGGAACCATTTTTCTTGAGACTTCAACACTTCCAACTTTTGTACGAATAACTTTAGAATCAAATTGTTCTGATAATTCTTCAATGTTAGAACCAGAATTCAAACAAGTAACAACTAATGAGTTTGGATTATTTGTCAAGATATGTTTGGTTAACAAGAATGCAGATTTATCACCAGTCAAAATTTTTCCTTTGTCATCACAAAAAATACTTCGATCACCATCACCATCAAATGCTATTCCTAGATCAGCATCATTGTCTATGACAGTTTTTGATAATTCTGAAAGATTCTGAGGAGTTGGTTCTGAACCACGTCCTGGAAATGTACCGTCAATTTTTTCATTTACAAGAAAAGTTTCACAGTTAATCAGGTTACAAAAACCAGGAGCAGTAACTGCCTGAGCACCATTTCCAAGATCTAAAACAACTTTGAAATGTTTTGATTCTATCAGTTTAGAATTAATTTGTGAAATGATTCCATTTAGATAAACCTCAATTGCACGTTCTTCTTTTTTTGTCGTTCCCCAATTTACAGGATTTTTAATCCAATTTTTTTGAAGGTAGATATCTTCAATAATTAATTCATCTTCACGAGATATTTCTACTCCATCAGATGCAGCAGGTTTGATTCCATTGTATTGTGGAGGATTATGAGAGGCAGTAATCATGATTCCACCTGAATATTCTAATTTCTTTACTGCAAATTCAAGACAAGGAGTAGGTACGATTCCTGCAACATTACAATCAATTCCTATGGAGTTAAGAGCAGAAGTTACAACTTTACAAATTACAGGACTGGAATCTCTGCCATCATATCCAATCAAAATTGGTCCTTTTTGAAAGTAAGTTCCAATTGCCAAAGTCATATCATGAATAAAATCCAAAGTAAAATCTTCATCAAAAATTCCACGAATTCCATTTGTTCCAAAAAATTTTGCCATGATGTTATTCAATAATAGATAAATTTGTGTTTAATGGCAAATTCCTTGCGGGAGTCGCCCAGCCTGGTCAAAGGCGTAGGGCTTAGGACCCTATCTCTTAGGAGTTCGTGGGTTCAAATCCCACCTCCCGCACCAGATTAATTTCCGTGAATGATTAATAATGAGAAAATCATCAAAAAACAAAGTCATGAAAAAAACTGTAGTAGGGATAACAGTTGTTGGAAAGGACAGAGAAGGGATTGTAGCTTCGTTTACCAATTTTGCATTCTCAAAAGGAGGAAACATTGAGAAAGTAAACCAGAATGTTATCAAAGGTCTTTTTGGAATGTATCTAGAAGTATCGTTTGTAAAAGCAGTAGATGTGAAAAAATTTGATACAGAAATTCAGATTTTAGCTAAAAATGAAAAGATGGACGTAAGTACGCATCATGAAACAAATTCACAAAAAAATATTGCAGTTTTTGTAACAAAAGAACCTCTATGTCTGCAGACAATTCTATCAAAATCAAAATCATTGAAAGGAAAGATTTCAGTAATAATAGGCACTGAAAAAACACTTGAACCACTAGCAAAGAAAGTAAAGATTCCATTTGTAGTAATTGAAGAAAAAAATCAACAAAAAGCAGAAGAGAGAATTATTCAAATTTGTAAAAAATACAATATTGATTTGATCTCACTTGCTAGATATATGAGAATTCTTAGCCCTAACTTTGTTTGGAGATATCCAAATAGAATTATCAACATTCATCCATCATTGTTACCTGCATTTCCAGGTGCATTAGCATATGCACAAGCTTATGAAAGAGGAACAAAAATTGTAGGAGTTACATCACATTACGTTACTGAAAACTTAGATCAAGGACCTATAATTTTCCAAGATTCTTTCAAAGTAGATCCAAATGATACTCTTGAGAAAATAAAATCAAAAGGGCAAAAATTAGAAGCAGATACGTTATTCAAAGCAATGAAGATGCATCTAGAAAACAAACTAGATGTTCGTTGGAGAAAAGTTCACATCAAATCAAAGTGAATCAAATGACAGAAATAAAAGTTCAATTTGATCCCAATCTTAGAAAATCAATTAAGAGAAAAAAACAAGTTGCAGTTATTCCAATAGGCTCAATTGAACAACATGGACCACATCTTCCCATCTCAACAGATACAGATATTGTAACAGCAATAGCAAGAGAAATTTGTAAAAAAAGAGGATATCTCTTGCTTCCGACGTTATCTTACGGAGTGTCATTTGAACATGCCCCATTTTTTAATTTGAGCATCAAGAAATCCACTCTACAGACTGTTTTAATTGACATATGTTCTTCGCTCTTAGAAAATAACATCAAAACTGTTTTCATAATTAATGGACATCATGGAAATCAAAATTCAATAAAAAATATTGATGACAAAATGAAGAAAATCTCAAAAAACAGACTCAAAGTATTTCCAGTTTCTTACTGGCATTTTATGGAAAGGGATTTTGATCATGCGGGATTTGTTGAAACATCATTAATGTTAGCCATTTCAAAAAATGTCAAAATGAAATCAGCAAAAAAAGGCCTCATTACAGAAAAAATGACAAAACGAGAAATTGAGAAACTTGGAGAATTAGCAAGCAAATCATTTCCAAAAGCTACAAAAAATGGTATTTGGGGAGATCCTACAAAAGCTACAAAAAAAGATGGGCAATTGATTTTTGCTGAAATCATAAGAAATCTAGGGAAAAAGTGTCAAACTTGCCTTACTGGGCACAGATTATAGTTTCACCAATGAAATTTTAATATAATCCCTCAATACCAAAGCCAATAAGTGAAATAGATGTCCGTTGATATGGCAGTTAAAGTATTGGATGAGAGTATCAATCAAGTTGTATTGATAAAGCTCAAAGGAAATAAAACCATCAGAGGTAATCTACTTGGTTTTGACCAACACATGAACCTGCTACTCGACTCTTCAGAGGAGATTCCTGCTGAAGGCGATTCAAAAGGTCTTGGAACCATTGTAGTTAGAGGAGATAACGTAGTAATGATTTCTCCTCCACCGGCACAAAATTAGGTGATTTGGAATGGTGAAAGGCACAACTTCTATGGGTGGTTTTACAAAGAAGAAAGTACACATTAGATGCAGAAGATGTGGAAAGAACTCACTTCATAAACGTCATCACCAATGTGCGAGTTGTGGATTCCCAGAGGCCAAAAGAAGAAAATATTCCTGGATTAAATGGTACACATAGATGCAAGAAATTGCCCTAATTCTTAGTTCATTAGCAGGCGTAGCTACAGCTGCTGCTGTACGTAAAATGCCAAAAGATAAAAATCAATTACTAAGTCTTGGTGCTAGTTCTCATATCAAAAATCAGATTAACTCATTGAAAATTGAAAAAGATATTCTTACAAAAACAATTTCCAGATTATACCAAGCAGATTCAGAATTTTCAAAAATTCAAAAAGACAAATTGTTGTTAAAATATCAACATCAATTAGGAATTGTTTTAGCAAAATTAGAAAAACTTGAACAAGCAAGTAAACATCCAGACCTGGGTCCAGTAGGAGATGGTTTGATTACATTAATGGATCAAAAATTATCAAAACTAGATGATAGATTATATGAATTATCATCTAAGATAGTGACTGACAAAGTTGAAACACCAAAGATAAAGAAACCTGAAATAAAGAAAGAGACAAAACAATCTACAAATTCATTTAAGAATACATTCAATTTTGAAAAACCAACGGAGACAAAAACAGAGCCAGTAACAATTCCTGCCACAAAATCACGACAGTCATTTGAATTAACTACTTTGACAAACATTTCAAGAAAAGAAACAAAATTCCCATTATTTGAAAAAGAAGAAAAACGAATGCCAAAATCAATGCCACAACCAAAAACAATTCAAACAGAACTAATCAAACCAAAAGAAGAGATTGTAAAGGAAATTGTTCAGCCCAAACCAAAAGTTGAAGATAAAATTGAGATAATTCAAGAAGTCATAGCAAAACCTGAACCTAAATTAGAAACAAAACCAGACATTAACAAAGAAGTTGCCAAAATTACAGAACATAAAGCACTTCCAGAACCAGAAATCCAAAAATCTGAGCCAATATCAGCAGATGATGTTGATGAGGACATTGATGATTTAGACAAAATCAAAGGAGACATCATGAAAGTTCTATCAAAGCTTGATCAAGCAGAGGTAGAGTAATTGTCTTACGATGATGCCATTACGGCATTATCAAATAATGCATTAAAATTTGTAAAAGACGATTATGTTATTGGTTTAGGTAGTGGCAGAGCAGCAACTGCACTTGTAAAATCACTTGGAAAATTAATCAAATTAAAAAAATACAACATTAAAGGTGTACCAACATCATTACAAATCAAACTTACTGCAGAAGAAGTTGGAATTCCATTAATAGAGGCTGACCAAGTTGACCAAATAGATATAGTATTTGATGGTGCAGATCAAATTAACTCTCAAAAATTCGTAATCAAAGGTGGCGGAGGAGCTCTGCTTAGAGAAAATATTTTGTTCAGTATTGCCAAAAAAGTTGTAGTAATGGCAGATAAGACAAAATTTGTGAAAGACTTTACAAGAACTGTTCCAGTAGAAATTCATCCACTTGCAAGAAATTCAGTAACAGATTCAATTAAAAAATTAGGAGGTAAAGTACAATTACGTTCACTTGATAGAGGGTATCCATTTTTTACAGAGAATGGAAATATCATACTTGATTGTGATTTTGGCACAATAAAAAATCCAAAATCATTAACGCAGAAAATCAAAGGAGTCACAGGTGTTTTAGAATCAGGGATTTTTATTAGAAAACCAGACGTAATCTATAAAGCAAAAAATGGTGGAAAATTTGATATTTTATAGATGAAATTCTTAAATCCAAAAATCCCATACATAGTATGTGGCAACAAGTGAAGATCTTAGAAATGATATTCTAAAGGCTACAGAAGAACAACAGAGACTAATGGAGTTAAGAAAGGCATTCCTAGGCTCAAAAGATAATGAAGATCAGATGGATGCATTTCGTTTAACTACTCAAATTATGAAATATGAGGATTTCATCAGAGATACTGAAAGACAGCTTAGAACCATGAAGTAATTAAGATACAAATTGAAAACGGTCTTCTTTGTATCCTTTCTGCAATTTTCCTTCTATTGGAATTTTATTTCCACAGAACTTACAACAATTGTTTTTATCAAGATTCCATCCACGTATACTAAATCCATAACGATTTACAACAATATTATTACATTCAGAACAATACGTATGCTCCAACTTGTGACCAGGAACATTTCCTAAATACACATACTTTAATCCAACCTTTTTTGCAATTTGATAATGTTTTTCTAATGTTTCAATAGGAGTGCTAGGAAATTCCATCATCTTGTAGTCTGGATGAAATCGTAGAAAATGTATTGGCATTTCTGACCCAAACTCATCTAGAATAAAGTTTGAGAGTTTTTTTGCATGTTCCAAATCATCTCCGACTTCAGGAACTATCAAATCAGTTATTTCAATATGGATATTGGTTTTATCTCTAATTTCTAACAAAGTATCAAATATTGGTTGGGGATCAGGAACTCCAATAAATTTTCGGGTAAATTCTTTTTCTGCACTTCCTTTGAAATCAACAGTTATTCCATCAAGGAATTTAGTCATCATTGAAACAGACTCAGGCGTATCATATCCATTGGAAACAAAAACATTAAACAATCCTTTTTTTCTTGCATTAATTCCACAGTCTTTTGCAAATTCTATAAAGATTGAAGGTTCATTGTATGTGTATGCAATTCCATGAGCACCATATTTGATTGCAGTATTGACAACTTCATCAGGGGTCATGTCAATTCCTTGAACTTCACGTCGTTGACTAATTTCCGAATTTTGACAATATTTGCAAAGCCAATTACATCCAGTTGTAGAAATAGAATAGACTTTGCTTCCAGGATAATAATGAATCAGAGGTTTTTTTTCAATTGGATCAACATGTCCAGAAATTACCTTTCCATAGGCATAAAGTTGTAATTTTCCATTTTCATTTCCACGAATTCCGCATAAACCAATTTGTCCTTTGCCAATTTCACAGTAACGTGCACATGCAGTACATTTGACTTTGTCATCGGAAAGTTTTTCATATAATTCAGCTTCTTTACCAAGAATTGTAGTCACGCTTTTTATGTTAATTTTACATATTTAACACGTATGACAAATTTTCAATTTTCAGATTTAGATGGAATAGAACTAGTCAAGATGGCAAGAAAAGTTGTAACAGCATTTTTAAAAAATCATTCAAAAATTTCTGATTCAGAATTTATTTCAAAATTTGATTTTAATGCAGGAGTTTTTGTAACATTAAACAAAAAAGATGAATTAAGGGGATGTATCGGATATCCTATACCAATAAAGAAACTATCTGAAGGGTTAAGTGATGCTGCAATTTCAGCTGCAGTAAAAGATCCCAGATTTACTCCAGTGACTACGAATGAACTAGATGAAATAATATTTGAAGTAACTGTTCTAACACTCCCTGAGAAAATTAAAGTGGAAGAATATTCAGAATATTTATCACAAATCAAAGTTGGGAGAGATGGGTTAATTATAGAAAATAATTTTTCTTCGGGATTATTGTTACCTCAAGTACCTACAGAATATGGATGGAGTGAAGAGGAATTCTTAGAACACACATGTCAAAAAGCAGGACTAATCAAGGATGCATGGAAAGAAAAATCTACTATCATTTCAAAATTTCAAGGAGTAATTTTCAAAGAAGAAAAGCCCAACGGAGACATTGTTAGAGAATCATAAAATGTTTTTTTATAAAATAACGAGTATGGTATGTCATGATTAGAAAACCAGTTGTTGCAGGACAATTTTATCCTGAAACAAAAAAGGAACTTGAAGAATTAATTAATTCTTGTCTTCAACACAAGTATGGACCTAATAATCAAATTCAAAAAGAAGATAAAATTTATGGAGTTATTTGTCCACATGCAGGTTACATCTATTCTGGACCCACTGCATGTCATTCTTACAAAGCAATTTCAGATAAAAATCCTGAATTAGTTATCATTCTTGGACCCAATCATTTTGGAGTTGGAAAAGATGTTGCAACAATGATTGATACTCAATGGGAAACACCCTTAGGATTAGTAAATGTGGATTCAGAAGTTGCAGAAAAAATAGCAAATTACTCAAAATACATCGAAATTGATGAATTTTCTCATTTAAAGGATCACAGCTTAGAAGTTCAAATTCCATTGTTGCAATCAATGCTTTCAAACAAATTTAAGATTCTTCCAATAATTTTACGAGATCAAAGTTTGGAAATGGCAAAAGATGTAGGAAATGCAATAGCACAGATTGCTAAATCAAAAAATACGATGATTGTTGCATCTTCTGATTTTACACATTATGAGGAAAATTCTTTTGCACATTCTCAAGACAAATCACTGATTGAGCCAATTTTAGAAATGAATGTTGAAAAATTTTACAATGTTTTAATTGAGAAAAGAGTTTCAGCATGTGGATACGGGGCCATTGCATCAGTAATGATTGCCTGTAAAAAATTAGGGGCAAAAAAAGGAGAACTCTTAAGCTATTCAACAAGTGGTGATGTAATGGGAGATACCTCATCAGTAGTTGGATATGGTGCAATCAAATTTATCTAATTAAAAAAAGATTCTAAGAATTTTTACTGATGATTCTTTTTACAAGTTGGCCATATCCAAGTTTTCCAATCACTTCAAAGTCTTCAGCTACTAGTTCTCCTCTAACAATTGTTTTAACAGGCCATCCTTTTAGAAGTCTGCCCTCATAAACTATGTAATCAGAAAATCCACCAAATAGTTCAGATGTCACCTTTTTTTCTTTTTTCAAATCAATCATAGTGATATCAGCATCAGAATTCTTCTCGAGAGTTCCTTTCTGAGGGAACATTCCAAAAATTTGTGCCGCATTTTGACTTGTGAATTTTACAAATTGCTCCAAAGTAATTCTATTTTGGTTTATTCCATCATTAAGTAATATAGGAAGCACAGTTCCAATTCCAGGAAACCCTGCTAATGCAGACCAAACATCATTACCATCTAATTTGAGTTTGAGTTGATTTGCAACATGGTCTGTACCTATAGTATCGATTTGATTAGTAGAAAGCGCATCCCATACTGCCCTTTGATCATTTTGAGTTCTTATTGGAGGCATTACTTTAGCAAGATATCCGTCTTGTTTTTCGTAAGATAATGTCAAGTAATGAGGGCATGTTTCAACAAAAATTTTTGTGCCAAGTTTTCTTTCTTCATAAATTTGTTTAAGAGCTAATTCAGAACCAATATGAACAAAATAAACAACACAATCATAGTCACGTCCAAATTTTGAAACTGTTTTGATTGCTTTTACTTCAAATTCAGGAGAACGACTATGAGACCATGCCGATAATCCATCTAATTTTTTTTCTTTTGCAGTTTGTATTCCACATCCACATGATTCGTAGTCTTCAGCATGGACTAGAACAGGACATCCAAGAGAAGCAGCAGTCTTTACAGTCTGTTCAACAATTTCATCAGTTACATCAACATTTGCTGCAACAAGTTCAGAAGAATTTGGAGGCATATCCATGTAAACA
Organism: uncultured Nitrosopumilaceae archaeon; assembly: GCA_964343515.1. Taxonomy (GTDB): domain Archaea; phylum Thermoproteota; class Nitrososphaeria; order Nitrososphaerales; family Nitrosopumilaceae; genus Nitrosopumilus. Next base: position 94,758 of record CAYFJT010000003.1, read on the forward strand.
TGACCAATTTCACCCCCCAGATTCATGTAAATTTTAAATGAAGTGATTCCTTTGTTTACACAATAATTCATTTCATTAATTTGTTGAGAAGTAAAGATGGATGCATGGATTGCATAATCAACATAATGATTTTGAGATGCAGCATCTAATTGAGATTGTAGTGAATTAGAAAATGGATCTCCTAATCGGAGCATTCTCATCATAGTTGTAACACCACCAATTGCAGCAGCATGAGATTCAGTTTTTGCTGCCTCATTAATTGGAGAATAGACACCATAATGAACATGAGTGTCGATGGGACCAGGAACAGAAATCAATCCTTTTCCATTGATTTTACGATCACATGCAGGGATATCATTTGTAAGGGCAACAATTTTTCCTTCATCAACAATGATGTTTTTATCAACCATTCCTTGTGGCAGAATGACGTGTGAATCAGTAATTACAGTATCATATGTCATCAGGAGTTTTTTTTGTTTGCAGTCTATTATGCGTTGAGATAGTCAATCTTTTCAAATATATTGATTCAAAACCGCATACGACAATAACAGATATGATAGAAGATGTATGCGACTTTTGTAAAGGAGTAGGTTCCAGTGGTTCAAATGTTTGTGTGTATTGTAATGGTACAGGAGAATGGAATCAAGCAGCACAAGCATATTTAAAAAATCATATTTGTCAATGCATAGTAATGGACAGAAAATTTTGTCCGGTTTGTAACAAACCATGTCATCATGATACATCACTTAATCCAAAGCAAAAGATTGATCCAGGTCATGGGGGAATGTCAGAAAAAGAAATTACAGTAATGACATAATTATTAAAAAAAATTGTCAACAGTATTTTATCATCATTTTTACATGAAAGTAAATGAAAATCTATTCAAATTCTCTGTAGAAACACAGTCCCTAGACTATTACAAATATTTTTTGAGTAATTTCAAAATTAAATTTTTTGGGTTTTCAAAAGATGGAGATATGCAACTAAAGATTTCAAATTAACAAACTCATGTAATAGAGAATATCATTTCAACAGACACTTAAATCATACAAACTGTAGTCAGCACATATTTTTGGATCTTGTGTCATTTTAAATATCAAAATTAGTATGTTTGTGATTAGTTTGTAGAAGGCAAAGGAGAATATACAAAAATTACCAAAAAAGATTTAGTAAAAAGTGATTCTTTTTGACTCTGATTTTTTAACAAAGACGGGATGTCATAATATTCATTGAGTCAGAGACATCTTGCGGTGTTAGCTGGTAGCCCAAAAGCTCACATAAACTAGTTAATACATTTCCGAGTCTCCGTATCAAAGGAGACTGTTTTTTTCTCTAGACGAATGAACCTTTTGACAAAAGAAGATCCTAAAGTAATTAATATTCCAAAAATTAAAGCAGGGTATGTCATTTGGTGAAGTAGATACACTAAACATGCTCTTTGACAAACTACAAAGTTTGTTTGATGAATCTCAAGGATACTATGAATCATTCCTAGATACAAATAACATGTACAAAAAAGGACAAATCAGTGATAAAGAATTCTTTCAAAAATTAGGAGATTATACTGTAGCATATTCTGCATTAGAATTTTTAGCAATCAAAGTAATTTTTGAACTAAAAAAATCAGTAGGATCAGGTTCTGGAAGTACACAGTCACCAGGTTTGATGCCAGGTATGGGGCAACCAGGAATGATGGCAGGAGGTATGCCACCGAGAACAGGAACCGCACAAAATCCAGTTGGAGGAGGTCCACCAGGAATTGTATCTGCGCAAGAAGCATTCAATGATGTTGGAACATTACCATCACCAGATCCATCATTAATGCCAAGACAAACTGCACCGCAAAGTAATGGAACCGGATGTTCGTCATGTGGTGCAGAGTTAAGACCAAATGCAAAATTCTGTACAAAGTGCGGAGCTAAAACATAAAATTAGAAATTAAAAATTATTTTATTCTTGAGTCGTTCCACATTCAGGACAAAACTTGGCTGTTGTTGAAAGACTAGTACCACACTCTGAGCAAAACTTACCATCAGTTTTTTGTTCAGTGTAAGCGTTTCCCATCAATCCAGAACTCTTAACTGCTCCAGAGGGTTCGTATTTGTCATCATCAATCATTACAGGTTCAAAATCTTGTTCGGTTAGAAAAGTCATCATTCTTGGAATACCTTTTCCTTCATTGTTTGGATCTGGAACAGAATCTCCCAGCCAAAATGCAAATCTCATAAGAGTTAATTCTGGAGTTGAAAATGCCAAAGTATGTTTTGACATGTATTCTTGTGCTGCTTTTTTGCCATCAAATACTTCCATGAAGACAATATTCATTGTTTATGTATAATAGTTTCTGGAAAAGTGGACCGGGAGGGAATCGAACCCTCGACATCCTCGTTGCGAACGAGGCATTATACCCCTAAACCACCGGCCCCTAAATTACTCTTAGAGTTGTGTTTTTATTCATTTACCAAATTTTCCTTAAACAAAAGAAAGAGAATTTTAGATATGAAATTTGGATGAAAAAATAAGAAAAACATGTTTTTTGAGAATTTATGCCAGAGCTCTGTCAATCATATTTTTGTATGATTCTTTTGAAGCAGCTCCTACTTGCTGGCTAACTATTTCACCTTTACTAAGGAGAATCAAGGTTGGAATACTAAAGACATTGTATTTTGAAGCCAATTCATTAGCCTCATCAACATTAACCTTGACAAATTTCACTTTGCCATCATAGTCATTTGCCAATTCTTCAACTACTGGACCTACCATTCTACAAGGACCGCACCACTCTGCCCAAAAGTCTACAAATACTGGAATGTCAGAGTTTATCACATCAATTTCCCAAGACTTCGCATCTGAAATTTGTGTTATTCCCATTGTACTGATAGTCTATTACTCATACCTAAAAACGTTCACCAAAAGAACATCAAATTTTTTGAGAGGAAAATGATTTCTGATATATACTTAAATGACGTTTTGATATATTCTCGTTATGAGTTCTGAGCTTAGAATAAAAAAATTAAGAGGTTCTGGGGGCTATGTAATGGCTCGAATAACAGATGAACAACAGATGAAAGGAAATCTTGGAGGTCCAGATCTGTTTTTAGCACCAATTGGCAGATTAGATGTTGATAAAATTTCTAAACATTTTTGCAATACATGTGAAAAAGAATTTGAAGGAGCACCAAAAATTGAATTTGAACATCCAAATGAAGAAGTTGCAGAAAATTTAATTCTTGCAGAGAGAGGGCAATACATTTGCAATACATGTGATTCATCAATTGCTGAATATAGAGAATTTAAGAAACAAGATGAAGGAGGAGACGTTGGAAATGCAAAACCAATTGAACCACAAACAGAAAGTGTACCACAAGTAGAAACATCACCATTAACAGAAAATACGCTACAGCCTATTGAAGGTCCTGAAAATCAACCACCACAAGAAACAGTTACTCAACCAAGTCCTGCAACGTCAGTAAGTTCAATTGAAGGAAGAGTGGTATATGACGAAAATGCCAACAAAGTTGGAATTGCAAAGCAAGTTGGAATCGATTCAACACAATCAATGGTTCTAGTAATTACCCAAAATGACGGAATTGAAGGTAGTATTCCATGGAAAAATATCAAAAAAGTAGGAGAAGTCATATTACTAGGAAACCCAGAAGAAAGTGTACCTTCAGGAAAATGTTCAAATTGTGGATTTTCAAATAAAGAGGGTTCAAAATTCTGTGAAGAATGCGGAACACCACTTCAGTAGTTAGGAAATTTAATCAAGGACACTATAGGCGATAATGTAATTGGGGGAAAAGTCTATTTCAAAAGGAGTTATCAAAGATATTGTTATTGTTGCAGTTGGAGTCTTGGTAATTTGGATTGGTCTACAAGTTGCATTTGGAACACAAAATCCATTTTATGTAGTTGCAAGTGGAAGTATGATTCCTGCTTTAGAAGTTTATGATGTTTTGATTGTTTCAGGACATGAACAGTTTGAAGAACTTGAAATTGGAGACATTATCGTATTTAATCGTCCTTCTGACCACAATAGAGTGATTGTACACAGGGTTGCATCTATCTTAGATGAAGATCCTAAAACAATTAGAACAAAAGGAGATGCAAATCCAGCTTCAATTCCGGGAACAGATTTTCCAATTACAGAAGATGAATACATTGGAAAAGTTGCATATACACTCCCACAGGTTGGATACATAACACAGTTACTAAAACCACCCATTAACTATGTCATTATCGCTATTGTAATAGGAATAATGATTGCCAAACAATTCACAAAAAGGAAAAAGGAAAAAGAATCTTCATTCACAAATCATACAGATTCAGATAGTTCAGATATTGATAAAGAATTATCAGACATTGGTAAAATTGAGGAAGATTCAGAATATTCCAAACCAACAGAGTTAGAGAATCTTGAAAAAAATGAGAGAACATCTGAAACAAAATCAGATGAAAGATTAGAACCTAATGAAGAATCTAAAGAAGAGAAGAGAGAATAGATTGTTAATTTCAGGCAAACGTATTCATAGCATACATAAAGAACATAAGATTGTCCTGCTTGCTTGGTAACATAACTACGTGAAAATTATTAAAAAAAGATCCTGAGTATTGTTAAGTTTCAAAAGAGTAGAATAATGTTATTAGGGATTTTTCAATAGGAAATATATTTTCATGAAAAAGTCTTCTAGTTGGTTTTTAGAGAACAGAATCTTTTGTTTTGAAAACTCGTTTAAAGTATTCAGTAGATTCTACAGGTTCCTCAATATCATTAGTTATTCCTGCCAGATTTTTTGCAAGATTCTTTTTATACCCTACTTGCATTTGTCTCTGAATTTGAATTCTTTGTGCTTGTGGAGAACCTGCACCATGCATTGATTCAGTAAGATATCCTACTGCATTTCTGCCCAACGTCATATTTTCAATTAATCGAAGAATTCTCATTCTGTTTTCTACATCAACGCCTTTTCTGCCGGCAAGGTATTTTTTGAGTAGCGGACCTGCTTCTGGATGTCTAAAGTCTTTTTCAGATGGAAGTGTAACAACTAAACCACCAGCAATATCTTGTGCAAGTCTACTAATTTCATATGGGAATCTAGTAACATTATGTTTGCAAACTTGAGCAAGCATATCATCATTTAGATATACACCTGATTTCATCTCCTGCCCTTGATGAGAAGATGCAATACCTGCTGCAAATATTGTCTCATTAAGATGAGTCATCTCAATAATCTTATCTTTAATGTGAGAAACCTTAGGAACCCCATTATAATCAGCAATTGTCGCTGCAGCTCCAATTAGAACATCACCTAATCCAGTTTTGCAAACATAACTTCGTCTATGATAACATGTAAAACGTTCTACAAGCATTGATGCGAATTCATATTCGCCATGCATGAAGACCATATCCCAAGGGATGAATACTTTATCTAAAATGATCAAGGCTTCTTGTCCACCAAATTTGGCATTGCCATCATCAATATCGCCCTCTTCCATACTTCGAGTATCACAAGATTGTCTACCGTAAATGTAAGTGACACCTTTTGCATCTGCAGGAATTGCACCCACAATAGCCCAATCTTTATCAGATTCTGTCAATCTAATAGTTGGCATTAAAATTATCCAGTGAGAGTTTATGCAACCAGTCTGATGTGCTTTAGCACCAGAAACATAAACTCCTTTTTCATCAGTCTCAACAATTCTAGTAAACAAATCAGGATCATCTTGTTCTGAAGGTCCTTTACTCCTATCGCCTTTAGGATCAGTCATAGCACCTCCAATTACAAGATTTTCTTGTTGGACCATTTTAACAAATTCTAAGAATCTTTTATGATAATCAGTTCCATGTTTCTCATCAATTTCAAAAGTTGTAGAATGCAAAGCATTCATTGCGTCCATTCCCACACATCTTTGGAAGCATGTTCCAGTGTTTTGCCCTAGTTTTCTTTGCATCTTATTTTGCAAAACCAAATCTTCAGCACTCTCTGCAATATGTAAAAATCGATTTACCTTAATCCCAGTAAGTGCTGAATCAGCAGAAGCTAATGCTTCTTCACGTAATGCAAGATCATAAGTTTCAGCAACAGCATTTATTGATGGTCTAATCATAGGATGGTCTACGGGTTCTTTAACCAATTCCCCAAAAAGGTAAACTTTGAGATCACGTCCTCTAAGGCTTTCGATATAGTCATCACCACTTCGAATGGTTTTCAGAACATTAGCCATATCCCAATTGTATTTTCAGGGTGTATAAATATTCATGAGTAAATTTACAAATAAGTTGCGATCAAAGACCAATTCGTACATCTAGAATTCGGCAGCCCTTACCCTTCTCCATGACTAGAACAGGGTTCATGTCTAACTCTTTGATCTCTTTAAAATCAGTTACAAGTTGAGATAATCTCTGAATGCATTCAGAGAGTTTTGCAATATCTGATGGTTTTTCACCCCTGACACCTTGAAGGAGTTTTTGGGTTTTGATTGATGTTATCATATCATCAGATTCTTTATCCGTAACTGGGGCAAGTTTGAAGGTAACATCTTTGAGAACTTCAACATAAATTCCACCCATTCCAAGCATAACAACTGGGCCGAAGCCAGGTTCTAGTTTTGAACCGATGATTAATTCTTTACCGCCTTTTACCATCTCTACAATCAAAACGCCTTTAATCTCTGCTTTCTTATCATATTTTTTGGCATTATTTACGATAGTTTTGAAAGCATTTTTTATCTCAGCATCATTTGTTAAATTGACTTTAACTCCACCTGCATCAGATTTGTGAATGATTTGAGGAGATGCAATTTTCATTACAACTGGATAGCCAATCTTCTTTGCAATTTTTACTGCTTCTGATTCATTCTTTGCAAGTGCACTTTTAGGAAGTGGTAAACCATATGCTTTGAGAACTTCTTGACCTTCTTCTTCTAAAAGATTTGGACGGTTCTCTTTTCTGACCTGATCAAATATTTTTTTAGCTTTTGCTTTGTTTACTTTGAATTTTGTTATTTTACCAGAAGGGGATTTGACCCAATTAGAGAATCTGATCATAGCAGCAAGTGTTCTGATTGCACCTTCTGCATATGTATAATATGGAACATTTCCAGCAGCTAAAATTTCTCTATTAGTAATTCCTTCATCTAGTCCCATCAAACTTGCAAGCATTGTTTTTTTATATTTTTTTGACACGGTAACAATAACTTCTGCTAATTTATCATAATCTAAGGTTCCAGATGGGGTACACATCGAGATAACAGAACCAACGTTAGGATGTTTTAAAACACGATCCAATACATTTTGAAATCTATTAAAATCAGCATCACCAACAATATCAACAGGATTTCTAGAACTTCCCCAAGGTGGAATTACTTCATCGATTTGTTTTCTTGCACTTGTAATATCTGCCATTTTGATTTTTGCGTTTGAACATGCATCTGTAGAAATAATTGCAGGCCCACCAGCATTTGAGACAATTACTAAATCACCTTTAGAAGGCAAAGGTTGTTTTGAGAATGCTGTTGCATAATCAAACAATTCTTCCATAGTATCAACTCTAATTGCACCAGATTGTTTTAGTAATGCATCATAGATTTCATCTGAACCCATTAAAGCACCAGTATGAGACATTGCAGCTTTAGCACCTTCAGGGCTGCGTCCAGATTTGAGAACGAGAACAGGTTTTTTGAGTTTTTTAGTGATATTTTTACAAACTTTTAGGAATTCCTGACCATTACCCATATCTTCAAGATACATTACGATAACTTCTGTTTGTTTGTGATTTGCAAGGATTTTTAGCACATCAACCTCGCTCATCGCAGCCTTATTTCCAAGACTCACAACAGCAGAAAAACCAATTCCTTGTGCACTAGCATCTTCAACCAAGGCAGCACAAATTGCACCACTTTGGGAAACTAGGGCAATTTTTCCAGACTTGGGGGTAACTTTTAGAAAAGTGGAATTCATCATTGTTTTTGGATCAAGATTCATGACACCAAGACAATTTGGTCCAATAACTTGAATTTTGTATTTTTTAGCAATGTCTTTGACTTGTTGTTCACGTTTTGCTCCCTCTTCATCAACTTCTTTGAATCCTGCGGTGATGATAATTACTCCCTTGATTTTCTTTTTACCACATTCTTCTAACACAGGTGCAACCAATGTGTTTTTGATAACAATTACTGCAAGATCAATTGATTTTGGAACATCTAAAACACTCTTGTATGCTTTTTTGTAAAATACAGTTTCTCTTGTAGGACTAATAGGATATACGGTTCCCTTGAAACCATTCATAATATTTGATGTGATGGTAGCTCCAACACTTCCTCTTTTGTCAGATGCGCCAATTACTGCAATAGATTTTGGAGATAAAACGACAGATTCTGTCATGTAACGATGATCAAAAGATTTTGTATAATAAAGTTATTCATAGAAGTTTTTGATCTCTAGAATTCAGCTTCCCAACATCTTTCCTGCCAAATTCTCTTTTCTAGATATCCAAACAATTGTCAAATTAGAAAATTTTCCAATAATATTCCATGCATCTCTTGCCAAATTACGTAACTGGTCATTATTTATTGCAAATTCATGATTGAGTTGATTAACAGTATTTTTAGAATCACTGAAAATTGTAATTTCTTCATCAGAATCAACAAACTTAGTTAATGCAGAAATTATCGCCAAATATTCAGCCTGATTGTTTGTTATTTCAGGTTTTTTTTCATAAAATGATTCCCCTGTTTCTTTGACAAAAAAACCATATCCACCATTAGGACCACCTGAACCATCAACATATACACTAATTCCCATCTTTATACAACCTCGTTATCTTTACACTTAGATTTACTACTATCATGTAAATGATTGTAGATATTGCTTGTGATGTAATTGATGCTAAATAAGGATCATAGTTTAGTACAAGAAAATAATATTGCAAACCCCATCGGACTACAGTATAAACAATTTCTCCAATTCCAAGAGAAGTAACCAGCTTTTTTAGATCATGTTTTAGTCTCTTTGTATCAGTTTTTCCTGATTTTAGACGATACTTTAAACGATTATCAAAATAAAACAATCCACTAAAAACAGAAAAGTAGATTACATAATCAGCAATAGTCGTATAAGTTGTATTCAGATAGTTGGCTTGATCAGATAAAATTTGCGCTATGACTGCTGAAATTGAAATTGATGCAGCAAATGCAATTAGAATATTTTTGTTAAGTTTAAAATATTCTTGTAACATGGATTTGCACAAATTTTGTTACAATTAAACTAAGATTAATCCAAAGTAATTTTTTTGCAACAAGGATTATTTGACATAACGAATGCAAGAAATTCTTGCCTACAACTAAAAGATATTTTGTGTAAAAATAATCAAAGTATAAAAAACATAATCAGTCAAAATAATTGAAATAAAAAAATGATGTTAAACTATGATGCGCCGTTATACAGACCACCTTCAGAAGCAAGGTCCTTAATTTTTCAAGTTACATTAGGTTGTTCATTTAACGAATGTTCTTTTTGCGATATGTACAGAACAAAAGAATACTCAGAAAGACCATGGCAGGAAGTAAAATCAGAGATTGATATGATGGCGAAATATTTACCAGATACTAGAAGGGTTTTTCTTGCAGATGGAGATGCATTAAATCTTGATTCTGAATATATGATAAAAATTGTGAAATACATTAGAGAGAAATTTTCAAAGATTGAAAGGATTTCTTGTTATGCAATGCCCATGAATATTCTAAAGAAGACTTCTGATGAATTACAGAAGATGAACGAAGCCGGTCTTGATATGTTTTATTTGGGAATTGAAAGTGGTTCAGATATTGTTCTGAAAAAAGTTACCAAAGGGGCAATTGGGAAAACTATCATCAAATCAGTTAACAAAGCAAAAGATGCGGGTTATGTCATGTCATGCATGGTAATTTTAGGGTTAGGAGGTCGAAAATTCTCTAAAGAACATATCAAAGGTACATCTGAAGTGATAAGTGCTTGTTCTCCACATTATGTCGGAGCACTGACTCTCTATTTAGAGAATGGAATCAAACAAGAATTTCTTGATAAATTCAAAGACGAATTTGTTAGAATTAATGATGATGAATCATTAGATGAATTACAAAGTTTAATCAAACAAATCAATACCAAAGAAGAGATTGTGTTTAGGGCAAATCATGGTTCAAATGCATACACTATCAAAGGTACTTTTCCTCAAGACAAACAAGAAATGATAGATAAGATAGAATGGATGAAACAGCACCCAGAAATTATTCGCCCTCAAGGATTAAGAGGGTTCTAGATTAAATTTCCAGGATTCAGATATACCACTTTGAAAATATTTACAGAATAATCACCATCAAAAATTTTCTCTACATTTCCATTTTCTGAATGTAAAACTCTGAACTTGTATTCATATCTTCCATCTTCTCCTACGTCAACTTGAGTAAAGTGAACAGCATCATTATTTTGAAAGATCTGAATTATGACAGGATACCCATCAACATGATTTGCAATTTTTCCTTCCACAAATCCCCAAGGCAAAGCGTTATCTTCAGGTGCATGAAACAAAAGTGTTGACTTTTCAAGTCCTATCATTCCACTTAATGGAATAATTTCTGTTTGAGATTCATGTGAATGGCCATTAATCATTATTTGCCCAAAGTGAGGATGGGCAAATGCAGGATCTACAGAAAATGACAGCAGGATTGCCAGAACAAAAATACTAGAAAATAAGATAATGTAATTCATATCAAAAATTGATTATAGGCCAATTTAAGATTTTTACTTTACAGGTTATCTATGACAGGTTTAAGATTATCAGGTAATTCAGGCAATTCCGTATGGCTTTCATTATTTTGTAGAATTTCAGGACCTATACGTCTGACCCTTTGAGTCCCAATCAGAGTATCTATATTTCGTTGAATGTCTTTTTCAGAGAGTATATTTTTTAACTTTTCAAGTAAAGTGGCTTCGTCCTCATATTTTTTGATCCCATATTGAATTAAGATTGTTTTTTCTTCAGAAGAAAATTCAGACATAATAATTTCAAGGGGTTTAAGGCTAAAAATCTTTGATTATTAAAATAGAATTAAAATATGATGGGTAGCTAATTACCTTGTTTGGTAAGTAAATTACAATTAATTCAGAATGTCTTGGGCATGAAAAGATATGCATCAATTGCAATTATTAGTGGTGTAGGACTAGGAATAATCTATTATTTTTTGACAATGTCAATGCTTCCCACTCATTTTGATGTAGCAGTAGAAATTTCTCCAACATACATTGCAACATCAATGGCATTAACAGTTGTAATATCAGTATTTGCGGGAATAAATTTTGCAATGATGACATTTAGAATGAAAAGAATGAAGATGATGAATTCAGTAAAAACAAATTCTTCAGCAGTTTTTGGAGGAGTGTTTGCAGCATTTACTCCAGGATGTCCAGCATGTACTGCACCACTTGCAGTGATTTTAGGTGCAATTGGAGGATTATCATTATTCCCAATGCAAGGATTAGAACTGAAATTTGTATCAGTAGGAGTATTGATTTTTTCTATTTATTGGATTACAAGAGGATTGCAAAGTAAAAGTTGTTGTAAAATAGGATGAGTTGTTTTTTCTAAATTTTCAGAACAGTCTAAGTTCTAAGAACATTAGAGTGTATTGACTTTAACAATAGAATATGGGCCCACGGGGATTTGAACCCCGGATCTTCGCCGTGTAAGGGCGACGTCATAACCGACCTGGACTATGGGCCCAGAAACCAACGTAGTTAAAATCCATTTAAACTTTGAGAAAGGTCAGAATATAGAAATTTGATGAGAAATGATTTAATTTTGTGCGAAAAATTGATTTTTTTTCTAGCCCAATTGGTCTAGGTCACGTTACAAGAGACATTGCCATTGAAAAAAATATTCAAAATATCAATACTAAATTTATCACGGGAGGTGGGGCTGCCAAAATTTTAGAAAGTTTAGAATTAAACGTTCAAGACATCTACAATCCACCTTTGTTTATTGTAGAAAATGGAACTCTAAAGAACCCTACAAAATGGCTTTGGAGTTATTATCAATATTATAAAAATTGTAAAAAGATATCACAAAAGATTCTACAAGAAGATAAACCAGATTTAGTGATCAGTGATGAGGATTTTGCATCATTAAATGTTGCACAGGAAATGAAAATTCCAACTATTTTGATTACAGATATTTTAGAGACATGTTTTACAAAGGGATTTGCATCTATAATTGAAAAAAAGATGAATAAATCAATGAAAGAGATGATTCAGAAATCAGATGTTGTGATCATGCCAGAAACAGGGCAAGATTCAGATAACATCAAAAGAGTAGGACCGATTGTTAGACAGACAGATTTTTCAAGAGAGCAATTACGAAGAAAATTTGGTTTTTTTAAAAAGACGATTGTAATTTCTATTGGAGGAACTGATGCAGGAATTTTTCTAATTGAAAAGGCTATTGAAACAATATCAAAGATCAATCAAGACATTCAAGTTATTTTAGTATCAGGACCTTCTGTTAGTAAAAAATTTGAAGATGTAAGAAATATAGGATTTGTTGACAATTTGCACGAATTGATATTTGCAGCAGATGTGTTGATTTCTCTTGCAGGTAAATCAACGATTGACGAAGCTAAAGCATATGGAACACCTGCAATTTTTATTCCAATCAAAGGACATTTCGAACAAGAAGATAATGCAAGAGAGGAAGGATTTGTCTTTGAAGATATCAACAGGTTAGAGGAATTAATTTTACAAAGATTAGAGCAAAAAAGAAATCAGATTAGTACAGACGGAGCCAAAAATGCTGCAGAAATTATCAGAAAAGTCTTGAAATGACATTCAAAGATTAATAGATGGTCGGTAAGGTTTGAAAAAATATATGGTCAAATTAGTAGTAGCAAAGTTTGGAGGTAGTGCAATTGGTCCCTGTGGCGAATCAATTCCAGGTATTGTTAAAAGAATTAATGATTTGAGAAAAGATTCTAAAGTAATTGCCGTATTTTCAGCACCTCTAACAATTGTAGAAGACAAGAAACGTTCATTGACTGATGTTATTTTAGAACAAGGGAAAAATGCAGAAAGTGGAACAAAGCCCAATTTGGACATTGTAAAATCAACATATGAGAAGATTCTCGAACTTGTAAATGCCGAGAATCAAGAGAATTGTAAGAAAACTATTGATTTGTATTTAGAAGAAGCACAAAAAGCATTGGATGAGGCTTTTGAGAACAAAGAATTTGCAGATGAAATAAGATCAAGAGCATTGGCGTTCTCAGGAGAGATATTGATGTCTCATGTGATGAACCACATTCTTAGAAGTAATGAGATCAAGACTGATGCAGTAAATTTTGATGATTGGCCAATTATTACAGATAACAACATAGAGTCTACAAATTTTCTGACATCAGAATCCAGAGAAAAATTAGATAAAACTGCAGAACTAGTAGAGCAAAACGAAGTTGTTACAATTGGTGGGTTTATTGGTAAAACAATCGATGATATTACAACGACGTATGAACGAGGAGGTTCGGATAGAACAGCTGCTGATCTTGGAATATTATTTCATAAAAAATATGAAACAAGTATAGATTTTGAAAAAGATAGTGCAGTAGTGTCAGCTGATCCAAAAATTGTAGACTCTGGACTGAGTGAGGTTCCACAATTATCCTATAACGAAGCACGACTAGCAGGAATGTTTGGAATGAAAATTCTAGATCCCATAGCAATCAAAGAGATTGTGGAAAATGGAGTAGATATGCCAATTACAGTAACAAACATGAAGAATCCAATTAAAACCACCACAATAAAGAGAATTTTAGATGAACAAAAAGGACATCCTATCAAAATTGTCACAGGAAAAGAAAATTGCGCAATTTTTAGAATAGAAACAACATCTATACAAAAATTATTGACATCATTAGATAAAGACAAACGTTATAGCGAATTTGTGATTTTATCTCCATTCACAAAAGATGGAATTGAATTTTCAAGAATTTTATTTTTGGATGGAGATTATGTTAAGAGAAATGAAAAATACTTGTTAGGATTTGATTCTCTTGCTACAATTACATACAACAGAGGAGTCATTACATTAATTGGAGATGAAATGTGGAGAGTTCAACAAGTTGCATCTAGAACAAGTGCAAAGATAGGAGAAGCTGGATTAAATATTTTGAATATGGATGCACAAGAAGAAACTTCAAGAATAATAATTGTTGTAGAAGATACAGAAAATAACATTAGAAAAGCAATCAGTGCTATACACCAAGGGATTTCAGAAATTAATTTTATTTAGTAAAAGTGTGGCGCACAGGTTTTTACACCAGTAGCGCCATCAAGGGTTTGTTCTTGGACCATTATCTAGATTCAGTCCGGCGTTACCCTAAACACGCGATACCCTATATCGCATTTGCTACTATTTAGAGCTGATCTATATAGATCTCTTCACACCTGCTCGGCGACATACCACAGAATAATTCCTGCTCCAAGAATAGCATACCACTTGAAATTTTTTTTATTTGTAAAAATTGCAGGTGAGCCTAATTGTTCATCATGAAAAGTGGTTTGACGAATTTTTCTCATTTCAAATGCCTGTCCAATTAATCCAATTGTTAGGAAAGCAATTGCGATATATCCTAAAGTCCATTCCATATCAGAATTTAACTTTAGTCAGATATGTAGTTTCATGTAAAAATCACATCAAAAAATAATTCTTTAAATTAGCATAGTTTTTTTCCTCTCCTATGAAAGAAGTTGGAAAAATCTGGATGAATGGAAAATTAGTGCCATTCAAAGATGCCAAAGTTCATGTTTTGACTCATGCATTACATTATTCTACTTCAATTTTTGAAGGAATTAGATGTTACAATACACCAAATGGTTCTGCCATTTTTAGACTTCCAGAACATGTAGATAGATTCTTCAAATCAGCAAAATTGTATTCTATGAAAATGCAGTTTTCAAAAAAAGAAATTTCTGATGGAATAATCAAGACAGTAAAAGCAAGCAAACTCAAGGAATGCTACATTAGACCATTAGCGTATTACGGTTATGGGACAATGGGTTTAACTCCAACACAAAATAAAGTAGATGCTTCAATTTCATGTTGGGAATGGAAGATGGGCGAATCAAAAGCAGGAAAGTTTTCAGGTGCAAAATGCAAAGTATCAAGTTGGATTAAAATTGATTCTAGATCCCAACCGACACAAGCAAAAGCAGCATCAAACTATGCAAATGCGGCATTAGCACGGATGGAAGCGCTAGAAAATGGATATGATGAAGCAATCATGCTAAATTGGCATGGTAAAGTTGCTGAAGGTAGTGCTGAAAATATCTTTGTTGTAAAAGATGACATTATTCAAACACCTCCATTATCTGCAGGAGGACTAGAAGGAATTACAAGAGATAGTGTAATACAAATCATTGAAGAAAATGGTGGATTTGTCATTGAACGAGATCTTGAACGAGATGATCTTTATGCAGCAGATGAGATTTTCATGACAGGTACTGCTGCAGAAGTGAAATCAGTAACACAGATTGACAAAATAAAAATTGGCAATGGAAAAATGGGTCACATTACAAAAGCATTACAAAAATCATTTTCAGATGTAGTAATGGGTAAAGATGAAAGATTCTTGCCTTGGTTAACGTATATCTAAACCTCCATGAGGTTTTTTACCCACAAAATCACATAGAAATTATGGATTCATGTGCAACTGGAGACACGCAAGAGATATGTTGGTTCTGTAGGAAGGGTCGTCATGAAGATTGTATGAAAGAAATTCCTACACAAGGAAAATCAGAAGGTCCTCATGATTGCACATTTGATACAAAACTCATTCCATGCAAATGTAATCATTAACAATTAGTATCAAATACAGCTATATTTTAAAAAATCTTATGATATACAATGAGGAATTTTGGAAAAAATATGCAGATGAGAACGAATCAAGATACAATGAGGAATTTGCAAAATTTACAAAAGATCTTGCAACATCATTAAGATGTACAAGTGTTTTAGAAATTGGTTGTGGGACTGGGATTGATTTAAGATCATTTCCAGATACTTTTCAAATTCATGGTATAGATCTTAATGAATATGCATTAGATATTGGAAAAGTGAAATTTCCAGCAGCCAATTTTAAAAAAGGAAACATTACAGATTTACCATTTGAAGATTCTTCAATAGATTTTGTTTTTACTCATGGATTATTGAACTATCTAGATGAAGATACATTAGAAAAAGGTATTTCTGAGATGTACAGGGTTGCAGAAAAATTCATCATGAATTGTGAGGCATTCAATAAATTCGAAGAGAAAATTGATGAAAATAAAACATCTAGAAACATGGGAAAACGTTGGATGGACTACAAGGTAAAAATTGTAAGTGATGTAAATATGCATGAAGACATTGAGCCTGAAAAAAAACGATTTGTGTTATTAAAAAAGATCTAGCAAGGTTTTCAATTTTATGTCTTGAAGAAATTATTACATAATCTCCATGAAAATAGTTGTAGTTACCAAAAATCTAACAAAACCACTAAGGATTGATCAGTTTGTTGATTAACTAAAAAAATTTCTGATATTAAATTAGAGAAATATTTTAATTTAGAATTTTAAAAGCGGGTCTAGAGGGATTCGAACCCACGACAGCAGGATTAAGAGTCCTGTGCGCTACCTGGCTGCGCCATAGACCCACCAAAAACATTATGCCTAGAGTCGTTATTAATCTTAAGATTGTAAAATAAAGGAAAATTTTGTTTTATGCTTTAGCTTCAACTTCATTGTATTTTTCAATGATTGCAGTTAGTGCAGTTGAAACTGGAACATCATTCATCTTTTTCTTTTCGGCAAGAAGTTTTTGGTATGCTTCTAGTGTGATGTATACTGGAATTGAACCATTTCCTTCTAACAAACCTCTAACGTTGTAAAGAGCAGTTTCCATTCCTCTCTCAGCAGATTTTGCAAATTTTGCTTTATCCATAATTGCTCCTAGTGGACCAAATGGCATTTCATATTCTACTGACATTGTAACTCTTGTGAGATTATCCCCTAATGATTTGAATTCATTAGTAATTTGCCATTCCTTGAATGGACCTTCAATTTGTTTTGCAGTGATTTTCTCATTTCTAACAAATGCGATTGTCTCACAATCCCACTCTAAACGTTTACCGCTAAAGTCACCGATAATTCTAAAGGTTGTACCTACACCCATGCCTTCCTTGATATCCATAGGAATGACTGTCATGCCTACTGCATCAGTTTTGATTTGATCAGAAACGTGTTCTGGTCTTGCAAAGTAGGTAAAGACACTCTCGACAGGAGTCTTAATATCGATTGATTTTGTAACGAGGGTCAACGATTCAATGTCTTGCCAATAAGGATTTAAAGGTTTTGAAGATTTCCGAAGAGGATCTAGTTATAATATATTCATCTAGTTCCAACATTATTCCATATGACAAAAAAGCGATCAGTTTTGATTTTATCTTTTTTGATCCTTTTCTCAATTCCAGGACTAGATGATGTGTTTGCCCATTCAATGTTTAATTCTGCTGAGCAGTTTAATGCAGGATATAGAGTTCAAGTGGCAACTGCTCCAGAATTCCCACAAATTGATGAATCATCTCAATTTATGATAAGAGTAACTGAAGGATTTGATTATGAAGAAGTTGACAGATTTACAATGGGAATCAAAGTGTTCTATAACGGTAAGCAAGTAGACACCATTCCACCAACAGCAATAGAAGGTTCTCATTGGGACTTTGATTATATTTGGAGAAATTCAGGAAATCATATTGTAGAAGTTTTCTTGTATGATATGTCAAAAAGTTCTGAACCGCTTTCCTTCAAGTTTAACATGGGCACCCAAAGTCCATTTGGGCAAATATTCATCATTGCAATTACTATAGGAGCATTATCAATGACGGGAGTGTTTTTGTATATCTATATGCCAAAAATTTTCAAAAAATCTAAACTTTAGTTTCTAAAGATTTTCTTGAAATTCTAAATGCAAATAATGCAGTTAACAGTACCATTGAGAATAGTAAGATTCCGATTCCCAAGTGAATTGCAACAAGTACTGCATGAAGTTTTGTATCAATTACTAGTGCACCAAGTGTAATTTGTGTAATAACAAATACTGTTGCAAGTGTACTTGTAACTTTAATTTTAGTATCAGCTCTTTTGTTGAGAAAACTTGCAACCATAGTTGCAATTACCAAAATACCAGTAGTGGCAGCTGCTAATCTATGAATCCACTCAATTAGATATTCTTCAGAGGGCATTACGCCATTTGGACATAGTGGCCATTCAGGACAAGTTAATCCTAGACCAGCTGCTGAAATATATCCACCTAGGAACATAAGTGAATACAAAACTATCATTGTTGCTAATGCAAGATATTGAATGGCCAAAATTTTTCTATTCTATTGTGATGTTACCAACCATCCAAGGATGGACTATACAATAGTATGGATATTCACCTGCTTCATCAAGGGTTACAGAAAATGTTAGTCCTCCGGCAAGGATACTACTATCAAATATTCCATCAGGACCATCTGCAGGAGTTCCACTTGTAACTGTGTGAGCTGCAGTATCATCGTTTGACCAAACAATCTCAGTTCCGGCAGAAGCTGTAACGTGATATGGGATATAACATTCATTTGTTTCTTGACATCCAGGAACTCCAGAGCCTTCTGGAATAGAAATTGAACCATCATATGCAACGGGTTCAGTTGATACAGGTGCTTTCTCTTCCATTGGTTCTGTTTCCATTGGTTCTGGTGCTGCTTCAATTATTTCTTCAGGAACTTCAGCATCACCTACAATGATTTTTCCTACCATTCCTTGTTCTCTATGACCTGGAACTGTACAAATATAGTAGAATACTCCTTCTTCACCTGCGATAAATTCTGATGAACCACCTTCACCAGATTTTAGAGGATTTGATGGGCTTGCAACTTCACTTCCTGGGATAATTCCTCCAAAGCCCTCAGTGTCCGCTGTAACACCAAAGGAGTGGAATGATTTTCCATCGTTTACTACGTTAAAGATTACTTTGTCACCAACTTCCATGTTGACTGTTGGGTTATTTCCAGATTCTCCAGGTAATGCATTAAACGCCAAAGTGATAAAGTCTGAAGATTCGATAAATGAGAGATCAGATGTTATAGTATCACCAGTGTGAACTGCTACTGCAGTTGGTGTAGAATCTCCTGCCATCATTGCAACAACTGGAGCAGGTTCTGAAATCCAATAATCCCAAAGTGAAAAGAATATTGCGCCTCCTACAATACAGATTCCCAACATGATTGCCATCATTTTTCCGGTTCTTTCCGGAGTTGTTAAGTATCGTTGATTATCATGACTCATTTCATATCTCTCCTAGTGTGATGGGTTCTTTGCCTCAAATGGATAATAGTATTTGCCTCCGACACCAAATGGGTCTTCTTCATTTGCTGGAGTTCCTTTTCCTGCACTGTGAATTATGTTTACAAGGAAGATTACCATTCCGACACCAATAATCATTGCACCAACTGATGCAATTTGGTTCATAGCAATCCATTCAGGAATAGGCGGATAATCGAAAATTCTTCTTGGCATGCCATACAATCCAAGTACATGTTGGGTAAAGAATACCAAGATAGTTCCTACGAATGATAGAATAAAGTGAATCTTGCCCATTGCTTCATTGTACATTCTTCCGGTTACGTATGGATACATGTAGTAAAGATAACCAAATGAACCAAATGCGATTGTTCCCATCACAAAGAGATGGAAGTGTCCGACTACCCAGTAAGAATCGTGAGTTGTAAAGTCTAATGGCATGGCTGCATTTGCAACACCGCCTGCGCCTGCAGAGAAGAATAATGCAATTCCACCAACTGCCCACATCATTGGGGTTGAGAATTTAATTCTTCCATTCCACATTGTTGCAACAAAATTGAAGACATGAAGTGCAGATGCTGGAACTGCTGCGAGGGTTCCTACCATGAATACGGTCTTTTCAGTAAAAGACATTCCTGTTGCATACATGTGGTGAGCCCATGATGAAAAACCGACAATAGACAATAGAACAAATGCAAAGATACCAGAACCATAGCTATGAATTGGTTTTCTTGAGAATCTTGGAATGATTTCATACATCATACCAATAGCTGGAATGACAAGGACGTATACTTCAGGATGGAATGTAAACCAGAACAAGTGTGCATATGCAATTGGATCACCACCCATTGCAGGGTTAAAGAAGCCAGTTACACCAAGTCTGTCAGTTAAGAGCATCAACAATGCTGCTGCAAATGTTGGAATTGCAACAAGAATGATTAATGATGATGACAAGAAAGACCAAGCCAATAGTGGGACTTGACCAATTGACATGTCTGGATGCTTACATTTGAGAATTGTGACAATAAAGTTGATTGCACCAAGAACAGATGAGACACCTAAAATCTTTAATCCGAAAATCCACATGTCTGCTGCAGGGCCTGGAGCACTGATGATAGAATATGGTGGATTTGCATACCATGAAAAATCTGCAAAGCCCAACCAGATGAGAGCGCCACCAGGTGGAATCATCCAGAATGCAATTGCATTAAGTTTTGGATATGCCATGTCTTTGTATCTGACCATTATTGGAACAAAATAGTTACCAACTGCAGATGCAAATGGAATGATAAACAAGAAGATCAGCGTTGTACCATGAACAGTAAAGATCCTGTTAAAGGTCATTGCGTCGCCAATTATTTGTGCACCAGGTAAGAAAAGCTCAGCTCTAATAATTAGAGCCAGTGCACCGCCTAAGAACAAGAATCCTATAGACATGATAAGATAAAGTAAACCAACATCAGTGTGATGGGTCGAGAACATAATTTGCCAAATTGGACGTGGTTTTTGTAATTCTAGCACCATTAGTTAATTCCCTCCAGTGATTGTGATAAAAGCGTTATCAAGAGTGAGGTTCCTCCACAATTAATGTTCCACGCATGTTATAGTGAATTAATCCACAATATTCTCTACACTGAATATCATGTTCTCCAACATCAGTCGGTGCAAACCAGACAGTGTTAACTCTGCCAGGAACCGCATCCATCAAAACAACATAATCGTGAATGTTAAAAGAGTGATTTACATCTGTTGAATGAATTTCAAATTTGTAGGCTTTGCCTTTTTCAACATGCAATTCACCAATTTCTTTAGTACCATCTTCGTGCTCAAAAGTCCAGAACCATTGTTGTCCTGTTACTTTGATAATTTCAGCGCCTTCTGGAACATGTTCTACAAGTCTTTCTGCTTCCCATGCTTCAGCGCCTACCCAACACATTATAGCAATAACTACGCCAACGTATATCCATTCAGGCCAGTTAGAATGTCCACCCATTTCTACCAGTCAGTCCCCTCATATTGTGTTGGTTTTGCTTTAGGATGAGATTCTCTGAATCTCCAAACTTGCCAAATCATAGTACCAGATACAACTGCACCTACAACAAATGCAATAGTCATCATTCTAAAGAATAAGTTCCAAATAATCACTCTACGATCAAGATATTCACCGGGTTCATCACCTGCAGCAAATGCATATTCCACTGCAGGAACAATTACCATAACGGCCAATACTAAGAATAACCCGACTATTCTCTTCATAGTGATTGACTGACGTGACCTTTGATTTCTATTTAAGGGTTTTCAAGATTATTAGCTATCAACCTTGATCGAAGCGAGTTGGATGCATTACGTTTAGTCCGGAAATTGAGAACTTTCGTTTGTGTTCTCTAAAGAGATTCAATGACGCATTTGCTATAATTAATTCAAAAAGGTTAGTTGGAGATAGATCTACAATTGTTGAGAGCATTGCTTTGATAGGATCCATATGAGTAACTAGTACAACATTTTCATCAGGATGATTTTCAATGACATGATCTACAATTCCTAAAACTCTTTTTTTGACTTGATCAAAAGTTTCAACACCATTGTGAGCAATTTCAAGATCACCTTGATAGAATTTCATAAAGACATTTCCATGATCATTGAAGATTTCATCATATGCCATTCCAGTAAATTTTCCCATATCTAGTTCGATTAATCGTTCATCAATTGTAACATCAAGAGAGTTGTGTTTGCCAACAATTTCTGCAGTGTGTTGTGCTCTTTGGATAGGACTAGAATAAATTGCAGAGATGTTCATGTGTTCAAGTAATTCAGCAGTGTGTTGTGCTTGTTGTTCACCAACATTTGTTAAAGGTACACCTTTTGTTCTACCTGCCAGAATTCGATCAGTATTATTTTTTGCCTGACCATGTCTTAGAAAAATTATTTGGCCCAATTTAATCGAAATTCAAATAGAGATAATAATAACATTATCTGTGTGGAATCATGAAAGTAGGAATTATTGGTGGAACAGGTGGAATGGGTAAAGGTTTTGCATTAAGATGGTCGCAAAATCATAATGTAATAATTGGTTCTAGAGATGCTACAAGAGCATCAGAGTCTGCTGCAGAGTATACAAACTTGGCAAGAGAAGCATTTGGAGAAATCAAAGGAAGTATTTCTGGAAAAGATAATGTTTCAGTTGCAAAAGAAAGTGATGTATTGATTTTGTCAATTCCGTATGAGAACATTGATTCTGTGTGTTCTGGAGTTTTATCAGAAGTAAGTGATGAT
This sequence comes from uncultured Nitrosopumilaceae archaeon, assembly GCA_964343515.1. Classification (GTDB taxonomy): domain Archaea; phylum Thermoproteota; class Nitrososphaeria; order Nitrososphaerales; family Nitrosopumilaceae; genus Nitrosopumilus. The sequence goes on from CAYFJT010000003.1 coordinate 117,433, forward strand.
TGTGTTGTAGTATCTCCAATTGTTCCAATGACAAAAACAGATGTAGGGTTTGAATGCGTTTCAATTAAAGATAACAAACCATTCTCATACAAACTTGTATCAGACCACATGAAAGATAAATCAAAACTTGTTTCTGCATTTCATGTAATCTCTGAAAAGAAACTTGTGAATCCAACACTAGAGTTGGACTATGACATTTTTGTTTGCGGTGATGACAAAGAAGCAGTAAGTGTAGTTAATACATTAATTGATGAGATAAATGGATTAAGATCAATTTTCTTGGGACCAATAGAATTATCATATTTAGCAGAAATGTCAACTCCATTATTGCTAAATGCAATGATTCAAAACAAGATAAAAAATCCTGGAATCAAAATTATCTAAGTCTTTTTTATCATGAGCCACGAGTATTACAGGCGAGGCAGAAATTGGTATACTGCCATGGGAGTTTTATTTTCTGTCATGGCAGGAATTGTCTTTATCAGGCAGTTATTGATATGGGGACCAGGATTTGTAGAACAGTTTCTTTTTAATTCAGAGATTACTAATGAAAAAGTGTCAATGGCAATGCTTGTTTTTGGTCTTTTTATGATAGCATTAGGGTTTAGAAAACATGAGCAAAAAAGATGAATTTCTAAAATCACAAAAGATTTTACGTTTAGCTACTCTTGGGGAAAATAAAACTCCACATATTGTTCCTGTTTGGTACAGATACAGTGGAAGAAAATTTCAGATCGGAACAAACATGAAAACTCAAAAGATAAAAAATCTAAAGAAAAACAACAGAGTTTCTTTTTGTGTGGATTCAGGAATTAATGCACCAAACATCTATGGTATTATGGGACAAGGGGAATCAAATTTAATTCTAGAGGAAAAGAAAGTGAAAACTATTGCAAAAAAAATTCTTTTGAGATATTTCAAAACAATAGAGAGTAAATCTGCAAAAGAATTACTTGATGATACTGATTGTATTATAGAGATAATTCCGGAAAAGTTTTCCATATGGAGTTACTGACTAACAAATTCTTCAATCTTATTCATTGCAGAATCTAAAGTTTCAAGACTTGGGAGGTAAACCAATCTGAAATGTCCACTGCCATACTGTTCTCCAAAACCAGAACCATGTACAGTTAAGACACCTTTTGATTCCAAAAGTTTTGTGACGAATTCTTTGTCTGTTCCAAATCTATTATCTTCAATTTTTGGAAATGCGTAAAATGAGCCCTTTGGATTTGGGCAAGAAAGACCGGGCATCTCATTTAATCGTTTAACAACCAAGTCTCGTCTCTTTTTAATTTCGGATACAAAATTAGAGATGTAGTCCTGAGGTCCTTGCAGTGATTCCAAGGCAGCATACTGTACAGGTAAGCTCGTTGCAATTCTAACTCTGGCCAGTTTTGGAAGATTTTCTCTAATTGCATCAAGTTTTGGTGAGTTGTTAAATGCAATATAGCCAATTCTCCAACCAGACATCAAATGGACTTTGGAAAAGCCATTTAGAACAATTACTGGAGAATCTCCTGCAACTTTACCAATTCCCACAAATTTCTCATCAAAGATTATTTGATCATAAATTTCATCACAAATTATGTATAGGTTATGTTGATTTGCAATATCTACTAATTCTCGAAGTGATTTTTCATTAAACACTACACCAGTAGGGTTGTTTGGACTAATCAAACAAATGGCAACAGTTTTTGAAGTGATTTTAGATTTTATATCATCAATATCAGGTGTAGAATTTTCCAAGTCAACTGAAAACTCTACAGGAATTCCACCATGTAATCTAACATAGGAAGCATAAGGAGGATAGTATGGTCCTGGAAGAAGTACTTCATCTCCTTCTTCAACAATAGATGAAATAACCATATCCAATCCTTCAGAGACACCGTTTGTAACCAAAATTTCATCAGCTGAAATTGACAGTCCTTTAGCATTTTCTTTTTTTGCAATCTCTTGTCTTAGTTCTAAAAGTCCTTCAGAAGTAGAATAGTAATTTTCACCATTGTTAATTGCACTAATCAAAGCTTGTTTTACATTTTCAGGAGGTTGGAAACCGAATTGAACAGGATCACCAATATTGAGATAATCTACTTGCATTCCTTTTTGTTGAACTTTTCTTGCAGCAAGAACAATATCTCTAATTGCATACTCTACACCTGCTACTTTTTTTGATACCTTCAAAGTATCTAGACAGATATTTAGGCCCGTTAAATTCTTACTTGTTTGGACTCGTAGCACAGTCTGGATAGTGCGGGCGGCTTCGAACCGCCAGGTCGAGGGATCGAAGCCCTCCGAGCCCTTTAGATTATCTTATTAAGCAAATAATTTTCCAAAAAAACGAAGTGAAAGTATCACTATTCAAGATTGGGTTAACTTTGATAATTGTTGGGATTATTTGGATTTCAATAATCTTTGCATATATTGAAAAGAATAATGACGTAATAATTCTAAAACAATCAAGTTCTTTTGAAACAAAATCACAATTTACTGGAACCGATATTGGATTTTACAAAGTCTACATCCCAGAGTTTTCAGGAGAAGAAATATTTGCGCAAATTCTAGATGTTAAAGACAATGTGATTCAAGAACAAATCATTCAGACAAAAATGTCAGTAGGGTATTTTGATTTTGAGGGAGATGGAGAATACACTATCAAAGTAACAAATTTGGCAAAAAATCAAGTTAATTTAGAAATGGAATTTGGAAATACAAACTCTAAAGAGATGATTCCTGCAGGAATGATGATTCTAGTTGGTTCAATATCTATGATAATAATGTCATATCTAAAAATTAAGAATTACAAAATGGCACAACCTGACGAAAATATCTCATAGACTGGAATACATTGTATGGTATGTCCAAATATCAGAATTAGATTAAATCCTAACCAAATTGTAAAGAACAAAAATGTCACAATTGAGAAAGGCAATAGTAATTTGAGTTTAGTGTGTTCCCTATTTTTTAAAATTAGTAAACCACCAAGTGAACCAATAACTAAGCCCAATTCTAACGGTTGATGAGACCAAGAGATTAACCCATCAATTCCAAATACTTCATGAGATAGTGAATCCCCAAATCCAGAAATTATTTGAATAATAGAACCAATCACTACTAGTTTTATTCCAATTTTTAGAGAACGGTGAACTGATTTTCGAATAATCAACATGCTGCCCAGAATTGCAGCCACAGTAATCATCGAAACCCCAGTGTATACAATCATGTGAGAAGGACTCCAGAAAAATTCAGGTTCTTTTTGAAGATGAGATATTGCATCCCAAAAGCCTGCAGAAACTGTGATGACAGGACCAATTACAGACAGAATGCATATGAGATGTACAAGATTTTCAGATTTGACAAGAGCAGAATTTGAAATTCGCTGAATCAATTTCATTTATTCGCACTCAATAAAAGGAGTATTTGAAATGTTGTAAAAATATCAAGTTAGAAAAATTAACTTTGTGGCTAATTTTTAGAATTAACTATATTAGATAAAACAATCTAGGAACGTTATGAGTCCTGGAATTGGATTAATGAAAAGAAGGTTAGAAAAAGAAAGAGATGCTGTTGCACTTGCAGTGTCAGGTATTGCAAAAAAATACAATATAATTCCAGATAATATTAAAATTCTGGAAACAAAATATCATGAAGATGTTGGAGATTGGTATGTTGCATTAGGTTGGGACGATAAAAAGGCAATAATCAAAATGGATTCTGTTCAGGGAACAATAACTGAGATTAAAGAAATTTAATTATCAAAGAATATTTTGAAAATATTATGGTTAGTGCAATTATTTTAGGAGGTTCAAGGGGAATTGGAAAAGCAATAGCTGAATCATTAAAATCATTAGAAATTGATGTTTTTGCTGCATCAAAAAATGATATTGACACTTCAAAATTAGATAGTGTTAGGACGTTTCTCAAAAATCACAATCAAACAGATATTTTGGTTCTAAATACAGGAGGTCCTGCTCCAAAACCATTTGCAACAGTTAGAGAAGAAGATTGGAAATCATATCACAATCAATTATTTCTGGGATTTGTTACGATTTTACAGAATATCAAGATCAATGATGGAGGATACATTTTTCTTATTAGTTCAAATGTAATCAAAGAGCCAAATTCAAAATTAATAATTTCATCGGCTTATAGGGCAGCATTTGCAGAGGTATTCAAAGTGTTAAGTAAAGAATATGCTGAAAAACAAATTAGTTGTGTCAATATTGCACCTGGACCAATAAACACTGATAGAACTCAAGAATTAATTGAAAATGTTGAAGAATTCAAACAATCCCTACCAATGAAGAGATTAGGGGAACCTGAAGAGATTGGAAACTTTGTAAAGTCAATTATTCAAAATAAAATAAAATATCTATCAGGAGTTACAATAAACTTTGATGGCGCAAATTCAAACTATATTTTCTAGAATTATTTTTTAAACTCAACGTTTGGTGCGTCAGGTTGATCTGCAATTGCAATTAATCCACCATCACGTAATTGTTGTAATAATTGCATTACTTCTTTTTCAACTTGATTTCTTTGCAGTCCAGTTTGTTGAGCAAAAATTCCAACCAAATCTGTAACTTTACGTTGTCCGTTACATGATTTCCAAAAATCAACAATTGCTTGATTAACCATGAATCCTTGATCATGTTCATTTGCCAACACCATAGATCCATCTTCTTGTTGAACTAGTTTGCCAACACCTTGAGGTAATGCAGTTTCGTAATTAATTGGTGCAGGAGTATTCATACCAGCACCCATGTTTTTAATTTTGGTTTTTGCCTCTTCAGACATTTTATCCATTGACCAAGGGGGATCCCAAACTATGTCGATGTTTACATTATTTACACCAGGAACTTTTTTGACGAATCTTGTTGCATCAGAAACTAAAGTTTCATGAAGTGGACATCCTTGGGTAGTCATTGTCATTTTGATATTCACATCGTTGTTTTCTGCCACATCTATTCCATAGATCAATCCCATTTCTACAATGTTTAGAGGAACTTCAGGATCCATGCATTGTTTTAAGGAATCTTCAATTAATTGTGCAGAAACTGTACTCATATTGTTAAAAGCAATCTGAAAAACAATAAAAACTTTCTATTAATTAGCTTCAAATAATTTTGGAATAGATTCTGTGTAAGGAGTTGTAGCCACGCCTTTTTCAGTGATTATTCCAGAAATTAGTTCAGGAGGAGTCATATCAAAAGCAGGGTTAATTACTCCAATATTGTCAGGTGCAGTCTTTTTCTCACCAATTCCAGTAACTTCAGTTCCCTTACGCATCTCAATAATCACATCCTCAGCCTTTGTTTCTAAATCAATTGTAGATAACGGAGCTGCAACATAAAATGGGATTCCATGTTGTTTTGCCATAGTAGCTACTTGATAAGTTCCAATTTTGTTAAAGACATGACCTGTTTTTACAATTCTATCTGCTCCAACCACAACTTTGTTTACCAAACCATTTGCCATAGAATAACCAACTGCTGTATCGGGAACTAAACTGACATCAAATCCATCATGTTTTAACTCAAATGCAGTTAATCTTGAACCTTGTTGAATAGGTCTAGTTTCAGTTGCTATGACTTTAACATTTTTCCCACTCTCTCTTGTGGCCCGAATTACACCAAGTGCTGTTCCATATGCTACAGTTGCCAATGCACCCGCATTACAATGAGTCATAATAGTATCATTATTATCAAAAAGTATAGAACCATTCTTTCCCATTGCTTTGTTTATCTCAATATCTTCATCTGCCATTTTTTTAGCAGTAGAAATAACTAATTCTTTAATTTGTTCTGTTGAATCTCCAGTCTTTGCAACATTCATAATTTTTTCTAATCCCCAACCTAGATTTACTGCAGTGGGTCTAGTAGCAAAGAGGATTTTTTTTGCTTCTTCAAGATCAGAAATAAGTTTATCTTTTGTGGTTGCCTTGCTTTGTAAAACAGCCAATGCCAATCCAAATGCACCTGAAACTCCTATTGCAGGAGCTCCACGGACAATTAGAGTTTTAATTGCATTTGCAACTTGGTTAAAATCATCATATTCAATAAATATGAGTTCATTTGGAAGTTTAGTTTGATCAATCATTACAACTTTATTATTTTTCCACTCAACAGTCCTAAGAGAAGAATCAATTAGATTTTCACTCATAAAATATCTCAGAAATAGGTTGTTAAAAACTAATAGTATTAAAGAAAAAACAGAAATGAAATATTAATTTCTATAAACACAAAACCAAGAAAATGAATTTTTGAAACTAGTTGATTTGTTTCGCATACCTTGCCTTTGTTGAGGACGTGTAAGGTGCCTATGGGCAGAAACTTTTGGCAAATACAATTTTTCTTTGAGGTTTCTTGAAATAAGTTCATTTATTTTTCTTGAAGATTTTTTTCCACAACGAATGCATTGAAACCCCTGTCCTTTACCCTTAGATTTCATTTTTTTCTTACATTTTTTACAAATAGGATTTGAAATTTTGAATTGTTTTTCAAGAGAAATAATATTAAGAAATTCAAGATTAATTATTCGAGGGAAATTTTTTGAGGCTTTCCTAACACCTCCTCCAACAGATATTTTGTCACCTTTTATCAAATTCGAAGCAATCACAGACATGCCAGTTGGTTTGTAAACTGCACACCAAAATTCATTGTTTTTTGAAAGGATTTTGAAAAATACATGTCCACCCTTTGCAATTTTGGGAGAATTTGATACAGTTCCAATCAATTTTCCAGAAGCAAAGGGTTTCATTGTTTCAAAAGTCAGATCATTTTTCAAGTGATCACCAGTTCCTTGATTAGACTTGAAGATCATATAACCATCTAATTTTTCTTCACTTTTGATAATTTTTGAAGCAGAAACCAGTGAATCAACATTTTCACCACGTATGCCAAAAAAAACAGGATCTGGGCCATGAGGAGTAATTAAGACTCGTCCTTTTTTCGTATCAAAACTATTGAAAGTGTCAGGATATGTTTTTTCTTGCATTTCCTTAACACTAGTTATTGAAATTTTTCTTTTTTTCCCAAATTTTTGTTTTTTTCGATAACTCAACAACTCTAATGTATGGTCATGGAAATTATAGCCAATTGCACCAATTGCGCCAACTAGTCCTTGACCATTCCCTTTATAGAAATATTCAAGATTATTTTTTTTAGCGAATTTTTTTGCATTGTTTCGATTAATTAATTGCCATAAAGCTAGATCACTGAATTCTGTAAATTTAGATGGAATTGAGTCACTTTCAAAAAAAACTAAACCAGGATTTGCTCCATTTTTTGTGTCAGAATATTTTGAAACAAGATTTTTTATTTGATTTTTTATTTTGGATGGATTACGGGTCTTAATTTTAATAGAAACTGCTCCATTTCCACGTGTTTTCCATGGGATATTTGGATTGAATCGAATTAATCTTGGAAAATCAAGAAACTCAGTTTTTTGTTTTTTGAGTAAATCAACTACTTTGTATGCCAGAAAAGTTGTACACATTCCTTTTGGAGAATCAGTATCATCAAACCCAATATTTAGAACAGTTTTTTTTTCCATATTTTGCGTAATTAACTCAGACATTTTTACTTGTTGTAAGAGACAGTTGGTTTAAATTAATAAAATAACGTTTCAAGCTAAATTGATTGTCATAGATGAAAAGAGGATTTTTCAAGAAATAGAAGAAAAAAATCCTGCATCAGTTTCATTAAATGGACCAGATGGAATTTTGCCACAAGTACAAGAAACTGCAAAAAGAATTACAAAAAAATTTGGCATTCCAGCATATATTTTAGCTGATACGACTTGGGGAACATGTGATTTGAACTCAAATGGTTCCAAGGTTCTTGGTGCAGAAATTCAATTCAATATTGGACATACAATAAACACTGAGACATATGAAAAAAACTTGATCCTAATTGATGCATATGATGATGTAGGATTTGATAGTGTAGCAAAAAAATGTGCAGAAATTTTGAATGGGAAGGTAATTTCACTAGTAACAGACAGTCAACATTTACATCAAGTAGACAAAGTTGAAAAAATTTTGACAGAAAATGGAATTTCTGTCAAAATTGGAAAAGGCAAAGGACAGTTAAATGATGGACAAGTATTTGGTTGTGAGTTTTACCCTGCAACAGATCTAAAAAAAGAAGTTGATGCATACGTTTTCCTAGGACAAAGTAATTTTCATGCATCAGGAATTGCTTTATCTACTAGTTTACCAACATATGTTTTAGATCCTTATTTTAATGAAGTAAGAGAAATCACAGACTTTGCACAGAAATTAAAAAAGAAAGCAACTCTAGCAATCTACAAAGCAGCTGAAGCAAAAACTTTTGGAGTCATAGTAGGATTAAAAGAAGGTCAATTATCAAAAGTTTTTGCATTAAAAATCAAAGAAGAGTTAGAAGCAGAAGGAAAAGAAGTTCAGTTATTTGCATTAACAGACATTACAAATGATAGATTGAGGAATCTAAAAGGAATTGATGCCTTTATTCAAGTTGCATGTCCCAGAATTTCTACAGATAATCAATTTGACAAGCCTGTTTTATCATCGCCTCAAGCTAATGCATTATTAAAAATTATCAGAAATGAGAGTATTGATGGGTATTTTGAAATACCACATTGGTTATGAAACTAGTTTCTGAAATTTAGGATTATCATATAATTTTTCAAAGTATTTTGAGTTTTTTGCTTTAATTTTGTATTGCTTTCCTTGAGATATTGATTTTTCTAATAATAACAATGAATCGTCAATTTTTGAAAGCATTACCAAATTGCAAGATTTATCAAATAAGACAGCACCATTTTCAGGATAATCACTCAGAATAATATCACAATAGGAAATAGATTCATCATATCTTTTCATAGAAAATAGAATTCTTTCCTTATGATATAATGCAATATTGTATTTTGGGTTAGACTCTAAAATTTTATCACATATAGATAATCCTTCAGTAAGATTTCCTTGTTTTCTAAAAGAAGAAATTTTGTTTATCAATACTGAAAGATCATTAGGAAAAGTCTCAAGTGCCAAATCATAACACTTCATAGCATTTTCATAATCCTTTAGTTTACTTAGAGCATAGCCCTTGTTGTTAAGAGAACTCAAATGTTTTGGATTTTCATATAGAATTTTATCATAATAGGAAATCGCTTCAGCGTATTTTCCTTTTAAAAACAATCTATTGCCTTCGTCTAAAAAAGAATTTGTTTTAGGATCATCCATAAAGAATCAACTTGGTTTCATTATGATTTTTCCAAAAAGCCCTTTACCTTTTAGCATCTTTGTATGAGCTTCAACAGCTTGCTCAAGTGGATATACAGAGTCAATTACGGATTTTATTTTTCCTTGAGACATCCAATAGAAGCCCTGTTCAAGTTCAGCCCTAGTTCCCTGAGTAGAACCAAAAATATTTAGGCCTTTAAAGAAAATATGTCTAAGATCAGTTTTTGCCATGTAGCCAGTAGTGGCACCAGTAGAAATTACAGTACCACCATAATTTAGAAGAGTCAGTTCTTTGTTCCAATGAGAGCCTCCAATGTGTTCAAAAATTACATCTACGCCAGGAATATCTCCATATGCTTTTGAAATTTTTTTTGCAATTGCTCGGACTTCTTTATGCCAGTCATCTTTTCTATGATCAATTGCATAATCTGCTCCAAGTTCAAGCAACTTATCTAATTTATCTGGACTAGCAGTTGCAATTACTGTGCAACCAAAAAGTTTTGCAATCTGAATTCCATAATTTCCTACACCAGAACCGCCACCCATAATCAAAACTAATTGCCCAGGTTGAATTTTTGCTCTACCAACTAACATGTGCCATGAAGTTAACATGGTCATAGATGCAGCTGCTGCCTCTTCATATGAAACACCTTCAGGAATTTTTACAACATTTACTTCAGGAAGATGAGTAAATTCACAATAGCCACCCCAAAGAGGACCTGTTTCAAATCCCCAAATAGTTCGTTTTTTACAATCATATTCACGTCCAGATGTACATCTCTTACATACTCTGCAGGACATGTTTCCATGTGAAACTACTCTATCACCTACTTTGAAATTTTTTACGTCTTCACCCACTGCAGTTACTTCACCTGCTGCATCAGTTCCAGAAATATGAGGCAAAGGAATTGCCAAAGGTTTTCCCCTCATACCCCAAATATCATCATAGTTTAAAGCAGCTGCCTTTACTTTGAAAACTACTTCATTTGATTTAGGTTCAGGAATTGGAAGATCTTTGATTTTTAAAATTTTTGAAAAGTCATCATCTTCAGTATACTCTTCATAAACGAGTGCTTTCATGATTTTTTTCATATTTTTGTAAATATATGATTTATCAGATTCATTTTAGCCACAAACAATTATAATCACAAAAACAAGAATTGGAACATGTCTGAAAATGCAACATTTCCAGGTGAAAAAATAGCATCTATTGAAGAATATGAGGCAGGATACAATACTTTTGATGATGGAGATATGGTAAGAGCAGCTACTATTGGACAAAAAGACATAGACAAAACTACCAGAACTGCAAATATCAGACATCCAAAAGATCTATCCATACCAAAAATAGGGGATGTTGTTATTGGAACAGTTGCAGCAGTAATGTCATCTATGATTGCAGTTTCAATTGATTACATTAATGGAAATCCAACTACATCAAAAGTTGAATGTGTATGTTCAACAAGGAACATTAGAAAAAGAAATGTTGCACTAGTAAATGACATAGCAAAATTAAAAATTTTAAATCATCTTAATGGTACGATTCATGCAGCTATTGATGAACCAAATTTAGGAATACTCTTTACAAAATGTCGTAAATGTGGTGGAAAAGTGGTACCTATGAGAGATGCAATAAAATGTACAGAGTGTTCATGGATTGATGAGAGAAAACTTTCTACAGATTTTGGAAAAAGCGATTTCGTTAAACTGAGAGAATAAAGATGATTAATGTATCGTTCCAAGGTGAACGAGGGGCATATAGTGAAGCTGCAGCAAGATCATTTTTTATTGAAAATATCGAAACAGTTCCATTTGCAACGTTTGCAGAAGTTCTAGAAAATACATCCAATGAAAAAACCAAATATTCGATTTTGCCAGTAGAGAATTCGTTAGAAGGCAGTGTTGGAGAGAGTTATGATTTGTTATATTCTACATCACTAAATGCAACAGGTGAGATTTATCATAGAATTGAGCACTGTTTAATCGGAAGGGGAGAAATAAATGAAGTCGATACTGTTTATTCGCATCCGCAAGCTTTAGGACAATGTAGAAAATTTATTGAAGAACATAAAATGAAGACAATTCCAACATACGATACTGCAGGTAGTGTGAAAATTATCAAAGAGTTAAACAAGAAAAATTGTGCATGTATTGCAAGTAAAACAGCATCAATAATTTATGATGTTCCAATCATTGCAGAAAATATTGCAAATAATTTGAGCAATTACACACGATTTCTGATATTTTCAAAGAAAGAATCAGAAATTTCAGGTAATGATAAAACTTCGATAATTTTTTCAATTAAGCATGAATCTGGTTCTCTATACAGAATAATTGAGAATTTTCATAAAAATAATGTAAATTTAACAAAGATAGAATCTAGACCAACCAAAACCAACACATGGGAATATAATTTCTATGTAGATTTTGAAGGACATCAAAAAAATTCAAAGATTTCTAAAATGTTAGAAAAGATCAAGCAAGACACATTATTTTTGAAAGTTTTAGGTTCGTATCCTTCAGCAAAACTCAGCTAAAAGCCTTTTGGCTTTCTTAATGTAAATCCCATACTAAATCCAATTATTACCATTCCAGATACAATTACCATAAGATCAAAAGTGAACCATATTGGGTCGGAACTTCTAATCAAAATTCCAGTAATCTCTAGTTCAGTATTTCCAGTATTTTGAATCTGAATTCCTGTTGCGCCATCCTCATTATGAACCCATTCTAGTGTAGTTTCTTTTTTGTACGAGGTTTTCGGAATTTGTAATCCTTCTCCAGGACTTTGTAATTTCAAATCAAAAGAGTCACCTATAATTTTCATTGTTTGTGGAGTACCTGCTGGAGCCGGAATTGTATAAACTGTTGAATCACCAGTACCAACTACATAATTTTCATTGATTGTAATTGTGCCAATATGCGTAATTAATGAATATCCACCTATGCCGATAATGATGCTACCAACTACAAATCCAATTATAGTTCGTTTGGATAACATGATTCAATCAATCCAGATACTGCTTAAAAAATTATCTACATTAATGAAACATCATGAGGCTGACTTTCTGCAAATCCAGCTCTTGACATTTTGATGAATTCTGCATTTTGTTGCATTTGTGGAATTGTATGAGCACCACAATAACTCAAACCAGAGCGAACACCGCCTGCAAGTTGTTTTAGAATATCGGTAACTGTTCCTTTGTAAGGAACCATAGCCTCAACTCCTTCTGCAACATAATCATTCAGATCATCATCAAGCGAAATTGAGCCTGTTTCTTTTGATTTTCTACCAATGGAAGCTGCAAGAGATGCCATTCCACGATATACTTTGAAACGTTTTCCATTTTTTGTCAGAACTGTACCAGGTGATTCATCGGTTCCACCAAGCATACTTCCAACCATTACAGAAGATGCACCAGCAGCAAGAGCTTTTGTTGCGTCACCAGATGTTCTAGTACCACCATCAGAAATAATTGGAATTCCATGATCATTTCCAACTTTTGCACAATCCATTACAGCAGTTAATTGTGGGACACCAGAACCAGTAATGACCCTAGTAATACAAATTGAACCAGAGCCTACACCAACCTTTACTGCATCAACACCAGATTTTATCAAATCTTCAGCACCTTGAGCAGTTGCAATATTCCCTGCAATTAATTCACAATCAGGAAATGCTTTTTTGATATTTTTGACGGTACAAATTGCATTTTCACTATGACCGTGTGCAATGTCTACAACTAAAACATCAGTACCTGCATCTAACAAAGATTCACTTCTTTCTAAAAAGTCACCTTTTACACCAACTGCAGCTCCAACCAATGGCCTACCTTTCTTATCTTTAGATGCATTTGGATAATCAGTATTATTTGTGATATCTTTACTAGTAATCAATCCCTTTATGACACCAGAATCATCAACAATTGGAAGTTTTTCAATTCTATGGTTATGTAAAATGTCTTTAGCTTCATCTAAAGTGACACCAGGTTTTGCAGTGACAACATCTTTTGTCATGACATCAGCAATTATTCCATTTGAACCAGCAAAAAGTAAATCTCTTTCAGTGACAATTCCTGCTAGTTTAGAATTTGAATCCACAACTAGGAGACCGGATATTTCTTTGTCTTCAGCATAATCTAATGCATCTTGAATAGATTTGTCTGAGGATATAGAATATGGGTTTTCAATCATGACGCTGCCTGAACGCTTTACCTTAAGCACTTCATTTGCTTGCTCTTGAATAGTCAAAAATCTATGAATGATTCCAATTCCGCCAGCGCGAGCCATAGTTACTGCCATAGAAGATTCTGTCACAGTATCCATGTTTGCGCTCACAAATGGGATGTTAATAGTGATATTTCGAGATAATTTTGTGGTCAGATCGGTCTGACTTCTGCTTGTAATATCTGAATATTTGGGTACAAGAAGAACATCATCAAAAGTTAATCCTTCTTTGAATTCCAATGAAACCTTGTTAAGAAAGTTGAATATTGATTATAAGCCTTTGTGTTATTTTTTCAGATTAGATGCAATAGTTACTGCATCTTTTGTTGCCTTTACGTTATGAGTACGAATAATGTCTGCACCATTAATGATAGATATTGTCTCGGCAGCAATAGAACCAAACAAGCGATCAGATGGATCTTTGTTTAAAATTTCTCCAAGAAAAGATTTGTTTGAAGCTGAGATCAAAACAGGATAATTTCCCTTAATTAAATTCAAGTTTTGGATCATGGTTAGATCTCTTTTAACCCAATTAGATTTGATTTTGGTGAAAAAGGGTCCATTTCCTTCTTTTCTAAAGAATCCAATTGAAGGATCTAATACAATTTTTTCAGAAGATATACGTGATTTTTTTACAATTTTCAAACTTTCGTTAAGTAGTTTTTTAGTAGACATTACATTACCGGTGACAATTTTTGAATCAAAAGCACCCAAGATTAATGATGGGGAAAAATCTGATACAACATCTTTCATTTTTTGATCATATTTTAATCCAGAAATATCATTGATTATTTCTATACCATGTTCTAATGCATCTTTTGCAGGTTTTGCTCTACAAGTATCAACAGATATTGGAATATTAGATATATCTTGAATAATTTTTACTGCATCAAGAATTCTCTTTGATTCAGTTTTTTCAGACACCAGAGTAGAAAGATATGGTGCTGTAGACATTCCACCCACATCAATAAAATCAGCGCCATTACTTTCCATTTCTTTGATAGAATTTTTTATCTGAGTTTTAGTAGTTTGGATAGATTTTTTGTAAAATGATTCAGGGCTAGTGTTCAAAATGCCCATTATACGAACAGGATTTTTGCCTCCAACACTTACTTTTCCAAGTCTAGTCACAGGATTTATCAAAACCTAATACAATTTGAGTTATAGGATGATCTCAGGCTGGAGAGTAAAATATTCAAATATTCTAAAGGAGTTCAAATATGACGAGAAAAAAGACAAGAAATCAGCCATATTATTAGATGCAATCTTAAAAAAATCAAAAACTAGTGAAACAATTCATGAATTGATTCAAGGAAATACAATCTTTGTAATAGGTTCTGGACCTTCACTGTCAGCTGCAATTCCAAAATTAAAGAGATTGAAAAAAGGGGTTAAAATTGCCGCAGATAGTTCACTAAAACCACTATTAGAAAATGGAATTTTTCCAGACATTGTTGTAACAGATTTAGATGGAGATGAAGAATCATTTAAAAAAATTGCAAAAAAATCAATCTTTGTAGTTCATGCGCATGGTGATAATATAGAAAAATTAGAATTTGCAAAAAAATTCAAAAAATGTATTGGAACTACACAGACAAAACCATTTAACAAAATACAAAATTTTGGGGGGTTTACAGATGGAGATAGAGGGGTTTTTCTAGCAAGTCATTTTGAAGCAAAAAAAATTATTCTGTTTGGAATGGATTTTGGTAATAGAATAGGAAAATTTTCAAATACAAAAAAATCTGAAAGAAAAATTAAATTAATGAAATTGGAAAAAGGGAGATTATTGTTAGAATGGTTATCTACAAAGACAAAATCAGAGTTATTCACTACTTCAACAAAGATTGAAGGATTTGAAAAAATACCATACAAAAACCTGGATATCATAATTACCTAGAATGCATTTAATACCTATTCCCCATTTATCAAATTATGAAATTTTCAGAGGAACAAATGAAGGGAATTGTTACTTTGAAGGAAAGTTTGATCGAACAAGTTGACAAACATCATGAAGCCATAGAGACTCTAGAAAAAAATATTATAATTTTAGATATGTTCCTAAAAGAATCTAGTTTTACCAAAGCATCACAATTAACACAGACACAAAAAGTTGAGCCTCAAAAGATCAAAGAATCAGTCAAAGAGGTACAAAACTCAATCCCAATTACACAAGGAAAAGAAGGTAAAGTTATTGCTAATGCGTTTGTTACGCCTGAACAAGTATCAATTGTGTTAGATGACAATGTAGAGATAAGTGCAGAGACGCCTCCGTTCAAATCATTTTTCTTAGATAGAATCATAGGAGAAATGAAAAAGAAAGATTCAACAGATGCTGAAAATGGAAAAATCCAAAGAGAATCAATTATTGATTACATAATTAACAAAAATGGTTCAGACATTAGAGAAATTATTATTAAAAATTACAGACAAAAAGAAAGAGTTAATGAATTGATCAATACAGCAGGATGGTCATTGTCAAGAATGTTGGAGAATATCAACAAGTGAT
The DNA here is from genome assembly GCA_964343515.1 of uncultured Nitrosopumilaceae archaeon. Taxonomy (GTDB): domain Archaea; phylum Thermoproteota; class Nitrososphaeria; order Nitrososphaerales; family Nitrosopumilaceae; genus Nitrosopumilus. The sequence goes on from CAYFJT010000003.1 coordinate 133,395, forward strand.
TACATGGATAAGATTGTAGTTTTAGATTTTGGGTCGCAATATAGTCATTTGATTTGTAGGAGAATCAGGGAATTTTCAGTATATGCAGAATTGGTTCCTTTCGATATTAGTTATGAAGAACTACAAAAACATAATCCAAAAGGAATAATTTTTTCTGGCGGTCCATCTAGTGTTTATAATTCAGATGCGCCGGTTCCAAAAAATAAAATTTTTGACATGAATTTACCATTACTTGGAATTTGTTATGGTCATCAATTAATTGTAAACAAGTATGGAGGAAAAGTAAAAAGAGCAAACAAAGAGTATGGTTCTTCATTACTTACAATTGACAATGACAAAGATTTGCTAAATGGTGTTGGAGAATCAGTAAGAGCATGGATGAGTCATGGGGATGAGGCAGAAGAAATTCCTCCTGGTTTTCGAGTTATAGGACATACAGAAAGTGCAAAGGCAGCTGCAATTGCATCAGATGAGAAATCAGTTTATGGAATTCAGTTTCATCCAGAAGTTGTTCACACAGAACAAGGAACGGAAATTCTCAAAAATTTTGTGTTAAAAGTTTGTGGGGCAAAACAAGACTGGACTATGGAGGGTTTTATTGATTCAGCAGTTGAAAAAATCTCAAAAATTGAGGGAAATGTACTTTGTGGAGTTAGTGGGGGAATAGATTCTACAGTTGCTGCACTATTAATTCACAAAGCAATAGGAGATAGACTCAAGTGTGTTTTTGTAAATAATGGATTGTTAAGACTAGATGAAGAAACAGAGATTGAAAGAATGTTTAAAGATAATTTCAATGTAAATTTCACATCAATTAATGCAGCAGAAAGTTTTCTTGAAAAGCTCAAAGGAGTTGAAGATCCTGAGAGAAAAAGAATGATTGTGGGGGAAGAATTTGTTAATGTATTTACAGAATTTGCTGAAAAAAACGGTCCATTCAAGTGGTTGGCACAAGGAACTCTTTATCCAGATGTTATTGAAAGTGGAGTTTCAAAAGGACCTGCGGATGTAATTAAATCACATCATAATGTAGGAGGGCTACCTGATTGGTTAAATTTAGAAATTTTAGAACCTTTAAGAGAATTATACAAAGATGAAGTAAGAATGATTGCAAAAATTCTTCAAGTTCCTGAAAAACTTTTCATGAGACATCCTTTCCCAGGACCAGGACTAGCTGTTAGAATCATAGGAGAAATTACACCAACAAAACTCCAAATTGCAAAAATCGCAAGTAAAATTGTAGAAGATGAGTTAATTGATGCCAACTTGTATGGGAAAGTCTGGCAAGCTTATGCAGCAGTGGGGGATGACAGAGCAGTAGGAGTTGTTGGAGATGAGAGGAAATATGGAAACATTGTAATGATTAGAGTTGTAGATTCAATTGATGCAATGACTGCAGATTGGACAAGATTACCACATGGGTTATTAGAGAAGATGAGTAATAGAATTACAAATGAAATTGAAGATGTTACTTGGGTGACATATACTATTTCAAGCAAACCTCCGGCAACAATTGAGCCTCAATAAGTGATGAAAATGGAATACGAAAAAATTTGTGATGAGATTTTAAAATGTGATAAAAAAATCAGATATGTTGGAGTGTATGACTATGGAGAACTACATGACAAAATGCGTCCAGGTGTAGAGAGTTTCTTATCAAGAGAAGAAACAGAATTATCGTTATCTCAAGCAGTTTATCGTTGGTCAACACGTAAAAAAACATCTGAAAAAATCGGAAAGCCAATATTTGCACTTGCAAAATATGAGAAAATCTATAGAGTAACAATCCCAGTTGGGGGTGCAGGACTAATTTTGGTAAGTACAGAATTAGATGCAAATGTAAATGATTTAGTAGATAAGATTTTAGAAATCAAAAATAAATACTCCAAATAATTTGTGATGAATATGGACTTTCATGTTTTTGATACATATGTCAAGGCAAAGGATGGACATACTATGCATTTTGATGTTGTAACAGACAACAGTAATGTAGAAAATGCAATTTTATTTGCAAAAGAATGGCTTGATACAATTGGGGAAGAAAATTCCAAAGTAACAACTGAAGAATGTAAATTTTGTCACACACAATCTGTTCCAGAAGATATTGAAATTGAAATAATGACTAATGGTTATTTTATTTCAAAGATGGAAGGGTGTCCTGAATAATTAATTTAGTAACGCAGCACCATAGACACCTGCAGAATCTCCTAATTCATTTTTCAAAATAGGAGTATCAACCAAGTCTGAAAATACTTTTTCATAAATGGATTTTTTTCCTTCAGTATATAGAAAGTCAATATTGGATAAACCACCTCCAAGTACAATTACATCAGGATCCAAAATATCAATCACATTTGCAAGGCCAACCCCAAAGTTTTCTAAAAATTCATCTTTCCATTTTTTTCCAAGATCATTATCAAGATTTGAAAGAATTTCAGGCATAAATTTTGATTCTCCTGAAAGAAACTTCCATTTTTGTTCTAATGCAGGACCACTGATGTAGGTCTCTACACATCCTTTTTTTCCACAATAACAAAAATTTCCATTGCGATGTAATGTGTGATGTCCCCATTCTCCAGCAATATTGGCCCTTCCAGAATGAAGTTTTCCATTAATAGTAATGCCCCCTCCAACACCTGTTCCCATAATAACACCAAAAACAACATCAAAATTTTTTGCAGATCCCATTTTGGCTTCGGCCATAACAAAACAATTTGCATCATTTTCTATAGAGATCTTTTTGTTTAGTTTTTCTTCAAGATCTACTTTTAGTGGTTTTCCAATCAAACATCGAGTGTTACTGTTTTTTATCAATCCAGTTTGTTTTGAAATTGCACCAGGAGTACATACCCCTAAAGAAAAATCTGAAATATTTTTTGAAAGATCTGATACTAGATTTGAAATTATTTCGACTATTTCAGAATAATTTTCATGGGGTGTGGGAACTCTTTTTCTTTCTAAAACATTTAATGATTCATCTAATAATATAGCTTCAGTTTTTGTTCCACCTAAATCAACACCTAACTTGTACAACAATAACTTACAAAAATTAGAATGCTTAAGTTTTAATCAATTATCCCATTGGAGGCATGCCACCAGCACCACCCGGGCCACCAGACACTGCAATAACATCATCAATTCTAAGAATCATGCAAGCAGCTTCTGTTGCAGATTTGATAATCTGTTCTTTTACAGCAATTGGTTCTACAACATCAATTGAAAGCATATCTGCAATCTTTGTGTTTTTAGCATCAATACCAGTCCATTTGCGACCTTGGTTTTGTTTTGCTCTCAAGTTTGCCATTGTATCAATTGGATCCATTCCTGCATTTTCAGCGATGGTTAACGGGATTACTTCTAAGGCTTCAGCATATTTTTTGATTGCAAGTTGTTCTCGTCCATCAAAATTATCAGCCCAATCTTTGAGTTGAGAGGCTGCAAATGACTCTGGAGCACCTCCACCAGCAACAATTTCTGGTTTTTCAATCACATCTTTTACTACCATAAGAGAATCATGGATGGAACGGTCAACCTCATCAATTACTCTTTGAGAACCACCACGAATCAACATAGTTACAGACTGTGGATGTTGACATCCTTCAATGAATACCCATTTATCAGATTCAACTTTCTTTTGGTGAACCAAGTTAGCAGAACCTAAATCTTTTTCAGATAGATCATCAATATTACTAATTACACGACCGCCAGTTGCTTTTGCTAGTTTAATCATGTCACTTTCTTTTACACGACGTACTGCCATGATTCCATTTTTGGCAAGATAGTGTTGTGCTATATCATCAATTCCTTTTTGACAAATTAGGACATTAGCTCCAATATCATGTAATTTGTCAACCATTGTTTTTAGCATTCTGTTTTCTTCTTCTAAGAACATCTGCATTTGAGTAGGATCTGAAATTCTAATTTCAGAGCTCATTTCAGTTTTTTCGATCTCAAGTGCGGAATTTAGTAAAGCAATGTGTGCTTTGTCAATTTTAGTAGGCATTCCACTGTGAACAATTTCTTTGTCTAAAACAATTCCTTTTACAATTTGTGTATCTTGAATTGAGCCACCTGCCTTCTTTTCGACTTTGATATTTTCAAGATCAACAAAATAGTCTTCACCTTTCTTTGTAACAATACTAAGAATTGCATCAACTACAATTTTTGATAATGTGTCACTGTCTTCTGAAATTAATTTTGATTGCATACTAGTTGTGGCAATTTTAATTAGTGATTCTTTATCATCAGGTTTGATTTTTTTGGATAATTCAGAATAGATTTCAAGTGTTTTTTCTGCAGCAGTTTGATAACCGTCAATAATTGTTGAAGAATGAACATCTTTTTTGAGTAGTTCTTCTGCTTTAGCCAAAAGTGTGCCTCCAAAAACTACAGAAGAAGTTGTGCCATCTCCAACTTCATTATCAACAGTCTTTGAAATTTCAACCATCATTTTGGCTGCAGGATGCTGAACATCAATTTCTTTGAGAATTGTTGCTCCATCATTTGTTATAGTAACATCACCTAAAGAATCAACTAGCATTTTGTCTAGACCGCGGGGCCCAAGACTGCTTTTTACTAATTCTGTAACTAATTTTGCTGCTGCAATATTATTTTGTTGAGCGTCTTTTCCTTTTTGCTGTAATGCACTCTCTTTGAGCACTAAAACAGGTCCATTTGGTCCTTGTTGAATTGATGCCATTTAGATTCAGCATCGATTCCCTGAATCCCCCTTTTTAATATTACTTAGTTGATCGGTGAGATATAACTTCGTTTTTTTACATCAACTATTCCACCTGAAAGAATTCGAACAGATGGCAAGGCCAAAAAAGGCAAGAATAAAGGAATTAGATGTGGTCTTGGAAACTTACATCCAGAATCAACAATAGAGTTATTGATTTTTTCAAAATTCGATGAGACTTTGTCAAAAGAATCAGTTGAGACAATACCTGCAAATTGTAAAGGTAGTGAAGCAAGAATTTTTCCCGATTTTACAACTACCAATCCACCTTGATTTTTGATAAGATGATTTGAAGCAAATGCCATGTCGGAATCATCTGAACCAATAACTATCATATCATTTTCATGAAAACTCCAAGTAGATGCAAATGCGCCAATATCAGCACCAAAATTTTCAAGAAATCCTATGGAGTGTTTTTTTGTTCCATGAGTTCTGTCAAATGCTACAACTTTCCAGATATCAGAATCCAAAGATGCAGAAACTAGATCATTTTTTGATTGAAGTTGTGCAGAGCCTATCTTTGTAATAATTTCAGTTTGCATGAAAATAGTATTTGCCATAACATCTTTCTTTTTTGATTTTAATTGAAAGTCATTTTTTGAGAATTTTTTTAGTTTGACAGTATTTTTTGCCCAAGGAGAAATTATTTTTTTCTTTATCGGAAAAACAATTTTTCCATCAGATACTACAAGTTTTCCTCCGACAAATACAGTCTTGGGTTTAAAAGATTTCAGATCATTGAAGATTAGAATATCAGCTAATTTACCAGGCGCAATTCCACCAAGATCTTTTCCCATATTGTAATAATCAAAGTTATTTTTTGATGCCATAGTTATTGCATCAATTGGTTCTAAACCAAGTTTGATTGATTCACGAATACAATGATCAATATGACCAAATTTTGAAATATCATTTGGATCAAGACCATCTGAACAAAACATCAATCGGTCAATGTATGTTCCATGTGACAAAACTCTAGGAATAATTTCTTTCAAATCACGTCGAATAGAACCTTCTCTAATCATAATCCACATTCCAAGACGCAATCTCTCTAAGACTTGATCAAAATTGATTGGTTCATGACAGGAAAGAACTCCTGAAGAAACATACGCATTGAGTTTTTTGTCACTTGCTCCAGCAGTATGTCCATTAATAATACAATCACATTCCAACATTGCCGAAAGAGACTTCATTGTTTTTGGTTCACGAAGAGTAACTTTTGTCCAAGAAAAAACTTCACCCAATCCAAGTACATGAGGATGTTTTACTGCAGATTTTTCTTGAGACAAAGTAAGAGTTTTGCTATTGCTGAACTTTGCGTCAACAGGCAATCCACCTGGTACAACTTGGAAAATTCTTACAGGAAGGTTTTCTCCCAATTTTAAAAATTCTTGGAACCCCTTGTATCCACCTACACTAACAACATCAATTGGATCAGAGAAAAGAGAAGTTACACCACAAAGAAGTGCTTGTTTCGCAAACTCTGAAGGAAGAACAAATTGATCAATATGAAGATGAGGATCTGCAAAACCAGGACCGACATACTTGTTTTTGACATCAATAATTTTGGTTTTAGGACCTTGTGCATGTGTTGCGTCGGAACCAACATATGCAATTCTATCACCGATTATTGCAATCTGTGTCTTTGGAATGATCTCTCTTGTATAGACAGATAACAAATTACAGTTTTTTAAAATCAGATCTGCTTTCTTTTCACCCATAGCAACAGAATTTAGAATAGAAATTGAATTTGCTAGGCTCAAAGTCATAGTTTTTGATTAGGTTTTGCGCCTATTATAGATTCAATGCTTAAATTACGGTTGAAGAGGTTTTGTTGATATGAACATACCAAAGGTGATCCGAAAGTATTGTGCAAAATGTAAGACACATACTGAACAAAAGGTCTCCATTTACAAGGCTGGAAAGAGACGGGGTTCAGCAAGAGGTGAACGCAGACACGCTGAACGTAAGCACGGGTATGGTGGACAAAAGTTCCCAAAATTAGCAAAACCAGCCAAAGTTACAAAGAAAGTTACTCCAATTATGACATGTACTGTATGTAAAAAGAAATACAATAAACTAGGTGTTAGAATTAAGAAATTTGAGTTGGTGGCCGCATGAAGAAAGATCACGTCGAAATTCCTAAACCATCAAGTAAGTTTCAAAAAGTTAACTGTAATGAATGTGGAGAATTACAAATTGTTTACTCACATGCATCAACACAAATTGCATGTAATTCATGTGGAAACACAATTGCAGAAGCAACAGGTTCTAAGGCAAAAATTAATGGTAAAATCTCAGGCAGTGCGGAGTAAATCATAATCTTGTTTTGTGTTTAGATTAAGTGCAATTCTTTTGTCATCAAGTATGACATATTTTTCTTCTAGATTTTCAAGTGAATTAATTTTTTGAGAATTGATTAATGAAATTCCTGTGAAATGACATTTTTGATTTTCATGAATTATGAAATATTCAGATTTGGTTCCAATAGAAGTTAATAATTTCTCAGTAACAAGAAAACTTGTCCAAATTTTTTGAGAATCATATTGTTTTACAATTGTTTGAATAATTTTCTCATCTAACAATGGAAGATCACCAGAAGTCACTAGAACCAAATCATTGAATTTTTGCAATACTAAATTTAGATCTTCGACATAACCTTCTCCAGGAGTATTAAAAATTTCAACATCGTTTTCTTCTAGTAGTTTTTTTGTTTTAGGAGAATTAGGACTAGTTATTGCAATAATTTTAGAGAAGCAATTTGAATATTTTAATGAATCAACAACATGAAGAATGATTGGTTTTTTGTAGGGTAAAAGTAATTTTTCATCATCTAAATTCATGCGTGTTCCTTTACCACCAGCCATAACAATACCAATCAAATTGATACAAACACCATCAAAGAAGCTAGTCGAGTAAGTTCATTTGTAGCACCAATCACATCGCCAGTTATTCCACCAAAACTTCGAGTAGATACACCAAGTAGGAATAATGTTAGGGCAATGGTGACTCCAAGCATTATCAATCCAGTAGTTTCACCAATCAAGGCTACAGGGATGAGCATTATGATAAAGGCAGCCGCCAATTTTTTCTTGTCTTTCATCAGATGTACAAAAGGGGAGTTTGAGCCAGATGCAGCTGAATTTCCCAAACTTGCCAAAAGTACCATTGAGAATTTGGCTAAAATTTCACTAATCAAAATCGCCTTAAACAGATCAAAACCACTAGTAAGAGATATTGCGATAATCAACCCAACCAGATACAAAACAAGTCCAACTATTCCAGCTGAACCAGTAGAAAGATCTTTCATTGCTTGGATCTTCTTTTCTTTTGTTCCTTTTACCATAAGTCCGTCTGCAAAATCAGCTAGGCCATCAGCATGATGAATACCAGTAACTATTGCAATAGATGCAACAACTAACAAGCTAACAAGTAGTGGATCTAAAAAGAAAGATAAACCAAATCCGAACGAACCAACCAAGAGTCCAATTGCAATTCCAACAATAGGAAAAACATACATGTATTTTGCAATATTTTCTAAAGTTGCATTTGATGATGGAAATATTGTCAAGAAAGAAAAGACAGAACCTATTTCCTTAAGCATGAATCCACCATCCAATTAATGTTAAAACAATAACAATAGGGATAATTACAATTCCAAAGAATAAAACTGAAGTTAATTTCATAATAGAAATTGCAGAATGCACATGATCTTTTGTAAGAATTAGTTCCCCACTACCCAATTTGTAATGATTTACTTTTTCAAATTTTGTATCAAGAGCGCCTGCTAATGCTGCCATGGGATAACCTGCATTTGGACTATCAGTTTTTTTGCCATCACGAATCATTATCTTGTATGATTCTTTCCAATTATTTTGTAAAATAGCTGCTGAGATTATCATTACAAGTCCAGTAAGTCTTGATGGAATGTAATTTAATATGGTATCACAATTGGCTGCAAACCATCCCAAATCTTTGAAAATATTATTTTTGTAACCTATCATAGAATCAGCAGTATTGATTATTCTATACACAAATGCACCAGGTAATCCAAAGATTGCATAGTAAAAGAGAGGACCAGTTATTCCATCCACAGTATTCTCACTTACGCTCTCAAGTACGCCTGAAATCACATGATTTTTGTCCAAATTAGAGGTGTTTCGCTTTACAATCATAGACAGATTTTCTCTAGCAGAATCTAGATTATCCATCTCAAGGGATTCTACTACTGCCATGGCATAACGCTCCATTCCCTTTATTGCAATAGTAGTTTTTAGCAGTAAAGTACCAATCACAACTGAAACTATCAAGATAATCCAATCAGTTAAGAGAAATGAAATTCCAAGATCTAAGATCAAAAGTAATGTAACAACAATTCCAACTGGAATTGTAACTACAAATATTCCACCAATTTTTTCAAGTTTTTGATTTGGATTTTGCCCAAGTGGAGTTAATTTTGCAATTAATCCACCAATCCAAGCAGTTGGATGATATCTATTCTTTGGATCTCCAAAAACAAAATCAAGAATCAATGTAAATCCCACAATTATCAAAGACTCTACAATCATTTGATCATCCTCTCAATAGCTTTGATGTCTAGATTATTTTTTACAATTTTTGCCAGAGAATCTAATTCTTTATCAATTTTTGAAATATTCTTTTTCGTCCAAGATATTTGTTTTGCTTTGACATTTAGTGAATCTTCTTCAGGGAGATCAATTTTCATCATAGGAATAGTTCCAATTACAGGAATTTTAGTAAGTTGTCTAATTTTTCTAAAACCGGGCTTTAGAACATCGATATCGCCTCTGAATTTATTTAATACAAATCCCTTAACCAATTTTTTATATTTATTTTCAATCAAAGCCATAGTCCCTATCAAACTTGCAAAGGAACCACCCTTATCAATATCTGAAACTAAAAGTACAGAGGCATTTGCTTTTTGAGCAATTTGCATATTTGCAATATCATATTTCTGTAAGTTAATCTCAGCTGGAGAACCTGCACCTTCTAAAATGATTAGATCATAATTTTTTTTGAGTTTTGATAATGAAGTAGTTGCGGTTTTGAATCCTTTGGATTTTACAAATTTTGCATAATAGTCTTTTGCATGCATTTTCTTGTAATATTTTCCATTAAGGTAAACAGCACTATAGTAATTACCTAGAGGCTTTAGCATTATTGGATTCAAATCTGGCTCAATTGGGCATTTAGCAGCAATTGCTTGTATTGCTTGAGCACGAGAAATCTCAAACTCAGGTGTGAGATAGCCAAAATTAGACATGTTTTGGGATTTGAATGGGGCCACAAGGTATCCTTTTTGTTCAAAAATTCTACATAGTGCTGCAACCAATGTTGATTTTCCAGCACCAGAAGAAGTACCTTGAATCATCAAAGATTTCATGCAACATCCTCCATAGCAGTAACAAGTTTTAGATTATCTTTATGAGACTTTACAGCAATTCGAATGTAATGATTATTTAATCCACGAAAATTTTTACAATCACGAATCAATATTTTATGTTTCAATAATTTTTTTTGGAGTTTTGTAGAATTGTTTTTTGTTTTTATTAAAATAAAATTTGTCGAAGAATCATGAATTTCAAAACCGGGAATTTCAGCAATTTTCTTTTTTAGAAAATTTAACTCATTTTTTATAATTGATTTTGACTTTTTAAGATGAGATTTATTTTTAATAGCTATTATCCCTGCTTCTTGTGCAAGTGCATTAACACTCCAAGGAATTTTTATTTTTTTCAAAATGTCAATTATAATTTTTGAACTTACACCATAACCAATTCTAATTCCAGCTAACCCAAAAGATTTTGTTAATGATCTTAAAACAAATAAATTATCATATTTTTTTACCAAATTTATTATAGATTGATCTGATTCAGGGACTAGTTCAATAAAACATTCATCAATAAAAACAAAACTGGATTTAGTTTTTGCAGATGAGATAATTTTTGTTAATTGTGTTTTTGAAAGAATAGTTCCAGTGGGATTATTTGGATTACAAACAAAAACACATCCATTTTTTGGAATCTGTGAGATAAACGAATCTATATCTTCAGAAAGATTCATTGTTTTAAAAAAAGTGAATTTGCAATCAGTTAATTTTGATGCAGACTCGTATTCACTAAAAGTAGGGATCGGAATTAAAACACGTTTTTTTGACAAAAATACAGTACAAAAATTATAAAGGATCTCAATTGCACCATTGCCCACAACTATGTTAGAATCAGATAATCCAGTGTATTTTTTGAGGCTAGAGATTAAACTAAGTGAATCTGCATCAGGATAGTGTTCCATTTCATCGATTCTTTTCTTGATGGCAGATTTTACAGAAGACGGCATTCCAGCAGGGCTAGTGTTTGAGCTAAAGTCTAAAATGTCGATCTGTTGATTTCCTCCAGAAAATCTCCCACCATGGGAGATAGGATGGTGTTCTGTGATGCTTTTTTTTGCCCTTATTTTCACATTACAAAATAAGAATAGGCGAATATAGTATCTTTTGGTAACTTGAATAACGATTATTAATTGAAACCGATCCATGGTTATACCATGGAGAAGAAAAAAGTTGCAATCATCGGAGTTACAGGTTCCGTAGGACAAGAATTCGTACAATCTTTGAATAATCATCCATGGTTTGAGGTAACCCAAATAGCAGCTTCAGAACGCTCTGCAGGTAAAAATTATCTTGATGCTATTAGAAATGAAGGAGGAATTATCATGTGGGATGTTGGCGGGGAAATCCCAGATTATATCAAAGAAATGACCGTTAAAGGAATTGACGAACTTGACACATCACAGTTAGACTTGGTATTTTCAGCAGTTGAATCTCAAGCTGCACGTGACATTGAAACCAAAATGGCAGCAGAACTACCAGTGGTTTCAACTAGTTCTGCTTACAGATACGAAGAAGATGTTCCAATACTTATCCCAGGAGTAAATGATGAACAATCTGAACTAATAGAAACTCAAAAGAAGAATCGTAACTGGAAGGGATTTGTAGCACCACTACCAAATTGTACAACTACAGGTTTAGCAATTACATTAAAACCACTACTTGAGAAATATGGTGCAAAAAAAGTCATGATGACTTCGATGCAAGCAATTTCAGGAGGTGGAAAGTCTGGTGTTTCAGCAATGGGAATTACAGACAACATCTTGCCTTACATTCCAAAAGAGGAAGGCAAAGTCAGACTAGAAACAAGAAAGATTTTAGGAAAACTCAAAGATGGGAAAATTGAAGATGCAGATATTAGAGTTAGTTGTACTTGTACTAGAGTTCCAGTAATTGACGGGCACACTGAATCAGTTTTTGTTGAAACTTCTGAAGACATTGATCCATCAAAGGCAAAAGAGCTTTACAATGATTACAATAAAGAAATTTCAGTTGAAGGATTACCATCAGCTCCTAAAGAATACTATGCATTCCATGAAGATCCAACAAGACCTCAACCAAGAATGGAAAGAGAAGTTGGCGATGGAATGACTACAACAATTGGCAGAGTTGAAAAAGAAGAATTGTTTGATAAGGGACTCAAATACATGTTGTTTTCACATAACAAGAAAATGGGCTCAGCAAAAGGTGCAGTACTATTAGCTGAAATGTTATACAAAAAAGGTAAGATCTAAGTTTTTTTTGCAATTTTTTCAATAATAACTTTATAAGAACCAGAAATCTCTAACGACTCAGGTGTTTTAGACGGCAAAAGTAGATGATCTGGATCTTCAAATTTTATCTGAATTATCAAACGATGCATCAATTTCGGTTCCACGGTTATCAAAAAAAATCAATGTAAATTCATCAGTAGTGTATTCAAGAATTAAGAGATTAGTAAAAAGAAAATTGATTGAGAGATTTACAATTGTTGTAAATGACGCCGAACTAGGATACAACGTCAAGGCTTTAACTGGAATTAACATGGATACAAAAAAACGTGACCACATTATTTCAGAATTATTCAAAATTGACGGAGTAAGGGAAGTGGCAGAAGTTACTGGTAGATTCGACATTCTTGTTACAATGTATTCAAAATCATTAGATCAGATGCACAAAATGGTCTCAGAAAGAATTGGAAGAATTGAAGGGATTCAGTCTTCAGAGTCATTTATTGAGATGAAATCACGTGCTAAAGCAATGCCATATATGCCATCAAAGGATAGTGACTAGTATTGCAAAAACAAAAGACAGAATCCAGAGTTGCAGTATACTATGAATTAACAAAACCAAAAATTTGGTATTTGTTAGTATTTACAGCGTTTGGAGCTGCTTTAACAGCATCTAATATCTATGGTATTGAAATTGCACCTTCTACATGGGCATTAATGTTATTTTCAGTTGCCGCAGGTTCTGCAGCCGCTAATACTTTGACAAATTATCACGACAGGGATATTGATGCAATCATGGATAGAACAAAAGGCAGACCACTTCCATCAAAAAGAATCTATCCAGCAGTAAAAGCACGCAATTTTGGATTAGCATTAGCTGGAATTTCATTAGTATTGGCCTTTGGAATTTCATTTACAACTACATTAGAACAAGGCCTATGGGCCACTGCATTCATTGCATTTGGATTGCTAAACAATGTCCTAGTATACTCTTATGCGTTAAAACGAAATTCAAGAACTAACATAATTTTAGGAGGATTATGTGGAGGATCACCACCAATGATTGGCTGGGTTGCAGTTTCAATGTCAGATTTATGGACAATGGGACTTGCAATGGCAGGACTGGTATTCATTTGGATTCCAATGCATATTTGGGCATTAACATTACATTTCAAGGACGATTACAACAAAGTTGACGTTCCAATGTTAACAGCAGTTCAATCTGAAAAAACATCTGCAAGAGCAATTGCAGGGTCAACTGTAGTAATGGTATTATTTTCAATAGCACCATTTTTCATAACAACACAATCTGGAGAAGAAATGGTAGGTGGAGTTTATTTATGGACTGCAATTGCTTCAGGTGCTTTGATGGTTGCATTATCAATCTGGGTAATAGTAAAACCTATGGAAAAAGCGTCATGGACATTGTTTAAATTTTCTAGCCCATATTTGGCAGTGTTGTTTATTGCATTAATGGTAGATTCTGCATTATAAGATACTGCTATTTTCATCTAGACTGTTAAGTTCTTTTGTTATTGCAGTATGTTTTTCAACTAATTCTTCTATTTCTTTTTGCAAATTAGCAGAATCCCATTTTGATGAAATTAAAGAAGACAATTTTGCAACAATACTCCATTGAACGTTATTCTGCTCATCAATTAGTTCTAAGAATCGTTTTCCTTTTTCATCATCATTCATAATTGAGAAGAGATGATTCAGTGATAAAAATCTGTAGTAGGTAATATTATAATTTCAAAGTTTTATTAAGAAATTTTTAAGATTACACATATGCAATGTAGTATTTCAGAGTGTAATTCAAAAGCAATTCAAACAGTACAGATTAGTTTTAGAGAGACAAGAAATCTTTGTAAAGAACACTTGGGATTATTCCAAAATAAAGATAAAAAACATGCAATTAATTTTACGAAAGCATCAGAATTCAAATAAAGCTAATTCAGATATTTTCAAATCTATTTTATTGAAAGATTTAACATCTACCATTTTTTAACAACCATATGGCTGCTAAAAAAAGAACCACCACAAAGAAAAAACCAGTCAAAAAAACAACTTCCAAACCAAAATCTACAAAATCAACTCCAAAGCAATCTACAAAAAAACCAGAATTTGAGAAAGCGTGGAAAGAGTACAATTCAGCATTAAATGGATGGAAAGAATCTCTAGCGCAATGGCAAAAAGCCACAAATGAAACTTTAATGACATATCATGATGCATGCCAAAAAGCTGTTGAATCAGATGCAGAGTTATTAAAAAAAGTCAGTTCTAGTTGGGAAAATACTTGGGAAGAAATTGGTCCTGAATACATCAAACAACAAACAAAGATGATTGAAAATATTTTCAAAGAAACCAATCTTGATTCGATAAAAAAATTTAACGAACAATGGGAAAGATTTCTTAAAACATCAGGAGATGATTCGATTATTGCCTATCAAGAAGCAATAAAGAGATTCAATCAAGCTTGGCAATCAAACCAGATGTAATTTTGAAAATTTCTATTTTTTCATTTTTCCTATACGAAAAACCTTACAATTGCAAGTAGAACATACGCCCTTAATTGCAGATCTTCCATTTTTCATAATTATTTCTTCAGGATTTTTAATTTTTCTTTTTGTTTTACATTTAACACAGTAAGCCTCTGTAGCATCATCAAATGGTTTGTCAAGTTTCTTTTCAATATCATTTAATTTTTTATTTTGCTTTTGTAATGATTGAATGATTTCATGTTCAATATCAACAGATTCTAATTTTTCAATCTCTTTTTCTAATTGATTTATTTTTGAAATCTGTTCTTCTGTAGATTCATCAGAAGAAGGATGTAATTTTGAAAATAATTCATCTTCTAATTCATTCATTTGATCTTCTAAATCATTGGATTCAGAATATTCTTCAATGACAGGCTCAATTTCAGATTCAGATTGGATTTTAGGAACAGGCTTGGCAGATAATTTAATTTCTAATTCATTAAGTTGTTTTTGAAGTTCATCTAATTGTTCTAGTTGTTCAGGAGTAGCTTCT
>CAYFJT010000004.1:0-115958 GCA_964343515.1 uncultured Nitrosopumilaceae archaeon
CTCCACGTACTGTGGATTCGCCAAGTAACTGATCACCTGTTTTTTGTTTTAGAATCTGATCTGCATAATTGAAACTAAAAAATCCTATAATTGATAGTGCAACTACTGACACTATCATTACTAATAAAATGAGTTTTCTATCAAGATTAAATGAAACTGCCAATTTTGTTCTTTGTTATTTTTATGTAAATATCAAGGCTTCTAGCATCTAAAGAACATCTAATGTATGGTAATTCTCTAACTTGAAAATCACTTTCATCTTTGGAAACAAGCATGTGAATTTATTATAAAATTTGACGTCTTTAGTTCATGAAATATTTCTTACTTTCATTATTTCTTATTTTGGGCTCAATTCCTCTTGTTTTTGCTGAAGAGTACATCATTGATATTCCCTTTGGCGCGTATAATCCTGAACTAAATACTCCTGCTGAAGTTTGGTATGATCCTCCTTTGATTAATGTGATTCTTGGAGATTCTATTACTTGGTACAATGATGACAGAGAGGCTCATACTGTAACTAGTGGTGATGGTCCAGGACGCTTTGGTTGGATGGATAATAAAGATTTTGGAACATCAGATGGAATTTTTGATAGTGACATATTCATGCCAGGAGAATCTTGGTCATATCAATTTGAAGAACCAGGTAGGTTTTCATATTTTTGTATAATTCATCCTTGGATGGATGGAATGGTAGTTGTTGAAGAACCAATTCCAGATTATCCTCATGACGCAACAGGAAAAGAAATTCAATTCCCTATTTTACGATACACTCCAGATAGATCTATTGAAGTTGATCTATCATGGGATCCCCCTGTCATTAAAACTCATGAAAAAATTCAATTTGTTTATCAATTCTATGATCCACAAACAAACTCTAATCTTGCAGAGATGAAGTATAACTTTGTAATTTTTCAAAACGGCCAAGAAATTTTTCGAGACAAAGGCCAAAGCCAAATTGGAGGTGATTATCGTAATTTTGTATTTACAAATTCTGGCTCAATTATAATTCGGATTGAAGGAATTCAAACTTCATCTATTTTAGCTGAAGAAAGTGTTACTGTATTTGGTGATGTACAAAATAATGAACAAAGATCCGTTGATTTCACAACGGCAGTTTATGACAATCCTCAAAAAACATCACATGAAACATATCATGTTAAACCTGCACAAAGACTGACTACTTATTACGAATTAATGATTTTCATCATTCTCATTCCAGCTGTAATGTTTATTGTTGCACTACTTTGGTTAAAGAAGAAACCAGATAAATCAAAAATCAAACCTGGTGCTGTTAAAATTTAAAATAATAAAAAGAAATTAAAAGTTGAACTAATCTAATCGATTAATTCGGTCCAACCTTTTACGAAGACTGAATCTTTGTGGAGTGGAACTGGTTGTCCAACAGTAAAGTCCATTGGTCTCATCCAAAAGATTGCTTTTGTTGGGCATACACCGATGCATGCACCATCAGAAATACATCTTTCTGGGTAAAAGACAAATGCTTTACCTCTCTTCCAGCCTTCAACTGGTTTTACTCTAAGGACATCTGGACCAAGTGTTGTACAGATTTCTACACATAGTGCACATCCGATACACATTTGTTCGCTTATGTCTGGAATAATTCCTACTGGCATAACAAAATAAAATCTTGATTTGGCATTAATATAATTTGCCTAAAAATATTGTCTTATAACGGCGTTTGAAATTTTATAACGGCGTTTGATTTTTTGATCGCATTTTTAGTTATGTTTCTTTTTAGATCTTGAAAACTTTAGAATTTTCATTAATGGAACGAATAACTAAATCATTTTCTATTTTCTTAAGAAGATAAATTCCTGTTTTTGTAGATTTTATGATTTGTTTGCCTCCCGGTGTTAGAATCCAACCTTCATCTTCTTTTTTTCTAGCCATTGCAGTTATGATTATAGAAGAATCTACATCTTTTCCTAATGATGCAAGTAACATAATACATGAATTAATGAATATGGCAGACTCTAAATCTTCAAACATATTGTACACTCCATTAAATGAATCAATTATTACAAGAAATTTTTCTTTAGAGATTCTTGAGATTATTTTACTAAATTCTTTTTTCCAATTTTCTTTTGTAGGATGAAAAACTGTTAGATTATCTTTCTTTTGAATTATACCTGATTCAATGTATCCTGTGTAAAGTAAATCCATATCTACAAAGATTATTGGGATTTTAACTGAATTGATTAATTTATTTAGAAATTCTATTTTGTGAAACGGTTCTAAACAAAGTACTATGTTGGGCAGTTTTTCTTTAAACTCATTTTGAATATGAACTAGTTTACTATCTAAAATCTGGTCAGGACTTTTATCCAACACACATTTAGCATTTTACAGATATAATAATGAATTTAGTATCAAAAGATATTTCAGATGATTTTCCAAGCTCAGATAAAATCTATCTAAATAATGCATCAGTCTCTTTGATGCCTAATCAAAGCATTAAAGCAATGAAGGATTTTCTAATCTCTTACAACTCTATTGGTCCTGATTCAAAAGAATCAGAACCATTTGTAACTGAAAAACTAAGATCTGTGAGAAAAACCATAGCAAAAATTATTTCATGCCAACCTGATGAAATTGTTCTTACTCAAAGTACAACTGATGGGATCAATATTGTAGCAAACGGTCTTACATTTGAGGAAAAATCAAACATAATTATTCGTGGAATGACACATGAACATCATTCGAATTTTTATCCGTGGTTAAAACTGAAAGAAAAAATTTCTATGAAAAATCTTTCAATTGACAAAGATGGATTTTTCAAATTTGAAGATTTAGAATCATTAATTGACGATAACACAAAATTAGTTGCTCTAAGCCACGCTCTTTACAATACTGGTTCTATTTTACCTTTAGAGAAAATTGCAAAAATTCTCAACAACGTACCTCTTTTTGTTGATAGTGCTCAAACTGTAGGATGTATTGATGTTGATGTTTCAAAAATAAACTGTAATTTTATGTCCTTTAATGGTTCAAAATGGCTTTGTGGGCCAATGGGAACTGGTTTGTTTTATTGTAATAGGAAATCAAGTGAGTTATTAGAGCCAAAAACTATTGGTGGTGAATCTGCAATTATTTATGATGATACAAATTTAGCATTCAAAGAACTTCCTGACAAATTTCAAACTGGATTTCGAAATTATGTTGGAATTGTTGGATTAGAGTCTTCTGCAAATTATTTGCTTAACTTTGGTCTCAAAAATATTCGTGAAAAAAATCAACACTTGTCAAATCTTCTAAGAGAAGAACTGTCTAAAATTCCAAAAATTATTTTGTATGGTCCTGAAGATCCTAATTTTAGAACCAGTATTGTATCTTTTAACATAGATGGAATGGATTCACAAGAAGTTGTTGATAGACTCGAAAAACAAAACATTGTCTTGGCTTTAAGAGAAATTATGGAACAAAAGATTGTACGAGCTTCACCTCATTTTTTTAATACAGAATCAGAAATAATGTCGGTAATTGATGCAATAAAGAGACTATAGATTCTCTTGTTCTTCTATAACCATCATGGTTAAAGTAGATTGTACTTTAGTAATTTTTCTAACTTTATTGGTAATAATTGAACGAAGTTTTTCAGCATCATCTGAAGATAATTTTAAGACAATATCGTATACTCCGTATACTCCTTGAACCTCATAAGTTACATTTTCCTCTGTAAGAATTTGCTTTACTTCATTGATAATTGATTCATCTGATCCTAAATCCGAATTTAGTAAAACATACGCAGTAGGCACACGATTTTTTTACTCAAAGAGTATTTAACTTTTCATAATTCAAAAATTGATTAATCAGCATTTTGTCTAATTGATGTGAAACCTATAGATCTGACACTTACAATTTCTAAATCCATTCCAAGTTTTCCTGGTTCTCCAAAACCACAATTCATTTTTTGGTCAAATCTCAAAGAAGATGGATATAATCTTGAACTTTTGTTCCTTAGTTCCCATACTGGAACCCATCTTGATGCTCCTTTCCATTTTGTCAAGAATGGTATCAAAATTGACCAAATCCCACTATCTAGATTAATTGGCAAAGCCATTCTGATCAAAATTAAAAAATCAAAAAACTCATCAATCACAAAATCAGACATTCTTCAATTTGAGAAAGAAAATGGAATTATTCCTAACAAATCATCAGTTTTCTTTTTTAGCGATTGGCAAAAAAATCTTAAAAAAGATTATTATTTTACAGAAAATCCTGGATTAGCATTATCTGCTGCTACATATCTTGCACAAAAAAAGACAAATCTCATTGGAATAGATTCACCAAGTGTAGAACTTGGAAAAGATGAATCATTTTGTGTTCATCATGCTTTATCAAAAAACAATGTCTTGATAGTAGAAAATTTGGCAAACTTGAATAAAATCAAATCAAAGGAATTTAATTTTACAATTCTTCCACTAAAACTAAAAGATGCAACAGGTTCACCCGTAAGAGCAGTAGCACTATAGTATTTCGTAATGCTAAAAACACAGCAAATATTGATATCTTACATGAGCAAGCCTGGTAATCTATGGAGAAAAGTCCATGGAAAGATTACAAAAAAACCAACAAACTTTTCTTGGTTGATTGAAGAAAAATTAGCAGGATCTGGCATGCCTACAAGTTTTGATGAATTTGATTGGATTGTAAATCAAGGTGTAAAGTCAATTGTAACTATGACTGAAAACTCTCTACCTGAAAACTGGACACAAAATATTGATTATCTTCATGTCCCAACCCCTGATCTAACTGCACCAGATATGGAAAAAATTGATTCTGCAGTTGATTTTATACATGAACAAATTACAAATGACCAAGCAGTAATGGTTCATTGTGCAGCTGGAATGGGAAGAGCTGGAACAATACTTGCTTGCTATTTTGTAAAATACAAAAAATTCTCTGCAGAAAAAGCCATTGAAATGATTCGTGAAGAAAGGCCTGGTTCTGTTCAATCTGAAGTACAAGAATTAGCTATTGGTTTTTATGAAAAACATGTAAAAAATTAGTTCAAACAAATTCTGAAACTAATTTTCCATCAACAATTTTGATTTTCAAGGTTTTGTTTTCCTGAAAGAACATGGTAAGTCCACCATCTGAATCAGGATCTTCTATCTTTACAAGTTCTAACATTTTGATTGCATCATATTTTTCCATTTACGTCACCTATTCTGGAATTGATACGGTCTCGATTTTCCCATCATTTGCTTTGATGAACAGAAATCTATTGTCTTTCAAGATAAAAGTAATTCCTCCTTCTTTATCAGGGTCTTCAACTTCAAGAATTGGTTGTCCTAATAGACCATCGTATTTTGCCATGATGATTTCATTAAAAAGTTCCTTATATCCCTAATTGACCTCGGTATTTTTTTATGATAACCAATTTTTTCAGTCACATCTGTGTTTGTTGTGTAACTGCATTTTTAGACCAGTCAATTTTTACAATTTCTTCAGATTTTGAGCCTGATGGTGACAAAAAAAGCCGTTTTTTTGGTGGATTTGTTGTTGAAAGGGGATATCAAGCTAAGAGATGGAATGCTTGATCCAAAGAAGATTTGGAATTCTGATAATGATCAATTTCATAGTCTAGTTCAAACATATGCTGGACTATTGGAACAAAACATTCGGATTTTACAAGCCTTGAAGAAAGAACTAGTTGGAAAATGTAAGCATCCAAAAAGAATGAGAGACAAGACTGCTAATGGACAGTGGTATTGCATGAATTGTAATCTAGATTTGTAAACTCACTGATCCTCTATGGAACTCTACTTGTATTTTCTCCAATCATTGTGATTGAACCTACACAAGGATCTTCAACATCAGTAAAATCATCCGGATCGCTCATCACTCTCATCATTGCAAATGCTCTAATCTTTGCTTTTGGAAATGCTTCAGCTAATCTATTCACTCCTCCCATTATAGTAGATCCACGTGTAATTACATCATCCACTAAAACAATTTCTTCAGGTTCGAATAGTAACTTCTTCACCTGCATTGACTCATAATGTTGAAATGCCTTTGGTCTATTTGCTCCAATTCTCTGACCTGATGATCTTGATACTGCTTTTACTCTCTCTAAACATGATTCAGATGATTTTCCCAACCCAACTTTCACTAGTTCTTTTGTAAGTCGTTCAGGTACCCAAAGTGTTCCTGGCTTCAACAGTGAGCTCTTTGGAGTAGGAATCAGAATCGCATTTGAATTAAAATAGTCACTAAATGGAAATTTCGTGATCTCTTTTTTCATCTCTTTTGCTAAATATTCTGAGGTTGGAATCTCCGATTTTGTTACTTTATCATTTTTCAAATATGTCATAACTGTCCTAGCTTCATTTGCTTTCTTTGAAGTTCCACGTGGAGCATATGTTAACAGAGAACCAAACTCTACTTTAGAAATGTTCATTGTAACTATTTTTGAAATAATTCTGGCATTTGGACATTTGATGGAAGAATTTCCAAAATATCTTCTGGATCATCTAATTCTATTGCACCGTATTCAATCATCTCTTTTGGCCATTTTAGTTTTGGATTGTGTACTACTGATTTACAGATAAACAATGGTCTTCCCAACCTGATAGTCTCCCATCCTTGGTATAATGTTCCACTTCCATCTCCAGCTTCTACAATTACAGAAGCATCAGAGATTAATGCCATGGTACGATTTCTCAAGGCAAAATCTTTCTTTGTAGTTGGACGGCCAACTGAATATTGTGATACAACTAATTGATTTTCCATCATTTCTTCTTGCAATTCGGTATTCTCTTTTGGATATACTTTGTTTAATGGAGTTCCAAGAACCGCAATGGTTTTACCCCCATTCTTAATGGCAGTTTTGTGTCCCATTGTGTCAATTCCTTTTGCAAGACCGCTTACGATAGCTACATTATTTTTTACTAGGGTTTTTGCAACTTCTTCAGCAGCTTTGAGACCTACTTCAGTTGGCTCTCTTGTGCCAATTACTGAAACTCTAGGACAAGGTAATGGAGGTTCTATTGCTCCTTTGAAGTAAATGATTGGTGGTGCATATTTTTTTTCAATATCATTTAATGGACGACCTAACAAACTTTTCAAGTCAATGGATTGGTATTCTAATTCCTCTGCCATTTCCTCTCACATTTTACGCGATCGAGTCTTTTTAAAACTTTCATGAGAATTTCGATTAGCTTTAGCATAATCTTCGATAAATACATCTCTTGAGCCTATTTTTATCAAAATCTGAGCCTATTTCCACCATTTCCCGATTTTTTCTCTAAACTAGAGGGAATCTCCTTGATGGAAAGAAAAACAACTTTGACCTCCACCATGCTGTCTCAAAGTCTGGACGAAGAACATCATCCGTATCTGCATCAATTCCTTCTTTTCTTACAAATTTTCCAATTGTTGTTCGACTGAAGATACTCTTATCCTTCAAATGAGAATTATCTTGATTCTCATCCCATGCAAAATATCTTCTGAGATAATCTTTCAAAACTATTGTTGCTTCTGATGAGATGAATGTCTCTCGTTCTTCCCTTGTTTTTGTAGTTTCAGCTCTTACAATAATCTTGGTTGGAGTAACTGTAAAGTCGATTTCAGAAAGTCTTAAAGCTCCAATTTCTCCTATTCTCATGCCTGAGGATAAGGCAACAAGGAAAGAACATCTCAATTTTAACGAAATCACACTCAAAACTCTAACGAGAATATCTTTTGTTAGAGGATCTTTTCTTATTCTTTGAATCTTTGGAAGTTTAACATATTGCCTACATTTTTCAGAAAATATCTCAATTCCTAAATGAATTAGATAACCCTTAACAGCATGAAAAAATTGTTTTACAGAATTTGGTTTCAGATTTGCCTTATCAAGGAAAATCACATAATTTCTTAGAATCTGATAAACATCTAACTCTTGTTTGATTATTCCTTCACATAGTTGAATCTCATTACAACTGTATCTCTCTAAAAGAAATTTTCTAAAACCATTTGTTTTGCTTGTTATGGCACTTTTGTAAGCATGGATTGTTGCATTACTATGAGAGACTGTATAACAAGAATCAAGAAATTCTTCTAATGCAATTTCAGCATCTTTGTAGTTTATTTGATTTGACATCAGGAAGCATAAACCATGCCATTGATAAAAAACCCAAGTCGTTATCTAAAGAAGTCCTTGAACCTAACCCTAATTGATTTTAATTTCGATTTCTCTAGAATTGTTCTTTATGTTTCCTGGCTCTGTAAACTCATGTTTTTGCCATGATGCAAATGCTTCAGCACTAATTTTGTGTGTACCTTTTCCCAAATCTTCTGCTTTGAAAACAAATTTTTCATTAAAATCAAATAATTCTTCTCTAACTTCATCTTCTGTAAGTCTGATAAATGGTTCAAAATTTTTGGCTACTTGCACCCAAATTCTCCTATCTTTCATAGGATTGACAAGTTTAGGATTTCTTGTCCAAAATATGGATGCCTTTCTGTAGGTATCAATTGTTCTGCCCAATTCTCTTTTTCTAAAGCCACCTGAAGTCAGTTTCACACCGCATTTCATTTTGAATGAGGCATCATTTTTGTTGTATGCGTCTGTCCAGTTTACCTCATTGAATGCATCTCTTAGGTCTCCTTCAACTGAAAATTGGACATTTATCTCAATATTTTCATCTGAAGCGTATTCATCCTTGGATTTTACCAATTCTATGTCTGAAATCCTACTTTCTCCCATTTCTATTGCTCATAATGATTTATATCCGCAATAAGTGCTTTTTCTGAATACATGAACGCACAAGTGATCAGTTCAGAAGCCAAAGAGATCAACCTTTCTATCACTGAAACCGATATTGGAATTTTGTACCTAATTCAACATGAGCTTCTAAAAGAATCAAATATTGATTTTGCAGGTGTAATTGTTAAACATCCGCTAACAAACGAATGTTGGATGAGAATTAATTCTAGTTCAAAACCACTAGATGAAATAAAGAAAGCTACTGATTCAGCAATCAAAATGGCAGATGAGTTTAAACAACTATTCAATTCAAAACTTAAGGTAAATTAGATTGAAGTTTTGCCCCAAATGTGAGGTCAAATTAAAAAAAGGTACTTCTGGCCTTCAATGTTCAAAATGTGGTTATACTGAAGGAGAAGAAAAACAGACCAAGAAAATTATTGAAAATGAAGAACATGAAGAATCCATTTTAGCTTTCGAAGGAAATGAAGGAGAAGAGTCTCATCCAACTATCAAAATAGAATGTGAGAAATGTGGACATGATGAAGCAATTTGGTGGATGCTTCAAACAAGAAGTGCAGATGAACCAACTACACAATTTTATCGCTGTACAAAATGTAAGAACACTTGGCGTAATTACGCATAACGTTTAACTGGAACATAACGTCAACAAAGTTGATTTGACTTTTGGAGCAAAAACAAGTGGTTCTGATGATCTAAAGGCAATCATATCTGCAATTTCAACACTTGTTGAAGAAGCAACATTTGTTGCAACTGCAGAAGGAATTTCTTTTAGAGGAATGGATCCATCACATGTTGCTCTAATTGATATATCTTGGCCAAATTCTGCGTTTGAAAAATATGAGTGTGATAGTGATATAAAATTTGGAGTAAGAATAGATGAGTTTTCAAAATTGATTAAAAGAGCAGACAAAAAAGACAGCATAGAGATTAGTATCTCTGAACAAAACATGTTGCTTGTTACAGTTGGTAAAAATAAAAAATACAAAATGCGTTTGATTGAAAGTTCTGCAACAGATACACCATTACCAAAAATCCCATATGATTCTAAAATTATATTATCTTCGTCAAAATTTGATAAAATTTTGGGTGATGTTCAAGTTGTATCAGACTATTTGACAATACATACAACTGATTCTAAAGGTGATTTTTCAGGAAAAGGCGATTCTGGAGAAGTCGTAATTGATTTGGACAAAGATGATAAAGATATTGAAGAGATTTCTTCTAAAGACGATAGCGTTGGAACATATAGTTTAGAATATCTTAATCCTGTGGTCAAAGCAGTAGGTACAACTGCTGGCTTTATTACATGTGAATTTTCAAGCGCAAAACCACTCAGAATTGAATTCAAAGTAGCCAATATTGGTAGAATTCACTTTTACTTAGCTCCACGCGTCGAAAGTTAAAGCATTTAAAGATTAACTAATTCAGGTATTTTGAATTGAGACTAGTAATAAAATATGGTGGAACATCGATCTCCTCTGCAAAAGACATTCGAGCAGTAGCTAACCATCTAAATTCATTATCAAAGAAAAACCAAATCACAGTTGTATGTTCTGCGACTAGTGGAACAACAGATGATCTTATAGAAATATCTGAATCAATAAAAAAAGAAAATAAATCAAAAGCTGAACAACTTGCATCAAAAATTACCAATCGACATAAACAATTAGCAAAACAAACAATCAAAAAAACTGATTTACGTAAAAAATTACTAAAAAAGTTTGATGAAGATTTTGCAGAACTTGTTGCATTAATTGATGGAATGGTGTTACTAGGAGAAGTTACTCCAAGAACAATGGATTATCTTTTCTCATTTGGTGAACGATTATCAATAAAACTTGTTTCAATGGCAATTAGTGATTCAGGTAAGAAATCGGTACCTTTGACAGGAAAAGAAGTAGGAATAGTTACTGATTCAAATTTTGGTGAATCTAAACCACTAATTGATACAACTAGATTAAGAGTATCAAAAACCGTGGAAAATCTTTTCTTAAAGAAAACAATACCTGTTGTAGGAGGTTTTGTTGGTGCAGATCAACATGGTCATATCACTACTTTTGGAAGAGGCGGATCAGATTATTCGGCAACAATTATTGGAACTTGTATCAAAGCAGATGAAATTTGGTTGATGAGTGATGTAGATGGCTTGATGACTGCAGATCCAAAAATTGTCAAGAATGCAAAACTACTCAAACAAGTCTCATACATTGAGGCAATCGAGATGGCATTATTTGGTGCAAAACAGATACACCCACGTACATTTGAGCCTCTGTTATCAAAGAAAATCCCTATGAAGATTAGAAGTTCCTTTAATGTAAAAAATGAAGGAACTTTAGTAACAGCTTCTCCTTCATCTTCTGTCAAAAATACTGTAAAGTGTGTTAGTAATGTTAGAAACAATGGGTTAATCGATATTCAAGGTGGAAGCATGGTTGGAACTCCTGGTACTGCTGCAAAAATATTTGCGACATTAGCCAAAGCTGGAATCAATGTAATGATGATCTCTCAAAATCCCTCTGAATCTAGTATAACAATTGTTGTAAAGAACACTGATCTTGATAAAGCCGTAAGTTCACTTGAAATGGAACTCTTGGGAAAAATCATCAAAAAACTAGAAGTAACAACAAATGTAGCAATTATTGCATTAATTGGTTCAGGAATGCGTGGAACTGTTGGTGTAGCCTCCAAAGTCTTTAGTGCTGTTGAGAAAAATAAAGTAAATGTTTCAATGATTACTCAAGGATCATCTGAACTAAATCTTGCATTTGTTGTTAAAAATTCTGATACAAACGCAGCTGTACGTGCATTGCATAATGCATTTGCATTAGACAAGATCAATTAAGACAAATCATTTAAGGGAATAATCTTAATGAACTTTGTTGAGAAAATTATTTGCCATATTGATAATTGGAA
This sequence comes from uncultured Nitrosopumilaceae archaeon, assembly GCA_964343515.1. Classification (GTDB taxonomy): domain Archaea; phylum Thermoproteota; class Nitrososphaeria; order Nitrososphaerales; family Nitrosopumilaceae; genus Nitrosopumilus. Next base: position 11,651 of record CAYFJT010000004.1, read on the forward strand.
TTTTCGCAACAAGCATAATTACAATTTCTTCATTGACAGATCAATTTGCTGATGCAGGCTCTAGAAAAAAAATTCATTTTACACAAACTTTCATATCTTCTCAAGATCCTGGTCAGGGACATGAAAATCATCAATTATCTCTAATTTTGTCACCTAATGAAGGTACAATCTATGATGGTTCTATGACATTTACTTCTAGTGAACCTATTCAGATTGTTGTATTACATGAAATTAATTCCAACGATGCAAAAGGCCAACCTACTTGGAGCATTGATGGGAATACTGTTTATGGGCTATCTCTTATTGATTTGCAAGAAAAATCTGGTTCTTTTGAATTTACAGGAGCAGCTTTAGGATTGCATTCTCCAAACTCAAAACCATTTACATCAACAGTAAGTATTGACGGATGGATTCGAGGACAACCAACTGAAGTAATTATGCAAAAAATTGAATTAGAAAAAGAAGAACCTTCTTCATTACTCTCAAGAACAAATGTTCCAGCTACGATTCCAATGCATAAAGGAATCTTTAGTGGAGAGAAAGTCTTGTACATTATCACTGATGGAAGTGATGAAGAGTATGCAAAAACTCTGTCAGAAAAACAAGATTGGAATGTAGAGATTGCACCTGTTCTATCTGATGTTCCAGAAGATTCTCTTCAAAAAATATTTGTTTTTAAAAATGGAATTAAAGGAGATGGACTTTATGGATTCCAAGACGAAGTATTCTCTAGTACTCCACAACAAGAATTAGAATACAGTGCATTATCTTCTGTAATTGAAGTAACATGGAAGACAGGCCAAAAAGAAATTTTCTTTGAATCTGTTAATGATGTAATTGCAGCTGAAGAAGGCGGAAGAATTGAATTTAATGAAACAGGAATTGTCCTAAATACTCCACAAATTGTTTGGGGTGATGGACATATGCAAGTACGCTCAGACAAAGAAATTTCTGATGATATGTCATATGGTGGAGGACAGATCACTGAAATTGATGAAGAAGAAATGACTGTTACATTTGTTGCTCATAGAGGATGGGGGCCTGATGGAAGAACAATTTACTATATTGTAACTGATGCAACCCCGTCTGGTCCAGCAGAGATGATGGGAGTGTCTTCATCTCCAACCTCTGCAAATCTAATTGCACATTCAGGAGCAGTTGATCTTTTTCAATTTAAAAACGGAATTAAAGGTACAGGCCCATTAGGATTTCAACCTGGAATTGCTGCTGCCGCATTAGGTGATGAGAATTACAGTCCAATGTGGAGAATCTATCTAATTGAATGGAATGATTCAGAAAATGCAAAAATTCTTGAAACAAAATCTGACATTGATTCATTCAGAGCCAATGATTTGATAACTGTTAGTATAGCACGACCAACTAATAGTGATCATATTGTAAACTGTCCATTTGTAGATCCCTTTCAATAATTCACTAAAGGGATAAATTACTTCAAAGATAATTTGTGATAAAATTGACTGGAAAATTGAACATTGTTGGTGTTGGTCCTGGTCATAATGAACATATGACTTTTAGAGCAAAAGAAGCAATTGGTGAAAGTGATACTATTGTTGGCTATGAAACATATGTAAATTTAGTTTCAGATCTTATTGAAGGAAAAACAGTTCATCGTTATGCAATGACTCAAGAGGTTGAAAGAGCTCATCAATGTATTGATCTTGCAAAATCAGGAAAAATTGTATCTCTTGTATCTAGTGGTGATCCTGGAATTTATGGAATGGCTGGATTAATTTATGAAACTTTAGCTGAAAGTGGTTGGGATCCAAAAGATGGACTTCAAGTTGAAGTTGTTCCAGGCGTTTCCGCCCTTAATTCTTGTGCCTCTATTGTTGGCTCACCACTAATGACTGATTTTGCAGTTGTAAGCATGAGTGATTTGTTAGTACCTTGGAAAGTTATTGAAAACAGAGTAGAGTCTGCAGCAAAAGGCGATTTTGTTCTTGTAATTTACAATCCTGCTAGTAAGAAAAGAATTCATCAGTTACACGATGCCAGAAAAATCCTATTAAAATTTAGAAAACCAACAACACCTGTTGCAATTATTGTGGGCGCATATAGAGAATCTCAAACAATAGTCATGACTGATTTAGAAAACTTACCTACGCATTCAGACAAATTAGGAATGACCAGTACTGTTATCGTGGGAAATTCATCTACTTATTCTTACAAAGATTTGATGATAAATCCAAGAGGATACAAATCAAAATATAATTTAGAAGAACAAACTAATCCAGATCTTAAAGTTCAATAACTATTCTTAATTGCTTCATGCAATTCTTCTGTAAGATTAAGCTTGTCTCTGATTGGAGAAATTATTTTTACCAGATAATTTCCAACTGTTTGCTTCAAATCTCCTGGATGGAGTTTCTTTTCAGCAAACTCTGTTTCAAGTTGATTATAATTTTGATATGATACATTTCCACCAAATTTTTCAGGTCTTTCTACATTCATCTCATCAAATTCATGGAAAATCACAGTATTCGCAATTTCTAGTAATGGGTTATTTTCAATGTTGGCTTCTTCACACCATGCTTTGTTCATCTTTTTCCTAATTTCATCATCAGTATTGTGGATAAAAACACCTGAATTCGGATCGGATTTGCTCATTTTTCCTATTACTTGTGAATCATTAGTATTTGCAGGCTTGGCTAATCCTGGCAATAATTTATGATGAACAGCAACTGGTACTTTCCATTTCATTTTAGGAAATATTTCTCTAACTAACATGTGGATTTTTCGCTGATCCATTCCAGCATGTGCTATATCTACATCTAAGGAGTGAATGTCTACTGCTTGCATTGCTGGATAAAGTAACTTGGCAACATCTATCTTCTCTTCATTTTCAGAACGACCCATAATTGTTAGTGTTCTCATTGTTCTAGCTAATGACATATGTTTTGTAAATCTCACAAGCTCTGACCAATACTCTGTCTTTTCCTCATAAAGTTTTGAACCTAAAATAATTTCAGCGTCAGGACAAACCAGCTTGAAAGCATCTTGATAATATTTTGAAACTTTGGAAATCGTTTCCCAATCTCCTCCTAATTTATCATTGATTAATGTGTGCCAATCTGCAAGAAATATTGTACACTTTACACCAGCTTTTGCAAAATCATTAATCTTAAACCCTGTACTAATTAGACTACCAAGATGTAAAAAGCCAGAAATCTCTAAACCAATGTAATGCTTTGGCGATGAATTTGTTTTGAATAATTCAGTTAACTCATCACGTGTAACAATTTCTTCGGTTGGTGCTCTTTCAATCAAATCAACTTTTTCAGTAATATCCAAATCAAATCAACTTTTGAGTGGTAAACGTATAAAGTTATTCAAAGAATTTTTGAAAAATTAGAACCTTTGAATAGAAGATATGTAAATTGCTATTATGACTCTTGAAGAAGGATTAGAATTAATTGCAAATTACAAAAGAGGCCTTGAAAAATTTTTAGAGACATTGCCTGAACAATCTGTCCAACTAGGCACAGAAATGGTCAAAACCTTGACTTTGAATTCAAAAAATGAAATAAAAAATTTGGATTCTATAGAAAAAGCCCTTAAACGACCTCCAAAATATGAATCTGGACTTTCTGAATAATTAAAAATTCATTTACAACTTTTCTTGTGTTTTCTTAAATCTTCTTGAGTATTAAATTCTGTTCCACACACTCTACATTTTTCTTTTTTCTTATTATGTGCAATTTCTTGATGTTTTTTTAATCTCTCTGAATCTGAAAGCACTGTTCCACACTTTTTGCATTTTAATTTATTTTTATTTCCACCAAATAACCCCATAATATTATATGAATGCACTAGAAAAAAAGTCTTAATAGAAAATTCTCTTTAAATCTAAACTCATGGTTTTTCTAATGATTTTCTAGGTTTTGTACTAAGATAGAATGCATGAGTACTGATGATGAATGCTGCTAGAAACATTTTGATCGCAAAAATTGTATTCCAAGGCCGATCTGGATCTGGATATGCAATTGATAGTCTATCAATGTCTGGAAGTATTCCATCTACAATTCCTGCAGAAATCTGAGCTGTTAATATTGAAAAATTGTACATTACTTCAAACAAAGTAATGATTGAAAATCCTAACAACATTAATTGGAGTAATGCCATACGTGTTCCAACAATTTTATCCCCTGCTGTTCTTCTCCAACCTATTCTAGATACACAATACCATCCAATTATTGTAGAAAAAAATATCCATGTTGATACTCTTGCAAAATTTTCAAATGGAATAGTTGTATTGTGTATGGCCTCCCCCATTACATATGTGCCATTTTCCATCCATTCAATCGATGTAACATAAACCCCAAAAATTAATGATGATGTCATGATGAATCCACAAACATAGAAAATATACAGAAAAACTTTGTAACCTTTGTCTGTTTTTTCTAGATGATGTGATTTCATTATGCCGATTGCCAAATTTTGAAATATAAAAATTCATGTATGCTGATTGTCTTTATACAGCAGTACTAAGGACAAAATTTGTGAAAATTCCAATCAACATGCCTATTCTGGACAAAAAAGAACTTTCAGCAGTAATTTCGGTAATAAAAGCAGGGGGACTCACTTCAGCCTCAAAAGATGGAGGAAAGAATGTGCAAGAATTTGAAAAACTCTTTAGAACTTTTGTTAAAACCAAATATGCTGTTTCAGTAAATTCTGGTACTGCAGCACTACAGGCAGCGCTATATTCACTTGATATCAAAAAAGGTGATGAAGTAATTGTACCTTCTTTTACATTTGTTGCTAGTGCAAATGCAATTGCATCTACTGGTGCAAAACCAATTTTTGCAGATATTTTAAAAGAAAACTTTACAATTGATCCTGAATCAATTAAAAAAAAAATTACTAAAAAAACTAAAGCAATTATGCCTGTCCATTTGTATGGTCATATATCATCACTTGACAGAATTAAAGACATTGCAAAAAAACATAATATTTCAGTAGTTGAAGATGCTGCACAATCACTAGGTTCAACTTTTAAAGGAAAACAAACTGGAACATTTTTTGAACTTGGATGTTATAGTCTCTATCCAGGAAAAGTAATTACTTCTGGTGAAGGTGGAGTAATAGTTACTAACAAAAAAAAACTTTATGAAAAATTATTGATGGTTAGAAATCATGGAATGATTAATGGACATGATTCTAAAATATTTGGATTGAATCTAAGACTTCCTGAAATTAATGCCGCAATAGCTAAAATTCAAATTAAAAAATTACCAAAATTTCTTCAATCAAGAAGACGTAATGCAAAATTATTATCAAATCTTTTGTTAGATACAAAAACAAAAATTCCTTTTGAAAGGAAAAATGAAAAATTTAATTGGTCATTATATACTATAACAACAAAAAATAGAGATTACATTTTAAAGAAATTAAATTCAAAAGGGATTGGAGCTGCAGTTTATTATTCTATACCTGTGCATAAGATTCCTATTTACAAAACGAAATCAAAATTAACAAATACTGATTGGGCATCAAAACAAGTCTTGTCTTTGCCTGTTCATCCAAACGTGTCTATCAAAAATATTGAATATATTGCAAAAACTGTGCGTGATTTGATAAATGAATAGTCTTGGAAACATAATTGGAGAAATCTGTAAAATTGTCCTGCCTATAAAACAGGAATTCTATCTTGGTAATCCTAATTCACAAGTTGCAATATGTACACTTGCAAGTATATCATTACTTGATGATTTGAAGAATTATGGAATATTATCTAATGTGGCAATTATTGGTAGATTATTTTCAGAAAATAAAGGAATTGATGGTATTGTCCAATATGTCTATGAAAATAAGAACATAAAAAAAATAATTCTCTGTGGAAAAGAGGTTTGGGGTCATAAATCTGGCCACTCACTATTACAATTACACAAGAATGGTATTGATAACAATTCCAAAATAATTAATTCCATCAGCCCCGATCCTCATCTTAGAGTTTCAAAAGAAATGATCGAATATTTTCAAAAAAATATTATAATAACTAATCTAATTAATGAAACAAATCTTGAAATAATTTCTAAAAATATTAAAATTCTCTAATAGCCGTTTCTTTGCCTCTCTCTATTGATCTCATTTTTCTTTTTGTATTCAGCTACAATATCATCTGGCGTAAGATCTAATTCAAGTGATGCCTGAACCACAAAATGCCAAATATCAATTAATTCCTCTCTTGCTTCAACTTCATTGAATTTTGTTGGTGTTTTCCACCATTTCCAGTTAGTAGTTCTCTGCAATTCTACTGCTTCATGCATTATTGCAGTACATAATGCAGAAACTCTGCCTTCAGAATCTTTTGGATATCTATCAAGATTCATCATTTCTGATAACCCTTTTTGAAGTTGAAAAATAGTATCTAGTCTGTCTTCAGTTACTTCTTGTGACAATGATAAATTAATTCGAGAAATTATTGAACTTAAGTCTTTTTAGAACCTGATCATTTTTTCATAGATCTTGATTCTTTTTGTAATGTCTCCATTTTTGATCTTCAGTAAACCCTCTAATCCATATCTTTCAACTGCAAATGAACCTAAAACATTTCCATAAACTACTGCTTTTTTGATTTCAGAAAGACTGGTTGACTTTTTACTTGCTAGATAACCTATCATTGCACCTGCAAAAGAATCTCCTGCTCCTGTAGGATCTACTACATCTTCTAATGAAAAACCAGCAGTTGGAAAAATCACATCGTCATAAAACATGAGTGAACCATGTTCACCTTTTTTAATAATTACATACTTTGCACCCCATTGCATCATTTTTTTTGCACATTTTATCAAATTGAATTCTTTTGTGAGAAGTTTAGCTTCTTCATCATTAATAACAACTGCATCAACAGATTTTATCATTTTTATTACAGCTTCTCTTTTAGTAGAAATCCAAAAATCAATTGTGTCACACATAGAAAATTTTACTTTATCAAATTCTTTGATTAGTTCAGTATTTTGTTCAGGATCGTTGTTTGCAAGATACACAAATTGGGATTTTCTATATGCTTCTGGAACTGTAGGTTTGAAATCTGCTAAAACATTTAACTCCGTTTTGAGTGTTGATCTAGTACTTAATGTATTGTCATATTTGCCATCATAACGAAATGTTTTTCCATTTTCAATAGACAGTCCTTCCAAATTAAGATATTTTGATAGAGTATTGTGATGTTGTTTTGGAAAATCTTTTCCCACAACTGCAATTAATCCAGTATCAACAAAATTGCTTGCAGAGATTGCTGCAAAAGTTGCAGCACCTCCTAAAACATTCTTCAATGTTTTTTTTGGAGTTCTAATTGTATCTAGTGCTGTTGAACCAAAAACAGTAAGCATTTGTAAAGAGACTATTCTTGATGTATAAATTCTCTTGCCTGTTCTTCTGTTGGGTAATATTCAAATGGAATTTCAATTGAAGTGAAGAATACATCATATTTTGTAACACCTGAAATTTTTACTGATTGAGCTTCACCATTATCTGAATATGTATGAAAAGTTCCCTTCACATTACTATTATCTAGAGGTTGGAGTGTGAACGGTTCTAACTGACCTTTACCTACAATTTGTTTATCTACAATAACAAAAAATTCTGTAGTACCTGAAGTCAGCATTAATAATGATGGGTTTTCAAACTGTAATTCAATATTATACTCTGCTCCTTTTTCATTTTCACTTAATAGATCACTCTGGGTCAAGATTACGCCAATTTGTGATGCTGAAGCATATTGCGAATATCCAAAAACACTCATTCCTAGAATGAAGAGAACAACTAATCCTCCCTTCTTTGATGAATTCATGATTAATTTTGAGAAAATTACATTTTAATTTGAAAGGGAAAAAATCCTAATTAATTGTGTAAAAGATTTGATCTATTCTTTAAGCTACTTAGAGCTAATAAAATAAATCAAAATTTCCTGATAATGTATTGATGGCTAGAATAAAACTCAAGTTAGGAGAGAATGAAATTGAGGTTGATTCTAGAGATTTCTATGTAGATAATCAAACATTAGGAGGAATTATTGAAAAAATATCTAATCATTTACCTGAAAATCATGCAAAAGTTGTTTATGAAACTGAATCTATTACTACCTCTGCTGAAACTACCGCTAAATCTGGATTAGAATCTCTTGAAGATGCAGAAATATTTGAACCTGAATTCAATGAACCTACATACATTGCACCAAATGACGTAAAATCAAAACTACGGATTTTGGAAACTAGTAGATTTTTTGATTCTCCTAGGACCGTTACAGAAACTGTTGAACAATTACGTGAATATGGTTGGGCAGCAAGTCCTTTAGATGTATCAAAATCATTAGCAAAAATGGCATCAAACAAAGAAATTTCAAAAAACTCTAGTGAGAATAGAACTCATTACTTTGTTGAATCATTAGTAACTAACTAGAAAAATTACATTTTTCACACTTAGAAAAAATCTCTCCATCTAAATGATCAAAATGTGTATTACAATCATTGCATGTATGATGCATATCAAAATAGCCATCTTCTTCCATCTTTCCAATTCTGTTGGATTCAAGATTGGTACTTTTACATTTTATACAATGACATCCACATTCAATTTTCATAATTTTTCTCCGATAATGTATGTATAATTGCCGCACATATACAAATTATTGGAAAAGAAACGAGAAATTCCAATTGAGATTGATGATCATTTTCGATTGTTTGGCAAAGAACCTTGGGAAGTCAATTATAGTGAAAAATGCCCTATTTGTGATGTTAGAATTGATGAGTATGGATTTTGTTCATGTGGTTCTAGTGGAGATTAAATTTTTTTACAAAAGGTACGGCAAGAATTATAAAAAATCCAATTATTAGTGGTATCATTATTGAAAATTCAGGTACTACGGTTGTTCCAATAATTGATATTTCTCCTACTGTTTCAGGAATAACACTTACCCAAACATGAGTCCCATTGTTAATGTATTCATGAAAAAATACTTTTTCATCATCCAAAAATACTGAATATGGCCCCCACAATAACTCTAAAGGAATTATTGTATTTACATATCTATTTTCATTAGAAACATCAAAGGAAATACTTTTTGTTGGTTGATCAAAAACAAATCTTTCAATTTTGGAATTACTATTGACTTTGACCAAAAATTCTGTATCCTCCCAGTGTATTTTTTCAAATTTTTCCAATTCGTTTGTAGAGTATTCCAAAGTCATCTGACATCCATGACAATTAATTCCTTTCATATCTCCTAGATAAACAGGTCTTTCATTTACAAATACTAAATCAATTCCTTCAGGTAAAATAAAAACAGTAGGTTCTATATAAAAAAAATCCCATGTCCATACATTATCTTTTTCGATAAGTACATCTTTAAGATCATATTCTACAATTGTATTTTCTCTAGATGGTTGAATTAATACTACATTTTCATTATTAATTGAAAATAATATTTCTTCTCCTTGTTCATCTGTAACAATAAGATTCGAAATTACACCATCAATCAATTCAAGATCTGTTGGCAGGTTTGATGATTTTACAACATGTTTTACTTTAATTTCATCTTCTGAAATAGTGATTTCTACGGATTTTTGAACAGCCTTTTCGCCAATTGAAATCTGAGCACTTGCCATAGGGATCATTGAAATTAAAGAAAGAATAATTAAAAATGAAATTTTTTTTGAATCCATTTATTCCACAGTTACACTAGTCATTTGTACCTTTTCTAAAGGACAATCATTGTCATCTCTTTCAAGATTCACAATTTTATCTGCTACATCCATACCTTCAGTAACCTCACCAAATACAGTATATTGTCTATCTAGAAATGTACTGTCAGCTGTTACTATGAAGAATTGTGAGCCTGCACTATCTGGATCTTGTGCTCTAGCCATTGAAACTATTCCACGCAAATGTGATCTGGAACTAAATTCTGCTTTTACATTATATCCTGGACCGCCCTTTCCCCATGAACTTTTGTTGTCTGTTTTTGTATTGGGGTCTCCACCTTGAATCATGAACCCTGGAATTACTCTGTGAAAAAGAGTCCCATCATAAAATCCATCTTTTGCCAATTTCTCAAAGTTTCTTACAGTTTCTGGAGCTAAATCGGGTAGAAGTTTAAATGAAATCTTTCCAAAACTTGTTTCAATATCTACTCTAGTCATCAAAAATACTCTACATTATTATCATAAGAGTCTTTTGTGAAAAAACGTTTGAAAATTTCCCTATTTGCAAATTTATTTTAGAAAATCTATTTCCATTAGTACGTTTTTCGTTGAGATGAAATCTTTGAAGACTGAATTATTTTGTATTCAAAAACATTTACTTTCTCAAAATTGAGATTTCAAAATTATAGTCTTATATAGAACAGTTTTAGTTTAGAATTCGTTGAATCGCACAAACCAAAGCACGATCATTAAAGAAGCAATCAATTCATTTCTTGACAAAGGAGTAACTGACAAACAAGACATCTATACAAAAGTGGTTGATGAACTTGGTGTTCCAAGACCAACTGTTAGAAGAGTTGCAAGAGATCTAAGAACTGAGTTACTACAAAAAATCCAAATTTTACAATCTGATATGCCTAAAGCAACAACTGCTTCTGAAGAAAACGAGTAAATCGACTCTTTTTTCTTTTTAATTATTATTATTCTTTGAATATCACCATTACTGTTATAAATAATGAATTTTTCAAGTGATTTATGGGATACTTAGGAAACCATTTGGCAACAGTTGTTACAGCTGTTTTTGCGGTCATATTGACGGCACTTTGGCCATACTTTGTAGACTTTGCACCGATACTTAATTTTGTATTTATCATGGCAGTCCCAATCATGTGGTTCCTTGTATTTACTTGCTGGATTTCACAAAAAAGTACAGATTACATGCATAAACATGCCCATCACAGCGAAAAAAAAAGCTTGACTAGTGCACAAACAATTCAAACTACAACAATTGGAACACAAGTAAGTCTTTCAGAAATTAAACAGGTTCAAATTGAATTGTCTTCTGAATTAAATAATCTAAAAGAAACTGTAAAACTAAAAGATAGTGAAATTGAGAGATTAAATCAAGAAATTTCTAATCTTCAAACTCTTGTCCAGATTGAATCATTAAAAACTGAATTAGCTAATTTGAAAATGTTAGCATCTAAGAAAAAGTAAACTAAAAACTTAATCTTTACAATGAGAACACACAATTCCATGATTGTTCTTACAACTCGGACAACTTTCAGCACCACCATAATGACATTTACATGAACATAATTCGGTAGGATCTTTTTTGTTACTCAATTGCATATATTTTACATTTGTAAGTATTTGACTTTTACAGTTTTACAACAACATTTGATAATTTATGAATGATAATTTCTTTGTCTAAAATCAATTTTGAAAAATTGCTTATTGATGATTCTTAAGTTGTAAATAAATATCAAATCACAAGTTTTTCATAATGATTTTTACTTTTTTCTAGGTTCGTAAACGACACGAAAAATTTTTGAGAAATTATTTTTTTATAATAATGTGATATCAAAAAGTAAACTAAAAACTTTCATTTTCTAATCATTTCCAAAATTTGACCTATCTTTTCTTCCATTTTTCCATCTTCTAAAGTATTGTTTTCTTTATTGATTTTAGTAATCATATAACTCAATTTAGTAATGAATTTTGCACATAAGCCCAAAACAGTTGTGTAACAATAAAGATTAACGGGCTTGGAGGGCTTCGATCCCTCGACCTGTAACTTAGGAGGCTACCACGCTATCCATGTTTCGCGTCAAATTGACTCTGCGCCACAAGCCCAGCAAAAAAAACATTCTTAATTATTTAAGCGTAATCAAGATTTTCTTTGATCATCTTTTGAATACTTTTCCAACTTTCATTTTCTGAATCATTCCATTTTTCAAAATACACAACATCTTTTAGTTCAAGTCTTGGTAGCCAACCAACGGTTTCAAGATCTGGTTTTTTTGCAAAGCCATCTACGTATCCTAAACACAAGTATGCTACAGGAACAACATGGTCTGGTAATTCTAAATTCTCTTTTAATGTCTCATTTGATAGAATACTGACCCACCCAAGACCAATTCCTTCTGTTCTTGCTGATAACCACAAATTTTGAATTGCACAACATACACTATACAATCCTGCTTCTGGTATACTTGATCTGCCAATTACAAATGGACCAAATTTTGTCGGATCATATGTCACGCATAAATTTACTGGAGATTCTAGTATTCCTTCTAGTTTGAATGAAAGATACTTTGATCTCTTTGGCTCTTCTATTAATTGTGATGAACGATTCTTCTCTTCCTCAAATGATGTCTTGATTCTATTTTTTGTCTCAATATCTTTAATCAAAATAAAATTCCATGGTTGGGAAAATCCCACAGATGGTGCATGATGTGCCGCGTGAAGAATTTTTGAAAGTACATCGTCTTCTATAGGCCTAGATGTAAAATGAGATCTTACATCTCTTCTTGAATAAATTGCCTTATAGAATCCTCTTTTTTCTTCTTCGGTAAAATTATCTTTCAATTAATTCACGCCTTTCTTCTTTTTATTCATCCTTTCTTTTGTTAAACGTTAATAATGCCACCATTTAGTTTTGTATTTCAATGGGCCGGTAGTCTAGCTGGTTAGGATACCGCCTCGACACGGCGGTGATCGTGAGTTCGAATCTCTCTCGGCCCACTTTTTAATTAAAACCAGTACTGAATTCTTTATCAATAGTACTCCATGTAGTTTGAGTGGTAAGAATTCCTTCAACAGAAAAACTATTGATTCTTTCATTTATCATATCTTCATAAATTTCTGGATTTGTTTCAGATTTTGTTAGAACAAATATGCTGTTCAAAGGTATTTGATCACCTGAAGAAAATACTGCTCTTCCTGGTAATGCAACACCCATTGCAGAATATTGACCTGCACCCAATTCGATTCCATCAGTAAAAAGTTGATAATCAATTACTCCAACTGTAAATGCTTTGTCACTTGGATTTTTTACAAGAAATGTAACATCAAACTTTGCCTGATTGTTCACATAATCTACGTCTATCAATTCAACACTAAACAACTCAATTTCTGCTTGTTCTAACTTGGCATTATCTAAACTAGCATAGAAAACAATTGCTCCCATTAATGCAAGAACCCCTGCTATTGCAACATAAACTGTCATTCTACTCTGAAGTGCCATTTCAATGTATCAAATTGTGTACAACTAAAAAAGGTTGTCAAGATCCAAATACATAATATTTCATTCAAAATAAGATTGACAATGGCAGCATTAGAACAAGCAATTCTAACTTGGATTCATCTTGTTGCAGCTGCAATATGGGTAGGCGGCTCATTATTTATTGGAATAGTTTTTTCTCCACTTCTTAAAACTATGACAAATTCTATTGAAGAAAGAATGCAAATAATGATCCGTGTTGGAAGACGATTTAACAAAGTTGCTGTTCCTTCATTAATTATTTTGATGGTAACAGGATTGTATAACTCACATATGTTACTAAGTAAACCAGATCTTCTTGTTGCAACAAGTTATGGAACTTTTCTTATAATCAAAATACTTCTTGTAATTGCATTAATTATTACGTATATTGTACATGTTAGAGTAATTCGAAAAGATATTGAAGATAAAATAATGTCCAACCAAATGCCTGAACATCAAATTCAAACGTTAAGAAAAAAAATCATTATTCTTGGAGAAATCACTGTGGTTTTATCCATAGCAATATTGTTTTTTGCAGCACTACTTGATGCTGGAGTGTGAAATTCCTTCAATAATCACTTCAAAACCATTGAATACTTTTCCTATGCCATACTTACAACCTGTGATTTTTGATGTCACAAACAAGTTAGTTTCCAAATGTTTTGTAATTTTTTTTACTTGAAACGTAGTTTTACCTTTAGCTAAACTTGCTGGAACTACAAGCATATCGGCTAAATTTTCATCTACTGCCAATTGATTCTCTAAAAATCCATCAACATCAATATCAAATTTCTGCATTTTTTTATCAAATAATCCATCGACTCCTATAATCGAATTCTCATCAATACTGTAAACTAGTAAAGATGCGCCTGAATCTAGTGCTTTTTGTTCTTTTATTTCTACTTCAACTACATAATTCTCATTGGTTATTTTTTCTCTAATTTTCTTAATTTCATTTTTAATTTTTTCAATTGATATCTTTGAAAATGTACAAACAATTTTTGTTTGGTTAGTTTTTCTTTTTGATAATGAAATAGCTCTAACACATGATGGGTTAATTTCTAAATTGATCTCTCCATTTCCTTTTGGGTAATATCCTCTTTTTTTTAACTCAAATGAAAATTTTATTCCCATTCTTGAATATGCTTCTCTTAAAATGTATTGTGTGTAATACATTGTAGGACTCCATTGTACATCTGTACCTCCTCTGATAATGAGTTCAAGTTTTTTTTGTGAAACAGATACTATTGGAATTAAAACTTGTAAAATTAATGAAATACTTCCTGCAGTTCCTACATCTTCAAATAATTTTGAACTTTTAATTTTTCCTGGAATGAATTTTAATTCTGTAGAACCAATTTCATCTCCAAAAACTTTGGAATTGGAAATTTTTTTTAAAATTTTTATCGCAGTCAGATGCTGTTGCTTTAATCCTGGAACCTTTCTGTTCTTTCTGATATTTTCAATATGTATTGGTTGTTTAATAATACATGAAAGAGTTATTGCAGAACGAATTATTTGTCCTCCACCTTCACCAAATGCCCCATTAATTTTAATAAAATTCATAATTTTTTTCTGATAGAACTCTTTATGATAGTTTTTTAAAAGAAATTATATGTCATCTTGTATGAATGGTCTGTTAATAGGAAGATTCCAACCTTTTCATTTAGGACATTTAGAGGCGTTACGATTTGCTTTCTCAAAAGTTGACAAATTATGGGTAGGCTTAGGAAGCTCCAACAAATCTCCTGAAAAGAACAATCCTTTTTCAGCTGAAGAACGTAAGGAAATGATTTTATCATCAATAGATGACTCAATGAAAGAAAAAATTTCAATCTATTTTATTCCTGATCTTGATAACCATGTAAAATGGATTGAAAAAATCGATACCATAGTTCCAAAATTTGATATCATTTTCTCAAATGATGAACTAACTAATCATTTGTATTCAAAACGAAATATTCAGGTTGTTTCCATTCCTTTTTTGAAAAGAAATGAATTATCTGGAACAAATATCAGAGATTTAATTATTCGCGATCAAAACTGGAATTTATTGGTGCCCAAGGGCACTGAAAATTTTTTGGTAAATAACAATGCAAAAGAACGTCTAAAAAATCTCTAATTATAAATAAACCCCATATGGTACTGACAGGTAGAAAACACATGGAATATCTTTCAATGCTTCCAGGACCAACAAATGTTCCTAATCGTGTTATGAGAGCAATGTTAGCACCTATCATCAACCATAGAAGTGATGATTTCGTTGAATTATACACAGATGTTGTTGATAAAACTCAACAAGTCTTTGAGACAAAAAATGATATTGTAGCATTGTCTGCATCTGGAACTGGTGCTGTTGAAGCAGGAGTAGTAAATTTAGTTAAGAAAGGTGACAAAGTAATCATTCCTGTAAATGGTGAATTTAGTAATAGATTATCTCAATTAATTGAAGGCCAAGGGGCTAATGTAGTTAAACTTGAAACTCCTCCAGGACAAAATGCAACCTTTGATCAAGTAAAAGAAGCATTTGATAATAACAAAGATGTCAAAGCATTCTATGTTGTTCATAACGAAACTTCAACAGGAACAATGGTCAATTATCTTGACAGGATATCTGATTTAACTTCTAGAAATGATGCTTTCTATGTAGTAGACTCTGTATCTCTCTTAGGTGGTGTACCACTTCCAGTTGATAAATGGAATATTGATGTATGTATGACTGGAGCACAAAAAGCAATTGCAGCACCTCCAGGAATTTCTCCAATTTCAGTTAGTCCTAAAGCTAAAAAATACATGCAAGAAAATCCTCCATCTACAATGTATTTCAATCTAGCAAGATACTTCAAATATTATGACGAAGAAAAACACACTCCTTTCACACCAGCATTACCTCTACTTTATGCATATAGAGAAGCATTAGCAATTCTACTTGAAGAGGGATTGCAAAATGTTTTCAATAGACACAAAATATGTTCAGATGCATTATATTCTGGACTTAGTGCTATGGGACTATCTCCATTTGCAAAAGAAGAAGATCGTTCCATTTCTATCGTTGCATTAAATTATCTTGATGGTCTTGAAGACAAGACATTTAGAAATACACTTGCAAACAAATTCAAAGTTCTTGTTGCAGGAGGATTTGGAAATCTTAAAGGTAAAGTGTTCAGAGTTGGATGTATGGGTGAAGTTAGTCCTTATCATGTAATGCGAACAATTTCTGCAATCTCATCAACGTTAGCAATGATGGGATATGAGGTAGATGCTCAAGCAGGATTAAAAACTGCTGAAGAAAAACTCAAAGCTCTCTAAACCATGTTAACTTAATATAAGGAAATTCGAGACCGATCACATTGACTTTCGATAAAGGTTCACTAATTCTAGTTAATTATACAGCTAAGGTAAAAGATAGTGAAGAAGTATTTGATACAACTCTTGAAGAAGATGCAAAAAAATATTCCATTCATGAACAAAATGTCAAGTATCAACCAAAACTAGTTTCAATTGGTGAAGTCTCATATCCAGTTCTTAAAGGACTTGATGAGGCACTTGCAAAAACAGCTGCTGGTGACAAACTTACAGTTGAGGTGACCCCTGACAAAGGATTTGGCGAAAGAGATTCTGGTAAAGTCAGAATGATTCCAATAAGAAAACTAGGTGAAGATGCAGAAAAAGTTTCAGTCGGTGATACAATTGAAGTTGATAATAAACGAGGAATTATCCGTTTTATTGGCTCAGGAAGAGTTCAAATAGATTATAATCACAAATATGCAGGCAAAACAATTCTTTTTGATGTAAATGTCCTCAAATCTCTTGATTCTCCAAATGATAAAGTTGATGGAATTCTAAAAAACAGACTGCCAGTTGAGGACTCTAAAATTTCATTTGATTTGAAAGAAAAGGAAGTAAGTATAACAATCCCTGAAGAAATTCTCCGAGCAGATGGTTTACAAATCATGAAACACTTTATACAATTAGACATCTTCAAATTTGTTCCTACTTTAGAAAAAGTAAACTTTGTTGAAACTCATGTCAACAAACAAACCCAAGAAAAGAAAACTGAAACTAAAGAAAAACCATCTGAACAAAAAACTGCTTAAATTAAATCACTTTAGTACTCTTTGCAAGATTAAATGCTCTTTTTTCAGTCATTTCAATCTCTTTTAAAATCGTGTATCTTTCTGGTCGTAGTTCCTGTGCAATAGTTAGAGCTTTTATGATTACATCTTCTTTTAATCCAATTTGTTTAGCCGTGGTAGGTGCTCCAACATCTTTTAATGTTTTCACAATTTTCTTCCAATCTTGCCCTTGTAATTTTGCAATCATTATAGAACCAATGCCACATTTCTCTCCATGAAGTCCAATTCCTGGAGCAATTTTATCTAATGCGTGTGAAAATAGATGTTCGGCGCCTGAACATGGTCTACTACTTCCTGCAATACATGATGCAACACCTGCACTGATTAATCCTTCCACAATTACTCTGGCATCCAACCCTTTTTTTGCAAATTCAGAAGAATTTTCCATGACTATTTCTGCACTCATCATGGCTAAATCTGCTGCATATCTTCCATAGTATTCCTTTTTCTTTTTGTGTCCTAATTGCCAATCTTTTACTGCTATTATGTTTGCAATAAGATCTCCACAACCACTAGCTAGTAATTTTGCTGGAGCCTTTTTTATCACATCAATATCTACAAAAACTCCCATTGGTGCAGTTGCTACTATTGAATGAGGTTTTTCACTTTTTACAGAAACAAATGGACTAGCCATTCCGTCATGTGATGCTGCAGTAGGTAAACTTACAAACGGTTTTCCTAAATTGTATGAAATTAATTTTGCAGTATCTACTGAACGACCTCCTCCTATTCCGGCGATTAAATCTGAATTATCTTTTCTAACATCTTTTTGAATTTGATTTAGAGATTTTAGTTGATTATCTATTGACGTATGCCAAACAAATTTGATTTTTTTTAATTTTAATGATTTTTCAATTTTTTTTCTTAAAACTTTTTGAACATTAGTTCCAGAAATCAAAGATACTTTTTTTGGGTCATTCAATGAATTTAGAAATTTTCCAAAATCTCCAATATTTTTTTCACCAATTTCAATGAGCCTAGGTAATTCCATTGTATGTGATTTCATGCGATCTTGATTTTTTGTCATTATTTATGATTTCAAGAGATCAAAAAGTTATTTAAAAGGGTGAAATGCCATTTACTTTATCTTAATAGGTGTATTTTTTGTCAAATAATGTTGAAGAGAAAATTCTGCACGGGACGACCACTGTAGGTATCAAGGCAAAGGATGGTGTAGTCTTATGTGCAGATATGAGAGCAAGTGCTGGATATTTCATTGCAAACAATAACACAATGAAAATTCAAAAGATAGATGATCACGCTGGATTGACTCTTGCAGGTGGTGTTGCTGACGCACAAAACATTGTTGATATTTTACGCTATCATTCTAATCTTCATAGAGTTGAAAAACATGGACCAATCTCTATTCATTCACTTGCTAGACTTTGTTCATTGATTTTCCACCAAAACAGAGGTTATCCATTTATGGCTGATATTTTGGTTGGCGGATTTGATGCTGAAGGTCCTGCATTGTTTAATATCGATATGTTTGGCTCAGTTGAAAAGAAATCATATGTTACAACTGGTAGTGGTTCACCAGTAGCTTATGGTTTACTTGAAGAAGAATATCGAGAAGATCTTACAGTTGAAGAAGCAAAAAAAATTGCTTTGAGAGCTGTAAAAGCAGCAATTGTTAGAAACATTGGTACTGGCGATGGAATTAACATCGCAATAATGAATAAAGATGGATTCCGTCTTTTGACTGAAGAACAAAAGAAAGCAGTCATTGAACTTTAGTGATTTAATGCAAAGAAAACAACAACAAAAAGAATTACCTCCTAGCAGCCAGAATATAATGGCTACCATACTGCAAAGTATACCTAAAGAGGCCAGTGTCACAAAAATTGAATATGAAGGACCACGTATTGCACTTTATACAAACTCTCCTCGTTATTTGATGGAAAATAACCAAACAATCTCAAATCTTGTAAGTATTATTAAAAAACGAATTGTTGTTAGAACTGATGAATCAATTAGAAAACCTGAAGATGATGCTAGAAAAATTATTGCTACTCTGGTTCCAGAAGATGCTAAATTACAGAATACTCTCTTTGATACTGCAACCGGTGAAGTATCAATTGAAGCAAAACGACCTTGGTTATTACAGAGAAATGCAAAAGAATTCAATCATGCTGAAGTAACTGAGAAAACAGGCTGGAAAATACGTGTAAGAAAAGCCACAACTGTTCCTTCTCGTACCATTCAAACAATTAATGCCACTCTTAAACAAGCTTCTACTGAAAGAAGCAAACAACTAAAACAAGTAGGTGATGAAATTTTTAGACCTAGACTAACTCAAAGAACTGAGGTTTCACTTTATACTCTTGGCGGATTTGGTCAAGTTGGGCGTTCTTCACTATTGTTATCTACTCCTGAAAGTAAGATACTCATTGATTGTGGAATAAACCCTGGAGCACGTTCTCCTATGGATGCATTTCCTAGATTGGACTCTTTGAACATTACACTAGATGATCTTGATGCTGTAGTTATTGGTCATGCACATTTGGATCATACGGGATTCTTACCTACATTATGTAAATATGGATACAAAGGACCAATCTACTGTACTGAACCAACATTGCCTATGATGAATCTAATTCAACTAGATGCAATCAAAGTCGCAGCAGCACAAGGAAGAACTCCAATCTATTCTGAACGTGATGTAAAACAAATTATGAGACAAACAATTACCTTACCGTATGGAACTGTTACTGATATCTCTCCTGATATTAAACTAGTTCTTGCAAATGCCGGTCATATTCTAGGTTCTGCATTATGTCACTTTCATATCGGGAACGGTGATCACAACTTTGTTTACTCTGGTGATATCAAATTTGGAAAAAGCATTTTGTTTGAAGCTGCTAGTTGGAATTTCCCAAGAGTTGAGACATTGCTCATAGAAAGCACGTATGGTCTCAAAGAAGACATTCAACCTAGTAGACAGGAAGTTGAATCTGCTTTCATTAATGCAGTAAATAATACCCTTGCAGATGGTGGTAAAGTACTAATTCCAATTCCAGCAGTTGGTCGTGCCCAAGAAATTATGATGGTAATTGATCATTATATGAAATCTGGTGAAATGATTGAGGCTCCTGTATTTACTGAAGGTATGATTTCAGAAGCATCTGCAATCCATGAATCGTATCCTGAATATCTTGCACGTGAACTAAAACAAAAAATTCTCGAAACTGATGATAATCCGTTTGATTCTGAATATTTCACAAATATTGAACATGCTGATGCTAGAGAAGAACCTATGAGAGAAGATTCTCCTTGTATAATTTTAGCAACATCCGGAATGTTGGAAGGTGGACCTGTCTTAGAATATTTCAAAAATATCGCTCCTGATAAAAAGAGCAAAGTTCTCTTTGTATCTTATCAAGTAAATGGAACTTTAGGAAGAAGAGTTCTTGATGGTTCAAAACAAGCTACGATGTTAGGAAAAGAAGGTAAAGTTGAGGTTGTAACGATTAACTGTGGTGTAGAAAAACTAGATGGATTTAGTGGACATAGTGATTACAATCAACTAATGTCATTTGTTCAAAGACTTAGACCAAAACTACGAAGAGTACTAGTTAATCACGGTGAAAGAAAGAAATCAGAAAATCTTGCTATGAATATTAGAAGAATGCATAGAGTCCCTGCTCATTATCCTCAAGTTCAAGAAGCAATAAAATTATTTTAGATCGTATTCTGGTTTCCAGATCTTTATGTTGGATGGCGCGACAATAATTCTTTCTTCACCCAATCTTGCAATATCTGCACCTGCACTTTTTGCAATAGAATACAATTCTTCAACAACTTTTCTTAACTGCTCTACATCTTTTTGAGCTAGAGGTGTCACTCTAAGAATCAAAATCATATCTTTTTTGATATCTTCTTGAATCGAATGTACGTCACTGATATCTCTAATGGTGATGGCCTTTAGAAATGTCGTATTTTCTTGCTTTTGCATTCTAATTGAAAATGCGATCTACTTCCTCAAAAACTCTTCCTTAGTTTTAACTAATTTTTTAAAAATTTCACGCCTAAATTCTGAATTTAATGTATTCTTCTTCTTTTATGCTTTTAGTACTAATTTCTTCATTAACATCTCCGTTTTTTACTAGAACAATTTCTGTTTGATTTTTTGGTGCGTCTGAATATCTCAGAGTTACAGATGATGCAAATCCTGTATGATCTTTTGCACTCTTTCCTCTTAGAATTGATGTTGGTCCAACATGATCTTTTGCCTCAAGTAAAATATCATTTGGTAATGCAATTGCTTTGATCATTTCATTTTCATCTTTGTTTCTACCAACAACTAATTTTGTTTCTTCATCTAATCTGAAATGTCTTCCAATTTTTAACAAATCAATATCATTAATAGTTGGGTTTTCAACATATTTGAAAAGATCTTTAGCTTTTATTCCAAATTGTGGTTCAGTTAATAAACATCCTCCACCTGCATTAGGAGGATTTTCGATTCCATATTTTTTTGCCATATCTAATTGGTTCCTTCTTGTTCTTCCTCTTATCATTCCAAGATTTTCTCTTTTGATCAATCCTTCTTTTTCTGGAATTGTTTCAGGTAATAATGCCGCAGATAATGGTCTGACAATTTTTCCTACAAGATCTGACTCTTTTTCAATAGTTCTTAATGCAGGTCCATGTTGACTCATTGGACGTTGACCTAAAACTTCTCCTGACACAATAAATTCTGCACCAATCTCTTCCATGTGTTTTTTCGCAGCATCAAACATCATGGAACGGCAGTCAATACATGGATTAAATCCTGCACCTATTCGATGTTTAGGATTCTTTAACATCTTGATATATTCATCACCAAGATACACTGTTTTCAAATTTACATTCAGATCGTCTGCCCTTTCTCTAATTTCAAATCCACAACCTCTACCACAATCAAAATCACAAAATGGAGTCTTTATTGCAACTGCAGATACATCAAATCCTTGTTCTTGCATCATTCTGACAGCAAGTTGACTATCTAGACCTCCAGACAATAATGCAACAACTTTCTTCTTCTCTTCACTCACAGTGCTATGGGATGAATTTCCATATACAAACTTTGCATCATACATAAATTGAGAAACAAGTGTTTTTTGTATGTGAAACAACGTAGGAAAAATCTACTAAAACACGCCCAAAAGATCGATTGTGATACCCTTGTAACTTTTGAGCCTGAAAATCTCTTTTACATGACTGGATTTTGGGGCGAAGCTATAGGTCTATTAGAAAAAAGTGGAAAAACTACTATTATTGCTCCAGAGCTTGAAGTTGGAAGAGCTAAAGATGAGTCTGAAGATTGTGATGTACTCACTGCAGAACGTGGAACTGGTCTTGTATCTTCACTTGTAAAGAAAATAAAGAAAAATCGTGTTTGTACTGATTGTCAAAATTACTCTATAATGACATCTTTGAAAAAATCTATTCCAAAAATAAAATCTTCTACAATCCCATTTTACAATTCTCGTATAATAAAAGATGAAAATGAAATCAAAATACTCAAAAAAGCATCCAAAATTATTGATGAAATGTTTGAAATCTGCTCAAAAAAGATCAAAGTGGGTCAAAAAGAATCAGAATTACAAACAATTTTGATGACTTATGCAATGGAGCAACAAATGTTTGATACTGGATACAAATCCACTCTCAATCCTCTAATTATTGCTGGAGGTCCAAATGGTGCATTACCTCATGCTCAAGTGACACAAAGAAAATTCAAAAAAGGTGATCTTGTTGTAACTGATCTTACACTAAGATACAAAGGATATGTTTCTGATGCAACCAGAACATTTGCAATTGGAAATATTTCATCACAAGCTAAAGAAGCATATGAAATTGTTAAAGAATCTCAAAAACTGGGATTAAAAACTGTAAAACCAAATGTAAATTGTAAAGATGTTGATTTTGCATGCAGAAAATACATTGATGAGAAAAATTATGGTCAATACTTTATTCATTCTACTGGACATGGAATCGGATTAGAAGTTCATGAACTTCCAACTGTTTCATACAGAAGTGATACAAAACTTAAAGAAAATATGGCAATTACTGTGGAGCCTGGAATCTATATTGAAAATAAATTTGGAATTAGAATAGAAGATTCTTTGATTGTAAAGAAAAACCCTGTAGTAATGCACAAATTTACTAAAGATCTAGTCACAATTTGAGACTAATCATAATAGTCAACAAGATCAATGATATGTTTTGATTCTGGGTTGTTTGCTGAAATATCGCCAGAATTTACATCTACATTCCAATCAAAATTCATTGCACCCTTATGTGATTCAAAATTTAAGATTACTTGATAATTTTGATCATCACCATTTGTTACGGTTAAATCTATAGTTGTCTTTTTGTTATCATAAATTCTTTCATCTGGATACTCTTCTGCAATTTTGTTTGATATTGCTTCCATCACAGTTAATCCTGCTTCATTTGGTCCTGCATATTCCATTAAGATATCTGCTACTTGTTGTTTTTCAGTTGATAATTCTGGCAAACTACTTTCAAGACTACTTTTAGTAAATTCTGGAATAACAAATACTACAAACAATGCGATAATTCCAAGATAAACTGGTGCTCTTTTCTTCAAAAATGTCTTAAAGTCTGATTTTTTTGGTTTCTTTTCAATTTCCTTTTTCTTTTTGTCTTTCACCATTTTTTTTCACTCAATTTTCTAGTATTTTGCTGTTAAAATTAAAACTTCCCAAGGAAATTGGATGATTCCATTCTTTTTTGTATAAGGTTGGGTTTTGTCTTTCACCATTTCTTTGAGCTCTTTTCTCTGAGATTTTTCCAACGAATCTAGTTTTTCTTTAATTGGTTTTGCCACATATCTAAGATAATTTCTCCAGTATTGTTCAAAAGTACCTGGACTGTATGGGAAATCATAATTCTTTATTGTGATTTTTCTAAAGCCTGCTTTTTTTATCTCATCTCTAAGTGATTTTTTTGTGCCAAATCTATCAAAATCAGGAGTTCCAGGTGGAACATAATTTGGGATAAACTGAGTTACTGCATCAAAAATGCTATCAAAATATGGCACTTTATCTGGATGCCCATGTACGGATATTCCTATTTTTCCTGATTCTTTGAGACTATTTCTCATATTTTTCAGTGCCTTTTGGGTATTTGGAAAAAAAAATAATGCATACTGGCATGTAATGATATCAAACTTTTCTTTAAATGAGAAATTTTCAGCATCCGCATTTACAAACAATATATTTGAAGATTTATCGTTCCATTTTTTTGCAACTTTAATTGCAGTAGTTGCTGTATCTGCACCGATTACAAATCCTGATTTTCCTACCTTTTGATTTAATAATTTTGTTACAACACCTGTTCCACTTGCAACATCGAGAACATGATCTCCTTTTTTAACATCAATTAATTCAACTAGTTTTTTTGTACTTTGAAATGGGCCTTTTTTTGCAGTTGTCCATCTTTTGTGATATCTTGGTGCAACTTCATTCCAAATTGACATATTTCTTTTTTTATAATCAAATTGTTTGACTTTCAATTTTCTTTAAACTCTTTTAAATTTGATTTTAATGTTTTTCCTGTTTCATGAAAATACCTGTGTTCAATCTCTTTTAGTTTTACATCTAAAGTAAAATTATCTGCATGTTTTTTTGTTTGTTTCTTTTTGATTTCTTTATATTGTGATACAAGTTTCCTTAATTCAGAATTTTTCATTTTATTTTCTTTTCAATCTCTTTTCTAATTATTTTCACAATCTTTTCTTTTCTTTTCCATCCAGATATAGTGGCCTTTTTTTCATCAACAATTATAATTTGATTGTTATTTGGATTCTTTTGATATTTTGTTCCAATATCATTTGCAATGATTAAATCTGCATTAGACTCTTTTAATTTCATTTTAGCTGATTTGATTAAAGCAGATTTTGATAGATTTGTTTCTGCTTTGAATCCAACTAATATGGTGTTTTTTTGAGATTTTTTTACCTGAGTAATTATTTTTGGTGCTTTTTTGAGCCTAATTATGAGTGATTTTTTGTTACTCTTTATTTTTGATTTTGATGTTTTTTCAGGTGTATAGTCTGATGCTGCAGCTGCCATAATCACAATATCATATTCTTTCTTTAGTTCTTTTTTTGTAGCATCAAACATTTCTTTGTTTGTCATAACATTGATTATTTTAACACCTTTTGGTGGTTCTTCACTTCCTGGACCATAAATTAATGTGACTTTGGCACCTGATGAAATTAATTCTGAAGCTAACAAAACCCCTGTTTTTCCTGAACTAAGATTTGTTATCACTCTAACAGGATCAATATATTCAATTGTTGGTCCTGCAGTCATTAACACTTTTTTATTTTGTAGTGTAGATGAAAATCCAAATTTCTTTAATACTGAATCTAAAACGTCTTCAGGTTCTGGCGCTTTAGCTTTCCCTTCGATCATTTGTGGAGAAAGAAATCGGATTTTGTTTTTTAGAAACTCAATATTTTTTTTTACAGCTAAATTATCATACATTGATTCGTGCATTGCTAAACACATCAAAATTGGAATTTTAGAGCCAAATCCTACAGTCAAAACTGTTGAAATTGGGGTATCATCAATCCCATTTGCAAGTTTTCCTAAAGTATTTGCAGTTGCTGGATATACAATTACAAGATCTGATTGATTATAGTCAGCTAATTTTATGTGTTCTAGTTTACCTGTAAGTTTTGTGATTACATCATTTCCCGTGGCCCATTTGAAATAATCGGGCTGAATCAGTTTTGTTACGGCTCCACTTGCTACACATGTCACATCTGCACCATGTCTCATAAGCAATCTTGCAAGTTCTATTGCTTTGTACGCTGCAACACTTCCAGCTACACACAAAACAATTTTTTTCCCTGTTAATTCTACACCGTATGAAGAAATAATATCTAATGATGGATGATCATTTACTTTCTTTTTATCTGCCAATCTGCTCACGTAATTTTTTTAATTCTTCACTATCCATCGAAAACCAATTTTCTTCTGCAGGAAAAATACTTGATTCAATATCATTTTTGTAGTCCTCTAGAGACTTTGTAATATCTTCAGACAGATTCATGTATCTTTTTGCAAATTTTGGCTTTATCTTATCGTACATTCCAAGTAAATCCTGAATCACTAACACTTGTCCATCACAATTTACTCCTGAACCAATACCTATTGTAGGAACGCTTACTGTTTCAGAAATTATTTGTGCAACTTCGTGACTAACCATCTCTAATGCTATACTAAACACCCCAGCTTCTTCGAGTTCTTTTGCATCTTGGATTAGTTGCATTGCAGAGTCTTTTGTTCTTCCTTGTACTTTGTAACCTTGTGAAAGCATTGTTGTTTGAGGTTGTAATCCAATATGTCCCATTACAGGAATTCCAACATCAACAATTGTACTAATTGTTTCAGCCATAATTGAACCACCTTCTAATTTTACAGCATCAGCTCCTGCCTTGATTAATCTGCCTGAATTATTGATTGCGTCTTCTATGCTTGCTTGATATGACATGAATGGTAAATCTGCAACAAGTAATGCATTATTTCGTGCTCTACTAACTGCTTCTGTAAACATACACATTTGATCCATTGTTACAGGAATGGTATTTTCATAACCAAGCATTACCATTCCTGCACTATCTCCAACTAACAAAACATCAATTCCTGCTTTGTCGCATAGTGATGCTAGTGTGTAATCATAACCTGTAATTACAGAAATTTTCTTTTTTCCTTTTTTCATATTTACAATTTCTTGTACTGATTTATGCAATTCTTGCTCTCCTCGTTAGATTATTTTTAATTTGAATTACATTTTCTGTTAGGTTTTTCTTGTTATCAAAATTTGAAATTATTTTTTGATGACTATTTTCATTTCTTTTTGATAATTTTTTTACCTCAAAAATTAGCAATTCTATTGCACGTGTTACATTATCTACAATTGTAATGTTTGCAGTTTGTGAAGTTCTTGAAAGTGGATTTAGATCAAACGTGATGACCGTTTTTCCTGCATTTCTTAGTGCCATAGTTCTGTCGCCATCTTCTAATGGGATAACTACAACATCAGCTGTAAAAATCCCATCTTTGTCTACTATTCTACGTGCTGAATCGATTCCTGGCAATCTTGTAGACCTTGCTGAATTTGTACCTAGAATTTCCTTTGCCCCATTTTTTTTGAGAATTTTGATTATTGCTTGTTTTCTCTTTTCATTAGTGTAGAACAGGTTTACCTCAAGTTTTGCTTTAATCTGCTTTGATAATCTGATAATCTCCTTTGGGCACAAAGCTGCAACATTTCCATTAATTGAGATTACTGGTCTTTGAGCCTGAAGTAATTGTGCCGCAGCTGCCTTTATTGCACGTTTTGCAGTCTGATTTGTCTTCTCACCAAGTAAATAATCAAATGCTTCTCCTCGACCTTGAGCCAAAAGACCTTCTTTTGCTACTAATCCTTTGTCAAAACCACTAACTAGTTTTTCACGAATTAAAAGTGATTTTGCTCTTGGATGTGATTTTGGAATTAACGTCATTTGACTTCAATCAATTATTTAGAACTCTTGCTCCACTATTATCTAATTCTGAATTTATTATTACTCCATCAGAATATTTTTCTAAAATTCTTAAAACTTTTTCTTCACTTTCTTTTGGAATCATTGAAAAAATTGTTTCTCCAAAAAGTGCAATCCCGCATTTGATATTATTTTGAGTTAACTCGTTTACTATTTTTTGCATTCTTGGTGTCATCACATTTACATATTTTGCAAATTCTAGTGACATGTCTTGAAAGTGTTGATAATCTTTTGACTCTAATAACTTGTTTACCATTTTTCCACCTAGTCCATTAATCTGAGAAAGTCTTTCTTTTATGAATTTATTAGTTGAAATTGGTGAAAAACAAATCATGATAACTGAAATTTTATCTGTAGAAATTTTCTTAACTGCTCCAATTCCTGGAGCACCTGGTTTTACTCGAATTTCAAATCCTCCATGAAATGATGCTAAAACATCTCCCAATCCCGTTTTACAATTTACTTCTGCATTGTGAGCAATTTGTCCAATTGTATTTTTATCTAATTTTGTATCAAGAGCTTGATCTAATGCAAAAGATAATGATAATGCAACAGCACTACTAGAACCTAAACCATATCCAACTGGAACTGAAATTTCATGTTCAATATCAAAGAACTTATCTTTAAAATCTACAATCTTTAGAAATTCATTTAGCACAAATTCTGAAACATCTGTTTTGTCAGATTGATATCCTTTTGTTGTAATTCTAAAGTTTGAATCATGATTATTTTTTTTATCAATAATTACTCTAGTTGTAACACCTTGCTTGATTGAAAATCCTGCTCCCATTGAGCCAAGATTTTCTAAATTCCCTTGATGATTCTCCAAATGAGCCTTGAAGAAACCTGTAATGTGTGCAGGACAAAATGCTACTCCCTCCATTGATCTGAGTATAAATTTTACACAAAATATAAGAATATGGCTTAAATTAATTAAATTAGTATAAATTGACTAAATTTGTTAGACGCCTACAAAGAATTGGAAGTAGTATTCTAGTCTCTCTTCCAAAGGAATGGGTTGATGCAAACAATCTAGACAAAAGCAGTCAAGTTGAACTTGAAACTGGTCAAGATAGTATCTCAATTTCTGCAAATAGGGAAACACGTCCAACAAAAGAACTTGTCATATCCTATCCGTTACCAAAAGAAGAAAACATTGTAGCTGACATAACTGGTGCATATCTTTTAGGATATGATGTCATTGAGATTACTTCTGATTCTATTATTCCTGGAGAAGATAGAGAAAAAATTCGTAATTCTATGAGACGACTTGTTGGAATGGAAATTATTGAAGAAGATGCATCACATATTAACATGCAGTTTCTTTTAGATGCTACAACACTTAATCCTGAAAAAATCCTAAAACGTATGAGTTCCATTGCACTTGGAATGTATGATGATGCATCAAATGGATTGGTTGTAGATGATAAATCAAACTTACAAACATTATCAAAACGCGATGTAGAAGTAAATAGACAATATTTCTTACTTGTACGATTAATTCGCAGTACACTTGTTGATAAAAGATTAGCTAATGCATTTAATTTAGAGAATATTGATGTTCTTGATTATAGAGTTGCAGCAAATCTTCTTGAAAATGCAGGTGATTCTATTGTGGAACTTTCTGATTTTATCTTTAACTCATCTTTGTCAAAAGAACAATACAAAAAAATCCACAATGTTGTAAAAGATTTTAACAAATTAGCAGAAAAATCAATTGATGCCTTTACTAAACCTGATAGACTTTTAGCAATTGAGGCAATATCACTGCATAAAAAATTTGAAGAACATCTTGGTAAACTTAGAACTTCATTAGATAATAAAAAAGAAATTCCAATCGATTTTCTTGATATGGTGTTCATGTTTGAAAGAATTGCTCAATCTTGGGCCGATGTTGCAGATCTAGTTCAACCAATCTATAATGAATAATTAGTATAGTTTCTTTTTTGCAGCATATGTTAAAACTGCGCATATAGTTTTTGAATCTTGAATTTTTCCAGACTTTATCATGCTGAGTAGTTTTTTCATATCTATTTTTACAACTGAGAGAATTTCATCATCGTCAAGTTTCAAATCTGCAATCTTCTTTAATCCTGAGGCTACAAAGCAATGAATAATCTCTGAATTATAACCAATTGATGGATAGTATGTAATTAATGGAGTCATTTTTTTTGCTTTGTATCCCGTTTCTTCTTCTAATTCTCTAAATGCACACTTGATAGGTTGTTCTCCTTTTTCTAATGTCCCTGCGGGAATTTCTAGTACATAACCGTGTGGAAATCTATGTTGTTTTACCAAAATTACTTTTTTGTTTTCATCAAAAGCAAGCATTGCAGAAGCTCCTCTGTGCTCTATTACTTCTCGTTTTACTTTTCTTCCTTCAATTTTTCCATCATAAACACTAAGACCTAAAATTTTCCCATCATAGATCTTTTTCTTCTTCATGTTGTTTTATGAAATAATTATTATTTAATTTGTTTGATATGTAAGATGTAATTTTGGTGTTTTCTTTGATTTTTCTATTGATTTTTTTGCCCACTTTGTATAAAATGATATTTTTTTAGGAATGAACAAATCTGCTGATTTTACATTTTTACTTGTCCTAACTTTTTTTGTCAGTTCATCCATTTTGAAAATATTATCACTATAAAGGAATAATGCAATTTGATTTTTTGTGATAAACGGAATTTGTAAATAAGATTCTGAAAATGTATTATTCAAGTTTTCTAATGTTTCTTTCAAATCTCCTTCAATCCATGTAAGTATTGCATGAGGAATGAAATCTTCAATTTTTGTTGGGTCATAAATCAAAGTAAATTGGAAACCATCATTATTGTGCAGTTTTTCTATGCATCTTGTAATTGTCTTTGTTGATAGATTTGTATTCTTTGCAATTTTTTCAATTTTTTGTATTGGTTCTTTAATTAATTCTTCTAAAATTTCTAAATCTGTTTTTGTTAAATTGGAATCAAAAATTGAATTTTCAGATTCAAAAATTGATAACACTCTAAGATCTTTGATCAATTTTTTTGCAAGCTCAATTTTTTCTTTCAAATCTTCTTGAATTGCAATCCCACATACTGTTATTCCTCCAACACATGGGACAACAACATATGGTTCACCAACTAAACTAACTTGTTCTAAAATTTCTTGAATGTTTTCTTCTGAAATTACAAAATATAGAACACCATAACCTAAAACTGGAGGTTCAATTTTGACAAAAAATTTCTCAATAATTCCCCTTTCTTGCATTTTTTTTATTCTAACTCGAACTGCCCCTCCTGAGATCCCCAACACTTTTCCAATTTGTCTATCTGACTCTCTACAATTATTGAGTAATCTACTCAAAATTTTCATATCTAAATTGTCCAATTTGTTATCTCCAATACCCTGTTACAATTCATAAAAAACTAATATCATATAAAATTGTCTATAATGTTAGTAATTTGTATAATAGACATTAAATATAAGACTATTTCACTGATCTCGTGGATTATCGATTAAGATTAGCAAAAAGAATGCTATTCAATAAAAAAGGGAGTTTGATTGGTGCAGTTTTAGCAGTTACAATTGGAATTTTAGTGATTCACGTAAATTTTGTTATTTTCCAAGGATTATTTGATGCGATTGTCAGAGATATTAGTAATTACAGAAACGGTGACATTCTTGTAACTGATGAAGCGGATTATATTGACAAATCAGATCTATCCATTGTAAGTTGGTTTGAAAGAATTCCATATGTAGAGGCGGCGGCACCGCGGCTTTCATCAACTGCCGAAATGAATATGACAAAAAATGGAAAATTAATTGAAGAAACACGAATTCCAATTGTTGGAGTAGATCCATTTAGAGATGTAAAAGCATCCACTGTCCATGAAACTGTCTCAAAAGGAAGTTATGTTTTTTCAAGAAATTCTATTGTATTAGGTTCTAATGTTGCAAGAGATCTTGGTGGAGCTGAAGTAGGTGACAGTGTTAAAGTTCTAGTGGTAGATAGATTTGGGGAAGATGAAATTAGAAGATTCACTGTTTCAGGAATTGCAGAGTCTCCTGGTGGTCAGGGATTTGATTATACTGCAGTAATTCATATTGATTCTTTACGTGACATGATGAATAGACAAGGTGATACAGGATCTTTTATGGTAAAATTAAATGATCCTACAAAAGCATTTGAAGTAAAAGAATTTTTCTTACGTTCATTTCCAAATGATGATTTTTTAGCTGAAACAATAGAAGAATCAGCTGAAGAACAACTTGCTGGTTTTAGATCTGGTATTGCTATGATTAACATGATTGGTTATTTTGGAATGATGTCTTCAGCTTTTGCTATTGTGACAATTCAGATGATGTTAGTAAATGGAAAAACTCGTGAAATTGGTGTGATGAGATCTATTGGAGCTAAAAGAAGAGATATTCTAATTATCTTTATTTTTCAAGGGATGATTATAGGTGCAATTGGTGCTGGTGTAGGCACAGCTGCAGGTTTGGGATATACGTTCTATGCAAAGGAAACTAAGATGTCATTTAACAATAGCTTACCTCTTGAAGTCACTTACAATTGGACAAAGATCATTCAAACTGCTTTGACTTCATTTGTTCTGGCAATAATTGCGTCACTCTATCCATCGTATAGGGCAACGAAACTATTACCTGTGGAGGCGATGAGAACTGTCTAATGTATTAGAGATTAACAATTTGACCAAAATCTATGGAGACGGTGAGAATAAAGTCAAAGCACTTGATAATGCAACTTTTTTAGTTAAACAAGGGGAAGTTGTCTTAATTGTAGGAAGTTCTGGCTCAGGAAAATCTACATTGCTTAACATGATTGGTTTACTTGATCGCCCTACAAATGGAAAGATCCTCATTGATGGAATTGATACCACCACACTTGATGATGATAAAATTTCTTCATTTAGAAATAAAAAACTAGGATTCATCTTTCAGTTTTCAAATTTGCTTTCTGATTTAACAGTTCTAGAAAATGTCTTGTTGCCACGTCAAATTGCAGGAACAAATGGTACGTCTGAAAAAGATGCAAGAGATTTGCTAAAAGCAGTTGGATTAGAAGATCAAATGTATAAACGTGCAAATAAAATTTCAGGTGGACAAGCTCAGAGAGCAGCTATTGCAAGAGGATTAATTAACAAACCATCAATTGTTTTAGCAGATGAACCAACAGGAAATCTTGATTCTGTTACATCTGAAACAATAGTTCAATTAATGAAATCTATGGCAAAAAAACTTAATCAAACATTTGTCATTGTTACACATGATCGTCAACACTTTGGTGATGTAGACAAAGTGATCACAATAAAAGATGGTAAAGCCTTTGAGGGAGACTTACCCCCTGAGATGGAGGTTTTAGCATAATGAATCAAAAACTATTGTTTTTGTTACTTGGAATTCTGTTAGTACCTCTATTCATAGGAAATTCATATGCTCAAATCACATCTGGTGGATTTGGTGATTCTCCATTTGAAAGAGACTTTGGCGATGTCAAATTTTTAGATGCATACTTTGGAACACTAAATCAAAAAATCGAGGTTGAGGCTGGAGATAGCAATGTTCCATTTACTGTGGTGTTTGCTAACGTTGGAACTCAAGACATTACAGGCATCAAAGGACAATTATCATTGCCCTATGGATTTTCCGCCTCTGATGGACCTGGTTCGATAATAAAGGCTGATAGTGATTCAAATTCTTTGGCAGGAAAAAATTTCTATTTGACATTCTTTGTAAATATTGATAAAAATATCAGCATACAACAATATCCTGGAACAGTTAAAGTTGATTATTCCAGACTAAGAGAATCTGGTGTTCGTACTGCATTTGAAGACTTTCAGTTCAAAGTAACTGGTGATAGTGTGATAAATGTAAGAGCCTTAGAACCATTTCTTACCTCTCTTCAAACAAATAATGTGGTAATTGAAATTGCAAATGATGGAACAGCTCCAATTTCTAGTGTTGATATTGTTGCATCTAATACTGAAACAGAACGATCATCAATTACATCTTCAACTACAAATGTCGAAAATGTAGTTATCTTAGAATCAAATTGGGATGTTGGTAATATTGAACCAAGATCTGCTAGACATTTTACTGCAACAGTCTATGTTCCAGAGGGACTAAAAGGTGACACTCTTAGAATTCCTTTGACATTATCATACTATAATGCACATGGTGATCAGCACGTAATTTCAAAAATTGTTGATTTTTACATTAAAGGATTGATAGATCTTACAATATTCAATATTGATATCATTGAATTATCTGGAACTCAGATGATAGTGGGAGAAATTATCAATGAAGGAAATGAAGATGGTTTATTTGGTTTTGTCAGCATTGAGCCTCGTGGAAATTCAAACATCAAACAAAATACTCAATTTATTGATGAAATTGAAGTAGATGCACCTGTACCATTTAACATTCCAGTTGAATTTGATGGTGAACCAGAATATGGAGAACATGATATCACAATTTCTGTAAGATACAAAGATGGTATTAGAGATGAACTCTTTTTGATTGAAGAAACTACTATTGTAGTAAATGAACCCGTAAATAATGATGAATCTGGTACTGATTCTTCAATGATTATCATTCCAATTATAATTGCTATTGGTGTGGGAATTTACATAATGCGCAGGCGTAAAAAAACTGTAATTTCAACAAGTGATTAATTTTTAATATTTATTTGGAGACTCAAGAACAATTCAAAATGAGACTAAGTATTGTTGTAATTATTGCAGCACTGGTAATAGGAGGTATTATTGCAATTTCTGGATTCATGACAAATCAAGAAATTACAAATATTCCTGAATTTTCAGAAATTTCTGATCAATATGTAAAATTAGAGAAATACAAAAATGAATTAGAAAAAATCAATCAATACAACCAACAAGTTTTAGAAGATTTGGAAAACCAAATCAAAAATTCTGATAATGAACAATTAGAGCAAATTAATCAAGAAATTGAAGTTGTAAAACGCGTAATTAATGACAACAAGGAAGAACTTGAACAAGTCCTTCAAAGATTATCTGAAATAGAATCTGATCCTTAATTTGAAAATTAATTCAAAACTGATATAATTACTGTAAAATATTAAATTGGGAATTTGTATTATAATGCAATGTTCTTTTTTTGATATCGTAATGGAATTTACTATGATTCATTTCTCTGATTTTTCTAAATTCATATAGTAATCGTTAAAATTATAATTGTTGGAAACCCACAGAAAACTAACAATAATTGGTTCTTTTTTGTTAGTTGCAACATTTTTGATAAATAATTATCATCAAACAGATCATCCTGGAGTTGGATTTAACTATGCATATGTTACTGGAATTGGAATGCTCATAGCATTTGGAATTAGTTTTGTGATATTTACAAAAGATAGGCTCAAAAACTAATTGAGAATTCTATACTTTACACTAAAAATATAAGCAATTACTCGATCTTGCGATCATGCCATTTGATGAGATTGAAGTTCCAAAAGAATTACGTGAATTTATGATTACAGGTGCTGAAGAAACAAGTCTTGGTCAAAAAAATGGTGCGCTAAAACAATATCGTTATGGTAATTTACACATTAGAGAATATGATGACAAATTTTTAGTACATACTGATAAAATTGATCCTAGAAAGGATCCAATAGGTCATCTTGTTTATGATGCACCAGAAGTGCTGATTGGTTTAGCATGTGCAATTTTTGGTGGTTCTAAAATTGCAAAATCTGTTTTTAATAACAACTCAAAAAAACTTTCTTTAACATCTGGATTGATTTCATCTGTTCTTTCTGGATACATTGGATATGTTGCATCAAAAAAAATTAAAGATTATTTGGAGTAAATCATGTCTGCTGGAAGAACAATCTATGTACTAATCAAACTCTTACCATCAATTTTAGCACTTCGTAAAGATAGAAAAAAATGGTCACAACAAGAAAAACATACAATTGATTCTGAACAATTTAGAAAAAATGCAAGAAAAGCTCTTGACACTTTTGTTTCTCTAGGACCTGTATACATCAAACTAGGACAATGGCTTTCATCAAGAGCAGACATTCTGCCTCAACCATACCTTGAAGAATTATCTAAACTTCAAGATAGTGTTCCTTCTGCGCCATTTGAGCAGGTAAAACCCATTATTGAAAAAGATTTGGGACCTATCGATGAAAAATTTGATGACATTGATACAAATTCTATTTCTGGAGCATCCTTAGGCCAAGTATATCGTGGTTCTATTTCTGGGCAACAAATTGTCATCAAAGTAAAAAGACCTGGGATTGAAAAAGTTGTCCGAGAAGATCTCAAAGTCTTAAAGAAAATCCTACCACTTGCTTTGAGGTTTGTTGATCCTAATCTTAGATATTCTGCAAAAGTCATGCTTTCTCAATTTATTGAAACTATTCGTGAAGAGATGGATTACACAAATGAATCTGAAAATCTCAAAAAAATCAAACAAGATATGAAAAACAATGACAAAGTGATTGTCCCTTTAGTGTATGATGATTATTCCTCAAAAAACGTACTAACCATGGAATATCTTCCAGGAATCAAGGTAACAAATGTACAGGAACTTGATGAGAAAGGCGTTGACAGAGAACAACTAGTAATTGATGTGCATAAGGTTTTCTTTACCATGCTTCTCAAACATTCTCTTTTCCATGCAGATCCTCACCCTGGGAACATCTCTGTAACTGATGATGGAAAACTAATTCTCTATGACTATGGAATGGTAGGAAGAATAAACAATGAAACAAGATACAAACTCATTAGACTATATCTTGCATTAGTTGAAAAAAATCCTCCTAGAGTAGTCAACACAATGGCAGAACTGGGAATGCTTACTCCTGAATATAATCGACAAGTAATTGAAAAAGGAATTGAATTATCTATTCGCGCTATGCATGGAAACAAACCTGACGAGATGGAAGTACAAAGTTTAATGGAGCTTGCAAATCAAACCATGAGCAAATTTCCCTTTGTTCTACCAAAAAATTTAGCTCTTTACATGAGGATGGCGTCAATTATTGAAGGAATTTACAAAACACATGATGTTGATTTCAAATTCGTCAAAGTTCTAAGAACTATACTCCAAGAAGAAAACATGATTCCAAAAGCTTACATTGAAGAACTAAAGATTTCATTTGAAAAATTTTCAAAATCAATTGATTCTACATTACGATTAGGGCCTGAAATGGAGAAATTTATGGATGAAGCTAAAATCTCTATGCAAAAAAGAAAACCAATGGTATTTCTTGGTGGTAGCATTTTTGCATCAGCAATTTTTATTGGTTCAGTATTGTTACATCAGACAAATGAAGTGTTTGGAATCACTGGAATGATTATTTCTGGATTGATAATGATAGGTTCTGCAATTTTTAGAAAACACTAATTATTCTATTGAGATATCTTTTCCTTTCTTAGTTACAGGAATAACTAGTGTTAATACACCATCTTCGTATTTTGCTGAATCGATTTTTTCTTCTCCTTGTTTGATATCAATTGGCAGTCGAACTTTTTTATCAATAACGTTTGGTCTCTGTTTTGAAATTAATGATTCAGATTCTTTCTCATCTTCTTTACATGCTTGGATTGATAGAATATCTCCACACAATGTGAGTTTGATGTCTTTTTTTGAGAATCCTGGGATATCAATAACCACTTTGAGACTATCAGAATTAAGATACATGTCAATTGGTGGTAAAACAAATTCATAGAATTCTCGTGATTTGTTTCCAATTTCTTTTATCACTTCTTTTACTAGTCCCATTTCGTGTTATGTGGTAAATTTTTGGTTATAAACTTTGAGAGAAATTTTTAAAAAAACAAAAAAGTTTACGGTAATTTTGGGTCTTCAAAAACTCCAGAATCACCATAATTCTATCTGTGTGCTTAGAAAGATCATCTACTTTCAAAAATTGATTTAGAATAAGGATATGAGAATATTTTTCGGCCATATTCTAAATAATCTTCAGAAAACATTAAACAATTCAAAAATTCTAAACTTGATAGATTTTTAATTAATTGATTTCTTTGTTTTGGTAACTTATGATAATTGTAATTGAAGGCGGAGATCAAGCAGGAAAACTAACACAATCAACCATGCTGGAGAAAGCACTAAAAAAAAGAAAAATCAAAACAAAATTGTTTCATTTCCCAGATTACAAAACACCTATTGGAAAAGAGATTAGACAATATCTTGATGGAAAAAGAAAATTTCCACCACAAGTAATTCACTGTCTATTATCTGCAAATAGATGGGAGAAATTAGAACAAATCAAAAATGCTCAAGAAAAAAATTCTGTTCTCGTAATGAATAGATATTATCACTCAAACCTTGTTTATGGCTTAGCAAATGGTATGAAAGAAAAATGGCTTGAGAGTTTGGATGCAGGATTGCCAAAAGCAGATCTTGTAATTTTACTTGACGTTAGCCAGAAAGAATCCTTTAACAGACAAAAAACTAATCGTGATAAATTTGAAAAGAATGAAGAATTTCTGAGAAAAATTTCTAAGATCTATAAAACTACTGCAAAGAAAAAACACTGGAAAATAATTGATGCAACAAAGACTAAACAAGAAGTTCATAAAGAAATAATGAAAATATTTTCAAAGAAAATAGGATTATGAAAAAAAATTATCTAGACATTATAGATCCAATTCATGATTTCATTAGAGTTTATGACCATGAACTATCCATAATTGATAATCCTATTTTTCAGAGATTAAGGAGAATAAGACAATTATCTGGTGCTCATTTGACATATCCTGCAGCACAACATACAAGATTTGAGCATTCCCTAGGAGTCATGCATATTTCTAGTCAGGCAGGTCATGCCCTTAATGAAAAAGGATTTTTCAAATCTGATGATATTGAAATTCTTAGATTATCTAGTCTCTTACATGATATTGGTCATGGCCCATTTTCACATCTGTTTGAAGAGATAATTCAAGAAAAGAAAATCTCTCATGAAGACTTTGGTAAAGAGATTATTCTAAAATCTGAAATAGGTGACATTTTGACAAAAAATGGTTTTGACAAAAAACTTGTAACAAAAATTGCATTTGGCGATTCAAAATTTCAATACATGAATGAAATTGTTTCAGGTGCTCTTAGTGCTGATATGATGGATTATTTGCTTAGAGATGGTTATTTTACAGGAGCAGAGCATGCAAAAATTGATCACAAGAGAATTACACAATCACTTGATGTTCATAAAAAGAAACTTGCCTTGGAGCGTTCTGCATTATACTCTTTTGAATCAATGATGCATTCAAGATATCAAATGTTCAAAGCAGTTTATTTTCACAAAACAGTAAGAGCCGCAGAAGTAATGTTGCTTGAAGCCTTGAGATCTTCAGATGATGAATTTGGATTCTCTACTTTTAATCTCAATGAATTTGTTCAACTTACTGATGAAAGTGTTCTATCCAATTTACTTTCATCAAAAACTTCTAAATTAAAACGGGCAAGACAATTTGCTCAAGACTATCAAAATAGGAAATTACTCAAATGTGTATTTGAGAGTATTTTGACAAGTAGAAAAAATCTAAAGAAAATTAAAACAAACGAACTAAGATCTACTATTTCTAAAAAATCCAAAATTAATGAAAATGAAATTTTCGTTGATAGCTCTGTAACTCCCTCAATTCCTCTTGCACCCTCTAAAAATGAGTCAAAATCAATAATTCTCATTACAAATGAGAGTGGCAAATCTTCGGCAAAAGAGATGCCCATTTCTGAAATTCCTGTAGTCTCAGCAATTTCAGGTTTTATGAATATTCTAAGAATCTATACTCCTCAAAAGAACAGAAAAAAAGTTGAAATTGCCGCAAAATCTATCATTGGTGAACTAGAGTGAAAAAAAGAATTGTAATCAAACTATCTGGCAGAGTTTTTGCCATGGATAATGTAAAACTCCTAAAGGACTGGGCAGAATTTCTAGTAAAAATTAGCAAGGTTTGTCAACCAATAATTATTGCTGGAGGTGGAAATATTGCCAGACACTACATTAATCATGCAAGATCTTCTGGAGCTGATGAATCAACCCTTGATGAATTGGGAATTGAGATCTCTAGATTAAATGCAAAACTGTTGATTTATGCTCTAAAAAATAAAGCATATTCTCATCCTCCCACAACTCTGCAGGAAGTCCGACATGCAGTAGATGATGGACAAATTGTTGTTGCTGGAGGTCTTCATCCTGGTCAAAGCACTAATGGAACTGCTGCTCTAATTGCAGAAAAAGTAAAAGCTGAACAATTTCTTAATGCCACTGATGTTGATGGAGTCTATGACATGGATCCAAACAAATTCAAAAAAGCAAAGAAATTCAAACGAATTGAACTGAAAAATCTCAAAAACATGTTAGTTCATGAAGATTCCGTTGCCGGAGGATATGATCTAATGGATATAGTGGCACTAAAAATTATTGAACGTTCTAAAATCAAAACAAGAATTCTCAAAGCAAATCCAAAACTTATTGAAAAAGCCATTAAAGGTGGCAATTTGGGAACTGAGATAGTTATTCCAACAAAATAATTTTAGGATTCATTTTGAGTTGTAGGTCTAGTTTCAGACCAAATCTGAATTTCCTTGCCCTCATATTCATCCATTCCGGATTCTCTTAGTTTTTTGTAAATTGATAATGCTTCTTCTTTTTCAAGTGCTTTTGATTGAGCTTTAGTGTATCCATCCTTGTCTACAATTATGGCTACATATCCTTCTTCAGAATTAATCACAGCAGTAAAATCTTCATCTCCTACAGGCTGAAAATTCCCATCTACTTTCTTTGTAGTTAGAGTTAACATTCCAAATCCTGCTGCTTCAAACATCTTCATTTGAGACTTTCCTGCTCTTTGTTTGCCTTGTTGAACTGCTTGAAAATATTGCATAATTTTCCTCCTTCTCCAATGGTATAATAACTATCTCAACATTTAAGAAATCAAAGGAGTTTGCAATAGTTATGAATCCTAAAATTTTTGTTGGAATTGCAGTTGCAGGACTTGCAGCAGTTTTAGGTGGAATTTTGATTATGGGACCTTCAATTGATCTAGACTCTTCAATACCAACCTCTGGTACTTCGGACATTCCACAAATCAAACCAATTCAAATTGAATTAGACGAGATTGTTGTTTCAAAAATATCAGAACGCTCTGCAACAATTGATGTTGCATTTGAAATTACAAATCCTAATGATCGTTCTATGATTGTTACAACTATGGACTATCAATTGTATGAAACTGGATATTCTCAATCCGAGCAACTTGGTGGAGGACAAATTGGGCATAGGGCTGAAGGAATGGTAGAATTTGGTTCAAATTACTATACTCTACTTGGTGGTAACTCTATCATACTAAGAGATGAAATTGTGTTAAAGAATTCTGGTAATACCCCCGAATTGTGGTCCGATTTTGAATCCAATACAAATACTTGGAAAGTTTCAGGTGTTGTATTTTACAATTTGAGTTCTATGACAAGTGGTCAGGAAAACGAACTCTCCTTTGAATTTACTCAATAGTATCATAAAATCATAAAATTATGATAATTTGTTTTTAGATACAAAATATTGGCAAAGTTATAAAAGCAATTTCATTTTGATTTTATCAAATGGCAGAAGCAGGAATGGCCGCTTATGGCGCAGCAGCAGGAGTCGCAATTGCACTAGCAGTAGTGTGTTTCGCTCTTCGTGGTAAAGGACATCCAGAACCACTAGATTAAACAAAAAGGAATTTTTCCTTTACAATATTTTTCATTTATCTAATTAATCTTGTTTGCCCAGTCCTAACATTTCAGCAAGAGATGTTTGTTTGGTATTTTTCTTCTTTGTAAAACATCTCTCATAATATTGACATTCAGTACATTCAGCAGATGGTTCTAAGATTGGTGTTTTTTGTTCTTTGAGAAGATTATTTAGAACTCTTACTCTGCGTACAGTATCTTCAAACATCTTTTTACTACGTGTTAATGAAAATGTTGATTCTTTTCTATCTCCTGTAATGTAGACTACCATCCCATCTTCTTTGTCGTATATCCACATGCATGCATTAAGATACAAAACATCACTTGCATGGGGATTTTCTAATTCTTCAGTAGCTGATCTAAATAAGAGAATTGCATCATCTACAATCATATCTGCTTGTCCTCGAAGTTTAATCTCGTTAATCTCAAAATCTCTTGGATTACTGCCATATTCCAACTTTCTTAACAATCCTGAAAGAAGCTCATTAAATCCCCGTCTTTCAATTTCCTGAGGATCGACTCTGTCATAGTATGAGCGTCTCATACATCTAACAACTTCTTGAAGATGGATAGTTTCAAAGTCTTTAGAATCTATGTCAATTTCT
Source organism: uncultured Nitrosopumilaceae archaeon (assembly GCA_964343515.1). Taxonomy (GTDB): domain Archaea; phylum Thermoproteota; class Nitrososphaeria; order Nitrososphaerales; family Nitrosopumilaceae; genus Nitrosopumilus. Next base: position 53,917 of record CAYFJT010000004.1, read on the forward strand.
AATTCATTTCCGATTGATTTTATGGCGTTTTGAATAGTAGTTCGAAAATCTCTATCTCCCATCATATTACCATCATTTTCCTGTATCTCTTCTTATAGTTTAGCTCACTAGTTTGGTGACAAATTTTGAGATTCTGCCAGAAAATGCTAATATCACAAAATGAACTCCAAATCCAATAATTGCTCCAATTATCAATTCCCCTGTCAAAAAGTAGATTCCCAAGAATAATCCTAATGGAGGTAGTGCAAAGATCATTGCCAAAAATGAACTAACCCAAATCATTTTGAATAGAACTTCAGAAGAAATGTTTGATTTTTTATTCGAAAAATTAATCATTTTTGAATTCCTATTCTTCTTCTAGGATTAATTTTGACATTGTTGTCTCAGTTGAAATTTTTTGCTCAACTGCAAAAGCAATGGCTGCAAGATTTCTTACCTCAAATGTTGTTAATTTGGTAATTCCTATAACTGTTGCAAAACTAAACATCTTTGCAAATGATCTAAGTGATGTTCTGTAAATCATCATCTCAAATGCTCTTTCAAATTCAGCAATTGCATCTAATTCATTTTCAACTTGTGGTACAAGCTCTTTGTATTTTGTACTGGCTAATTCATTGAATGCATCTCTAACAGTTCCTGCTGCCATCATTCTTCCAAGTAATTCTCTTGCAGGTGGGCTAGTAGAAATTATCAAATCTTGAATCTGATCTTCTTGTAATCCCCAGAATTTTCCTCTAATAACACTGAGAATATTGTAAAAGTCAATATCCATTGCAACTAATTTTGTTGCTTCTTTATCCGAAAAATTTTTCATAGCAGCAGAAAGGTGCTGGAATAGAATTTTATCAAAATATGTGTCAATAATCTGGACATTCTTTTTCTCATTGTATAGTGCAGCAGCTTTTGCGATTTCTTCTCCGAACTGAACAGAGTTTAAACTTGCAACTGCTTCTTCAAAATCTTTAGCGACTAAAGCCTTTACAACTACATCTCTTTGTTTGATAAGTTCTTCAGCATGTAAATTTACATAAGTTTCAATATCTTCTTGTGCTTTACCTAGTGCTTTACCTTTGAGAATTAGTTTAAGATTTGATACAATGAATTTCATGTAATATGCATCAAGAACACCTGAATTTCCAGATGTTTTTGCAATAGAATGATGAATATCTGCTAGTTTGCTTCTTAGTGCAGATTCGATACTCTGAGAAGTAAATGGTTTTTGGACATCTGATACTGCCTCTCCATAAACGGTATTTTTGATTCTAGTCATCAACTCTTCTAAATCTCTAGATTCAGCTAATGTTTGAAAATCTGCTTTAGTTAGTAATTTGCCCTTTTTACTGTAGGCTTTTACAGAAGCATAAACATTCTTAGAACCGCCCATTTCGATCAATCTCAATAGGCAACTGATTTTAATGTTTGGCGATCTAGTTTAGGAACAAATTCTAGGTGATTTTATCAAGGAATTTGATGGCCTTGTATTTTTCTTGCTTTGAGAGATCCGAAAAAGCTACCAGTATCTCCTTTTGGATTATCAATGATTCATCTGAAATATCTTTTAATTTCGTAAGATCAAATGGGAGCAATTCCTTGATCCTATTATCACAAAATGCTTTGACATATTTTTGAAAAATAGAATATACGAATTTAGGACTCTTCTCTGATAGGTTAGATAGGATTTTCTCAAACTCTTTTTCTATAGATTCTGAATCAGAAAAAAACTCTGCTAGTAAATTTTCTCTATTTTTAACATCATTAATTGAAAGAGCAACCAAAATTCCTTTTTTTGTAAGATGATAGTATGGAATTCCTTTTTCTTGAAGAGCTTTTGGGCCTCTTTGTAGAGGTAATCTCCCATTTTCTTCTACAATTCCCATTGGGAGAAGGATTTCATCTAAATCTCTGAAAATCCCTGAATAGATATTCTTCCAGGCAATTCCTTGTTTTTTTGCCATTTTTTGTGAAATTCCTGTTCTGGTTCTTTCAGCAGGATTGGCATTACTTGCAAGGATTCCAATAATTGATCTTTGCCGTTGTGCCTCACCTGTCAACTCTTCTCCTTTAGTCTTGAAAGTATCAAAAATTGCTAGTTTTGTTTCTGATTTACCCATTTGCGATCACTTTTAACATAATTTTCATATTTTATGTTACTATCAGATTATGCTGAAATATAATAATTTACTTTTCTATACGTTTTAGAATTTCCAACCCTTAAATAAAATTCAATTTCGATAAATTCAATGAATTCTAGGAACTACAAGTATGCTCTATTACTTGTAGCCGCAGTATCCATTACAGCAGCAGGTGCAATGTCACAGGCATATGCACAAAGTGTTGAAGATGGTATGGACGGATATGTTAAAGGAACCAGTGGAATTTACACTGGTAACCCTAACGAATGTTGGTTTGATGATGGCGAAGGTGGAATGCTACCTTGTATGATTGATACAGGTGATACAGCATGGATGCTTACCGCAACATCACTCGTACTCTTCATGTCTCCAGGCGTTGCTTTCTTTTATGGTGGTTTAGCCAGATCAAAGAATGTCGTCAATGTTCTTGGTATGACTCTCATTGTTATGGGTCTCATGTCAGTACAATGGATTCTATGGGGATACTCACTAGCATTTGCTCCAAACGCGGATGAAGGCGCAAATATGTACATGGGAAGTCTAGATTATGCTGGATTTAACATGGTATCTGCTTGGGCACCAATTGGTGAAGTAGGTCCATGTCATGATACATGGTCAGCTGCCTATCAGATGAATGAATTTAAGGAAGGTGATTATTGTAGTCTAAGTTGGCCAGGTACTGTGCCACATCAGATGTTTGCAATGTTCCAAGGAACCTTCGCAATCATTACGCCAGTTCTAATTATTGGTGGTTTGATTGACAGAATTAAATTCAGCGCGTTAGTCATATTCGTACTCTTATGGGGAACCTTCGTTTACGATCCAATCGCACACTGGGTCTGGGGAGGCGGTTTCATAGGAGGAGGTGCTTTGGACTTTGATCCAGACTTGTCACCGTCGTATGCATTAGACTTTGCTGGTGGTACTGTAGTACACATTTCTTCAGGATTTGCAGCATTGGCAGGAGCCTTAGTCCTTGGCAGAAGACTTGGATATGGCAAAGTGCCAATGGAGCCACACAACATCCCAATGGTAGTACTTGGTGCAAGTATTCTTTGGTTCGGATGGTTCGGCTTTAACGCAGGTAGTGAAGTAATGGTAGACGGCATTACCGTCAGCGCATGGACTGTTACAAATACCGCAACTGGTATGGCTGCAGTTACTTGGGTCTTGATGTCATGGGCACATACAGGAAAACCAAGTATTGTCGGAGCTGCATCAGGTGCAGTAGCAGGATTGGTAACAATCACTCCAGCTTCAGGTTGGGTAGGTCCAATGGCTGCAATTATTATGGGAATTGCCGCAGGTACAGTTTGTTATGCATGTGTAGCATTCAAGAACGCACGCAAGTGGGATGACGCATTAGATGTATGGGGAATACATGGAATGGGTGGTCTTACCGGTGCAATTTTGACTGGTACATTAGCAAGTCCACATGTATGGGATACCGGAGATGGTATTGGTGCATGGACTGGAACTCCAGAAGGAATGGAGCAACAAGCAATCAGTATCGTTGCAGCACTAGTCTCAATAGGATATGCATTTGGTGTAACCATTGTAATCCTAAAGGTAATGGACGCAGTATGGCCTGGCGGAATCAGAGTCACTCCTAAAGAAGAGGAGATTGGTCTCGATTTGGCTCAGCACGGCGAAAGAGCATACGTCAACGAATAGAAAAATACCCTTTTCTTTTCTTCTTTTTATTTTTCAATCCAAATCAATTTAGATTTGATCATTTTATCAAATTCATGTTAATCTCAACTAGTGAGCTTGAATCAATTTTGGATGATCCAACTCTCATTTTAGCTGATACACGTTCTTTCAAAGAATATTCTGAAGGTCATATTCCTGGAGCAGTTCATTTAGATTTGTTTGCATTTCATTGGATTGACACTACAAAACAAGGAATTGAGAATTTTAATAATCAATCAAAATCATTGTTGTCTTTTCTTGGAGTAACTCCTGAAAAAAAAGTCATCTTTTATGATTCAGTTTCTGGAATGCTTGCAGCTAGAGGTGTGTGGATGTTGATGTATTTCTCTCATCCAAATGTCATGATGCTTGATGGAGGAATTACAAAATGGCAAAAAGAAGATCTTGCAATTGAAACAAAACCAAATGGTTTCAAACCCACTGATTTTTCAGGTAACATCAATTCTGAAATAATTTCAGGATTTGAGTATGTTCGTGATAATCTTAAAAACTTAAAAATTCTTGATGCACGTTCGCCTGGAGAATTTAATGGAAGTACAATTCGTGCTGCCCAATCAGGCCACATCCCAAATGCCATCAACATTAATTGGAATCAGAACCTCAAAGAAGATGGGACATTCAAAAGTAATGAAGAATTATCAAAAATGTATGATTACCCAAAAGACACTGAAATTGTCACATATTGCCAAGGAGCCTATAGAGCAGCTAACACATTTCTAGTTCTCAGAAAACTCGGATTCTCAAATGTCAAAGTCTATCTAGGTTCTTGGGGTGAATGGGGAAATAGATTAGATCTTCCCATTGAAAATTAATTCAGTTTTTTTTGAATGACATCTCTTAACATCTATGAAATTCTACTTGTCCTTTAATTATATGCGATTTTAAAAAATCATTCATAGTTGGAAAATGAAGGTTAGAACATTCTCTGCCATATTGATAATAATGATTCTATTTTCAATTAGTGTGGGATTTGATGATGTCTATGGAATTTTTAGAGACTCAAAAGATACTGTAAAAATTAGCCAAACAAATGAATACGCAAATTATGTTCATTTCCAACCTGAATGGAAAAGCTATCCTAGAAATCTAATCATTGATGTCACTACAACTTGGGAACGTGAAGTAATTCCCGGCAAAGAAGAACAATCTGATATTTCAAAACATGGTGCAAAACAAAAACAAAATGGTCTTCAATATGTTAACAGTAAACCAGTAGTAGCAGTACAGTATGATTATCGAGACTGTGAATCTCAATGGTTTCATTATGCAAAGACTGGGCTTGATTTTATTGGATATCAATTAAATTTCTTTGATGAAAAAATTCCTGTTCCAAATTATACTTATTCAGATAAATCTCAAAAACAAAAACTCAAAAACGGATTTGCGCAATTTATCCCAATCTGTACATCAAAAGAATCAACAAATTACGAGTATACAGTTTCTGTTAATGATGACACTATAGGATTTGATGTGTATTTTGTACCATCATATGTTCAACAATGGTACTATTTTCTATATCCTGTAAACTTTGAATACTATTCTAGTGATGGATGTTCTGCAAACAACTTTCAAAGATTTTCAGGAACTTGTGATGGAGTTGATAAAAATGGTGGATTACTAATTGTAATTCCTGATGAGTTATCACGACCTATGACAAAAATTTCTGTTAGACTTTTAGAGACAAACTAGATTGGTTAGATTTTTTTCAAAAATTTATTTTCTTTTCCAGATAAATTGATTGTAAATTAATTCTGGTCTAATCTGTCTAAATGGTTGTGAGCCGCCTACATACCACTTTGTAAAGAATTCATACAAGTGCAATCTGAGTGACTGGATATATACAATTAATCCCTCAATCATCATAATTCCCAAGTTACCTCCAATGATCATTGCCATTGCACCTCCTGATGATGCTCCACCAAGTGAAACAAACGCATTGTTTACTGTCAGTAATAGTGCTGCGTGCACCAATAACATAATTCCGAGTCGAGCATAACTAATCGTATGCGCAAGACACTCTACTGTCTTTCCAAGAAATACTTCCATTACTACACTTGCAGGATCTGCTCCTTCTTCGGGATGTTTCTTTGCATGCATTATGCCTCCAATCATCATTATTACCACTGATGCAATTACTGTGATTACTGCAATTCTAGTTACAATCCAAACTTGAGCCCATTCTCCTAAGAATATTGTTACCCATGGAACTGATTCTGTGTGAACTTTGGAATACATGTTCATTACATCATATTGTGAACCAATTGCACACATCATAATTACAACAATTCCACCATAAAGTGTGATATTTGGAATTGCTTCTGTAAATGCTACCATCTTGTGTCCGTCTTTGATTAATCTAATAACTCTCAAAGTCATTGCCCATAACAGATGTACAATTCCTAAGAATAATGAAACTTTGAGAATATCAATTACTTGTTCAAATGTTAATTCTGCAACACTCAAAATTCCTACAAGGAAACTAACTGAATGAAGTGCTCCTCCCTCTTCTAATAGTCCTTCAAATGGACCCATGTGATCAAGGTGATAACCAAACGCTTCTCCCGCACCAACACCAGCTATAGCTGCTGCAGCACCAGAGATTGCTATGAGCATTCCCCATCTGGAAAGCTCACCTTGTCCTTTTACTTTGAATAAAAGTCCCATTCCCATGAGTAATAATCCGTGACCCATATCTGCAAACATCAATCCATAAAAGATTGGCCACATGAGGGCAATCATTGGTGTTGGGTCTGGTTCTCCAGCCTTTGGAATTCCTTGACTCTTTGTAATTACTTCAAATGTTCTAACGAATTTTTTATTATCTAATAATGTTGGAACTTGTTCCTTTAGTTTTGGATCAGTAATTTCTTCAACAACTGATGTCCATTGTTTTGTAGAGTCTTTGAATTTTGATTCCATTTTTGCTGGGATAAATCCTTGAATAACTGCAAAATTTTTGGTTCCACATGGCTTTCTCAAAGTCTCTAGAACATCTTTTGCAACCATTGCTTTTTCATGAATAGATAAAATGTCTCGTCTGCTCTTCTTTGTTAATCCAGCTAACTGCTTTTTGATTGATGCTTGTTTTTCAGTTAATTCTTTGATTTTTGATTCTGCTAATGCATATGCCTCACTAGGAACTTGTGGGAATCCCTCTGGAATTTTAAATGAATTTGAATTGAAACTTCTTAGGACTTTGAGAACTTTCTCAGAATCTTTGTTATCTGCAATTACTAGTATTGCTGATTTCTCTTTACTACCTAAATCATATTTGTTAATTGTAACTCCTTCAAGTGAGCGACTAATCTCTTCATAGTTTGCAGTGTCAATAACAAAGAGATTTGTAAAAAAATACTTCATTAAACCAAATCCAGAAATATCCATGTTTAACTTCTTGATGATTTCTAGAGTTTCTTTAAGTGAAGTATATTCGTCAATTGATGTTCTAGTATCTGCAGCATCTTCAAGTAATTTTGCTGGTTCATCAATTATTGATGGTGCCTCTTTTTCTAGATCTGCTACCATCTCTTCGATTTCATTAATTTCATAGTCTTTTTTCTTGATTACCGTCCCTTTGAACATAATCTCCATGATTCCTACTGTCTGAGGAATTGCCATTCCTTTGACTACGTCATCAATTGATTGGAATGTTTGTTGTGCTTTTAACAGAAGGTCGTCTATTTCAGGAGTAACCAAATCATTTGCAGAATCTACCTTATGATACCATTCAAACTCAGTCAATCTCGAAATTGCTTTTGGAGATTCACTTCTTGGCAAAATTATACTTCCAAGTTTTAGATCGGCTGTTCCCAAGACAATTTTTGGGTATTACCATTGTGTTTAATATCTTTCTGATTACAATCTTTCCCAAACATTAAAATCTATTATGGATAAATGGCACCCATTGGCATCTAACTCTTTAGAAGTTACAATTGATAAAATTCTAAAAAATACTGAAAATGATGTCCTTTTAAATATCAAAACAGCACTTGATGATTCACAACAAAATCTTGATGATTCTGTTCCAAAATTAGAATCTGAATATGATAAAATTCTCTCAGATGGTAAAAAAGAAGCCGAAAAAATTGAAAAACAAATCATTGGAAGTGCCGATATTGAGGCCAGAAACAAGCAATTAATGGCATTAGAAGAAGCAGTTGACAAGGTATTTTCTAAAGCACTCGATCAAATTGCAAATGCTGATCGCAGTGGTGATTATTCTAATTTGATTAAAACTATGATTGAAGAAGCAACTCAAATTTTGGGAACTTCAGAGATTACTGTTTCTACAAATACAAAAGACAAAGACATAGTCCAATCAACTCTCTCTCAATTCTCAGGAGCTGAATTATCTTCTGAAACAATTGATTGTCTTGGTGGAATTATTGTAAAATCAAAAGATGGTACAATGACATTTGATAATACAATTGATGCAAGAATTGAACGTCTGAAGCCTTTAATAAGGAAAGAAATTGCATCCAAATTCGGGGTAGGCGAATAGAATGGCAGCTCAAGGTAGAATTGTATGGGTAAGTGGACCTGCGGTTAGAGCAGATGGTATGTCTGAAGCAAAGATGTACGAAACTGTTACAGTAGGAGATTCAAAATTAGTAGGTGAAGTAATTAGATTAACTGGAGATGTAGCATTTATCCAAGTTTACGAATCAACCAGTGGATTAAAACCAGGTGAACCTGTAGTTGGTACTGGAAACCCACTTAGTGTTTTGTTAGGTCCTGGAATTATTGGACAACTTTATGATGGAATTCAAAGACCTCTAAGAGCATTATCTGAAGCTTCTGGTTCCTTTATTGGAAGAGGTATTACAACTACTCCAGTTGACATGACCAAAAAATATCACTTTGTCCCATCCGTTAGTAATGGCGATGAAGTTGCAGCAGGAAATGTTATCGGAATTGTTCAAGAAACTGATCTTATTGAACACTCTATCATGGTTCCACCAGATCACAAAGGTGGAAAAATTTCAAACTTAGTAGCAGAAGGAGATTATGATTTAGAAACTGTATTGGCAATAACTGAAGGCAATGGTGAAACTATTGAACTCAAAATGTATCACAAATGGCCTGTAAGAAAACCACGTCCATACAAGAACAGATACGATCCAACAGTTCCATTACTTACCGGTCAACGTGTAATTGATACATTCTTCCCAATTGCAAAAGGAGGAACTGGTTCAATTCCTGGAGCATTTGGAACAGGAAAGACAGTTACATTACACCAAATTGCAAAGTGGGCAGATTCTCAAGTTGTAGTTTACATCGGTTGTGGTGAGAGAGGAAATGAAATGACAGAGGTACTTGTAGAGTTCCCACATCTCAAAGACCCTCGTAGTGGAAAACCACTCATGGATAGAACTGTACTTGTTGCAAATACTAGTAACATGCCAGTAGCCGCAAGAGAAGCAAGTATCTACACTGGTGTAACAATTGCAGAATATTACAGAGATATGGGTAAAGACGTTGTACTTGTAGCAGATTCAACAAGTAGATGGGCAGAAGCACTCAGAGAGATGAGTGGTAGATTAGAAGAGATGCCTGCAGAAGAAGGTTATCCATCATATCTTGCATCAAGATTAGCAGAATTTTATGAAAGAGCAGGTCGTGTTAGAGCAGCAGGAAGTCCAGACCGTGATGGTTCTGTAACTTTGATTGGTGCTGTTTCACCCTCTGGTGGTGACTTTACAGAACCAGTTACAACTCACACAATGAGATTTATCAAAACTTTCTGGGCTTTAGATGCCAAGCTAGCATATTCAAGACATTATCCATCAATTAACTGGATGAACAGCTATTCTGGTTACCTTGCAGACATTGCAAAGTGGTGGGGTGAGAATGTCAATGAAGATTGGTTGAGTCTTAGAAGTGAAGTTTATGGTGTCTTGCAAAGAGAAGATACTCTAAAAGAAATTGTAAGACTCTTAGGACCTGAAGCACTTCCAGACGAAGAAAAGTTAATTCTTGAAGTTGCAAGAATGGTAAAGATTGGTCTATTACAACAAAACTCATTTGATGATGTTGACACTTATTGTAGTCCAGAGAAACAATACAAACTAATGAAATTACTTGTTGACTTTTACAAGAAAGGCCAGCAGGCAATCAAGGAAGGAACTCCTCTTGCAGATATCCGTGCAATGTCAAGTATTACATCACTTCTCAAAGCAAGAATGGATATCAAAGATGATGAGATGCCAAAACTTGACAAATTAGAAGCAGACATGCAAGAAGAATTCAAATCAATTACGGGAGTGAAAGTATCAAATTGACAGCAGAAGGCGGAGTTCAATACAGTAAGATTGCAGAAATCAAAGGTCCTCTAGTTATTGTAGATGACGTTGAGAATGCAGCATTTGACGAATTAGTTGAAGTTGAAACTAAAGATGGTGAAAGAAGATTAGGTAAAGTTCTCGAAGTTGGAAATGGTAAAGCAATCGTCCAAGTTTTCGAGGGAACTACTGGATTATCAATTGCCGCAACAAATGCAAAATTTGTGGGCAAAGTCATGGAAATGCCCGTATCAAGAGAAGTACTTGGTAGAGTCTTTGATGGTTTAGGTAGACCAAAAGATGGACTTCCAGATCCAATTGCTGATTCATTTATTGACATTAACGGTGAACCAATGAACCCAGAACAACGTGAATATCCAAAGGACTTCATTCAAACTGGTGTTTCTGTAATTGATGGAATGATTACTCTAGTTAGAGGACAAAAACTTCCAATCTTCTCAGGTTCTGGTATGTCCCACAACCTCTTAGCAGCTCAAATTGCAAGACAAGCAAGTGTAGTTGGTACACAAGATGATTTCGCTGTAGTCTTTGCAGCAATTGGTGTGCAATACAGTGAAGCAGAATATTTCAGAAGAAGTCTTGAAGAATCTGGTGCTCTAAAAAGAAGTGTTCTTTTCTTAAACACCGCAGACGATCCTGCAATTGAGAGAATCATTACTCCTCGTGTTGCATTGACTGTTGCTGAATATTTGGCATTTGAATTAGGAATGCACGTTCTTGTAATTCTTACAGATATGACAAACTATGCTGAAGCACTCAGAGAGATTAGTGCAGCAAGAGAAGAAGTACCTGGAAGAAAAGGTTATCCTGGTTATCTTTACACTGACCTTTCAACAATTTATGAAAGAGCAGGAAAACTAAATGGAAAGAAAGGAAGTGTTACGCAAGTTCCAATCTTGTCAATGCCTTCTGATGATATTACTCACCCAATTCCTGACCTTACTGGTTACATTACAGAAGGACAAATTGTACTTGGTAGAGATTTATTCAGACAGGGAGTTTATCCTCCAGTAAACATCTTGATGAGTTTATCAAGACTGATGAAAGACGGTATTGGTGAAGGAAGTACCAGAGCAGATCACGGTGAGATTTCAAACCAAGTTTATGATGCATATTCAAGAGCACAGGAAGTTAGAGCACTTGCAGGAATTGTAGGTAAAGCAGGACTTACTGAAATTGATTTGAAATACATGGATGTTGGTGATGTCTTTGAAAATGAATTCCTCACACAGGCAACTGATGAGAACAGAACCATTGAAGAGACACTTGGTATCTTATGGAAGATTGTATCCAAACTACCAAAGAACGAAATTACAAAAATCAAAGACAAGTACGTAGAACAATATTACAAGGAAGAGTAGCAAAATGTCATTTGGACAAAATGTTGCTGCTACAAAAATTGAACTTTTCAAATACAAAAAATCTAGTCAAGTAGCCGTAATGGTACAGAAGATTCTTGACGACAAACGTAAGGTTCTTCTAAAAAATATTGAAGAGATGATTGAAGAAGCCTCTAAAGCAAGAGGTGGAATCTGGGAACCTTTACAGGACATCTACAGTTCTGTAAACGAGGCCTATCTTGCATTAGGAACATCAACTGTTGACTCTGTTGCTGAATCTACTCCTCCTGTAATGGAAGTAGATGTTAATGTTAGAAGAGTAGTTGATGTAAAAATTCCAGCACTATCTGTAACTGAAAAAGATACAAAATCAATGCCATATGGTTTTGCTGATACAAACTCTTCAATTGACCGAGGAGCAAAACAGATCAAAGAACTCTTACCAAAAATCTGCAAAGCTGCAGAATATGAAAATTCTATTTTTAGCCTCGCAAAAGCATTAGAAAAGACTCAGAAATTACTTAATGCTCTTGAAAATGTCATTATTCCACAATATCAAGAAAAAGTTAGATTCATTATTGCTACTCTAGAGGAAAGAGAAAGAGAGGAATTCGCAAAGTTAAAAAAAGTGAAGGCAAAGATGGAGAGCAGATAAAATGGCAAAAGAAGAAATTAAAAAACTTGTTGAAAATTCAAAGAAGACATTAGATGCAGATTATGATAATTTCGTAAAGTCTGTTAATGATGATTTGAATTCTTTCAAAAAGAAAACTTTGGATAAAGTTTGAGAAAATTATCCCAACATGATTTAAATATGGACCCAATGGAGCCACATCGTAAATGAAAACTATCGTCATGTTACTTTTGGCAGCATCAGCAATTTCAATTCTAGGTTCAACTGGAGTTGCATTTGCAGAAGAAGGTGGTGCATCTAGTGGCGACTCGATGAAACTCCTTGGTGCTGGTTTGGCCTTTGGTATTGCAGCAGGTGGAGCAGGCATTGGTCTTGGTCAAGTAGGTGCAGCAGGTCTTGCAGCCATTAGTGAGAACCCAGCAATGCAATCAAAGGTATTCATCTTTGTAGGTATGGTAGAATCAATCGCTATCTACGGTATAGTTATGATGTTTATCATCTTAGGACAGTAAGTCCTAAACAACAAATTTTTCAATTTTTAAAATTTTTTAGTTATACTTTAGCTGGTTAACATCTAATACTCTTGCACAATATCTGCATTTGAGAACAGTTCCTTCTTTGTCAATTACATCCATAATTGACTCGATATGCTCAGTGCTGTTTGTAATGCAATCTGGGTTTGAACATCGAAATATCTTATCAATCTCATTAGGTAGAGATACCCTTCTCTTCTCTACTAGTTTGTAGTCTTTTATCATGTTGATAGTTGCTTTAGGTGCAATTACGGCAATCTTGTTAGTATCATCATCTTTTAGAAACTTGTTTTCAACTTTGATGATATCCTTTTTCTTAAACTTCCCACTTGGGACATTCAAGGCTATAGTAATTAGGCTGCCATCCTTGCCATCTATTCTTAATGCGTTGATTACCTGAAGACCTTTACCCTCATCAATATGGTCAATTACAGTTCCTTCTTTGATTCGTCGAACCATAAGTTCGGACTGTTCCATCAGAATACTTTGTATACCCACCTGTATATATTATTGAGAGAATGAACGAGTTCTATCAAAAAGACATTATTTCAATTAAGGACTTTAGCAAGGATCAACTCGAAAAAATTTTTGAATCCACTGATAAAATTATGCAACTAAATCCTTCTGACAGAAGAGAGATCTGTAAGGGAAAGACCTTGGCATATCTATTCTATGAGCCCAGTACTAGAACTCGTCTAAGCTTTGATTCTGCAATGGCATCAATTGGAGGAAACTCTTTGGGAATTGCCGATACAAATTCTTCATCAACTCAGAAAGGTGAGAGTTTGGCTGATACTGTTAGAGTAATGTCGATTTATTCTGATGTTCTAGTTTTACGACATACGTTAGATGGCTCTAGTAGATTTGCAGCTGAAATCTCAGACAAACCTGTAATTAATGCTGGTAGTGGAACAGAAGAGCATCCAACTCAAGCAATTCAAGATTTGTTTACAATCAAAAAAGAAAAGAAAAAGATTGATGGACTAAAGATTGGCATTGTAGGTGACCTAAAGTATGGAAGAACAGTTTACTCTTTGTTGTATGGTCTTGGCAACTATGATGTTGATGTACGTTTAATTTCTCCTGAATCATTAAGAATAAGATCTGATTCAACTTATGAAATAAAACAGAGATTAGATTACACTGAATCTACAAACATTGAAGATCACATCGATGAATTAGATGTTCTTTATGTGACAAGAATTCAAAAAGAAAGATTCCCTGATGAAGAAGAATATCTCAAAGTAAAGGGAAGTTATGTTGTGGGACTTGATTTGCTCAAACAAATGAAAGAAGACAGCATCATTTTACATCCACTTCCAAGAATAGATGAAATCTCAACTGATATTGACAAAACTAAAAATGCCAAATACTTTGAGCAGGCAAAATACGGAAAACACACTCGTGCTGCATTACTAGGTTTGACACTAAATGAAAACGGCTTTTAGAATCCGTATTCAATATATCTAGAGACGTTTGAAGATGATTATTGGCTGAAACTAAAACAATTCCAATTTTTCCTCTAGACTTGGTATTGTTTCCTAGACAGGAACTTCCTTTGAGAATTTTTGAACCACGTTACAAACAGCTAGTTGATGATTGTATGCTGGGGGATGGTCAATTTGGTGTTTGTCTAATTGATGAAACTAATTCTGTTAATGGGTGGAACTCTCCTAAAATGGTAGGTACTATTGCTAAAATTACAAAATGTGAAGATGTCAAAATGGATGGGTTGCAACTTCACATCCAAACCCTGGGACGAAATTCGTTTAAAATTAAAAAAATCATACCACCTTCAATTTCTCAGCCTGAAAACTATGATCCACTTTCAGTTGAAGGGCACCAGTTAATTTCTGAGATGCATGAAAAAGTTGGTACAGAAGAAAAAATGTACATTCAAGCAGAAGTTGAAATGATTCCTGAAATTGATGAGAACATTTCTTTTGAACAATGGGAAAAACTAGTAGAACTGTGGAAAAAGAAGATTGTCCGTCAAGCATTACCGCAAGTAGTTGAACCTCACTCATTAGATCATGTTTTAGAACAATACTATCTTACAACTGATACTCCTACAATTGATTACATCTATTCACTTTCTGCTCTTGGAGCAAAGGATCCTAATGAACTTCAACCACTATTGGAAACTAGAACAATGCCTAAACTAATTCAAAAGGTTGAAGAATTACTGACAATAAAATAACTGCGAGGAAAAATTTGAGATGATGTCAATTACTAAATTTTCAATCATGGCATTAGCAGCTTGTCTGCTGTTTCCAGCTAGTAGCGTTTATGGTCATGGATTGGGAATTGATACCATATCCTCAGTAAATGTTGCTGGAAAAGAAATCTCAATTTCTGTAGAGATGCCAATGTACTTTGAAGACAAACAAGAACAAATTACAATTACTGCAATTAACGAAGAGACAGACGAGCCAGCAAAAAATGTCACATTTCTAATTGGATTATACCATAGCAATGAGATGATTTTTAGAAATTACTTTTTCACTGAAAACGGTATTTTACCAATAAAGGTATCCTCTCAAGAAGGGTATGATGATTTTGTAATTAATGGAGAGCAGGACTCTCTTTTAGGGGCATATCATGGAACTGACTCCTCTCCAATTGAGATTGCTGGTCCTGTCTTTGATTCAGGTGGATTGTATACTTTTGAAATCGAAGTCAGAACAATTGATGAGCCTACCAATATCGTAGAAAATACAGGAGTATATCGTGCTGATTTGAGCATTATTGAAACTAGTTCTTCAACTCAAAAAGATGCAGAAGGCAATGACGTACAATTTAGAATGAAATCATATTTTGATAAAATTCAAAATTTTCAATATGATCCTGAAACAAAAAAAGTAACTTTTGAGATGCCTTTTGATTGGGGCGAGAACAGCATGTCTCATATCCCAGTGATTCATGAAGAAGTCCATTTTCCAAAAGATTTTGTTGAATTTTTGACTCCCAGCTATTCGGGATATGTAAACGGAATCGAACTGTTCAAATCTTCAGTATCCATTGATGATTACACTGAAGATGATGAAAGAATAGTTCATTTTGTTTTGTTGCAAGACCATCTTCGATTTATTAAAAACGAGATGAAAAAATCAGACGAACCCCTTCCTGATAAAATTACATTCACACTCACTTCAAGTGAGAAGCCATCATTTCCACTAGAAGCCTATACAAAGAGTGAGGATTTCAAAGTGAATTTATCCTGGGATCCTATAGATCTTGAACCAGGAGTTGAAACAAATTTTGTTTTTACTATTAGAGATGCAAGAACAAATGAACCTTTGAGAAATTCTGATTATACGTTTGTAATAATTCAAAATGGACAGGAGATACATCGCGTATCTGGTGTAGCACAAGTTGGTGGTGAATTTGAAAAATATACATTTGCCGAAGACCAAACAGGTCCTACAATAATCAAATTTGAAAACATTAGAAACACAGGACAAGAAACTGAATTTGGAATGGTAGTTGCACCTGAATTTGGTACAATTGCATTACTTGTATTGATAGTCTCTATGATTGTTATAATTGGCATCAGTAGAAAATCTACACCTTTCTCTCATATCAGAGTATGATTTTTCCTAAATATCCTTAAATTCAGGCACAAGAATCCCTTTAGTAGTTACATATGAGTTTCTAGTGGAGAATTACAATTGGATAAGCGAGAACTAGAGAAGATTGTAGGTGACGTACGTGCCCAAAATTCTATATTTTCAGACAAGTCTTTTCTTGATAATCTATCTGTTCCAAACTCAATCATTGGAAGGGAATCTGAATCAAGGAAATTAGTAAAGTTCTTGCTATCTTATGAAAAAGGACTAGTCGTTCCACTTGTATCAATTTATGGAAGAAGTGGTTCAGGAAAATCTACAATAGTACAATTTGTTTGTAAAAATTTAGATGTAGATTTTTGTTATGTCAATTTAAGAAAAGCAAAAACAGTTTTTGGATGCATGAATCTTATTTTATCTGAGCTGGGGCATGAGAATCTCAAAAATGCTCAAGGCATGAATCATGCTTTTAGTATTCTTGAAAAATCAATCATACAAATATTGGAAAAATCAAATAATTCTCTTTTTGTATTGTGCCTTGATGAGTTTGATACACTATTTTATGACAAACGAGGAAAGCCTTCAGACTTTGTATACAAACTTGTTGTTCTAGTTGAAAAACTCCGCTTACTAAAAAAGCACATGTGCATTATAACCATATCAAACAAAATACTGTCTGAATTTAATTTGGATGATAGAGTAGTTTCAAGAATCGGTACTTCTGAGATTTATTTTGATTCCTATTCTCAAAGCGATGTATTAAAGATAATTCGTAATAGGGCAAAAAAATCATTTTTTAATAAAATAGATGATGATGTTCTCAAGTATTGTGCTGATATTAGTTCTGAAGAACATGGTGATGCGCGACGTGCAATTGATCTTTTACGGACCAGTGGGGAGATAGCTGGGTCTGAAAACAAAAAACTCTCAAAACGTCATGTTGATGAAGCTATTGCTCAACTGCAAAAAAACCAAATAACTACCGTAATCTCTGGAGGCTCGTATCATTTCAGACTTGCATGTGCTGCACTTTGTAGATTAACTTATGTTAATGATGAAGAATGGCACAGTACTTCTGATTTATTCAAACAATACCAAGAGATCATTTCTCCAAATACTAGGAAGATTTCTTATCGTAGATTCTCTGAAATGCTAGTAGAACTGGTAAACTCTGGCATTGCAATTTCAAAAACTGAATCAAAGGGACGGCATGGATATGGGAGTCAGTTCAAGCTTACAGTTGATCCTGAACTAATTGGAAATTCATGTTTTCCTGACTGGTGGCCTAATGTGGAGAAATCAAAAATTTCTAGAGATAATTTAGATAGACTCAAAGAATGGTCTTCTGGACGTCGCAACTCTAATCTTGGAAGTTTATACAGAAAATTTTTTCTTTAGAAATCTCAACCACTCAAAAATTTATCATTGTATACTGTAATGAAATTAGCATCATGGACATTTTACAATCTTTGACATGAATTATGACTGAAATTTTCTCAAATTATTGAATTTCTAATGATTAATAATCTGTAAAAATTTATTATTAAACTTCTTAATACTTTTTAATAATTATTTGATTCTTGCAATATAAGGTCTTATTAAGAATTTACAGATTTATTAATAACATTTCAAACATTCTAGGCATGAAAGGCTCACAAATTGGAATTATTGGAGGAGGAATTGCAACTGCGGTAATCATTTCAGTATTTTTGGTGTTAGGTGAGTCACAAAATGAAATTCTTCCATCTGAGTCACAAAATGAGATTGTATCAATTGAAGAAAAATTTCTAGTTTATACAACATTTTACCCCTTACAACAATTCACTCAAAATATTGCAGGTGATGCAGCAGAGGTGAAGACACTAATTCCATCAAATGGAGATCCGCATGCATTTGAATTGGGTCCAAAAACAATCATTGAATTATCCAAAGCAGATATGCTAGTTTACAATGGAGCAGATTTTGAACCATTTATAGATGAAATTGAATCAGTTTCTGATTTTGAACATATTGTCTTAGTTGATTCTTCTGAAGGGATCATTCTACTTGAAGGTGAAAAACATGATCATGGTGGACATGATGAACACGAAGAGCACGAAGAACATGCTGATGAATTTTTAGACGAAATTTCAAATATTATAGAAGATTTTGAACGTGGTCACATTAGCGAATCCAAAACAATAGACTCCATTGAAGAAATAATTCATGAACATGAAGGCGATGGACATGAACATGGTGATGATGTGATTGAGGAAATTGAAATATTACTAAATGAAATTGAAGATGGACATATTGAAGGTCCAGACGGAATAGAGGAAATTCACCATTTAACATCTGGTGAAGATGTTCACGAAGAACATGATGAAGAATTAGAACTTGATCATGTATATGATCCACATATTTGGCTTGATCCATTATTGGCAAAAAAACAGGTAATGAACATAGCTAACCACATGGCTGCGTCAGATCCTGAAAATTCACAAGTTTATCTTGAAAATGCTAACGCGTATGCTGACCAATTAGACACACTGGATCAAGAAATAAGAACACAACTGTCTCTCTGCAAAAAGGATACATTTGTACCATTTCACAATGCATTCTCTTATTTTGCAGAGAGATATGATCTTCACACCTTGGCAGTAATACAAGAATTCAGTCCTGAATCTCCTGTAACTGCAAAAGATATTGAGGAATTAATTCACTTTGCAGAGGATAATGACATAAAATACTTCTTTACCGAAGAAAATAGAAATCCAAAACTAGCTGAAAGACTAGCTTCAGAATTGGGAGGAGATATTTTGTTGTTTAGTCCATTGGAATCCCTTTCAGAAGAAGATGGTCCAGACACAACATATTTTGATAAAATGAGAGAAAACTTGGATAATCTCAAGATTGCATTAGAGTGCTCTTGACAACTCATATTCCAAAACCTGGAGACTGGAAGATTTTGGGATTGATTAATGGTCATCTTACATGGCTTGCAATTAAACCTCAAGCACAAGTCTCTGTTTTTGCATGTCATCAGCATCTTGAAACAATTCATTTTGAAAAAGGTGCCAGAATATCGTTTAGATCCGGAGAATATGGACAGGAACTTTATGTAAATCCTGGAAATGCGTTAACAAAAAGAACGGCTGCAGCATAATACCTTTCCTAGAAACGAAGACCATCACATGATTATCTTATTACATTTGTTAATGAATTTCCAATTCATTAAAAAACAAGAAGCAACCTATAACTGAAAAAATTCATACAATACATTTGGTGTTAATTCACGTTTTGTATCTTTTAGTAAATTACAAAATTTTAATCATATGGCTACTAGTTTGACGGTATCCATGTTTTTGTTAATTTGAAAATCTTTTGTCATTATTGAAACTTTTTCTGCATCTCCATCAATTACAAAAAGCTCCATACACTTTTCTTTTTCAATTTTGCTGTGTAGGTGAGTTGTAACTAGATCTTCGTAATTGTGTGTAATGTCAGTTACAACATGATCATATTCATCATTATGCACAACAAGTAAAATTGCGTGAATATCTCCTGATAAATCTGATTTCTGTTTTTCTTCTGAAACAAATGCTCTAATTCCTGCTCTTATTGCCTCTGATCTTCCAGAAAACCCCATTGTTGATTGTAATTTGTCTAATTCTGATAGAATTTCATCATTTAATGAAATTGAAACAACTGGCATATGTCTAATGTTATTAATCATTTTATAAGTTTAACAGTAAAAATTATTAGAATTTTATAACTTTATTAATAATTCAGGTATTTTTTTGAAGGTGAACAAAAAATCATGAAAGCAGATTTTGACTGGCTCAAAGGAGCATTATTTTGAAAGTAGTAGAAATCAAAAATCTTACTGTAAAATATCCTGATGTTAAGGCATTAGATGATGTAAGTTTTGAAGTCAATGAAGGTGATTTTCTAGGAATCATTGGTCCCAATGGTGCAGGTAAATCTACTCTTTTTGCATCTATGTTGAATCTACATACTGACTATAATGGAACAATCAAGTTTTTTGGAAAAGATATTCGTAAATCAAAAAACTATCTAAAACAAATTGGATATGTCCCACAAAAACCAATTTTTGAGAAAAATTTTCCTGCTACCGTAAAAGATGTAATTAAGATGGGATTGCAAAATAATTCTGATACTGACAGAATTGATGATATTTTACAACAATTGTGGATTCATGAATTAGGTGATAAAAGAATTGGTGAATTGTCTGGTGGCCAACAACAACGTGTCTTTATTGCAAAAGCTCTGGTTCACAAACCAAAGTTAATGATTCTAGATGAACCTGTAACTGGAATTGATCAACAAAGTATTGAGTTATTCTATAGTATATTGAGAGAATTAAATTCTAAACAAAATATTACGATTATTTGGTCATCTCATGATCTTGATGCTGTTAATCAGTTAGCAAATCATGTAGCTTGTCTAAACCGCACATTATTTTTCCATGGAGAATCAGAAGACTTCTTTTCTAATGATGATCTTGTCAAACAATATTCTGAAGCTTCGATGCAGGAACATATGCATCATCACTAATCATGTCTTTTGAAATTCTAACTTATGGTTTTATGCATAGAGCATTAATTTCTGGAATTGCAATTGCAATTCTTTGTTCTGTAGTTGGGTTATTTCTCGTTCTAAGAAGATATTCATTATTTGGTGATGCAATCGCCCATTCATCTTTTGGTGGTATTGCAATTGGTCTACTTGCAGGGGTCTATCCACTTTGGACTGCTTATGTTGTTTCAATTGTTAGTGCATTAATAATTACAAAAATTAAAGATAGATTCAACATATCTGGAGATGCTTCTGTAGCCGTACTTTTGTCTTCAGGAATAGCAATTGGACTTGTAATTATAGGCTTGTCAGGAGGGTTTACCTTGGATATCTTTAGTTTTTTGTTTGGAAGTATTCTGCTGGTAAGTATTGATGATACTATTCTAATTTTATCATTAACAGTTGGAATTCTTACTGTAGTTGTGTTGTTGTTCAGACAGCTAATCTATTCGACTTTCAATGAAGAGCAAGCTAAAGTTAGTGGAATTCCAGTTGAGAAGATAAATTATCTAATTGTGTTTATGGCTGGAATTACTGTAGTTACATCAATTCAATTGGTAGGTGTTTTGTTAATTTCTGCTTTGTTTGTAATCCCAAATGTTTCAGCAATTATGTATGGAAAAGGATTCAAAAAAACTGCAATTATATCAATTAGTTTTTCGATATTTTCTGTTATTACAGGAATTCTAGTTTCATATGTTTTTGACATAACCCCTGCAGGAACAATTGTTTTAATTTCAATTGGATTGCTTGCTGGTACTATGGGAATAAAATCAACTGGAATACTTTCTAAGAACTAATCAAATCATTTAGTCTTCTCTTATCTTGAATACTCTTTACATAAAACAAAGATGTTGCAATTATTCCCAACGCAATAAGTGGTGATGCAAGTTCTGTATACTTTAACTCTAATTCTCCTGATGATTGAACTTGTGATGCAATAACTGGAATCTCTGTCATCTTTATTGTACCAATTTTTCCTGTTTGCTGTTCTACAAACCAGACATTATTGTTCCCATCTGTTGTCATGAACTGCACAAAAGATGTCTCTGATGGAACTGGAATCTCAATCAAATTATTATTATCAGGATCATATGCTCCAATACTATCTACCGTATGTTGTGCAAACCAAACATTTCCATACCTATCAAATGTCATTCCAAATGGCAGTGCTTCATTATTGGGAATAGAAATTCTCTCAAATGTCTCTAAGACAGGATTGAATCTAGTTATTGCTAATCCTGTATGCTCTGCAATCCAAACATTTCCATCATCATCAAAGAGCAAAGCCTCTGGTGCTTCTAGTGGAGGTTCACTTGAAAATTGAGTAATGTGGTTGTCCTTTGGGTCAATATATCCAATATTTCCTGCACCAGTTGTTGTAAACCAAACATTTCCATCCACATCAAGTTCTAATGCAAATGGCAAGTTCTCTTTTCCAGGTAGAATGATTTCCTCAAACTCGTCATTTTCTGGAATATATTTTACAATTCTATCCTTGTTGACAATTGTAACCCAAATGTTTCCATCAAAGTCTGCTTTAATGAAAAGTGGGGTATTATCTGAAATTACAGGATCTAGTTTTGGAATTGTTTTTGTTGTAATCTCTTTTGTTTGAGGGTTTATGAATCCAATTTGATTTCTAGGAGTATCTACAAACCAAATTTTTCCTTCTTTGTCTTGAGTTAGAAATGTTGTAGTTATTCCATCAAATGAGTATGATGTAAACTCTTGAGTTTCAAGTGAAAACTCCCACAAACGTGGAGCTGATGCATCGCTTATCCAAAGAGAATCTCGTCCATCATACAATGGGAAGAGCGGCTTTGATTCTTCTGGTAATTCGTATTCAATGACTTGTGTTTGAATATCTGTTAGTTTTGGTTTAACTAGTAAATTCAAGAGCTTTGATTCATTTGCGTTCTCAGTTCTTTGTGCTTCGACTTCAACTAACCACTCTCCGGAAAATCCAAATGTAATTTCTCCTTGGAACTCTATTGGTCTGTTTTCTTCTTGTTTTGTAATCTCCATTGGAACTTCTATTGGCGAAATGTTCTTTGATGGATTTGAAATTTTGATTTTAAGCTGGTCTGAATCATAGATTGGATTTCCTTCAAAATCACTTACCTTGACTAGAATTATGTTTGTTCCACTTGAAAATGGTGAAATATCGATATCAAATTTTGTATTTTCTGTAAACTCTATAGTCTTAAAACCATAAACAATTTCTTGTGCATCAACTTTTTGGATTTCTCCTGCTGGTAGTGTTCCATTAGTTAATAGTGCAACGACTCCCAAAAGTATGATTCCTAATATCGCATCAACTTTGAGTGTACGTTTTAGTTTTTTATGTACTGAAATCTTCCCTGATGAAAAACTACTTTCAGCACTCTTTTGTATTTTGAATTGGAAAAATCCTCCCAATCCTACCATTGCTGCAGCAATTGCTATTTTGAGTATGATTAATTGACCATAAACTGATTCAGTAATTATTTCTACATCACTTTCTAGAAACCACATCAAAGTTGGCCCTGTAATGATAACTATTCCAACTGCAATGATAAATGCAATTGAGAATCTTGGAATGAGCACCAAACTCATCTTTTCTCTGCTTGATTCTTTTAGTTGTGAAAATGTTGGCAGTAGGGTAAAGACAAAATAGAAAATTCCTCCTATCCATACTGCTGCAACTAAATTGTGAATGTAATCTAGAATTAGTGCAGGTGTTTGTCCACTAGCTGCTCCATGTCCAATCAGACTTGTTGTAGATATTAGTCCAAGTGATATTGCCAACATCGCAATCTGACTTTTCTTTGATAGTGTTTTCTTCTTGTTTACTCCAAACCAAATTCCTAGTAGAATTACTGTGATAATCATTCTGATTAACCATATGTTTCCAAAATCCGTTTGAATTGCATCAACTGGTGATGTCTCTAATCTTATTGTTTGAACTGCAATCATCAAAATATCTGAGATAAATACTAAGGCTAATCCAATTCCTGTAACTGACATGAATTTTCCGTGATGAAAAGATTCAATTTTTTCTAATTCTTCTTTGATTGATTGTTTATTTTGCGTACCCCAGATTATGAGCGATGCAATAACTGCACCTAAAACAATTGTCTGACCAACTAGTCCAGGAAATCTGGCACCTGCTTCTGGTAAAAATACTAACTCAGATGGTCGCTTTGAATCAAGCAGTGATGGATCAATTACTACATTACCAACTCCAAACAAGAATGCATCTGGAACAAGATGTCCATCAACTTTTGAGAGGACTTTGGTTGATACAGTGTAAACCCCGTCATCTAATGGCGGTGTTGTTATGATTAGAGAAAGTTCCCCTTCATAGTAACTAGTGTCTTTGTTATCTATTTGATTTCCATTTGTATCAAATACTTTGAGTTCACTAAAGTTAATGTCAACTGGCTCTGAAAAATATACAATTACCTCAGTTGTTCCAGCTGGAGCATTAGATGTAAGACTTGGAATAGTTTCTTCAGTAAATGGATGTGCTGCTGCAAATGGAATTGAAATAAATGAAATTATCAATAAAGCAACAAGGACTTTTTGCATTTACTCTTCAGGACAATATTGATAATTTAAACAGTTTTCACGAATTCGAATTTTGTACCAATTCACGTAAAGATAATAACATGCAATTATGAAATGATGGCAGTG
Source organism: uncultured Nitrosopumilaceae archaeon (assembly GCA_964343515.1). Classification (GTDB taxonomy): domain Archaea; phylum Thermoproteota; class Nitrososphaeria; order Nitrososphaerales; family Nitrosopumilaceae; genus Nitrosopumilus. The sequence goes on from CAYFJT010000004.1 coordinate 78,396, forward strand.
AAAATAGCAGTTTTTGGCATTATTGGATTATTGTTCTCTATTGGAATGATTGCTCCATCATTTGCTCATACAACTGTACATGTTGAGCAATATGAAATTGAAGCAGGCTGGGCAATTGAACCCCCAATTGTTGGAATTAGAAATGATATTGTTTTCAAAATTATAGAACGTGGTGAAAAAGAAGGAACGTATACTGGAATTACAAGTGCATTCAAGGGTGTTGATACTACTGTAATGTTTGGTGGAGCAACTAAGAAAATTGACATAAACTCTGATCCTAGACCTGGATACTATTTTTCACCAATCATTCCAACTAAAACTGGAACTTACATGGTAGAACTAAAGGGCGAAATTCGTGGCGTTCCAGTTGATGTTAAAATCCCAGTTGAAGATGTAGAACCTACTGCCGTCTTAGATTTTCCACCTTCAAGTAGTGAAGGTGCTGTAGATGTTGCTGCACTAAAGAATGCTATCTCATCACTTCAACAAGATGTGTCTAAATTAAAGTCAGGCGAGACTGAAGTCACATCTGATGGCGGAGCCGCATATGACTTTGCAATATTTGGATTGTCCATTGCAGCAGCAGCAATAATCTTAGCGATAATTGCTTTAGTAAAAAGAAAATAGAAAAAGAGAATTCCTAGAATCTTGGAACTACTCTAGATTTTGCAGTGACTGCTACGATGCTAATAATTGCAACAGCAAGTATCATCATTGCAATTGTACCAAATTCTGGAACAACGTTTGTGAATATTACTTCTTCACCAATTGGTCCTGTTTTATCATCGACACCATAACCTTGGAAGGTAATTGTGATGTCAACTGGATCAGCAGAACTTAGTGGTGCTGTTGTGTGCATGCCTGTGCCTTCATGATGATGTGCGCCTTCATCATTTAGAACTTCATCACCATTTTGTGTAACACTAATGTCATGATTCACATGTTCTGCATCTGCGAATTCAATGGAAATTTCCATTGCTTCACCTGCAGCTGGTGCGGAGGTCCAAATTGAAACCATTGTACCATCTGATAGCATACCTGTTGCAGCTGCATCACCTTCTGGCATATGCATGACTTCCATGTCATCATGACCTGCTTCTTCAGCATGATCGTCACCATGGTCATCTACTGCTTCTTCAGCAGCTCCTGCTTCTTGTACTATGATTACTCCTTGCATCCAAGGATGGACCATACAGAAGTAAGGCTGTTCACCTACAGTTGTTGGACTCCATTCAAATGAACTTCCAGCCATCAATAGACTTGTGTCAAAGACACCATCTGGTCCATCATCTGGAGTTCCTGAAGTGTATGTGTGTGCTGCAGTGTCAGTGTTTGACATGATTACAACACCACCAACATCAACTGTTGCAGTGGTTGGAATGTAACATCCATCTGCGGTTTCCTCACAACCTGGTGCACCAGAACCTGCTGCTGGTACGATTGTGACTTCTGAATGATCTGCATATGCAGCTGGTGTTGTTGCAACTAATCCAGCTACCATAGCAAATAGTACGAAGAAAGAGCAAATTGCTATAGTCTTCATAAGCAAATTACTTGTACGGATACATAAAAACTTCACTAGAATTTTCAGTAAACGGATCTTAGTTTTTTCTAAATTGATGTAATTTTAGAATTCCAAATATTGGAACTCCAACATACATTCCAAGATTTAGTAGTACTATGGAGATTCCATAACCTAACATCTCTTGCTCTGAATCAATATCTGCATGATTAAGCAGAGATAATGATGATAACATTGGAGTAAGTGTTACTTTCATAATTTCTTTGAATAATGGTTGCTCTCTTTCAAAGTCTGCAACAGCAGGTGAGAATGAATAATAGAACTGATTAAAAGTTGTCATAAATGCAATTCCTGAATCTGTTTTTAGAACAGTATTGTCTCTAAGTTCTCTTAGTTGCTGTACTTGAGGTGCAAGTTCAGAACCAAATGTTGCAGTAGCAATTAGACATCCACCACTTTCACCATTACTAGAAACTTCTTCAGGTTGTGTAATTGGCTGTGCATTTGCTTTGCCTACTTGAATGTCAAAAGATACAATTTCTCTTGGAATTGGTTGGAATAAAATTCCCTCTATTTCAAAATCCATTGAATATACCCCTTCCCCAAGATTGAATTCTATTGGAATTTTTACAGAACCAAGAGAAGTGTGCGTAAGTGGGATTGGACCAAATACTGTTTCACCGTCTTTTGAAACAGCTACTGTATAGTCAATGTGCTCTTGAATTTTTTGAGTTTGTGGATTGATAAAATCTATGTTGATTTTAGTTTGAATACCAGGTTCAATTACATCATAAGTTAATTTTACATCCAAAGTATTCTTGTCTGTAGGCAATGTTTGAGTTTCAGCAAATGCTGGAACCATTAAAAGTGGAACAAGAAATAACGCAAACAAAAATTTCATACTGAGTGTCTTAAAATAATAAATAAAAATCATACTCCAATTCTTAAGAATATTTTGAGAATGGGAATCATACCCATCTTTAAATATGAAACTAACACAATTTGATCGTTGTACCAGAAGTTTGCTTTATTCATTACAATTATCGGAATTTTTACAATCCCTGCATTAATCCCTGATGTCTTTGGACATGGACTTGGCGGAGATCAAGCCCCGCCACTTTCCTTTGGTGACATGGAAGTAACTGTAAGTACACAGCTTAATCCATCTGATATTACAGTAGGTGAAGTTTCATCAGCAAACATGCAAATTCGATTCTTTGACACTTTGACTGATACAAATCTTGACAAGGTAACATACCGAGTTGAAGTTTGGCAAAGTGGCGAGCTTTTAGCTAGAAATTTGTTTTATGATGTAGATGGAAGATTAGATGTTGAAATCAGACCTAAAGCAAGTTGTAATGAGGCAGATTTGTGGAGGTGTACTACTTATGGTGGCTCTGAACATGTAACTGCCCCTGGAGCACTATACGTATTTGGAGAAGACTGTACTGATTTGAATTTAGAGACTTGCGCAAGACCAACCATATCTGGTCCTATTTTTACTAAAGGTGGATTATACAATATTCGAGTAGACATTGAAGCTGCAACCAGTCCAAAAACAGTCGTTGCAAATATTCTAAGCTATGATACTTTTGTTAGTGTTGCACAAGATCAAAACTTTATGATTCAGACTGCTAATGCAGATGTTCCTGTTGTTGTCAAAACATACTATGACGAGGTAAGCAACTTTAATTTTGATCAATCAGACAATTCAATTTCATTTGACATGCCATTTGATTGGAGTCCTGATTATGTTGACTTGGTTCAAGTTGTTCATGAAGAAGTTAGAGTTCCGAAAACATTTGCACCATATGCAGAAGGTAAGCAGTTCAAGGGATATGTTAACGGTGTAGAAATTGATCAGAGAGCATTACTCAATGATCCGTATTCATATGATGATACTAACATTGTTCATTTCCTAATTACTAATCAAGAATTGCAAAAAACTAACGAAACATTAGGTGAATCAAATTATGACAATCCAAAAATGGATTTGAAACTAGTTCCACTAAGTGCAGTTGAAAAACAATCAACTGAGTTTTATCTAGTAGATACCACAAACTATGAACCCGTCCCAACAACTGTAAACATTTCATGGGATGGAAATTATGGTGCAGGTGATGAAATTCCATTTGAGATTACGTTCTTTGATGAAAATAGAGATCTTATTCGTGATATGAGATATGTTGTATCATTTATTGATGAAAATGATGAAGTCATAGAGACATTCTTAGGCGATGACCCGCAAATGCCAGGAATTGTTGCTACTGAAGGAATTGATGTAAAGAAAATCTATGTTCCATCCCAGGGAGTATACCGAATTGATGTTAGAGCTTTGGGAACTGGATTTGCATATGATGAGACTTTTGCAGGAATTGGTTCAGGAATTATTGAACTTGGACCTAGTTTAACAAAGACTGACATTGCACCAAAAGTACCAACTGCAATCCCTGCATGGATTAAGAACAATGCAGAGTGGTGGGCTGCAGGACAAATTGATGATGATTCATTTGTTCAAGGAATCCAATATCTAGTCAAAGAAGATATTTTGAAAATTCCTCCAACCTCTCAAGGTGAGGGTACTGGTTCTAATGAAATTCCATCCTGGATAAAGAACAACGCAGGTTGGTGGGCAGAAGGTGCAATTGATGATGACTCTTTCATTCAAGGTATTCAATTCTTAATTAAAGAAGGAATCATGAAAATCCAATCATAGGTTTTTAAATAAATTCAGTCAAGTGATAATGTAATGAAAGACATCAATGATATCATGCCAAAAGTTCCTAACATGAGATGGGGTGCTCTGATGAACAAAGCTCCAACAAGTGAAAAAGTTGAAGAGATGAACAAAATTTTCCCAAGTAATGGCAAATGGCATACTATCTTTGAAGAAAAAGACTCTGTAACAATTGATGGAAAAGAAATCCGTAAGAAAGATCCAAACAAGTGGACATAATTTGAAAAATCTGTTTTTGTTGCTATTACTACCTTTGTTGTTTGTAGTTTCCTTTGATAGTGTATTTGGTCATGGTGTGGGAAGCGAAACATTTCCCCCTGTAAACCTTAATGGAAAGCAAGTAACTGTTGAGGTCTCTTCGTCACAAAGTGATCCTGAAACAAATGATGATCAACAAATTTCTATTTCTATGATTGATTTTGATTCAAAAATTACATTGCGTGATGTTACATTTCACATAAAAGCAGAAAAAGGAGATCAATTTCTTTTTGAGCAAGAATTCAAAGCTGATAATGGTTTTCTAGTATTCAATTTTGTTTCTGAAGGTACTGCAATTGTAGTAGAAGAAGAAAGCGAGAGTAATCTCTTTGGTTCTTTGCTTGGCTTGGATAGTAGACTGATTCATGTAAAGGGACCAAAACTTAGTGAAGGCGGATTGTACAAATTTGATATCAGTATACTTAGTGCTGATGGCTATTCCAATACACTTGATGAACCACTAGAATTTAATGCAGGAATTTCAATTGCTCAAACCTCAAAACACAAACTAGTTGATCCAAATTTTGGAGAACAAAGTATTGATGTGGTTACCTATTATGATGAAATCTCTGACTTTGAGTATAATTTTGACTCTAAAGAGATAAAGTTCTCCATGCCGTTTGAGTGGAGTCATACAAACATCAACCAGACATCTGTTGTACATGAAGAATTAGTAATTCCAAAAACGTTTGGTGATTTGCGTGTCTCTGGATTTACTGTATATGTTAATGGTGTTCAATTATCTGAAGATATTGCAACAATTGATGATTTTTTCTTTGATGAACGTATAATTCATTTCATTATTTACCAAAAAGAATTACTCAATGTTCTTGAAAATGGTGCAAATGAGAATGGGATGAATTTTGTAATTAAACCTGATAGGGATTATCCTCATTTGAGTTCAGTTACTGAAAATGGACAATTTAGAATTCTTACGTCTTGGGAACCAGAAAACCTTCAGTCAAATTCTGATGCAAAGATAATCTTTGATGTAACAGATGTCTTCTTAAAGAATAAACCTGTTTCAACAAATTATGAATTCTCCATTACTCAAAATAACAAAATAATTTTTGATCAAAATGGAATTAGTACTGATTCAAGAGAAGAACATAATGTAGTAGAATTTTTTATTCCACAAGATGTTACTGGAATTGCTCATCTTAATTTTAATAATTTAGATAATAATGATCTTGCAAGAACAACAATTCCAATTGTAATTGATAGAGTTACATCTCAAAAAGAAATTACAATTCCTGATTGGATTAGAAACAATGCTTTATGGTGGTCTGAGGAACAAATTGATGATAATACGTTTGTTCAAGGAATTGAGTATCTAATTAAAAATCAAATTATTGTAATTCCTCCAACTCAACAAGGAACTTTAGATTCTCAAGAGATTCCGTCATGGATTAGAAACAATGCTGCTTGGTGGGCTGCTGGACAAATTGATGATCAGACATTTGTTCAGGGACTGGAATTTTTGATTCAAAAGGGAATCATTCGTGTTTGATCGCTGCTAGTTCGAGAATTGAACCAGTCACTTTAAATGAATAATTGACTAAATTACACTACTTTGTTTAGGGCAGAAAGAATATTAGAAAAAAAGTCTACATTATTTTCAATAGTAGTTACAGGAGTAGTTGCAATTTTAGCAATCCCAATCATTATTCCTCATTTGCTGCATGGCTATCATTTAGCCCATATCGTTTTGCATGTTGGAGGAATCTCTTTAGCAGTATTCATTACGGTTCTAGCAATTTTAGCATATCACAAATTAAGAACAAAACGACTTTTGCTTAGTGCAGTTGCTTTTGCCAATTTTATTGCAGCAGAAGTTGTCTTACTTGTAGATGCTACGTGGCCAAATATCTTTGATTCTGATTTAATGTCAGTTTCAGAGATAGGACATTTATTGACGTTTGTGACATTAGGATTACTAGCGTTAGGAGTGTTTAGAAATGACTGATAGAGATTCACAAATTCAAGAGATAATTGAAAAAAACCCAGGAATTCAATTCCGTGAAATAATGCGTTCTTCTGGACTAAAAAATGGAGTGCTAAGTCATTATCTAGACAAATTAGAAAGAAATGGAATCATCAAAGCATATCGTGGTCCAAGACAAGTTAGATTTTATCCTCCACAAATTACAGAAGATGAATCTGTTGTAATCAAAGCGTTAAGAAAACAAACTCCCCGTGATTTGTTACTTGCACTAGTCAAAGAAGACGGAATGGAGTTTTCTGAACTTGTAAAGGAGGTAAATAAATCCCCTTCAACTGTTTCACTGTATCTTTCACAATTAGTTGATGACGGATTGGTTGAAACAAAATTTGTTCAACTCAAAAAAAGATATCATATTAAAGTCCGAGATTTGATAGATAAGCTAGTTGAAGACTATAGACCAAGCATACTTGAGAAACCAACTTCTGGATTCGAAGACATCATCAACTCTTTCTAGAGCATTTAGACCTCAAACTATTCTACTTCTAGGATTCTTTTCAATTACTCTATTTGCCCCCAGCTTGGCTTTTGCTGATGTTTATGTTCCATTACATGAGTATCTAGGATACTTTGATTCAAATGGAATTTACACTGTAGTTGGTAATGTAAAAAACGATAGTGATTTTGCAATCATTCCTACAATCACTGTATCTGTTATTGAGAAATCCCAAACACTTTCTAAAACAATTGAGCATGTACCGCTTGCTGCTGGAACAGAGATTCCATTTAAGATAAAATTTCCTAAAGTAGAATCAAACACTCCAATTCTGGTTAACCCAGAACTAACATTTGAGAAAACAACTGCCGCTCAAGTCCCAATTCAAATTCTTTATGATAAAACACTAGTCAAACATGATGATGGGCATATCTCAGGAAGAATCCAAAATACTGGAAATGAAACAATACACTTTCCAAAAATTTTTGCAGTTGTACATGGTTATGAAAAAGTCCTAGATATTGTACAAAATATTGAATATATTGAAAAAATTGAACCAGGAGAAATTCTAGACTTTACAATGTATCCTGACCCTTCAGTTACTGAAGACGTCTTTTACTACAGCTGCTTTGCACCAGTTGACACTACTGTAATTCCTGTAATTGCAAAGAAGAACGGAGGTGACTTTGATTTTAGATATGATTCAGGTGCATGGTATTCAGCTGCAAAGTTTGATGAATCTGGCACAACAATGACTATGCGAGGTTACAACAGCTATCCATTAGAGACATATGCAAATTTTGAATTTTCCCCAATCTCTGGAAATGAACAATTCTCTGTTACCATTAATGATGAACCAATAGAGTTTATCCAAAGTATAGATGAGATGGGATTTTGGCATGTTGCATTTACAGTTGGACCCCAGTCCCAAGGTGTTTTGAAAATTTCAGGATTTGAAAAGGGATTGCCACCAGAAATTCCTACAATTCCTGTTTGGATAAAACAAAATACAGATTGGTGGGCAACTGATCAAATTTCTGATTCAGAATTTTTAGAAGGAATTGATTTTCTCTTTGAAAAACAGATTCTATCTGTTCCAACACGCCAAGTAGTAAATGAATCTCAATGGGAGATTCCATCTTGGATACAAATTCCTGCAAGTTGGTGGTATGAAGAAAAAATAACTGATGAACAATTTCTGAATATGATTGAGAATCTAGTTCAACGTGAAATTATTGTTATTTGATCTATTTTCTGCAAAAATCATTAAATCAATCAGTCTATGCCTTTAATGATAATATGATAAACTGGTACATCTTTCGAATGAACCAGTTTTCTATTAATTACAAAAATGGAAAGATAACATAATGGCCTTACGAGAAAATCATGTGAACTATTCAGTATCAAATGAAGACATCAAGAAACTAAGTGAGCAAGCTCAAAAGTATGCTGAAAAACTAAACTCTGTTTTTGATGAATCTCACAAGGTTGTAGTTGGTCAACACGATGCTTTGGAGAAAATTCTCATTTCAATAATTTCTGATGGACACGTACTTCTTGAGAGTGTGCCAGGTTTGGCAAAAACACTCATGGTAAAGACAATGGGACAAATTTTCAATGTTAGTCATGTTAGAATTCAATTTACGCCAGACTTGCTTCCTGCAGATATTTTGGGAACAAAAATTTACAAAAGTGCTTCAGGATCATTTGTAACACAGAAAGGTCCAATCTTTCACAATTTTGTACTTGCTGATGAAATTAATCGTGCACCACCTAAAGTTCAATCGGCATTACTTGAAGCAATGCAAGAGAAAAATGTCAGTATTCATGGAGATACTTTTGAGTTAAAAAAACCATTTTTAGTTTTAGCAACACAAAATCCAATTGAAAATGAGGGAACATACAAACTTCCTGAAGCTCAAGTTGATAGATTTGCTTTGAAAATTTTAATTGATTATCCAACAAAGCAAGAAGAGCTTGAAATTATTGAAAAAAATTCATCACAACAAGAAGATAAAGTAAAAACAATTATTACTCCTGATGAAATTTTAGAAATTCAAAAATTCAACGAGAAAATTTATGCCGATAAACTAATCACAGAATACATTGCAGATATTGTAAATGCTACACGAAATCCAAAAGACTATGATCTAGATTTAGAAAACATGATTGAATTTGGAGCATCTCCTAGAGCTTCAATTTGGTTAATGAGAACTGCAAAAGCCAATGCCTTACTTGATGGACGAGGCTTCATAATTCCTGAAGATGTCAAATCTGTTGCACATGAGGTTCTAAGACATAGGATAATTTTGACATTTGAAGCTGAAGCAAATGGAATTACATCTGATAAGGTAATTGACTTTGTTTTAGAAAAAATCAATCCCCCTTAGGCCATGACAGAACTTGCTGAACTCTTAAAACAGGTAAAAAACCTGGATATCAAGACCAAAAATCTCGTCGAAGGCATGGAATCTGGTGCCTACAGGTCCAGATTTAGAGGTGGAGGCATTGAATTCTCAGAAGTCAGAGAGTATGCTGCAGGCGATGATGCCCGAAGAGTAGATTGGAATGTTTCGGCAAGATACAATGATCTTTTTGTCAAAGAGTTTGTTGAAGAAAAAGAGCTTAATGTCTATGTGATAATGGACATGTCAGCAAGTAATGATTTTGGTTTTGTAAAAAGTAAAAAAGAACTTGGATTCGAAGTTGCAGCTTCTCTAATGTTTTCTGCTCTAAAAAACAATGACAGAGTTGGATTGGGGATTTTTACAGATTCACTAGAAAGGTTTGTTCCTGCTAAAAAGGGGAAAAAACACATGATGGAAATTTTACAACAGTTATTAGATTACACCCCAAACAGCACACAAACTGATATCTTCAATTCATTATCTGAATTACAAAAAAATCTAAAACGCAAAAGTGTTGTTTTTATTGTTTCAGATTTTGTTTCAGACTCTTTTGTAAAACCATTAAAATATCTCAAACTAAAACACCAAATTGTTTTAGTAAACATTTCAGATATTCGTGAAACTACAATTCCTGAAATAGGCAATGTGTATTTGGAAGATGCAGAAACTGGAGAACAAATTCTAGTAAATACATCTGATAAAAAATTCCAAGAACAATACTCCAATCTTATCAAACAAACAAGAGAAGAAAACGAATATGAAATGAAAAAGTTAGGAGTTGATCTTTTGAATCTCTCAAATGAAGAACCGTTTGATATTACATTTAATCGCTATATTCATAACAGGAGAAGAAAATAGATGGAAATACATTTTGAATATCTATATGCATTATTTTTACTCTTAATTATTCCAGGACTCTACTTTTTGTATTCAAAATACAATAACGAAAAGAAAGATTCAATCTTGAAATTTAGCTCATTGAAAATTGTAAAAAAATCAGTGATGGGTAAAAACTTTCTTAGAAAACATTTGCCATTTGTTTTGATGATGGGAATTCTTGGATTAGCAATAGTGGGGCTTGCAAATCCACAAATCCCAACATTGTCAGTTGAAAATAGTATCAACTTGAGCATAGTTTTAGATGGATCTGAGAGTATGGCAGCCACAGATTATGAGCCTACGCGCCTAGATGCAGCAAAGAATGCCATAAGTAATCTGATTCTAAAGATGGGTCCTCAAAATAATGTAGGCATTGTTCTCTTTGAGTCTGGAGCCACCACAATTTCTTATCTTACGCCTGATAAGACCAAATCAATTAATGCAATTTCCTCAATAGAGCAAGGTCAAGGTGCTACTGCCATTGGAGATGGACTTGCACTTGGAATTGATATGGCTTCATCAATTCCTGACAAGAAAGGTGTCGTAATTTTACTTAGTGATGGAGTTCATAATTCTGGATTAGTAACGCCTGATGAAGCAATAGAATATGCACAAATCAATGGAATTCAAATCCATACAATTGGATTGGGTTCGATAGAACCTGTTTTTCTACGAGACGATATCTATGGTGAACCACAATATGCACAACTAGATGAAGAGACACTAATTACAATTGCACAACAAACATCTGGAAATTATTACAAATCACTTGATGAGAAAACACTAAACAAAATTTTTGTCAATCTTAGCTCTAATCTTGATTATGAAATAGAGTATTCTACAATTAGAGACTGGTTTATAGCTGCAGCAATTGGATTGTTGTTAATTGATGTCTATGTAATTTATGGCAGGTATAGAATTGTCGCATAGATTATCCTATTTGAAAAAAACAGGAACAATTTTTTTGTTATTGCCACTAATTATTGTAAATCCTGCATTTGCAGAATCTGCAGAAATTCAAATGGATTGGCTAATTGAAGGACAACTAGAAGAAGAAACTACAACCCAAGAAGATGAGATTGTTCCTAGTTACAAAGAAATTATAGTAGAACCTGAAGAACCACAAAAACCAGTCTATGACAAATTCATTACTAATAACAAGTATTCAGCTGGAGAATACGAAATTAAAATTGATTCTAAAGAAGGACAACTTCTAAATGATGCATTAATTGAACAACATGATCTCAGACAAGATAGTTTTAAACACAAAATAAAATATTATGACAGATTCTCTGATGGATATATCGAAATTGCAGAAGCCTTACTAGATCCTATTGGTAATTCAAAATATCTCATAAAGGGACAATCTTTTGATTATAATCCTAACTCAAACCTAGAGCTTTTTGTACTTGAGCGTGGATATACCTTAGATAATTTGGATGCAATTCCAAATGATATTTTCACCCCAAAGGAATTCACGTTGGGACGACACCTAATGAATGAAGCAATTAGAAATGGTGAAGGTGAATTTGATTTAAGAAAATACTCTCCAAACTATCTCATACTTTCTAAAGAACAAATTCAAGAAAAGATGAATGATGTATTCTCAAAACAAACTACACAACTATTTGATGAAATGATCTCTGAAGAAAAGCTTTCAATTCCATCAAGTGAATCTATAACAATCCCCCAACCATCAAGAGATTCTGGAAACATATTTGATAATTTCAAATTTGAAGAACCAAAATTCGAGAACACAAGACATATTCGTGATTCCATACAAAGCAACCCATTTCAAGTACCTACACCTTCAGATAATTTGGAAGACACATCACTATTGTTGCTTATTCCAGTGTTTGTAGCACTAGCAGTATTTGGATATCTATTGCGCAAAAAACTATCTGCAAGAAAACCTCAAGAGCCATTGCTACTAGTATCAAAACCTCAAATTGACTTTAGAGAACTAATTCATTCAATGATAAACAAATCTCAAAGTTTGTTTGATTCTCATCAAAGAAAAGAAGCATTTGAGATTCTCAGTCAGGCAATACGGTACTATTACTCCCAAAATATGAAAATCTACAAGGAAATGACAAATCTAGAATTGTTACAAGTTCTTAACAAATCAAAATCAGATTCATACCCCAAAGTCAAAGAATGGCTTTTGCTTTGTGGAAGTGTGGAATATGCAAAATATGATTCAACTGAAAATGATTTTAGAAATATAATCTCTCAATTCTCAAAGAAGGTATCATTCTAGATGAATCTCAGAACTGTTTCGTTGTTGGGAATTGCCGTATTCCTGATGATGATATCTTCAAGTCAAGCTTTTGGAGAAAATCTAGAGCCCAAAGTCTTTCCTGATTGGGTAAAACAGGCTACTTCTTTTTGGGTAAATGGACAAATTCCTGATTCTGAATTTCTAGCACTAATTCAAAATGTTCTTGATAAAAATATCCTCCCCGACGAAGCAGAGTCTAAAGAAATTCTAAAAAATTCTTACATGACTGTAATTCAAGATATTCCAGAATTTTATGGAGAAAATACCTCTGAACAAATTCCATACTGGGTAAAAGACAGAGCTCAATGGTGGATAGATGGGAAAATAAATGATTTTCACTTTCTAAATACACTACATCATTTGAGAGCAGCTGGATATTTGGAACATAATTCTGAAAAAAATATTCTCTTAGAAGATGATACTTTACAATCAAGTCTTGAAAGATATCTATTAGACAACAAAGAAATTCAACATATCACAAAAGAAACCATCTGGAGAACTTTTTCAACAGAGTATGAATTTGAAGAAAAAGATGGAGTTGTGGATTCTGTAAAAATCGTCTTTAATGATATTACAAGAATTTATGAACCAACATTTTACAAATTCAAAGTACCTACATTAACAATGCAGATTTCTGAATTTGACAACAAAAATAATGTCAACAATTATTGGAATTCTTTTGAGAATATAGATAAACAACAAATTTTTGATTCATCATATCTAACAGGAAACCCAAATAATAATTCAGAATGCTTGTTTAATTATAACTCTGAAGGTGCATTAACATCTTGCATTTATGAAAATTTCATTATTCATGTAATAATTTTTGATCAGCATTCTGAACATTACAACTATGATTTATACGATCTTATCTTAGATGAAAATGAACCAACATCTAGATTCATGGGTGAAATTATACAGAAAATTGCTTTTTACAAAAATGACTTTGTAAATTCTCAGTTACACAATGTTTTGCAAAAAGAAATTCAAGAAATCATTCCAAATGAATCTGTTTCAAAAATTCCGACTGTACCAAAATCTATCGAACCTGAAAAATCTGCAACTCAAGGCGTGGAAAATTTCTCATGTATTCGTGATGACTTTGGGTTAGTAACTATTTCAGGCAAATATCATAACGATGGTGTGAAACGATCTCAAGTAGAAATTATCATATCATTTTTGAATGCTAAAGGTAGCATTATGGGAAAAACTAGTACAATTTTTACTGATCTCCAAGAGTTTGAATCAAAAAGATTTGTCGGACATACAAAATGGAACGAGAATTTCTATTCTTGCCAAGTAAAAATAGAGTAGATCTAATGGTACATTTATCGAATGGACCATCTTAATTATATTCAAAACAATGTTTTGCTTTTCATATGGCAAAAAGTACGCGCTCAATGGTAATTTTCGTTTTTATGGCAGTTTTAGTATCTTCAATTTCGATTCAATCAGTTTATGCAATAGAACCTAGCGCATTTACAAATGTAAAAAAATCTGCTGGAATCATTATGAAGTTTTGTTCAAATGAAACTTTTGAACTGCAAAATTGTCATGAAAGATATGAAGGAATTGGCTGGACTGATAGAGTAAATGTTTTAGTTTATGCTCCTGGTTGGAATGAAGATTCAGACAAAATTGAAGAAATTGGTACTACAAAAAATCCTATTGATGTTTATACTGATGCAGCACGTGTAAATAATGTTGAATTTTTAGAAACTGGACCTGATACAGGAGTCTTTATGGGAGTAGTCAAATTAACTGGAGAAGAAGATTATGTTGTTCATAATACATACATCGCAAATGTAAAGGCTACGGGCATGACAATGGATATGGATGAAATGTGTATGATGTACATGATGGGAAAATGTAGTATGCATATGGATGGAATGGATGCAACAATTTCATCACATGACCGTGCTGTAATGATTGCAACTGAACCTCAAGATGGCAGATTAACTGTATCTTGGGAGTTTAATGAAGATGAAATAATATCACGTTCAGCATATTATGGATGGCAAATTGGCCAAGTAGAATTCCACAAAGATGTTTATGATGTAAATGAAAAAGTAACATTCTTCATTAGAGATAATGATTTGTGGAAACATCACAGAGAATTTTTCACAAATTATGTTAAAGTATATTCTGATTCAGATAGATCAGGAATTCATGTGGGAGTGCAATTCGTTCCAGATATGGATCATGCAACAATTCAAAATGCCGATTATGAAAGTCATCTGACTGAACCTGCTGCTAGTTCATTAACAAAGTATACCCCAGACGGACAATGGAAAACATATCTTTGGACTGAACCAGGTGGTGTAATTGGTGTTGATCAAGATTACAACTTTAACTTGATGGCGCATGATGGCCTTACTGATATTCATGAAATGGGCCTATCTTATGATATGGAAATTCTTCTAAATGGAGAATTAGTTGAATCAAGAACTGATCAATATTGGGTAGATGGACAAGGAGTTGAACCAATTACTTTTAATGAACGTGGTTCTGCAAAAATCATCATCTCAAATATCTTTGATGATCCAACTCAAGAAGTAAATTTCTCATTCCAAGTTGCCCCTGAAGCAATTTTAGAAGAAGTTGTGCCTAGACATAGTGCATTTGAGGTCGGAAACGTTCCAAATTATTTTGAAGGCTATGAACACCCTCACCATATCAACTATCTTCCAGGCGAATTTTATATGACTGCAGATGATTCCTCTCAAGAACAAAATAGACTCAGAGTTGCAAATGGTGATACAATCTATGTAGAGTATGAAGATATTACATTGCCTAGACCATACACTCAGGCAGATGATTTTGAAATTATTGCTAAGGCAGTGGTTCTAGATACTGGAATTTCAATTCCTAAAGATAATGGAAAACATATCTTTGTTGAAACAACTAAAATTAGAATTACTCCAGTTTCAGCTGATATTGATATTCCAAACTGGGTAAAACAAAATGCAATGTGGTGGTCTGATGGACAAATTAATGATCCAGACTTTGCAAAAGGTATTGAATATCTAGTTCAAGAAAATATCATTAATGTTCCAATTAGTGAAGTAATTGATGATGCAAATATCACATCAATTCCAAACTGGGTA
This sequence comes from uncultured Nitrosopumilaceae archaeon, assembly GCA_964343515.1. Taxonomy (GTDB): domain Archaea; phylum Thermoproteota; class Nitrososphaeria; order Nitrososphaerales; family Nitrosopumilaceae; genus Nitrosopumilus. The sequence continues at coordinate 94,026 of CAYFJT010000004.1, forward strand.
AAACAAAATGCTTCGTGGTGGTCAGAAGGTCATCTTACTGATGTTGAATTTGCTAATGGAATTCAATTCCTAGTATCATCAGGATTAATCAAAGTCTAAGAATCTTTGTTAACTTAAAATAATTTACAATTGTCTGGTTAGCATGAATCTAAAATTATTTCTAAGTTTTCTCTCTCTATTTTTGATTTTCAGTTTCACACAAATTGCATATGGCGGCGGTTCAGGCAGTGAAGAAAGTGATATTGTTTTTATCAATGAAAACTATTACAAAGTACAACTCGAAACAAATCCTTCAATTTTAGAAGGTAATGAAGAGTATGTCACTTTTGATATTATTACAATTAATGACGATTCTGGACAACTAGTTTTAGGTGCAGAGCATAAAGTTGAGATCTTTGACGGTCAAGGAAATCTAATTGTAGATTTTATTGCATATTCACCTGATGAAAAAATTCAGACACAAATTGTACCTAGTCAAAATGTGAATTTTTTGGGTGAAACTACAGAAAATGGTGCCTGGCTGGCATCAAATGACTCTCCTCTAACAATTGAGGCCCCATTGTTTTTGCAAGGAGGGTTAATTGATGTTCAAATGACATTATTGTCAATTGATAATGAATCTGTATCTGGAACTGATGAACCATTTCAAATTTTGTTTACTATGGGAGAATTCATTCCATTTTCTGTAGATATTGATGATAAAACTCATGATCTGATGTTTGCAACATATTTTGATAAAATAGAAAACTTTGATTACAATCCCAGAGACAAAAAACTTTCTGCACAAATGCCATTTAATTGGGATGAAAACTTTATTGAATCAATTCCATTTGTTCATGCTGAATATTACATTCCAAAAACAGTAGAAATTTTTGAAAACCATGAAATTTTGTTGACTGTAAATAACATTTCTTATTTTGGAACCATTGATCGTTCTGGCGATGAAGAAATTGTAGTTCACTTTTTGCTTTCATCAAAAAAATTACTAAAAATGTTTGATGAGAATCCTACCGAACTAAATGACAAAATGATCTTTGGTATTCAATCAGGCAAGCTTAGAGATGTTCAAAAAAGTGACGCATCATTAGAAGATGGGGACAAAGTTATTCAGTTATCTTCTGAAGAAGATTGGAAATTTCATTTATCTCTATCACCCAAAGGCAAAATCAATCCAGGTAATGATGTAACATTGCATATAGAATTTCATGATCCTATTTCTAATGTGATCATTCAACAAAACATCTATGATCTAGATGTCTTTCTTAATGGCAAAGTTATAGAATCAAAAAAGGGATTAGAAGCATATGATGGAACTGATTCTATCAAAGTAAACTTTGATCAAGTAGGTGCTGTATTAGTAAGAATTTCAAATGTAAATAATTATGATACTTCGGGAGAATTTTCATTCAAAGTTTCTGAACCAAAACAAGAGATTAATGCTGATTATTATGTCGATATTGCAATAGGTTCTTCATTGCCTGGATGTGAAACTAATAATTCATGTTATCTTCCTTTTTCTCTAAATATTGAACCTAATCAGGTAGTATTGTGGGATAACAAGGACAGTTCTGCTCATACGATCACCTCTGGAACTCCAGATGATGGCTCTTCAGGAATCTTTGATAGTGGGATTGTGGCTGCAGGAGAAAAGTTTTCATTTGAATTTGAAGAAAATGGCAGTTTTGATTATTATTGTACTCTTCATCCGTGGATGACTGGTTCAATTATTGTTGGAGAGCAAAAACCTGTAGTGCCTGAATGGATCAAAAACAATGCAGGTTGGTGGGCAGAAGGTGCCATTGATGATGACGCCTTTGTCCAAGGAATTCAATTTTTAATTAAAGAAGATGTTCTGCAAATTCCTGTTACATCTTCAGATAACGGTACAGGTTCAAATGAAATTCCTGCATGGATCAAAAACAATGCAGGTTGGTGGGCAGAAGGTGCCATTGATGATGACGCCTTTGTCCAAGGAATTCAATTTTTAATCACAAACGGAATACTATCTGTATAGTTTATCCTACGAATGTACCAATTTTGTTTTAATCTATTTTGTTTTAGATAACTTTACAGGCCATAGTTGGTGAGAAACTAGGAGGAGTCATCTTGGTTGCCTGTTTCTCATCTTTTTTTATAAATATCAAAAATTGAAAAATCTTATTATACAAATTTTATTCAAACTAAACAACTAATGTTACCATTAAGGGATGAAAATCCTCATCCACCAGGATTCAAACCAAAAATTACAATTGGACTAATTATACTCAATGTTGTAATATTTTTCTACGAAGTAATTGTTACTGGCCAGTTTTGGGAATTTTCTAATCAAAGAGCTGCGTTCATGTTTTTTGAATGGGGTGCAGTTCCTAGTTGTATTACTGGTTTTTCTTCAATGATTCAACCAGGAATTTCTTGTCCTGACACTTCATATTTTTCATTAATTAGTTCCATGTTCATGCATGGCGGTCTGATGCACTTGGGTGGTAACATGTTGTTTTTGTGGATATTTGGTGATAACATTGAGCTAAAGTTTGGCAAAGCAAAATTTCTCTTAATCTATCTTGCATGGGGAATTGGTGCAGGTCTAGCTCATATTGTAATTGATCCTGCAAGTTCTATTCCTGCAGTTGGTGCCTCAGGAGCTATTTCAGGCGTGCTAGGCGCATATCTGGCAATGTTTCCTAGAGTCCGAATCACCACTTTTCTTATGTTGGGATTTTTCTGGAGAATGATGCATATTCAGGCAAGATGGTTCTTACCATTTTGGTTGGTTTTTCAGAATTTGTTGCCATTTTTCATAGGCGGTTTTGGTGTTGCAGGAGGTGGCGTTGCATACATGGCTCATATTGGAGGATTTGCAATTGGGTTTGCAACAGGATATCTCTATAAAAAAACACATAGCTCTGAATACACATATGGTACTCGATACGGATACCGCCCAGACTATTGAAAGCATAAATTCCTGCAACTGTTCAAAAATTTCATGCCACTAATTACAGTGTCAATGTACCCTGGAAGAACTCAGGAACAAAAAGACGAATACGCAAAAGCAATTACAAAATCAGCAGTTGAGATTCTAAAAACAAAAGAAAATCATGTTATTGTTGTTTTTGAAGACAATCCAAAAGAAAATTGGTTTTTGGCAGGAAACCAACTTTAATTATTTTTTTAAAAAATTTGACTGGATGACTCCTGTCCAGTCGCAGGTATGACATACACACTATGGTCGGTTAGTTTCTATTAGAATGACTTTGTATAAGAAGAAAATGGTACATTTTGCGATTGTACCATTAGTTTATCCTTTTATTGTCATTTGATTATTGCTTAACAATGAAAGCTGCAGTTGTACAATTCAAAGCATCAATAAACAAAGAAGCCAATCTAAAGAAAATTATTTCATTTATTCAAAAAGCAGCTTCAAAAAATGCAACACTGTGTGCATTTCCAGAGTTTATGATGTTTTACACAAACTCAACTCAAACACCAAAACAACTATCTAGTCTAGCTGAAACCATTACTGGAAACTTTGTTAAAACAATTGCAAAAACTGCAAAAGAAAATCACATCCAAATTGTTGGTTCATTTTATGAAAAGAGCAGAAAAAAAGATAGAGTTTATGATACTTCGTTTGTAATTGACAAATCAGGTAAAGTGATTTCCACTTATAGGAAAATCCATCTGTATGATGCATTAGGTTTTAGAGAGTCAGACAAGATGGCCTCAGGCTCAAAGATTGCAAAACCAGTAAAGACTACTCTGGGAAAAGTAGGAATGATGATTTGTTATGACTTACGTTTTCCAGAAATGTCACGCTCACTTGCAGCTGCAGGCTCTGAAGTACTAGTTGCACCATCAGCTTGGGTAAAGGGTAACATGAAAGAAGAACATTGGATTACAATTAACAAGACACGTGCAATTGAGAATGGTTGTTATGTAATTGCACCTGATCAAGTGGGTAACATCTACTGTGGACGAAGTCTGGTTGTCGATCCTTATGGAAAAATATTACTTGACATGAAAAAGAAACAAGGAATCGGATACGCTAACATTGATCTAAAAAAGGTAAAACAAACACGCAAAGTATTACCATTACTAAAGAATAGAAGAACAGACATTTATCCTACTTTGAAGGCCTGATTCTACTTTTACAATTAAAATTTGAACATTGTTTTGTCCACTGTTGTTTTCGTGAATAACGAAAAATTACCATTGGCCATTTACAAACATCACAAGGACTCTTTGTTGCTCTGAGTTTTGCTTTTTGTAATAGTGGTGATGATGCTTTACATCCACCATAAAAATTAGAACAACCCATGAATCTTTTTCTTGTTGTTCTAGAACGAATTACCATCAATTCTCCTACTTTACACTGAGGACATTGAACCAATCCATTTTTTGGAGAGTTTGTTCCAAGAATCATGTATTTTTTGTCTTTTGATGACCAAGACAGATACCCATTGCCATCTAAATACTGAATGATCTCTTTTTTGAAGATACTAGTTTTAGACTTTGTAGTTTTTACTGAATGTCTAAGAATGGTCTTTTTGATTTGTACAGTTTGAAGTTTCTTTGATGGCATGATCTTATGATATTTTTACTAAAACGATTTTTATAGGGACTTGGGTCAGTGACATTTGTGGAAAAGGTTTGTGTTCTTGGTGCAGGAAGTACCAAGTATGGAAAATTAGCCGATAGTATTGCTGATATTACTACTCAGGCATCAGTTGCAGCCATAGAAAGTGCTGGAATTTCTCCAAAAGAGATCAAAGCATCTTACATCTCAAATGTATTTGGAGTTGCAGACAAGCAGGTACACATTGGTCCTGTCTTGATGAGTAGATTAGGCATTCCTGACAAACCCTCATTAACAATAGAATCTGCCTGTGGAAGCGGCTCTGTCTCATTTAGAGAAGCATATGCTAATGTTGCAGCAGGATTTTATGATTGTCTCTTAGTTACTGGTGTTGAGAAAGTAACTCATACTGGAACTGAATGGACTACAACTTACTTTGCATATTGTTCAGACTTTTTCTATGAAGGTCAAGCTGGCGCATCATTTCCAGGATTGTTTGCATCAATGGCAAGAGCCTACATGACAGAGTTTAACACAACTGAAGAAGACTTTGCAAGAGTTGCAGTAAAGAATCATGATAATGGTGTACTAAACCCAAAAGCTCACATGCAGAAAAAAATTACTGTTGATGATGTTTTGAATTCTGCAGTAGTTGCAAGTCCGCTAAAACTATTTGATTGCTGTCCCTTTTCTGATGGAGCAAGTTCTGTAATTTTATGTTCTGAAAAGTTTGCAAAAGAACACGGTGGTGATTATGTTGAATGTATTGGATCAGGTCGTGGTGGATCTCCTGCAGCATTGCAAGGACGTGATCACATGACAACAATTCCAAGTACAAAACTTGCAGCAGCTGATGCATACAAGATGGCAGGTATTACTCCAAAAGATGTAGACTTTGCAGAAGTACATGACTGTTTTACAATTGCAGAAGTAGTTGATACTGAAGACTTGGGTTTCTTTGAAAAAGGAAAAGGTGTTGAAGCTGTTCGTGAAGGTAGAACAAAATTAAATTCTGATATCTCAATTAACCCATCAGGTGGTCTCAAATCAAAAGGACATCCAATTGGAGCTACTGGTGTTGGACAAGTAGTTGAAGTGTATGATCAATTAACTGGAAATGCTGGTGAAAGAACTGTTAAAGATGCAAAGATTGGTTTAACTCATAACTTTGGTGCAACTGGCGCAAGTTGTGCTGTTCATGTCTTCCAGAGTGTGTAAAATGTCAATTGAAGAACAAGTAATTGAGCATGCCAAAAATGGTAAACTTTTGACTCACAAATGTACTGATTGTGGTTTCCTTCATTTGTCTACGGCATATTTCTGCCGAAAATGTGGTAGCAAGGGATTTGAGGATGTGCTTTTAGATGGAGTAGGAGAAATTGCCACATATACCATAATTACCGTGCCTCCTGCAGGCTTTGAGAAATATACCCCATATGCCTTTGTGGTGCTTAAATTGGATAATTCTGACTTGAGAATTTCAGGATTTATGGGAGGAATTGCCACTCCTGCTGATCTCCCGGTTGGAACCCCTGCAAAAATCACTGGTTTTGATGAACGAGGAATCGTTATAGAAAAGCAGTAAAAATATTTGTTTGAATTATTAAAAAAAATCAAAATCGATTTTTAATTATTTTACAGTTCTGAATATTTTCATGTCAGTAGAAGTAACATGTGGAAAATGTGGTGAAAAGATCACAAACATGAAAATGTTAAAATCTCTAAAAGATGTAATGAATCCTTCTAATGGAAAATGTCCGTCATGTGGACAGAAACTTTCTACATCAGAGTTTTCATTAGATGTTCAAGAAAAATAATTTTTTGATGTTTGATCTTTTACAATTTTTTTAAAATTGATCTTTTGTCTTCCCATATTTCTGTAATAATGATCAAAAATGATCCAAATTCATTTCATCACAAGTCTTAATTACTGCTGTTTCAAAAAAAAAATACATGAAAATGAGTGATGAAGAATTAGAATTAGATCTAGAAGGTGATCTAGATACAGATATGGATGATCTAGATACCGACTTGGATGATGATTCGGATTCATCACAACGTGGTGGAATTTTACAATCTACATCAAAGCGTGTCAGAATGATCTTCTCTGTAATGGCAAGTCCTAATAGAATTGATATTTTGAGAATTTTAAATTCAAAAGGCCCTTTAACTTATTCAGAATTAAAATCTCTAGCTGGATTCAAATCAAAAAAAGAGAGTGGCAAATTTGCATACCACTTGAGAAAATTACTTAGACAATCACTTGTTGCATTAAACAAATCTGAGAGACGTTATACAATTACAAATCTTGGAAAATTGGTTTTAAGCTTAGCAAGACAAATCGAAGAAAGATCGATTATTGAAAGCGGAAAGATGTATGTTAGAACATCCCATGAATCAATTGAGGAATTTAATTCTCATAAAATTATTCAATCCTTGGTACGTGAAGGCAGCCTCCCACTTGAATTAGCACAAAAAATTACTGAAGAAGTTGAAAATAGAATTTACAAGTACCAAACAACCTATCTCACAGGCTCACTAATCCGAGAAATGGTCAATTCTGTACTGCTTGAGCACGGTCATGAGGAATATCGCAACAAGCTTGCACGCCTAGGCTTACCTGTATTTGACGTTCAAGAGATGATGACTAACTTAGATAATGTTGATAATGGTGCTGAAGGCCTTTTGTTTAAAACAGGTCAAAGAGTTTTTGCCGAACATCTTCTTACAAATGTCTTGCCAAAAGATGTAGCTGACTCTCATCTATCTGGTGATCTCCACATCACAAATCCTGGAGTTTGGTCTATGATACCTGATACAATATTTGTTAATGTAAAAGAGTTAATCGATGATGGAATTGATCTTGGTGGAAAGTATCTTGATGTTTCAAGAATTCCTGCATCAAAACAACTCGATGAAATTACAAGTGCATTGTCTGTTGTAATTTCACTTCTTTCAAAAGAAGCTTCACAAGAAATTGTACTTGATGGATTAGTTTCTTTGTTCTCAAAACATTCAAAGTCACTTCCAGAACTTGAACAAAAATTAACTGCAGCATTTGCAACTGCATCTACGACTTCTAAATACCACAAATCAAGTACTAATGTCTCGATTAGATTGCAGTTGGGTTCTGATACAAAAATAATTAATTCAATTATTAACGCATACAAAAATTACACAAAACTCACACCAATTCCAAAAATTGGCTTAATCATTGACAATGAAAAAGGAAAGATAACAGATGTTTCAGCAGCAGCTTCTGAAATAATTTCGCTTGGTGGAAAAGTAATGTTTGCAAAAGGACAAACATCAAGTCATGGTGTTACAAATGGAGCAACTAAAAACTCTGGACCACTTTCAATCATACTTGAATCCGTTTCAATCAATCTTCCAAGGCTGGCATTTGAATCAAACAAAGATGAAACTTACTTTAGAGCAAGATTGGCATTGTTGATGAAACCAGCTTTGTCTTCTATGGCATTAAGAAAGAAAGACATTTCAGATTTGACTAGACGCGGCTTGAATCCAATCTTGGCCAAAAATACACAGTATATGCAAAAAAGCAATGTCTCTCTTGTGGTTAATTTAGTAGGTCTCAAAGAGGCTGTCTTTAACATCCTTGGATTCAAAGACAATAAGGAAGGTCGTGAAATCCTTCATAAGGTAATTGAGACTGCAGTTGATGTTGGAGCCAAAAAAGGCAAAGAATTAGGTGATCCTGTGGCTATTTGCATGACTGAGACTGAGAGTTCCACACGTTTTGCAACCCTTGATGGTGAGAAATACGGTAAGAATTCGTCTCTAAACTCTATGGAAGGGGATTCTTACTCTGAAGGAATTACTATTGATGTATCTGAGGTCACTGATTATACTAACAAGAGTGAGCCAATCTCTGAATGTAACAAACTTGGCAAGTTACTAAATGGAGGCTTGTTTGTAACGCTAAAAATTGCTAAAGATACAAAGTCTGCAGAAATCAAAAAAGCAATTGAGAAAACAGCAGAACTCACAACCTCGTTCAAACCAATTCAAGATATTGCAATCTGTGGTGAGTGTGGTTTCAAAGATGAACCATTTGAAGACAAGTGTCCTAACTGCAAGTCTCCATATGTTGTCTGAAATTCATAATTGAAAAACTAGTTACGATCATTTTTGGAAACTTTTTGATCTGTTTCAGATCTGTACGATCATCGTCTCTTGTGAAAGTTTCCCCATTATCAAGTTCATAGTAGCATTGTCAATTTTATTGAACTGAACTTTTAGAGAAAAACTGACAAATCATTTATACCCGCATTGATCATACACATCTCTGGGAAGTTATTATGGACAATTCACAAATAGAAAATACTATCAATGAGATCCGTAAGCGCAGTGGCGCAGTAACGGCTTTCAATAAGGATAAAATTTCAAATGCCATTTTTAGGGCATTGGCTGCCACCTCCAAAGCCGACCGTGGTCTAGCCGATCAGTTGGCAGATAATGTTGTCAACAAATTAGTTGAACAAGGATTTACTAGTACTAGAACTCCTACAGTTGAAGATATTCAAGATATTGTAGAGTCTACATTAATTGATAGCGGTAATAGCGATATTGCAAAAGCATACATCGTTTATCGTCACGAGAGAAGAAAACTCAGAGACGAAAAAATGAAGGTCTTGAATTTAAAGGCCCTTGATCCCGTTTCCAAAAAATTTGACTTGAATTGTCTTAGAGTCTTGGCATCAAGATATCTTTTCAGAAATGGAAAAAATGAGATTATTGAATCCCCAACTCAAATGTTTGAAAGAGTAGCGATTCTAGTTGGAATTGGTGATCTCATGTATGATTCCCAAGTATTTGACAAATCTGGGAACAATAAACAAGATATTGAAGAAGCAAAATCCTATCTTGAAAAACTAGATGCCTTTGATTATAAATTCAAAATTGGGGACTATTTCTTCAACAAATGGCATTTCAGATCGCTTATCAATCATTACGTTACCCTTGCAAACAAGGGTCAGATGAAGGTGGGCTTCAAAGAACTTTTGACACTACTTGCAGCAAAGAAACTCGACAATTATGCAGATAAAATCACTGAATACTTTGATCTGATGATCTCTCAAGACTTTTTGCCAAACTCTCCTACAATGATGAATGCAGGTGGAAGACTAGGCCAACTCTCTGCATGCTTTGTACTTGGAATGAATGATGGCATGGAAGAAATCATGAAATCAACTTCTGATGCAGCATTGATCTTCAAGTCTGGTGGTGGAGTTGGAATCAACTACTCTGACCTTCGTGAAGAAGGTGACATTGTAGCATCAACATCAGGTGTTGCATCCGGTCCAGTATCATTCATGAACATCATTAACACTGTAACTGAAGTCGTTAAACAAGGAGGAAAGAGACGTGGTGCAAACATGGGTATCATTGAAGCATGGCATCCAGATGTTGAAAAATTCATTACAAACAAAACAGAACCTGGTGTTTTAGAAAACTTTAACATCAGTGTCGGAATTTGGGAAGACTTTTGGCATTCACTTGTTAACACTAGTGATGGTAACTATGTTCTACGTAGTCCACGTGATAAAAAACCAGTTAAAGAAATCAATGCCCATCAATTAATTGATTTGATTGCATTATCTGCATGGAAGAGTGCAGAACCTGGTTTGATCTTCTTTGATCAAATTAACAAATACAATGTATTTGCAAAAGCAAGACAAGCACCATTGCGTGCAACGAATCCCTGTGGTGAACAAAGTCTTTACCCATACGAATCTTGTAATCTAGGTTCTATCAATTTGGTAAATCTTGTAAAGAGACAAGCAGATGGAACCTATGAATTTGATTGGCAAAGATACGAAGAGACAATCAGAAAAACTACTAGATTCCTTGATAACATCATCGATGTAAATCACTATCCAGTTCCAGAGATCAATGTAGCATCAAAAGAATCTCGAAGAATTGGATTGGGTGTAATGGGAGTTGCAGATCTCTTGTACAAACTAAGAATCCCATACAACTCTAAAGAAGGATATGAACTACAATCCAAACTCTCTGAAGCCATAACATACTATTCCATGGAAGAAAGTATAGCCCTTGCAAAGTCTCGTGGCGAATTCCCACTATGCTCAAAAACAGAGTACCCTGAAGGAAAGATTCCAGTTGCAGGATACTATGAAAAACCAAAAGAATCTCATTCCTATGAATGGGATGCATTAATTGAGAAAATAAAACAATATGGAATTAGAAATGTCCTAACAACAACAGTGGCTCCAACAGGTACCCTGTCAATGATTGCAGACTGTTCAAATGGAATGGAGCCTGCATTTGCTTTGGTGTTTGAAAAGAGAGTTACTGTGGGAAGATTCTTCTATACAAACAAAATTGTTGAACAAGTCCTAAAAGAAAATAATCTACACACAGATGAAATTCTTGCAAAGATTGCAGATAATTATGGTTCCCTGAAAGGAATTGATGAAATTCCTCAATGGATGCAAGATGTCTTTGTTACTGCAATGGATATTCACTGGTCTGATCACTTGATGGCTCAAGGTGTGTGGCAAGACTGGATTGGAAATGCAATTGCAAAAACAATCAACATGCCATATGATGTCACTGCAGAAGATGTAAAATCTGCATATCTACTAGCACATGAAATTGGTCTTAAGGGAATCACAGTTTATCGTGATGGCTCTAGACATAAACAAGTGCTTCATATGACAAGTGAGAATGCAGAAAAATCATTTGATGTTACCCCAAGTGAACATGTAACAGATTATGTAACAACACAAATTACAAACCCCTACATTAAAACACAAGTTAATGCAGCACTTGCATTAAAAGTACATGATGAAGAAATCAAATCTGAACCAATTCAACAAGAAGAGGTTTCAGAAGATCGTCTATGTCCAACATGCAAGAACAATCTTGTATTTGTAGAAGGTTGTAGTATCTGTATTGAATGTGGATTTAGTGGTTGTACATCTGGATAGATTTCAGAATCACAACTTTTTTACTTTCTTTTCTTTTTGAGTCCGTATGGATAAGAAGATTCTAGGCGTAACAATAGGCGTGGCCGTAGTTATATTAATTGCAGTTGGTGTTCTTAGCATCCCTAATTCTGAAATCATCCCACAAAAGACAGATGAGAAAATTGGACTTGTGATAAATTCTCCAAACCAATCAGTAACACTGCAAGAACTAGATGAAATCTATTCCAGTGCATCTGAATCTGGAATCGGAAGAAGTAATGTCTACCTCTTTTGGAATTTAATTGAACCAGAACGTGGTGAATACAATTGGCAATATTCAGATGCTTTAATGAGCTTTAACAAAAAAAATGATCTCAAAGTTACTCTCTACTTTTCAATAATTAACGGTGAAACACTTGGACCATTTCCAAACTGGATTGGAAAACCACCTATTCAATCATTGAATGAAGATCGATTAGTCAGCGTTCTTGACGCAATCTTGTCTAGATATGATATTGTTGATACTGTAATTCTTGCTGGACAAACAGAGTCTCAATTTAGATATTATGAACAAAATATTCCATCCTACAAAGAACTATTCACTAAAGTGTATGATAAAACTAAAGAAAAACATCCTGATGTGAAAATTGGAAATGCATTTGCATTGCACCAAGTTTTGAATAAAAACTTGCAAAATATTGTAACTGATTTGGATGTTGGTGATTTTATTGCATTCTCTTATTCTCCAGTTGACACTGTTGGTGATATGATAAAAACTCCTCAACAAGCAAAAGAAGACTTGGAACAGATTATTGAACTGACAGGAGATAGAAAGGCTGCTATTTTTGAGATAAGTTGGAGTACTTCTGATTTTGTTGGAGGAAGTGAAGAATCTCAAACTGAATTTTTAGAAAAATCTTTTGAATTTTATGCAGAAAATGAATCAGATTTGGAGTTTTTCACGTGGTATAGACAAAATGACAAGCCTAAGGGAACTTGTACATTTGAAGCACATGAGATTGGAGAAGACAAACTTACAGTAGGAGGTTCAGGTTTTGGTAGTAGCGAGCATATCATTGAGAGATTAAATCACTATGTCTGCAATGCTGGATTGTTTGATGAGAATGGCAATCCTAAACCAGGTTGGAATGAATTTAAGAATCAAATTCAAATGTTAAACTAAAATGATTTCTATAGTTTTAGCTGAATCTGCATTAGAAACTGTCCCATCTGAGTTAAAACATCATCCATCAGTAATTTCACATGCAAGAAAACTAGGAAAACTTTCATCTGAAATTCTATTAGATAACTCGTGGCACTTTGCATCAATGAAAGGAATCACTAATGAATTAAAGAGAGGTAGACCTGATCTTGTACACTTTTCAATTCTTGAAGCTACTACCATTCCACTTTACCTAAAAAACAAAATCCAACTTTATGTTCATACAATTGATGATAAAGTGATCTATTTTGGTCAAAATGTACATGTACCAAAATCCTATCATAGATTTGCAGGATTGATTGAAAAATTGTATAAAGAAAAAAAAATCACAACAAACAATGGTACTCTACTAAAACTCAAAAACAAAACGTTCTCAGAACTAATTGATGAAATACATCCATCAAAAATAATTGGATTTTCTACCAAAGGAATTCAAAAGACGTATGAAAAAATTGCAGGAGAAATAAATGATGACTATTGCCTTGTATTTGGAGGATTCCAAAAAGGACATTTTTCAGATTCTATTGAAAAACAATTTACTCAAATGTATTCTGTTGGTGATGAATCCTTTGAAGGTCATACTGTGGTTGCTCGAATGCTCTACGAGTACGAAAAAACCATTTTTATGTAGGCATCAAAATTTGCATTTTGTTGCAGTCATAGTATAGCCTGGTTAGTATTCGGGGTTTCCAACCCTGTGACGCGGGTTCGAATCCCGCTGACTGCATTTCTTTGATTCAGATAAGAAGTAATTTTTAGGTGTAACTTTAGAAATTATCATGAAACCTGCAGTAAGAAAACTTGCCGTGGAGAGAATGCAGATTCTAATAAAAAATGCAATTAGTAATGCAAAAATCAATCCCAAACTTTCTCAACGTCAAGCTCTTCTTGCTAGGAGAATTAGTACTCGACACAAAATTCGAATGCCTTTTGAACTGAGGATGGTTTTTTGCAAAAAATGTAAATCATTCATTGCACCTGGTGTTAATTCTAGAATTCGTTTGGGAAGGACATCTGTCAAGTCGATCAGAATATCTTGTTACTTGTGTGGGCATACGTACCGAAAAATAATATCTCAATGATTTATAAGACGATTCTCGATTTTTTGTCTTCATGGCAAAGGTATACGATGTACCCGCAGATGTGTTGATTGGAAGACTAGCTGATATTCTAAAAAATGAAGACATTCCAGCTCCTTCTTGGATTCCATTTGTAAAAACTGGAGCTCATGCTGACAAACCACCACAAAACCGTGATTGGTGGCATACTAGATGTGCTTCAATTATGAGAAAAATTTACCTTCATGGTCCAATTGGAATTAATGAATTAAGAAAAGATTATGGTGGTGGAAAACCATCTGGTTATGGCGCAGCTCATCACAAAGATGCTGGCGGTGCAATTATTAGAAATGCCATTCATGGATTAGAAAAATTAGGTTATTTAGACAAAATTGAGAAGAAAGGACGTGTAATTTCTAAACATGGTATGCAAAAACTTGATAGATTATCAACAGAAATTCTAAAAGAAATGATAGTTGAAAATCCTCAATTGAAAGTTTACACTTAGATTCAAAATGAGTTTTCCTGAATCAAACGATCAATCTCAAGACAATACAAATCATGAACTAGCTGCACAAAAAGAACAGATTCTAAAACAGATTCTAGTTCCTGATGCAAGAATGAGATTAAACAATATCAAAATGGTAAAACCAGAGTTAGCTGACCTTGTTGAACAATATCTGATAGGAATGGCGACTCAGGGAAAAATCCCCGGTCAAATTTCAGATGATCAATTAAAGCAAATTTTGCTTTCTACTCAACAACCAAAACGTGATTTTAAGTTCAATCGTGTCTGATCTCAGATAAAATATAATTATGGGAAAGTAACCGATTATTCTATGAAAGCTGTAGTATACAATGAATATGCACCAGATGATAATTATGCTAAGATCCTTAAAGTCCAGGATATAGATGAACCAAAACCAAAACCAGATGAGGTAATTTTTACCAATAAAGCATCTGCCCTAAATTATAATGATATTTGGGGAATGAGAGGAGTTCCTGTAGCAGTTCCTCTACCACACGTTTCAGGTTCTGATGTAGCTGGAGATGTAATCGCTGTAGGCGAAGATGTACAAAATTTCAAAGTAGGAGATAGAGTTGTTTCTCATTCAAACCTTGCATGCAGAGTTTGTAAAGCCTGTACTGATGGAAGAGAATTTGATTGTACTAGAAGACAAGTTTGGGGTTTCCAGACTGGACCTCTATGGGGTGCATACTCTGAACAGATTCACTTACCAGAAGTCAATGTGTCTAAAATTCCTGATAGCGTTTCATATGAAGATGCAGCAGCAGCTTCAATGACCCTTCTAACTTCATGGCACATGTTAGTTGGAAGAGCAAACATTACTCCAGGCCAAACCGTACTTGTAATGGGCGGTGGTTCAGGTGTTGGAAGCTTTGCAATTCAAATTGCAAAATTATACAACTGTGACGTAATTGCAACTGCCAGTCCCGACAAATTAGATAAATGTCTAGAACTTGGCGCAGATCATGCAGTAGATCATAGAAAAGACGATTGGCAAAAAGAAGTCTTTAAGATTTCAAAAGAACTAGCAAAAACTAAAGGTGAAGCACCTGGAATCGATATTGCATTTGATCATATTGGTCAAACCCACTTTAACAAACAACTAACCTTGCTCAAATATGGTGCAACTCTTGTATCGTGTGGTGCAACTACAGGTTATGATGCACAGATAGATCTCAGACACATTTTCTTCAAAGGAATTAACGTCTTAGGTTCAACACAAGGAACAAAAGCTGAACTTGATCAAGGTCTTTACTGGATGGGTCAAGGAAAACTAAAATCTATTGTCGACTCTGTTTACACATTTGAGCAAGCCGCAGAGGCTCACACAAAAATGTTGCAGGGTAAATTCTTCGGCAAAATCTTAATGAAGCCTGAAGGCGCTTAGTCATTTAATGACTCAGCTCTTCAGAAGTCTCATTTTTGTTCCTGGAAATAATCCTAGATTTCTAGAAAAAGCAAAAAAGTTACAGGCAGACATTGTATGTTTTGATTTAGAGGACTCTGTTCCAGATAATGAAAAAACAAATGCAAGAAATCTAATCAAATCTGCTCTCAAATCTAGAAAATCATATGACTCTTCAATTTTTGTTCGCACAAATTCCCTTCTTTCAGGCAAAATACCATCTGATCTTAAAGAAATCATTCAAAAAGGAATTGATGGGATTGTTATTCCTAAAGTAAACAATGCAAAAGAACTGAAAAAAATTGAAAAAATAATTTCAAAACTGGAAAAATCACGTAAACTAAAACCAACCCAACTAATTCCTTCAATAGAATCTGCAGAAGGAGTTGTTAATACATATCAAATTGCTTCTAGCAGTAAAAGAGTAATTGCAGTAGTTTTTGGTGTGTTTGATCTTCTAAATGATATTGGCGTAGAATATTCTAAAGACTCTGAAGGTGCAAAATATTCTAGAAGGAAAATTCCTATAGATGCACGAGCTGCAGGTGTATCTGCAATAGATGCAATTTGGCAAGATCTCAAAGATTCAAAGGGATTGGAAAAAGATTGTAAAGTTGGAAAAAGTTTAGGTTACTCAGGAAAAAGCATTATTCATCCAGATCACATTTCTATAACTCACAAATTATTCCATCCCAACAAAAGTGAAATTCAGTGGGCTGAAAAAATTTGCAAAACTTACCTTGAATCCACAAAGAAAGGAAAAGGTGCTACAACTGTTGATGGAAAGATGATTGATGAAGTTCATTTTAAACAGGCAAAAGCACTACTTGAACTAGTAAAATAATTCATCCTAAATTTTCAATTACAATTTTTTGTGTCCTTTTCAAAGATTTTGAGCAAAAACAATTCAAAGTATTTTTGATTATACGTGTTATTTAGAATAGATTAAAGATAATGAAATTCTATTCTATTATTAGAAATGGTAAATCTTCTAGATCCTAGTAATGTCATTACTAGAATGTTTAATGCAGGAAAATACAAAGAGATGTATAATTATTGTAAGGGACTACTTGAAAAAATCCCTAATGACATGGTCGCACTTCAAAACATCTGTTTGTCTTTGATTTATCTTGAGAAATATCAAGAAGCCATATCTTATTGTGATAAGGTTCTTGAAATAAAAGAATCTGACATTTATGCATTAAAAAATAAAATATATGCACTAGAAAGTCTGGGTCAATATCAACAAGTTTTAAAATTATGTGAAAAAATTCTCTCTTCTAATCCTAATGATTCTTGGGCATTGAATAGTATGGGACTATCATTAAATGAATTAAATCAACACAAAAAGGCACTTGAATATTATGAAAAAGTCCTTACAATAGATCCAAATGATGTTACGGCTTTGATGAACAAGGCTATATCGCATAGTCACTTGGGGGATTATGAAATTTCAATAGAACTTTACGATAAGGCACAATTAGTTGATCCCGGTCTCAAGGAAATCCCTCTTGTAAAATCTAAATTATTTGAGAAACTAGGTAATAGTGATAATGCATTTTTGGCAGCACAAGGAATTCTTAACAAAGATATGGAAAAAATCAAACTGGCAGCAAAAGAAAACAAACGTTCTCTCTTTCATCAAGTTTGCGAAAATGAATTTGAACAATTAGATTCAAAATAATTTTAAATAAAAATTAACTAAATCATTTTATACGCGAATCTATAGATGAATCTAATGTTTACAGGAATTGTTGAAGGAATAGGCAAAGTAGAAAAAATTTCTGAAAACACAAAAAATCGCAGTGCAGTACAGATGACTGTTAACTTGGGTAAACATGCAAAAGGATTGAAAATTGGACAAAGTGTTGCACTAAATGGTGTTTGTCTTACTGCAACAAAGCTCACAAAAACTAATTGTCTTTTTGAAATGATTGAAGAAACAACAAAGAAGACAGATCTTGGAAATCTTGAAGTTGGTGGAATAGTAAATATTGAACGAAGTTTAAAGGCTGGAGATAGATTGGAGGGTCATTTTGTTTTAGGACATGTTGATGGCGTGGGAACAATCAAAAAAATTCTAAAAAAACCTAAAGAAGTTCAAGTATGGTTTGAAGTTCCTAAAAAATTGGCAAAATATGTGGTCAAAAAAGGTTCTATTGCGATTGATGGAATCAGCTTAACTGTCACTGACATTAAAAAAAATCTTGCATCTGTTTCATTAATTCCTCATACAATTGAAGTTACAAATTTTCAAACAAAAAAAGTTGGCGACAAACTTAATATTGAAACTGACATTCTTGGAAAATACATTTTAAAATAAACTAGATAACCTACCACTTTATTGGTAATTACTAATTTTTAAGTAAACTTTATAATCAGTTTGAAGATTTTTTTGTATATGTCACTTGAAACTGCATTGGAGTCTCTTAAAAGGGGAGAATTTGTACTCTTGTTTGATTCTGCTGGGCGAGAAAATGAGATTGATATGGTGGCTGCAGCAGAATTTGTAACCCCTGAACATGTTGCTAGAATGCGTCAGCATGCTGGTGGGTTACTTTGTATTGCAATAGATAATCAATTTGCAAATTCACTTGATCTAAAATACATGCATGAAATTTTATCTGATTCTTCAATATCCAATAAAGAGATGATCATGGGATTGACTCCTTATGGTGATCATCCAACATTCTCATTATCTGTAAATCATTACCAAACTTATACTGGAATTACTGATAATGACAGATCTTTGACAATACGTGAAATGGCAAATATTTACAATGTTGAAAATAAACAGAAAAAATTTGCATCATCCTTTAAAACTCCTGGTCATGTTCCTTTATTGATTGCATCAAAAGGTTTGTTAGCCGCACGTCAAGGACATACAGAAATGTCTGTTTATCTTGCACAAATTGCTGGTTTAACTCCTGTAACTGCAATATGTGAAATGATGGATGCTGAAACATACACTGCATTATCCGTTGATAAAGCAGAAAAATTTGCAAAACAAAATGGAATTCCATTAATTGATGGAAAAGAGTTGTTAGAATACGCCAAGGTGCATTAATTTTGAATATTGCTATAGTAGTTTCGGAATTCAACAACGAAGTGACATCTAGAATGCTCTCAGTTGCACAAGAAAAAGCTGATTCTCTAAAATTGAAAATAACCTATACCTGTTCTGTTCCTGGTGCATTTGATATGCCCATAATTGTTGATGCATTATTACAAAAAAACGATGTTGATGCTGTCGTAACCTTGGGAGCAATTATCAAGGGACAAACTAAACACGATGAAGTAATCTCCCATGCTGCCGCTCAAGCTCTAACTGATTTATCCATAAAATACCAAAAACCTGTATCTTTAGGAATATCTGGTCCTGGAATGCAAGAAAGACACGCTCATGCTAGAATAAGGCCTGTATCTGAACGTGCAGTAGAGGCAGTGGTCAAAATTTCATCAGAACTTGAAAGGATTCAAAAATGATTCAGATAAGTATTTTGAAAATAACAGGTTATGGTCCATGGACTTTAACTTTGGGTAGTGACCGAGAACATGAATTACAAATTCTTCAGGCATCTTTGTACAAGCAATTACAACAATTATTTTCTGAAAAAAATTGCCTTGTTTTTCTAAATAGATCTGATGAATTTTTCGTTGTTTCAAATGGAATTAGCTTAGAAGATCATATTCAAATTCAAAAAACACTTGAAAAATCATTTGAAGTGAATTTAACAATTTCAATTGGTTTTGCTGAGTCTCCATTTGAAGCAAATTTGAAAGCATATGAAGGAAAGAAAAACAAAATTATTCTAGATAAACAACACAATATCTTTGGTTTTGTAAATGACACATCGGACACTAAAGTTACTATCATGCATTTGGATGTCGATGATCTTACCTCAAAAAGAACAACAAATTCTCCATATGAAATTTCCTCAATAATTTTTCAATTATATTCTAAAATGTCAAAATATTTCTTGGAAAAAAACTCACTCACATTTTTTATGGGTGGTGATAATTTTATGGTAGTTGCAAGTGATGATGCCAAAAATTCTGTTCAAAATTTCATTAATATGATAAAAAATGATGCAAAGATTTTTTTGAATTGTGGTATTGGAAATGCTCATACATGTCGAGATGCTGTTAAATTAGCTACAAAATCCCTTGACACAATTCGTGAAATTCGAGATTCAGGAAAAGAAAAACCTGAAGTTTATGAATTATCATGTTAATCAAAAACGTTAGTCTTCTTTTAGGAAAAGAATTAGATTTTGTTTCAAAAACAAATGTGCAAATTCAAAATGGAAAATTCAAACGAATTCAACCTAACATTAAATCAGGTGGCAAAGAAGATTCAATTGACTGTGAAGGTCTTTTATTGATTCCAGGATTTATCAATGCACATACTCACATTGGTGATTCAATTGGAAAAGATGTCACTCTGGAGAGCTCTGTAGATAACAAAATACATCCTGTATTTGGTGCAAAATCAAAAATTCTAAAAAATACTCCTCCTGAAAATTTGTCTAATTTTATGAAAAATACTTGTCACTCTATGATCCGAAAAGGAATTACCACTTTTGTTGATTTTAGAGAAGGTGGATTAGATGGTGTTATTTTATTAAAAAAAACATTATCTGAAGTTCCTATACGTTCAATTATTTTGGGTAGAGTTGATTTCTATCAAAATCCTACTGAAATTAAAAAAAACATTCCAATTCCTAAAGTAAAAGCCCAGAAATTGCCTTCACTTATTCAAAAATGTGATGGGATTGGAGTTAGTGGTGCAAATGAGAATAGCACTTCAGTTTTGAATCATTACTCAAAGACATCAAAGATTAGGGCAATTCATTCTGCTGAAACAAAACAAAGCGTTTCAAGATCTAAAAAAATGACTGGAAAATCTGAGGTGATTCGTGCGTTATCCATGAAACCTCATTTTCTTGTTCATATGACTCATGCCTCAAAAAGTGATCTTCATGTAGCTGCAAAAAAAATCCGAGGAATAGTAGTTTGCCCAAGAGCAAATTCTTCATTAGCTGAAGGAATCCCTGATGTAGTTTCAATGCAAAAAGCCGGTTGTACCCTTGGGTTGGGCACAGATAATGTTATGATAAATTCACCTGACATGTTTAGAGAAATGGATTATCTTTGGAAAGTCACCATGGGTATTCATAAAAAAAGAATCAATCCTAAAGAAATTTTGAAAATGGCTACTGTTAATGGCGGTAAAATACTAAAAAAAGACATTGGAGTAATTGAAACCAAAAAAATTGCCGATTGTGTATTTCTTAACAAACATGCACTGGATTTAGAACCAATGCATGAACCTTATGCTTCTATTGTACATAGAGCATCAGAATCTACAATAGGGGCAGTAATGATTGGAGGTAAAATCATTCATGGAAAAATCTAGACCGCACGTTATTCTAAGTGGAGCTATATCTATTGATGGAAAAATTGCAACCAAAACAAACGACTCTAAACTTTCATCACAAAAAGATTTTGAACGTCTTCATAAACTACGTTCAAATGTAGATGCAATTCTTGTTGGAAAAAATACTGTATCTCGTGATAATCCACTTCTAACCGTGCGACATGTTAAAGGAAAAAATCCTATTAGAATTGTTTTGGATTCTAAAGGAACCATTCCAAAAACATCAAAGATTCTTCAATCAAGCAATAAAGTTCCAACCATAATTGCAGTATCTAAAAAAATCACTAGAAAAAATCTTGTAAAATTAGAAAAATTCCCTGTTGAGATAATCCGTACTGGTAATGATTCAGTCAATCTAAAATCACTATTGAAAAAACTCTCTCAAAAGAAAATTAAAACAATATTGGTTGAAGGAGGGGGAACAGTAAATTGGGAATTTGTTAAACAAGGTCTCTTTGATGAAGTGATACTAACTCTTTCTCCATTCTTGATTGGCGGTGAGGATTCTACTTCTTACTTACGTGGTACTGGATTTAACAAGATTTCCAATTCTCCTAATCTCCGACTCAAATCAGTTAAGAGGCTCAAAAATCATCTAGTTTTGCATTACGTAAAGCTCTAAGTTCTTATACTTTATTTCGAATACAACTACAAGAAATTGGCAGTAAAAAAGAAAACAACCAAAAGAAAAACTAGTACAAAGAAAAAGGCTGCACCAAAAAAGAAAGCAACTAAATCAAGAGCAAAGAAGCC
>CAYFJT010000004.1:116058-129730 GCA_964343515.1 uncultured Nitrosopumilaceae archaeon
CAAAGAAAAAGGCTGCACCAAAAAAGAAAGCAACTAAATCAAGAGCAAAGAAGCCAGCATTTGGTGGATATGCCATTAGTTTTGCAGGTCGTAAAGAAACTGCTGAACAAATATTTGGTAAAAAACCAATCGCTCCAAGTGAAATGACCAAAAAAATTTGGGCATTTGTAAAATCAAAGAAACTTTCTAATCGTTAAACCCACTTGTTAACGGTTAGTCGCCAACACTTTCTATCTTTTAATTATTTTAAAAAAATAAGATATAGATACCCGAAATAATACAAATTCATCATGTCAACTGCATCATTAAGACGTGATCATGAGCTAATTGAAAAAGTTGTCAAAGCAATGGATGCAACCACTCAATTGTTAAATGAAAATAAAAAAATTCCTGAATCAATCTTACTTCCTGTTATTGATTTTTCAAAAAACTTTACAGATGTTTGTCATCACAGTAAAGAAGAAAATTCATTATTTCCTGCATTAGAACAAGCTGGATTACCAAAAAACATGGGTCCTATTGCAATGATGTTAATTGATCATGAACGTTCTAGAGAAATTGCTGCAAATATGGAAGCTTCTGCAAAAGAATATCTGTCTTCAGGAGAATCTGCAAAATTAATTTCTGATATGAAGCAATATGTGGAACACATTACCGAACACCTCTGGAAAGAAAACAATCGATTATTTATGATGGCAGAAGCTCGATTGCAATATGTAGCACAGAAAGTTGATGGTGAATTAAATGAGATTGAAACTGCAAAACTCAAAGATTTAGGAAAATCTAGGCAACACTATGAAGATCTCGCTGAAAACCTCACACGAGATGTTACTGAACAAGGAAAATAGGCTTGACTGAGAGCATATTTGGTCAAGTAATTGCTGTAAGAAAATTTGTAAATGGGGATATTGAACTAAATTTCTATCATGATGATGCAGTCACTGAATATCGATATTCCTCTGACCCAAGCAGACTGGGAAATTTTCCAAAAGAACTGGCTGAAACTTTAGCATCTACATTATCTACTGATATCTGCATTGAAATTTTCTTTGGAGATGATGGAACACCAACACATGTTGAATTGGAAGAATGCGACGATGAAGAAGATGAATTTGACGAGGACTTTGTCTCAGAGGAATCATGAACTCTGAATGTATCTCAAAGCTCAAGGTGTTTCCAAGATCTCTTTGATCTTCACTCAACAATACGTCATCGAGTGTCCTCACCATGACATAATGCGCTAAAATTATACTTAAAGGATACTCCTAATTCCAATTATCAAAAATTATTCTACGTAATGATGGTGTGTTAGATTGTCATAGAATCTAACTGATTTGAGATTCACAAATTCTAGCATTCCATATCTTGATAACTCTCTTCCAAATCCACTGTGTTTTATTCCTCCAAAAGGAATTCTTGGATCTGAAATTACTACATTATTCACACTAACAATTCCTGATTCAATTCTTCTTGACATTTTATCTGCTTTAGTAAGATCTTTTGTCCAAATACTTGCACCTAATCCAAATTCACTATCATTTGCCATCTTGATTGCATCACTTTCATTTTCAACAATTGTTATTGGTGCAACTGGTCCAAACGTCTCTTCTTTTGCAATTCTCATGTCTGGTGTGATATTTGTAAGAATTGTTGGTTTGTAGAAATATCCATTACCATCCATCTCTTCTCCGCCTAGTAGTACTTCGGCACCTTTTGCCTTTGCATCCTCGACAATTCCAGAAATTGTTTCTAATCCTTCTTTACTTGATAGTGGTCCAATATCTGTCTCAATTGACATTGGGTCTCCAACTTTGAGTTCAGATGCTTTTTTGATAAATAATTCAATGAAATCTTCAGCAATGTTCTTACCTACAAAGAATCTTTTTGAGGCTACACAACTCTGGCCACAATTGATGAATCTACCCTTTGCTGCACCATCAGCTGCTTTTTCAATAATAGCATCATCTAAAACTATGAAAGGATCACTTCCACCCAATTCTAAAACACATTTTTTAAGATTCATAGCAGATCTCTCGCCTACTTTTGCCCCTGCGTTGGTACTCCCAGTAAATGTCACGGCATTAACTTCTGAATCAATAAGATGATTTGCAGAATCCACACTTCCAACGACTGTAGAAAATACCCCTTCAGGAACCCCTGCTTCTGCAAATGCTTTTTCAATTTCAATTCCTGATTGCATGGTCACTCGAGATGGTTTCATCACGATTACATTTCCTGCCATCAAACAAGGAGCTGCAAATCTTAGAGCTTGCCAGTACGGAAAGTTCCATGGCATGATAGAACCAATTACACCTAGTGGTTCAAATGTGAGAAAACTCTTTCTTGCATCTGTGTTTAGAACTTCGTCAGAAAGAAAACTATCTCCGTGGTCTGCATAAAACTCTAAAGCCCAAGCACATTTTTCAACTTCACCAATTGATTCTTTTAGTGCTTTACCCATTTCCTTAGTTGCAACTTTTGCCAACTCTGTTTTGTTTTTCTTCAAATGTTCAACTAAATTGTAAATGTAACTTCTACGTTTTTCATAATCTTTTTTCCATTCAGGAAATGCTCTCTTTGCCTTTCTAACTAATTCAAAAACTTGGTCTTTATCCATTGATGTGAATGTGGTGATGTCTTCGCCTGTTGCAGGATTTACTGTAGTGATATGACTCAGGATCTCTCAGAATCATTCCTCTTATTTATTCTAGTAACCTAAAATCTGTATTGTTGTTTGATTAGAACACTTGCTGCATGTCTTTTTTGATTTCATCAATTTTCTTTTGATATGCTTTCTTTGATTTATCGTTCTTTTTTAGATTAAGGACATTTCCACATGAAGGACATTTGAACATACCTTCAAGAGCATCTTCAAATGTAACTCTTGGACAATCCTCATTTCCACAGTGGTAAAAATCAGATGCATTTTCATAGTCTAGTCTTTGTTGTAATCTCTCTTCGATTTTCTTTTTTTGATTTTCGATAAAGTGCTCTACTTCTTCTCTACGTGTTCTCCATCTGTAGACAAACCATCCTTTTCTTTCGTCTTTTACTCTGATGCCTGTGATTAGTGATTTTCCAAAAAGATCATAGAGAACTTTTCTTACCATGTTAATTCTAAGTCCTGTAGAGCTGGCAATCTCTTCATCTGTTGCATCTTCTGCTTTTAGCAATGAACGAGCTACTTTGAGATATTCGTCTCCTCCAATCATTGAAGCAATTCTAACAAAAGGATCTTCGTACTTGTCTACCAACTCTAATTTCTCCTGATTTTCTATTATTAATCCCTTGTTTCTTTTACCTGTACATTTTTACCTGTTTTTGTGGGTATGATCTTCCTTTTTGCATTTGGAAATTCTTTCTCAAATTGTTGGCCTTCTTGGATGCGATCTAAAAGAATGGCAAGAGCACTTATCTCTGAATGTGGTTGACTGCCTACTCCCACGTTATAATCTGCCAACTCGTAAATTTCTCTAGGAACTTTTTCGGCTCCTACTACGATTAACAAATTTTCTTCATTTCTAATTTCTTCTTGAATGTCATTAATTTTTTCACCATACATTGAGAGGTGCACTATCTTGAAACCATCTTCTTTTTTCTTTTTGATTATTGACTTCCAATTTTCTATAAACTCAACTGAAAACTTTCCGCCCCACGTTGCATTTATTTTCCCTAATGTGTCTTTAATTTCTGGATTTACCTCTGTCATAAAAATTGTTTCTGCACCAAATGCTCTTGAAACTAATGCTACATGAGTTGTAACTCTGTCATCTCTTACTAGTCTTTGTCCAATACGTACTACTTCAATTACCAAATGTATTTTCAACTCCTTTTTTTTCAAATTTGTATGAATTGTAACTTTCCAAAATGTCTTTAATCAACTCTTTAAGTTGTTTTACATTTTTACCTGTTTTTGCAGAAACTGGAATCCATTTTTTGTTATCTACCAAGTTTAGTGTCTCTATTTTTTCTTCAATTTCACTACTTTTGAGCAAGTCTGATTTGTTTAATGCATAAACCATTCTGTCTTTTTCAACTCCTAATTCACTAAGTGTTCTCATACAGCTTGAAAATTTCTTTTTTAATTCAAAAATTGAGTCACTAATGTCTATTACTACAATAATAATATCCGTATGCCCCAATTCTTCCAAAGTTGATTTGAATGCATCAATCATATATGCAGGTAATTTACTGATGAAACCCACTGTATCTGAGATTAAAAATGGTTCTTGATTTATGGTAACTCTCCTTGTAGTAGTTGAAAGTGTGGTGAACAATTCACTACTCTGATCTCTTGCTTCTCCTGTCATCGTGTTAAACAAAGTAGTTTTTCCAGCTGAAGTGTATCCTGCAAGTGAGATTGTTTTGAATCCCATTTTTTTTCTTCCTTGTCTGTGTAACTCTCTTTGTTTTCCAGCTTTTTCTAATTTTGATCTAATTGTCTGCATTCTGTGTTTAATATCATTATAGTAAACATCAACTTCAAATTTTCCTATTCCCATAAACCCTGGCTGTTCACCCATGCTTGAAAGTCGAACCTTTTCTTTTGCTCTGGCCATTTCATATCTTAATTGAGCTAACTTTACTTGTAATTTTGATTCTGCACTTGATGCTCTACTTTCAAAAATTTCAAGAATTAGTGCTTCCCTATCTAAAATCTCTCTATGTAACACTGATGCCAAATTATAATTTTGACTTGGTTTTAGAACTTCATCAAATACTATGACATCTGGCCTAATCTTTTCAGCAATCTCTTCAAGATTTTCTAAAATTCCACCACTTATGCCAAACTTTGGTTTTTTCAAGAATTTTTGTTTCATTGTATGAACTACTTGAAAACCTGCTGCGTCACAAAGCCCCTTTGCTTCATTAACCACGTCTTCCTTATCATATGTGATTAAAATTGCTGATTTCATATTGATTCCATGTTTTTACAATTATTCGAGTTAAAGATTCTAACTGTTTTGAAATCTATGACATTTTTTTAATTGTTTTTTCTATATTCATATTTATGACAATTTCTGCAATATCACTAGCATATTCCGAAATTCTTCGAATATTTTCTGTCATCCTTCTGACTCTGTAGATCTCCTCATCATCTTTTAGTGATTTTGATGCTTCTCTAACTCTTTTCTCAAATTTTGCAATATCGTTAGTCTTTTCAATAGTTATCTCTGCCTGTGAGTAATCTTCTTTGAACAAAGATAAACATGCATCATCTAGTACAGATAAACAAAATTCATTCATGTCTTGCAATTTTTGCAAAATTTCCTTTTTCACTGATTTCTTGAATTCTAAAAGATCTTTGGCAATAAATGCGGCATGGTCTCCTGTTCTTTCTATGTTTTTTACCACCAATCTATACCCCAAACAATTTCTAGGATTTCTAAAACCCATTTCTTTTAGCATGTGCTCATTTTGAATTGCAATCTTTAACTGACGAATAATATAAAATCCGAATCTGTCTACTTCATCATCTGTGTTGATTACCTCTTGTGCTAAATCTAAATTATTTTCTTTAACAGCAAGTATTGCATCACTTGACATTGATTTTGCCAAATGAATCATTCTTTTGAATGCTCCATCAACTGATAATTCCAATAAATTTACGAGAACTTGAACTGTAATTCCACTACTTGAATCTGAAATAATCTCAGAACCCATCAGCATTCGCTTAACTGCTTCTTTTACTGTGTTTCTTTGAGCAGGACTTAACCTTCCATCTTTTGATTTTACATTAATTGTCTTAAAACCCAAAAAGTAAAGCGAAATTAATTTCCTGACAATAGATGATGCTTTTTCCTCAGAATTAATCTCAATAATGGCTTCTTCTTTTTTCTGACTACGTGATTCAAATTTTGGAGGAAAGAGTTCTAGAGTTGATGAGTCTTTTCTTACCATTCTGATCTGATCCCCTTGTTTTAATCCTAAATCTATAATCCATTGTTTTGGCAATGAAACTATGTATGATGATTTACCTGTAAACTGGATTTTCCTTGTTTCCTCCCTTTCTTCCATAAACTACATAAAAAAATTAATTCTATATAGTTTTCTGATTTTTTCATACATTATCATTGAACTAATATTTAGAGGATATGTAATTTGAATATGGATCATGTTCTAAAACTACAATCTTCTATTGACTCTTTATTTGGAAATGGTGTCTCAAAGTATCTTCCAAAAGATATTGAAATGACCTTCTCAAGAAAAACTGGTAGAATTAGAACCGTTATGCATAATGGAAAATTGTTGTGTACGTTAAGAATAGATGGTGGTTTGGCAATTAGTCCTTACTTTGCTCAAATGCTCATGAAAAGTAAAACATTCCGAGAAAATTGTGTAGATATTAACAAAGATGCTGCACCTTTTGTTCAAGAAGGCAGATCAGTATTTTGCAAACATGTAGTAAAATGTGGAAAAAATGTCCAAATATCCTCTGACACTCCAATTTTATTCAAAAACAAGGTAATTGCTGTAGGTAGAGCTGTTTTGTCATATGAGATGATCTCTGATTTTGATAGGGGCGTGGCAATTAAAGTTAGAGATAGTTTAAAAAGTCGTAAAGAGGAAAAAGAACTATGATGCGCGGAGGAAATCGCGAAATGCGAAGAATGATGGATAAGATGGGTTTAGATATGAATGAATTATCCAACGTTCAAGAAGTCACTATAAAGACCGATAAAAAAGAGATCATTATTTCAAAACCGTCTGTTACTGAAATGAAGGCTAAAGATAATTCCATTTTCACTGTAACTGCTGACAGTTATGATGAGCGAGAATTAGAGGTTCCTATATTTTCAGAAGAGGATATTCAACTTGTCAGTCAACAAGCAGGTGTTGATGAAGAAAAAGCAAAAAGTGCATTAGAAGAAGCGAAAGGCGATCTTGCTAGAGCCATTTTACTATTAACTACTGGATGATCCCAAATTTTATGCCCAAAAATGAATGATTTAAGTAATGGAATTATTGAAATTTGAGTATAATGAGCATGGCTGAATCTAAAGTTACAGGAATCATCAAATCTCTAAATGTCTTAGAAGATGACATTGACTCCTTAAACAGTAAAGTTGGAGATATGAAAAAACAGCTTTCAGTAAAGGCCCAAAATGAAATTGATGCTCTAATGGAAAAAACCAGAGAAATGGCAACAAAAGAAGCTGAAGTAATGATAAATGCTTCAAAAGACAAAGCAACTGCAGAATCTGCAAAAATTGCTCAAGAAGGTGAGGCTAAATTATCTGAAATTCAATCAAAAATTGATGCTAATTTTGATGAAGCAGTAAAACATGTCGTGTCAACTGTTTTGAAGGCATAACCCTAAATCCTGTATTTCGTTTTATAATATATCGATCCCTTGCTTAATTCTCGTATTGGAGTTGCTACTTCTTATGGTAAACCATACTATAGATTTTCATCATATTTGAAATCTCTTAAATTATCATTTGATTCAATTTTACCTGAAGAAATTCAAAACTATTCTGGACATCTTATTCTAACAACTCATAAAGAATCCCCAAAAATATGTGAAACACCATTACTTCATGAGGATATTTTCGAATATCCTCCAACTGTTATTAGAGGAATTATGATGCAAAAATTAAATCTTGATTTTGAAGAAGATGATCTTATTTTAGGAATCGATCCTGGAGAAAGAACCGGTTTATCTGTTTTTTATTATGGAAAAGAAATTGAGAGTTCATTTCATTCATCTGTTGAAAAGTTAGTTGTTCATATCATTCGAGTTCTTGGAGGTCTTAGAGCAAAAAGAAAAATTGTTAAAATTGGAAATGGAAATATGAGAAGAGCAAAACAAATTGTTACAATGCTAAATCTCAAATTCTGTTCCTCTTTTGAATTAGAATTTGTTGATGAAAGAAAGACAAGTATGAAAATAAAAAATTTCAATCAGAGAGGAAAACGAGATATGCTATCTGCAAAATATATTTCTCAAAGAGATGGGTTTAGACATTCTATATTGCCGTTATCTATTATAGGATAGTTTTACATTTTTTGAGAACGCTTTTACTATTTCCTCAGTTCATTCTGAACAAATCATTCTATTTTCTGTATTTTTTCAAGAAAAAATTGAAATTTTTTGTCAAACAACTATATTGATACATATCATTTTTTCAAAAATAACGAAATTCAAACAAGCTATACATATTTATTGAAGATTTTTTGTTTTTCTTCGTAACAAATCATAATGATCATGAAATTAATTATAATTTTTACAACTTTTTGATGTTTTCTTTCTAAATTTTCTCGATCCATCCTTATATACTTATGAATTCTATAATATGCTACCAAGATGACTTGTAAAGGAATTTGTGTAAGATATAAGGCTCAAAAGCCTGTTGGGACCGGAAGATATGCTTCTGGACAACGTCGATGTCAAATTTGTGAAATATTCATCAAATGGGAAGGACTATGGTGTCCATGCTGTGGCTATAGATTGAGAACTAAACCACGTAATTTGAAATACAAAGCCAAATTACGAGCAAGAGTTGAGGCTGATTCTATTGAAGCAAAATCAGTTGCAGAAGTACAACCAGAAGTTGAAGAAATTGCAGTAAAAGCAAAATCTAAAGCAAAAACTGCAAAAACAAAAACAACAAAGTCTAAGGAAAAAACTCCGTGCAAATTTTGTGAGAAATTATTTGTCTATCCAGACAAACACGAAAAGAATTGCAAGAAGAACCCTGCTTTAGTTGATGCTTCCCAGGAAAATGAATCAATAGCAATAAAAGCATAAGACTTGTTCGAAGTTTATTGAACTCTCCAGATGGATTTTTCCAAAAACTGGTAAATTTGGAGGGCCGAAATTTTTCTTTATCTATTCAAAAATTTGATAATGGGTATTTTATTTCTGTGTCTGAAGGTTTCAATAAAATAGGCTCCATGGTGGCATCGATGGCAACAGGACCTACTCCAATTACCACTACAATAATTCCATCAAGGACAGAATCTCTTTTTCTTAAACTTATTGCTGAACGAATTAGTACCAGAATGAAAGGTATCACATTAGTTTCAGCATTTATTCAAAAAGAATTAGAACCTAACACTGCAAAAGACTTAATGTCTGAGATAATGGAGATGATTGAGAATGAGTGATTTAAGAAATTATATCTCAAAAATTAAGAAAAATAAAGAACTCAAAACCATAAAAACAAAAGTTTCAACAAAATATGAGATTGCAGGAATTACTGCCAAAGTTGATGGAACCTATGCAGTATTGTTTGAAAATATTAAAGAAAGCGATTTTCATTTAATTGCTAATCTAGTTGGTACTCGAAAAAGATTTGCTCTTGCAGTTGGTGGAACTGAAGATAATATTCATGAAAAGGTAATTTCTGCTATTAAAAAGGCAAAGCCCCCTAAAATTATCTCATCTGGAAAATTTCAGGAAAACAAGTCCAAAAATCTCCTTTCCATGCCTATTGTAACTCACTTTGAAAAAGAATCTGGTCCTTTTATCACTTCTTCAATTGCATATGTTAAAAATCCTGAAACTGGAAAACAAAATTCATCTTTTCATCGAATGATGCCCATTGACAAAACCCATTTTTCAATAAGAATGGTAGAAGGACGTCATTTACATCGATGTTTTGTTGATGCAAAAGAACATGGCGAAGATCTAAAAATTGCCATAACTGTTGGGGTTCATCCTGCAATTTCTATTGCTGGAGCATATCAAGCACAATGGGGAAAAGATGAGATTGATATTGCAAACTCTTTGTTGGGTGGAAAATTAACTTTAACAAAACTTCCGTTTACTGGCTTGAATGTTCCCTCTGGTTCAGAAATTGTTATGGAGGGAAAAATCCTTCAAGACAAAACCTATCCAGAATGGATGGTTGAAATGCTTCAAACATATGATCATGAAAGGTCTCAACCTGTTTTTGAACTTGAAAATATGTATTTTAGAAATAATCCAATTTTTCATGATGTTTTATCTGGTTATTCGGAACATAGATTGTTAATGGGAATGCCAATTGAATCAAAGTTAAATGGTGATTTAAAAAAAGCATTTAGACAAACACAACAAGTGTCTATGACAAATGGTGGATGTAATTGGTTACATGCTGTAGTTCAAATAAAAAAGGAAAGTGATTCTGATGCAAAAAAAATTATCAAAAAAACATTTGAATCCCATCGTTCATTAAAACAAGTAACAGTTGTTGACGAAGATATTGATCCTAATAGCGCAGATGCAGTAGAGTATGCAATGGCCACAAGATTCCAAGCTGATAAAGATCTTGTAATTTTGAAAAAAGTACGTGGTTCTAGTCTTGATCCATCAAGTAATCAAAAGAAACTACAAACTGCAAAAATGGGTATTGATGCAACTAGGTCACTTTCAAAACGTCCTGAAGGATTTGAATTAGCAAAAATCCCTAAAATTAACAAAATTAAACTCGAAAAATATTTCAAATAATCAAAATCAACTGATTAAATTAAATTTGGATAAATTAGAATTATTTTAGATATGATGTCTTCTGAATCGAATACTCGAGAAAAGAGTCCATCTGAATCCCATGCTGAGGTAATTGTTAGAATGTTTCCTTCTGATGCAAATCCAGCTGGAAATGTGTTTGGTGGTGAAATTTTAAAACATATTGACATGGTTGCTGGAATCGTTGCTCAAAGACATTCTCAATCAAATGCCGTTACTGTAAGTATGGATAGTGTAAATTTTCTAAAACCCGTTTTTGTTGGAAATGTCCTTTCATTAAATGCCCGAATAAATTATGTTCATAACTCTTCTATGGAAATAGAAGTTAGAGCTGAGGCTGAAGATATTGTCACTGGAATTAGAACCGTGACTGGAACTGCTTTTGTAACGTTTGTTGCATTAGATAAAAATGGCAAACCGGTACATGTTCCCAAACTTTCTTTGAAAACGGATGAAGACCGAATCAAATTTGAAGAAGGAAAAATTCGAATGGAAAAAAGATTGCAAAATCGTCAAAAATAATTCCTACTTTTCAGAGAACCCTTAAGAACAACAAACTCTATCTTTAGTTAATGTCTGAACAAGAAAAAAATAATGAATGGGATTCATTGTGGCAAGAATATACCAAATCTCTTGAAAATTGGAAATCTCTTTTTGAGCAAATTCAAAATGCTAGTACTGAGATGCAATCAAAATTTAATGAAGTTTGGGAAAAAGCAAGCATTGAATCTAGTAATGAAACCATGAAATTATTTGGAGAAAATTGGCAAAAAGCAATGACTGATGCTGGAATGAATTCTTTCAAAGAATTTAGTGAAAATTGGCAAAAAGCACTCAATGATAGTAACATATCTACTTTCAAACAATTTGTTGAAAATTGGCAAAAGAGTCTTAGCACATCTGGATTGGAGCAGATGAATGCATATGGTGAAATGATGAAAAAATTCACTGAAACATGGGGCTCAATGTGGCCAAAATCTAAATAAATTTTGAAAGAATAAAAACATCCTCCATTCTAAATTTTTTATGTCCCTCTCTCAGAATGAGTGTTTTGTTGAATTATCTAGTTTCAATGATTTAGCAAGATATGCTTGTGCATTTAGAGAATATCCTCAAAGAGTCTATTCTCAGGAATTTAACGGAGTACGAGTTGTTTCAAGCAGTATGATTCTTGCTAATACATTGTTGATATTCTATGCACCTTTGAAAAAATCTGGTCGATACATTTCGTATCAAGTAATTGGGGGAAAAGAAATTTGTGATCTTGTGGAATCTACACAAAACATTTCTCATTATGCACCTGTAATACATATGGCATCTAAAATTTCTTCCTTGACTGAAAATGAAGAAAACATTCCAGATCAATTTCACCCAATCCAAGTAAAAGATCTAGGTAGTTTAGCTAGATTAACATATGATCCTGAATTTCCAGATGAGCAAAATTTAACATTGTTTGCTTTGCCTAGAAAAAAATCTTGGGTACTTGGTTACATTACATCACTAGAAATGGATGATGTATATTATAATTTCAATTATGTTGAATTAGATTCTGAACCAACAAAAAATTTCTTAAAATATCAAGGTAATCAAGGTAAAAATCCAGAATTCTCTGATATTATTGATCACGGTTTTTCATATTTTCCAATTATTAAAATAAAAAATGAACATTCTATATTTGGATTTTCAGATTAATTTAACCCCAAGATGTTAATTCTTTAATTTTTTTCCTTGATTCTTCAACCAGTCTTATCAATACGGGAATGTAAATCTCTGATGCATATGCAATTTCAATTTCAAAAATATTTTCAATATCAAAAAATGTTGATGTCGTTATTTGATTTTCATTCACATTAGGCTCATTATTTTTTGCTCTTTTGTGGTTGATTACTTGTAAAAATATTGGTAACTGTCTATTGATCTCAATTTGTAATTCCTCTTTTGAGCACAATTTTTCGTTGCTTAAACCAACCATAATTTGTTGATTAATGTCATTTTCATATCTGTCCTGTGCTCTCATCATGATTTTTATTTCAGGTAACCCACTTTGCTTATTTTTTAACTTGCATATTTTTTTTATTGCTTTTGGAAATTTATTTTTGTGTTCTTGCTCAAATCTATCTGAAAACCATTTTGAGAATTCTATTGCTTTCAAATCATTTTTTGATTTTGCTTTTTCAAGAAATTTTTCATGTGAAATTTTTTCCGTTATGAATAATCCGAAATCTTTGTTTGCCTCATGAAATATCCCTTCTAATATCTTATTTACAGAATCTATGAATTCAGAAAAAAAATGATTTACGTAAAAAGGATCAGGTTCGTATTGTTTAATCTGTTTTAGAGAAATTTCACAATCCTCAATAGATTTTTCAATATTCATTGATTTTTGCCAGATTCAGAATTTGTAAATTTTGATTGTGCTTTCAAACTGATTGCTAATTCTTTAAAAATTTCATTTACACTTACATCTACAAGATTTATTGTAGCATTTTCCTTGACTATCTGTTTTTCAAACTTTTCTTTTATTGCAAATGATACTGATGACCAATGTAAGATCCCTTTCAGTTGTTCCTCAACTGTGGCATTTGTTGTAGGAAAATTTGCTGGTGAGAAAACAATTCCATTTGTCCATTGCATTGTGGGAATTGCACCTCCTGAAGATCTAGTACTAAATGCTATTTGCTTTACCCAATCATCAAATTTGTACTCAATTACTTCATGAATTATCAGTTTTTTCCATGGTTCTACAGAAATTTCCATTTGAATATGATTTCCTAAAACCAATTATAATCTTATTTTTCAAGCACATTTCTTAGATCTTTAGATTTAGACTCGCTTATTTACTAGAAAATCATCACTTTTTTTTATAATGGATAAATGGGCTGACTATTTGATCTCTGAAGTCAGCTATGATGCTCAGCATTTGATTTCTTTTGCTATTAGACATATGGACACAAACAAAGGTATCACTAAAGGAGAATCTGTTGATCGATTAACTATTTCATCTGATATTAAGAATGGTATTTCCTACGTCACCATTTACAGCAGAAATAACTCTTGGAAAAAGGGACACTCAGTTCGTACTTTTTCAATTAGTGGTGACCCATTTTTACGAATTGATAGAAACAAAGTGAAATTAGACTTTCTGGGAGATTTACCATCAGTGTCGAATTTTCACCTAGAAAAATTTGATTTAGCTCCAGAACCTGTTACAGAAGAACC
>CAYFJT010000005.1:0-71631 GCA_964343515.1 uncultured Nitrosopumilaceae archaeon
CAGGTTCTGGTGTTGGTTCAGGTTCTGGTGTTGGTTCAGGTTCTGGTGTTGGTTCTTTCTTTATGTCAACTCCTTCAAGAGTTCCAAAGACAGTTTCCAAAAATGTTTTCTTATCAAAAGACTTTAGATCAGGATACTCCTGTCCAACACCAACGTACATCACAGGAGTGGATGTGACTTTAACAATAGATAATGCAGCACCGCCTCTTGCATCAGCATCACTCTTGGTAAGAATTGAGCCATGAAATTTTGTGTGAGCATGAAATTCACGGGCCTGATTGACTGTATCATTTCCTGCCAAAGAATCACCTACAAAAATTTTCAAATCAGGATTAACGACTTTGGTAATTTTTTCAATTTGTTGCATTAGATTTTCACTGGTTTGCATTCTTCCGGCAGTATCAATTAAAACAACATCTGTTTTGTGAGATTTTGCATACAATACTGCATCACGTGCAACAGCTGCAGGATCAGAATTGTAATTTTGTGCAACAAGTTTTAGGTTAAGTCTATTAGCATGTTCTCGAAGTTGCTCAATCGCACCAGCTCTAAAAGTATCAGCAGCTGCAATAACAACCGAATATTTTTTTTGTTGCAGCATGTGTGCGACTTTTGCCAAGGATGTTGTTTTTCCAGTACCATTAATTCCAAGAAATAAAATCAGAAAGGGTTGACCTTGTTCCTTTTTTTCATTAATTTTTCCAAAAAGATCAATTTCTCCTGCTGCATCAAAGTGAGCAGAAATATTCGAAATTAAACTGTCTTTAACAAATTTTTCAATCTCATTCTTGTCAACTTTTGAGCCAATCAGTTTTTGTTTGAGGTCATCTTTGATTGAATCAATAACTTCAGTTGCAACATCAGATTCTAAGAGAGAAATCTCTAATTCAAAAAGAATATCTTCAATGTCCTTTTCGTTGAGTTCTTTTTCACCTAAACTTTTCGCTGCATTTGAAAATGCTTTACGAAGTTTATCAAACATTGTTTATCCCGATTTTGGAGGTTGATTTGGGTGTTGTCCAGGTTGTTGCATTGCTTGCATCATTTGATTAACTTGTGCCTTTCCTTGTTCTAGCCTTTGGGCAGCATCTTGTTTTTTTGCAGCAGTATCTTGTATTGCGATTTCAATTTCCTTGATTCTTTCTTCAAGATAATTAATTGCAGAGATAAAGTCTTTTTCTACTGCAACTCCGGCACCAATGTTTAGAATTATTTTGCTGTTTGAGGAGATTTTTGTTGGGACGTAAGTTCCTAATCCAATTGGAACTAGAGTGTCTGATTCAGGGTTTTTACTAAGAGATTTTATGGATTCGATAGCAGCAGTGGCTTCTCTAAACACACCAAGGAATGTGTTTTCTCTTTGAGATAAATCTGCAAAATATGTTTCAAGCATTTGCATTTGTTGCATTAGTTGCTCTGCCTGTTCTTGACTCATTTACAACATGCCTTTCCCCTTTGGTTATAAATTCATTCATAGAAAGAAAATCAAAAAATGAATAAAAATAAAGAATAAACTTTATTTTGATTTAGAGAATCTGCTCTCTACCTCATCCCAATTAACAACATTCCACCATGCTTCAATGTAAGCAGGTCTTTTGTTTTGGTAGTTAAGATAGTATGCATGTTCCCAAACATCACAGCCTAACAATGGTACTAATCCTTCAGTTCTAGGACTTGTTTGGTTTGGCATCGATTTGTACTCAACCTTTCCAGAAGAAGGATTGTATACTAACCATCCCCAACCACTGCCTTGTATTACTGCTGTAGTGGATGAAAATTTCTCCTTGAAGTCAGAGAAGCTTCCAAAAGAATCGTTAATTGCATCAGCGATTGATCCTCCAGGTTCTCCGCCCCCATTTGGTTTCATGTTATTCCAAAATAGCCTATGGTTATCATAACCCCCACCGTTGAAATTAATTGCACCTCTTTTGTCTTCAGGAATTGAATTGATATCAGACAAAATGTCAATGATATCTTTATCTTGAATTTCAGATGAACATGTTTCAAGAGCTGCATTTAGTTTGTCAGTGTATGTTTGATGATGCTTTGTGTGGTGAATTTCCATTGTTCTTGCGTCAATATGAGGTTCTAATGCATCATAAGCATATGGCATTTCAGGAAGTGTGTATTTTCCCATAAGGGTATTTGAGAATTTATTCCATTTATTGGTTTACAGGTAATCATTTTTACTTGTTAAAATTGTCAGAAGATTTGTGAAATTCTTAGTAATTTTTTCTTTTATTGTTGTAACTTTGATTGGATTAGTTTTAACACAAGTAATGAATTCTGAAAATGAAATTCACACGTATCTTGAAAGAAGTGTTCCATTTGTTGGAACAGATATTCCAAGAATTCAAGGAATTGATGGAACAGGAATCAAGATAGCAGTTATTGATACAGGTGTGGATTATAATCACCCAGATTTGTTTGGATGGGGACCAGATGGTAAAGTCATTGGAGGATACAATTTTATTCAAAAAGGCCAACCACCAATGGATAACAATGGTCATGGTACACAAGTTGCAGGAGTAATAGCTGCAGATGGACAAGTAGTAGGAGTAGCGCCCAAGGCAAAAATTCTTGCCTACAAAGTTTCTGAAGATGGGGAAGGAGTATCATCTGATTTGATTATTCAAGCAATTGAGAAAGCGATTGAAGACCAAGCAGACATTATCAATATCAGTTTAGGGGTAAACAAAACTAACACAAAGATTGAGAAAGCAGTGAATCAAGCACTAGAAAAAGAAATCTTTGTAGTAACTGCAGCTGGAAATGATGGTCCTGAGTTAGGTAGTATTGGAAGTCCTGGAAGAAATTTTGGTTCAGTGACAGTTGGTGCAACATATAATAATCTTACATCGAGTTTAGTTGCAACACTAGAAGTCAATGATAAACCATACACAGTAATTCCAATGGCAGGAAACAAAAAAACAGAAGATGCTATTTCTGGGAAGTTAGTTTTTGGAGGATATGGAAAAATAGATGAGCTCAAAGATC
Organism: uncultured Nitrosopumilaceae archaeon; assembly: GCA_964343515.1. Taxonomy (GTDB): domain Archaea; phylum Thermoproteota; class Nitrososphaeria; order Nitrososphaerales; family Nitrosopumilaceae; genus Nitrosopumilus. Next base: position 2,998 of record CAYFJT010000005.1, read on the forward strand.
TGGATATTAAAAATTCGATATTGATTGTTGAAAGAGGTAGCGATGTTGAAGGGGAGTTATTGTATTTTTCAATAAAGGAAACTAATGCTGCTGATGCGGGAGCAAAGGCAATGATCGTTTATAACAATATTCCAGGAGTTTTTCTTGGAGAACTAGTACATGAATTTATTGAGCCAGACTATTCACCACGAATTCCAGTTGTATCGATTGATAGAGAAGAGGGATTAGAAATTGTTGAATCAATTAATGGTGATAAAGCTACATTGAATTTGTTTTTCAATCCAGACTATCTTGCACATTTTAGTTCAAGAGGGCCTGTATCACCATTTTACATCAAACCAGAAATTGTAGCCCCCGGTGCATACATCAATACCACACAAAGCAATGCAGGGTACAACTTTACAAGTGGAACTAGTTATGCTGCCCCTCACGTAAGTGGTGCTGCGGCCTTGTTATTACAAAAAAATCCCGAACTACACCATCATGAGATTAAATCACTGTTACTTACCACTGTTGAGCCTGTATCTGATGCATATGGAGATGAATTTTCAATACAAGAATCAGGAGCTGGAAGACTAAATATTGCAAAGGCATTTGATGCAAAATTAATCATAGAGCCTCCAAACTTTGTTGCACTAGCATCATCAAATAACAAAATTATCGAAAAACAATTCCAACTAAAATCATTAGATGGAACATGGGATGGATTTGATGTAATCTTCGATGGACCCAAATTCATAAAGTTTGATGGAGAATTAGTTGATGAAAATATTCTGAATGTAAGAATGAGTGTGCTTGAAGATAATTTTGGAGAACATGAAGGAAAGATAAGAATTAGTCATAAAGAAATACAATATGTTGTTCCGTTTGTTTTACATTATACACCTGGTTCAATTTCAATTGTTCAACAAAATGAAAAACTACACTTTGACATTTATCATCCTGAAGAATGGAGTTTTGCGAAAATCTCAATTACAAACAGTAAAGATGGGAAAATCTATTCAACAACTGCAACACCAGACAAAGATGCAGTAATTGAGATTTATGAAAATACAGAATACTGGATTGATGCAAAAATCAGAGTTAATGGAAATACATCAAGTGCATACAACATCATTGATGTTAGAACAGTTGAAGAAAGAGAAAGATTTGAACTAGATATCCCAGAAAGACAGATGGTAATAATTACATGTGCAATCATAATTATTGGGATAGTAGGTATTGTTCTAAAGAAAAGATAGTTTATTGTGTCGGTTGCGGACCAGCATCAATGATTTCTTGTGCAACACCATCAAACTTCTTAAAGTTCTCAACAAACATTTGGGCGAGTTTCTTGGCAGACAAGTCATATTCATCCTTGTCAACCCAAGTATTTCTTGGATCTAAAATCTCAGATGGGACTCCTTCTACTTCAGTTGGAACATCTAGATTAAACAAGTCATTGTGAGTATACTTTACAATGTTTAGACCGCCAGAGAGTGCGGCAGTTACCATAGCACGACTATACTTTATCTTGACTCTATTTCCAACACCGTAGGGGCCACCAGACCAACCAGTATTGATGAGGTACACTACAGTATTGTGTTCGTTGATTTTTTCTCCAAGTAATTTAGCATAAACAGAGGCAGGTCTAGGCATGAATGGAGCTCCAAAGCACTGAGAGAATACAGATTTTGGTTCTTTGATTCCTCTTTCAGTTCCTGCAAGCTTGCTAGTATAACCAGACATAAAGTGGTACATTGCAGCTTCTTTTGTCAGTCGAGATACGGGAGGTAATACACCCAATGCATCTGCTGTCAAAAATATAATCACTTTAGGATTTCCACCAACACTTGGAATTACAGCACCTGGAATGAAATCCAAAGGATAACCAACACGAGTGTTTTCAGTTAGAGAGCCATCATCATAATCAGGAACATTATCATTTAGAACTACATTTTCTAAAAGGGCACCAGGTTTGATTGCATTCCAAATTTCTGGTTCTGCTTCTTGGCTAAGGTTGATACATTTTGCATAACACCCTCCTTCAAAGTTAAAGGTTCCATTGTCTGACCAACCATGTTCATCATCACCAATTAATTTTCTATTAGGATCTGCCGAAAGAGTAGTCTTTCCGGTACCAGATAAACCAAAGAACAATGCAGTATCGCCTTTCTCACCAATGTTTGCAGAACAGTGCATTGGGAAGATTCCTTTGTCAGGTAAGAGAAAATTCATTACACCAAACATGGATTTTTTCATCTCACCAGCATATTCTGTTCCACCAATCAAAACAATTTTTCTTGTCAAGTCAATGAGAATGAATATGTCAGTTCTAGTTCCATCAATCTCAGGAATTGCCTTAAAGTCATTAATGCAAAGAATTGTAAATTCGGGTTCGTGTTGTTCTAATTCTTCGTTTGTTGGACGGATAAACAAATTACTTGAGAACATATTTTGCCAAACATGATCATTGATAACCCTTATTGGTAAACGAGTTTCAGGATCAGCTCCTACAAATCCATCAAATACAAAGAGTTCCTTGTTATCAACAAAGTTTTTCATTTTTTCTAACAGTTTTTCAAATTTTCCACTTGGGAATTGATGGTTAATCTTGCCCCAGTCAATTGTTTCATGTGTTTTATCATCATATACAATAAATCTATCATCAGGTGAACGACCTGTATATTTTCCAGTATTTACTGAAAGAGAGCCTGTAGAGTTCACTACACCCTCTTTTCTCTCAACTGCAAGAGTCACCATCTCATCAGTGTTAAGATTTCGGTGTACTTTGGACGGATTTATTCCAAAGTCTTTGAGTTGGGCTGAAAATTTGTCAGTTACTGCAGCACCCACTATTTGTGTCAGAGGGCTACACCTCCAAAAATAATATCATCAATCCCAGGCTTATTCATGAGATATTTCGATCCGCATTCCATTTCCTTATTATCTCTTACCAATTGAAATTATTTTGACCGTCTAGGAACGTATTTATTCCAAAATTCAAGAGTCAATCTGATGCCTATCAATAAGGACAAACTAGCGAAGAGACAGGAGATTAAAGAACATAATCCTGATTTTGAAAGACCAGAGAGTTGGCGTTATGTAAGACTGCAAACTGGTTGGAGAAAACCAAAAGGCATTGATCATCACCAAAGAAAACAATGGAGTAGAGGTCGTCCGGGTTTAGTAAAAGTTGGATTTGGCGGACCAAAAGATGCAAGAGGATTACATCCTTCAGGATTTACAGATAACTTAGTTTACAATTTAGATGACTTGTCAAAACTTGACCCTAAGAAAGACGGAGTCAGATTAGGTCACAGTGTTGGTACTAAAAAAAGAAAAGAGATTGTTACAAAAGCAGTAGAACAAAAATTCAAAATTTTTAATGCGAGAGTGAGTGCAAGTGGTAGTAAATCTTAAAGCTAAGAAAAGACTAGCATCCAGAGTTACTGGTGTTGGAGTTCACAGAATAAAGTTTGATGCTGATCATCTTACAGATGTAGCTGATGCAATTACAAGAGAAAATATACGCAGTCTAATTACAGCTAATACAATTAAAATCGATTCGTTTACTGGAACCTCTCGAGGAAGAGCACAAGCCAAAAAAGTTCAGAGAAACAAGAGAGGTACCAAACAAGGTTCCAAACAAGGACGTAAAGGTGCACGTGTTGGTAAAAAAGAGGTTTATGTTGCAAAGGTTCGATCACTTAGAAGGTTGTTAAAAATTGCAAAAGACAGAAAAGATTTGACAAATCCAGAATTTTGGGCACTCTACAAAAAAGTAGGCGGTAACACAGTCAGAAACAAGGCCCACTTGAGACAATTAATGGAAGAGATTGTCGCAAAAAGAAAGAACTAGAATCTGTACACAGTTTTTTCCCAATCTAAAATTTTACCATTTTTAATTTTGATGCCTTCATCATTTAGCATCTTTGTTTTGATATGTTCACCATATGCATATCCGCCAATTTTTCCATTAGACATTACAACTCGGTGACAAGGAATGATTACAGGATAGGGATTCTTGTTCATTATTCTTCCAACGGTTCTTTGTCCATTCGTTAAACCCACAGCCTTTGCGAGTTCGCCATAAGTTGTGATTTGCCCTTTTGGTACTTCTAGTAATTTTTTGTAAATTTTTTTTTCAAGGCTCAAAGTTTGACTACCTCAAGTTCTGTAGATTCAAGAAAGTCAAGGACTTTTTGTTTATGTGGTCCCAATCCATTCCAATCTAACAGAGCAAATGTTGCCAATTTGTTTTGTTTGAGAATATGAGAAAACAACTCCTTATCAAGATCATCTAACGCATGTTTTGGAATAACTGTTCCAAGTGCATATTTTCCACCAAGTAGTTGTTCTGTGAATTTTGTAGGATAATGAGTTCCACCAAAACATATTGCCACAGGATTTTTTGGAATTTCATTTGACATTACCTCATGAACTATTTTTGCAACACTGTGACACAGATTTTCGTCAGTCCATTGTTTTTCAGTGGTTCCAATCTCAATGAATATTACAGGTTTTTTGAGCTCTGTTGGCCCATGATGAGTTGCTTCTATTGTGATGTCAAACTTTGCAAAATCAGAATGATGATTCTTTAGAGTTTGAAGATATTTCTTTTGTAAATCAGGATGCGGGATTGCAACTTGTCTATCTTTTCCACCAAACTTGGCCTCTGAAAAATTTCCAGTGCTGTGACAAGTAAGAGTTAAAACACCAGATTCAGCAGCATGTTTTGATAGAAAAACAAATCCATCATAATCATATTTTTCTTCTAACCAATCTGCAGTAATTGCAGGAGTTGGAATAATAACCAAATCATAATGCTTTCCGTGAAAAATATCACCATCCGGAGTCATGTTTTTACAAAGAAATTTTGCCATATTATGACCAGCAGGATCATCGGCGTATGCAACTAACAGTTCCATGAAATAAGAGATATAAGGAGACCTTATTAATTTCCACCAATGAACCCGAAGCAGAGATTGAAGGACATGGCAAATACCTTGAAAATGGCAAAAAAGCCAGACAAAGATGAGTATCAACAACATCTGAGATTAGTATTACTAGGTATTGGTGGAGTAGGTTGTATTGGATTTATCATTCAATTCGTCTTTTCGGTGATTACATTTGGTAGGTAAAATTGTCTGAGGAAGTAAAATCACATTTGTTTGCAATTAGAACCACTGGAGGTCAAGAAAAAGTGGTCATGAGATTATTAGAAGCAAAAGCTAACGCTAATCAAATTAACATTCAATCAGTTTTTTGGGTAAGTGATCTTAAAGGATATGTTGTCATTGAAGCAATTAACCCAAGTGATGCATACATGGCAGTAGAAGGTGTCAGACATATACGTGGTCAATTAAGAGGAGAATTAGAGTTTAAAGATATTGAAGGATACTTGGTAAAGAAATCAACAGTTTCAACACTAGAAGTAGATAATGTAGTAGAGATCACTGGTGGGCCATTCAAAGGAATGAAGGCAACAATCACCAGAATTGACTCAGACAAAGAGGAAGCTACAGTTGTTTTGCTTGATGCATCATACCAACTACCAGTTACAGTTGACGCAAACTATCTAAAACTATCAACTGAGGGTTAGGAAGAATTAAATTTTCATTTTGAGGCGATAAAATATGGGAGAACAAAAAATATCATCACTTGTAACAGGCGCAGCAGCATCTGCAGGTCCACCTTTAGGTCCAGCACTAGGTCCGCTTGGCGTTAACATCATGGAAGTTATCAACGCAATAAATGATAAAACAAAAGACTTTGAAGGAATGAAAGTTCCAGTTACCGTAATTGTTGATAGCGACACCAAAAAGTATGAGATTGAAATAGGCATCCCATCAGCAGCTGCATTAATCATGAAAGAAGCTGGAATCCAAAAAGGATCAGGTGCTTCTGGAACTGAATGGGTAGGAGAAGTAACAATGGATTCGATTGTTAAAGTTGCAAATACTAAACTTGAAAAATCTTATGCATCATCACTAAAATCAGTTGCAAAAACCATCATTGGTACATGTGTTGCCCTAGGAGTCAAAGTAGAAGGAAAAACTCCAAAAGAGATAACGGCTGAAATCAATGAAGGCAAATGGGATGAAAAATTCCAATAACTAAACTCGATTTTTATATACATCATCTAAAATTTTCTTCATACAATCATGACAAATGACATCAAGTTTGGATAATTTTTGGATAATTTCATGATCTTGGACTTTAGAATCAAAAGTTACAGAGATTACTATCTTGTTACTCCAAACCTCAAAGTCTTGTTTTTTCTTGGAGCATACAAAACAGTTCATGATACGGTTAGAAGTTTTATGTATAAAATCTAAACATCATTTCCGGTTACTATCCATTCAAGTGCTCTAAGAACACCCTGATAGTATTTCATGGCATCCATTGAATCTGCATTAACCAATCTTTGTTCAATTTCTTTTCGATATTCTGCAACTTCGTTTTCGGTTTTCATGAAATTTGTAAAAGACATAACTAGATAAATGGATTTTTGATAAAACCATTTGCCAAAAGTACTACAACACCCACTGCAGTTCCAGTTCCCCCAATAATTCCTATCAAAAATCCAGCATCACGCTTTTCCATAAAATAATTCCAAAATTTGCAACTTATGAATTTAGAGTTTAGGAAGTTGACCTGTTTTATCTAGATTTGATTTGCATACCTTACAATACAATCTAACCTCACTTGAAGGAAATTCAGCATCACAGTTTTTACAGGTGTAAAGTTTTGTATCAACCACAAATCTACAACAAATGTTATAGACTTAAGCGTTGAGGATTTTGAATTTAATGTGGTTTTTCAGACTTTTCTTGTGCAGTATCAATACCATACTGTTCTTTTCTCTTCTTGTTTGACAACTCACAATAGAAAATTTGTTTTTCTTCAGACATAATAATTTCTAGTTTGTTTGATTATTAATAGATGATGTATTATGTTAAATCATTAAGGTAAACTGGATCTTTGTCTGTCTTTTGTAGTTCGACAAATGTCTCAGTGTTTTGAATTCCTTCAATTTTACCAATCTTTTCAATAACTACAGCGTGAAGAGATTCTAGATTCTTTGAATACACTTGGATCATAATATCGAATCTTCCGGTAACTTCAGAAATGGAGACTACCTCAGGTGTTTCCATGAATTTTTTATGAATTGCATCCTTGAATTTTGGATCTCTGTTGATTCCAACATTTGCTTTAACACCAATTCCAAGCAAAGAATCATCGATTTCTACTGTGAATTTCTTTATCAGTTTCTTTTTGACTAGTCTCTTTATTCGGCTGTAAAGGACAGATGCGTTGATTCCAAGTTTCTTTGAGAGTATTGGTACTGAGATCGAACCATCTTTTGTCAATTCAAAGAGTAATTTCATATCAAGTTCATCAAATCTGTGCAAGGTAATAAAAAATCCTTGTTGAGATTTAATATATGTAGGTTTTGTGATAGATTTGTTGTGGATTTTCTATAATTTTGGGCAAAAAATGAAATTTTTTAAAATAATATGCACCGAGTAAATCCCTTTCTCTAAACGATTTTAAGTAGGCTCTCTCGAAAATGTTCGTAATGATTACAGAGGCTCAACTAGCTGATATGGCAAAAGAGGCAAAGACTGCAACTAAAGCAAAGAAATTCAAACAGTCAGTAGAGTTGATTGTCAATTTCAAAGATATTGATGTTAAGAAAGGATTTGCACTCAACGAAGTTGTTCAATTACCAAAAACCAGTTCACCTTCAACAGTATGTGTTATTGCAACAGGAGATATGGGAACAAAAGCAAAAGCAGCAAATGCAGACTCTGTTATCGGAAATGAAGAACTAGATAAATTCGGGGCAAACAAAAGAGAGTCTAGAAAATTTATCAACAAATATGATTTCTTTTTGGCAGACACACAAATCATGCCAACAGTTGGTAAAACTTTGGGTCAGTTATTAGGCCCTAGAGGAAAAATGCCAACACCGGTTCCATTTAATGCACCTATTGAATCATTTTTGGCAAGATTTAGATCATCGATTAAAGTTAGGACAAGAGCATCACTTTCTGTCTCATGTAAGATTGGAGATGAATCAATGGAAGATGCAGACTTAGCGGTAAATGCATATGCAGTTCTAAGTGCAATTGAAAAGAAATTACCAAATGGGGAGAAGAACATGAAAAGAGTCATGATCAAAACCACAATGGGAAAACCAATCAAACAATTACAAGAGGTTAAGAAGAAATTTGCATGAAAATAGAACCACTTATCCTAAAAGAAAAGCACAGATGTATCAACAATTACAAGAACTCCCAAAAAAATACAAAGTAATGGCAGTTATCAAAATGAACAAGGTACGTTCTACTCAAATACTGCCTTTAAGAAAAAATCTCAAAGAAGATGTAGAATTTTTCAGTATCAAAGATAAAGTTGCACAAAAAGCATTAGAGAATTCAGACATTCCAGGAATGAAAGACATGATTGGAGAATTCAAAGGACAAGTAATGCTCATGTTTACAAATATGTCACCTTTCAAGCTTAACGTACTCTTGGCAAAAAACAAAATCATGATGATGGCAAGAGGTGGAGATATTGCAAGTATCGATGTTGTTGTTCCAGCAAAGAACACAGGAATTGCACCAGGGCCAATGCTTACAGAATTTAAAGAGGCAGGAATCCCAACTAAGATTGATCAAGGTACAATTTGGATTGCAAAGGATTCCACACCAGCACTAAAGGGCGAGGCAATCAATGAGAAACTTGCAGCAATTTTAGGTAAATTAGATATCAAACCAGTGGAAGCTGGAATTACGTTATTCACAGCACTCGAAGACGGACTCAAGTACGCTGAAGAAGAGATGATTATTGATGTTGAGAAGGTAAGAGATGAATTTGCACAAGCACATCAAGAAGCGATCTCATTGTCTATTGAGGCAGCATATATCACATCAAATAATATCGAGCAGATCTTGGCAAAAGCAGCACAATCAGCACGTTCAGTATCTGTTGAATCAGGCCACATGACTAATGAAACAAAAGAGCAGATCTTGCAAAAGGCAGACTCTCAAGCAAGGGCAGTTGCAGGACAAGCAAAAGATTACACTCCAGCATAACTATAATTTTTAGATAAAAAATAATTTTCAATCCATTTTAAGAAATTCGTTTTCTGTAAACTTGAAATATTTTACAAAAGGGGTTTTTAGAAACTAATTCTTTTAGAAAGTAATGATTACAATAAAATATCTTCTTCCAATTATTTTTGTAGTTATTGTAGTACTTTTTGTTACCATTCCGCATGATGCGGGATGTTTAGGAGAAGCACAATGCATTACTGGGAAAGTTACTGAAATTATAGATGGAGATACAATCAAAGTTGATGGACAATCTATTCGATTTGCATTAACGTCAACTCCGGAAATATATGAAGACAAAGGAATGAGTGCAAGAGAATATGTTGAAAAAATGTGCCCAATAGGTTCCATTGTTCTAGTTGATGAAGATGATTTACAAACTAAGGGAAGTTACAATAGAATTATTGGGGTAGTGAAATGCAATGGACATATTTTAAATGAAGTTGTTTTGAATTCAGGGTATGGGGAGATTTCTACTCAATTTTGCAAAACAAGTGAATTTGCAGATAGTGTTTGGGCAAAACATCACGGATGTTGATCAAAGAAATTTTTTGATACAGAATTGAGTGTTGGGAATTAATAATGGATCAAAAAACCTCAAAATTCTCGTACTTTAGGTAGATTCCAATTAAACTTCATTGCCAAAAGTCTGACTCCAGTTGTGACAAATATTCCAATAATTGAGGCAGTTTGAATATCCACATCAGAGGATAGAATTGCATAAAATATCACAATTCCAATTACGCTAGCTACTGCATAAACTTCTTTTACAAAAACAATAGGAATTTCTCTAACAAATACATCTCTTAGTATTCCACCGCCAATTGCAGTAATTACTCCAGATAACAGCATTGGAAGAAATTCTAATCCAACTACCTGATATGCAATAGATGCACCAAGAATAGAAAAAACACCTAATCCAACTGCATCAAATACCAACCAAGTACCCATTCGTTTTTTGAGTTTGGTATACAAAAAGAACATTACAATTCCAACGGCTACAGTCAATCCGATGTATATTGGATCAGAAAATGCATTAGGAAATCTATCAAAAATTACGTCACGAATTATCCCACCAGCAACTCCAACTACGGTCGCCAAAACAATAATTCCAAAAATATCAGATCTATGTGCAATTGCTTTGGAAGCACCAGTTACTGCAAATGCAATTGTTCCCAAGTAATCTAAAAAGGTGATAAATGAATCAAGTTCAAAAGAAAAATCTCCCATTCAATGCAGATATCGATAAATCGGTAATTAAGAATTGATAAAAACGAAGATCAAAAATAGATTTGAGAAAAGTAAACTCGTTTAGCCAAATAGTGAAGATAATCCTTCCATGGCTGCTTCTTCGGTTTTACCTTCTTCTTTAGGTTTTTCCTCGGCCTTTGCTTCACCACCAGCTGATGCATCTCCGCCTGCTGCTGGTGCGGCTGCTGCTGCAACTGCGACAGGTGCGGCTTTTACTGCCTCATCGATATCAACATCGGCTAAGGCTGCAACTAGTGCTTTAACTTGGGCTTCATTAACTTCAGCACCAGATGCTTTAACAACTGAGCTGACGTTTGCCTCGTTAACTTCTTTTTCTAGCTTGTGAAGAAGTAAAGCAGCGTAAACATATTCCATTGTATCGAGATTTTCATGGCCGATAATATAAAACTACTGTGGACTTGTGCCTGGAATTAGTTTAGAATTTTGAGACTTCGACATACAGAATAAAGTGTTCTCTTGAGATTCTTGTCAATTAAAGTATCCATTCTATTTTTGAGTACACGTTTTGCTTCATCACGTTCTGCACCAGATGGCAAAGACAACACTGTATTGATAAATTCAGGTAAGGATTCACGAATCCATCCATCTAACATATTGTAGACTTTGGGAGGGATAAGATCACATTTATCTTGGTCAAGATCTAAAACATCTGCAAAGTTTTCATGTTCAACTCTATACACTAGAGCCAAAACGACATTGTCAGGAGTAGGATTTGTTAGGATTTCCATTGAACGTTCTCCAGATTTTCCTTGTTCTACTTTGTTTTTCAGACCGACAGGATTTACAACAACACCACTTATTCCAACCTTTCTTCCCTCAACTCCAGTTACAGTTGCAAAGATAAAGTCCTTAAAATCACCATTATTCCTTACAGAAAATACATGTACTCCTTCTTTGAGTTGAGGTTTCTTTCCAAACACGAATAAACTGAATATGATAGTGTATTTAATGTATCATTAATTATTCAAGAAAAAAATAAAAATCATATTAGTAACTTGTCTTTCGATTTTGGAATGAATTACTAGTTTTTTTAAAAGAAATCATGAATCATGTTGATAAAGTTACAAATTATCTCAGAGGAATCATTTCAAAGTTACTTTACCCAATCCAATTTTGAGAGAATAACAATACATCAAAACTAGAGACTGTCAAATTCAGACCATTGACGACCTAGTTTATTTAGAATTTCCCATGCAAACCGGTCTATGTTGATTCCAGGATTTGCCATAACAAGAACAATGTATCTTCCAAAAGGAAAGCTCAGCATTACTACGTTTTCTCTCCGGGATGCAGAATATTTTACTCTGCCAAGATCAGCATCAAATCCTTGTCTGTTTGTTACTCTATGAACAAGTTCCTGATACAATTGCCTTCGTTGCTTATCATTTAAGATTGGGATAAGACTACTATCAAAGCCACCAACAAGTAGTTCGCCATCACCACCAATCAGTCCGCAAAATCGTATTTCAGGTTCAGAAAGAATATTGTCAAATTTCTTTTTGAGATCATTAAAAGGTAATTCTCCAACCATACAGAAAATTAGTGGTTTTTCTATTTAACCAATCTCTGAATTTCATTCATGGTTTTAAAAAAACTTTGAGTGTATCAGGTTTTTTTGCATGCTCAATGGCATCTGAGAATTTCTCTAAAGGAAAAGTAGAATCTATTAGAGAATCAACTGAAATGATTCCCATTGCAAGTGCATCAATTGCAGGTTCGAACAAACCACAACGAGAGCCAATTAAAGTGATCTCATTTACCACAGTAGGAGTCAAGTCAAGGTTTTCTCTAGATGCAATTGTTGATTTTAGAATAACAGTTCCACGTGGTTTTACAAGTTTCATAGTGTCTGCAAATCCAGAGTTATTTCCAGTGGCTTCTACTACCAAATCAAATGATTGTTCATCAGAGGATACAATTCCAATTTTAGTTTGAATCTCAAATTTTTCTAAATGAGTTAGTTTGGTTTTGTGTCTGCCAAAACAGGTAATATCAGGACATGATAATTTTAGAACTTGACAGATCATCTGTGCCAATCGTCCATCACCTACAACCGCAACTTTCCAGTCATGATTAAGCAACGCCTGTTCTTTGATCTCAAATGCTGCAGCCAGAGGTTCAACAAATACTGCCTGTTCATCAGTTATTGAGTCAGGAATTACATGGAGATTTTTTTCAGGAAGTGATAAGAATTGCGCAAACGCACCATCTCTTTTCAAAATTCCAAGAACTGTTCGATTAGGGCAATGTCTTTGCATTCCCTTTTTACAAGAGTCACACTTGTTGCATCCAGCATTAATCTCACCTACAACTCTTTTTCCAACCAAATCAGAATTCTCAGATTTTTCTACTACTCCAACAAACTCATGGCCTAGCACTCCATTGTATGCCATATATCCATCTAGAATCTCAAGATCAGTTCCACAAATTCCAGCAAGACTAACTCGTACCAAAGATTCTCCAGGTTTTGGGTCGGGATAATTTTCATTATATTTCATATGCTTTCCATTAAAGAAAGTGGCCTTCATAGGATTGGTGGGGATTCATTCCATTTTAAAATATAGAGATGTTAATCGACAGTTCTTAATATTGGACTATGACAGGCATCAACGTTGGATAAGAAAGAGATTCTAAAAGAATTTTCAGCAGACCCTGACAAGTACTATAATGTCAAACTGTTTGCAGAACAAGGATTTGTCAGAAAATCATGTGCCAAGTGTGGAAGATTTTTTTGGACTCTTAATGCAGATAGGGATTTGTGTCCGGATGATGGATTAGATACATATTCTTTCATTGGAGAACCGCCAACATCCAAGAGATTTGATTATACTCAATCATGGAAACAAGTTGAAGAATTTTTTGTAAAAAATAATCATACTTCAGTTAGTCGTTATCCTGTTGTTTGTCGTTGGCGTGATGACTTGTATTTTACAATTGCATCTGTTGTTGACTTTCAAAGAGTAATGGGTTCAAAGGTAGTATTTGAGTTTCCTGCAAACCCACTGGTAGTTCCACAAACATGTCTTCGATTCAAGGACTTGGAGAATGTTGGTGTTACTGGCAGACACTTTTCGTCGTTTTGTATGATAGGGCAGCATAGTGTTCCAGATTTAGGAGGATATTGGAAAGATGAATGCGTTGATTTGGATTATAGATTACTAACTGAGCAATTTGGAATAAAAAAAGACGAAGTAGTCTTTGTAGAAGATGTTTGGGCAGGCGGAGGTTCATTTGGTCCGTCATTAGAATATTTTGTGAGAGGGCTAGAGCTTGGAAACGCAGTATTTACTGAATTTCAAGGAGAGTTAGGACAACACACTACACTAGATCAGAGAGTAATTGACATGGGGGCAGGTCTTGAGCGTTTTGCATGGATTACTACTGGCACTCCAACTGCGTATGACTGTTGTTTTGGTCCAATTAATGAAAAATTGTTTGGAACAATTGGAATTGATTCAGATTCAGAAATTTTAAGAAAATACTTTACAGAAATTGCAAAAGAGATTGATCATTACGATGATCTCAATCAAGTAAGACGTCTTGCAGTAATGAATGCTGGAATAACAGATGAGCAGATGCAAAAAATGATCACGCCACTAGAAGGAATGTATCTAATTGCAGATCATTTGAGGACTCTGATCTTTGCAATAACTGATGGTGCTTTACCAAGTAATGTTGGCGGAGGATACAACTTGAGAATGATGTTACGAAGAATAAATGCAACTATATCAAAATTGAATTTGAAACTCAATATTGATGATTTGATTGATTTACATGTTGACTATCTAAAGGATACATATCCTGAACTTGATGAGAAGAGAGACGATGTAAAGTCGATCTTGAAATTAGAATCAACAAGATATGAAGAATCCAAAGTTCACATGAAGAAAAAGGCAGACAAAATTAAAGAAAAAGGAATCCCATCAGTTGATGAACTAATCACATACTATGAATCAGATGGAATTACACCTGAATACCTCAAAGAAGTTGATGCAATTTCAGAGATCCCATCATCATTCTATTCCAAATTATCTGATTTGCATCAATCAGACAAGAAAAAAACAATAGCAGGGCTTCCACTAGAAGGATTACCTGAAACTGAGACATTATTTTACCAAGATGATCCAATGGTATTTTCAGCCAAAGTTCTCAAAGTAATTGATGATATGGTTGTTCTTGATAGGACTTCATTTTACGCACGAGGTGGAGGGCAAGAGCCAGACCATGGAACCATTGCAGGGTTCAATGTTGTAGATGTTGATAAACATGCAAACATTATCGTTCACAGATTAGAAGGTGGAGTTCCAGTAAAAGGTGAAACCGTTTCATGTAAAGTTGATGAGATGCGTCGCTCCAACATTACCAAAAACCACACTAGTACTCACATTCTAAATGCATCATCACGTAAGGTTTTAGGTTCTTGGATTTGGCAACATTCAGCTTTCAAAGAAGATGATCATGCTAGATTAGACATCACACACCACTCATCACTTTCTGAGGATGAAGTCAAAAAAATAGAGAGTGCTGCAAACGACATGGTAAAGAAAAATCTTAATGTAAACATAGACTACTTTGACAGAGGAACAGCTGAGCAAACATACGGATTTAGAATTTATCAAGGAGGTGTTGTTCCAGTAAAAGATGTAAGAATTGTTTCCATTGAAGATCAAGATGTGGAAGCTTGTGGCGGAACGCATGTTAAGAAAACAGGAGATATTGAATTAATCAAGATTACAAAGACTAAACGTATTCAAGATGGAGTGGTTAGGTTAGAGTTTGTTTCAGGTCCTAATGCTTTTGAGTATGAGAAACAAAAAGAATCTGAGAATAAACGTAAAGCTGAAGAAGTAAAACAAAAAGAGCAACTAGAAAAACAAAGAGAAGAAAATAAAGTAAAGGTTAGAGAAAAGATTCCTATTCTGTTAGAAAAGATTCTATCTGGAGAGTCAGTAGAATCAGATGGAATCAATACCAAGGAGAAATTATGTTTTACAGCTAGTCCTGATTATGATGATTATTTCCACCAAAACTTTGGCAAGAAACTAGTTGGGAAAGATAGTTCCGCTGCATTTTGTGGAATCTTTGAAGCTGGACCTACTGTTCGAGTAATGGTTTTCTCAGGTGAGAACTCAGGTGTAAATTCAGGCAAAATAGCCCAAGAGATAGCCTCAATTTTGGGCGGATCTGGAGGAGGAGATGCCAAGTTTGCTCAAGGGGGAGGAAAAGACACATCTAAAAAAGACGAAGCAATAGCTAAAGCAAAATCTATGATTTTAGGATGATATAATGACGATTAACTGGACTGAAATTGAAAACAAATGGAGAAGTAAGTGGCAAGAAAACAAAGACTTTGAAACAAATCCAAATGACAAACCAAAAAAATTCATTACAGTTGCATATCCATATCCAAACTCTCCACAACACATCGGACATGGTAGAACATACACGCTAGCTGATGTTCATGCAAGATTTTACAGAATGAAAGGATATAATGTATTGTTTCCAATGGGATTCCATTATACTGGAACTCCGGTACTTGGGATGGCAAAAAGAATTGAAGCTGGAGAAAAAGAAATTCTAGATGGTTTGAGAAACATATACCATGTTCCCGAAGATGCAATCAAGACATTTGTTGAACCAATAAAGATTGCAGATTATTTTCATGAAGAGATAAAGTCTGGAATGATTGAGATGGGTTACTCTATAGATTGGAGACGAGAGTTTACCACGATAGTTCCAGGTTATCAGAAATTTATTGAATGGCAAATCAGCACATTAAAGGAAAAAGGAAGAATCATTCAAGGTTCTCACCCAGTTGGTTGGTGTCCTGTTGACCAAAATCCAGTATCACAACACGATACAATGGGCGATGTTGAGCCAAAGATTGATGATAAAAATTTCTTGATTAAATTCAAACTAGATGATTCTATATTTCCAATTACAACATTAAGGCCAGAAACAATATTTGGAATTACAAATCTCTGGGTTAATCCGAATACAGTTTACAAAAAAGTTTCAGTTGATGGAGAAGAATGGATAGTTTCTGAAGAATGTGCAAAAAAGATTTCATTCTTTGAGAAAAAAGTAGAGATCACAGGTGAAATTGCAGGTAGTGAAATTATTGGAAAAACTGCTACGAATCATGATGGACGAGAGATTCCGATCCTCCCTGCAGATTTTGTAGAACCTAACATGGGTACGGGATTGGTAATGTCAGTACCTGCACATGCACCAAAAGATTACCAGGCATTGATGGATTTGAAGGCAAAAAACCATGAACTGGCCTCAAAATTAGAGCCAATACCAATAATTCACACTGAAGGATATGGTACCATCCCAGCTCAAGATATTGTAGAAAAAATGGGAATCTCAGATCAAACGGATGACAAATTAGAAGAAGCCACTAAAGAGTTGTATCTCAAAGAGTTTACGGATGGAAAACTAAATGGTAAATGTAGTCAGTTTGATGGAGAAAAGGTACAGTTTGGTCGAGATAAGATAAGAGAGTGGTTGCAAGATAATGGTAATTTAGAAAAATTCCCAATTCTAGAGAATGCACCGGTACGATGTCGTTGTGGAGCTGAATGTGTTGTTAAAGTACTCAATAATCAATGGTTCTTGAATTACGGCGATGAATCATGGAAAGAATTAGCTCGAAATTGTCTTGATGAAATGAATATTCTTCCAAATAATATAAAGACAGAGTTTGTTGAGGTTATTGATTGGCTACATGAACGAGCTTGTGCAAGACAGCAAGGATTAGGAACTAAATTACCATGGGATAATGATTGGATTGTTGAAAGCTTGTCAGACAGTGTCATTTACATGGCATACTATACTTTGTCACGATTTGTAAATGATGAAACCATTCAGCCTGATAACCTTACAAAAGAATTCTTTGATTATGTTTTGTTAGATAAAGGAGACATATCACTAGCTGTAAAGACATCAAATCTAACTGAAGACATCATTAACACCGTGAAAAAAGAATTTACGTACTTTTATCCAGTTGATTCACGTCATTCAGGTCGAGATTTAGTACAGAACCATCTGTCATTTTTTGTACTCAATCACGTTGCAATATTTGAGAAAAAATTGTGGCCACAAGAAATTGTAGTTAATGGTAGCGTAATGATGGACGGAGCTAAAATGTCTAAAAGTATGGGAAATATTATTCCATTGCGAGCTGCAATCAGAGATCATGGTGCAGATCCAATTAGATTAGCAATTATCTCATCTGCGGAATTACTCCAAGATGCAGACTTTAACATGGAATCAGTTTCAGGCATTCAAAACAAGTTAGAGTCACTTTTAGAAGAGTGTTATAGGCTCAAAAATGGAGAAATTGTGGAGTTACAGGCAGAAGACAAGTGGATTCTCTCTAAAACCCAGAGTAAGATTGCAGAAGTTACTGAAGCAGTTGAAAAAATGAGATTACGTGAAGCACTACATGACATCCTCTTTACATTTGAGACAGACCTGAGTTGGTATCAAAAAAGAGTAGAGGCTAAAGAACGTGACGATATTTCAGGAATTTTGCACAAAATCAATTCATCAAGAGTCGCAATGCTGTCTCCATTTGCTCCACATGTTAGTGAAGAAATGTGGGAAAATCTTGGAAATTCAGGATTAGTTTCAAAATCTCAGTGGCCAAAATATTCTGCAGATAAAATTGATGCATTATCAATTCAAGCTGAAGAATTACTCAAAAGCACTATGGAAGATATTGCAAATATTCTCAAAGTTACAAAAATTACACCAAAAAAGATTGTAATTTATGTAAACTCTGATGAAATAAAATCTAAAATTTATCGTAAGATTCTCAACATAATGGTTGGTGGACAAAACAACATGGGAGTTGTGATGAAAGAATTAATTGCAGATCCAAAAACTACAGATGCCAAAAAAATGCCAGACTTTGTCCAAAAAACAATCAAAGACTTGCACTCAGAATCTGAAAATATAAAGAAAATGAAACTGGATGTAGAATCATTTGATGAAAAGGACTTTCTAAAATCAGAATTGAAAAGTATCGGTAAGAAAGAATTTGATGTAGAGATTGAAGTTTATTCAGAAAATGATTCGGACATTTATGATCCAAAGGGAAAAGCAAGACATGCAAGACCTTTCAAACCAGCCATTTTGATTGAGTGATTTAGAAACTTAGTCTCTTTTACGAATTTTTTCAATAAATTCTTGCCATTCCTCATGAGTTACATTTGGAAGAGGTTCTAGTTGTTTTGGATCAATTTCATCAGGATTTCCTAATTGTTTTTTGAATTTTTCAAAGCAGTTCTTACATGTAGGAATTTTCTTCCTGATCTCACCTTGTTCTTTGGCAGGAATATGATGTGTAACAACACCATTTCTGCACATGACGCACATTTTATCTGCACAATTGATGCAAAACCAACCCAATTCAATGCCCTGTCGTTCAGCTCGTTTCTTGTTTTGTAGATATTCAGAATATTCCTCATTTGTGAACTTTTCAAGGATATTGCTTTTACAACTAGTGCAAATCATAGTTCTTGCAATCATAAAATTATTTAGAAAATTTCAATATAACTATCACACGAATTTTCAAAAAAATTTTGTTCAGAAAGTCAGAGATTTTGAATTTAAATTCATATTATGATTTTCAAGATCGATAAAATTCGAAGTTATTTTAATTTTTAAATGCGTTACATAATCAATGTCAGGAATACAAAGAGAAAAATCAACAAACCATAGTAAGTTAATTGTAGCAGGAATACTTGCAGGCGTTGGGCTTGCTTTACTAACATACTTAATGTTTTATGTCGCACCAGCAGAGATTCTAGAAACAGTAAAAATTGTTGCAATTACTAACGAGGGTTGTATAGCTGAAACCTTAGACGGTCATGCGGTAAATATTGGAACATGTCAAGGTGAGCCTGGAGATTACATCAGTGCACTAGTTGATCAAAAACTCAAAGAAAGGGCATCGTTGATGAATCCAACAGATTAATTCTCTTTTATTATTTTTTCATCCATACATACAGAACAGATCTTTTGATCATCATATTCAATTAAATTTCCTCGCAGATGTGCAGGTTTACCACATGTGACACATACAATAGAATAATACTTGTCAATTTCAGAGATACAAAAAGAGCACAGCAGTTTGTCTACTCCATGATTATGATATCTACTGACCTCATCAACTGTTTTGTTGCATCGCTCACATATCTCTATCATGAATAACTATTGTAAAATTTACAAGATAAAGACTAGAGTTAATTTTCACCAGTGGTTTCTTTGAAATCATTTTTGTTGAGTTTCGTGGGCATTTTTCTCAATTGCAAACTTTGCAGATTCTAGTCGAGGTTCGGAGATAATCTCCAATCTATTTACTGGAATAAGGTCTGTTTTGTTTTGATATGTTTTTGAATCAGCTGGATCTGCAGCATATGCAATTTGGATGTATACTTGAAGAGGATTCCACATAGAGGATTTTTTTTCTATAATTTGTTTGATCTTCCCATAGGTTCCAATTTGACTCATACCAGAACGATAAAGCCCCGTATTTTCTGCAGAATCATCAGGCTCTTCAAAGATACAGATGGAATAACTACCGTTATCATTTTCGATAAATGTTAGATGGATATTTTTTGGATTCCAAGTCTTTGCAATTTCTGCAATTTTTTGAGATTCTTCTAATTTGGCAAATAACGGAACTGCAATTGGATTTCCAGCATGAGTTCTCCATGCAATTCCATAAAAATTATCATGCCAAGAAAATTTTATACCAGTCACTAATTATATTTGGAAAAAGTACCAACTTAAGATTGTTGATCATTCATGGCGTCCTGAATATCATCAACCCACCCGCCAACATTAAACACGCCGAACTTGTAGGTCTTTTCACCATTAGAAGTTCTAACAGAGATGCAGGCCTTTTTCATCAATAATCCTTCTCGCCACGTATGAATCACATCACTTAATGGAATGTCAAGAATCGTTTCATCCATATGTTTTGAGAAATCCATTATTCTAGACTTTGTTTTATCAAATGCAATTCTTTTGCTAGTTAATGTTAGAACGCCTTGACCTAAGGAATCCTCATGACAGTCTTCTTGTTTTAATTTTTTTCTCATCCATGTCTTTCTTTGATAATTTTGGTAACTTCAGCAACCAATTTTTCATCTTTTTTTACCAATTCTTCTAAAGCTTGACGATATTCTTCATCGCCCCATTTTTTATTAGCAAACATCTGCTTTACCAAATTTACAATATCAGATTTGTTTTTCTGATGATCATGTTTTGCATTATCTAAATTATCCATGATTCTAACAAAACGTCATTAGATTAAATTCCTTCTTCGTTCACATCAGGTTCAGGATGTGCACTCTCAAATGTCATCTCTTGTTTTTGGCAAGAATCACACTTTTCCCACATTCCAAATTCGTTTCGAATCTTCCCTTTACCATCACAACGTAGGCATTCCATAAATCCAAGACAACATTTTTGATTTTAAGCATTTTTGTCTAATCAAGCAGCACAGTTGCAACGATTGCTACCAAGCTAACACAAATAGCAAGTATTGCTAATTTGCTATTTTTACTCCAGCCCTCTTTTACAGTTATTTTCAATACTCATTATGTCATAATAGCTGTATAACTAGTGTAGTAATTGTAATGCAGTGCAAACATGATTTTTATTAATTACAAAACAATAATTTTTTCAAGATTCGGTCAACCTGCTTTTTGCCAAAAGTAGCCTAGGATTCGTTTCATGGTACCGAATCTTTACCCCATTCAGAGTTTTTGCCAGCAATTAGCAGCACCGCATTGACCACAGCTTGATTTTTGATTCCATTTTGCAAAGTCCTTGTCAGCAGGAATCTTTACTACTGTTATTCTCTGGCATCCTGAACACTGTACCTTAATTGGAATATTCCCCTCATTTCCACCAACAAACAAGTCCTTAAATCCCATGATTATGGCTAAACAAACACAGCAAAAAAATCTATTGCATCTTTTTTAGATAGTTCCTTGTTTTTTGTCTGGCAATAGTTATTGGTGAACGTACATTTTGGGCATCCACCCCATTTTTCACCCTTTGAAACTGCATTTTTTTGTTCAAGATCAACTGGGCAATCACAGTCATTTAACAAAGAATAACATGTTTCTAGTACTTTATCAAAAGATTCAAAGATTATCTTACTGCACCCATTGAATCCATCTGAAGAATTGTCATAAAGATAGATTATTCCATTTTCATAGTATACATCAATATCATTTGATTCAGATTTTGTGATAATTTTTGAAGCATTAATCAATGCATGACAAATTGTATGAATTCTAGAGTCTGATGTGATTTGGTTTTTAGATTCATTACTAGTTATTACAAATTCTGAAGGAATTTCAATACTAACAGAAGAGTGTTTCGATCTCCAGTTAAAGTTACGCCAAGACGGATCTGTACTTCCGTTAAAGGTTTGGAAATTTTCTGATGAATCATTATAGTTTCCTTTAAGATAACCAGTTATGGTTCTACTTAGTTCAATTATTCCATAACGCAGTTGCAATTTTTTGTTGTTTACAAGGATTTCTTTGTGAATAGCATTTCTCTCAGATGTTTGTAGAATTGATGTTCTGACTATAGGTATGGTTCTTTTTTGGTTTTCATAAGATTTTTTCAAATATGCACGTACACCATTTTGAGATTTTCTCAAAGAGATGACCTCATAGTTTTGTTTGTTAAAATGATAAATTGCATTTTGATGTAGTTGATAATATCCAACGGGGACACCTCGTGTTCCAATCTTTCTAGAGTTCAGATAAATTGCAATTTCACCTGATGCCCCACGAAGATTTATGCTGTTTACAAAATCAAAGAACTGAGATTTGTCAGAAGATTCTGCAGATTCTGCTTCAATTTCAATTGATTCGGCATGTTTTTCTGAAATAATCGAGTTTTTCTTGTTTATCGGAATGATGTGGTCTTGGGAAAGATACTCTCCAATGTGACGAGCAAAATAATGACATGCTGCATCATCAGGATCAAGTACACAAATGGCATATGATTTTTGTCCCATTCTTCCTGCACGTCCAATTCGCTGTACAAAGGAATCATACTCATTTTTGAAGGCAGAAATAACGACATCAACGTGACCAATGTCTATTCCCAGCTCCAAAGTCGGAGTACATGATAGGGCATCAAGTTCACCTGCCTTCATTTGAGATTCATACAGTTTTCTATTGTTTTGATCAAGACCACCTCTATGAATCTGAATTCGTATTCCTTCATTTGTATTCTCTAAATTTGATGCAAGAAATTCTGAATCGTTGTGTGAATTGCTGAAGATCAGTTGGGCGGAATGATTCTTGTAACAAATGGATGATAACATCTCCATTGTTGTTCTCTGTCCAAACTTGCGTGGCATGACAAAGAACATGTGCATATTTCTTTTTCTTCTAGTTTTACTTTTGATAAACGAAAATGATTCTATAGGTAAATCAAACATGTTTGAGAAAAATTCTTGAGAATTATCAAGAGTTGCCGAAGAGCCAATAAACTGAACATCTCCCATGTAACGTTTCATTCGCTTTAACACATGATACACATTTGAACCATGAAAGCTTGTGTAAGAATGAGCTTCATCCATTACAATTATTTTTGCATTCTTGAATAATTCATTCCATTTTTTATCTTGTAAGATCAAATGGTAGTTGATAAAATCAAAGTTTGTTGCGATGATTAGAGATTTTTTTGCAGCATCTGCGATAATCATGTCCTTGTATTCTGAGCTCTGTCCACCATGAATAGAATAAACATCAACTGTATTTTTTAATCCACAAGCATCAATGAGTTTTGAGATTTTTGATACCTGATCATCAATGAGTGCATTAAGTGGATATACAAACAGAGCAAAAACGCCATATTCTTTTTGGTGTGAAATTTTTTCTAGTATAGGGATGCTAAATGCTTCAGTTTTTCCAGAACCAGTAGGTGCAGAAATTATAGAATTTTTTCCAGCCAAGATTGAACGTATAGATTCTTCTTGGAATGAGAGCAGCCCTGTAAAACCATACTTTGTTATTCCTTTGAGAATTTTTTCAGATAATACATCATTTAGACTTGAAATTGGTATCTTTTCAGGCTCTGGAGACACCAAATTTTCATAGTGAACTATTCCCAATGATTCTTCTTTGTGTCCTTGAATAATCTCATGAACTATAAAATCATCATCAATCAAAGATTTTGGGATTTTTGTAATATCATAAAGAATCTCTTGTGGAATCGGAATGGCAGGTTTCGCAGAAATTTCTTTTTTCTTTAGTTGTTTTATGTCATCAGGAAAATAACCCAATGAAGATTCTACAGGACCATCGCATCGATGTGGTTCATCAGTTCTAGAGTCAATTGGAATGAATTTTCCACTGTCTGATTTGAATTCCTCATCCCAATAGATCTCAGCTCCACAACCCTTGGAACATGGTTTTGTCTTTCCAGAATAATTCATTCCATATGTGGGTCTTTTTGGGATAATCATTTCAGGATTACATTTTGGACAAATTCCAGGACCACCAACATCTGCAAAGTTTTGAGTAAGTTTAGTATCACATTTAGAACAAAATTTCATGAATGGATTTTGATAGTGACCTTTAATGAAGATATGATAAATTTAGAGCTAACATTAGATCAATTTTGATTCAATTATTCATTAACAGTTTCTAGTTGTCAAATTAGATCCTGCGATCAAAAATTAATTTTTACTCTTGTTACTAAATTACAATTACAAAAAATAATTCATGAGAAACACAATAGATGAAACAATAGCAGAAAAACCAATACAAGACAGACTAAGACAAGCAAGCCACATTACAGTAGAGTCGGCACTCAGAAATAAAGTAAATCTTAACATTTCATGGTACGACGTCCATGGAGAACAACAGAATCAAAAGTTCACTATTTCAGCAGGATCTGTAATAGAGTTTTAGGAATACTCCTATTTTTTTTAGTTTACGCCTTTTCTTCGAGAAAGTTTTTCTCCTGAAAACCTTGAGGTTCTCTCAAACTCTTCAGATTTAGCCTTAATTCCATCTCTTTCTTCTTGTGTCTGCTCACGAATTATCATATCTTCGGCATCAGTATAGTTTTGACATTTGTTGCATAACCATAAAGTTCCCTTATCATCAACACTATATTGTGGATAACGTCTTTCTTCACATTGTTTACAGTAAAGAGGCATGATATACAGGGAAATAATTCTCAAATAAAGTCTTATCATTTGTGGAATTCTAATGTATTTACTTAAGGAAGAAAATACAAAAAAAGTATCAGTGAAGCAAAATGACAAAATTTTGATTATCATAGGACTAGTTGCAGGGATGATTGGACTTGCAGTAATGGTGGGGTTTATTGGACAAGGAAATGTTCGACATGTTGAGATATTTTGGGATGAGACAGTAGAGCAAACAATAGTATTCCAAGAGATTGATGGAGAGACTCAAATTCAAGCAATCAAGGGAGTAAAAGGAGACAACAATCCAACGTTAATCTCACGAACGTCTTTTGCATATATTTTAACTGTAATCAACAATGGAACAACACATCACAGATTATACATTGATGGATTTAATGTACAAACAAATTTGCTAGAGCCAGGACAACAAGATACAATAACAATTTTTCCAGATATAGAAGGAGAGTTCACATATTATGATAAGAGGCAATATCTAGAGCCATTAGGTAAAATCAAAATTTTCTCAGTAGTTCCAAGTGATGAGTTTACCGGAATTTGGAAAGATTTGATTTAGGATTTTTGAGCAATAATGAAGTCGACTTTGTAGTTTAATGTTGAACGTGGATTTAGTTTTAGGTTCCATGGAATGAAGGAGGGGGTTTTTGTAGAATTTGAAATTTTAAATCCTAAATTGTTCAAATTTATGCGTAAACTAGATGCATTTAAAGGATTTTTCACAGAATTAGTGCCCCTATCAAAATCATAAGGATCAGAGATCATAAAATATCCTTTTGTGATTTGTTTTGATATTGATTTGAGTAAATTCTTTGGTTCGATAATTTCCAACACATTTAGAGCCAAAACTAAATCAAACTGCAATTTACCAAAACAGGGACTAAGAGAGTCAGCTACAAAATAATCCAAGTTATCTTTAAATTGTTTTTTTGCAACTTGAATTGCATTAAAGGAACGGTCTATTCCAAATACCATTTCATTAGAGTTTGCCAAATGATTAGTTACGATTCCTATAGAGCAACCATGTTCTAAAACAAATTTTGAAGAAGGTAAAGAATCAAGGTTTTTCTTTATGATACCATAAAATTTTGAATTTTTGCTGTTTTGGTAAATTCTAGCCCACTTTTCTTCAAGATTACTACGATCATTATCTTTTTCATTCAAAGATTTTTTTACAAAATTCTTGAGTTTAAGTGAATTAGTTAGTTTGTAGAGGTGTCCACCAAGAATCCTTCTAGAAGAAAGATACTTTGAGAAATCATTCCACATAATTGGAATTTTTTGGATAATTGGAAAGTCTAATTTACATTTTTTGCATTGCATTAGCCCTTCTACAATTTCTTTATCGGATTCAAATACATCTAGATCAAGTTTTGCTCCACATTGCACACAATTCAGAAATTCAAGACTTGATTGCAACATATGAAAAAATAATTGTTACAAACTATATTTCTTTGATGCAGAATCAAGATAATGTTAAATGTAGTTATTCAAGATTCTATTTGAAAATGGGAGAGTTTGAGGAATTTGCTGAGGCACTTTTTGGTCAATTATCAGTAGAGATTGATGAGGAAAAAGAGATTTCAAGCCTAGCAAGCAAGGCTAAAGAAGATTTAGTAGGCAAAGTAGAATTCAGGGATATTGAAGAGATAACAAAACAAGTTCTTCCAGAATTCAAAGAAAAAATCAAAAAATTTCTTGGAATACAAGTATCAGATAGTTTAGAGTTTAAGTTTCCAGAATTGGAAGATTTAAAGAAACTAAAAGGCGAAAAAGTGTTTTCAGATAATGAATCAAAAGAGTTTGTAAGAGAATTATTTAATGCAGTTGCAAAAGAAGATAATGTAAAGATTGCAGAATTAATGAAACAAGATACTGCAAAGTATTTGGTGTATTCTACTTATGCAATTCAATACATTTCAAAAATTACAACAACATATGGAGATTATCTTGATGGAGTGATCTATCTTAACAGATTCATCTTGTCACGTTATCCACAAATCATTTTACATAAACAAGGAGAGCCATACGAATCAAAATTTGAAAATGTAAACTCGGGATATGTTGGAGGAATAAAGATGGCAGTATTAGAGGAATTAATCCATTCTACGCAAGAAAAATTACATCAAATTAACAAAAAAGCTGCAATGCAAGTAAATAAAATCAATGAAGAATTAGCAAGAATCATTCTAGGGCTCGATTCTGAGATAGTTAACATGTTGGCTGAATATTGTCAACTACAAACAGTACCAGATGATTTCCCATTTGCAAAAAGAGCAAACCTATTTTTCTTTTTGAATCCAGATCACTTCTTAATTGAACAGATAGGACCTGATGTAATGACGTTTACACATGTAGAGATGGATCCCAAAATCAAAGAAGCAATTCCACAACTCTTAGATATTTACAAAAGATGGCTTGTACCAATTCAACACCACCATGCAGCATTTACTGCAATGGAGGGCATGGCAGGATTTGCAATTGAAAATATCTTAAAAGATGATCAAGACTTTCAGAATTATCTTACCACATTTATGGGAACAGACTTTTCATCATACCAAGTTAGAAAGAACATGGGCAAAGACTTTACAAAGACAGTATATGAAAAACTAGGCTCAAATACCTTCAAGAAAATCATTGAATTTCCTCCAAATACTAAAGAACTCAAAGATCCTCAACTATACCTTGACAAGTTGAGCCAAGAATAATTGGAAAAAGAGTTTGATCCATTTGTTGCAGAATGGTATTCATTTGCAAAAAATCCAAATTTCAACTTAGTTGAAAAATGTCTTAAATTTGCGCAAATTCTAGAATATCCAGAACTAGATATTAAAAAATACATAGAAAAGATCACAAAAATTGGAATGTCTCTCAAAGAGTCAATCAACGATGTTAAAAATCCAACATATCTTATTTCAATGTTAAATGAACATCTCTTTGAGAATCTAGGCTATGGTGGAGACGATGATGATTATTACAATCCAAAAAATAATTTTCTAAATGAAGTAATAGATAAAAAAACAGGACTGCCAATAACAGTTTCAATCCTATATGCAGAGATTGCAAAGTTTATTGGACTAGATCTTAAGATTGTAGGGTTTCCAAGTCACATTTTAGTAAAATACAATGAAGAAATGATACTAGATCCATTCTATGACGGACGATTACTAAACATTGATGACTTGCAAGAAATTCTTGATACAAATTTTGGTGGAGAAATAGAATTCAAACCAGAATTCTTAGATGAGATAGGACACGAACAAATTCTGCTAAGAATGACTCGTAACCTGAAGAATTCGTATGTACAATCTTTTGTGTATGACAAGGCACTTCGTTGTGTCAACATGGTCTTGGCAATTGAACCAGAATCGCCTGAAGACATAAGAGACAAAGGAATACTAGAAGAGAGATTACTAAATTACAATAGTGCGTTAAAATATTTGAATAAATATTTGGAAATTAATCCAAATGCAGAAGATGTAGATTTTATTTTAGAATTAATTAGAAGTATAAAGACAAAAAATTAATCAATAATAGAATCTATGTCTTGTCCTTTCTTAATCATTGAAATTTCATGACGAGCAATTTTGTTTCTCATTGCTCTTTTAAGGATGTCGACTTCACTTCTAAGTAATGCAATTTCATCTTCAAGTTTTGCAACTCTTTCATAGATGGTTTCAGCTTCTGAACTCATGATTATCTATGATGAAAAAATTGTCTTAAAAAGTTATGGGTAAATAATTTGATGGGCAGGTTAGTTTTTTGGACTATAATTCAAACTCTTGACGACATTTTTCACACTTTGCACGCTCCTCACCAGGAGAGCCTAAGATGAAAATTTTACCAATTGTTTTACAAATTGGACACATTCCAGTTGTTGCATTTTTAGGACCTGTACGTATAATTTTTTGAGTTTTTCTTCGTCCCATAAAAAAACATCTCAAATCGGTCTATTAAGGTTTAATGGCGCGGGGAGGGGGATTTGAACCCCCGTGTCCTTGCGGACATGGGATTAGCAATCCCACGCCCTACCAGGCTAGGCGATCCCCGCACAATCAGGACTATAATTAATCTGTAAATAAGTCAAACTTTGGATAAATTGAGAGTTCAAACATTGTCTAGTTCATCATGAAATTGACTGTAATTATTCACAATGTCGTTAATTGGAACACGTTTTCCACCTACAATCTTTAAGTCAATTTGGACCTTTTTGTCCTCAATTGTCAAAATATTGTATGTGTTTTCAAATAAGCCACGTACTCGCTCAGATGTTGCAGTACCGGCATTAACAACAGTTAGAGTCCCAAAGTTCCAAGCCCAAGGTCTATGTTTGTGGCCACATAAAACAATATCAACTTTGGAATCAAGTATTGTTCTTAACACATCACCAGCATCAACTACGGTTAGTTGATCAGAACCAGTATCTGGAATCGCAATAAGATGATGATGCATTGCAACAATCTTTATCTTGTCTTTGTATTTTTTCATTGTTCTCTCAAGCCACAAGTTTTGTCTGTAACCAACTTCACCCTCATTTCGATCAGGTCTTGCAGTGCCTACAGTTACTAAAACAACATCATTGCTCAATTCATTAACTGTTTGAAACGGAAAAAATTTTTTGAATAAGAGATAACCAGTGTTTCTATAATCATGATTTCCACTTATTGCAATAATTTTTTTTGTGTTAAAGATATCTAAGATAGATTTACACTTTTCATATTCTTTCATTAAACCTTCATTTGTTAGATCACCAGTAATTACAATTACATCAGGATTCAATTTGTTGACTTCATCAACTAATGTATGAAATTTTTTCTCTAAGAACTGTGAACCTATATGAAGATCAGAGATTTGAACTATAATCATTTGAGATTATTTTACAAAATTAACTATTAAATCATCTCTATAGATGACATGCAGAATATTTTCGATCAAGGTAGAATTAAATAATAAACTTCTCAAAAACTTGCAGTTTTGAGTAAAAAAGCTGCAGTGATGAAAGGGGATGGTATTGGACCTGAAGTCGTAGATTCAATGCTTAGAGTTCTCAAGGAATGTAATTTTCAGTCAGAGTTGGTTCTATGTGAAGCAGGTTCTGAGCAATGGGACAAAAATGGCCGAAAAGACGTATCATATATTCCAGATGTGACCATGAAGACATTAGAAGAATCAGACTGTTGTTTCAAAGGACCAACTACAACAATTCCAGTTCCAGGTGCACCTAGAAGTGTTGCTGTAACATTAAGACAAAAATTTGATCTTTATGCAAATATCAGGCCAACTAAAACTTATGATAGACTAACCCCAGATAGAAAACTTGATTGTGTTTGTTTTAGAGAGGCAACAGAAGGACTCTATACAGGAGTAGAAGCAAAAATTACAGATGATGCAGCAATTGCAATTAGAAAGATTACAAGACAAGGAAGTAGACGATTAATTAATTCAGCAGTTGATTGGGCAAATAAATTCAATATGAAAAAAATGGTTGCAGTAACAAAAAGAAATATTCTAAAACAAACAGATGGAATTTTTTGGGATGAAACTCAAAAAGCAGTTGAAGGAACAGATATCGAATTATCTGAAATTTATATTGACAACATGGCTCAACAGATGGTAATTGCAACTGAACAATTCAATGGTTCAGTATTAGTTAGTACCAATTTGTTTATGGATATTATTTCTGAACTTGCATCAGCACTTGTAGGTTCAATAGGATTAATTTATTCTGCAAACATTGGAGATAATTATGCAATGTTTGAAGCAGCTCATGGAAGTGCACCACAATTTGCAGGACAAAACAAAGTAAATCCAACTGCAACTGTTTTATCAGGAGCTTGGATGGCGGATTATCTTGGTGAAAGAGATGTTAGAGATGCAATTTTTGCTGCAACAGAACAAGTTATCAATGAAGGAAAAGCAGTTACATGGGATATTGGTGGTAATGCATCAACAACACAAATGACAGATGCGATTATAACTTACGCAAAAGAACAATTAAGAAAATAATCAGTTAGTAGCCTCTACAAGAATCAATTCTTCAAAGAAGAGTTTCTTTTTTGCAATTATTTGTGTGCTTAAGCCTAGTTTTTGTGCATAATCTATGAGTTTTTGATAGTTTGAAAGAGATGATGTAACAAATACAAATTTTCCACCTTCTTTGATGTTGTTAATAGTTGAATCAAAGATTTTTTTTGGAATCTCAAATCCCTCTGCTCCACCATCAGTAGCAATATCTAAGATTTCATCAGTTGCCAAATATGGCAAATTACATACAATAAAATCAAATTTAATGTTCAATGCATCTGAACCATTACAGCAAATCAGATTCTGTGTTTTGTATGAACTTTGATGTTGTAGTACATCACAGTTAATATCAGTACCAAGAACAAATGAAAAATTTTCAGTCAATAATTTTGTTAAATATCCTGAGCCACTTCCAATGTCTAATGCACATTCTCCTTTTTCGTTTTCAATATTTTCTGCAATAAAAAAAGTATCCTCAGATGGAAGATATTCATCATTTTTTGAGAATTTGTTTTGCAAGGTTTACAATTTCATCTCCTGATAAATCATCAACACGTTTCTCAATTTGAGTCTCCTTATTGAAATGTTTCAAGATATTTTTTACGGTTTTTCTTCGATATGAAAAAATCTCATTTATTGTTGAGATTAACTTCTTATCCATATCAGTTTTCTTTGTTATTTTCAAAATTACGGAATCAACTTTTGGACGAGGGGAAAAATTATTCTTTCCAACATCAGATATTTTATCAATATCAAATGCATGTGTAGCAATTATGCTTATTGCTTTTCTATTCTTAGACTTAGCAACAAGTTTTTCTGCAAATTCTTTTTGGATCATGATCACACCATGAGAAAACGGATGTTGAGCTAACCACTCTATAGCATCTTTGCTCTTAGAATAAGGTAGATTAGATACAAAAACAGAAAATGAGTCTTTTTTCTTAAACCCATCACCTGATTTTAGCACAAGATTTTCAATGTTTGAGAAATTAGTTTTTGCGTTTTTGATCAGATTTTCATCTGCATCAACCGAAATTACTTTTTTTGCGTTTTTACATAATAAAGGAGTCAATATCCCCAACCCAGTTCCAATCTCATATACAACATCATTTTTTGTGATTTTTGCCTCAGACACAATAGATTCTGCAATTGGATGAGAGTTGAGAAAATGTTGTCCTAGTAATTTTCGTTTTATCATCTCTTTACAAAGAGATTCATTCTACTTTCGCCAGTAATTTCATCCATGATTCGTTCTGCAATGTGTTTGATTGGTTCTTTAAACCCCACTCTTTCTTGCAAGTCATCATAGCTCTCAAAAAGTTTTTTTTCACGTTCTTCAAGCATTGTCTTCATGTAGGTTTTTCCAATTCCTGGAATCAATTCTAATGCATGAATCCTAGGAGTAAGTGGTTGTGCCTTGTTTAGATATTCTACAAATTTTGATTCATTCTCAGATACAATACTTTCTACTACATTTTGCAACTCAGTTTGAGCAGATGAAGATATTTTTTCATATTCCATCTTACCTAATACAGATTGAACTTTTGTTCTTCCTTCTTTTCCAATATAGATTTTCTCACCTACTTCAAATGTAGAATTTGCAATTCCAAGAATCTCCAAGATTGTTAATCTTTCTTCGCCAATTGCAGTAATGATTATTCCTTCTCGTCCTCTTACAGTGGAAGATTTTCCTCGAGGATTGAAATCTAGAACGTATGCATATTCCTCATACTTTCTAGGAGGGGATTGTGCCCTATACAAAATAAAATACTCCTTAGAAACTAAGAGTGCTCCTTGATAATTTTGAGCATTTTATCCAGAGTTTCAGCAAGAATTAATTTTTTCCAACCAAAAGTGAAGGAACGTAATTCAGCCATACTTGTGGGTCTAATGTTAACAATTTCGACAGCTTCATCTTCTGTCAATTCACATTCTTTGATGAGTTTTTTCTTCATCTCTTTTGCATCTTTAGGATCAAGTGACACAAATTTTGAAACATAATCATATGTCCAACGTTGAATTTGATCCATCTCTTCAGGATCAACTTTACCCAAGATTTCTTTAACTTCTGAAAGAGAAATAGCTTGTTTCTTTTGTACTTCTTCCATAACTACACACCGAATGGTTTTATGTGATCCAATCTAGTGATTAAGGTTTTCGATTTATCCCCTAATTTCACATCTAGTGTGACAGCACGTCTACCCACATTTGTAATCATACCGACTTTGCCATGGTATCTTCTGTGAGGTAATCCTTTGTGTTGTCTAGGATCAATAATGACAAGTGCTTGTTGACCTTCTTGGTATTCACGTAGCAAGAATGAAACGCCTCTAGGAGACTTTTTCTTCATTACTGATCTGGATTTGTGTTTAAATCCATGTGAACGACCGTGAGATTTCTTAGTTGCCATGTAGTGTAAAACCTTCAAAAGCCCTATTTTAAGACTTAGAACAAGATGCGGATTATATTAGTCAACAATATCTGTTCGTAGTTGCCCACAAGCAGCTGAGATCTCAGTACCTTTTTCAACACGAACAGTACAATTCACCCCAGATTTTTGCAATATTTGCTCAAATTCGGAGATATTTTTCTCAGATGGACGTCTAAAATCACCAGCAGTAGGATTTATTGGAATTATGTTGACGTGTGAACCATTTCCATGCAAAAGCATTGCTAATTCATTTGCAATTTCAGGAGAGTCATTAATGCCCTCTATTAATGCATATTCAAAAGTAACACGACGTCCGGTTTTTTTGAAATAATTTTTTCCAGATTTTATGATATCTTCAACAGAATGAGGTCCTGCAGTGGGTACAAGTTTTTTTCGCAATTCATTGTTTGGAGCATGAAGAGAAATAGCAAGACCAATCTGAAGATTCTCTTCAGCCAGTTTTTCAATTCCCGATGTTATACCTATGGTAGAAATTGTAATGTGTCTTTGTCCCAATCCAAAACCTCTATCATGTGTTAAAATTTTTACAGCACGAATCATCTCATCATAATTTGCCAGTGGTTCACCCATCCCCATAAAAACCAAGTTTGTAACATGTTCTCCACGTTGTTCTAAGATTTCAGCAAAATGAATTACTTGAGAAACAATGTGTTCAGATTTTAGATTTGTCTCAAAACCCATTTGTCCAGTTGCACAAAATACACATCCCATTGCACATCCAATTTGTGTTGAAACACAGATAGTTGATCTTGGATGACCTCCAATTTTTGTTGGAGAATATTGCATTAGAACGGTTTCAACTGAAGAACCATCAGACAATTCTAATAGTAGTTTTGTAGTATCACCATCTTCACTAACAACACGATGGATTTCTTTTGCTGAACCGATTGTATATCCTGCTTCTGTTAGTTTTTCTCGTAGTTTCTTTGGAAGTTGTGGAATATCATTGATATTTTTTGGGAATTTGTAATAAAGTGGAAGTAAGATTTGATCTGCTCGATATCTTTCATATCCCATATCAATTACAAGTTTTTCCATTTCTTCAGGATACAATCGATAAAGGTCTGTCATGATTTACAGAATTAATCAAATGATATTATAATTTAATCAACAGTAATCTCAAAATTGAGGCTAAATCGTGACTCCAAATTGATGTAAAGAGGATTGTAAATTTTCAAAATTGGTAAAATGAATAGATTGTAATCCACAATTTTTTGCAGATTTCACATTAGATGGTTTATCATCAATGAATAATAATTCATCTGCAGAATAAGGTAATTTTTGAATCACATGTTCATATATTCTAGGATCAGGTTTTGAAAAACCAATTTGATAAGACATGAATTTATGTTCAAAATGAGACAACAGATCCCAATCATCGACTACTGCATGAGTCACTTTTTCAATATTAGAAATTATTCCAATGGTAAATCCATTTTGTTTTAAATCAATACTAAGTTTTTTCACATCCAAGTTCGGTACAGCATTTTTTCTAAAATAAGTATCCCAGAGTGATTCATTATTATTTTTTAACAGATTAGATTTAGTATCAATTGCAATATTTTGCCAAAAAGTTGATTCGTCAATTGTTCCAGAATCTAATTTATGTAAATGTTCATTAAATACGGAAATTATCAATTCTTCTTTAATGTTAAATCGTTTTGAAACTTCAGATGTGATCCAAGACATGTGCCAATCAACTAACACACCTCCAATGTCAAATAGAATACATTGGGTTTTAGTCATAAAAAAAATTACAAAAAAGGAATATTCATAGATTTCAAAAGAAAAGAAAGTAGAGAGTTTTATTCTTCTACAGGTTCTGCATCATCTACTTCGGTGTTTACTAGAGGGGATTCTGTAGATTCAATTTCTGGCATTTCAGCAGTTGTCTTTACTTGAGGTGTTTCTGTAGATTCTTCATGTGTTTCTACTGTTGTTTCTGCTTTGGCTTCTACTTCAGGCTCTTTTGCCTTTTTGGTAGTTATTTTTTTGGTAGTCTTTTTGGTCTTTTTCTCAGCCTCTTCAGGATCAATTACACCTGCTTCACCTAGAGCAAAGATTACTTCTTCTTCAGGATGATGAGGACTATCGACCATTCGTGCGATTCGTTTTTTGCCAGATTTCTTAAAGTAAATTCTATAAGTACTAGTATGTGCAACTACATTTCCACCAATTGGGCGAGTTGGGTCACCAAAGAAGACATCAGGAGATGCCATTACTTGGTTTGTTGCAATTGCAGCACAGTTGTAAGTTTCTGCAATTCTAGACAACAGATGAACAAAATGATTTAGTTTTTGTTGTCTGTTAGACAGAGTTCCTCTTCCAAGATATTCAGAACGGAACAATCCAACTGCAGAGTCTGCAACAATTAGTTTGATGTTGTTTTCTTCAATAACGGGTCCTGCTTCTTCTAGAATCAATGTTTGGTGGGCACTATTATATGCACGAGCAACAATAATGTTGTCTAAAACTTTTTCAGGATCCATCTCATGAGCTTGAGCAATAGATACAATTCTTTCAGGTCTGAAAGTATTTTCAGTATCAATATACAAAACACTGCCTTCAAGACCACCTTCTTCTTTGGTTTTTTGAACCATAACAGACATGGTATGAGCAAATTGTGTTTTGCCACAACCAAATTCTCCATAAACCTCTGTTAAGGCTTGGGTCTCAAGACCACCATCAAATAATGTGTCAAGACAATTTGTGCCAGTTGTAATTTTACCAATACTTTGACGATGTTTGTAGATTTCACTTGCACTTGTAAAGTGTTTAGCAATTAATCCACCATCAACTAGATGTTGACGTGCTTTGTTGACAATTTTTTCAGCAGTATCTTTTTCCATTCCAGTTATTTCTGCAATTTCCACTGGGCCTCTAACGATGAGGTCCATGACGTTGTGGACACCTGCATCGGATAATTTTCTAGTCGTTACAGGACCTACGCCCTCTAAACTATCTAATCTTAAATCTTCTACCATACCGTATGGTACGGTACCAGTACTTTATAAGAGTATTGTTTTAAATGATGATCGTTAAATGATAAAATTTAGAAAATATTGACTATCGTCTCTTTCTTCTTTGTCCAGGTTTATTTTGACCAGGGAATCTACCTAAGACAAATCTCTTTTTAAAATTGCTCTTATTTCTTAGACTAGAATTAGTACCTACAATTTTACGTCCTTCTACTTTTGGAGTTTGTCCTCTTACTTTACCTGCTTTAGTAAGTGAACCGTGAGTTGCCATAATTTACACCGCAAATTAACGAATTTATGTATTTGGAATTCTATCTGTACTTTGCTTTTACAGTTTCAATGACATGTTCATGTTCACGACTCTTCTTGCGGGCATATCTTTCCATTGCACCTAATGGAACGCCACCAAGAGAACGTGCAATTGCATTGAAAAAGTATCTTTGAGGCCCTTTTGAACCAGTTCTAGTCATGAATTTCTGAATACCGTACTTGAAATTATGCTGCCATGTCTTGTATAGAACACCTAGTTGGGCAGGAGTCATTTCATTTCCAATGTTAAAGAAGTCAGATTTTTCTAATAATCCAATTGGAACAAATGTCAAAGCTGTTGCAGTAAACATTGATTCAGGTTGTTCACGTTCTAATTCACTGATTAATCTAATGGTTTCCCATGAATCTTCTGGTTGTTCATCATTATCAAGACCCATAATCAAAGTAAATGCTGGAATCCAATAATCCTGGTTTAATGTCTTTACACCTTCTTTTACAACCCAATGCCATTCTTCAGGAGAGTATGGTGCAAGTTTTCTATCAGCATATTTTCCAATTAATCTCAAACTTCCAGTTTCAAATCCAGCCTGAACACCAATCATATTGTCAGGTCCTGCTTTCATAATTTTAGATAGATTTGGAATCAATTTTTCATCAGCAATTGCTCCTGCCAATGTACCATGAGTGGGATTTGTATGTTCAACTCCAGTAGACATTATTGCAGTAAATAGTTCTTCTAGTGCTTCTCTGTTTGGTTCCATTCCTTTTGCAGTTCTAGGGTCCATACCATAAACGAAAATATCATCACTATGAACCCAAGCAGATTTAGAACCACCTTTCTTTATGTTAACTTCAATTTCTTTTTTGACTTTTTCTGGAGAATAATATCTCAATGATCTTAATGTTACATCACAGAATTTGCATCCTCTTCCACAACCCCTCATGACTTCAATCATACCATGCATGCTTGGTTCTACAATATCAGGAATTTCTTCCAAGTCAGGTCTATCCCAGAAATTCACAAATCTTCCATGAAGTTTTCTTCCGTTTCTTTCAAATTCTTTAATGTTAACTTTGAAATCACTTCTCTTTCTGAAAGGATCCATATTTTCAAAGTCTCCATTAATTAAATAATTGAAGAATCGTCCTGCATGGCCATCAATTTCAGGTGCAATACCACCAAGTTCACCTTCTAAGATTGCATAAATTCCAAACTCTTCTATTTTTTCAGGATCATAGTTATATTGCCAAGTTCCAGATGCACCAGAAATTACTTTGGCTTTACTGCCAGTTTTTTCTTTTGCAGCTTTGATTCTATGATGTAGTTCAGTGTTGTAATATTCATCATATGATGTTTGTTTTCGACCATAAGTAAACGTCATAGTTACAGGACCCATTCCAAGTGGGTCCATCTCATATGTTCCAACAACTAGTGTTTCAGGTCCAATGAATTTTTCAATGTGATCTGGGTGTGCAACAACAACATCTTGTCTGCTAAATCCATCTCGAAGTAAACCAGCTTCAAGTTTTCTCAAACCATATGGTGCATAATTTGCAACACCGTTTGTGTGTGGAATATAATTACAGATAAAATCAAACAAAACCTTTGGAGTTACTTGTTTTCCAAGAATCTTGTACCAAAAGCTCTTTGGGTCTCGATTTGGGTCTATAGCAGGAGCACATCCGAAAAATGTTGCAAGAGACAATCCTCTATAAGGCGACATTAATGTTCGATCAGCAGTTAATACGATCTTTGGAGTTCCCATTCCCTTCACGAAATTAATTTTATGATTTATTTTAAACCTTGCTGGTCAAATCTAATAATTTTCTAAGATTCCAGCCTTATTTCTGTGAAAATTGCCAAATTCTTTATTTTGAGATAAATGTTGACCATCAAAAATAGTTCCATCCTTGCAAACAAGATCTTCGCCCATACAACAACTTCCACAAATTCCAACACCACATTTCATCATCCTCTCAAGGCTGGCTTGAACGAAGAGACCTTTGGAATGAGCAGATTGAACGGTTTTGTGCATCATTATTTCAGGACCGCAAACATAGACCCCATCAAATTTTGTTTGTTCTACATGTTTTTCAACTAAATCAGTAACAAATCCTTTTTCCCCATAACTCCCATCATCAGTTGAAACAATTACTTTGTGAGTGTTGTTTGCCAAGAGTCTATTTGCCAAGTCTTCAAAAAATACTTCATCTTTAGATTTTGCTCCAATTAGGACAGTTACATCATCTGTAGGTTTTACATGGGTGAGTAATCTCATCATCGGAACAAGACCAGTTCCCCCACCAACTAGCAAAAGTTTTCCTTCTTTGAGATCAAAAGAATTTCCATAAGGACCACGGATTCCAATTTGATCTCCCACTTTCACATTAAACAAACCAGTAGAGGCAGATCCATGTTTTCTAACAGTAAATGCTGCTTTTCCAGATTCATCTGAAATCATAACACTCATGGGTAATTCATTAATTCCAGGAATCCAAACCATTGCAAATTGTCCCGGAAGAACATTGGACATTACTTCATCAGAAAAAATCAAAGTTCTAACAGTAGGAGTTTCATCAATCACTTTTTCAATGGTGATGACTGTTGTATGATTATGATTTCTTTGCAAGTCCAATCATCTCCTCAATTTTTGTATAATTTTTTTTCTCCATATATCGTAAAATTCCAGCATTGATTTCATTAAACACATCAATCCAATTATCTCCAATCGCACTACCAAGTTGTACAGACGATGCTCCTGCTAAGAAAAACTCTACTGCATCTTCCCAAGTAGAAATACCTCCACATCCAATAATCGGAATATCATGTTTAGAAGAAATTTCATAAACACATCTTTGGGCAATGTGTTTTATCGGAGTTCCAGACAATCCTCCAAATTTATTACTTAGAATAGGACGTTGAGTTTCAACATCTATTGCCATTGCTCTAACAGTATTAATTGCAGTGATTGCATCAATTCCAGATTCAATTGCAGTTCCTACGGTATTAAGATAATGAGTTGTTCCTAAACCAACCTTGGCAATAACAGGTACATTTGTTGAATTTTTGACAGTAGTAACAATTTTCTTTACTAATTCAGGATCATCTCCTACTTCTAATCCAACTTTGGCAACATGAGGACAAGATAGATTTAGTTCATAAGCTGTGACTTTACAATTTTCAAATTGTTTTACCATCTTTTCAAAGTCTTCAGGAATTGAACCTACAAGACTCACAATAATTGGTACATCTTTGTTAGGTTCAATCATTTTTGCAAAATTTTTTGCGCCAGGGTTTGAAAGGCCCACAGCATTTATCCATCCCCCACCCTTTACACTAAAGA
Source organism: uncultured Nitrosopumilaceae archaeon (assembly GCA_964343515.1). Lineage (GTDB taxonomy): Archaea > Thermoproteota > Nitrososphaeria > Nitrososphaerales > Nitrosopumilaceae > Nitrosopumilus. The sequence goes on from CAYFJT010000005.1 coordinate 42,666, forward strand.
TAGTTGGATTTGGATATCCTTCCCAAGGTTCAGTACTAAGAGATTTTGTTACAACTGCTCCTGCTCCTGAACGATAAAGACGATTAAAGACATCTAAAGAGATACCTAGAATTCCAGATGCCAACATAACAGGCTTATCTAATTGAATTGGACCTACAGAAGTTCTAAGATTGGGCTCCACTTTGATTAATGAGGGTAGTTTCGAATATAACAGTTGATTTGTGATTCTAATACCTTTTTTAAAGGTGGTTTAGATTGAACTAGACATGTATTCTGTGATTTTAACAGAATTGGGAATCTCAGTTTTTGATGATGAAAAACTAGAAAAATCATTTTCTTTTTCAAATCCTGTTAAAGAATATCTCCTAGTAAAAAATAAGGAATCAAAACTGAATGAACTCATCAATTATCTAATATCAATTCAAAGAGGAGTTTCAGTAAGTGATGAATCATTACTTGTGATTTTGAAAAAAAATAATATTGATTCTCAAATTATGGAAGATTCAGAATTAGAGAGAATTCAAGCATCAAAACCACAAATTATTGTTGATTCAGGTTTTGCATCAAATCCTCAAGATGCATTAGGAAAATTAAGAGAATTTGCTTTAGGGTTATCATCTTCAAAAGTTACTGAAGTATCTGAAAGTCCAGATCTTCATATTATTCAAGCAATTAATTCATTAGACGAAATTGATAAAATTGCAAATGCATTAAGTTCCAGATTAAGAGAATGGTATGGATTGCATTTTCCTGAATTGGACAATATTATTGACAGTATTAACGGGTATGCGCAAATTGTTTTGGCAGGAAAACGTGAGTCTTTAACAAAACAAGTTTTTGAAGATGCAGGTTTTCCTGAATCAAAAGTTGAGATGTTATCTTTAATTTCTACAAAAAGTAGAGGAGGGGATATTTCAGATGTAAATCTTACAATTGTGCAATCAATCGCAAAACAAATTCTAGATTTTCATGATTTGCGAAAAAAACTTGAAGAACATGTTGAATCTGAAATGGAGTCAATTGCTCCAAATCTTTCCGCAATTCTGAGTACTGCAGTTGGGGCTAGAATTTTGGGAAGAGCAGGTAGTCTTAAAAGATTGGCATCGCTTCCAGCAAGTACAATTCAAGTTCTTGGAGCAGAAAAAGCATTATTTAGATCATTAAAGACAGGTTCCCAACCACCCAAACATGGATTATTATTCCAACATGCAATGGTTCATGCTGCACCTAGATGGCAAAGAGGAAAGATTGCACGAGCAATTGCAGCAAAAGCAGTCATAGCCGCCAGAGTTGATGTTTATGGAGAGGGACTGAATAGTACACTACTTGAGAAACTCAATGTCAGAGTAGACGAGATAGGTAAGAAGTATGAAAATCCAACTGAAAAAGACACCCGAAGACCAGAATCATTCAGACGAGATGGAAGTAATTTTAGAGACAGAGGCGGACGTAGAGATGACAGAGGCGGACGTAGAGATGACAGAGGCGGACGTAGAGATGACAGACCAAGTTCTAATAAGAAGAGAAAGAAGTTTGGAAGAAGATAATCGTTCATTTTTCTGGATAAAATCTGAAGGTCAGCAAAAGTTAGCTACTGAAAATTTAGTACCAGGTAATCAAGTATACAAAGAAAAACTAATTGTTAAAAAAGGAATAGAATTCAGATTATGGGATCCATTTAGAAGTAAATTAGCAGCTGCAATAATGAACGAGTTAGAAATTTTTCCTTTTGAAAATAAAACCAAGGTATTGTATCTAGGAGCATCAACTGGAACAACTGTAAGTCATATTTCAGATATTGTAGGTCCAAACGGAATTGTGTTTGCTGTAGAACATGCAAGTAGAGTTGCAAGGGATTTTTTAGATAGAGTTGCAGCATTCAGAAAAAACATTATGCCAATTCTGCAAGATGCACGAAGGCCAAAAGAGTATTTTTCTGTGTTTGGAAAAGTAGATGTAGTCTATGTAGATATCGCACAACCTGATCAAACAGAAATTGCAATAGATAATTGTGAAATGTTTCTAAAAAAAGAAGGGTTTTTCTTCCTAGTAATTAAAACACGAAGTATTGATGTAACAAAATCACCAAAGAAAATTGTAGAAGAAGAAACACGAAAACTCCAATCAAAATTTGAAATATTACAAACGATTGATCTACACCCATATGATAAAGATCATGCAATAGTTATTGCAAAATTCAGAGATTAATCATTCAATATTTTTTGAACAGGTTTCCAACTTTTTCGCACAAATGTAGGCAATGAATGATTAGATTTGTAATATTTAGTTACAAATTTCACAGTCTTTGAATCAGACGGATATCCACTTCCCAAATCATGGTTTTTTCTTAATCTCTCAATTACCCTGTCACGCGTAACTTTGGCAATAATTGAGGCGGCAGACACAACTACAAATCTGCTATCAGCATGATGATAAGATTTGATTTTATGATTATCAGATAGTGTAGATATTTCTTTTCCAAATCTTTTAGGATTTACATCACATGAATCAACATATGATGTATCAGGATCTAGTTTTGAGACAACTTTTGCCATGTATTTTGCTTCTAATTCATTCAAACCATGTTTCTTCACACTTGCATCAATAGATCTTGGAGGGATTTTTGCAATGTAATAATCATCAACTAATTCAATAATTTTTTTGTAAAGGAGTTTTCGATTTTTTGGAGAAAGTTTCTTTGAATCTTTAACACCTAACGAAGAGAGTTTTCTTAATTTCTTTTTATCAATTGATATTCCAGAAATAACTAGTGGGCCCAACATCGAACCTCTCCCAGCATCATCAATTCCACAGATTTGCACAGGTTTTGTCCAAAAACACAAGTATTAAACCATTATAGGTTTTTGAAAAATTTGAGAAAAGTTGGAAATTTCAAATGAATCTTTTCAAGAAATTGTTGAAGGAAAAACAAAGTTGTTAGTTCCAAAAGATTCGATTACAAAAAAAGTTCCACCAAAAGAACCAGCATTTTTCAATCCAAAAGCAAAATTGAATAGAGATTTTTCAATAATTGCATATGCAGCATTTTTAGAAAATTTCCAAGGTCCAAAAATTTTCTTGGAGGGATTATCAGGGACTGGAGCCAGAGGATTAAGAGTTGCAAATGAATTAGAAATTGATAATCTAGTAATTAATGATCTAAATCCAACTGCGTTAAAGATTGCAGAATATTCAGCCAATCTTAATGGAATTAAAAATGTAAAATTTACTGAAAAAGAAGTATGTAGATTTTTTAGTAATTATTCGAAAAAAGGAGAAAGAGGTTCTATTGTAGATATTGATCCATTTGGTTCTCCTGCAGCGTTTTTTGATTGCGGTATACGAGCAACAATGCATGGAGGGATTTTATCAGTTGCAGCCACAGATTTGCAGGTATTAAATGGACTTTTTCAGAGTGCTTGCAAGAGAAAATACGGAGGGATTCCAGTTAGAACTGAATATGGAAATGAGATAGCAATTAGATTGGTATTAGGTTGTCTAAGAATGGTAGCAGCAAGATTAGGTGTTGAAATGGAGCCAATGTTTGTTGAAAGTGATATGCACTACTATAGGACATATGTCAAAGTCAGAAACAGACCTGATCAAGAAGAAAATATTGGATACATTTTACATTGTAAAAATTGTGGACATCGAGAAATCTCATTGGAGCAAAAACAAGACTGTGAATCATGTAAATTAAAAATCAGCATAGCAGGTCCGTTATGGATTGGAAAAATTTTTGATAAAGAGTTTATTGAAAATATGTTAGTTCAAATTCCAAATTTACAAGTTGACAAAGTTTGTGAAAAAACTCTAAACAAATGTCTTCTTGAAGCAGAAATGCCTGGAACATATTATACATTAGATGAAATTGCAAAAAAAATGAAGTCATCACCGCCAAAACTAGAAAAAATTATTGAACATTTGAAAAAAAATAATTTTATTGCCAGTGTTACATCATTTAATCCAACGGGATTCAGAACCAATGCAAAAATAAATGAAATAATTAAAATTTTTCAGGCTATCCAATAAACCCTAAACACACATAGTATAACTCACTACTTTGTTTTCTACTTGCTTTGGGTTTGGTAAGATTTATTCTTGCAAATTTTTTCTTGACAAAATCTCTAAATTCCATTGAATATTCACCATCAAATACTTTGAAGACAGCATTTCCTTTGTGTGCCAATACCTTATCCATGATTTTAGTACAATCATAATTCAGGGAAATTTGTTTTGCATGATCAACTGACCAGTTTCCACTAACTTTTGGAGAGAGATCACAAATTACAGCGTTAACTTTACGCTCAAAATAAGACATTACATCATCAACTACATTTTCATCTTCGATATCATCTCGAAGAATATGAGCACTAGGAATTTCTTCAACATAGGATAAATCAATGCCCATCACTTTACCTTGATTTCCTACTAATTTTACAGCCATTTGTGTCCAACCACCAGGAGCACAGCCAAGATCAAGAACGTAAAATCCAGGACCAATAATTCGATATGATTGATTCAGTTCCTTGAGTTTGTATGCAGCTCTACTTCGAAAACCTTGTTCATGTGCTAATTTTCGATAGTGATCTTTTCGTGCATCTAATAATTTCATTTGGCTTTCGCAGGTTTTTTCATTTCAGCAATCACCCAATCTTCAATGAATTGACAATTTCTAGGACTTATTTCACCTTCAAGAGAGCATTTCTGTTCAACAGGACAAACCAAGCATGGAGAATTTTCAATAGATTGAGTACTAATTGGAGTTTTCTTTAAAATTAATTTGTAAGTCCAACGATTCTTTTCAAGAATTTTTTCTCTAGTGATAAAACCAGTTCTTTCAAGTTTTAATGATAAACGAGAGCCATCACGACTGGTGAGTTTGAGTTTCTTCCACAATTCACTTTGAAACATTCCTTCGGATTCACGGTCAGCTAAAATATCACAAACTTTGTTTGTTAGTCTTTCCATGTCTACTTTTTCAATTTGAAAATTTTCAATTTCTTCATCAGATAATTGTTCTTCTAATTCTTCTTCGAGAGTTCTTTCAGCCTCTTTTTTTGCTTCTTCGAGTTCTTTTTTGGTTAGTTTCTTTTCTTTTGCGGGTTTTGCTTCAGCTTTGGTTTTCTTTGCGGGTTTTGCTTCAGCTTTGGTTTTCTTTGCGGGTTTTGCTTCAGCTTTGGTTTTCTTTGCGGGTTTTGCTTCAGCTTTGGTTTTCTTTGCGGGTTTTGCTTCAGCTTTGGTTTTCTTTGCGGGTTTTGCTTCAGCTTTGGTTTTCTTTGCGGGTTTTGCTTCAGCTTTGGTTTTCTTTGCGGGTTTTGCTTCAGCTTTGGTTTTCTTTGCGGGTTTTTTTTGAGTAGAATCTAGAACCTCTGTTTTCTTTTTTAGCGCATCAATTTCTGCTTGAATTTTCTTTGCTTCATCAACTAATTCATCTTTTTTTGTTACCATCAAATCACCTATTTTTTAAATTTAATTTCATATTTTCCATAAAGTCATTCCTATTTAACAGTAAATTCTTCACTAATTGAGATATTTTTGAGATCTTTTGAAATTATCTCTGCTACAATTTTGTATGTGCCTGCTGTATCAACTATTTTAGAGAATTTCTCCCCTATTGGGAGTAGTTCATTTCGTTCATCAAAGCACTGTTCAAAAAAGCCTCCTTGAGTAACTACATCCTTTTCAGAATAAATTGTCACATACAAGTCTCCACAATCAAAATGAGAATCAGATACTTGAATAGAGATTTCTATAGGTTCAGAAGTGGAATATGATTTGGATAGTCCAATTATCTTAATTTCAGAACTATGAGAACCTCCTGAAAAAGACATTGATGGTATCATGTTTAATTCTCGGTCAGGCTCTTGAAGAATATCACCCATTACAGCAGAACCAAAAGCAATTGAGAAAATTACTGGTAAGATAAATACAACAAAAATTCTCTTTGATGCCATTTCGTTTTAAAATCAGGATTTCCCCTATATCTATTTAGCAAACCTATGGATTCAGATCAATTTGACGAATGAGTTAAATCGTAGCCAACTAAATATCGCTAGATGCGACTTAGAAAATTCAGAGTTAGAGCATATCGTTGCATTCATGATTCTGGAGAGATTACAGTTGGGGATTTAGCAGCATTTGTTGGAAGGAATGAAAGTGGTAAAACAACTATTCTTCAAGCACTAACTCTTTTGAATCGAGACGAACAAGTTTCAGAATTAGATCTATGTGATGAAATGAATGAAGAACTCAAAGATGAAATCAGATTAGCTGAAGGAGAATTTGAGTTAAATCAAAATGAAATTGAAATGTTAAAAGAAAAATTCCCAAGCATCCCAGAAATGAAAAAAATCAAACTGTTTAGAACAAATAGAAATCCCAAAGTCCAGTATGAATTCGATGATATTGAACTTGGTGAAGAAGAAAACAAGGGACTTAATTCATGGGAGAATTTCTCAAAACAAATTATAGAGTTTTTAGATACCATTCCAAATCATCTTAGAATTCAGATTGATACATCTTTCTTTGAAGAAGGAGTTCCAAATAATCAAGGATCATTTGATAGAGGAATGGCAGAGTTTAGTAATCAATTTCATGTAATTGCCATTCAAGAACCCAAAGTAATTGAAGAATGGGAAAAAATCTATGAAAGTCCTGAAAATCAATTCACAAATCTATTAAGTGGTAAAAGTGAGAAAACTGCTCTACAGAATTTCATAGAATCAGAGTTGCATCCAAGATTTGTTTATTTTTCAGATTACAAAAAGATCTATGGAAACATAAATCTAAATGAATACCTAAGAGAGGAGAAGAGAGAAAGGGCAGATTCTATTGAATATGTTGAAGAGTTTGACAAGGCTGAGACAGTTAGGAATCTCTTCTATCTAGCAGAACTAGACATGAATGAATTAGAGGAGGTTAAAGAGAGTCCATCAAAATGTATCAAATTACTTAATGCAGCAAGTAACAGATTGACTAAGAAATTAAATCCAGCATGGAAAGGAGATCCAATTCATGTAGATTTGAGATACAACCCAGGAAACATCATGAGTGTTGTGATTTCAGATGTACATAAAGATGGAACTGTGACTAATTCAGGATTACTGAATAGAAGAGCTGAAGGTTTTAAATGGACATTTTCTTTTATTGTAAACTTTGCAGCTGAAACACAAAGAGCTGAATTAAAAGAAGCTATTTTACTTTTAGATGAGCCAGCAAGAAATCTTCATCCAACACAACAGATGGGAATTTCAGATTTGCTAAAAAACTTGGCAGGATCTAACCAAGTTTTGTATGCAACACATTCACCATTTATGATCTTTGATTATACTCCAGGAAATTTACTGGTTGTAGAGTTGGATAAACGAAAACATCTAAGTAGAATTTTTTATGATTATTGGAATGCAGATGATAAAACACTTACACCTATTTTGTATGGATTATCGAGAGGTCAAGTAGAATCAATAGTAGACAGAGAAATAGGAACAAACTCTAGACCAGTAATTATTGTTGAAACAATGTCAGATTCAATGTACCTAAATGCATTTGACAAATTCTTACAAGATCCAAACATATCAATGAATCCCCTTAATGTGATTGCAGCTTATAACAAGAATTCAGTTTTGCCTTTGGCAATTTTCTACAGAAACCACGGATATAGAACTTTCATCCTATTAGATAACACTGAAGAATCAAAACAAATTTCAGCACAACTAGTTTCAAATGAATTTTCACCAATTCAAACAATTTTCTTTGAATTAGAAGGAAAAAAACTCGAATCAATTGAAGACTATATTGTTCTTGAAGATTATCTGCATCCAGTAAATCAAACTTATGAAATCAAATTAAGACAAGAAGGATTCTCAAATCTTTTGCCTGAAGACGTATTATCAAAGGAAGGTAAAGGTAATATAGAAAAATTAAGAAAAATTTGGCAAGAACATAATGATGACGATTGGGGTAAATTCAACAACGAGGATATCACTAGATACATTTGTGAAAAAATCGCATTAGAAGAAACCAGTTTTCTATCAGATAAGACCAAAGACCAGTTCAGATCATTATACAGGTTAATTGCAGAACGAATAAGACAATATCAAAATGTTAACACAAAATCAGATTTGGATAGATTTCAAAAGACCAAAGCTTAAGAAGTTTGCTTATGAAAAATACTGAATTCAAAAATAGAAAAAGAGGAAAAAACTTTAAGGTTTAAGTGAGAGTTGACTAGTTTGAATATAATGAATAAATCCTCTATGAGAGGAATTTTCCTTTCGATTGTATTATTATTTTCAATAACTCTAATTTCAATTCCAGAAAATGTATACAGTGAAAAAATTAATGCTAATAGTGTTGGTCTAGAAGAAACAACAATCATAGAATTTACAAATGAACTAGATAAACAAATCAATACTTTTAGAATTTGGCTCAGTACAGATTCTAGTTTCAAATCTTTTAAAACTGAAAAAGGATGGATAGGTGAAAAAACTCCACAAGGAGTCATTGTTTTTACAACACAGGAACCTATCAAAAAAGGTGAATCAGTAAAGTTTGGGATAAAGACAGATAACAAAAATCCAGGAATAAACTGGAAGGCAGTTGACATAAAAAATGAACAACAAGGTACGGGTAAAGTACTACCAAAAGAATTACCCAAAGTTGAAGAAAATACTATAACAAAACCTAAACAAACATTATCAAGTACAGGGGTTCTTTCAGAGTCAGTTTTTCGAATAATTCCAGAAAAACCCAATATAGGTTCATCAATTAGAGTTACAGGAGACAATTTTGGTTCTTTACAAGAATTTGACTTTTACATAGACAATTCAAAGATAGGTAGTTTTGTGACAGATAATAATGGTCACTTTATGACAACAATGAAGATTCCTGAAAACCAAGATGCAGATAGAGTAGATTTTAAAGTCAAAGACAGTAAAGGGGAAGAAAAGAAGATCAGTCTAAGACTTGGAGGAATAGAAAATAGAATTCCAGAGACAGAAAATGTCAAACTTACAATCAAAGGACTGCCAGATGTGATTCACAGAGGGGAATTGTTAGAAATTTCAGGAACTGCTGACCCCAATAGTGCAATAACTGCAAAAATCATCAATCCGTCACAGGAGATAATCAATGAAAGAGTTGCTGAAGTAGATTCCAAAGGAAATTGGAGAATAGAAAAACCAATCGTTATTGCATTAGATGCCCCATTTGGAAAATATGATGTAATTATTTCAGATGGGAGAGATGATATTATGAAATCATGGAAACTGGAAACTGACAAAAAAATTATCATTGAACCACATCATTTGAAGTTTGAACCAGGAGAAGTAATAAAATTTAATGGGACTGCTTTGCCTAACATACCAATTGAAATTATTTTAGAAGATCCTCTAGGTAAAGAATTATTTTCAGATATAATTCAATTAGATGATTCAGGATTTGTAGAATTTGAATATACTACAGAGCAATCAGCACCCAAGGGAACTTACACATTAATTGCAACGCAAGAAAAAGATACAGAGTTCATATTTGCAGGGCTTGGTCAATTACCTACAATTCCTATCAACTTAGAATTTGATGAACTTAATTACAGTGCAGGAGATACTGCAATAATTTCACTTACAGGAAAAGCATCAGAAATCATTAGTTTGTTAATCATAGACCCATCAGACAAACCAAAGGGAGAGTCCATCTCAATTACATTGGGAGGAGATGGAACTTCAGTTTACAAACTTGATTTATCAGGATATGTATCAGGAGTATATTCAGCAGTGGTTAGTAAGGGAAATGCACAGAGTTCAGAAGTATTCACTGTAGGATTACAGACAGGTTCTGGAGATATTCAAATTAACACTACAAAATTGGATTACTCCCAAGGAGATCCTATTCTGATTTTAGGTGATACAGCAAAGAATGTCTTACTAACTGTAACTTTGGCGGATCCTGATGGAAACATCGTAAAAGAGAAAAATACATTTTCAGACAAAAATGGAAAAATTTCCGAAAGTTCGTTTAGAATCCCATCAGATGGAAAAAGTGGAACATGGTCAATTAATGCAAAAAGCGGATCAAACTTTGATTCAATAGAAATTGAAGTGTTAGCAATAACATCAGAAGGAATTCAGATAAATGTTGAGGATGGAATCAAGGTTCCAGGTATAGGAGATTCAAAACAAATCAAAATAATAGGGGTTAGTCAAACGGTACAAATTGACATAATTTCAGCTGATGGGGAGATAATAGACTCATTAGAATTCGTTGCATCATCAGGAGGAGAAATAAATCAACCATGGATAATTCCAAAAGATACCGAACCTGGAACATATACCATCAAAGTTGCAGATTCATCAAATACAGGTGAATCTACTTTTGAGATAAACTAATCTCAAACAATTTTATTTTACCTAAATCTAGCAGCCAGTATGAATCTAAAAGACAAAATAGCAGAATATCCAAACTTTCCTAAAAAGGGGATTTTATTTAGAGATTTTAGTCCAATTCTAAAAGATCCATCAGCAATAGAATTAATTGCTGATGAATTTTCAAAATATTTTCATCCAAAAAACATCGATATTTTTGCAGGAATTGAATCTAGAGGATTCATTCTTGCATGTATTCTAGCAACAAGATACAACAAGGGCATGATGATGATTAGAAAAGCAGGAAAATTACCTGGAAAGACCACAAAAATTTCATACACAATTGAATATGGAAAAGACACAATAGAAATTCAAAAAGATATCATCAAAGAAGGACAACGAGTTTTAATTTGTGATGATTTACTAGCTACTGGAGGTACTGCCAAGGCATCTGCAAAATTAATTGAAAAGGTTGGAGGAAAAATTGTTGGTTTTGCATTCATTATCGAATTGACAGATCTTAATGGGATGAAAGGAATAAGCAAGTATGATTGTAAATCATTGGTGAAATACTAATGGAAAAAGATGTAGAGATTGGGATTTTTGGAGGTACTGGAATCTATGATTCAGGACTATTAGAAGATGCAAAAGAAGTAGATATCGATACACCTTATGGAAAACCATCAGATACAATTACCGTTGGAATTTTCAAAGGAAGAAAAATTGCTTTTCTTCCAAGACATGGAAAAACACACACCATTCCACCACATATGATTAATTTTAAAGCAAACATTTGGGCATTCAAAGAATTAGGAGTTACAAGGATTATTGCACCATCAGCAGTTGGAAGTCTAAAAGAAGGATTAGAGCCAGGACATTTTGTTTTACCAACACAGTTTCTAGATTTTACAAAATCAAGAGATGGTTCATTTTCAGAAGATGGTAGAGTTATTCACATTTCAGTAGCAGATCCATTCTGTCCAGAATTACAATCATCAATTACTAAAGTCACAGACAATCAAAAAATACACATCCATAAAGATTGCACATATGTCTGTATTGAAGGTCCAAGATTTTCTACAAAAGCAGAATCCAAATTCTATAAATCAACAGGTGCAGATATTATTGGAATGACTCTAGTTCCAGAATGTCAATTGGCCAGAGAAGCACAAATTTGTTATGCATCGATCTCAACTGTAACTGATTATGATGTTTGGGCAGAAAAACCAGTTACTGCAAAAGAAGTTTTAGAAACACTTTCAAAAAATGTTGAAGGCACAAAGAAGATACTAACTGAATTAATTGAAAAAATTCCTAAAACTAGAAGTTGTTCATGTGCTAAAGCACTAGAAGAGGCAGAATTCTAGTCATCGACAAATGACTCTTTTTTGAGTCCTTCAGGCAAAGATAGATTTCCTTGAAGTAAATTTCTTTGAAGAGACATTATTACTTCATCAACATCATAGCCTAGTTTTTCTAATTCTTTTTCAGTAGTTTTTGAGACTTTTGCACCAACATTTTGTCCACCTATTCTTCCAAAGGCTATTGCAGTAAAATGAAAGTCATTGTCATCTATAGTGAATTTTCCATTAATCTTTGCAGCCATTTGACTGCCATGGATATCATTTATGTGAACTTTGAGTTCCATTTTAAAAATTAAATTTCCACTGATTTGTTGATATTTTCATCAATCAAAAAACTCCAGTGTTTATCATCCTCAACTTTGAAACTTTTTACTGTCAAAGGAATCATCTTCTCATCAAGGCATTCATGCTTGATTTCATCATTTTCTTTTAATCTCACTAATTTCCACTTGTATTTTCCTTGCTGTAATTTACAAACTGTAACTCCCCATTTTGCATCAGGATCAATTTTTGGCATACCTACAAGATCAGCCAATTCTTCAATTCCAAGTTGTTTTTCTTCACAGAATCTTTTCTTGCACACCCCACATCTCCACACATCTACAGAACCAATTGTTCGCTCATCAATGTTGATGTTAACTACACCAAAATAAACAGGCTGATGTTTACAAGTTTCAGTATCAATAGTCATTGGTCTTCAAAAATCACAGTATTATTTAGTTCTTGCATCATCATAGAATTTCTCTAAATGTACACCTATGCTATCAACTACTTTGTTTCGTTTAAACTCTAGATTTTCTCGCTCACACATTCGCCTATACATGTTAACCACAGTAAATCTAGGATGCATTGCCTCATATTCTGTTTCAGAAATATCAATAAAAGCGCCAAAATTCATTAGATCACTTGCGGCAGTCTGTGCAGCATCAAAAGAGATCTTTAGTTTTTCTGAAATGATTTGAGGAGTCATTTTCCCATAACATGTAACAAGAAGATACACTTTAGCTTGAATTGGGTTCAAGTGAATTTCAGAGATTAAATCATTTTCAATTTTAGAATTCATAATTTTTTGACTATTCTTTTACAACAAACACAGTATATGTCATTTTTTAACTAGAAATTTTTTTGAAATTTTCAAAGAGAATCCCATTGCAATAAAGTGAATTATTGCACCTGAAATTGCCCCAACCATAACATCATCAAGAAAAAACCAAACCAATACAAACACAGCAAGTGATGGGACTGTGGTAATTAGTGCAAGAATACTTCCTCGAATTATGATCTCTTTTTTTGTTAGTTTGGTAGATTTCTCATCTTCAGACAATTAGCCCAAATTTTAAAAAATGGTAATAAAAACCAAAGAGACTTTATATTTGGCAAACTTAGATTTGGATTGTTTGTCAAGTTACAAGGGCGCATATTCAAATGAACAATCATTAAACTTTGTAATTCCAATTGTTGTGATATTATTTTTAGGAATAATCTACATAATGACTCAGAGAGCAGATTCAGGTTTTGTTAGTTTCTTTTTAATTGGAGCTGCAGCAATTACAATGTTTTACTGGGTAAGAGTTTTGAAAAAGATGACAAAAGACCAAAAACCATTATACACGCAATCAAGAGAACAGGAACAAAAGAATTGGGTTTATGATTTAATCAAAGGAGAAGGAGAATTTGTATTTGTTGCAGAAGTTCCAGGTCCTGAGGATAAAATAGCAGTAAGACTAGTAGATGGAATGCTCTACATCAGAGGAACCGCTGGATTTTCAAAAGAAGTTCCAATAGAAGGTGCAAATGACATGCAGATATTTGATTTCAAATATCGTAATGGAGTCCTAACACTTCGAATAAAATAGCTAGAGACTTTTTGCTAGTTCTAATTTCTGGGGTAGATACTTGTCAGTAATATTAGTAAGACCATACTTTGCAAATGCCTCAAGTTCTGCCTTTCTCTTTAATCTCAAAAATACTTCGAGTTCTTTTTTCCATATTCCAGATTCATATCTTGGATCTTTTTGCAAATCATAGCATCTCTTAATATCAGATTCAGTCATTGGAATTGTTGGTAGTTTGTATTTTTCAATATCAGTAGCCCATACCCCCACCCACTTTGCATCAGGTACAGTTAATTCTCTAAGATGGGCAGCATTTGCAGAGCCAGATTTTATTACCATAGCAATATGTTCTCCATACACATCCCCATCAGTCAAGATGATCACAGGTAGTCCCATTTCATCATGAAGGCGTTTTAGCAGAGTTCTAGTAGAACGTGGAGCTTGTCCTCCAGTATTAATTATAATAGATTTGAATTTTTTATCAACTTGCTCTTCAACAAATCTTGTAAAGAGTCCACCTTTCTCAATTGCAATTACAATCTCAGCGCTAGTATCAACTAGTTCAGATGTAGTCAGACTGGGTCCAATAGAATAACCATCAGGATGGTTTGAGAGATTCATTTTTTTGCCTTCATATCCAGGAATCGTATATTCAATATTCAGATCACCAAAAATTGAGCTTCTCTCTTCAGGGAAGATATGGAAATCCTCTCTAGGTCTTGAAGTTACAGCCTCTAAATCCACAATAATATTATCAGATTCTGATTGGTCATCAAACTCTATGGCAAATGCCTGTGAGGAATAATATACATCTCTTAAGGTAGATGATTTCTTCTCTTGAGTTAGACGATTTGCAAAGAATGCAAGCCACATTAGCTGCGTAAAGGAACGTAATTGTGCAGAATTTTTTGCACTTCTCAAAGCACTGGAATTTCCCAAAATGTATTGTCGTAGTTTCTTGTCATAAACAATATTACTAACAGAACGACTTGGAATGGAGAATTTTGGGAATTGACCATTTTCCAAATCCTCATAGATTTGTGCACCATGTTTTTTTAGAGATTCCAAAATAGTCTTTTGTTTTTCTTTTGCTTTTTTGCTAATCTCTTTTGCTTTTTTCTCACTTGCTTTCAATTGGTTTTTCCTCCACTACAGGTTTTGTTTCAGTTTTTACTTCAACAGGTTCTAAATCTTCTAAAATTTTCTTGTAATTAGGTTCTTTTTTCTTTCCAGCTAGTTCAGTACAAAATTCTGCGATCATTGGGATATACTTTGCATAAAGATTTGCACGTTTTTTGGCCATTTCAGCTTGACCTCTCTTAGACATGAATGCAGCTAATTTTCGCGATAGAAATTGTAATGCCAATCGAAGTTCTCGTTCAATCTCTTGTCTATCTGCAACATTTTCTTTTCCGGCAGTCTTATAGGGAATTCTAGTTGAGCAAATATGAGAGACTATGATAAATGGCGGATCACCTTTTACTTTGTATCGTCCCCAGTCAGTATCATTAACAACTTTGAGAACTACATCACTACCCTCATCATAAAGTAGTGGGATTCTATTTGCGTATCGGTACACATGAGGTCCACCGGATTTGATATCGCCCCCATATGCGATACCCATCTCAACAATAAATGGGAATCCTGAATAGGCTGATGCTGGACGCTGAACAACAGCAGTAAAATCAGGGTTGAAAAATTTCTTAATTCCTTTTTCCAAAGGTTCCTCCCCTAATGGGGCCAAACAACTAGAGTCTGGAGCCATGAAATCATCGAATTTTTGAAGGGAGTCACTTAGATTAACTAATTCTTGATTTGTTAAAGTACCCATACGTTTTTCAGGTTTGAATTTTGCAAACTCTGCAAATTTGACTGCAGTTGTAGGACCTACACGCTGAAATCTTTTGGTTAGAAAAGTTGTCAGAGGTTCACCTTGAACAGTATTGGTGAGTTGTTTATAGTATTGACTTTCAGGATCCATTTCAACTGTTTTTGATTGAGAATCACCAAAATCCCAATAATGTAATTTTTTGTTTGGCACATCTAGATCTTCAATTCTAATTTTTCGTAATTTTTCAAAATCCATTTTCAAAAATGACATCACAGCTATTACTACACGCACTTGACGAGAAAGATTTTTCCATTTCTTTTTTGCTTTTGTCATAATCGCAGAAAAGCTAAGATTTTGTTTTGATAATCCCAAATCTTTTCTTACCTTTTCAATCATTGTATCATCAATTGTTGGAATTTCAAATTGAGATTCAACTATCATTCTTCTAATTCTTTCAACATCAATTCCATGGGGATGTGGTCGAATAATTGTTGGTGGAGGTGGAATCTCTTTTACAAATCTAGGATGATGGAATTTTTGTCCTTTAGGATCATCAAAAGTAATTGTTGCATAAGGAGTGATTAATGATGTTTCATAGACATAATCACGTATTTTGTTTCCTGCTTTAGAATAATCACCTTCCAAACAGATGCTGACTGAAAGTCCTTTTTTTGAAATCTCTTTTTCAGTATGCTTTACAATAACTGGTTTGTTCTTTTGAATATCTAGTAGAATTTCAAATTGATTTTGGATTTTTGCATCAGTAGAGCTTTTAACAATTACTGGTTTATTTGTAGTAATTTGGCCATATAGAATCGCCATTGTTGCACCAAGACCAAACATTCCTCTTGCTTGTTTTAACCCAAATTTTGAACCATAAAGAACAGTTCCAAACGCAAGGGGAATGTGTTTTGCATCAACACCAGGGCCATTATCCTTTACAGTCAAAATGTATGATTTTGGATCGGATTTATCAGGATCGACAGCCTTGATTGTCAGGTGTACATCAGGTAGAATGCCTTTCTGATCACATGCATCAAGTGCATTTTCAACAAATTCTCTAACAGCAGTATAAAGTGAACGAGTAGGATTACTGAATCCAGCCAAGTCACGGTTACTGTAAAAGAACTCACTAGGAGAAATTTGATTAAATTTTTCTTTAATAGAAGACATCTTGATCTTCCCACAATTTCATTTTTTCTTGTTTTTCTTTTCTGTTTGCAGCTTCGAGTTTATCGTAAACTGCACCGTGCATACTTCCACTTGAAATAGAAGATATTGCATCAACTGCTAATCGTAATTTACTAGCATCGCCAATTATTGAGACTGTTTTTCCATAAACTGAGATATGTGTACTGCTAAGATTTTCCATATTTCTCCTTGCCCTACCACCTTCTCCGATAATTCTCCCTTTTATCCTTTCAACATTGGAATTAGATTTTCCTGCAAACTCTCTAAGATCTATTACATGCAATGTGTTTTCTCCTTTCAACAAAGTCATTGCATTTTCAGGAGAAAAACCTCTACCAATAGCAGTAACAATTTCTATAGCTTTGAATGGTTGAATTTTTTCAACATCATCATCAGATTTTATGAAAACCTCTCCGGTTTCACCATCAATATTCAAATATACATGGCAAGATTTTTCAATTTTAGATTTGACATTACCTGATTTACCAATCAAAACTGCAATTCGATCATTTGGTATTCGAAGTAATTTTTCAAAACTCATTTTATAATTCTCTCAAACAATTCATTTGGATCTTCAACAGAAATTCCTCTTTTTTTGAAGAACCTTGTAATGTTATTAATGTCTCTCTTAAGAAATTCTTGAGTATTGGGGTGTCTCAAATCGACTGCAGAACCCAAATCAAAAACTACCAATCCTTTTTGGGTCTTGAAGATATTATATTCTGAAAAATCTCCATGAACCAATTTTGTTTTTTGATACATATCTGAAATAATTTGAATAGCCTGATGATAATCATTTTCATCAACTTCGGAATCCAGTAATGGTTTTGCAGGAGCTCCATTTTCACCCACAAATTTCATTGCCAACACATTATTGGTCACATGAAATGGTTTTGGAACTGGAATTCCAGCCTCAAAACATTGAGTTAGGTTTCGATATTCTTTTTTTGCCCAGAGATAAACTAGGTTTTTTGTTCCCTTTTTTACACTAGAGAATCGAGGATCACCAAGAATATAGGGTTCTCGTTTTTTAAAATTTGAAGTGCTAACAAGATAAATTTTCAAAGCAACATCAGAATCATTTTCATCAACTCCCCAAAACAAAACTGATTCTTTTCCGGCACTTACAGCACCATTGACATACGCAATTACATGATCTGAAATCATTTTGTATAAAGTCATGACAGTTGGTTTGTCTAAGACTTCGTTTACCACTTTGCCTTTTTTAAAACCATCTTCCAAAGTTTTTCGTTTAGATTTTGAAATTAATTTTTTATCTAATTTTGATTCTAACTTTTTACTTAGAATGTCAGTCATAAGTTTTTAATATCCTCACTAGATAAAATGAATTTCTTTTTTGAAATAACATTTTACATTTTAAAAACAATAAGAAATGGAACTCCTGAAATTTTTTTAATCCCATTTTCAGAACCCACACCCAATCCAATAGATAGAGAAATAGTTTCTGAACCGACCATGTTAATGATTGTAGAATTTTTCAGTAAAGTTTCAGCTTCTTCTTTGTCAACAAATCTTTCTCCATAATAGCTTTCACTAATATGCATGTTTAATTCTCCTTCAACAATTGTTTTTCCTAACAGTTCTGCATCACAGATACTTAACATTGGATTTTTTTGATAATCAGTTTGACGTACTGCAAAGGGCATTATGCGTATTTACCTTTTAGAGTTGATTTTGCACCACATGCTTCACAGATTAAAAATGAGATGCGGTTTTCTTTTAGTATTTTTGTATCAGGGCTTTTGCAAGTAGGGCATTCAAGATAATCTTTAACATAAATTTGAAACAGTCTAGTAAAGTCATCTGGATCACGTCTTCCAATAAACATAGCTTTATCACCAATTCTTTCAGCAGGAACTGCAAATTCCTTTGAGAGATATTGTAATACTTTATCAGGATCTCTTCGAAGCACCTTTGGAAATTCAGAGAAATTACGTAAGAAAGTTTTTTGGCCTTCCCACATCACATCAACAACAGGAAGTTCAAATCTTGCAGTAGATTCCTTTTCAGTATCACCTAGTTTGTCCTGTATTCTTTTGAGTAAACTTTCGTATTCTGCTTTAGTCACTAAGAAATAGTGCAGACTAGACCCTATATGGGTTTTGAAAAAGAAGAGTCGTGTGGATTATTTCTAAATTATTCCATTTTTCCAATACGGAAAACGTTAGTTCCACATTCTGGACATGTACCTTTTACGGCAGGACGTCCATTCTTTAGTTTAGTTTCTTTGGGATCTTTAATGTCCCTTTTTTCGCGGCATTTAACGCAATATGCTTGAACCATTCTGAAAATTGTCAAGCATGCTGGTATTTAGGAAGAGGCTGTGAAAAATATTTCACTACAGACTAGATGTAGGTAAATTTTTTCATCCGTCTAAAAAAGGAATTATTTAAAAATTTTAACGAACGTTAGTAAATTCTAGAAAATAACAGTCAAAATTATGCTAAAACATAATTTTTCTAATATTTGTTTAATAATTAAAAATATTTTCAAAGATTACCAATTATAAACTAGCACAGATTAAAGAAGAAAAATGGCATCAAAAAAAGGAATTGCAATTACCATAATCATTCTAGCTGCAATTACTGGAGCCAGTTTTCTAGTATGGACAATTCCACAACAAAACGATGCCACATTCATTGTTACAGATTATGAAAAATATCTAGATGGCGTAAAGGAAATTCATGAAATTCTACAAGAATCAACAGATATCGAATATCAAAAACTTGTAGACGGTAAAATAGTCCCTGAAGAATATATCGTTTCAGCTGATGTTACATCGTCTCAAATGACAAGCCAGATTAGTGAATTTGTAACATCAAAACCACCTGAAGAATGGCATGATAGCTACATTAGTTACATGGATGCCATGAAGAAATTTAATTTGTATATTGGTGAAACCAAGGTTTTGGCGAATCTAATTGAAAATGAAAGTTCAGATGAGAAGATCTCAGAGACAATAGAGAAAATTGAATCAATAAAAGCAGAAGTTATTGAACTTGTCAAGATTTCAGATGGTTCCAGACCTGGCTAGCCTCAAAACCGAATTTTAATAATCATAATTGTTGGAAATCGTTAAAAAGTAATTATACAATACAAGATAAATGTCTCAACGCTCAGACAAAGTTGAAAAAGATGTTGATGCATCTACTGCAAACAAATTACTTGTAATTTGTGTTGATAGAGATAATGATGTAGGTGAAAAGGCAGGCATTATCACGCCTGTTGTCGGAAGAGATGCATGTATTGAGGCAGCACAGAGATTAGCATTAGAAGATCCAGAAGATGCAGATTCAAATTCCATATTTTCTGCAATCAAAACGTATGAAGACTTGATAAGTAAAGGATACCAAGTTGAAGTTGTCACAATTGCAGGAGTCAAAGACAGAGGTGTCCAAGCTGATGAAAAAATTCTTAGTGAAACAAGAAAAGTTTTAGAAAGATTTTCTGCAAACGGTGCAGTTATTGTTTCAGATGGGGAAGATGATGAAAGTGTTATTCCAGTAATTCAGAATGTTCTACCAGTAGTTTCAGTACAACGTGTTGTAATGAAAGTAAGTAGAAGTGTAGAGTATTCCTATGCAGTCTTTGGAAAATATCTCAAAATGATTGCATATGATTCAAGATATTCAAAATTTTTCCTAGGAGTTCCCGGGATACTTTTGTTAATTGGAGGGATTGCTACAGTCTTTGATTATACTGCAGAGATTTTTGCAGTTCTGGTCAGTATTTTAGGTGGCGCATTTTTAATTAGAGCATTTGATATTGACAAAGTTTGGTCAAGTTGGTCAAAACCAACACCGATGGGTTTTATCAGAATGTTCACAATGGTTGCAGGAGGGTTGTTAGTAATTTCATCAATACCAGCTGGGATTGCTGCAATTGATCCAGAACTAGTTGAATCAGACATAGGATTTGTAGGAAAGGTTACTGATCAAATAATCATCGGTCAATTTGTTGCAGGAGTATTGCCAATATTATGGACAGGGCTTGGAGCAATTTTTGCAGGAACATTACTTAGTAATTGGATTGGAGGAGTACCAAGACAGATTAGTGACATTCTAAGAATTATTGTTCTAATTGCTTTGTATCCGACAATTTACCAGTTTACAAACATTATGATTTCTGATGTGAGTCCATTTTCTCTAATTCCACCACTTCTTGGAGGATTGGCAGCAACCCTAGTTTCAGCTACGATTTTGTTCAAGAAATACCGAAAACATAAAGATCAAGAGATGATCTCTGATTAATTGTCATTTCTAGCCTGAATTTTTCAAAAACACTGATATCTTTAATCGTGTACTTATCATCAAAAGGTGAACTGGAATCAGTAAGATTAAAGATGTGATTTTTCAATTATCGGGGCTTTACAAGATTTATGGAAAGAGATTAGAAAATGAAATTCAGAGTGGAGACATTCCAAATCATGTTGCGTTGATTTTAGATGGAAATAGAAGATGGGCAAAAAGACATCTAACAATTCCAAAAGCAGGGCATTGGAAAGGAGCTGATGCTGTAGAAAACCTTCTGGATTGGTGTGAGGAATTTAACATCAAAATTGTAACATTGTATGCATTATCTGCTGAGAATTTGGATAGAAATGATAAGGAGTTAGATCATCTCTACGAGTTGATTCGTATGAGACTAGAGAAGCTATACAATGATCCACGAATTCACAGATGTAAGATGAGAGTAAAGGGGATTGGCAGAATTGAACTACTTCCTGAATCCATTAAAGAAATTCTAAAAAAATTAGATGATGCTACTGAAGATTATGATAATCATTTTCTAAACATTGCACTAGCATATGGAGGACAATACGAACTAGTTGATGCTGTAAAAAAGATAGGCGAGAAGATCAAAGATGGTAAACTAGATGTTGAAAAAATTTCAAAAAAAGACATAGAGTCAAATCTCTACACTTCACATTTACCACAATCATCACCAGATATGATTTTACGTACATCAGGAGAGAAAAGACTCAGTGGGTTTTTGATGTGGCAAAGTGCCTATAGTGAATTAGTTTTTATGGACATCTTTTGGCCAGAGTTTAGGAAAATAGATTTGATGCGAGCCATCAGAACATTTCAAGAAAGAAAAAGAAGATTAGGAAAATGATTGAAGAAACATCAGCGGGAATAGTATTATTTAGAAAAGAGGATTCTAAGAATCTGTTTTTGCTTTTGCATTATCCATCAGGGCATTGGGATTTTGTAAAAGGAAAGATGGAAAAAGACGAATCAACACATGAGACTGCAATAAGAGAAACAAAAGAGGAAACCGGAATAACAGATGTGAAATTTTTAGATGGCTTTGAAGAATGGATAGAATATAATTTTCAATATCAAAAAGAATTGGTTCACAAAAAAGTGGTTTTCTTTTTGGCTGAAACTACAACTAAACAAGTACACATCTCACATGAGCATCTGGATTATACATGGATGGATTACAATACTGCGATGGAAAAAACAACGTTTGATAACGCAAAGACAGTTCTAACAAAAGCTCAGATGTTACTTTCCAAGACTAGTTAGATGTAAGTTTTTTGCAACATCAGTTGGTTTTTTTGCATTAAGAATTGTTCTTCCAACAATCAGATAATTTGTTCCAGAAGAAATAACTTCGCTTGCATCTCCACCTTGAGTTCCAACACCTGGAGAGAAGATTGCAAGTTTTTTTCCAACCTTTTTTGAGCAATATTGAATGATTTTTGGGAAAGTTGCACCTACTACAATCCCATCTACTTTGGACTCAAGAGCCCAATCCAAGAACAGTTGGTAGAGTTGTTGTTTTTTTCGCATTTTTACTTCCATATCATAGGATAATCTTGCCTCAGGGGCACTCATATGACATAAAGTAATTACTCCTTTTTCATTTTTGTGAGCAGATTTTACTAAATTCTTTAGACTATCTAATCCCATTATTGGATTCGCAATAACTGCATCAAAACCCAATTTCCATAAATTTTCAGCAGTAACTCGATTTGTGTTACCAATGTCATTAAGTTTGATATCAGCAATTGTTTGAAGACCATATCTGTGCGCTGTTTTGTTTATCTTGAGAATTTGTTTCCCACTTAATGGAAGTAACAAATGAAAGTTCAATTTTACTGCACAAAGATACTGATGTAGTTTTTTAATATTAGAGATTGTTTTAGTATCTAAATTCTTTATAGAGGGATCATAATCATTGGCAAGGATTACTTTGCCATTTGTTTTTGCGATCTGAGAGAGTCTAGTTTTGAAGGTGACCATAATCAACTAAAGGATGAGTGTCTTTTAATTTTATAATTTTGATATATGAATAACCATGCTCTGAAGGGCTATCTACAAAGACTGGTTTGATAACATTACTTGTCGAGAATTTTAGGAAGGGTTTTTGAGGTTCATTGTCAAGTAATACATGACAAAAATATGATGTTCCTTCTTCATGGAAATTCATGAAGACACCAAGAAGCCACTTCTCATTATGAGGGAACAAAAACAATGGGAATGGAACATCTTCAAAACCCCATGTGAGTTTTGCTAGACTAGACATGTCTTCTAATTCAATTGGCTGGTATCTATCAAGAGTTCCATTTCCAGGTTTCAGAGTTTTTGGCAGAGATTTTATTCGAACAATTGGAGAATACAACTTACTAGAATCAGAAGTTGTATCTACAATTTCAGACTCTTCTTTTCCCCCTTTAAGACCATAACGAAGATAGTGACCGTTATGATCTAATGGTGTAAAATACACAATTGGTTTTTCTTTTAGAACATCCATCTGAACAGATAAAATTTTTCTGCCATCATGATCATGTAAGAAAGATACGCGTGGTGCACGTTCAAGAGCACAAACGAGCCTAGTAAATTCTAAAGTGGAATTAACTTGAATGTATCGAGGTTGTTTGTCAACAGGAGAAAGAGATTGTTGTTCCACGTAAGTTGACGATCAATTAACAAATTAAACTTATCCAAAAAGTTGGAGCCTAGTTTCTTCTATCAATCACATCATTGACAGTTGGTCCTGTTCCAATAATCGTAACAGGCGTGTTAAGTTCATCTTCAATATTTTTTATGAATGCTTTTGCATCTTCAGACAACTCATCATACGAAGTTTTTCCTGCACAGTCTGAAAACAATACATCTAACTTTGTAATTGAGATTTGTGTTGCGCCATTAAGCATGATTGCACGCTTAGCTAAATCAAAATCAAAATCAGCTGCTCGACGTTGACGGCCAGTAACAGTTCCAAATTCAGACCAGCCTTTCTTTTCTGCTTCCTCAAGTGAGAGTTCTTTATCAAGGGGACCTGTGCCTACGCGAGTAACATAAGACTTGAAAACCACAATTACCTCATCTACTTTGGTCGGACCCAATCCAATATCAGCACAAATTCCTGAGGCAGTTACATCTTTTGAAGTAACAAAAGGATAGGTACCATGCCATAACGAAAGAAATGTTCCCTGAGTTCCTTCAACTAGAACATGTTCATTATTTTCTAATGCAGAGTTTATCTCAGCAGGAACATCGGTAATTAGTGAAGATAACGAATCAAAGTCTTTTGCCAAATTCAAAACTCTCATTGCCCTATCAGCATTTGCGGGACCTGTACCTGAACCAGTACTGCCAATCTTCTCTTTGAGTTCGCCTTTAGAATCTCGGGTAAGATGTGTCTCTTCTATAACTCCACAGTGTTTGTCAATAAATGAGCGTCCCGAAACACCAAAATCTTCAATCTCTTTTTGCAATACTTCAGGATTTATTACAACTCCTGGACCAATCATCACTTTGGCATCTCTGTTTAGAAATCCACTTGGAAGCATTCTAACTTTGTAAACTTTGTTGTCATCCTTTATGGTGTGACCGGCATTTGGTCCTGCACCACCGCGAACTATAATCTTTGGATTATCCTTTATTGCCAAATAAGAGATGATCTTTCCTTTTCCTTCATCTCCAAAAAATCCACCAACTACAACAGTAGATGTCATGATGTAGAACTTGAATTTGGTTTATTTAAGCTAAAGTGGTCTTACATCATTTTATAACCGAGATTAAATTTTCTAGATTTATGGTTGGAGAGAATTTTGCAGGAAACATTATTGTTAACCTGGCAAATCTTCCAGATTTTCTGAGAAATCCAATTTTAAAAAAACGAATGATGGAATTTTTTTCATTGTCAAAGCCAGATCAAGATGAAGTGATTAACAATGCATTAGAAGCAGGTCCAACAATCCCATTTCCTAATTTTGCAAAACTGTTCAAAACATGGCTCAAAATTTTGGCCTCACTATCAGATGAGCAAAGAGAGGGATTGTTCTCAGCATACATTACTGAAATATCACAAAATCCACAAAAACTAATTACTTTCAATTTAGATGGAATTTTAGAAATTTATCTGACCTTGGAAGACAATGAAAAAGAAACACTGGCAAATGCAGTCAAAAAAATAATCAACAGTCTTGATGAAGACAAAAAGAAAAGAATAATGCTAATTATTCCAGAAAACGCAAAAAAGCACTTAAAGTTTTAAGCACCTGATGGTTCATCTGGTTTTCTATTATCCTCGTTGGTATAATCAATGACTTCCCCTTCAGGAGACATTACACCCACAAAGATTTTCTCGTGTTTTTTCAATAATTTTCTGTGATCAGCCATTGACATGTCAAGTTTCATTTCATTAATTACCATAATTTGGTATTCTTTCCATTCAGCCCAACACTTGTTGCATGTAGGATATTTCTCAGCGACTGGACCTAGTTGTTCAGTATCAGGAATAGCATTCTTGCATTTTGTACAAGTACGAGTCATAGAAAATAACAGTTTGAAACTCCTTTTATCTTTTTTTGAATGTAAAACAATAATAATTAACAAAGGCCAAACCATTCATGAAGATAAAGTGTCCTAAATGCAAAGAGGGTGCAGAGTTGTCACCAGATTTTTCTTTTGTAAAATGTAGGTCGTGTGATTTGGATATGAGTTATGGAGAATACATAAAATTTGTTGCACACAATGAAACAGCATATTCAGACATTCTTGGAGACTATGCAGGTAGCACAGAAGGACAAACTGCAGGTTCGCTAGATGAATGGGATTAACAATATAGTAAAATCATTCATCAGATTAAAATAATTAGTTTAACAAGTTTCTAAACATCATTGGAATTTTTATTAGAAAACATACTTAATCTTGTAGGATTTTTGGTCGGATTTGGAATTGGAATAATGTCCTTAATTGGATTTCGAAACACAGGGAGTCCAACATTATTTAGATTAACAATTGCATTTTTCTCAATTAGTTTAGGATTCTTTGTAATTTGGGCAGGATACATGGCAGAAGACTTTGTCATAAAAGCAGGACACATTGAGAGATGGGTACAGACTTTGGGAATTGCAATTCAAACAGTCGGTTACTTTTTCATTGCATTTTCACACAGTATCAAATCATTTTTTCCAAAATCAAGTTACTTTAGATCAGTTGGAATTTTACCATTCTTCTTAGTTTCATCAGTTCAGTTAGAACATCTCTTTAGATCAGTTTCATTCATCTTGTTGGCATATGGTGCAATTGAAACAATGTTATCATACATAGATAACAAGAATAAAGGAGCAATCTCAGTGTCAGTAGGATTGGCGTTATTGGCACTAGGGGAATTCTTGGGATGGTATTCATTTGTGTTCCCCGAATCAATTCTATACTCAGTATCAATGGTTACCAAAATTGTAGGTCTGGTTGCATTATTCATTCCAGTCAGCAAGGTTCCTCTAACCAAGATAAAATTTGATGAAGGGTTGGAATAATTTTCAGTCTAGGCTCAAGATTTTACAAAATACAAAATTTGTCAAATTCTTTTATCTTTTTGGTATATTGGAAAATATCAACTTCCTCTCATAGAAATTATCAAGATAATCAATAGGGAATGACAGAGTATAGGACACAAATGAAAATTATCGGAGATATTTTATCTACTACTAGAGATGATCTTCAAGATGAAGATGGTGCAACAGTAACTTATTTGATTAGAAAAGCAAATATTTCTCATTCCAGAATTTCAAGAATTTTAAAGACCCTAGTTTCTCAAGGCCTTTTAGAACAAGTCGATAATCAAGGTTCTAACAAATACAAAATTAGTCAAACAGGGAGGGAGTTCCTTCAAGCATATTACAAGTTTAGAAACTTTGCAGATAACTTTGGGTTAAGCATCTAGTCTTCTTCTAAACCATCTAGGTCATCATCAAAATCATCTTCAAAATCCGTATCCTCATAGTCTGCACTGGACATACTTTATCATAGAAAAAATTTGTTGTTAAAAACTTATTCAAAAGAAAATGATAATTAAACAAAATAAACTCAAAAAAACATTGAAAGTAAACTGTGACAAGCAAGGAATTGAAAAAGCATCTCAAATAATAGAGCAAGGAGGAATAGTTATTTTCCCAACAGATACAGTATACGGTATTGGATGCAACCCCTACAACAAAGAATCTGTAAAAAAAGTTTACCAGATTAAATCAAGGGATTTTTCAAAACCATTTCCAGTTTTAGTTTACTCTAAAGAAATAGCCTATCAGATTGCAGAATTTAATGAAATCTCAAAAAAACTTGTAGAGAAATTTTGGCCAGGCCAACTAACAATTATTTTGAAACTAAAAGATTTGAAACTAAAAGAAACACTAAACCTTGCAGATAAGATTGCACTAAGAGTTCCAAATCATGAATGCACATTACAGTTACTGGAAAAATGCAAGTGTCTGGTTGGAACTAGTGCAAATGTTTCAGGGCAATCATCATTTTTTGATCCCCAAGGATGCATCAAAAATGTAAAAAACTATGATATTTTTGTCGATGGAGGAACAATTACAAGCAAAGGAGAATCAACGATTGTAGAAATAGAAAATGACGATATCAAAATTATCAGAGAGGGTTCTTTGAGCAAAGAGGAGATTTTGGATACATGAATCTTATAATTACATGTGCAAGACATCTTGAACCTGAAACAGAAGAGGAATTAAGGGAATTTTTGGATGAATTTGGGGATTCTCATCCCAAAGTTACAATTACTAGTATGTCAGGGATTCTAACTGCCGAAACAAAGTTAGATCCAGTGAAAGTTGTAGGAAAAATCAAGGAGATGCTTCTTGATGAACCTTGGAGCGTAAGATATTGTCTAAGAATAATTCCGATTCAGAGAGTTGTTGAGACAAAAATTGAAGAAATATCAAAAGTTGTAGAAGAATTATCAAAGAATATTTTAAAAGATGAAAAATACAGAATTTCGATTGAAAAAAGAAATTCAGACATGTCAAGTCAAGAAATAATTACAAAAATTGCAAATAATATAAAGAATCAAGTTTCACTTGAATTTCCAGATAAAGTTGTTTTAATAGAGATTTTGGGAAACAAGACAGGTATTTCTGTGCTAAAAAAATCAGATATTTTGAGTACAGAGAAGACTAAGCGCAGTATTTCAGAGTAAAACTGCTGCTTTTTCTACCAAGATATCTTCAAGAGGGGTTTTCGAATAAACAGCATCAAGTTGTTTTTTTGAGATTTTAAAAGACTTTTTCAAAAATCTTTCGTTGTTTTTTGAAAACAATGGAACACATAATGATGATAGTTCTTTGCATAATGAATCAAGAGCGGCTTTGTTACCAATTGTAATTAGAATAAAATCAGTTTTTGGTTTCATTCCAACAGTCTCTATTGCAACAGAGATTTGTTTTGTTAATGCAAAACGCATCAAGATATCAGTTTCAAGTTTGTTTGATAGTAAGATATCAGTTTTTTGAGATTCCAATGAGAGAGACAAAATCTTTTTCATGTGAGAATTATTCAAAACAAACTTACTAGATACTGCTTGTAAAATGATTTTGGGATATTTTTTTCTGAGTTCATCTAAGAATTTTACATTTATTGTTTTTTGCCCTTTGATTTGGATAATCTGTATTTGTTTTGAAGATATTTTGTAAATCAGTTTTTTGGAAGCACCACCATGTATTACAGGGATAATACTAACGACATCATTGTTTTTAATTACAGTTGATTTTCCATCCATTGCAGAAGAATCGACTCCATTGATTGCAATCAAAATATTTTCAATATCCAATTTTGGAGAATCATCAGACTTTAGTTGTAATAGTAAGTCAATTAATTCTTGAATGGAAATATCTGATTTTTCAATCTGTAATTTATCTGTCAAAAAAGACTTTTTGGCACCACCAACAAGTTTTACAGTAATCACAGAATATTTTGTTAAAGTTTGAAATTAATACTTAGTGTATTATTCAGATTTTTCTTCTGTGGTTTCAGTTGTTTCAACTGCAGGTGCTTCTGTGGTTTCAGTTGTTTCAACTGCAGGTGCTTCTGTGGTTTCAGTTGTTTC
>CAYFJT010000005.1:71731-128514 GCA_964343515.1 uncultured Nitrosopumilaceae archaeon
AACTGCAGGTGCTTCTGTGGTTTCAGCAGCCATTTGAACTTCTTGTTCCGCTTTTGAAGATTCAATTCGTGCTTGTTTTGCTTTTTCTTCACGAATTTCTTTTTTGATAAATTTTGTAATATAGCCTGCAACTTCGTTTTTTAGACCCTTTGAGCGGACGATTGAAACTTGATTAAGAACTTTTTTGTTCTCAGCAAAATCTTCACCGAATTTAGACTTGTGATTGTCTAAGACTTCGTATGAAAGACGTTTTATTCTATCCACGCCTCGTCTAAAGATTAGGGTATTTTATATCTATATTCCAAGATATGTGTTTGAGTTTTTTTCTAGTAACAATACAGTGTCATCAAATGATTTTCCTAAAACTTTTGAGGCACTAAATATCACACTAGGAATAAAACCAATATCAGCAGACTTCATTTCAAAACATCTAGAAAACCTTACAGGACCATCAGTTTCAACCAGAATTTTTGATTCATCACTTTTTGATAACAGAGTTTGCTTATCATTAGCATAAATCATGACAGGTCCAAATGAAACAAAAAAACCCATATCCATAGCCTTTTGAAGTTGTTTTTTACTTCCATCAAACCAATGAAGTAAAGCATGTTTAGAATTATACGAAGTCATAATTTCAAAAACATCATCAAGGCTCTTTCTTGAGTGAATAGATACTGGCTTATTGAATTTCTCTGCATAGGATAGCAAAGTTTCAAAGACGAGAGTTTGTCTTTTAGAATCTTCATCGTTATCAGTATAAGTAGGATCCAATCCTATCTCCCCAACTCCTGCAAGAGTTTCATGATTGTTTTCTATCAGGGTAACAACTTTTTCTAGTTCGTCATTTGCACATTCAGGATGAATTCCGATAAATGGTAAAACAAGATTACTTTTTTTTGCAAGATCCAAAGTTTCTAAAGAATTTTTCACATCCATGGACACACAACATGCTTTAATTTTCAAAAAATCCATTTCTTGTAAAATAAAATCCATGTCAGCAGAATATTGAGGATCAGACAAATGAATATGAGAATCAAAGCACCAAGTCATTTCTTTACCGATTCTTAAAATAGTCTGTATAAATCGATTCCTTAGTGATATTTTTTCACTCATAATCTTTTTTCGGAAAAAATGAAAACAAGGTTCATGAAATCATCAGAATTAGGAATGTCCGCAATGTATAGAATTCTAAAAAAAGCAGGTGCAGAAAGAGTCAGTGATGAATCTGCAGATGAATTAAGAAGAGTGATTGAAGAAGTAGCAAACGGTATTGCAAAAAGTGCAGTAGATATGGCGTCTCATGCAGGCAGAAAGACTGTGAAAGGAGAGGATGTAAAATTGGCTTCAAAGCCATTTAACAAATTCTAATCTAAAGAGTTTAATTGTTCATTTTGTGTTTTTCAAAACGGTACTCTGGCAGAACGGTTATGCGTGGGCCTGCAAAGCCTATACAAGGGGGTTCGACTCCCTCGGGTACCTTTATTCAACAATAACTTGTCCTTCCATCCAAGGATGCAAGGTACAAAAATAATCAAAAGTTCCCACTTCATCAAAAGTTAACGTATAAGATTCAAAAGGATCCATGTATCCGCTATCAAAAAGATCTACGGGTGCATCGTAAAAGCCAGATGTTACACTATGAAATGCAGAATCTTCATTGACCCAAGTTACAGATTCACCAGCACGGATTGTAATTACAGATGGGATGTAACATCTGTCTATTTCCTCACATCCAGGTCGAGAGACTTTGGTTGGCATTATGACATCACCCCCAGTCATAACATCTGGTTGAGAGATTCCTTGCATCAAATCAGATGTAGATTCAGGAGAAGGTTGAGGTTGAGGTTCCATGTCAGTTGAAAAAGCAGTTGCCAAGGCCACAATGATTGCGATTCCAATTATGCTTGAGATAATTATTTTTTTTATCAAATCACTTCACATCCAGAACTAAGTTATTACATAATTACCAAATTCTCTAAATATATAACATACTAGAAAAGTAAATTGTCTCAAAATGGAAATGGGTTATTAGAATACATACCTGGATCACATACGTTACTAGTTCAAAAAAATTCCAGTCCGCCTCTGGAAGGATTTGCAGAAAATATCAGAGGGAGCATACACGAGTATGCTGAGAATTCTAAAAGTGATGTGGAGAAAGGAAATAACTTTCTTCATTGGATATTAACAAGGGTTTTTGAGGCTACAGAGGATGATGCGGCAGATGCGATTGTAGATGGTGCAAACGATCTAGGAATTGATGCATACTTGCCAGTAGATTTTTCAGATAACACAGTTAGATTATTTCAATCAA
This sequence comes from uncultured Nitrosopumilaceae archaeon, assembly GCA_964343515.1. Taxonomy (GTDB): domain Archaea; phylum Thermoproteota; class Nitrososphaeria; order Nitrososphaerales; family Nitrosopumilaceae; genus Nitrosopumilus. Next base: position 74,046 of record CAYFJT010000005.1, read on the forward strand.
AGTATGGTACTTCTCATTCACTAGACGCAATTGCAAAATTCAAAGAAGATGCAAAAAGATTACTTACAAAAGATGTTACAAAGATGAGACCAGAACTAGCTCAACTTGTTACAAAAATTAAAGAAAAAAATCTCAAAGTAAAATGCTGTTATGTTACGGATCAAAAAGTAGAATATCATGATGAATTAGTCGAAGTAATTGATGAGGAAAAGATTATTCAAAAATTATGGGATAGGATAAAGAAACCTGCTGCAGGAAAAAAATCATCAATAAGATTAGAAAAGATGCTCAGACACGAAAATACTATCTTGGGGATTCTGAAACTACGTGAATTGACAGAGTTTGTAAGCAAGAACAGAGACTATGTCTTTGAATCCAATATCAGACAATGGATGCAGTTTAAGACTACAGTTAACAAAGGATTGCGAGACACACTACAAAGCAACCCTAACAAATTCTTCTTTTACAATAACGGAATAACTATTGTAGTAAGTGATTTTTCAGAACTTGGTGAAAACATGATTGAGCTTCATGCACCTCAAATTGTAAACGGTGCTCAAACATCAAACTCGATTCTTGATCATTCAAAGAGGACAAAAAATATGGATGGTTCCATGACAGTTACAATAATCAAAGCAGATGACGAACAAGAGCAAAATAACATTACAAAGTATAGAAACTCACAAAACTCAGTGAGAGGGAAAGACCTAGTTTCTTTGATGGACTTTCACAAATCTATTAAATCGCAATTGAAGAACTGCGGTTATTTTTATGAGATTCAAGCTGGTTCTTTTGATACAAAATCAAAATCAAAACAATGCGAGTATTTAGGAGATACAACATACAATAACTATCTTCCAGAAAATCACAAAAAAGTTATTGTCGCAAAAGATGCAATTCAATCCCTGGTTGCAGGGATTGAGCAAAGACCAACTGAAGCATACAGTTCACCAGCTCAGTTTCTTCCAAGGGGCAGCAAGTATGATGACATCTTTAATGATAATCTGAAAGATGATTACAGAATTTTGTTGTATCCGTATCTTGTAAAAGAATTTGCAAAAAAGTCGTTAAAGTATGGTAAGAAAGGAGGACACAAGACGAAAAGATACGCGACATTATTTTTTGTTGCAGTATATTTTAGAATTTTACACAAGAAAATTTTAGAGTCAAAAGGCGATTTCAAGGGAGATATTAGAAAAATAGAGCCTATTTTCCGCAGTTTCAAGCTTAATTCTAGAATTTTAAAATTATCAGATGTGATTGTGACGAAATTTCTGGAAGACACAGTAGTAGATGATGAAATTGAAATGGCAAACACCAAACACAATTTCTTTTCTCAACATGTTTGGAATGAAACAATGCTCAGAGTAATCGATAAAAAAATCAGACAAGAAGAAGACGAAATCCTAGCACTGAAAAAACTAACAAGTAATTTGTTGTAAGTTTAGAAGGCAGAAGTCCAACCAAGTAAAAATCTTGCAGGAGGTTTACATTGGTCAGACTACTACCTAAATTTCATAAAAACAAGTGGTATTTAACATAATTTTCATCATATGCGAGAATGTTTTTTATATCGTCTAAAAAAAGCAGAGACACTTTGGGATTAAAAGAGAAATGTACAATTTGTAGTGAAAAAATCAATCTTCCTTTCAAACCAATGGAAGAATGGGGAATCGAAGGTACGATTTGTGGAGATTGTTATTCAAAAAAGATCAACGAACATTATCCCGGAGAACACACAAGAGTAAACAAACACTTGGATTAAGTTTATTCTGGTTTTGAAAATTTATTTGCATTAAAACAATTCCAAACAAGTGGATCATCTTTCACATCTTTTTCTTCAAGGAATTTAATATCAGTAATTGTTTTCTTTCTTTTCAACAAGTTTACTTGAAACGTAGAGAACTTTTTGCAGCTGCATTTGTTGAATAAACATACATCATCATCACCTTCATCGTGATCTACTGCCTCATGACCACAGTTGCACAATGCATCCTTTTTCACATCATTAAGAGACTTGTGTGCATATGTTCCCAATCTCAGATATGCTTCTCCATCATGACCTTTCTTGAATCTCTCAAAATTTTCAGACTTTTGTAAAACTTTGAAGAAAGACAGGTTTGTGTTAGGTTTCTGAGAATCAGCACCCATGATAAACCAGTACTGATCACCGATTTCGACAAATCTAATCTTGATTGATGGATCAACCCAGTAACGAATTGTATCATGCCATAAAGAAGCAGACTCTTTTCTGTCAGAAACTAACGGGACAACATTCATTCGAAGATCATAATACCTGTAAGCAACACCTTCAAAGTCATCAAACCATGGAATTGCAGACATTGTTGGCAAATCAGGCAAGAGATTATTTATCTGATCTGAATTAGTGGTAATACCCTTATATCTGAGTTTTATAGTAATTACGTATGGTTTCCTATAGAACTAGTATGCAGATCGTAGCCGATTTGTTGACTGTTACTGAGCAATCAGGACAAGAAGGTATCAAGACAACATCACTTCTAACAAAGGCAAATTTATCACATTCTAGACTATCCAAATTCTTAGAAAACTTGACTGGCGCAGGCCTTATCAACAAGATTGAATTTGATGGAAAGAACACTTTTGTAATTACACCAAAAGGAAGACAGTATTTGGAATCTTATGCAAACTTTTCAAGTATTGCTGAATCATTTGGTTTAGAGCTCTAAGACCTATTTCCTAGATCTTCGTCTAGCATTAGCCTTTTGTCTTTCTTTGCGTTCTTTGTAAGAACTATAGACAACAATTATTGCAATTCCTGCAATTCCACCATAAAACAATGGTGGAATGAATCTGGTTTCTCCAGTAGTGGGGTTGAAAAATGCAATTGCGATAGTCACAATCATAAAAATCAAAACTACAGTAAGATATTTGTCCACATACAACATAATTTACAAAACCATATATCTTTTTGAAATCATCACAAAACTCAGAGAAAACATGGCAAAAATGCTAGAACTTGGAGGAATAGTTTTGATAGCTATAATGTTTGCAAGTTTCGTTGGAGCTTTTCAACCTACGATCGAACCTGGATTATCACCATTGTTTTGGGGATGTGCAGGAGCTGCACTTATGATTATCATGTATAGAAAATTCAAGAGAAAACAAGAAGAAAAAGCCGAATAAGAAAATTTAGAAATTATTTAAAATTGATCAACATTTGATCAACCGACAGATCTATAAAGGATGTTTATTGGTAAGTTATGAGGGGAACATGACAGAACAAATCAAACAATGGTGGGACGGTTTAGGAAAAGAACTACAAGTAGATATCGAATCCCTGGATGAATCAAACTCTTAATAATTAAAAATTTTTCAAAAATTTACAAAGCCTCGGACGGGATCTGAACCCGCGACCTAACGCTTACGAGGCGTTCGCTCTACCAGGCTGAGCTACCAAGGCATGTTTGGGTAAAGCCATCAGAGTTAATAAAAAGCCTTTCTGATTTTGATTGATTGAAAAAAACAATTTCAGGAATTAGAGGAATATTTGGAGAAGACCTCAATCTAAAAGATGTGTTAGAATTTTGTAACAATTTTTCATCACTAATAAAATCACAAAAATGTGTAATTGGCAAAGATACAAGACCGTCAGGTTTCATGATAAAAGACACTACCAGTGCAGCATTAATGAAAAATGGAATTGATGTTTTTAATTTAGGGATTGTTCCAACTCCAGTAGTTTTCCGAGAAGCAAGAAAGTATGGTGCAGGAATAGTTGTTTCATCATCTCACAATCCAATTGAATGGAACGGAATGAAGTTCATAATTGGAGGGAGAGGAATTAATGAAAAAGAACTCCCCCAAATAATTGAAAAACAAGATATTCCAAAGACAAAGAGTGGCAATGAACATGACATTTCATCAACATACATTGAAGATGCAAAAAACATCATAGGAAATTTGAAGAATCAGCCTGAGGTAGTAGTAGACATTGGAGGAGGGGCTGCAAAAGGATTTGCGCCTGAATTATTAGAGTCCATAGGGTGTAAGGTTCAAGTAATTAATGAAAATCTTCAAAGATGTTCAAGAGGGCCAGATCCTACATCAGATAGTTTAACGGACCTGATTTCAGCATCATCGAAAAAAGAGATCGGATTTGCATTTGACTTAGATGCTGATCGACTAGTTGTAGTTAGAAACGGAAAGAAACAGACACCAGATGTAACTTTAGGATTAGGAGTTGCAAAATCATTGGAGTTAGGATACAAGAACTTTGTACTAAGTATTGATACAAGTGTTTCAGTTGAAAAATTCATCAAAGAGAGTGGAGGAACTGTTCAGAGAACCAAAGTTGGAGAGGCAAACGTCATTGAACAAATGATTAAAGACAATGCACAAGCGGGAGGAGAAGGAAGTAGTGGCGGTTTTATTTTACCTGAATTCAATTATTGCAGGGAAGGAATTCTAACTAGCGGTTTGATTTCATCCATGTTAGGAACTACAAAGTTTGATGAAGTTTTGAATTTCATGGAAAGTTATTTCCAAATCAGAGACAAGATAGCAATTGATTCACAATTCCACGACAAAGTAATATACAAAGTATATTCAACATTTTCTAAAGAATATTCAGAAGTCAGTACATTAGATGGAGTTAAGGGAATCATTGATGAAAATAGTTGGGTGCTGGTAAGAAAATCAAACACAGAAGACATCATTAGAGTTTCAGCAGAATCAAATGATCAAGAAAAATGTAAGAAAATTGTAAAGGATACAATAGAATTGGTGAATCAAAGTTATGACAAAATTAGATGAGTCATCCATAATCAAAATTTTTCAAAAAAAACTTGGAAACAAGAATTTTGTTTCAGAAGACGTAGAGATTTTCAAGTTAAACAAACCTAGCATCATAGCAAAAACAGACACACTAGTAGAAAGTACAGACATTCCTCCCAAAATGAAATTAGCAGATGCTGCAAGAAAGAGCATTGTAGCATGTGTAAGTGACTTTGCAGCAAAAGGAATCAAACCTCAATATGGCATAATTTCAGTGAATTTTCCTCCAAATATTTCACGCCCGAGAATTGAGGATGCTGCAAAAGGATTCAAAAAAGCCTGCAAGGAGTTTGAGATTTCCATTCTAGGAGGGGACACAAATGAGGGAAGAGAAATCGTGTTTAACGTATGCCTGTTTGGAAGCTCAGAGAGAATAGTTACCAGAAAAGGTTCAAAAAATAAGGATCTGATTTTTGTAACAGGTCCATTTGGTTACACTGCAGCAGGTTTAGACATATTGCTAAATAAAAAGAGAGGAAAAAAAGAATTCATTAAAAAATCTGTTCAATCAGTTTTTCATCCAAAGCCAAGAGTAGATTTTGGATTAAAAAATAAAAAATATTTTTCAGCTACGATGGATTCTAGTGATGGTCTATCTACAACACTAAATGAGATGGCAAAACAATCAAAGAAGAAATTTGTCATAACAAATTCCCCACACAGAGATGATTTGGAAGATTTTGCAAAATCACAAAAACTAAACCAAGATAACTTGGTTTTTCACGGGGGAGAAGAATACGAGTTTGTGTTTACCGTCAATCCAAAATATAAACAAACTATTCTAAGAAATTCAAAACTGCACAAAACACCAATCATAGAGATTGGTTATGTGACTAACGGTAAAGGAGTATTCTTACAAAGAGAAGACAGGGAAATTATTCTGAAAGATTCGGGTTGGAAACACTTTAGATGAATCATTCACCAGAAGATACATCTCGTTCAACATTGTTTACAATACTAAAAACAGATTCGGCAGGTAAAGCTGCAACACATTCAGTCATCCACAAGTCATCAAGGTATAACAACCGTTTTCTATCATCTTCTGGAAGTTCGTCGGGATGGGCTTCAGGATATAGGGCATGAATTTTGTATCCCTCATTTGCAACTTGTTGACATTTTTTCTCCAGAGGTGACAAGATTACTTCATTGATCGGAGTTAGTGATTGAATTGCCATTGATCCAAACAAAGCAGCAGATATTGCAACCCCAATTGCAAGAAACAAAATAGAGCCCACAACAAGACTCAAAGTTTTTCAGTATAAGAATAATGGTCGTTTTTGAGTCAGGGGGTAGAATTAAAGCAAAATACAAAAATCAATGTTTTTTAAACCCCTTTAGGTGTGAGTAGTCATTGTCAGAAACTGAAGCCAAAGTTGAGGAAGCACCAGTTGAGGAGACTGAGGCATCTGCCCAAGAAGTTGAATCTGAGGCAGTAGAGGAAAAAGCTCAACCAGAGGCAAAGAAAGAAGGTCCAGAAAAATGGGGAATCGCACACATTTTCAGTAGTTACAATAACACAATCATTCACATGACCGATCTGACTGGTGGAGAAACTGTTTCTATCAGTTCTGGTGGAAATCATGTCAATGCAGATAGATATGAATCATCACCATTTGCCGCAATGAAAGCTGCAAATGCAGTTGTAGAATCTGCAAAGACAAAAGGATTCACAGGATTTCACATCAGAGTTCGCGCTGTTGGAGGAGTTGGTTCTAGAGTACCAGGTCCAGGAGCACAAGCTGCAATCAGAGCACTAGCAAGAGGCGGATTCAAGATTGGAAGAATTGATGATGTTACACCTATTCCTCACGACACCACTAGAAAGAAAGGTGGAAAAAGAGGAAGAAGGGTCTAGTCAGCGACTTTAATTTTTACTTCACAGTTTTTAGAAGCAAAAAAATCGGTCATAAATTTGGCAAACTTTTCTTCTTGATTGCTAAATTTGTATCGAGAAATCATGTCAGCAAACTTTTCTTCAATTCCTTGATGTAATTCTGGTTTGAAAGCAATCTTGAAAAAAGTCCAACCAAAGTTTTCTGTTGGTTCGCTAAACATGTATCCGTTGTATCCACCAGTCAGAGTCTCCATATGAGAAAGAGCCTTTTTGATGTTAAATGCATCATCAGAATAATTCTTTGTTGAAACTTCTAGAGTTATACTCATTCTTCATCTCCAGAAGATTGTTTGTTGAGTTTGTCAGTCAATGAAACAAACTTTCCGTCTTGTTCAACATTGATTTTAGTTTCCATTCTGATGTTTAATCCAACTGCCCTAAATAATGCCAACAGTTTTCCTCCATCAAGAATTTCATTAAGTTCTCCAGATTTTATTAATTCATATAATTTGTGTACAATCATTTTTGTTTCGTTTGGAAATTGTGATTCTGCATTTTGCAAAACTTCCATGCCCCTAAATCCCAAAACTTTGACTAATACATCTCTAGGATTTTCAGAGGATTTTTCGGGAGTTTGTTCTTCAGTTTTTTCTGAATCCTGTCGTGAGACAATATTTTTTTGCATCTCTGCTAGTCGTTTTGCTTTTAATCTCTCTAGTTCTGAATCTTCGTTGCTCAACCTTTAATCACACCTATAGGCACTAGTTTTGCTACTTTGGTGGCAATTCCCAGATTGTGAGAGACATCGACTACTGAATCCACATCCTTGTAGGCTTGAGGAGTTTCTTCCACAACTCCATCTCGGGTCAATGCCTTGATAAAGATGCCCTTATCATTTAGTGATTTTTTAACATCATTTTCAGTGTAATTTCGTCTTGCCTTGGAACGAGACATTGTTCTTCCTGCTCCATGGGCAGTAGAACCAAAGCTTAGATCCATAGAGTTTGGTTGCCCAAGCAGAATCCAGCTGGCAGTTCCCATTGAACCTGGAACTAATACAGGTTGTCCCAAATGACGATATTTTGAAGGAATTTCATCTCGGTTTGCAGGAAATGCTCTAGTTGCACCTTTTCTGTGAACAACAAGATTTCTTTTCTCGCCATTTACTTTGTGCTTTTCAACTTTGGCAATGTTGTGTGCGACATCATAAACTAGTTTCATATCAAGATCAGATTCTGATTGATTGAAAACACGTTCAAAAGATTTGCGAGTCCAATGAGTAATCATCTGTCTATTACTCCAAGCAAAGTTCAGAGCTGCAAACATTGCTTTTCTGTAAGATTCTCCTTCTTCAGAAGTATTTGGAACACATGCAAGTTCTCTGTCAGGTAAGTCAATATCATATTTTGACATTGCTTGTTCTGAAACTCTCAAGTAATCACTACAGACTTGATGACCAAATCCTCTTGAACCACAATGAACTAGAACTGTAATAGTCCCTGCTTTGATTCCCATCTTTTCTGCTGCTTCTTGATTATGAACTTCTGCAACTTTTTGAATTTCAAGAAAATGATTTCCTGAGCCCAAACTGCCAAGCTGAGGAGCTCCTCGCTTTCTTGCTTTATCTGAAACTTTGTTAGGATCTGCATTTTTTATCTGGCCATTCTCTTCACAAACATCTGAATCATTAGATGAACCATAACCATGATCAATTGCCCAGTTTACTCCATTTACTAATACTTCATCAAGTTCAGAATGACTTAGTTTTACAGCACCTTTTGAGCCCACACCAGAAGGAATAGAACTGAAAAGATCAGTAACCAAGTTTTTTAGTTTTGAACGAACTAGTTCTTCAGTTAAATTTGAGCGCAAGAGTCTGACGCCACAATTAATATCATAACCTACACCGCCGGGACTGATCATTCCTTCTTCAGCATCCATAGCAGCAACACCACCAACAGGAAATCCATATCCTTCGTGCCCATCAGGGAGAACAACGCTATGACCTACAATACCAGGAATAGATGAAACATTTCGTGCTTGCATGATTGTTCTATCTGAAAGCATTTTTTCTAGCAAGGCTTCATTAGCGTAAATTTTGACTGGAACTTTCATTCCCAAATTAGAATCAGCATCAATTTGGTATTGGTTTTCTCCAATCTTCTTTGGAGTAACTATAGTCATCTCATTTCAAAAATTACAAGATTCCAATTTTAATCTTCAGTAGATTGAGAGGAATCTTATTTTTGAAAATCAAGGATAATTTTAAGTTCAATTATCACAAAAATTGTTTATGAGCAAGGATCCTTTTTGCCACTGCGGTTCATGCGGTCATGAAAATTCAGATGAATGTTACACAAAACAATGTGCTTGCTGTTTGACTGATCACCAAGGTGCTTTTGGAAAAAACAGATAGTCATTTCAAATTTGAAACTGACAATAGAACTTATCTATGATAAATCACAATTACAAATATGGTAAGACGAAAGTTAACTGAGGAAGAAAAAGAGAAACAAAAAGAAGAGCAAAAGACAAGAGCAAAAGCATCAAGAGCAGCAAGAAGAAGTGGTAAAAGCGTCAAAAAAGAAGGCAAAGTGAGTAAAGCAAAAGCTAAGACAAAAGAACCAAGATCCCAAAAGAAAATTGCCACAGTAAACAAATCACGATACTAACAAAGAGTAGATTTATTTTCCAATAAATTCAGGTAGGAATATTGGCAATTCTACCTATTGACAGTGGTCGTTATGGCACTGAAGAAATGATGGAAATTTTTAGTGAGCAGAAAAAAGTCAACTATCAATTGGAAATTGAAGGAGCAGCTGCAATTTCCCAAAGTGAAATCGGAATGATTCCAAAAACAGTTGGAAGGAAGATTCTCAAAGCTGCAACATCTGGAAAAATCACTGCAAAAAGAATCAAACAACTTGAAGCTAAAAGTGATCACGACACTGCAGCACTAGTTGAATCACTAAGTGAAAAATGTACCAAAGATGCAAGACCGTGGATTCACTATGGGCTAACTAGCAATGACTTGGTAGATACAAGCAATTCCATGCAGATGCGCGATGCCTTGCAAATCATTGAACCAAAAGTTGCAAAGATTGCATCAATTCTAGCAAAAAAGGCAGTAAAACACTCCAAGATTCCAGCAGTCGGAAGGACACACGGACAACATGCCAGCATCATTTCATTTGGATTAAAATTTGCAAACTGGGCAGCAGAGATGGCAAAACACGTTGAAAGAATCGAAGAGATCAAGAAAAGAATTTTGATTTGTAAGACACTTGGTGTTGTTGGAACAGGTTCTCTAATGGGTGCAAAGTCACTTGAGGTTCAGAAACGAGCTGCAAAGAGATTGAAATTATTCCCAGCAGAAGTTACAACTCAAGTTGTTCCAAGAGAAAGATATGCCGAATATGTCTTTGAGTTGGCTTTGATTGGTGCTACTTTGGAAAAAATTGCAATTGAGATTAGAAACTTGCAGAGAACCGAGATTGGCGAAGTTGCCGAACAATTCAAGAAAGGACAGATGGGAAGCAGTGCAGTACCTGTAAAAAGAAATCCTATCAAAAGTGAGCGTGTTTCGTCGCTATCAAAATTAGTTAGAAGTCAGGTTGCATTATCATTTGAGAATATTCCATTATGGCATGAACGTGACCTTTCAAATTCAGCAAATGAGAGATTTGTCATTCCTACAGTATCCATCCTAGTAGATGAAATGCTAGAGACCATGACCAGAATTGTTTCAAATCTATTGGTAAATGAAAAAAGAATTGTAGATAATCTCTACATTACAAAGGGACAGATATTTGCAGAGTTTGTTTTAGAGGCATTAATCAAAAAAGGAGTTCCTAGATTTGTTGCATACAGAGACGTGCAAAGAGTTGCATTTGAGGCAAATGACAAAGGAATGTTCTACAAAGATGCAATCAAAAAGGACAAGGCATTCTCATCAAAGTTAACTGAAAAAGAAATTGATGTAATTTTCTCACCAGAAAAACATCTTGGAGCATCACCTGCAATAATCAATAATGTGAACAGATCAGTTCAAAAAACAGTAAAGAAATTCATCTAGTCTTTAGAAGAGTTTTGTGAATTTTAGAGCCATATTGTAATGCTTTCTTTCTTTTGTTACAAGAAATTTCAGGAACACCAATCTTAGTTGCTAGTTTTCGTATGATATGTTTTCGATACAGATCTTCTGAATCCATAATCTTTTCAGAGATTGGAACAGTCTTTGCATAATCAATGAAATCCAAAGAAAGTAAAGGTTGTAAGATTTGCACATCAAATTCAGATGCAATTAGATTGACTGCCTTCATCATTTTCAATTCATTGTCCAGTTTTGCTTCCATGACTTCGTTAATTTTGAATTCTCCTCCTGAGAATGCTTCTCTAAATGCATTGTAGCCACAAAATAGCTCATCAATTCCATTTGCGGTGATCACAGTGTGGATTCCCAAACTTTTTGCAAGTTTTGATACGTAATAAAATGCAATACAGTTTTCATTCCATGAAAGGTTGTCAGTCTTGATTTTTTCATGAATTCCTGATGAGATAGATGGGAATGATTCAGGTTCAATCTCTAAAACATGATGGGGATAGTTTAGTTGTTCATTGACTTCTTTTGCAAACAAGATATCATGAGATTCTGAAAATCCAATGGTAAGCAAAGTAATATCATAATTCATGTCTTTACAAATTTTTGAGATTAATGTACTATCAACGCCGCCAGAAAACGCAATTCCAATTTTATTTTCTTTTACAGTTTCAGAAATTGCACTTTTGATTTTATCAAATAGTTCTTGGTATTTAGTATCCATTTCTATTTCTCAAGTTCTGCAAAGGGTAATGAATCAAACTCTTTAACTATCAATTCTTCAACGTAAAAAGTAGATTATGAGACTATCACAAGAAGAGATTGGTGAGGAGTTAAAAAATTTGCCAGGATGGAGGATAGTAAATGAGAAACTTCACAAAGAAATAGAGTTTGAGAGTTTCAATGCAGCATTTGGTTTTATGACCAGAGCATCAATGGAGATTGAAAAGATGAATCACCATCCAGAGTGGTTTAACGTGTACAATAGATTGGTAATAGATTTGATGACTCATGATGCAGGTGGCATCACCAGAAATGACATCAATCTGGCCAGAATCCTAAATTCTTTACTTTGAAGATAATTCTAGGTACAAAATTTTCAGAATTTATATAATGACTCTGAGGCAGAGGAGTTCACATGGCAACAAGTCCTCCAGTATTGGATTCAGATTTCAAGTATATTGACAAGAAAGGAAATTTGCTGAGAACTCGAACAGAGTTGACAGTGGCCCAGATGTTAGATTTTCTTGAAGACGAATACGAATACAATCACAAGGTTACGTTGAAAAGTGGAACCGAAGTAACAGTTGATTTCAAAACTGCAAAGGGACTCATTGAAGTTATTGATAATGAAGACGACATTGCAAAGTATAAACAAATCAAAGATGATTTTGCTGATCAAAAAATTATGGCAATTGGGCATGGAAAATATTCAGCACAGCTAAAAGAGTTGCAAGATATCGTATTTTATGACAAGACACCACAGACTGGTTCTATATTTTTAGATGATGCATCATTTGCATTTGACTATGCACACATTCTCCCACTAGTTGAGAAATGCTCAATCCTACACGGACATACATCATCTGTAATGGTGGAGTTGGTTGGGCAGATGAAAGATAATTTGTTACTAGACTTTGGGGTTGCAAAGAAAATAATCAAAGAAGTGTTGACTGCATTTGATCACAAGTTTTTCATTAATAGAAAGTATATGAAATCCGAAGACGACTCTCACTATGTCATATCATTTGAGGGTCCTCAAGGAATGTTTGAGTTGCAAGTTCCAAAGCATACAACATATCTTTTAGAGGGAGAGGCAACTGTAGAGAATCTATCAAGTGAACTAATCAAATTACTAGCACCTAAAATGCCTTCAAACGTTGAAGCTGTAGGAGTTTATATCTACGAGGGATACAATAAAGGCTCTCATATCATATCAAACATCTCAAAAGACAATTTGTAAAATGGACCCAAAAATTACAGAAAAAGCATGGAATCCAGAGTTAGAGGCACAGGTCCTCAAGAAATGGCAGGATTCAGACCTTTACAAATTCACTCCAACTGATGATAATTATACAATAGACACGCCTCCACCATACCCATCAGGCAGGCCTTGGCACATTGGAGCAGCTGCTCATTACTCCCAGATAGACATGATAGCACGTACCGCACGTATGAATGGCAAAAATGTCTACTTTCCAATTGGAATTGACAGGAATGGTTTGCCTGTAGAATTCTACACTGAGAAAAAACACAACATCCGCATGAGGGAAACTGACAGAGATGAATTCTTGAATCTGTGTAGAGAAGCACTAGATGATTTGGAAGAAGAGATGGTGTTGATTATGACAAATCTCGGTCTTAGTGGTGATTTGAAGAATCACTACAGAACAGATTCAGAAGAATATCGTGCACTAACACAATCCACATTCATCACTTTATGGAAGGAAGGAAAAATTGTTCTAGCTACTCGACCTAACAACTATGATTGGGTATCTGGTACTACAATTGCAGACGCTGAAATTGCATACCAAGATTTGCAGACAAAGCTAGTCCACATGAAATTCAAAATCAAAGATACTGACAAGGAAATTATCATTGCAAGTACAAGACCCGAATTACTTTGTGCATGTCGAACTATAATTGTAAATCCTGAAGATAAGAGATATGCTCCATTTGTTGAAAGTAAGGTAGTAGTTCCAATTACAGGAGCTGAAGTTGAAATCAAAACTCACCATTCAGCTCAGCAAGACTTTGGTTCAGGAGCTGTAATGGTTTGTAGTTACGGTGACCAAAACGACGTTGCATTGTTCAGAGAGATGGGCCTAGAAGAGATTGTTGCAATTGGTTTGGATGGAAGAATGACTGAAGCTGCAGGTGAATATGCAGGACTAAAACCAAAACAAGCTAGAGAGAAAATCATTATAGATTTGGAAGAAAAAGGATTTATAGAAAAAATTGAAGAGATTAATCATAGAACACCAATTTCTGAGAGAAGCAAGATTCCAATTGAGATCATACCAATGGAGGAATACTATCTCAAACAGAAAGATTCTATTGAAAAGATGCGAAAATTAGGCTCAGAAATCACATTTTACCCATCTATGCACAAGCAAATTTTGATGAATTGGCTAGATTCTATTTCTATAGACTGGCCAATCTCAAGAAGAAGATACTATGGAACAGAGATTCCTATCTGGTATTGTTCTAGTTGCAATGAACCCCACGTCCCTGAACCAGGAAAGTACTATCAGCCTTGGAAGGAGAAATGTCCTATTGAAAAATGTACAAAATGTGGTAATGGTGAATTTACTGGAGAAGATAGAACATTTGATACATGGATGGATTCTAGTGTATCACCTTTGTTTGTTACAAAGTATAACAAAGATTCAGAATTCTTTGAGAAGACATACCCAACATCACTTCGACCTCAAGCAAAAGATATTGTAAGAACTTGGTTGTATTACACACTCTTGCGTTGTGACATGCTAACTGGAAAGAAACCATGGACTGAAGCTTGGATCATGGGTTATGGTCTTGATGAGAAAGGAATGAAGATGAGCAAGAGTAAAGGAAATGCAATTGATCCTCTTCCAGTAATTGAAAAGTTTGGAGCTGACACCTTTAGATTCTGGAGTGCAAGTGAGATCAATCATGGGTATGACTTTAGATGTAATGAACAAAAAATAGAGTCAACAAAGAAGTTTTTGAGCAAGCTATGGAATGTTTCAAGATTTTTGTCTAGCTTTCCAGTTATCAAAGAGGGAAAACCAACTACAGTTGACAAGTGGATTTTATCTGAACTAAATAATTTGATTAAAGATTGTAAGAAAGGATATGACCAATACAATTTCTTTGTTCCAGCAATTGCAATTAGAGAATTTACATGGAATCTCTTTGCTGCCCATTATATCGAGATGGTCAAAAAACGTGCTTATGGAGAGGGATTTTCAGAAGACGAACGTGATGCAGCCATTTACACACTTCACAAGACCCTATCTACAATTCTAAAATTATTGGCACCAATTACACCATTTATCACAGAGCATCTCTGGCAGACATTATACTCTGAGACCAGCATACACAAAGAAAGACAAGTCGAAACTGAACAAGTAGAAGACTATTCCAAAATTACAGAAGAAGTTGTGCAGTTTAACTCCAAAGTTTGGAATGAGAAGAAGACAAAAGAATTGTCATTACGCGACTCTATTGCAATAGAAATTCCTGAGAGTTTGTCAGAATTTAAGAAAGATTTACAATCAATGCATAATTTAGAATAGAATTTGTTTATATTATTTTGAGAGAAAAAGTAAAGAAGAGATTTAGAGTCCAGGATATCTTCGTTTAGTCTCAATTTTTACAACTAGTGATGCAATTGTTATATCAATCTTAGAAATACCATTTTCTATTTGCATTCTTTCCTTTAATGTTATCTCTTTTTCAAGTTCTTCTTGCAATCTAACTCGTTGGAACTCTAGTCTTCTGAGTTGTTTGTTAAACCAATCTTTATTGGAAAGATGTTCAGATTCACGAAATTCTGAATACCAATATTGAATATCTTTATTGGCGGTATTTCTATTGACTCCAATTATATCTGCAATTTTTACTGCAGAATATCCTTTCTCAAAGTATAACTCAAAGACTTTGTTTCTTCGGATTTCTTGTTCTTCTTTGGTATAAGGTCCGCCGTTCTTTGATTCTTGTTCTAATGCCATTACTATTACTATTGCATACTTGCTTAAGAGAACTAATTCCAAAAGTTGCAATGCAAGAATTGGATAATTGTTCTTGAATACTAGAACAGCAATTTTAGCAAAAAACTGCATAGTCCTGCATAGTTATGGAATAATTCTAGAACTAGTTTTTAGATTCTTTAACTAGATTTACAAAATACTTGTGAACTGCCAGATCATCTGTTAGTTCTGGATGGAATGATGTTCCAATGACGTTTCCTTTCTTGATTGCAACTATTTTCTCATTGAGTTTTGCAAGAACCTCTATGTCATCTGAAGCAGATGAGATTGTAGGTGCGCGAATAAACACTCCGTTGTAGTTTGAGATTCCAATTGCATCCATAGAGATGTTTGCCTCAAATGATTCGCGTTGACGTCCAAAAGAGTTTCTCTCAAGTTCAATGTCTAGAAAATTAAATAGTGGTTGTTCAGTTTTGCCAACAACTCTATCAGTAGCATTGTTTGCTAATAGTACCATACCTGCACAAATTCCTAGAACAGGCATTCCAGATTCTGCCTTTTGCTTGATCATTTTTTGAGAGCCATTTACCAATGATAATTGTCCAATAGTAGTACTCTCACCGCCAGGAATGACTAGTCCATCCATTGTAGATATTTCCTCAGGGGTCTTTACAACATGAACGGTTGCATCCTGATTCAAGTCAGCAATTGATGCTACCAAGGATGATACATTTTCAGCAACGTCTCCCTGAATTGCCAAAATACCAATTTTGACACTCATGCAGAACCACCTCTATCTTGCATACGTAACTCGAGAGTCTTTACGTCTAATCCCAACATTGATTGTCTTTCATCAATCATCTTTTGGGCTTCTTTGACCTTGTCTGCTTCATTCCAAAATGTTGTTGCTAAAACAATTGCTCTTGCTCGTTCTGCTGCATCAGCTGCATTGAAAATTCCAGAACCAACAAAGATTCCATCACATCCAAGTGACATTAGATATGCTGCATCAGATGGTGTTGCAATTCCTCCAGCTGCAAAGTTTACGACAGGCAATCTACCAAGTTTTGCAGTTTGCTCAACAATATCATAAGATACTTTGAACTCTCTTGCCATTCGAACTAAATCTTGGTTGTCACCAGAATCATAAATTGATTTTATTGTTCTTAATTCATCATTTACTTTTTTGATATGAGTAATGGCTTCTGCAACATTTCCAGTTCCAGGTTCTCCTTTTGTTCTAATCATTGCAGCGCCTTCTTCAATTCTTCTCAAGGCTTCAGCCAAAGATCGTGCACCATTAACAAAGGGAGTAGTAAAATCCCATTTCCAAATGTGACGTAGCTCATCAGCTGGAGTCAATACTTCGGATTCATCAATCATATCAACATCAGTTTCTTGCAAAACAAGTGCTTCATTGACATGACCAATTCTACATTTTGCCATTACAGGAATTGTAACTGAATCCATAATCTCTTCAATAATTCTAATACTTGCAGTTCTTGCAACACCGCCTGCCTTTCTCACATCAGATGGAAGTTTATCTAAGACCATTACAGAAACTGCGCCTGCTTCTTCGGCTATCTGGGCTTGCTCTACATTTGTAACATCCATAACAACTCCATTTTTGAGCATGTGGGCAAATCCACGTTTGAGAGTTGAAGAGCCACGAACAATATCAGTAGATTCTGATTTTTCAGAGAGAATTCCTTTAGCGTCAGTTCTCTCACCAGATAATGGAAGCATGCTCTAATTTTTGCAAAAGACTATTTGTACCTATTCACTAAGTTCAGAAATTATCTGATCTAACTCAGCTTCGACCATAGTAATTATTGGCGGAATGAAACCATCAGTGGCATTTTGTTCTGGCCAATGTATTTCCTGATTACGCCCATTCAAAGTGATTTTTACATTAGATTTTTGATATTCAGTTGCATTTTCAAGAATTGGAAAAGATTCAGATGGGATTTGCATAAATCCAGTCTCTTTGATTAATGCCTTGATTTTGTTTAGTTTTTTTTCATCCAAGTTTGACCTAATGTCGGGTTGAAGATATCCTTGTTCAGTTACAGAATATTTTGTCTCACCGTCATTTTTGATTAATAAAATCTCAGTCTTTTGTGCACCGATACGTTCTGTCACACCATAATCGATTTTCTTTAGTTGGTGTTTTGTGTATTCAATGTCTAGTCTATCAAAAGAGTTTGCAGCTGAAATTGGAATTTCGTTTTTTGTTATTAGTGGAACAGAAATCAGCAAAGCAACGATAATAGGAATTGCTCCCAGTGCAATTATCATTTTTTTTACCATAACAGATCTACTATTACAAATTGATGATTATTGCAAATAAATCTTGGTTAAAAGTAACTTAAAATTCAAGTCCATTTCATTCTTGTTTGTGGGGTCGTAGCCTAGCCTGGTAGGGCGACAGTGTCTACGTAAAAGATCACCGCTAAGGGCTCCAGAGGTAAACTAAGCTAAACTGACTCACGGATGATGTAAGTTTGGAGCTGTAGTGACCCGTAGGTCGTCGGTTCGATTCCGATCGGCCCCACGTCTACTTGTTTCTTAAAACGTTTAATGCAGAACCAGCTTTGAACCATTCAATCTGGGATTGGTTGTAAGAATGATTCAACATTATTTCTTCGCGGTTTCCATCATTATGGGTAATGACACACTTGACCTGTTTGCCAGGTTGTAGATTATTCAAATCAACTAAGCTGATTTTATCATCTTCAAGAATTTTTTCATAATCATCAGGATTGCTAAATGTTAATGCCAATAGACCTTGTTTCTTCAAGTTGGTTTCATGAATTCTTGCAAGACTTTTTGTAATTACTGCAGCACATCCCAAATATCTTGGAGTCATTGCTGCATGTTCTCTACTGCTTCCTTCACCGTAATTGTTATCACCAATGATCACCCATCTCATCTGTTTTTCTTTGTACTGTCTTGCGATTTTTGAAAATGATTCAATCTCATTGTTTAGAACGTTCTTGCCTTTTCCAACTTCGTCATTGTATGCATTGACTGCACCTAACAACATGTTATCACTAAGATTATCCAAGTGTCCTCTTAGAGACAACCATGCACCTGCCGGAGAGATATGGTCGGTTGTACATTTTCCTTTGGCTTTTACCATAATTGGAATCTCTTCAAAGTCTTTTCCATCCCATTGTGGGAAAGGTTCTAGACGTTGGAGTCGTTTACTGCTAGGATCAATGATTACCTCAACATTATCAGAGTTCTCTGGTGGGGCAACAAAGATTCCTTCAGGTTTCATGAATCCCTCTTCAGGAACTTCAGGAGCTGGTTTTGGAGGGTCTAGTTTGAATCTTGTTCCATCAGATGCTGTCAACTCATCAACTAGAGGATTGAAAGATAATCTACCACCTAAGGATAGCGCAATAATCATTTCAGGACTTCCAATAAAGTTCAAAGTACTTCTATGTCCGTCATTTCTTCCAGGGAAATTTCTGTTAAATGTTGTAACTATGGTATTTTTTTCGTCATTATCTAATTCAGGTCTGTTCCACTGACCAATACAAGGACCACACGCATTTGCAAGTACCGTTGCACCAATGTCTTTTAGAGAATCCATTTGCCCATCACGTTCAATTGTTCCTCGAATTTGTTCAGAGCCAGGAGTGACTAGCAATGGAATCTTTGCTTTGATGCCTTTTTGTTTTGCTTGTTCTGCTAGACTTGCAGCTCTTGACATGTCTTCGTAAGATGAATTTGTACAACTTCCAATTAGTGCAACAGAGATTGGATCAGCATAATCATTTGACTTTACATCATCAGATAATTTAGAAATTGATCTTGCTAAATCAGGAGTATGTGGTCCTACAATGTGCGGCTCCAAAGTTGTAAGATTAATCTCAATTACTTTATCAAAGAATTTTTCAGGATTTGATTCAACTTCAGGATCAGATACTAGAGAATCTTTGTTTTGATTTGCAAGTTCTGCAATGTCACTTCTGTTTGTATATTTTAGATAAGTTTCCATTCTCTCATCATATGGGAATACAGAACATGTTGCACCAATCTCAGCTCCCATGTTAGTGATTGTTGCTTTACCAGTACAACTAATTGATTTTGTTCCAGGTCCAAAGTATTCTACAATTGAGTTGGTTCCACCTGAAACTGTTAGCTCATCGGCAACCTTTAGGATAATATCTTTAGGGGCAGTCCAACCGTTTAGTTCCCCTGTTAGTTTTACTCCAATTCTTTTTGGGTATAACAATTCCCAAGGCATTCCAGCCATTGTTTCAGCAGCATCCAATCCACCCACACCAATTGCAATCATTCCAAGACCACCAGCATTTGGTGTGTGGGAATCTGTTCCAATCATTAATCCACCAGGAAATGCATAGTTTTCAAGAACTACTTGATGGATAATACCTGCTCCTGGTTTCCAAAAGCCACATCCATATTTTGCAGCAGCAGATTGTAAAAATTTGAACACTTCACTGTTTTCATTAAGTGAAACTTTCATGTCAATATCACCTTGGACTTCAGCTCGAATAAGATGATCACAGTGAACAGTTGTCGGCAAAGCTGCTTGTTTAAGTCCAGCCTGCATAAATTGCAACATTACCATTTGTCCAGTTACGTCTTGTAATGCTACTCTGTCTGGTTTGAGAAATATGTAATCTTTTCCACCAGCAAAATTCTTCTCATCGATTTCATTGAGATGTCCGGATAAGATTTTTTCAGTAAGTGTTAGTGGTCGTCCTGTAACGTTTCTGAATTTTGTAATATTTTCTTTTAATTTAGCATAAACACCTGAAACAAGTTCTGAGGTAGAATCAATATTCACAGTATGCGGAGAATTTATCCCGAATTTAATATTTACAATTGATGAAATAAAAAATCAGAATCATATACTTGTAAATTCTTAACAATTATAAGCGAAAAGTGAGTTTCTATTACATTGTTGGGAGTTACGGGTTTTTGAGGTGCAAAAATGGTCAATAAAGGTTTTCCAAAATTTGGTATGTCACAAGCAGGGGCATTTGTTGCAGCTCTAAAAAATTACAATTTGCCGGATTTCATTTTAGTCCTTGTTGCAAAAGAATGCAAGTCGGATCTTTTAGAAAGAGGAAGAATTGATGACAGATTACAAAGTATGAATGATGAAGCTTTAGAATTATTGCATAAAGTGTTTGTAGGATGTGAAGAAGACAAGGCAGGAAAGTTTGCTCAATACAGATTCTTTGCATATGTCTCAAGCATGTATCACAAATGCGAAGTCCTAGTCAATGAAACAATTCCAGGCCAGACTGGAAAGAATCACAAGATTCCTGTAGCCGTCAAAAACAATGGAATGTACATTGCAGTTGCATACAACAAGGCAACGGGAAATCCAGTCAATAAAAAAGAGACAGCAAGATTCTATGATATGGTAGATGACATCAAGAAGGGGGACCATGGAACCATGTTAACTGATGCAATTTATGGTTCATCAGTGGGATTTAGAGGAGATGCTCTAGTTGAATTAGAAAACTTGAGCAAGTCTAGAGAAGATGATCCTGAAAATAAATTAGATTTCAAGACAGCAAACTTTGAAAATAACATTTACTCTGTAACAAAGTGTTAATTTTACAAATTCAGTTCTGAAGTATCCATAGCTAGAAAAGATGGTTTTCCATTAGTTCTTTTGAAATCTTCACCATACTGTTCAAACTCTAATTGCTCAAAGAGATGTCTAGTCCAAATGTCATGAACTTCTCTAGCATTGTTTTTGCGTCCTAGTTGTCGCAACTGTTCATGAAGTATTTCATGAGAAACGGTTGTGCAGTTTTTTTCTGCAAGATATAATTCATCATTTTCTTCTTTTGGTTTTACCCAAAAAACCATTCCAAAATTTTCGGCATGATATCCTTCACAAGTACAATCAGTCCACATTGGTCTAAAGTGAGTCAAGTAAAAATGATAGATGTCTTTTCCTCTTTGTTCATGATCACGCAAAAGAGTGTGGGTATCTAGTCTTTGCAGAATACTAGTAGGTTTTGTTATCATCTCATCGCATTGAATTTCATAGTCTTTGCCAAATTTTTCTTTGATCCAAACTTTGAAGAATTGGGCCATTTTTTTTACATATTCATATTCAAACTGACGCTTTTCACGGTCTTCTTCTTTTACAACGAAAATGAAATGTAAAATCATAATAAGAAAAAGGGTGTTTATGTTTGGCCTTCAATACCCATAAGGGTTAATGTTGAACGAATCTTTTCGATTTTTCTGATTTTCCAAGTGATTGTTTCTCTAAGTTTTTCAACAGTATCAGATTCGATTTTGGCCAAAATATCATATGCTCCAAAAGTTCCATGAACTTCTTTGACACCTTCTAGGCCCTTTAGTTGGCCGATAATTGCCTCTTCTGAACCTAGTTCACAGTTGATCAACACATAAGCGGTTGCCATGAATTAATTACATAATTCGACTATATCAATAAACCGATTACATTCAGTTTTGAGAAATCTTTAAAATCTCATCCCAAATTGGTTTTGGAACAGGCATCACAGATAATCTTGATATTCTAACAAGTTCCCAGTCTTGGAATTTTTTATTTTTCTTTATCTCATCAAGTGTTACAGGACGTTTTAGTGATTTTTTGTATTTTACATCAACAACAATGAAACGTTCAATGTCTTCTTTAGGATTTGAATATGGTTTTGATGTGACTTGCATTATTCCTACTGCTTGTCTTTCATCACCTGTATGATAAAACAATACAAGATCACCAGATTTCATTTCTCTCATGTGTTTTAGTGCCAGATTATTGTGGACCCCATCCCATACTGTGGTTTTGTCTTTTTTGAGTTGCTCAAAATTATATCCTCTAGGTCCGCTAGGTTCTTGTTTTGCTAACCAATAGTTTACCATTTTCAGATTTTATAGTTTCAAGGGTTGTTTTATGGTTTATGAAATGTTCCCCGGTTCTGACTCGCACAATCTCATTGGTATTTTAGCCAAAACCTCCTTGGGTTCTGAAACCGGGGTTGCCCATAATGTAGCACGCCTGGGTGAATTAGAAATCATTGGTATCATTACGATCGACATCATCCTAATCCGTCTGCGTGCCTGCTCTTGGGCGATTACTAATAGAGCCCTTCCCACTAAAAACCGTTGATGGAAATCAAAAATCAAACACTGTTTTTCATTGGGATTATAGTTTTGATTTTAGGCATGTTAATCATAATTTTTGATTATCCACAACTTCAATTCTTAGATAATTTGGATTCTGAATCATATTACATGCTTGATGAAGAAAAAAAGAATATTCATCAAAGAATGAAAATTGAAATTTCTGCGGGGATAGGATTGTTTGTTTCAGGAATTGGATTGTTAGCAGTTTCTTTTCTAAAGAGATTAGAGAATAGATTCAGATAGAGATATTTCAAAACCAACAACGGGTACACGGATTTTATAATTTTCAATAATTTTTGAATTGATTTCTCCAATGACACCAATTGATTTGTTATTAATCATCACAGAAGCACAGTGGCCTTTCTCAAATGTAGGATGTTCAGTAGTTTTTGTTTTAATTTCTAAATCAAAACCAGTCTTTAGTGCAGATTGTAAAACAGACTTGATTTCAGTGAAATGTACATCCTGATAGGCACTAATTGCAGACAAATTGGTTGTTTCAGAAATAGGATTGTCTGCAGAAAAAACAGTTCCTGTTTCAAATAATTTCTGAGGATAGGATTCATGAATATTTTTTGAAAGATTTTCTAGTAATCCAGGTAAAATTGAATCACGTAAAATTGTATGTTCTTGACTTTTTGAATCAAGTACAGAGATGATTGTTTTTGGTTCCCTATTTACCATTTCATAAAGAACTCGTTTGCTTGTCAAGCTAGAATTAAGGGCTTCAAGATATCCCAATCCAATCATAGTTTGATTAAGAGACTTTAGTTCTAATGAAACTGGATTTGTTTGGCCAAGAGTTTGAGAAGGCGAAAGTGTTGGCTCAAGATTTTGAATTCCATATCCTAGAGCAACTTCTTCTACCAAATCCATTGGACCAAAGATATCAAACCGATATGCAGGAATGGTACAAACAACATTCTTGTTCTTTGTTGAAGCATCTAGTCTTGATTTTTTCAGAGAGGAGATAATTTTGGAGGTACTAAGATTCAGCCCAAGTGTTTGATTAATCAGTGATGGACTGACAGTCATCTTTCTTTCAGTAAGTTTCGGAGTGGAGTTTTTTGCACCAGATATCAAAACAGTTTCCAGAGAAAATCCTGCACTTTGTAAAATTGTTGCAACTACAGACAACATGTCTTCTGCATCAGCTTTGTTTATTCCAGTAACCTCAACAAAGAGATTCTTTGTTTTTGCAGTAACTGTTGTAACTGCAGCATTAATTATTGGCGGAAAAGACACAGTCTCTTGATTTGCATCAAGAATTACTGGCATCTGCGTGAAATTTGCAAGTAAATTACCATAGTCTTTACCAACTTCTGTTGTCTCAAGAATTTGAGATATGGATAATTCTTTATCAGAATTTAACGGAATGAATTTATGTTTTCGATTGGTTGTGGTATATTTTAGAGGGAATCTGATTTTATCTAAATCATGAATTCCAATTGAAGATTTTTTTCTCTTTCTTCCAATTCCAAAGTGAAGGTCTTCTTGCATTGCCATAAGTTGCTTGATTGTTTTATCATCGATTTTGCCATTTTTTGCAACAATTCCAGTAACAAATGGTCGTACTTTGGCAACGTCGGGTTTGACAGTAATTGCATATTGTTTTGATTTTTTAATTTTTAGTTTTATTGCACCAGTTTTGACTCCTAACAACCCTTGCATCCCAAGTGCAATTCCAAAATCAGTTGAATAGTCAGGTCTGTTTGGACTGTATTCTATTCGCACAAGATCTTTGTCTTCTGATTCAATATCAAGTCCTAGAAAAGGCAAAGAATCAGCAATCTGTTTTTTTGAGGCTTTCCCAATTAATTTTTGAAGACTAGAATAAGATAACTCTACTACTGGCATTTTGTTGCACTCCTCAACCAACTCAAGTTGTTATTGTAAAATTCTCTGACGTCATCTAAGCCATATTTTAGCATGGCAATTCTCTCAATACCTCCACCCCATGCCAAAACAGGCTTTGTGATTCCCAGGGGTTTTGTAACTTCAGGTCTAAAGATTCCCATTCCAAAAAGTTCAACCCATTTTCCTAATCTTTCATTATATACCATGGTTTGAAGTGATGGTTCAGTGTATGGGAAAAATGTTGGCCAGAACTTTATTTTTGTAATTCCAATTCTTTTGTAAAACTCTCGTTGAATTCCCATCAAGTTTCGTAAATTGGCATCTTTTCCAACAACAACACCTTCAATTTGATTAAATTCAACAAGATGTTTGTAGCTTACTTTTTCATTTCTAAAGACACGACCCAAGGAGAATACTCGTGCCTCATCAGGTTTTGTTTCTGCAAGATGTTTAATTGTAACACATGTAGTATGTGTACGCAAAACCATTTTGCGTGCTTCGTTAATATCCCATTGATATCTCCAATTTTTTTTATGAGAATCTGAAACTTTTCTGATTTGCTCAGAGGTTGCAAACTTTTTTGCAGAAATTCCATCAAGGTAAAATGTATCTTGTAATTCTCTTGCAGGGTGATCTTGTGGAGTAAATAGTGCATCGAAATTCCAAAAGCTTGATTGAGTCATGTTTCCATAAATTTCTGAAAAGCCCAAAGTGACAAAGATTTCACGAATCTCATCAATGGTGTCTTTTAGTGGATGGGTTCTTGCAACAAAAACTTCAGGCACTTTGGCTTCAACATCGATTCCTCCTGAAGAGGCATCTAGATTGATAGATTTTGCTAAATCAGTTAAACTGATTTTTTTGGTTTTGATGACTTCTTCAATTACAAAATCTGGACGTCGTAATAGTCCTGACAAGTCATCTTTGTCTAGTTCATCAACAGAGAGTTTAGAGTCTCCAATTTGTTTTAGAGACTTTTCTCCAGGCAAAACATCTGGAAGATTCTTTAGAGAAATCATGTCTGCTGCAGCCTCAACCCAATTGTTTTTTCTTGCCAATCCCATAGCAGGCCCAAATACGGGACCCAATTCCTTTTGTAAATCAGATAATTTTGATTTAGTCTTTAGTAAATCTAAGAGTCTTCTTTCAGGCAATCCTTTCTCAAATGATTCTTTTCCATTTTTTCCCAAACTAACAATACTTGATTTTGATTCATCAACATTTGCAAGTTCTTTTAGTTTAAGCCATTCAATACCACGTCGGATTTGATCTGGAGAAAGTTTTGTAGATTTTTCAAGATTTTCAGGAGTTTGTGTTGAGTTGTCTTTTAGCGATGAGATAATTTTTTTTTCAATATCGTGAAAGACCTGTGACAACACCAAAACTTCGAAAAAGACTTTTTAAACCTTAACCTAAGTCAATTTGAATGTCAGCTGACGATTTTGTTGTAACACCTTGGCACGTAGAAGGAGATATCGATTATGATAAATTAATCAAGCAATTTGGTACTCAAAAAATTTCTTCAGAACTATTAGAGAGAATCCAAAAAATTACTGGAGAAGATCATTTCATGCTTAGAAGAGGAATCTTCTTCTCTCACAGAGAGATGAACCGAGTTTTAGATGATTATGAAAAAGGCAATAAATTCTTCATGTATACAGGAAGAGGACCATCAGGACATACTCATATTGGTCACTTGGTACCATGGGTCTTTGCAAAATGGCTCCAAGAAAAATTTGATGTAAACATGTACTTTCAGCTAACAGATGATGAGAAATTTTTCTCAAAACCAAATCTTACTTTGGATGAGACAAAGAACTTTGCATATGAAAATGCATTAGATTTTATTGCACTAGGTTTCAAACCAGAAAAAACAAAAATCATTATCAATACAAGAAACATACAAACGCTTTATCCAATTGCGGCTCAAGTTGCAAAGAAAATTAATTTCTCTAACACAAAAGCTACGTTTGGATTTACAAATGAGACCAACCTTGGCATGATCTTTTACACATCACTACAGTCAGCTCCATGCTTCATTGAAGACAAACCAGTTCTGATTCCTTTAGGAGTTGACCAAGATCCCCACTTTAGACTAACAAGAGATATTGCTCCAAAGATTGGAAAACCAAAACCAGCTTTAATTCACAACATAATGATTCCTGCATTAGAAGGGCCGGGAGGAAAAATGTCAGCTTCGGCTGAAAACGGTACAGTCTACACAACAGATGCACCTAACGTTGTAAAAAAGAAAATCAACAAGTATGCATTCTCAGGGGGACAACCAGATCTTGAACAACATAGAAAACTTGGAGGGAACCCAGACATCGATGTGTCATATCAGTATCTCAGAATATTCTTTGAGCCAGATGACAACAAACTAAAAGCAATCTATGAAGATTATAAGTCTGGAAAATTGCTTTCTGGAGAACTAAAAGCAATATTGATTGAAAAGATGAACGAGTTTCTAGCAGCCCATCAAGAAAAACGAGAAAAAGCTAAAGACCAGATAAATGAATTTCTTTTTGAAAATAAATGAAGATAGTAATTACATGTGAGGACAAGTACGAGGCTCAAAAATTAGCCAGTCTCATATTCATCAAAGATGGAAGTGAAACTTTCATCACAGGAATTCTAAATATTGTAAAAAATGAGCTAGTCATATCACTAAAGGACAAATCAGCTCACAGTATTTTGCTTGAAGATGAACCTAATGTGGAAAAATTTGCAGATTTTGCACAATCAATAATCGATAAAGAACACAAAATTATCTCAACGAAGATCCTCACAAACCAAGTAGAGATTGTTAAAGGTTGAATCTAAGCACCAAATGCAGTCCAGAGTGCGATTACCCCAACTACTGCAATAAGAGAAAGACCTAATGCCTTAAAGTCGCCATTCATGATTTAATTTTAAAATTATTATAATTAAAGTGTTAATAAATTCTCAAGGATGATTTTAGATCATCGTGGGAAAAATTTACTTTTTTTGCGTTTAGGTCTTGAACTTTGTTCTTTAGGTTTGGCAATAGGTTGTCTAATCTCATTACAATTCAAACACAGTACCTTGAGTTCTTCTCTTGCCAAATCTGGATCTGATATGTATTTTCCCCATGAAGATGCAGCGCCACCACGTCTAATACTATCAAAGGTCTCATCATCAGAAATATGACTAAATCCCAAAGCTCGCTCATCTTTGAATCCACAGCTAGAGCAAATTTTACCTCCTAGAATTTCAAATAATTTTTCTTTTAGGGATTGATAGAATTTTTCAGAGCCATTAGAGAAGAAACTCTCTTGCCTTTTCAAAGATTTTTCAGATTTTGATTTAGGACGAGATTCTCTTCTGTCGTCTCGACTAGATTCTCTTCTGTCGTCTCTAGAGTAACTCTCGTATTCTGAATCTTGTGGTTTGTTTTGTTTAAAACAATCACTACAGTAAACTGGCCTGTTTGTTTTTGGAACAAATGGAATTTCACACTCATTGCCACAATCAGCACAAGTTACAATTGCAGATTCTTTTCTGCCTCTAGAGTATCTATCATCCCTAGAGTCTCTTCTGTCATTTCGAGAGTTTCTAAATGAACGAGACGCATCGTCTCTTCTGCGTCTTCCTCCAGATTTTTTCTTATCAGAGTACTTTGATCTGTAAAGTTCCATGGTTGATTATGAGGATTTTCTTGGTTATAGATACTTAGAGCTTGTATTTGTGCCTAGAGTAAAAAAACACAGTCAAACTAATGATTTGTCCATTTCAGTAGACATTATTTCTTGAACTTTGAGAAAATACAATCTTGTTGAATATGGCATTTCATCTAAATTATTGTCAACTGCAATCATGAAATATCGAACTGCACGTTTTGAAATATCCAAATTAAATTTCATCAATAAAATTGGATCTTGATGAACTTTGATTTTATCTTGCAACCAAGGAGGCGCCATCTCAATTGTTTCTTTTATGATTTTATCATACCAAAATGACAAATTCTGAGGATGTAGTCCCTGCTTTAAATTAGAAACATCTGAATCTATTTTTTTCATCATATGGTTGATGATTGCCATGAGCCTGAATATTGGAATTTTGTTTTATTGTAATTACTCAAAGTTGTGCAAGCTACTTGTCAACTGATAACAAGTTTCCCTCTGAATCAATTTCAGAATTTTTGATTCGAGTTGTCGATATTCGAGACCCATCTTTTGCCAAATGCATTGGTACTGTTATGACTCGAACTGGAGAGAGATTCTTTTGAGCCCTCAACTCATTTAGTACATCTCCCTGACTACTTGTCTCATCACTAACAACTAATGCTTCAACTTCTGGTTCTAAAACTGCAGGTCCAAAATCATTATCCAATTTACTTATTTGAAATGAAGAGTTTGGAAATTCTTTGAAGAGTGTTTCAGTCAGATTTGCCAATCGTTTTTCATAGTTATTTGAAGTAGTCTTTCCTTTATTTTTTGCAAACTCATCGCTAGTTAATCCAATTATTACTTTGTCTGAAATCTCAAATGCGTTTGAAAGCAATGTGATATGCCCCCTATGAATAATATCAAAAGTGCCCCCCATTGCAACTAGAGAGAATTGAGACATGGAATCCTATAGATTTCTATGAAAATAAATCTAATAGTTTTTTTAAACGTAAAAATTCAAATTAGTTAGAAATTTTCATCAATCCTTCTTTGATCATAAATTGAATTCCTTCAACAAATGAACTATCATCAATAGAGCCTTCTGCCCACCATCCAGCATTGTTTTTAATCCAACTAGGGACTTTTGCAGTATTAGTTTCAGATGTACCAGCAAAATCAGAATTGATGTTAAATGAAATTATGTTAATTGTAGCCTTTGAATTCCCATATTGTGTTTTCACAACATATTTTCCATCATTGAATTTCTCATTTAATAAAACAATATGTGTAAATGATGTATCAGGATTTACAATAGTTTTTTGAGTCGCAATAAGACTATTCTTTGAATCAAAAATTGAAATTCGTAAATTTCTATCTTCATCAAACTTGTTTACATTTCCTGAAAATTTAATCGATTCACCAAGTATGTAAGATTCTTTATCAGTATGAATTTCAACTGTAAAGTTGTTAGCACTGTTTTGAACAGGAGCAGAACTATAACCAAAAACTTGGTTGCTCATAGGAACTACTACAAATAGTGAAATAACAGAAATCATCAAAAAGGTGTTGAATTTCATTTCCAATTTTTGACATTCCTTTTTGAATTTAAAAGATGTGCAAATTATTTAACATTGATTAGAACAAATGGACCTTGCTCTGCTATTGGAATATCATTTCTGTCCCAAACAAAGGTCTCAAGGAAATACAATCCACTATTTTCTGGCATCCAGTCGATTACAGGATATTGAAGACCTGTTCCAATAAAGCGTCCGTCATCTTTTCCAATATACTCTACTTTACTAGTTCCAGCCTCTTTGATTTGGATATAGTATGTGTAGGGCGTTTCATTAGTACTTTGGTCTGCAGTAAATTGTATCCAAGTTTCACTTTTGACATTTACGATTGAGCCAACAGGAATTTCAGTAAGTTTCTCCCCACTAAAATCAGTTACTGAAACATTTGAGATTGAAACTAGTTTTGTCAAGGATTGGGGTTTTGGGATTTCTATATCAACAAAGTTTGAAGAGAAAACGTCAGATTCGGCAAATAGCAAAAATCCAACGGCCCTTGCATCAATTTGTCTATTAAGATTAAAGAGGACCTTATCGTCAGATTCTACATCTCCCAGTTCAACTGTAGAGACTTCGAGAATTCTAGGAGGTTCAAATCCATCATAAAACGCCAAGTAAACATTGGTGTTAGAATTTGGAGCACCACTATTTTGCAAAACTCCTTCAAATCTCAGAGTTTTGTCAAGGTATACCTCACTAGAATATACTGTAAGACCCTTTTGTTTTGATGGTGAGGGATCAAATCCCATCAAAGAAACAGATGCCTCAGTTATTGCAGAGTTTGGAGTCTGAGATCTAATTGAGAATGTAGATTCCCCATTTGGATGAATCACCTCAAGTGTGGTTCTTCCCTGTACAATTTCTAACGGATTAGGATCAAAATCATCATAAAAGTTCACTTGAATCATAACATTGGTTACAGATGTTTGAGGATTGTAATTTTTTACAGTTCCAACTACAACAGTATAACCATCAG
This sequence comes from uncultured Nitrosopumilaceae archaeon, assembly GCA_964343515.1. Lineage (GTDB taxonomy): Archaea > Thermoproteota > Nitrososphaeria > Nitrososphaerales > Nitrosopumilaceae > Nitrosopumilus. The sequence continues at coordinate 104,676 of CAYFJT010000005.1, forward strand.
AATCCTGATAGACAAATGGTGTTTCATTTGCCAGAGATACTGAAAGTGTGGGAGCAGTATCTGAATATTCTTGAGAGAAGGATTGAGAAAATGGCATCAAAAGAAAGACCAAGAATGTTCCAAGGACGAATTTTAACATCAGAATTTCTTTGGTTCAGAGATTAATTTTCTACAACATATCATATAGTGAACAAGAAAGGTAACATCGTTTAACCTAGTTTACACTAGGTAAATAAAATAATAAAAAGAGATGTAAGTTTAGTTTCTCTTTGCGGTAATTGCTAACCAGTAAATTAATCCTGGAGCTAAACCAACAATAAGTGGAATGAACACAGGCCATCCATCAACTGCGCTTGCCATAAGAAAAAACGGAAACTCTTCCTATTTAAATCCATCCAGCAGTCTGAAATCCAGTGTAGATCGCATATTAAAGAAGTGGACCGGACGGAATTTGAATCCGTGACCCCCCGCGTGCAAGGCGGGTATACTACCAGGCTATACTACCGGCCCACACGAGATTTGGTTAATCTGTGGATTTTAATTGTTGTCTTCTTGGCAAGGATTTTATTTGAAAACAAGAAGGTTTTCTCATGGTACTATTAGAATCTCAAGTCAAACTAAAGGCAGGAGATATCGCACCTGATTTTGAATTATTGGGAACAGATGACAAAAAGCACTCCATAAATGACTATTCAGATTACAAAGGAGTTTTGGTAATTTTCATGTGCAATCATTGTCCATATGTAAAAGCAAAAGTTGATGCCCTAAACGAACTATATGAGAAGTTTGGAAAAGATATTGCAATAGTTGGAATCAACAGTAATGATTCAACTGATTATCCTGAAGACAGTTTTGATGCTATGAAAGAGACTGCAAAGGAGAAAGGATTCGGATTTGATTATTTGGTAGATGAGACACAAAAGATTGCCAAGAAATATGGCGCAATGTGCACACCAGACCCATTCTTGTTTAATGCTCAAAAAGAGCTAGTTTTTCATGGAAGAATTGACAATGCAATGAAACCAGATGACACTGCTACAGAAAAGACCATGATTAACAATATGCAAAAATTATTGGATGGTGAAAAAATTGAAAAGGACTTTGATCCATCTATTGGTTGTTCAATCAAGTGGAAAGAAAATTAGACTTAAATGACTCTGGCCTAGAGATTTGTTCGTGGGCTCGTAGCTCAGCTTGGCTGGAGCGTTCGACTGATAATCGAAAGGTCATGAGTTCGAATCTCATCGGGCCCATTATTTTAAATTCTGATATATTGTTTGAGACCACTGAATAATTTCATCTAGTTTATCAGTAACAAGATCAGATTCAGTTTTGGCCTTTTTTGTGGCATTTCCACAAAGTATCAATTTCATACGTTTTCCAGATTTTGATTTTATTGGATTAATGGAATCAGCAAAGAAATTCAACCCCTCGTCAGTCTGTGAGAAAACTAACACAATCAAAATGCCAGGTTTTTGTTTCCAGATTTTTGAAACCAGTTTTTGAAAATCAAGATCAAAGAGGACGTTAATAGCTGAAGACATATCTCCCAGATGAGAGACCCTCCAGCCATCAGAATGAAAAACAGTAGATGCGGCTTCTGCAAGCAAGCTACTTTGAAAGTCAGATGAAATGACAACTATGTTTTTTTTAGAGTCAGAAACTATTGGGATTTGGTTAATTATCTGAAGGGATTTTGAGATTGTTGTTCTGAGGAGATTCTGCTCTGCAGTCCCAATCTTTCCCTCATCAAAGAGATTCTTTATTGCATCTATTGCAGGAATTATGACTTCAGTTATCAGCCGATTAACAGTAGCCCCTGAATGCAGGGAATTTCTCATCAAAGAATAGACTTGATCCTCTTTTCCCTTTACTAAATAATCAAGAAACATAGGAGCTACTTTGAAGTAATCATCAGGAAAGTGAAATGATTCTTGTCCGGGTTCAAGAAACCACAATGTAACATTTCCAATGTTTTTTTGGCGCACTAATCCTTCAGCTGCAAAAACTTTGAGATATTTTGTCATGGTAACACGATTAACTTGCATTTGTTCGGAAATCTCCACACCAGACATTCCGGATTCAGAATCTTTCAAAACTGAGATTAATTTTTCGCGAATCTCTTCTTCAGAATATCCTTTTCCCATGATTGCTATTGGATAAGGGTATTGTATAAAGACTAATTTTCACTAACTCAAGATATCTATTTTTTAAATTAAAATCTTATATAGAAGGTACCTTAAAGTACGGTAAGGGAAAAGTAAATTGCCAAAAGCAGGATTCAAATCAATTACCGTTTCAGAAACAGTTTATGATAAATTCCAAGAAGTTTATCAAAAGAGTAAAGACGACCTTGCAATGAAAGGTGTCAATAGTTTCTCAGGTTATGTTACTTACATGTTAGAGGAGATGATGCAAAAGGACAAGACCTTTGCAAGATATGCTCCAAAGATTGAAAAAATTTCAGTTGATGATGATAGAATAATTCTAAAAGACAACATCAAAAACAGAATTGCTGAAGTTGCAGTTCAGAAAGGAGAATTGTATTGTCAGCTCTGTGATGAAAAGGATTGCGTCCATGTTGGTTTTGTCTGGTCAATACCAGAAGTTTATGAAGTTCTAAACGCCAGAGGAATAAAACATCCAAAGTAGTTTTGTATGGAGGAGGTGGGATTTGAACCCACGAACTCCTGAGAGACAGGATCACCCATTATTTGATCTTAAGTCCTGCATGTCCAAAAGCACAAGATGTGCTTACTTTGGCCAGGCTTGATTACTCCTCCAAAAGGGTAAAAATCTGTGTGAAATTTAACAGTTTACAGATTATTACGCGATAATGAAGAATTATAAGGATTTTCTACAGGGTGAATTTGTGCTTCGATAGCTCAGCCTGGTAGAGCGTTACCTTGGTAAGGTAAAGGTCGCGGGTCCGGATCCCGTTCGAAGCTTTTTTCAATTTTCATACACTGTAAATTTTCAGAATTATTTATCCAGGACGTATTTTTGACTGATTTACGAAATTTGTATTTAAGCTATTCTGAGACTAGGAAAAAGTTAGTTCGAGATCAAATTATTTTGTGTAAAGTACAGTTAATGAATTTCGCAATACTAGTTATTGAAACAAGTTTATTCTCAAGTATCAGCAGTTATCCCAAAACCATTTGTAAAGTGGGCAGGCGGAAAACGTCAATTAATTCCAATTCTAAATGAAAATTTACCAAAAACCTTCGGAACCTATTATGAGCCATTTATTGGTGGAGGGGCATTACTATTCCATATTCTTACTGAGAGAAACGGTCAGAAATGTAGTATCTCTGATTTGAACTCTGATTTAGTTTTAGCATATACTACAATTCGAAATAGAATTGATGACCTAATTTCATCTCTAAGAAATCACGAAAAGAATTATCGTAAAGATTCTAAATCATACTACTATTCAATTAGAGAGTCAAATCCAAGAAGCGAGATTGAAAAAACATCAAGATTACTCTTTTTGAATAGGACGTGCTTTAATGGATTGTATAGAGTCAACAGTAAAGGAAAATTCAACGTACCTCTAGGAAGATACTCTAATCCAAATATTGTAAATGAGGAGAATCTACGCTCAGTGAGTGCAATAATACAAGCAAGCAAAGTATCTATCAAATGTCGTGATTTTGAGGCAGTTCTTCGAGATGCCAAGAAAGGAGATTTGGTGTATTTTGATCCTCCATACCAACCAGTAAGCGATACTGCTAATTTTACAAGTTATACCAACAAGGACTTTACAGATAGAGATCTTCAAAGATTAGCAGAACTATGCGATAAACTAGATTCTAAAGGATGTAAAGTACTGTTATCAAATTCAGATTCAAAACAAGTCTCAGATATGTTCTCAGGAAAATCTTGGAGTGTAAGTAAGATTCAAGCAAACCGCTCCATTAATTCTAATTCAAAAAAGAGAACAGGCCACTTTGAATTGTTGATTAAAAATTATTAGATTTTTTCCAAACCAAGATTTTTTCAAAAATTGATTATAGTTTTCACTAGGAGTAGATAATAAAATGAAAAGGAAAAGGTTGGGTTTTTAGTCCCACTTTGACCATGCGGCCATCCATCTATAAGTCCAAGTATTTAGCTTACAACCTAACGCTGCAAACGTAGTTCCCAATACTGCACCTGCACCTGCACCGAGAGCAACTGGGCTGTTATAGAACTTACCTACTTGCGGTTCTATCGGTGTCATGTATGGTGGCAATGTTGGTCTTGGATATTTGAATGCCGTTTCAAGTGGGTCTGCTACTGTCATCAGGTTTACCATGTTGAATAATGGTAATGACATTCCTACCAGTACACCGCCGAACAGTATCAAGGAGTGCTTGTTCTTCTTTGTTGCCCAGTAGACTAAGTCCAACAGCATTGCTGATGGTAACCAAACTGGAGTTACAATGAAGTCATATGGATATCCGAGTGAAAACCATGCGGCTTTGGCTACCCATGTGTATACCGTCATTATAAGGCCGTAATACGTTGCTGTACCTGGAACACCTGTAAATGTAAGATAATATGTTGCACCTACTACAAGCATCAACGTTTGCGATATTGAGAATACCGTGTACGAAGTCCAAGCCCAGTCAGTGTAGAAGATGTAGTCACCTGCGTTAATTGTTAACAGTGTTGAGTTAACTGCAACTACTACTATGAATAAGTAGTGGGTACATCGTCTTAACCAGACCATATCAAGTTGAAGAATCGGTCAGTATATAAAATTTTAGAGTGTGATGGAGATCGTCGTTTTCAATTGTACAGCACAAAATATTTTGTTGAAATTAAAATGAAAAAGAAATGATCTGAAGGGGTTTCCTTCTGATTACCAACCAACGAACATTGATACGAATAGTACAAATGCTACTGCACCAGCAACGCTTGCACCAACAACACCATTACTGTTCTTGTTGGAACCTTCTTCCATGACTTTAACACAGAAGATGTAACCTATTGCCTCGATGATTGTAAGTACGATGAATGCAAAGTGTCCACTTGCAGTTGGGTATGCCCATGGATAATAGAAGTATCCGGCGGCAGTACCACCAAAAGTAGCAATCAATGCTGCCCAGAATGATATTGTAATCATACCAGTCATGTTTTCAACGCGTTTTCCAATCATTCGTTCTACGTCAGCACTGGATGATCCACCGCTACCGCCAGAACCGAATCCTTTTGGAAGAGTCATTCTGAGATTATTGAGATTCAGAATCCTTTTAAGTCTTTCTTAAAGGATGGGGCCTAGTACGATCTACGTCTTTTTTGAAAATAATAAAATAGAAAAAAGTGTGCGATTGCACATTTTGTCTATGGAATTGATCTACTGTACAATTTGCCTTCTAAGGCCATCTTGTACATCTCTGCGACATATGGGTTCTCACCTGGAGTTTCTGCACCTAGTTCTACGAGTCTAGCATATACTCTGACTACGTATGCAAGTGCACCCATGAATGCTACTACAACACCCATGTTAAACATCCAATGGTTTGGAACTGCAAAGATTTCCTCTACAAACCAGAAGTGCCACATCTCATTAACTCCAATTGTAAACATAGTTGCAAGGTAACCTAAGATAGTCATCTTCAAACCTGTGTTCATTGAATTATTTGGACCTCTGAGAACTGGAACTTTTCTATCATAGATTGCTGCTGCTCCCCATCCAAGTGGTAATGTGATGAAGTGGGAGTATAGCCACCAGTGTGCTGGTGTAAATGCACTATCTCTGATAGATGTCTGATGTAGAGAACCATCAACGAAGTTATCTACTTCGACTGATGCTGCGGTAGATCCCATAGCAATAACGATGAGCCAGATTTTCTTAAGTCTCTGAATCTCAACTTCTTTTGGGATTAATGCGGGCATCTGTGCCATAGTAGACATGATGTAAATTGGGAATATAAAGTAAGAGTTTGAGGAAAGGTAATTTTTCTTAAAATAATCTTATTAATTATTTTAATTTCTTGTAAATTATTCATTCATTTGAATCAAAATTGAAATAATAATAACATTTTTTTTCTAATTTTGTTGTTAATCATTGATGTTAAACATTGTAAATAGTATCGATCCTCGTTATCAAGGTAAAACATATAACGACGTGTATTCTTTTTCACAATATTAGGGATAACTATGGTCGAAAAAAAGATTTTCGTATTCGGACTAGCTGTCGTACTTGCACTAGGAACTTTAGGTTTCAACTGGGTTGAATCCGTTCTTCCAACTGCAGATGCACACGGTGTCCAAGCACAACTCCAGAGTCGTTTCATCAGAATTGAAGATGAAACCTTTAACAGACAATCCCTACAAACTGGCGAAACCTTGACACTTCAAGGAACATTAGTCAGTCTTGTAGAAAGAGACCTTAGAGGATGGATTTCCATTTTCTCAGAGTCAACTAATGCAGGTAACAGATGGGAGATGCTCGCAAGAGACCCACCAGGAAACGTCTTTGACATTCCAGGAAACGCTGTTGTTGAATATTCACTATCTGCAAAAGCACTTGAAGCAGGTGTATACCACGTACACACCCAACTCAATGTTGACAAAGTAGGTCCAGGACTTGGTCCAGGTCAAACAGTTGTCGTTGAAGGTGACCCAATTATCAAACCAATCCCATATACCAACATCGCATATCAATCAATTATGATTGGTGTTGGATATGTCATTACGTTTGCAACACGACCCTGGCAAGTAATCTAAACCACCCAACCTTTTCCTTTTCATTTTCTAAATACTTTTACGGTTAACGTAAGTCAAAACCAAATCTTATCTGCAATAACAAAGTATGAAAAAAGATGCTAAATTTCAAGATAAAAAAATTAGATATTTTTCAAAGTTATTTTTTTGGTGAAGTCGAGTTCAGAGAAGACCCATACAAAATAAACATTCAGAATCAGAGAAGAGGCAAAGTCCTCAAACTCCCCTTTGAGATAAATCCAAAAAGGAAAAATGTCCTTGTGAGAATTACAGGTCCTGGAGATTTGTTTGTAGAAGACTATATCCCATACAAAGGAGAATCAGAATGGCTTGAGATTGATTCAGATGAGATTACGTACTATATTGCAGATAATCAAGATAAATTAGATACAATTGAGATTTCCTACGAGTAAGAGAAAGGACTTTAAGGAATCTGACAAAAATCAACAGTATGAAATGGCCAGGGGCAACAGACCCTTACAAGAGAAATAAGACAATAAGATTTCTCATAATTAGTGCGGCCATAGGAGGTGCAGCAGTATTGTTAACTTCCACTATTGTAAACCCCACAATAGCCAATCAACCACATAATGCTTGTATTGATGATATGAAGACCAATTGGAAAATATCATTCACATTTGAGATGGTTAAAGATGGTCTAAAGGCTGAAGTTCAGCCAAATATTGGAATCACAGATCATTGTCAGAGAGCAATATACACACTTTCTAATGACGGTACAGTATATGCAGAGTGGACAGAAGACCCCAATTTTGAGATAGGTCATTTCCTCTACATCTCAGGATTCAAAATCAGAGACATGGAAGAATCCAAAACTGAAATTTACGTAAATGACAGGCTATCAGATCATGGCCTCAAAACCCCAATACAAGACGGCTACCATTACAAGGCAGTTTTCGTATCAAAAGGATATGATGAATCTAAAGATAAGGACTTCCTTCCTGAAAATTAGATATTTGCGGACTTTGTAAAAAATCGAAAATAAAATTCAAGCTTAGTATATTTTGAGAAATTAAAAATAATGAAAATGAAAAAGGTAGTGATTCTACCAGTATTTTCCGTTATCTGGAATAAGACCGATACCTTCTCTTTCAAAGTGTCTGTCCAATTCGTCGACCCATCTTTCACGGTTGTCTTTGTATGCCCATCCGTGAACACGTAACCAGAATGAGATAATTCCAAGAAGGAATATTGCAAACATCATGGTTCCGAAGATGTAAATCATTACATCATAGAATAATGGATCATAGTTTGGTCCTAGTTGTCCTGTTAATGAAGACAGGATGCTAAGGAAAGTTCCTACGATAGGAGTCATGATACTTTGGCTCAATTTCTGCGATATATACATTTCTTTTATTTTCACAAAGTACGAGATCAGTATCCACTAAAGGTCTACTAATAAAATAAGAGAAAAGTGAGGTATTTTATCCTCTACCCATTGCTGCGTATTTGCCAGATCTTCCTCTAATGAAGAAAGCTCCTGCAATACCACCAAAGACTGCACCAGCAATAACTGCTGCACCAACAACACCACCTGCGTCAAGATATGGAGTTCCTGAACCAGAAGATGGGTTTGCTTGAGCGGCTTCGATTCTTCTTCTTTGAATCTCAAGTGCTTCCTCTAATGTGTAAGATCCGGTTTCTCCAGAGTCACCAACGTTTCCCATGTACTGGGCAAATGCAACAGAAGCTGCACCGATGGCACCGAAGAAAAATACAGATAGCATGGTTGCTGTTAAGAGTACTTTTGTATTCATACCGTTTACCTAATCGTTTGGGTGAACAGTACTTATTTAAAACTTTATTCTGAACCCCAAATTTTGAATAATGTACGAGATCAGTATAAGTAACGTTTAATTCTCCACTGTAGTGAGCCAAATTATGGGACGAATGCATACACACAGACATGGAAAGTCACATTCTATCAGACCAGCTACTCTACGTGCACCTTCATGGATCACACAGAGTCCTGCAGATATCGAAGAGTTAGTTATCAAATACTCTAAAGACGGACTAACCCCCAGTCAAATTGGAATTAAACTAAGAGACCAACATTCAATCCCGCTAATCAAACCAATTACAAAAAAGACAATTGGAGAGATTTTAGAAGAAAATGATTTGAAAGCAGAGATGCCAGAAGACCTTGAGAATATTGTCAAAAAGGCAGTAGGTCTTCAAAAACACCTCAAAGCCAACAAAGGAGACAGAAGAAATGTTAGATCTTTGGAATTAATTGAAGCCAAAGTTCACAGATTATCAGTCTATTACAAAAAAATTGGTAGAATCCCTGCAACCTGGAAATATAAATCAGTAGTAGCTCAATTAGAGTAATGACAAAATCGCTTGATGAGTCGCTTTCGTTTTTCAAAGATAAAATTTCTGATTGTATAAGATCTAAAAAATCAATTTTTGTTACAACACATATTGATTGTGACGGATTAACATCTGGAAGTATTATCACCAAAGCCCTAATCAGAGCAGGGGCAAATTGTACTGTTAGAACATCAAAAGAATTTAGCAAAAATGTTGCAGAGTCTTTCAAAACAGATTCCAGAGATTTTCACATAGTAACTGATCTCGGAGGAGGTTTTGCAAAAGACCTCAATGAGACATTAGGAGATAATTGGGTTGTCTTGGATCATCATCAGATTCCAGAAGAAGAGAAAGATAATCAAAATGTCATTAATGCATGGAAATATGGAATTGATGGTGGACTAGAGATTTGTGCAGGCGGCATGGCGTATCTTGCAGCCACAGCAATTGATGAAAAAAATTCAGATTTGTCATCTATTGCAGTAGTCTCAGCATTAGGAGATAGGCAGGACCAAGGGGAGAGGAAATCATTTACAGGAAAGAATTTTGAAATTGCCAATACAGCAAAAGAGCAAGGATTAGTGGAAATTGATCTTGACTTGTTATTAGTTGGAAGAGAGACAAGACCATTACCAGATGCTCTTGCCTTTACATCACAGCCATTTATCGAAGGACTAACATGGAATAGAGATGCATGTCTTTCTCTGCTCAATTCATCAGGAATTCGGCTAAAAGAGGAAGGAAGATGGAGGGTTCCAGCAGAACTAGACGAAGAAGAGAAGAGGCAAGTCATTGAATCAATTACAAAGTTCACATCAGGAAAAAATGCCACTGAGATAATGTCAGAATTAATTGGATACACATACACATTTCCAAGAGAAGACAAGAGAAGTTTCTTGAGGGATGGTAGAGAATTTTCAACCATGCTAAACTCTTGTGGAAGGATTAGTCGCTCTGGAGTAGGAATGGCAATCTGTATGGGGGATAGAAACAAGATCCTAAGAGAAGGGGAGACCATTCTGACAGATTATAGAAAGATGATCAGAGAATACATGAATATCTTATCAAATGAGAGATGGAGAATATCAGAAAGTGATACATGTGTAATGGTAAATGGAGAAGATATTGTTCCTGAAACCATGACTGGAACTATTTCATCTTTAATTGCAGGATCTCCAAAGAATTCAGGAAAAATTGTTATTTTGAGAACAAAGGGAGAAGAAAATACAATCAAGTTTTCATCAAGAAAGTCATTTGGTTGCAAATCAGACATCAACCTTAGCGACTTGATGAGGACTGGTGCTGAAAAATTTGATGGTATTGGAGGAGGTCATGATGCAGCAGCTGGTGCAAAAATAACTAAAGACAAATTAGATGAATTTCTCAATTATTTAGAAGTAAATGTCGTTAACGTGTCAAGTGCAGGTAGTTCTCAGTAACATTTCAAAAGAAAAGACAGAAACTGTCAAAAAAGCACTAGAACCAGATAATGTAGATTTTCCAGAAGGATTGAGTCTTGATGTGGAAAATGTTGATAATAAACTAGTTTTTAATTTTGAAAGTAAGAAGAACATGAAACAGTTGATTGGAACAATAGATGAAGTGATGGACCACATCCAAGTGGCGCTAAAGGTGATTGAGTAATGCTAGACCCCAAACTGCTCAAAGAAAAGCCGCAGGTCATTCGAGACATGCTCAAAGCAAGAGCAGTGGATTTTGATTTAGACGGATTAATAGAGTCAGACCAAAAAAGACGAGAATTCATCATAAAGACTGATGAGTTCAAAAAAAGAAGAAATGAGATAGGCAATGAAATTTCTCAAAAGAAAAAGGCAGGAGAAGATACATCATCAATCCTAGCAGAGATGAAAAATGTTTCAGCAGAACTTGCAAAACTAGAATCACAGCAAGAAGGAATTGAAAACAAGTATTCAAAATTAGCATTTACAGTACCAAATCTAGTTCACGAATCAGTTCCAGTTGGAGCAGATGAAACTGCAAATAAAGAAATGAGAAAGTGGGGAGAAATTCCTCAGTTTGATTTTAAGATAAATGATCACATAGACATGTCTGAGAATTTAGATCTGGTGGATTTAGAGAGAGCCGCAAAAGTAGCAGGAGCTAGATTCTATTATCTAAAAAATGATCTAGTTAGACTGAATCAATCATTAATCCATTTTGCATTAGATTTTCTAACAGAAAAAGAGTACTCACTTGTTCAGCCCCCATACATGATTAATCGAGCATCAATGGAAGGTGCAGTGATTGCAGATGATTTTGAAGAAGTAATCTACAAAGTAGAAGATGAAGATCTCTACATGATTGGAACATCAGAACATGCAATGGCAGCAATGCACTCAAAAGAAATCATGGAAGGAAAAGAACTCCCTATCAGATATGCAGGAGTCAGTCCATGTTTTAGAAAAGAGGCCGGTGCACACGGACGAGATCAGAAAGGAATTTTCAGAGTGCATCAATTTGACAAAATTGAACAGTTTGTTTTCTCTAGACCCGAGGATTCATGGAAAGAGCATGAAAAAATGCTAGCAGTGGCTGAAGAATTTTATCAGAAATTAGAAATCCCACACAGAGTCATGTTACTGTCAACTGGAGATATGGGAAAAATTTCAGCCAAAACGTATGATATTGAAGCTTGGATGGCAGGTCAGAAATCCTACAGAGAAATTGTGTCATGTTCAAACTGTCTGGATTACCAAGCAAGAAGATTAAAGATTAGATTTAGAGACAAAACAAATGAAGATACACAATATCTACATACACTCAACAGCACACTTGTAGCCACAACCAGAGTATTGGTCTCAATTATGGAGAATTTCCAGACAAAGGATGGTCATATCAAAATCCCATGTGTTTTACAGAGATACATGGGAGATCAGAAAGAGATCTAGTGACATACCCTTATATTTTGGGTTTGAAGGTCGATAATAATTGGCACGTAGAAAAGGTAGAGTAAAGGACAAGTGGCGTGAAAAACGCTGGGTTACTGTAAATGCCCCAGATTCATTTAACAACGTACCAATAGGTTATGTCCCAATTACTGATGATGAAAATGCCGCAGGCAGAGTTTTAGAAGTCACACTTTATGATATTCTAAAAGGAGATCCTTCACAACATCAATACAAGATCTATTTCCAAATTAACAAAGTTGATGGAGACAAAGCATCAACAATCTTCAAGAGATTTGAGTATTCAAAAGAATTTTTGCGCAGTCTAGTTAGACGCGGTTCATCAAAAATTAATTTCATTATTGATGTCAAAACAAAAGATGGATACATCTTTAGAATTAAGGTAATTGCTTTGACCCACAGACAACTTAACACATCTAGAAAACACGCACTTAGACTAATTGCAAGGGATGTAATTAACAAACAAGTTCCAGATATGACAATTGAGCAATTTGTTCAAGCAACATGTTACAGTAAAATTAATTCAGATATCATGGCTGCATTCAAGAAGGTTATCAGAGTAAGACATGTGGGTCTTGAAAAAGTTAAACTCATCAGAACTGCTGAGAAAGAAACAGTTTTGCTTGAAGCATAAACAATCAAACGTATTCTACTACAATCATGAATGATAAGATAGAGATTACAGTTGATGCCATAGTTCATGCAACTGAAGACATTTCAAAAATTTTTCAATCCTTTGAAATACTAGAACTAGTAGAAGAAGATGTTACAGTTAATGAAACAACAGGACACTTTGATAATCCGATTCTCATGTTAAATGCAAAAATTGTCAAAAAACAGGCCCAAAGTTTTCTAAAAAAACTAGTAGAGTTGCTACCATCAGAACAAGTTGATGAACTGATAAATGAGATTGAAGAAAGAACAGTAGATTCAAGATTTCATTTAAGGCTAGACAAACAGGAATTAGTTAAAGGCAATGTGATAATAAGTGAAAGAGGCACCATAAAAATAAAAATTCATACACCAATATACAACAAAAAAGATACCACCAGAATTTTTACAGAAATTTTTCAAATTGCCAACTAGATTAAATAGAATAAAATCACAATATCAGTTGGGAATGAGGAGATAACAGCCGCTCCAGTCTGAGCGAAAGCATTGAAGACGCCGCGACGAACCGACCCCAAATTTTGAATCGATCAATTTATCAAAAACACGCCATTCCTTAGACAATTTCATGGTATTATTTTAAATACGGATAGGCGGAGGTCTTATCGTGGCAGATTATGATGTTATAATTGCAGGTGGAGGTCTTGCAGGTACAATTACAGCTCAAGCTATTTCTCATTATACAAATCAAAATGCAAAGATTCTAGTTATTGACAGAAACCCTGAATCATTACCAGGTAGAAAGTCATTATCAGGTTGGGTTTGTGGAGATGCATGCTCTAAAGAAGCAGTTGACTTTATGTCTGAAAGAATTAAGGTTCAATGGACCAGACCAGAAATTGAACATGATGTTAAAGGCGTAATGGCATTTTCCCCAGACAAAGAAACTGCAATTCCATTTGATGGTGCAGGATACATGTTGAATCGTCAAAAACTACCAGAGATTCAAAATGAAAGATGTACGAAGATGGGAATTGAATTTGAGTTTGAAAAAAATCTTTCAGGTCTAATTTATGAAGGTCAGCAAGTTGTAGGTGTTCAAGGAACAGACAGCAAAACAAACGAGCCATTTAAGAAGACAGCAAAAATTGTCATTGACGCTACAGGGGTGGCATCAATGCTCAGAAATGGATTGAAGAACTCTACCAAAGTAGAAAAAAGAATCGACAGAAGAGATTTGGAATCAACTGGCAGGTATATCATGTACTTTGAACCAGGACAAAAAGACCTAACAGAATTTGATCCAGATTATTGTATTATTCATTTAGACCAAGATATTGCTCCAGGGGGATATGGATGGGTATTTCCTAAAGCAGAAAACAAAGTAAACATTGGTTTAGGAGTTGAAAAATCACTTTTAGAGAGAAGAAACAATCGACTAGGTAAAAATGACAATGTCGAATCTTTGATGAAAGAATATCTGAATAGAAATACAGTAATTAAAAATCCAAAACTCTCCGAAGATCCTGAAGACATCAATAACAATTCTGGAATTTTCCAAGTTTCAGTTAGAAGACAAAACGATTGTATGGTTTCTGGAGGATATATGATGGTTGGAGATTCTGCATGGATGCCAAAACCAATTGATGCAGGAGGAATAGGTCCAGCATTAATTGCAGGAACTGTTCTTGGAAATAATGTTGCGCAAGCACTAGAAGCAAATGATGTTTCAGAAGCAAGTCTATGGCAATACAATTTAGATTTCATTAAAGAATACGGTTACAAAACAGCAGGTCTAGAATTGTTTAGAAGATTAGTTCAACAAATGACAAATGAGCAAATCAGTTATGGTATGAAACACTTTTTGGGAAATCTTGACGTAGAGTCAATTAGTAAGGGTGAACACCCAGACTTTTCAGGATTAGGAAAACTTGGCATGATAATTAGAGGTGCAATGAACAAGACAGTTGCAGATGGATTAAGATACACATCAAAAGAAAACCAATGGTTAGTTGAGCACTATGAAAACTATCCAAAAGATCCATCTGGTTTTGATGAATGGAACAAAACACTCCATCAAAGACTTGATGCATCGTTTGCAAAAGTAGAAGCGTTTGGAAAATAGATCTAACAATAAATATTGTCAAAATCAATAAAATCGTACTTTGGAAGAAGTTCAATACCTAGACTGGAATAATTCAATTCAAACCCTCAACAAAGCATATGATGCAGGTCTTTTCGTGCTCATTATTGGACCAAAAGGCACAGGTAAGACATCACTAGTTAGAGATTTTGCAAAAAACAGAGGAGTCAATCTAGAATCAATCAATTTTAGTCTCAGAACAAGAGAGAGCCATCTAGTTGGAACCAAAACTCTCACAGATGGAACTGTGAGTTTTGATGAAGGAGTTTTGATAAAATCAATGAAAGAAGGAAGTTTGTTATACTTGGATGAAATCAATTCTGCAGAAGCTGATGTTTTGCTCAGATTGGATGAAGCATTAGATGACAGAAGACAAATTGCATTAAAAGAATCAACTGGCGAAATAATCAAAGCAAAAGAAAACTGGTTTGTTGTTGCAACAATCAATCCACTAACTCATAGTGGAACAAAGGAATTACCGCCACAACTGTTGAGTAGATTTCCAGTTCGGATAAGATTAGAATATCCACCTGAAGAGGTAGAATTAGAGATAGTAAAAAAGCATATTTCAGGTGATCGTGACTCTGAAATAGTTCAGGCAATCAAATTATCAAATACATTAAGACAAGCAGCAGCTGTTGAAGAATTGTTTTATTCTCCAAGTTTAAGAGAGACAATTGCTTTTGCAAAATTAATAGACAGAGGAATGGGAACAAAGGAAGCTGCCAATTTTGTTTTTGGAAATGTGTACACACAATGGGGAGATATAGAATATCAAAAAGTAAGTGACATCATTACCTCAATGTTTGGAAACTAAATGCAATCAGTCAAACTTCAAAATGAATCACTAGTAGAGGTTGCCACATTTCTTGTAAGAAGATGGTCTGAAAGAGACAACATAATTGTAGAGATTTCAGACAAAGTTGAAACAAAAACAAGACTAAAAGAAAACAAAGTAATCTTAACTCCACTAGAAAAAAGAATAGGAAACGATTTTCAAAAATATCGACAATTCAGAACTTCATTATGGTATGAAGCAATGAGAATCAAGTTTTGTAAGAAAATTCTCAGTAATGACCACGCGTTTGGTTTTATTCTAAATACAATGGAGACTAGACGTATCGAAGAATTAGGAAGAAAAGTCTGGAGAGGTATGGATAATGAGATTATCTTCAATTATGCATACATGCTTGTTTCCAGACCTCAATTGCACACAGTTTATGGAAAAGCAAGGATAGCAGAGGCATTTTATCAGTACTTTATGTTTGGGGCAATCAAAGGAGAAATTCAGTCCAGTCATTTTGAGAGAATAAGAAAAGCAGATTCATTTGCAAAAAAAATTGTCAACAAAGCAATAGAAGATAATTTCGATACAGAGTGGCTTGAAAAAAATATCAGTGAGATTATCAAGATTCTGGAAATTGATTCTCTTCTAACAATTCCAGTATCATTGCCATTTATGAAAGCAGGAATGCCATTGTCTGAAGAAGAGTTGTTGAGAGTTTTGAAGATAGTTTCTAAAAACAAAGAAGGAGATTTTGGTTCAGTTGACCCTTCTGCAATTCTGAAAGGAGAAAATATAATTGATGAATACAATGTTTTGTTAGATGAAGATAAAAAAACAGAAAACAAGGGATTAATGCCTGAAGCAATAGGGATTAAGATACCATCTACACAAAATGTAGATGAAACAACAATCTATGATTTGAGTTTGATCAATGGATTAAAAACAAAATTCAAAGAATGGAAAACAGGTTGGAAAGAACAACACTTGAGTTCAGGAGATGAATTCGACGAAGAAAATTACATTGAAGGAAATAAACCATTTTTTACAGACATAAAAAAATCAATTAAAACTAAAATTGTCATATTATTAGATCATTCATCAAGTATTTCTTCAGATGCAATAGAATACAAAAAAGCGACATTAGCACTTTGTGAAGTATTAGCATATCTTAAAGTAAAATTTGCAGTTTATGCGTTTAGTACAGAGAACAGATCAGTAGTATGTTGGTCCATTAAACCAGACAATATGAAATGGAATAACGTTACTGCAAAAAGATTAGCCCAGATTGTTGCTAATGGTTCAACGCCACTAGCAGAAGTTTATGACAAGATGTTCCCAGTTTTACAATCAAAGAGACCAAACATTTTTCTGACATTAACTGATGGAGAACCATCAGACCCAGATGCAGTCAGAAACATGACAAAATCATTGAAAGGATTAGGTATAAGCATGGTAGCATTAGGTCTTGGACCAAATACGGTAAGAGCAACAACTATTGCAAATAATCTAAGACATTTGGGATATGAAAAAACTATGGCAGTAAGTCGTCTAAAAGATATTCCAAATAAAGTCATTAAAATTTTAGATATCTAATAGGCTGAACTAATTTTCTATAGATATTTTATTGAGAAAAAATTAGACAATTTAGAATTGGCAGAAACTCAGAATTATGATCCGGCATTACTACAAAAATTTGAAAATGAAATATGGAGTAAAATTCCACATGTAGAAGGAGACAAGATTGTAAATGCAACTCCGCTAGTAGATTTAACTGGAGATTTAAAAGAGTGTGCCAAAAGTGTCTTTAAACTAAATCTAGATGACAAAGATTTCAAAATTTATGGAAAGTTTGATTCAGAATTACTTAGTGGTTCTATCAAAGTAAGAGCAGCATCACACATAATTCATGAGGCAATAAAAGACGGCAAATGTAATGGAAAAAGAATAGTCATTGAAGCAACATCAGGCAATTTTGGAATTGCGTTAGGTCTATTATCAAAACTTGGAGTAACGGTAGTTGCACTTGTATCAAGAAAATTACAAGAAGGAGTATTCAAGGAATTAAGAAATGAAAATATTCGAATTATGGATTTAGACATGGATATTTGTCCAGCTCCTGGAATGGAAAACAAAGCAGATGAAATGGCTGCAAAAGCAACTGCTGGAAATATTCGTTCTCAACTAACAGAGATGGGGTTTGATCCTCAAATATTTGACAAGAATCTTGAAGAAATTGAAGTACTACTAGCAAAACAAGATATTATTAATTTGGCAAGATTTCTTGCAGAGATTTATGACTTGTTTTGTCCAAAACAATATGATAACGAATTAAACATTGACATTCACAAAACAGTAACTGCACCTGAAATTGATCAACAATTACATGAAAATGGTGATTCATTAGAAGATTATGCACTCTTTTGTTCATTTGGAACAGGTGGTACCTCTGGAGGTCTAAGTCAATACATGTCTGAGAAATACAACAAAAAGGCAGTTCATGTTGTTTTCCCCCCATTGGGACAAGATGTTGCAGGAATTAGAACAAAATCCAAGGCAGAAGGATTGACATTATATAATCCCAAATCATATACTGAGCACGAAATTGATTTTGAAAATGCAAAATTCCTTCTCAAGTATATGGTAGACAAAGGATACGATATTGGGGAGAGTAGTGCATTGGAGCTATATACAGCACTGGAAATGGCATACAAGGGAGAAATCAAAAAAGCAGTAGTAATGATAGCTGATGGAATTGATAAATACAGAAAGAACTTTGAGCAAATTTCACAAGATAAAATTCCAATGAGAGTGTCATTAGAAGATGCGGCATCTGTTGCAGGAGATTATGATAATATTATCTGGGTTCATACACAATACACACCTAAAGAAGAGGGAATTGAGATTATTGCAAAATCACTAGGGGTTGATAAATCAAAGATTACCATACCAAAAGCGTCCACCATCAATAATCTTTTATCAACACAGCAAGTTCCCGAAGAGATTAGTAAAGAGTTAGAAGGTTCTAAAGGAAAATCATTGCTAGTGTGTATGGCAGGAAATACATCACTTATGGCAGCACAAATTTTAGCAAACAAAGGAATAGTTACTCAAAGTTTGAATGGAGGAATAACTAACTTACCTGAAGGAAGAGGTAAAAATCCTGGAGAATATATTCAAGTAGCTAGAGAATAATTTGAAATGCCTTTCAGTATCTCAACCATTTGCTGATTTAATAATTTTAGGAAAAAAGACAATTGAATTACGTAAATGGAATACAAATTTTCGGGGGGAATTGCTAATACATGCACCATTAAAAATTAGAAGAGAAGATTGTAAAAGGTTAAAGATTGATAAAAAATTTGTTACAGGTGCAATTGTTGGAAAAGTGGAAATTTATGACGTAAAAAAATATGATTCGCAAAAACAAATCAAACTAGATCAAAAATTCCATTTTGCTTCAAAAAATTTTCATGACAGAACTTTTGGGTTTTTACTAAAAAATGCAAAATCATTTCAAATTCCTATCCCATACAAAGGACAATTAGGATTATTTGATGTGGAATTGCCTAAAACAAAAATCAAAAACAAAGAGATTGTTTCAGACATAATTGATGAAGAATTTCGATATCAGTGGATTGGGCACCATTAAACAAACCCAAATTTTCCCAAAAAATTTGACTAGTATATATAAAGGAACTATATAAAGTCCCTCGTTATGCCTCAAACAAAGCCTATTGTGAGTGTTGAAAATGTTGTTGCATCTGCATCAGTTGATCAGAAAATTGACCTTAATGAGATTACAGAAAAATTTCCAGATACTGAATATCATCCAGAACAATTCCCAGGACTAGTTTTCAGATTAAGTAATCCAAGAACTGCAACTCTAATTTTTAGAACAGGAAAGATGGTATGTACAGGCGCCAAATCTGAAGAGATGGCAATCAAAGCAGTAAACACTGTTGTTCAAAAACTCAGAAAAGGAAAAATCAAAATAAAAAATGATGCAGTAATTACCGTACAAAATATTGTTGCAGCAATTAATTTAGGTGGAAAGATACATCTAGAAAAAGCAGCAAGGACATTACCAAGAAGCATGTATGAACCTGAACAATTCCCAGGACTCATTCACAGGATGCTTGATCCAAAAACTGTAATCTTGTTATTTGCATCAGGTAAATTAGTATGTACAGGAGCCAAAAAAGAATCAGACGTATATCGTTCTGTTCACAATTTACATTCAGTTTTAGAAGAAAAAAATCTAATGATTTATGATCAATAGATTTTACAGAAATAAGGTTTGACTGAAGATAATTTTGAAGAAGAGAAAAAAAGGCTAACTCCAGATAACGGGTTTGATTTGGTGGGAATTGATTATTTTGCAGAACCAGGAAACCAATTGTATGTCATAGAACATTTTGAAATGTATCAAGATGCACTAAATGCAAAAAAAGAAAGAAAAAATCCTAAAGAATATTTCATTTTGTATAAAGATGCAAGTGGGGAGTTTCTCTGCAGATAAGTTAGAAAAATAGAATAACTTTACTATATTTTACAAGCCCTCTTATCATTAGGTTTTTGACTCAAGACTTTATGGTCAATGAAACTAGTGATTTGATTGATACTATTTATAAAAAAAGTGAACATGTGCAAAACGAATACAAACCTCAAATTATTCGCAAAAGTCAAAAAGCAAAGTACCAGATTTTTGATGAATCAGAATTTACTCGTGGCAGAGAAGTGTTAGGAGATCTCATTGTACATGGAATGATTGCTTCAGGTGGAACAGATATTGACTGGTTAATTGAGCACAAAGGGGGATTTGTGATTTTAGAATTCAAAGGATTTCATAATGATAAGATAAACATTGCAAAAGGTCAGATGATTGCATATGAAAAGTTACATGAAAAACTAAACCAATCATCAAAATGTTACCTGTATGTTGTAGGATGTGATGATATAGATTTTTCAAACCCAGATGCAACAGTATGGGTCTTTGAGATGAATCAATGGAAATCAAATGTCATTCCAAAAAATACCAGTGACATTTATGGGAATAATTCAAATCGACAAAACAAGTTCATAGTTTATCGTGAATATATGGAAGAGATTAGTGTTGAAAAATTAAGAGATATTATTGATTCTCATTGGAAAGAATTTGAAAGAATTATGCAGTAAATGAAAATGTACTGGACTTTGTTTCATCACCGTTATCTACTTTGAGAGTATATGTACCAGAATTTTCCCATCCAGGACCACCAGCAATTGCAAGTGTTGAATACCTTCCATCATTTTTTAGAGAAAGTTGTTCTGCCCAAACAAGTTCACCTTTTTGATTTTCTATAGAGAGATTTATTGAACCAGCAGTATCAGAAATACCATTAATTGAGATAATGTCTTTGTAATTATATGATGAAAAGTCAGTTTGAATCATTAATGATTCTGAAATTGTATCTGTAGGAGTTTTTACAACATCAGAAGTAATATTAGAAATTCCACTAAATGATGCAGCAATTGCAATGATTACTACCAAAGCAACTCCGCCAATACCTATCATTAATTTTGAATTCTTTGTAGTGGATGTTTTTGATGGTTCTGTACGAATTGTTTGAGTTTTTTGGACAGATGGAGTTTCAGGTATCACTACATCTGGAATCACAGGTTTTTCAACAGGAGCAGGAGTATCAGGTTTTCTTCCAAGATGTTTTTCTGCTAATTTTTTAACGTAATTTCTTTCAAAATTGCTAATTACTTCGTTATTTTCACAAGCTCGATGAATTTGTTTTAAAATTCTGTCATCACCAAAATCTTTTTCCAAGAGAGCCTTTACATCATCAAGTAATGAATCCACGAATATTTTCTCCTATAATGATTATTTATGAATTCCTTGTTTAAGATTTCGAATAACTTGTATTAATTCAGATTTTATTAAAAATGAGGATTTAGACTATTCAGAGTAGATTTTTTGTGCTTGGATAATGACAGTTCTGATGTAATCTTTTGCAGTAGAATCAGATACGCCCATCTGTTTTGCTCTTTGATACAAAGCATTTTCATGAGGATTGCTCAGGTAGCATTTTAGAAGATAATTCAGTCTGTGAGATCTCTTTTCATCACTTTTCATAATTTTCCTTCATTTCTACACTAAAAAGCTCAGAGGATTATGAAATAACCAAGAGTGTATCATAGAATTTTAAAAAATACATATGATCTTTTTTAAACAATTCTAAAAAACTAAATTGAAATGAAACGAATCGAGGCAACTATTCAAGCAGACAGAACTGGAGTAGTTTCTGATGCAATAAAAGATCTAGTAGGAGGATTTACCATCTTAGAAGGAAATGGTAGAGGTTCTGGAAAGAGACAAGAGATCAGATCAGGAAGAGGTACAGGATCATTCACTGCAGAATTCAACAAAGTTGCTACAGTAATAACAATAGTAGATGATTCAAATGTAGAGAAAGTATCCTCAGCAATTGAGGATGCAACTTTTACAGGAAATGGCGGAGATGGAATTATCATAGTCACCAATGTGGAAAGTGCTCTAAACATAGCATCTAAAAAGACGGGTACTGAAGCCCTCTAGTAATTTTATTTTATAAAATTTTTTTTTTGAATAAAGCTGCTGAGAGGAAATTTCCTCTCAGGCAGTATCCTTTTGGAGGACATGTTTTTTGAAGGGATAATACAGTATTGCAAACTAAGTATAAAAGCAAAAGATTTTGAAGTTACTGTTGTCCTTCAATTCCCATCAGAGAAAGTGTTGATCTGATTTTTGGGATTTTCCTAATCTTCCAAGTAATGGTTTCACGTAATGCTTCTACTTGAGCAGATTCAACTTTGGCTAAAATATCATATGCTCCAAATGTGCCATGAACTTCAACAACACCTTCAATAGATTTTAGTTCCGATATTACAGATTCTTCAGAACCTAATTCACAATTTATGAGAACATAAGCTGTTGCCAATTATGATTCAGCTCCAATTTTCATAATTAAAATGTCATTTTGAAATATATAAGAATAGTCCGATTTACTTAAAAATTCAATATCATTGTAGTTCAAATCATTAACATTTGTAAAGAAAATTAGTAAATTCAAAAATAAATTTAAGTGGTAGATGCTTCATGCATTATCTTTTCTAGTTCTTCAAGATTTTTTGAAAAGGTAATTTTAGATCGAAGTTTAGACCCACCTCTCAATCCTTTTGTAAATCTCATAGCTTGGTTTTTGATATTAGAAAATTTGATTTTATATTGACTGGAAAGATGAAGATAATCAAAGAACAAATCCAGTCGATCTTTGAAAGAATATTCTTTGTACGAGCCAGTCTTAAGAAAATCATTGATTTGTTCAAACAAAAAAGGATTTCCCATAGCACCACGACCAATCATTACATAATCGCAATTAGTCTCATCAAGCATCATTTTAGCATCTTCAGGAATAGTAATATCTCCATTTCCAACTATAGGAATATTGGAAATTTCTTTTAGTTCTTTGATTAATTTCCAATCCGCATTTCCAGAATATCCTTGACTGACAGTTCTTGGGTGAAGAGTTATCATTTGAATTCCTTCATCTTCTGCAATTTCTGCAATTTCTTTAAAGAGGAATCTACTGGCTTCTGTAACACCAGAACGAATCTTCAAAGTTACTGGTTTTTTTACAGCACCCACAAGAGTTTTGAAAATTTGTTGTGTAAGATTTGCTTCTTGTAATAAAGATCCACCTGCCATTTGTTGTGTAATATGTGGAGCAGGACAGCCCATGTTGTAATCAATAATGTCAAAATAGGGTTCTACAATGGTTGCAGCTTTTTTTAAGGCATGAAGATCAGAGCCAAATAATTGAATTGAAAGAGGTCTTTCTTGTTCTGAGAACTCAATGAACTCTTGAATTGTTTTCATGTTTTCTTTGAGTTGTTCTTCTTTTGCAATAATACTATGAATGCTAGTAAATTCGGTTACTACTAGTCCGGCGCCCATCTTTTTACATTGTAACCTTAAAGCAGGATCACTAACTCCAGCCATAGGAGCTAAAAACGCTCTACTGGAAAATTTGGGGAGCATGAAGAAACTAAATAATTTGAATATATTTAGTATCTTAAGGATTAAAAATTAGATCAGTTTCGTCTTTGTTGTTCTGGGACAACATCAGGACAACCGTCAGTATCAAGATATTTGTTCCATGTTTCAGGAGTTAAAGGACACATGTCATCTGAATCAATGTACCCATCAGCATCTGAATCAGAATATGTAGGAGCAGTTGATTCTGCTGCAAATTCATCAAAACATCCATCCCAATCAAGATATCCATTAAAATTCTCAGG
>CAYFJT010000006.1:0-68947 GCA_964343515.1 uncultured Nitrosopumilaceae archaeon
TGAACCAACACCAGAACCTGAACCAACACCAGAACCTGAACCAACACCAGAACCTCAATCTGATTTACCAATGTCATTAACTATTTCTTCACCTGAAGGATCAGGTATTCCTGGCTGTGAGGAAACTAACGAATGTTATTTACCTTCAGAAGCTACTGTAGCGGTTGGCGCAACAGTTACTTGGAGTAATGATGATACTGCAGCTCACACTGTAACCAGCGGAAATGTCAATGCAGGCCCAACTGGAGTTTTTGATTCAGGATTATTCATGTCTGGCACAACTTTTGAATTTACATTTGAAGAGTCTGGAACTTACGATTACTTTTGTATGGTTCATCCCTGGATGACTGGAATTGTTCATGTAGAATAATCTCAAAAATCTACTCAGTTTAGTAATACAACTTTACTTCCTTGTTCTGATGATTCAAATTTGTAAATCTGTTCTACTGTAGAATCTTCAAAAATTTCTGCGTCATGTGTAATTATAATAAATTGCATCTGTGTTTCAGAATTTGAAATATCTGATAACTGGGATAACACCCCTACTAATGATTTCTTTCTTTCTGCATCGAGATGTGTTGTGGGCTCATCTAGAATCATTAAGTTAAGATTTGATGCCCCAAGAAGATTTGCCATGCCTAATCTTAGGGATAATGCTACACTGACCTTCTCCCCTCCACTAAGTGATTCTAAATCTAGTTCTTCACTCTTTGAATTACAAATTATTGAAATATCTCTAGCTTTTTCAGTAAGTCGAATTCTTTGAATTTTTGTATTAAGTAACACTAGATATTCTGATGCCTTTGCTGAAATTGCATTTAATGCCCATGATCTTAAACTTGTAGCAACATGACCATCTCTGCTAAAAACATAATTTTGTATATCATCAAGATTTGTAACATATTCTCTAACAATTTTTAATTCTGAAATTACACCTTCAAAAATTTCGATTTGTTTAGTTCCTTTTGAAATTTTTTCAAAAATTGCTCCTATCTGTTGGTTTATACCTGATAATTCCATTTGTTTATCATTAACATTATTCTTAAGATTCAAAAATTCTTGTTCATCAAACCCATTTGTTTCTAATTCTAGTTTTGAAATACTCTCAAAAATCATTTTTGAATGTGAATCAATTTGTGAAATCTCAATTAGGTTTTTACTGGAAGGAATCTTTTGTATACTTTCTTTTTTTATTCGCACTTCTTCTTGAATTTTATCTAATTGTTCTTTGGAAGAAATTGAATGTGCTCGCAATGTTGCATCTGCATCTCTTGCAAATTCTAGTTTTTCAGAAAATTCTTTTCTTTTTTGGATGTACATTTGATATTCTTTTTCTTTTAAAATTATTTGTTCTTGTAATGACTCAAGTTCTTGTTTTAGATGTTTTTCTTGGAATAAGGGATTTAGCTTTTCTACATCTGAATCACAAACAGGACATTTGTTGTCTTTAAGTTGAAGTTTTTCTGCAAGTAGTTGTTTCTCTTTCAACGATGCTGTCGTACTTTTCATTTCTTGGATTTTCTTCAATACATCTTCTACTGCTTGTTCTATTTTTTGAATTTTAGATTCTAAATTATCTTTTAGGCCCGCATACTCAAAACATCTCTCACAATCTTGTATTTTATGCTCGTTTACGCTTATTTCTTGCTGAATTTCATAAATTGCTTCTTTTGCATATGTAATTAGTTCCTTTTTTCTAGATTCTAATTGCCAGAGTTTGTCAATTTTTGGAGTATCTGTTTCAATTTTTTTCCTTAATTCATCAATTTCATTTTGTAATTGCTTTTGATTAATTTCTAATTGTTTTTTTTGAGGTTCTGATTGTTCGATTTCTTCTTGATATTTTTTCAAGTCTCTTAACAAAATTTCAATATGTGTATCGTCATATCCTATTCTCTCTCGAATATTTTCACGAAATTCTTTGTTTACTATCTTCATTGATTCAGAGGCTATGTCCAATTTGTCAATTCCAATAATTGCATTTAGTAATTCTTTGAACTCTTTTGGTTTTGCATTAATAATTGCATTTAATTCTCCTTGCTGTACAATTGATGCCACTTTTAATTTCTCAAAATTAAGACCTATTGCTTTTTCAACTTCTTGTGTCATTGATTCTCCAAATTGTTTTCGTTCTCCTGCTGCAATTTCGACTTTTTCATTTCCTTTAATTTCAGTAAATTTTGCTGAAAGAGTTCCTTTACTGTCAATTTTTCTTACAGCCTCAAACGTTTTTCCATTAACTGAAAAATTTACTTTAGAATATCCTTGATTTCTTCCCCGTTTGATTAGTCCTTTGTTTGATTTTCTTGTATGTTGTCCAAACAATGCAAATGTAATTGCATCAATTATACTTGATTTCCCTGCACCGTTATGTCCTACAAAAACTGTAACTCCTTTATCAAACTCTAATCTTGTTTCTGAGTGTGCTAAAAAATCTCCTAACTCAATCGACGTGATCATTGTTTTTGCTCCTTTTTGAATTTCTCAAAATTTTCGATGATTATTTGTGAAGCTTCTTGAATCTGCCCTGATGCCAAAACTGGGAGAAGTTTTTTGATGGCAAGGCTGGCAGCATACTCTGAACCTAATGCATCAACTGAGAGTCTATACATTTCATCATCTATGATATTTGGTCTGTCTAAGAATACTGAAGAATCTGAAATCTGTTTTGTACTGATTCTCCAAAAACATCTCAAAACCATTGAATTTAGCCTTGCAATTTGTGCTTGAATGTAGTCTGTCTCTATATCCTCTCCTTGAATGTTTACTTCGACAATGGGTTTTTTTGAAGAATCTGAAATTTTCTTATAAATTTCATCAATCGTATCTGATAATTCTTGATAATCTGTTTTAAAAGAAAATTGCTGTCTTGTATCAAGCTTAATCCAATTTGGGACTGCTTCTTGTCCTGAAATATCTACTTCAAAGAATCCTTTCTTTGCTTCCTTAATTCCTTCACTTGTTGTAAGCTCAATTGAACCTGGATATGCAATTGGCCCATTTAGATGATTGAATTTTTTGACATCTGTATCATGTAGATGCCCCATGGCATAATATGTAAAATTTTTTGGAAGATCAGTTGACTGTAATTCTCCAGCAAATTTGTTAAACTCTGTAATTCCTTGATGCAAAACCAAAATTTTATGTCCTGAAAAATTTTGTGCAATTTTGTCTACTTCTAC
Source organism: uncultured Nitrosopumilaceae archaeon (assembly GCA_964343515.1). Taxonomy (GTDB): domain Archaea; phylum Thermoproteota; class Nitrososphaeria; order Nitrososphaerales; family Nitrosopumilaceae; genus Nitrosopumilus. The sequence continues at coordinate 3,183 of CAYFJT010000006.1, forward strand.
AAATTTTTCTTCATATTGGGGAATCTCTGTTTTTCTAATTTTATCAAACCCTGTTAACAAAACTCCTTTGTATTCAATTGGTTTTCCTTGACCAATATATTTTGAGAATTCTAAATTGTGATACACATAAGGAATTGGTGTTGTTCTAATTCTACTAATATCGTGTTCTCCTAGAATAAAAAACGAATCAATATTATTTTGTTTTAACCTCTTTAATCCATTTGCCATTTGAACAATTGCAGTACCGTTTGGATTAGGAACATGAAAAATATCTCCTGCAAAAATTACAAAATCAACATGATCTTTAATTGATATGTCGATTGATTGGTTGAACACATCGTAAACATCTTGTGCGCGTTCCTCTGAACTATATTGTATTAATCCTAAATGAGTATCAGAAATATGTGAAAATTGCATTAGTCTAACAACAAATCTTTTTGAACTAGTCCTTGGGTTGATTCTATTGCAACTTCTTTCATTTTTTCTGCATTAGCCCATGCGTTTACTGCACTTTGATCTGCTCCCATTATCTTTTCTTTTACTTCTTCAACATGTACTAGAGATGGTAAATTTGTCCATTGTCCAACTAGGACTGCATCTCCTACATTTAATGAGGTCAATTGAGCAATCAATTCACGGCTAGTTGACTCTGTTGCTGAGGCTATTTGACGTTGATCATCTTCTTGAATTATTTTCATAATTGCAAAAGAGCCCATTTGGCTGAGAACATTAAGATCTACACTTCGAGGTCTCTGAGACACTATTCCTAATCCCAACCCAAATTTTCTTCCTTCTCTGGCAATTTTTGCTGCCCAATATTTGGCACTTGTGTCGTGATCTTTTGGAATGAAAACATGTGCTTCTTCAATAATTACAAAAATTGGTGAATTGAATCTATAGTTTCTTTCTTTCTTACTTTTGCCATGTCTTGCAATACTTGCATCTTTTCTATCTTTGAGTAGTTGTTGCAAGTAAAATGCTACTGCAACGTTTGCTTGTTTCTCAGATAATTCTGAAATATTTAGAACATTGGTACGGCCTTCTTTGATAAAACTAATTGGGTCCCCCATATCTGGATCTAAAATGTCCTCAAATCTCTTTTGAGCTTCTTCTATGATGTCTTGAACTCTGTAAGCTGATGTCCTAATTTCTTTTAATTTTTTATCTTCTGAATTTACAATAAAGTCTATTTCATTTTCTAACTTACTCCAAAATTCTTTTGATTCTTTAACGTGTTTTGTAAATGCCATTCTCAAAACTCTTTGTTGAACATTTGCACCATCTCTTATTTCTAAAACTTCTGAAAGTTGGTCTGCATCAAGTAATCTTGGATTAATTTTTGCATCCACTACATTGATTCTTGGAATGTTTAGGGTAGTGTAGTCATTATGATAATCAAAAATTATTACAGTTCCCTTTAATTTTGAAATTTGTTTTGTAACTAGTGATACGAGATTACTTTTTCCCATTCCAGTCATTGCTAAAATTCCTAAATGTCTTGAAACGATTTTATCTAGATTCACTTTAGCATCAATCATTTTGTTTCTCAAAAGATTTCCAATCTTTACCCATCCCTTATTTTTTGGACTAAAAATTTCTTCGAGGTCTTGTTTACTTGGTTGAGTAATTTCTGTGCCTGGAATAGGAGGTATTGCAGGAATGATTGACTGACCTTTTCTTAAATTCTCCAAAAATCCTAAAATTCCAATATGTGCAGTAAACGTCTTGTCTCTCTTGTTTAGTTCTGCAATTTCTATACTTTCAACTGCCTCATCAAAATTTCTAACGTCTGTAAATGCTGCACTTGATACAGATGATTTTTCAACTAATCCTAGAATTTCTCCTTCATCAGAATCAATTTTGATGTACTCTCCAACAGATAAAACTCTTGAAGTGATTGCAGTTACAAATGTAGGCTTTGATTCTCCTATTACAAATCCTAAACTCAACCTAATACCTCACGTGAACCAATCTCATTACTTAGACCTAACAAACTAACCATTTTTGCAAGTTCCTTATCTGATATTTTACAGTTATTGTGTGCAAGCTTTAGTGCGTATGGATATCCACCAATACTTGTTTTGTATAGTCTATTCATGATTGATTTTATTTCATTTTCATCATGTTGTTCTCCTAAAAACTCTAATTTTATAATTGGTGTTGAATTGCTTAGTCTTACAAATGTAGATGAAATAACTTTATCTGAACCATATTTTTTCTCCACAAATAATTTACTAAATCCTGAATTGTTTGTGACATGATTATAGTAAAAAATATCTCCTGCAAGAGAACCTAATTTTTCAAATTGTTTTTTTGTGTTGGATGTTTTTGCAATGAAAATGACATTGTTCCTTTTTTTCATCATTTTTACAACTTGTGCATCCAATGTTGACTGTCTTGTCATAAACTGAGAATGTAATGAACCATCCATCAAAACCAAATCTGTTTGTTCTACTGTCTTCTCACAAGCTTCGATTTCCATCTTACTTGCAATTCTTGAAAGATCCGTATCTGAACCCAATCCTGACTCATGTAGATCAACTAGTACTTCTCCATTTGATTTAACGGATACTGCTGTAGTTGCCCAAATCTCAATTCCTTGAAATTTTGTATTGTTGAAACTAGAATCAATACCTGCAGAGACAACCTCTTCTTTTACAGGCGTAAACTCTACCCAATTTTCTCTTGCTTTTTGAATTATTTGTTCAAATTTTGGGCCCTTTAGAATAGATAGCATCTTGTCCCTGTTAATAATGGCATCTTTGTATACTGTATTGAGCACAACAATGGTTCGTTGGTTTGAATAAAATCTTTAGGTTATACTGAACCTTGACAAAACTGATCCATTAAGTAATGTTTTATAAAAAAATATGTCCACTCCTGCTATAATTAATTAAGTGATATTTTCTAGTTCATATGATTGAAAAGAATAGCTCTTCTTGGATGTGGTTCAATGGGAACTCAAATTGCATTAGCTATTGATTCTGATGATTTTCCAGCAATACTTACTCATGTCTATGATGCCTCAAAAGACGCTTCTTCTTCTCTTGTTCAAAAACTCAAATCTAATCCAGAAATTGTTGAAAATTCTCATCTTTTATCTTCTCAACCAATAGATATTGTTGTTGAATCTGCATCTCAGGATGCAGTAAAAGATATTGCGTTAAGTGTTCTGCAAAATAAAAAAGATTTGATGATCATGAGTGTTGGTGCATTACTTGATGAATCTATTTATGATATTTTGTCCGATGCGTGCAAAGATTTCAAAAAAACAATTTATCTTCCTTCAGGAGCCATTGCAGGACTAGATGGAATAAAATCAATAAAAAATGAATTAGAATCTATATCTATCACAACAACAAAACATCCACGTTCTCTAAAAGGTGCAAAGTTTTTTGAAACCTCTGAAATTAATTTAGATGAAATTAATTCTTCTACTGTAGTGTATGAAGGAACTGCAAAAGAAGCTGTCACATTATTTCCTGCAAACATTAACGTTGCAGCACTTTTGTCATTAACTGGAATTGGAAGTGAAAAAACCCGTGTAACTATTGTTACAGATCCAAATACTGACAAGAACACCCATCATATAGAAGCTGAAGGTAAATTTGGAAAGATGACATTTTCTATTGAAAATATTCCTGATGAAAATAATCCTAAAACAAGTAGATTGGCAATTTTGTCTGCAATTGAAACTTTGAAAAAATATTGTACAGATGAAATTCAAATCGGAACATAATCTGGCAATTATTGCCAATATTATTCACATATGTGAAAATTCTAGGCATGATCCCATTCTTTAAATCCCTATTACTCAAATTTTCTATGATTTATGCTCGTACAACAAACTTCTAAACTCAAAGAAGAGATTCAACGTCTTAAAAAAGAAAAAGATGTAGTAATCCTTGCTCATAATTATCAAATTCCAGAAGTTCAAGATATTGCAGATTTTACAGGTGACTCTTTGGGATTATCAAGACAAGCGGCAAATGTTCCACAAAATACAATTCTATTTTGTGGTGTGAATTTTATGGCTGAAACTGCTGCAATAATTAGTCCTCAAAAAAAGGTTATTTTACCTGATTTTGAAGCTGGTTGCTCTTTGTCTGATTCTATTACTGTTGGTGAGTTAAGAAATTGGAAGAAGCAACATCCTGGTGCAATTGCAGTTGGATATGTTAATACAACTGCAGAAATAAAAGCAGAACTTGATTATTGTTGTACTTCGTCAAATGCAGTAAATGTAGTTAAAGCAATTCCTGAAGACAAAGAAGTTCTGTTTTTGCCTGATATGTTTTTGGGTTCTTATGTTGCAAAAATGACTGGAAGAAAAAACATGCACATATGGGCAGGTGAATGTCATGTTCATGCTGGAATCACTCCTGAAGATGTAACAAAAAAACTAGATTCTATGAAGGATGCAGAATTTGTAATTCATCCTGAATGTAGTTGTACAACTCCTATGATGTATGATGTTGCTGATGGAAGTTTTGATGATCAAAAAGTTTCGATTCTTTCAACTGAAGGAATGCTAAATCACGTAAAAGAATCAAAAGCTAAAAATTTTGTTGTTGCCACTGAGACTGGAATCTTGTATAGAATGAGACAACAAAACCCTGAAAAGAAATTCATTCCAGCTTCAGAAAAAGCTGAATGTCAATATATGAAGATGATTACCCTTGAAAAAGTCCACGATGCACTTGTAAATGAGAAAAATATTGTAACTGTTCCAAAAGAGATTGCAGACAAGGCACGTTTGGCAATTGATAGAATGCTTGCAATAAGCTAATTGTGTGACTGTCTTGGTTGGGTTTTTTAGCAGAACTCCAAAGGATCCTAATCGAAAGAAACACGCTGAGAAATTCAAAGAATTCAAAAAACTTGCAAAACAAAAAAAATATGATGATGCTCTAAAATCTGGTACAGAATATCTTAGAATGGTACCAAACAATCATGATGCATTGTTTACTGTAGGCGGAATTTATTATCTGAAAAAAAAGTACAAAACTGCCATATCTCATTTTGATAAAGCTCTTGAAATCGGATCTTATGATATTGATGTCTTACTTTTGAAAGCTTATTCTCATCAAAAATTAGGTGAAAACAAAAGAGTAATCCAATGTTGTGAAAAAATCCAAGAAGTTGATCCAAATAATAAAACAGTATCTGAATTATTGTCTCAATTAAATTCCTAAACCTCTAAACTCATATCAATTCCTTTAACAGAATTTGTAATGCTTCCAACTGAGATAATATCTACTCCTGTTTGACCATATTTTGAAATGTTCTTTGAATTGATTCCCCCTGACGCTTCAAGCAAAACTTTGTTTCGTAATTTTTGATTCTTTAGAACTGTTATTGTCTTTCTAATTTGACTGGGAGTAAAATTATCTAGCATGATGATTGCTGCGCCTTCTTTTGCAGCAAGAACTGCATCTAAAGTATTTTCAACTTCGACTTCAAACTTCCTATGTTTCTTTTTTGCTTTTTTGATTAATGACTCTAGCGAATCCCCTACTGCAATATGATTGTCTTTAATCATAACCATTTCATCTAGTCGTAGTCTGTGTTTTTCGCCCCCTCCAATTTCTACTGCCTCTTTGTCAAAGTATCGCAGTCCTGGTGCAGTCTTTCTTGTAGCATAGAGTTTTGTTCTATTTGGAATTTTTTTTACAAGTTCGTTTGTTTGTGTTGCAATACCACTCATCCTTGTTAAGAGATTTAGTGCTGTCCTCTCACATGTCAAAATTTTTCCTGCATCCCCTGTTATGCTCATTATGGTTTGATTTGGTCTTACTTTTGAGCCGTCTTTTTTCAATATCTTTACATTACATCCTTTGATTTTGAAAATCTGTTTTGCATGTAAAACCCCACCAACTATTGCACGTTCTCTTGAAATTATTCTAACTGTGATTTTCTTTTTTGGAAGTAATGCGCTAGTGATGTCTTTTTTACCTATATCTTCATCTAAGAATTGTAACAACTGCTTTTTAGAATTAAATGACAACATTATGATAAAACGTGAGTTTGATTTTAAATATTTAGAAATTTTATGTTACTTTGATTGCGTACTTGCCTTTCTGAGTGATTCCAAGAGTTTTTGAAATCTCAGAGTTTGTTGGATCAACTACTAGTACCACTCCACTCCAATCAGGTGTTAAGTCTGATGATTTGCATACCGGGCAAACTTTTCCGACAGTTACATACTTGCATTTTCTGCATGCCATTTCTCGTGCCATCTTAACTTGCCTCTACTTTAGCTTCTTTTCCAGATTCTTCTGTATTGCCTGAAGATTTCTTTATCTCTTCTGCAATCCATTCGTCTGCACCAAGGAATGGTTGTCTACATGTGATTCCAATCTTTCCCATTGCAGCTGCTTTGCCTAATGAAACTGCAGTGATTCTTGCACGAAGTGTAGAACCAACCTTTAATGTTCTTCCACTTTGATTAGCCAAAATCATTCCAGATTTTACATCACTCTTTAGATAATCATCCATAACTTGTGACAAGTGAAGTAATGCATCAGTTGGACCAATTCTTACAAATGCACCAAAGTCTGTAATGTCTACGATTTCACCTTGTACAATTTCTTGTAATTTTGGATAAAATGTCAATGCTTCAAATTGAACTCTGTGGAATGTTCCACCGTCTCCTGCAATCATTTTTCCCATCTCATCAACTTTGGCATCTAAAATCATTATGATGTAACCCAAGTCTGCATTAATCATACTCTCATACTTTTCTTTGAGAATGTTTACTGCTGCCTTTTTGAGTGTGGTTCCAAACAAGCTTGGAGGAATCCTGACAACATCAACTAGGGTAGATATAGAAAACAACTGTGCTGTTTTTCTTGAATTTCAATTTATGAATCTTTGGGTAATTTGGGCATATTTTTCCAAAGATTTTGCTAATTTTCGAAAATAATGAGAATTTCTTTTTGTCTCCGACTTATGTTTAAATAATGTAGACGGGTTTTTTGACGCAATGGTTGGTATAGATCAGGTTCTCGAAAAACTTAGTACTGTAATTGATCCTGATTTGAAAAAAGATATTGTTTCTATGGGAATGATCAAAGATTTAGAACTAAATGATGGAAATTTGAAATTTACATTGGAATTAACTACTCCTGCATGCCCTTTCAACGTCGAAATTGAAGATGATGTTAGAAAAGTAATTGGCGAACTTACTGAATTGAAAAATTTTGACATGAATGTAACTGCAAAAGTAATGGAAGGACGTTCTCTTGATGCAGACACTGGAATGGCTACTGTTAAAAATATTATTGGTGTTGCAAGTGGAAAAGGCGGTGTAGGAAAATCAACAGTATCTCTCAATTTAGCTTTAGCACTTCAACAAACAGGCGCTAAAGTTGGGTTACTAGATGCTGATATCTATGGACCAAGCATTCCATTGATGCTTGGCATGAAAGATGGATTTATGGAAGTAGAAGACAACAAACTTCAACCTGCAGAATCAAATGGTCTCAAAGTAGTTTCATTTGGTTTCTTTGCAGAACAAGCACATCAAGCAGCAATTTACCGTGGTCCAATTATTTCAGGTATTCTTAAACAATTTCTAGTTGACACAAACTGGTCTGATTTGGATTATCTAATTGTAGACCTTCCTCCTGGAACCGGTGATATTCCATTAACTCTTGCACAAACAATTCCTATTACTGGAATTTTAGTTGTCACAACTCCTCAAGATGTTGCAAGTAATGTTGCAGTAAAGGCAATTGGAATGTTTGAAAAACTAAACGTCCCAATCATTGGTGTTGTTGAAAATATGAGTCACTTTATTTGTCCAAATTGTGATGAAAGACATTACATTTTTGGTGATGGTGGTGCAAAGAAGATTAGTGAACAATTTAACATGCCTTTCTTAGGTGAAATCCCATTAAACTCTGGAATCATGTCGGGTTCTGATGTAGGGAAACCAATCATGATTACAAATTCTGATTCTCCAAGCGCTGATGCATTTAGAATTGCTGCTAAAAATATTGCAGCACAATGTAGTATTCTTGCAGCAAAACTTCAAGAAGAGATGGAGTCTGAAAACTCTAGTGAAGAATCTGCTCCAGAGGCAAATACTAATTAAAATCGATTTTTGTGAAGTTACCTGATTCTCTTAGAACGCAAATGAAAATCCCTTTAGGTGTTCTTTTGCCTGAAAGTGAAACAAGCAAAGAAAATATTCTAAAACACCTTGAACAAAATTCCTACATCATTACAGTTGGTGATAGAACTACTGAAAAGATGATTGATTTTGGCTTGATTCCATCCATGCAAATTGTAGATGGATTGGAAAAAAGAGAAAAAAGAGTTCTGCCAAAGATTGCTAATGCTACTGAGATTACAGTTGGTAATCCTCCCGCAGAAATTACTCCTCAAAGTATTGATATTATCAAAAAGGCATTTTTGATGGAATCTCCAATTCGAATTCTTGTAACTGGGGAAGAAGATCTCTTGGTATTGCCCGTTTGTATTTATGCTCCTGAAAATTCTATTGTACTATATGGCCAACCAAATCAAGGATTGGTAATAGTCAAAATTACCTCAGAAATTAAAAATAAAGTACAAAGTCTACTTGATTTAATGGAATAAGGGGTATGATGAGACGGTGGCTGTATGATTAATGATTACACTACTAAAACCTCTGACCCTATTAATTCCTAATTTTGAAGAATGAAAATCAACCAATTTTCTTACAACAATTGACATTTCAAGATAAACATCGATTACAAAATTATATTGTGTGAAACTTGACCCTGATCTAAAGTTACAAATTTTAGAAAAAGTTGGAATTTACTCTAATAGATTTTCTATTTCTGAACCAACAATTCTATTAACTACTAAAGAAGTTCTTGATGCTCCAAAGGAGATGACTGAGGGAAGACGTACGTCTGCTTACAAGTATTATGGTGTATCTTACCTACAACATAATCTAGTTTTCATAAATGTGAGAAAAATCCCTGATGAAAAGACTCTTGAAAATACAATTGTTCATGAACTAATCCATATGAGGTTTCCATATCTTGCCCATGGAAAAAGATTCAACAAACTAGTGAGGCAGGGTTTACGTGGCAAATCATTTTTGCCATATAGAAAAAGAAATAACGTCTCTGCAATTTGATTTATTTTTATACGACTTGAGTGGCGAGTATAATGTGGAAATCTCTGAGATTCTACCCTTTATTGCAGGAATTGCATCCTTTTTAGTAGCTGGAGGATTAGTTGCTTGGATTTCAAAGCAACCTGCTGGAACAAAAGAGATGTTAGATATTTCAAATGCTGTCAAAGTTGGCGCTGCAGCATTTCTAAAAAGAGAGATGAAAATTATCATTCCAGTTGCAATTGCATTAACTGTGATTATTGGGGCATTCCTTACTCCTTCAAATGGTCTTGCATTTGCAGTTGGCGCAGCATTATCTGCAGTTGCAGGAATTATCTCATTAAAAATTACAGTAAAAGCAGCAGTACGAGCTGCACATTTGAGTAGTAGCGGTTTAGGAAAAACGTTTGCTATGGCTTTCAGAGGAGGTGCAACTGTTGGTCTTGCAGTACCTGCAATGGCATTAATGGCAATTGCTGGTCTGTACATTGTATTTCCAGATCCAATCACCATTGCTGGTGTGGGAATTGGCGCAAGTCTAATTGCATTATTCATCAGAATTGGTGGTGGTATTTTTACAAAGGCTGCAGATATGGGCGCAGATTTGGTTGGAAAAGTTGAAGCAAATATTCCTGAAGATGACCCTAGAAATCCTGCAACCATTGCAGATAACGTAGGAGATAACGTTGGAGATGCAGCTGGAATGGGCTCTGATGTTTATGAGTCTTATATTGTAACAATTCTAGCGGCATTACTAATTGCAGCATTAATTGGTGCACCAAATTACTTCCTTTATCCAATTCTAGTTGGTTCATCTGGAATGATCGCATCAATCATTGGTGTTGTAATTGTTGGTTCGAAGGGAGTTACTGATGTAATGAAACCTCTTAATCGTTCATTCTATGTTTCAGCTGCAATTGCAATTGCATTAAATTATGTATTCATTACCCAATTCATTGAACAAAATCAAGCAGCATATGCTTTGTTTGGCACCACTGTAATTGGTGTGATTTTGGTACCTGTTATTCAAAAAATTACTGACAAATACACTAGTTACAAACATGGCCCCGTAAATGAGATTGCAGATTCTGCAAAGTGGGGATATGCATCATTAACATTAATGGGAATTATCAAAGGAATGCAATCAACAGGACCATTCATGATTGCATTAGTTGTTGCAATTATCATCTCATATAGTATCTCTGCTGCTGCTGCTCCTGAAGGTGCAGATCCTGTACTGTATGGAATCTTTGGAACTTCACTTACTGCAATGGCAATGTTAAGTCTTGCTGGAATTGTTCTAAGTATTGATGCATTTGGTCCAATTGCAGACAATGCAGGAGGTATTGTTGAAATGACTGGAATGGGTGAAGAAAATCGTAAAGTCACTGATGAGATTGATGCTGTAGGAAACACAACTAAAGCAGTCACAAAGGGATTTGCTATTGCCAGTGCTGCATTAGCTGCACTTGCCATGATTCAAGCATTCCAATTTGAGGCATCTCATATCTTTGAAGGTGTTTTAGACTTGGATTATAGTTTAACAAATCCTGCAATTATTGTAGGTCTTTTAATTGGTGGACTAATCCCATTTATCATTACAGGTCAACTGATTAACGGTGTATCTCGTGCTGCTGGAAAAATGGTAGATGAGGTTAGACGCCAATTCAAATCCGATCCAGAAATTCTTACTGGTAAATCAAAACCAGATTATGCAAAATGTGTTGATATTGCAACTGTTGCATCTATCAAAGAACTTTGGAAACCTGCAATAGTTGCAATTGTTGCTCCAATTATTCTAGGGATCCTATTAGGCCCAACTGCTGTAGCTGGATTACTAATGGGGTCTGTTGCAACTGGAATCTTACTTGCATATCACTTGGCAAATACTGGTGGTGCATGGGATAATGCAAAGAAACTCGTTGAAATGAAAGGTGAAAAGGGCTCTGAAGTTCACAAAGTGGCAGTTGTTGGTGATATTATTGGTGATCCTTACAAAGATACAGCTGGTCCTGCACTCAACACTGTAATCAAACTCTTAAACACAATTGCAATTGTTTTCGTTTCTGCATTTGTTGCAATTATTGCACTTTAATCTTCTTCAACAATCAAAGTCATATCTAATTCATCTATCTGAGATTGAATTGCTTTCTTCAAAGTCTCATTATGTGCATCACAGAATTTGAAATAATTATCTGCAGTTTGAAAACATCCACAAATCCATTTTGTTTTCTTTTCTCCTTCAACTGTCCATTTTGAATATTTTTGTTCATCCATACAATCATGTATGTCGTTAATCTAAAAAATATGTGTTGTAGAAAAAGGAAAAAAAATGTTTAAGGACAGCCTTCCATTTTTTGGATAAAGTAGCCGTTTTCCTTAATTGCCTGTTCTACAGGCTCTGGTGCTCCTTGGGAATGGCAGAATTGACATTCGTTTTGAGTCATCACTGCGTTCTCTTCGCCAATTGTTTTTAACCACTCTTTGCCATATGTGATGGCTTTATCATGATCTTTTTCACCAGTAATTACGTCAAAGTGCATAGTGTGACCGTCTGCTGCTTTGACATAAGTGTCGTATACGTGAATTTCCATAAATCTAATCGAAAAAAGGCATATTTAATTCAAAATGAATGTTTTATGTTCTTGTTATGTCTGATTGTTATTTACTTTGCAATGAGAACTGGTTTCTTTGATTTGTGAAGAACATAATTTGATGTACTTCCCAAGAATATTTCTTTTGCAGCTCCCATACCTCTTGAACCAATAACTATCATGTCAAAATTATTTTTTTGAGCAATTTCCACAATTCTTTTTCCTTCATCTCCATATGATATTCTATCAAAAAACAAAATCCCTTTTTTAGCTGCCTTTAACTTTGCTTTTTTCATTATTTTTTGTGCATGTTCTAGTAGAATTTTTTCTACAGGTGTTATCGGATCATTTGTTCTAGGTTTAGTTATTCCAAGAATGTATATCCCTGTAATTGTAGCATGACTTTCTCTTGCCATATGTATTGCCATGTCTAATCCTCTAAAGGAATTTGAAGAACCATCAAGCGGAACAAGAATTTTTGAAATCATGTTTCTCATGATAAACTAACTAGAATTTTCAATTTAAAATGAATTATGATTCTCTTCTATGATTTTCACTATTGATATTCTGAAAGAGTCTAAAATAACAAATTATTGAAATTAATATGTAAATGTCTGAAACAAAAAATATGATTACAGATAATATGTTAAGAAAATTTACCTTACCTGTGGATTTTGTAATAAACATTCATGATACTGCAAACTACAAGGTTCTTTTAGTTAGATAACAATGGTTCTACCAATTATTGTATTGATTACTATTCCTTTATTCCTTGGAATTTCATATGTTGCCCCCTTTGAACCGCCTTCCGAATTTGAAGAATCTTCGATTCCTGAAAATTCTGGTACTACTGTTCTTTATGTAATGTTAATGGGAATATGGGTGATATTTTTGTTCAGAATCATAATCTTGATGAGGCGAGGTTCTTACAAGATCACTCAGAGGTACTAAAATGAATACTGCCCCTTATTGGAACAAAAGAATCTGCTCTGATTGTAAAAGAATCAAGTGCCAAAAAGGATGTATTTGCGATTGTCATCAATTACGAGATAGAATAAACTAGTATTCTTATGTATGCCAAATCTTTAAGAACATTGTGAAACATACAATTCATGTTGATGTTGATTCCACAAAGATAATTTTGGAATTAAATGATACTTTTTCTCCAAAAACTGTAAATGAATTTGTTGAAAAATTACCCTTTTCAGTCAATCTTAATGTTTGGGGTGATGAAATCTATTCCTCAAAATCTCCAATAAACCAACCTGAAGAAAATGCAAAATCCTCTGCAGAACTAAACGATGTTGCCTACTGGCCAACAGGTAATGCTATCTGTTTGTTTTATGGCCCTACTCCGATTAGTGAGCCTGGGGCGATTACTCCTGCATCGCCTGTAAATATTATTGGCAAAGTCATCTCTCCTGACAAATCTATTCTTAATGTGGCTGATGGAATGAAGGCTACTTTTAGGAAATCCTGATTATTTTTCCTCAACTTGAATTTCTTTAATCTCTGATTCTAAAATATATGCTCTAAAATCTTTGGTTGCTCCAGAGTAAATGACCCATGGAACTGGATTGCTTTGCATGAATTTTTTATCTGTGTTTGATGGAAATGCTTCTGAATTTGGATGTGAGTGAAAAATTCCTATCACATCTACCTTTTTTTCTTCTGCAATCTTGTATCCTTCAATAAGTTGTTCATTTGAAATGGTAAAATTTACTGGTGATTCTTCAATATTTCTTGTCAGAAAGACATCTGAAACAATGCTATCTTTTCCAAACAATATGGCACATGACTCGTTTGGCTTTTCATTTTCAGCATGTTCTGTTAGAATTTTTTTATCTGAACTGGAAAAGACGATTTTCTGCAAATCTATTCTACGTTAACAGTTCCTACCATCCATGGATGGAATGTACAGTAATAATCATAACTTCCTGCTTCTGTAAATGTAAATTCAAAACTATCTCCTGCTGACATCATCTCCGAATCAAACACTCCTGTCGCATCTGCTGGTGGCATACCTGATGTTACAGTATGTACTGTGTTATCTGCATTATCCCATAGAACGGTATCTCCTATTGACACTGTGATGATTTCAGGATCATAATAGATTTGACCTTCTTCTGGAATTCCTGCGCCTTCTGGCATTACTACTTTGATTGGTTCTTTTGCACCTTCAATAGTTAATGTTGCAATCATCCAAGGATGCACGATACAAAAGTACTCGTATTCTCCAATCTCTAAATTATTTGTGTCAAGTGTAAATGATTCTCCTGGTCCCAATAATCCTGTGTCAAATGTTTCTCCAAAGTCTGCAGAACTAGTTGCAGTATGTGCCGCAGAATCTGCATTAATCCATTCTACAATATGTCCTTGTTGAACAATTACTGCATCTGGTTTGTAATCTGGATTCCCTTCTTGAGCTGAACCTTCAAGAATTTCAATTGTAAATACTGGTCCTGCTGGTGCCACTTCTTCGGCATTTGGTTCTTCAACAGCAACTTCTGGAATCATATATGTATCTGGGCTGACAAATCCAAACGCAATCCATGCTATAATTCCTGCAGCCGATGCCATTCCTACTATTGACCCTACTGCCTTCAGGTATTGTGGATGCTTCATTGCAAGATATGCTATAATGATTGCTGGAAATGCAATTGCCATCAAAATTCCAGCTATTGTAACCGTATATGCCGAAGTATTCATTGTAAATGAAAACATTCCAAATCCTAAAGCAATAGATGCAATTACCAAAACTGTTGCTTTTGCTCTATTGCTTGTTGAGACTCCTCCGTCTAAGATGCCTGTAGCTAAGAAGATCAGTCCTATGAACATGGTAAGTCCTGTCATAGCGTGCATTCCATCAATGAATGTATGTGCTACTTCTGCATATGAAATGACAACTCCTGCTAACCCTATGGACGTGAGTCCCATTCCTGGCATCATGAGGTCCCAATTACTCATTTAACGTAGCTGGTAGGACTGAGATACTTATTCCTTTTGAAATGATAAGGATCAATAGACGAAGAAATTAAATGGCTTTGGACTAGGATAGAGTGAGATTGGGATTTAATGAAATAATGGAGATATCCAAACCTAGGATAGTTGTTCTTTTAGTAATCACTGCAGTTACTTCGATGTATGCAGCAAGTAAACTGGTTCCTGGTACTCCAGAACTTGATTATTGGTCATATCTACACATCATTATTGCTGGTGCATTGGCATCAGCTGGTTCTAGTGCTCTAAATCATTTTTATGATAAAGATATTGATCCAAAAATGGAGAGAACAAGCAAAAGACCCATTCCTTCTGGACGAATGGCTGCATCTCATGTTTTGATATATGGTTTAGCAGTAAGTTGTATCTCTGTTATTTACGGATTTTTTGCATTGAATGCTGTTTCTGCATTCTTTATTGCTGTTGGAATCTTCTCTTATGTTATTATTTATACTGCTTGGCTCAAACGCCTAAACACCTCAAACATTGTAATTGGTGGTATTGCCGGCAGCGCAGCTGCATGGGCTGGTTGGTCTGCAGCTACAGGAAGTATGGATCTTTTAGGATTCTTGGTTGGATTTCTTGTTTTTGTTTGGACTCCTTCACACTTTTGGTGTCTTGCAATGAAAATCAAAGATGAATATGCACAAGCTGAAGTTCCAATGTTACCTGTTGTAATTGGAATGCAAAAAACTTCCAAGTATATTTTAGGAAATACAATAATTTTACTTCCTTATTCTTTGATACTTTCTTTTATTCCTGATGGAATGGGAGTTGTATATACTGTAATTGCTGCTGTATCTGGTGGATTGATGTTATCTTATCATTACAAACTAACAAAGACTCCAACATCTGAATTTGCTTGGAAAGCATACAAAGTTACAGCTCCTTATCTCACAATAATTTTTGTTGCAGTTGCATTAGATGCCGCATTCCATATTCCTTTGTTTTAGGAAATCATTTTTCAAAACCTGGGAAACTTGCTTCATAGTCTTTTTCCATCATTTCCTTGTTTTGTTCATCAACTTCGTCAACTTCTTCTTTGACTACGAAAACTTCGATTCTTCGTTCATCTTTTGTAATCCAAGACACTTTGATAAGTCCAAGAATTTCCAAATCTAATAAAATTTTGTTAAATTTGGCTTCTGCCATAGTGAATCCGTCTTTTGTTAAACTCTTGTAGAGCTCAACATCTGTTAGTGACCCTGCATCTTTAATTTTGTCAAATACTGTATTTCTGATTGGTATTGCCATTTTTATCCGTAGAATGTTTTATCTCCTGTCTTTGGTACTACGTTAGATATACTTTCCTTAACTGATTTATACCACTGATCAACTTCCTTTGTAATTGAAGGTCTAATGTGTTTCAAACTGTTTGCAAAGTCTTGACTAGATATTTTTACTGAGTTATTCTGCATAGCTTGAACTGCTGCTTCTCTACATAATGCGGATAAATCTGCACCTGTGTAGTTTTGAGTTGCAACTGCAATTTCTTGCAGTTTTACATCGCTTGTTAATGGCATTTTCTTTGTCAAAATTTTGATGATTTCTAATCGTCCTTTCTCATCAGGAGGCTCAACATACAAAACTAAATCTAATCTTCCCGTTCTTAATAATGAATTATCTACTACATCTGGTCTGTTTGTAATTCCTATGACTACCACTCTTGATGAAATTCCTTCTTCAATTTCTGTGAGTAATTGACTGAGAATATTTTCACCTACTCCTCCTTCACCTGATTTACTTCGTGCAAGTGAATCTAACTCATCAAAAATAACTACACATGGGGATGATGCTTTTGCTTTTCTGAAAATTTCTCTAACTGCTTTTTCTGATTCTCCTACCCATTTTGAAAGAATTTCAGGACCTCTTACTAAAATCATATTTGCCCCTGTTTCAGTTGCTAGTGCTCTTCCCAACAAAGTTTTTCCACATCCTGGTGGTCCGTAAATTAAAGCACCTTTAGGTGGTTTGATTCCCATCTTGGTAAATTTACCTGGTTTATTCATTGCTAAAATTAGATTATCTGTAAGTGATTTTTTGATATCATCTAATCCTCCTACATCTTTCCACCAAACTTTAGGTCTTTCTACGTATACTTCTCTCATTGCAGTAGGTACCACCTCATGCATTGCATCATAAAAGTCGATTAATTTGATCTTCATTGATTGTAATACTTCAGAAGGAATCTTTTCTGTTTCTAGATCAATTTCTGGTAGATATCTTCTAATTGATTTCATTGCAGCTTCTCTACAAAGCGATTTGATGTCTGCACCAGTGTATCCATGTAATTCTAATGCTAAATCTTTTAATTTGATATCCTCATCAATTGGCATTCCTCTTGTGTGGATTTGAAGAATCTCTGTTCTTCCATCTTCATTTGGAACTGAAATTTCAAACTCTCTATCAAACCTACCTGGTCTTCTTAGTGCAGGATCAACACTATCTGGTCTATTTGTTGCTCCAAGAACAATTACGTTACCTCTGTCATTTAGACCATCCATTAAAGCCAAAAGTTGTGCAACTACTCTTTTTTCAACATCTCCGTATGCCTCTTCTCTTTTTGGTGCAATTGCATCAATTTCATCAATGAATATTATGCTTGGAGAGTTATCTTTTGCTTCTTTGAAAATATCTCTTAGTTTTGCTTCAGTTTCTCCATAATACTTGTTCATAATCTCTGGACCGTTAATTGGGAACATGTTAGCTTCTGATTCACTTGCCATGACTTTTGCCAACAAAGTTTTTCCACATCCTGGTGGCCCATAAAGTAAAATTCCACTATGAGGTTCAATTCCTAATCTAGAAAATAATTCTGGATGTCTTAATGGAAGTTCTACTATCTCTCTCATTGCTTTTACTTTTTCAACTAATCCTCCAACTTCTTCGTATGTCACTCTGACTTTTCTATCCATTGCAGTTTCAGTTGAAATGTTGAGTGTAGTTGAACGGTCAATTTTTACTACTCCTTTTGGTGTTGTCTTTGTAATTTTGAAATCCATTGAATTTCCTAAAATCATCACTGAAATTTCATCACCATGTGTAATCGGTAATCCTTTTAGTCTATTTTTCACAAAATCTGTAAATTCTTTATCAACTGTAACTGAATCATTAACTGGAGTTAAAGAAACAGATTTTGCAATCTTTGATGTTACTTTTCTAATTTTTACAACATCGTTTAATGATGCACCAACATTTTTTCTTGTCTGTCCATCAACTCTAATAATATCTGGAAATTTTTCATCTTCATCTACTGGCCAGATTACCGCACAACTTGTTCTTGAACCCATAACTTCAACAATATCTCCTGGTGTTACTTTGAGAAAGTCCATTGCTTCAGGACCTATTCTAGCTCGTTTTTTGCCTACGTCTCTTTGTTTTGCTTCACCAATTCTCATCTGCAAAGGTTCCTCTTTGCGTACCAAAAAATCACCTATTTCATGTCAACTGACATTCGGCTCATATTAAGGACTTCAAATTCACTTACGCCCTCTGTATTTTTAACAGCATTTTCTAATGCGTCACTTTGACCTTCTTTGTCTTCTAAAACAAACTCGGCTTTCAAAAATTCCAAACCAAATGCTAATGGTTCTTTTGCATGCCTCTTCATAACAATTCCTTCTGGCAGTGTGTTTTTTAGAGTCTCTGCTAATTTATCAAGATCTACTTCTGTCCCTTCTGGAAGAATTTTTGTGATAAATAGTAATTGTGCCATTTTCTTAAGGTCCTTGTATGTTACATGAAGAACAAGTATAATTTCTTGCTGATTCTCTGCAACTTTGACATCTCCAAATTAAATCTGCACCGCAATCAGGACAATTGAATTTAACACACTTATCATTAGGCATTATATGTCTGTGACAACAACTACATGTTGGTAATGATATTGTTGATGACATACCACGATTTTCTGTAAACATCATTTATACCTTCCTTAGAATTTGGGCGTGTTTTATCGAAGTAATTTTTTGAACTCTCCGCCAATAAGAGTTTGAGCTGTTTTAATCGAACCCTTCAATCCTAATAGTTTCACAATTGAACCTGTGTGAAAATCAAAGTCATCTTTTTCTGAAATCTCTTTTAGAATTTCTGGTGTCACTGATTCAAATAATTTGTTGATTATATTATTGTCAAGTCTTTCTAAAATTTTCCTTGCAAAAATTTGTTTTTCAAATTCTTTCCCAAATCTTTGTGTCCACTTGGTTTGATATTCTTCTAACTTTGATTTATCTTCCGTTCTTAGAAATTCTGCTATTGCTTGTCCTGCATAAACTCCTCCCATCCCACTAGTAAAAATCCCTCCAGCAGTGGTTGGTTTGGCTTGTCCTGCTGCGTCTCCTATTATCACTATGTTGTCTTTTACAAATTTTTCAATTGGACCTTTTATCCAAATTGGTGCAAAAATCTTTCTTATTGTGGAATATTCTCCCTTTTCGTTAAGAATTTCTTCTATCGTTTCTGCAACATTGATTCCCTTTCCTGCAACGCCAACTTTTCCTTTTCCTTCATTAGATGGAATAATCCATGCAAAGAACTCTGGATATTTTTCCTGATCAAAAATTACTTCAACTTTTCCTTTTTTAATCCAGTTTGCGTAGATTTCATATTGTGCAGATGACAATATTCCTGTTCTGTCTTTGTGAATTAGAGATGATACGCCTCTTGCATCAACAAAAATCTTACAATCAATCTTTTCCTCATTTGTTCTAATTCCCGCATCTGTCATTTCTTGAAAACTGGTTCTGACTTTGATTATGGCTCCATTTTTTTGGGCTTGAAAAGCAATCTGCTTGTCTAATTCTCTCCTACTAATTTCAATTACTTTTTGCTTCTTTGAGTTTATCGAAAAACTTTTTCCATTCGGAGCAAAAATCTCAGCTGATTCTATCCTATGATCAAATGTTTTTCTAAATGGGATAACACCTAGTTCTTCTAATGCTGAAATACTGACCAATCCTCCACAATGTTCTGGTGTACCTATTTCATAATCTTCTTCAATAACCAATACTGAGAAACCTTTTACAGCAATCTCTCTTGCACAAAGTAATCCTGCAACACTACCTCCTGCAACTACTACGTCATAATACACAGTTTTTGTTTCTTTGTCAATTATTTAATTCAAAAGTTTTTCATTATGCCTGTTTTTGATAATATTATGGGAGATTTCAAACAAGTAATTGTTGTTAGAACTGATCTTGAAATGGGAAAAGGAAAAATTGCTGCACAGGTGGGGCATGCATGTGTTCTTGGTGCAGAACATGTAAGAAAATCACATCCTGAATGGTATGAACAATGGTGGGGTGGACAAGAAAAAGTAGTAGTCAAAGTTTCTGGAATCAAAAATTTACAAGAAGTAAAGAAACATGCAATTGATTTGAATTTACCTTGGTCTGAAGTGACTGATGCAGGTCATACTCAAATTGCTCCTGGAACCACTACATGTATTTCAATTGGACCTGCCCCTGAAAATCTAATTGATAAAGTGACTGGGGATTTGAAGTTACTATAGGCATTTTGGAATAAGATATAACAAGGAAAGTTTGTTTTTTTATTTGTGAAAAAACAGACCAAAGGAATTTTGGCTTTTGCATTTTTGGGCGGCATTATGGTAACTTCTGGAGTTGTAATTGCAATTCCTGGACTTACGCCTGATGAAGAAGGACCTGAATTAACAATCACTGGAACTCCTGCAGATAATTTTCCTGATGAGGATCGTCCTAGATTTTGTGGTTCTGGAAATGCCAAGTCTACTGATTTTGTAACAGAATATTCAATTCCAACTGAATGTACAAACCCTTTGGCAATTGTTACTGATTATGATGGTAATGTTTGGATTGCTCAAACAAATACTGGAAAATTAGCAAAGTTCAATCCTGACACTGAAACATTTACTGAATACGATAACCCAACATGGCCAAAAAATGGCCGTTCTATGATGTGGGGTATAGATTATGCTCCTGATGGGTCTGTATGGTTTACTGATGAAGCATTTGATTCTGTATGGAAATTCTCAACAATTGATGAAAAATATGACCGACTTGGATATCCTTCTGAAGGTGATTCTTTACCTCAAAGACTTCACATTGATGGGTCTCAGATAATCATTAATGATTTTACAGGGAACAAACTTACATTCTTTGATATAGGTCAGTCCGCAGATGATGTTGAATACATTAGCCTACCTTCTCCTGTTGATAATTCTGTTACTGCAGATTTTGCATTAGATGAATATGGTAATGTATGGTATACTAATTGGCTATTTCAACAAGGTGGTGTTTTAGTAAAATTTGATCATACTGGATATAGAAACCAGGTTCAGGAATCTGGAAAAGAATTTTTTGCAGGAGAAATGTTTACTGAAATTTATCCATTACCTGTTGAATTACTCACTCCAAATGGTTCTATTGTTTCTGATGATGGAAAAATTTGGTTAGCTGATACTACATCATCATCCTTCTTTAGTTTTGATCCAATTAATGAAGAGTTTACTCAATATGTAACTGCAGACCCATTACTTGAAACATATGGAAATCAAACTGGCGTAATCAAATCACCTATCTCTAGACCATATTGGATTGATTCCGATGATCAAGGGAGAATAATTTTCAACGAACAGAACGCAAATAACATATCAGTATTTGATCCAAAATCTAATTCTCTAATAGAATATCATGTCCCTTCCAAGAATCCTTATTGGGGTGATTGTGACCCTGGCACTGGTTTAATGGTTGCTGACTGTGGACTGGCACAAATCTTTGATTTTACCGTTGATGGTAAAAAAATTTGGTTCACTGAGTGGGTTGAAAACAATATTGGTGTAGTTGATACATCTATTCCATTACCTATTGAAATAAACTTGGAATCTGAAACAATTTCTCTTAGTCCTGGAGATTCAAAACATTTCAACTTTATCGTATCTCCAAATTCAGATAGTGGCTCATTAGGCGGCTCACTGATTCTTACTTCTTCTCATGACTTTTTGAATGTAGAACTTACTCACAATAGTTCTGAATCATTCCAATTGGTTTCTGGCACATCTCACCCAATTCATACAAACATTTCTGTATCTGATGATGCAGTTCCTGGAAAATATCATATCTTGATTGGAACACAATTATCTGATGTTGCAATTAGCAAATATGTTACAGTGACAATAGATTGATACCTGAATTAGATTCCAAAATTGGAATTTCTGTTTACAGTACAAGATTTGATGGTATTGGTGGAAAAATCCGTGTAACTCCTGAAGATTTTGAAGTATCTGAAAAAATTTTAGAAAAAACTCAAAACTCCATTAATCAAGAAGATGGATATGCCATTTACAAATTAAAAAAGAAAAAAATTGATACAAATCATGCATTATCTGATATTTTTAGAAAGAAAGGGGTTAGATTAAAGTCTCTAGGGTTAAAGGATGCATCTGCGATAACTGAACAGTTTGTCTGTTCTGGAAAAAAGGGTAATGCAATTGAAGGTTATTCTACAGAAAAATACTCTCTTAAAAAAATTGGTTTTGTAAAAAAACCCCTTTCAAAGAAAGATATGATTGGTAATCATTTTAAAATTAAAATCTCTGAATGCTCTAGTGGTTTATCTGAATTTACAGAATTTGAGAATGTTCTAAATTTTTATGGTTATCAAAGATTTGGTTCAAAAAGACCTGTAACCCATTTGATAGGTAAAGCACTTATCCAAAGAAACTTTGATGATGCAGTTGAATTAATTTTGTCTTTTACTTCTGAATATGATTCAAAAGAAAATAATGAAATTCGACAAAAACTCACTGATAAGCAAAATTTCAAACAATATTTTGAAAAAATCCCAAAACAGATGGATGTTGAAAGAATTGTCATTAAAAAAATGATTGAACATGGTGATTCTTTCCGTGCAGTACGTGCAATCCCTCTATCTCTGAGACGATTTTATGTTCAGGCATACCAATCATTTATCTTCAACAAATCATTAAGCGCGGCATTTGCCGATGGTGAAAATCTGTTTGAGTCTAAATCTGGTGACGTTTGTTTTGATCTCAAAGGAATAATTGGAAAATTTACCAAGGGGTTAGATCAAAATCTGGCATTACCTTTTGTTGGATATTCTTATTACAAAAAAACAAGATTTGATAATCAAATCTCACAAATTCTCCAACAAGAAGAAGTGTCCCCTAAAGACTTCTTTATCAAAGAAATGCAGGAAGTGAGCAGTGAAGGAGGATTTAGACAGGCTTCAATAGATTGTTCTGATTATCTTTCTCATGAAAATATTGTTGAATTTACTTTGTCAAGAGGGTCATTTGCAACTATTCTGTTGAGGGAGATGATGAAACCCCTTGATCCAATTAATGCTGGATTTTGATACTGATTTTAAAATATTCTATCAGATGTGTTTAAGTTGATATTTTTTTAAAATATTTTATCAATGGAGAAGTCTTACATGTTAATTAGTTGTGAAATTGGAGAAGAACAATTTCTTTACTTTCAACTAAAAGAGATTCCTGAAGTAAAAAATTGTTTGGTAACTTTTGGTAATTATGATATTGTATCTGAATTTGAAACTGAAACTATATCTCAAATGAATGAAATCATTGCGACAAAAATTAGAAAACTCAAGAAAATTCGAAGTACCATTACCCTTCGGGCAATGAACTAATTTCGTTTAAATTTTAAAATGACACCTGCAATTAATACGATAATCCCTCCACTCATAATTTGTAACCCATATGTTACCCAATCAGGATTAGAATACATGAATGATGATTCAGGTCCAATTACTGAATGTCCTTGAAAATGAAATAATATTCCAAATATCATAATAACGCCTCCAATAATTACCATTATTGTGCCTAATTTCATAACTTGACTAGTTGATTTCTCCTAAAAAGGGTAAAGAGAATTGATAATTTGACCAAATGATTTTTGGATTTGGTCTTTAATGATTTTGATATGACTATGTGGAATGTATAACTGGACTGACTCATACGAGTATAATGAACACAAATATTTGGGTTTGATTCTTTTTGCATCTTCAGCATCTTTTGCGGTGATACTTTTCTTGATTTTTCATCCTCAAATTGAAGAAATTAACAAACAATCTCCAATTCTCATCAATATCATGTTCATTCCAGCTATGGCTGTAGGTTTTCTATATGGAATGAGAATTACTGAAAGAGCTGTAAAACCCTCTGAAATACGCAGTCCTTTAAAGCGCTCAATCGTAAAAATTTTCTTATTTTTCTTTGTTATGGGTGGGATGTTTAGCTCTGTGAACTTTGCAATAAATGGCGGTAGTGTAATGCCTGATGTTTCGATCTTTGAAGATGGTCTTCTTACATGGCTAAACAGCTTTATTTCAGCAAATGGTGGCGCTACATTTCTAATTATTACAAGCATCGCTTTGATGGCTGCTGCAACCAAAAGAATTGTTGGAATGAATACTGGACTCTTAAACAGGGCGGTTACTTCTGTTGGGACTTTTGTATTCTTTACAATGCTGGCACTCAGTTTCACAAAGTCTGATCCAACTTCTTCAGGTGTATTTCTTTATACCTTTTATCAGGCAGGAATTGTTGGAGGGGCATTTTATGCAATGAATAGGCTAACCAAGAATCAAAATATGATGGAAGACTTTACAAACGGATACTAGGAATTACTCCTCCAAGTCTACATAGATTCCAGAGATTTCATTGTTAATTCTATCCCAGTACTTTTCACAACCTTCAGTTTTGAAATCATTTGCTTTGCATTCGTTAAAGTGTGATGTGTTGTCTCTTTGCATATTGTCTGCAAATAATACATCATCAGCCATGAACAACCCCATTATCCCAATAACTGCCAGTGATGCTGCTACTGCAATCATGGCATATCCCACTTGTGCATGATTGTGAGGTTCTTTCATTTAAAAAAAATCAATTACTCTTGAATTTAATCTTTTCAAGTTGATATTTTGCGATCAATTTTGTACTGCTTGATAGTTTTTCTTGGAAAAGAAGAAAAGACAGTAATTCAAAATATCTTTGTTGAGTATTCAAATTCTACAATATGAATTTCTAGGTCCGATTCCTCTTGATGAATGGGGACCTCCGATGGAAAAACTTGTGTTCCTAATTATGTCTAGAGAAAAAGACAGATTCAATATTGTCTATGCTGGTGACTGTGAAAAAACCGATGATAAATCATTTTTTGTTCAACATTCCTGTTTCAAATGTTGGGTTGAAAAGTCAGGCTCTGAAAAATCCTTATATCTTGCAATATTGCCATTATTTGATGCTAGCAAAGAACGTAGAGAAAGTGTTCTAAACAAAATCAAAACACGTTATAATCCACCATGTAATTTAGGTGAAGTTGTGGAGACAAAACCTGATTATATTGTTAGAAAATCAGTAGATTCTTTTGAAAAATTTTCATGTCCTTGCTGTGGCTCTGAGATGAAAGCAGAACAAATTCTAGAAAAATCAACACTCTATCGATGTAGTGGCTGTGGAATTAGTGACACCAAACTTAATTCTTGACTTTATTTTGAACATCAAATAATTGCAGTGTTAACAAATCAATTGCCTTTTTCAAATGATCAAATTCGTTTATGGAATGAATTTGTCCTTCAACAAGAGTCCTCATGATTTTAATTGAATTTTTTTGAAAGTCATCTGATGCAACAATTTCCATGGCGTTGATCTTTGATAACAAATTGTCTAACTCTTTTACCATCTCATCAGACGGTCTGTGTTTTTCCATGAATATTTAAAATAATTTTAATATATGAATTGTTACAACAACTCTTCATCAATTTCTTGTATTGGATCCAAATACTGCTGACACGTACATGTTGGAATCTGACATTTGCCCATTTTTATTATTGAATTACTTTGCTCGTTTGGAACATGTATCTCATCTGTATGATGACATCTTTTACAATTCATACCGTAATCCCTTTTTTCCTATATTTTAGTTAAGGAATCAAAACTGCTCTAGCTTCAATGTCTGAATCTTTTAATTTTTTGAGAACTTCGTTTGCATCCTCTAATGGAAATGTTTCTGTAATCACCTCAATGTTTTTTTCATTACATATTCTGATCACTTCTTCCATATCTGAAGTTGAACCAATCAGTGTTCCTCTGATTGTTTTTTCTTCAAATGCCATGAATGCAGGATTTTTACCAACAGTTGCAATGACTATCAGTCCCCCTTTTTTCACTGCTTTAATTGCAGTATCAGTTACAATGTCTGCAGGGGCAAAAACGATTGCCGAATCAAGTAGTCCGTGTTTTTCTTTTACTTTTTCTAAAAATTCTGCTTGATTTTCAGAAAATGTCATTACGTCAAATGCCCCCAATCTCTTTGCAACTTCTAGATGGTTTTGTGATCTTGAAAATGCAATGACTTTACAATCTTTTTCTTTGGCAAACTGTACTGCCATGTGCCCAACTCCTCCGATTCCAAAAATTCCGATTTTTTTATGAGTTTGTGGTTCTGCGGCTTTCACTGCTTTGTATGCAGTGATCCCTGCACAGAATAGTGGTGCAGCATATTCTGGGTTCATGTTTTCAGGAACTTTGGTAGCAAAATCTTCAGTCACTGTAATAAATTCTGTATATCCACCTTTGAAAGATTCTCCAGTAATTGTTGATGACTCACAAAGATACTCTTTTCCTTCTTTACAATATTGACATTCTTTACATGCTTCTAGTAGAGGAGTAATTCCTGCTCTATCTCCAACCTTAAATTTTGTGACATCTTGACCTATTTCTATTATTTTACCTACCACTTCGTGTCCTGGAACTGTCGGTAATTGTGGTGGAATTCCTATATCCTGCCAATCTCCTTCAATGCCGTGAAGTTGTGAATGGCAAACTCCGCATGCCTCTATCTTTAACAAAATTTCATTTGGTCTTTTTATCTCATGTTTATCAATTTGAGTTAATTTTAATGGATTAGTTTCAATTACTCCACATTTCTCTAGTACCATTGCACGCATCTTATCCATGAATTACAAAACCTTTCAAATAATTTTAAGATTATCTCTTGTCCATTAGAAAAATAAAGGACACAAATTATCTTATTTTGTGCCTGAAATTACTGATGAAGATCGAGAACGAGTGGAATTACTCCGCCTTGTATCTAGCTCAAAAAATGAATTCAAAAACCTTACTCTTGAACAACTAAAACGTTTACAGGAATTGGTTGAAAAGAAAGATTACAGTCATGACAAAAAGGCTCACAAATCAAAAGTAAAATTACTCGGAAAAATCAATGTAAGAATTTATGAGATTACTGAAGGAAGAGGAATTTGGGGTTAGCCAATTAAATACAAATATCAAAAAAAACCTGAAAAACCGTGGAAGAAAATAACCTAATTCATGAAACAAGTCCTTATCTTCTTCAACATGCACATAATCCTGTTAATTGGTATGGCTGGAATAAAGAGGCACTAAAAAAAGCAAAAGATGAAAACAAACCTATCTTCCTTAGTATTGGTTACAGTTCTTGCCATTGGTGTCATGTAATGGCACATGAATCATTTGAAAATGAAGATACAGCAAAATTCATGAATGAAAATTTTGTTAACATTAAGGTAGATAGAGAAGAACGCCCTGACATTGATGATATTTATCAAAAAGTCTGCCAAATAGCTACTGGTCAAGGTGGATGGCCTTTGAGTATTTTCTTAACTCCTGATCAAAAACCATTCTATGTTGGAACTTATTTTCCAGTGTTGGATTCTTATGGCCGTCCTGGATTTGGAAGTATTTGCAGACAATTATCCCAAGCTTGGAGAGAAAAACCAAAAGATATTGAATCATCTGCAGAAAATTTCCTTAACACTCTAAGTAAAACTGAAAAAGTTTCAACTCCTTCAAAATTAGAAAGAAGCATTCTAGATGAAGCCGCAATGAATCTGTTTCAACTAGGTGACTCTACATATGGTGGATTTGGTTCTGCCCCAAAATTTCCTAATGCCGCAAACATTTCATTTTTGTTTCGCTATGCAAAATTATCTGGTCTGTCAAAATTTACTGAATTTGGGCTCAAAACCCTCAAAAAAATAGCAAATGGTGGAATTTTCGATCAAATTGGAGGTGGCTTTCATCGATATTCTACTGATTCAAAGTGGCTTGTACCTCATTTTGAAAAGATGCTTTATGATAATGCACTAATTCCTGTAAATTATGTTGAAGCATTTCAAATAACAAAGGATCCTTTCTATCTTGAAATTTTGAAAAAAACATTGGACTTTGTTTTGCGTGAAATGACTTCTCCTTATGGTGGATTTTATGCTGCATATGACGCAGACTCTGAAGGCATTGAAGGAAAATTTTACGTCTGGAAAAAAAGTGAAATTAAAGAAATTCTTGGTGATGATGCAGATATCTTTTGTCTTTTTTATGATGTTACTGATGGCGGAAATTGGGAAGGAAATAACATTTTGTGTAACAATCTGAATATATCTACGGTTGCTTTTAATTTTGGAATTACAGAAGAAAAAGTTCGAGAAATTCTTTATTCGTGTTCAAAAAAATTACTTGATGTTCGTTCTAAACGAACTACTCCTGGATTAGATGATAAAATTCTTGTTTCATGGAATTCCTTGATGATTACTGCATTTGCTAAAGGCTATCGTGTCACAAATGATTCACGGTATCTTGATGCTGCAAAAAATTGTATCTCCTTTATTGAAAATAATTTATTTTCAGGAGATCGTCTATTGAGAACTTATAAAAATAAAACTGCAAAAATTGATGGTTATTTAGAAGATTATTCTTATTTTATCAATAGCCTATTAGATGTATTTGAAATCGAACCTAATCCAAAATATCTAAAACTATCTCTTAAACTCGGACACCATTTAGTGAATCATTTCTGGGATGCAGAAAACAATAGCTTCTTTATGACTTCTGATAATCATGAAAAATTAATCATCCGGCCTAAGAGCAATTATGATTTGTCTTTACCCTCGGGAAACTCTGTTTCTGCCTTTGTGATGCTTAGATTGTTTCACTTTTCTCAAGACCAACAATTCCTAGAAATAACTACGAAAATTTTGGAATCTCAGGCACAAATGGCTGCTGAAAACCCCTTTGGATTTGGATATTTACTAAATACACTTTCAATTTATTTGGAAAAACCCGTTGAAATTACAATTATCAATACTGAAAATTCGAAACTATGCGAATCAATATTTTTGAAATATTTGCCAAATTCCATGACTGTTACAGTACAAAATTCTGAACAGTTGTCTGTATTATCTCAATATCCTTTCTTTGCAGGAAAATCTTTTGAAGAAAAAACATCTGCATTTATTTGCAAAAACTTTTCTTGTTCTTTACCTTTGCATACAATTGATGAAATAAACTTGAACCTCTAAACTTTCTTTAAATTCACTTCAATCGTATTGCCTACTTGCGGTCTTCCCATCCCATCATATCTTGATTTTGGCATTGCGATTGTTATCTGAGTTTGTTGATATGACTTGATGTTTACTGTAGGCTGTGCTTGCAAAATTGCCTCTAATAATGGCATCACTTGTTCTTTTGTTTCTTGATCAAGTTTTTTTGAAACATTCTCAATAATCATTTGTTTTTGTGAAATGGGCTCTGTTGAAACATTTTCAATTAATGTTAATTGCACAACCTGACCATTGTCTACTATCTGTGTTATTTTAAATTCATTTGTTGCTGACAACACTTTCTTAGAATTTCTTTATGATTTATCTTTAACGAATAGAGAAAAACATTACTACTGCTGCTGTAAGTATTGCAGAAGCAGTTCCTGCCCAAAAAATTATCTTACTGCCATCTACTTTCATATTCTTGAAATTTTCTTTTCGAATTAAACTGTATTGATTTTTTTTGAATTTGAGTAATCTTAATGTATTTTAGTTATTTTCTTTGGTCTCTATTCTTGCTTCATCTAAATCTTCTTTGTTTGTATTTGTTTTGTTAAGTTCAATTGTGGCTTTTTTTATCAAAGCAGCGCGGTTTTTCATTATTTCATTAAATTCTTTCATATCTTCTAGACTTGGGGTTTGTTGTTGGTTTTGATATGCCTGTAAAAATCCTGAATACACACATCCTGTGATTATTCCAAAAGCTGTATCTGGAATAGATTCAACCTCGGGAACAAAATTTTCTGCAATCTGAGTGTAAGCTTCTGATTCACTAATGTAATAATCAATTAAACTATCTATGAAATCTTTATTTTCTTTTGAGATTGCCATACTTTTCTTTAATTTTTGTTTATTTAACTATCTTTGGTTAATTGTTTATTTATTCATAGATTAATTTTTAGATGTTGTGGAAATTAGAATTAGATGAAGAATATTTTCGCATATATGATTCTAAAAAAATGATTGCGGGTTATTTTGATCCTGATTATGGGGAAGTCTATCATAAAGAAAATTCCGAACAAATTATTTCTTCTATGCTAAAAAATCATGATAAAATTTCAGGAGGAATGATGATGGTCCCTTTAGTAAAATTTGGATTGTTTGACAGAGATTTGGATACTAGTATTTCAGATGTTCATGAAAACGTAATTCGGGTAACTACACATTTAGAAAAGTGGAATGCAGTTTTGTCTGAAATGAATTGTAAGTTTCATTCAGTACGCATTTCTCATACAGATCAAGATATGTTGACAATAACCTTTCCTGTTTTATTTTCAAAACTTACTCCTTTAGGCAAAGATGAATTAATCAAAGAACTTTTCACTACTTTAGATTTGTTGCAGAAAAGAGATTTGTTATGAACCTTCTAGAGTAACGTGTAATTCCAATATATGCGGATAATGTCAAAATGAGTAGGATTACCGTACCTACTGGAAATTCTGGAACTGCTGCATATTCTTCAGATTCTGCAATTAGAATATACTTGTCAATTTTTTCAGTTTGAATCTTATCTGTAACTGAAATCAAAAAAAATGTGCTGTCTTCTGATCTTAGGTAATCTGGTTCAGGGTTGACTTTTGATACTGCTGCTACATTTCCCTGTTTGTCATAAAGTGTGGCAATTACTGATATCATGTTTGCTGTAATCTCCCCATTGTTTACTACTGTTCCTGTAATCATTAGATTATTGTGATCATCTCTTGAAAGAGATGATTCTGCTATCTCAATAACCTGATTTTTTGGAGTACTTACTTGATAGTTTAACTCCATTGAATATGATTTTGCGTTTTTTGCTTCATTATTTGTCAAAATAAGATCAAATGGCCCTTTCATTCCGGGCATTATCGTATTTACCAAAGAGTTTGTTTCCTTTGTTTGAATTAATTGTTGATTCTCATTAAACAAATCAATTTGCACTTGAATCTGATTTAGAGGCATGTCTAGATTATTTACAATCTCTCCTACAACGTGAATTGAATTATCGTTTCCAACATATTGCTGATCATTTTGAATATAGACTTCACCAAACACGAATGGTATCATACTTGCAAAAATTATTCCAATGATGAAGATTTTTTCCACATTCATTTTTCATTTGGTTCTTTAAAGTACTTTTTGTGTTGATGATTTGTTATGGGAGATGTTCTATCTTCCATTTTTTAGCCTCATTTGTACAGTTAAACCATTCTATTTCTCTTTCATCAGAATCAAATGCTCCTAATTCATTTTTGAATTCTTCATTACACTTGTTTGTCATGTTTTCTGCAACTTGAATAACTTTTTGTGTCAGTCCTGATTGTGGAGCTTCAAATTTTGCATCTTCATCATAATTTTTGATACCTGTTTTTGCTGAATAAAATTCCACCAAACCCTGTAATTCGTATTCTACTGACTCTTGAAACTGGGTGTCTGATCTAATTTTTGATGATTCATCTTCTGTCTTAATCCATTTGATATATTCTGAATCACTCATTAGTTGTGTTTCCGATGAAATCTTTAACAGTTCTACTGAACTCTCAAATAATTCTGGTGGATTAAGTTCATCGTATTTTAAAATGATTTTATTAAATTCATTTAGATGTTCATCATAAAATTCTAGCAATTCTCTTTTTGTAATGTCACCTTCTTCCCATTTTGTTTTCTCTGAATAAAATTTTGTTTGCAAGTTTTTAACTTCTTGTTGAATTTGTTCCAATTCAATTCCGAATTGTAATCCTTTTTGTTTATTTTGATCTACTGAATAATTGTATGCTACAATTGCTCCGATTACACTAATTGCAATTATCCCAATAATGATATTTTGAATTTTCTTTTTTTTCAAAGATAATCTATGTAATTTCCATTTTCGTCTAATTTTAATTCAATTGTAAACTCTGTTCCGCTGATAAAAGAGTCATTTCGTGTTGATCTAACTCTTCCTATGACAAGTTCATAAGGCCATATTTCTACTACAATTGAGCCTATTTTTGCAGTTGGTGTCTCGGTAATTTCCATATCTTCCCGCTTTACCCCGTGTCTTTCTAGCATGTGTATGGCATGATCTAAAAGTGGTTTTGGGTTATTGTAGTTCAATACCCATACTGGTGCTTCATAATCGATTTTTTGCAATTTCACACAATCCTGAATTCTCTCATATAACAATTATTCGGGACGAATAACATTCAGTGTCATTGTACTGACTACTCTAGATAATTTTCTAATTACTGCAATTGCTTTCTCGAATTCTTCTTGATTTTCTGTCTCTATTTCTGCAATGACATCATATGCTCCAAAAGTCAGATATGCATTTTTTACATCTTGCATATGATTTAACTCATCTACAATGTATTCTTCAGCTCCAAGATCACAATTTAACAAAATGAATCCTTTGTGCATTACTTTACCTTGATTAAATTATGTAGTTCCGGTCTTTAAGTTTTACAGTTACCATCTACTGCGGCCGCCATAACTATTTCTGCTACCGCCTTTATCGTTATACCTTCGTCTCCCACCTCTGTCATCTCTTGAATCTCGTCTCCCACCTGATCTTCCATATCCCCCAGAACGTCCTCCTCTGGAGTAATTTGATCTTGATTGTCCTCCGTATCTTCTTGATGGCATTTGCCTTTTTAGAGGATCTGGAATTGCAATTTCTATTCCCATTTCTTCATTCAAATCTTTGATAGGAACTTTGATTTGACGCTTGATAAGGTTCCAATCTCCTACCGATGAATATGATACAAATGTAATTGCTTTTCCTTTTGCTCCCGCCCTTGCGGTTCTTCCAATTCTGTGAAAATATGCCATTTCTTGATTTGGTATGTCATAATTAATCACTAATTCTACTCTTGGAACATCAATACCTCTTGAAGCAACATCTGTTGCAACTAGGATGTCTGCTTTTCCACTACGGAATTTTCCCATTGATTGCTCTCTCCTATGTTGCGACATATCTCCTTCTATTGCAACTGCATCAAATTTTTCTTGATGTAGGAATTTTGCAACATCCCTAGTTCTGTATTTTGTAGAACAAAAAACAATAGATTGCCCTTTAACTGGTTTGATAAAATCAATCAGATATTTGAATTTGTCTCGGTCTTTAATCACTAGGTATGATTGGTCGATTCCTTCTCCACTAAGATCATCTGCATCAAGCAAGAATTGTTTTGGATTTTTTAAATACTCTTCAGATAATCTAAGAATTTCAGTTGGCATCGTTGCTGAAAACAATGACATCACTCTATCTTCTGGGGCAAGATCTAAGATAAATTGAATATCATCTATAAATCCCATATCTAGCATTGTATCAGCTTCATCCAAAACAATATGTGAAACATCTCTAAGCTCAATTGAACCTCTTTTGAGATGATCAATTAATCTGCCTGGCGTAGCTACAACAATCTCCACTCCTCTCTCTAAAGCATCTAACTGAAGTCCCATTCCCTGTCCTCCGTAAACCGTTGCAACTCTAATCCCTGTATATTTGCCAAATTTTTTTATTTCATCTGTAATCTGCATTGCAAGTTCTCTCGTAGGTGCCATGATCAAACCTTGAATACCGTTTCTTGGTTGAATCTCTTGTAGCATTGATAATGAAAATGCTGCAGTCTTACCAGAACCTGTATGTGCTTGGCCTACAACATCTCTTCCTGTAAGCAATACTGGAATTACTGCCTCTTGAATTGGAAATGCTTCTTCAAATCCAAGGTCGTTAATCCCTTTTAGTATGTCTTCTTTTAACCCTAATTCTTGAAATTTTGTCATTTTGTTTTCTTCTCTTTTGCAATGACGAAAAGCTCATTGCCAAACGTCATTATTCCGATGCGTAAAGTTACAGCTTTGGTCTAATAAACGCTTGTTATTCTTTTATGCTTCTAGTTGAGCATCAATTACTTTTTTGAAGCTTTCAAATGGCTGTGCACCTTTTAGTTCAACGTAACCTATCTTGTCATTCCCTACAAAAAATCCTGGCGTTCCTGTAACGTCATAACTTCTACCATCATCAAGATCATTTCTAATCTCTTCAATGTATTTCCCATCATTAAGACAAGAATCAAATGTTTCTTGGTCTAATTGTATTTGAGCTGCATATTGACTAAACATAGATATTGCATCAAATGTTTCTTGACTACTCCATTGACTTTGATTGTCAAATAATATGTCGTGCATTGCTTTGAATTCTCCTTGTTCATTTGCACATTCTGCTGCTACTGATGCAGGAAGGGCATTTGGATGAATGCTTTGTATTGGAAAGTCTCTAAAGACTAACTTTACTTTTCCTTGTTCAATGTATTCCTCAAGAAGTAATGGAAGTGTTTGGACATGGAATCGGGCACAGAACGGACATTGAAAATCAGAAAATTCTATTATTGTGATTGGGGCTTCTGGATTACCAATTATTGGATCATCGTCTGCTGAAATTTTTACAGGGAGTGTTGGTTGATTTGTTGGCAACTTATCTTGTAACATTTTGAGTTCTAATTTGGCAATAGCATCATCAAGATCTTCTTGTGAAATTTGATTTGAGTTCATATTTGAAACATACATTCCTGCAAAAAACGCTGCAACTCCCACGGCTATGATTAATCCGATAATTAGCCCTCTTGATTTTGATTTTTCTTGAGAAGTTTCATCTTGTTTGACATCACTATCTTCAAAACTCATGTAAGATTGTTCCAAAATTAAGTATAATTAATCGTTATTAACAAACTTCTTAGAATTTTAAAGCCAATGATGGGATCTGAACCCATGACCTTTCGCTTACAAGGCGAATGCTCTAGCCAGGCTGAGCTACATTGGCACGAAGTAAAATAAAATTTTTGAAGGTTTAAAGTGTTACCTGTGTTCTTTTTCTAATGATTTTTCAAGAAATTCTTACAACCGTCAATTTATAATAATGCCATTTTTTGATACCTGTTATGAGATACATTGAACCAACTCGAGTCAAAGTTTTGATGATGATGTTCTTTGCAACTGGTGTTTTGGGAATTATAGTTGGATTGTCTCCTATAGCTGGAAAAGAACAAACAATATTCATTACATTCATGGGGGTTATCAATGTTGGATTGGGGGCATTTTTTACATTCATCTTTTTGACACAAGAGGCTAAAGCCCCTGATAAAAGAAAAAAGAAAAAGAAACGAGATTGATTTCTCAAAGAACTTTAACTATGTTAATCTCGTTAAATGAAATTTAATTTTTAATTAAAGTTAAATAATAACCCTTTTTCTAAAATTTCAGAAATGTTGGATTTAGTTGCCAAGAAATTATTTCTTACAAAAGGAAAAGGCATTCATGAAGATAGATTAACCAGCTTTGAATATGCTTTAAGAGATGCTGGAATTGCTGGAACAAACCTTGTATTGATTTCTAGTATTTTTCCACCACAAGCAAAATTGATTTCCAGAAAAGAGGGATTAAAACAAATCAAACCTGGGCAAATTCTATTTACAATTTATTCAAAGAATCAAACTAATGAACCTCATAGAATGTGTGCTGCATCCGTTGGATTAGCACAACCAAAGGACACAAAAAGATATGGCTATTTGTCTGAATACGAATCTTTTGGGCAAAATGAGACTCAAGCAGGTGATTATGCTGAGGATATTGCTGCACAAATGTTAGCATCTTCATTGGGAATTCCATTTGATGTTGATAAAAACTGGGATGAAAAAAGACAACAATGGAAGATTTCTGGGGAAATCTACAATACTCATAACATTACTCAGTCAACACGTGGTGACAAAGATGGTAAGTGGACTACTGTTTTTGCTGCTGCTGTACTTTTACTATAATTATTTTCTATATCCTTTTAGATAGAACAACGCAGCAGCGATTGCAACTATTGAAATTATAATCACTACTACAAGTGATTCATTTGACGATTCTGACTGTGTTGGTGGCACATCTCCTAATGAAAACTTTAACTTATCTTTGTTAATTGAATTTTCTTCTCCAAAAATATATTTTCCTTGAATTCTTTGTCCCTCCTGAGGATCAAAAATCCATCCTTCTTTTGTTATATCTGTTGGAATTCTTTCATTATCTATTATTTGTGTTGGAACAATATTTCCTCTAATATTTGAAATAATTTCATCTTCAGGTGATAATATGACTATTTGAATAATTGAATTGAGTGGAAAAAACCCTGAAGAAAAATACTCGGATCTGTTAATCGTATCTACTTTTAACAGATCTAGTGGGCTTAATTCAGAAATTGTAGATGCTCCATTAGGATAATCTACTGATAATTTCAACTGTAAAAGCGATTTTGTGTCTAATGGTATTATTGAAAATGTCATTTTTGCATTTTCTTCAAGTGAAAGATTTTCTGCAATTTCATAAAATCCTCCACCTTCCCTGATAATTTTTGGAATTAAGATTGCTGAGATTTTTTCATACATTGAATTAGTATCCTCTGGTGGCATCGTGAATACTACTGAAATCATTCCTTTACCAGAAATTATTCCTGATGTCTCAAATGCTTTATTGGATGCATCATCAGTATGTATGAAAACTGAATGAATCTTTGCCTCTGTATCAAATACTTGATTTATCTCATCAATGTAGGGCATTGCAACTTCCTTGGCTGCATCTTGTATCTCTATGATTCCCTTTGCTGTCGGATCCCTTATCACATTAATCATTATACATGATTCATCAAATACTCCCAAAACACATTGTTCTTGATTTGTAACTATAACTGCTTGAATCATTTCATTTTCTCTAAGATTTTTTTCTAATTCTGCTGGAATTCTAATTTCTTGTATACTTGTACTTTGTAGAGTAATTGATGCGGTAATGTTTTGGGAAATGCTTCTATCTACTATTACTTGAGCTGTTTCTTGAAACGTTGCTAAACCTGCTTCTTGAGAATGTGCAAAATTCGTTGAAATCCCGATAAGTGTTACTACTAACAAAATCCAAAACATCTTTTGCATTGGTTGTTTCTCTAGTCCTGAAATTATTAACTTTACTCCTATTTGATTTATTTTTAGAATGATTTCTTGATAAATTTATTTTATTTTTTTACGAAAATTAGTCATCTTTTAACTAATATTCTATCTATGTCAAATCGTAACTAACATTGGCCTTAATTCCATTTCTTGTTGACGTTTTTCAAGATCCAATTTTCTCTATTCTTGCAGTGATTGGTGCATTTGGGATAGGATTATTTCAAGGAATAATTTTGGGACGTGCAATTCTTATTAGATTCCCCAGACTACAAAACCACCTAAAAACTGTATCTATTACTTTGTTTATTCTATTTTTGGCAAATGCCATTCTAAGCGTACCTAGATTTGCATCACCGGAAAAAATTGAACTCTCAAATATCTCTGCAGGAAACCCCACTGAACTTGCGTCTGCATTGTTTCTTATTTTTGGTATGAATACTGGATTTCTTACAATATTGGCAATCTCTGTAACTGTGATGACTTTTGTTATTTTGAAATTTACACATCTTCATGGAGTAATCAAAATTTTTGTCTTCTTTTTTAGTTCTTTATTGTTAATCTTAACTGGGATTAGTCGATTCACAGATCTCACTCCTAGCACATTTGAAGTTTTATTATATTTTCTATATCAATTAGGAATCACAATTGGAATATTATATGGTACAATAAGAAAAATCAAACCCAAAAAATTTGACTTGGAGTAATTTCAAACGTTTAAATCGGATTATGTGCAACGGGGTTTTGACATCGAATTCAAACCGTTCGGGGAACAAGCTGGCAGTCCTTGCGTTGGACTGTCAGCCCCATTTTAAAAAAATCTAATTTAATGATGATAGCACTTTTACTTGTCCATTAACATAGTCAAAACCTTCTTGCCAAAATTTGGTAGATTGAATATCTAATCCATGTTCTTGAAGGAGTTTTTCGGGTTTTTTTGAACCTCCTGCTGCAAGAATGTCAATGTATGCTGGAACAAAATCTTGACCTTCTTTTTTGTATCTCTGAAACAATGATAATGCAAGTAGATTCCCAAATGAATATGCATAACAGTAAAATGGTGTGTGGTAAAAGTGTGGAATACAACTCCATTCTATTGCAAAGTCGTCTGTAACTTCGACTGATTTTCCAAATTGTTGTTTCAAATTTTGCAGATATGTTTTTGAAATTTCATTTATGGTTGCCCCTTTT
Organism: uncultured Nitrosopumilaceae archaeon; assembly: GCA_964343515.1. Classification (GTDB taxonomy): domain Archaea; phylum Thermoproteota; class Nitrososphaeria; order Nitrososphaerales; family Nitrosopumilaceae; genus Nitrosopumilus. Next base: position 41,390 of record CAYFJT010000006.1, read on the forward strand.
CCAATTTTTTCATGAGCATCAATTTCAAAAATTGTAAAAAATGACTGTCTAAGAATTGTTGCATACAAGTCATCAATTTTTTCAGATAACATGATTTTTTTCTCATCTTCTGTTATCTTGTCTGAAATGTTGTCATACAGTAATAATTCCGAAAATGTTGATGCTGTTTCAGCTAAAGGTAATGGTGCATCTTGGACTAGAATAGATCTATTTTGTGCGGCTTGACTATGAACTGCATGACCTAGTTCATGTGCTAATGTAAATACATCTCTTGTTTTTCCTGTAAAATTTACCAAGACATATGGGGTGATTTTGGGTGTTAATGTACTGCAAAATGCCCCATCTCTTTTCCCTTGTCTTACTGATGAATCAATGTGGTTTTCATTGAAAACCTTTCTTGCAAAACCTTCTAATGTACTATTAAATTTTCCAAGTGATTCAAAAACTAATTTTACGGATTTGTTGTATGAATAATTTTTTTCTTTAATATTTGCGGCAGCAGGTGCGTAGATATCATATCTTCTCAGCTTTTTCATTTTTAACATCTTTGCTTTTTGCACAAAGAACTTTTGAAATACTGGAGCATTTTTTTTACAAACTAAGAGCAATGATTCTATAGTTTTATCATCTACATCATTTCCAATATTTCTCATCGAAATTGGGGTTTTGTAACCACGAATATCAATTCCTTCATCCTTCCAATTAAGTGCAATATTCTGATAAATTTCTCCCACCACACCTTTGTTTTCATTATATTTTCCAAGAATTGTTTTGTAAGCTGTTTCACGAATTTTTGGATTTGTGTTTCTTACATAATTTGTTAATTCCTCTCTTGTCATCTTTTTTGTTTTGTTTCCTACTTTCATTTGATATTCAAATGCATTAGTTATCTTGTCATACAGTTTTACAAGTGCTGAAATTCCTGTTACATCTAATGTATTAATGATTCTCTCTTCTGGTTCACTAAGTGAATATTTTGCAATTAATCTTTTATGTGCTAAATATTCTGAAAGTTCACCTGCCTCTTTGATCAATCTATTTGCATTTTTTTCATCAACTTGTGTTTTCCACCATAAATCAAAAAATAATATTTTGTTTGAAATGTCTGATCCTAATTTTGACATTCTAGTCATTAATGATGTTGCTTCATCTGATTGGGTGTCTGAAGAATATGAAAGAGATGCATACCCTCCAATCTTACTCATTTTTTCGGAAATTCCCTCTACTTGAGAAAGCATTTCCATGAATTTTTTTGATGACATTTTTGGGTCTAGTTTTGATTTGATTTTCTCGAATTTCTTAGCCTGATTTTCTAATTCTTGAATTTGTTTTTGAAAGGCTGGACTTTTCGGGTTCTTTGCTAATTCTGAAAGATCCCACATCCCTAATTGATATTGTGACATTTACTAATCGTAATTCTTTAACTATTAAAAAATGAATACACTAAGATTTTGATTCTTTAGATTTTATGCTTTTTTTAATCATAGCGTATATTATCAAACCCATCCCAAAGATAATCCAAGCATAACTGTATGTGATGGTTTCTTCAATGAAATTTGGAGGGCTTTCTCCTGCAAGTAATATTGCCCAACTAATTCCTCCTGCTATGAGAAACCCCGTGCCTACCCAAAAAGTCCAATGAAGTTTTTCTTTGTTCAATTGTTAATGTCTTTCTAATTTTGAAATTAATAGTATTCCTTATGATGATAACACCATTTCCAAATATCTCCTGGAATTGCTTTCATGACTGGATGACCTGTTTCCTCAAAGTGCTTTGTTGCATGTTTCCCAATCGATGAATCACAACATCCTACATGTCCACATGTTAAACACATTCGTATTGCAACAACTGGCAAATGTTCTTTTTCACATTCTTCACAGTTTTTTGTTTTTGGTGAAATTCCTTTTCTCTCTTCAGAAAAATGATTACACTCTTTTGACATCTTAAAATTTCTTCAACGTGTTCTTGTATCTTTTAATTGATTCTACAACGATATCTTTTGCTTCTTTCGCTGATTGCCATCCTAATATCTCAACTTTTTTCCCTTCCAAGTCTTTGTACACTTGGAAAAAGTGTGCAATTTCAGAACGATAATGGTCCTCAATATCTGAAATATCTGTCGTATGTAAGTACCTAGGATCGTTTGTTGATACACAAATGATTTTATCATCTAGATCTCCTGCATCTTTCATTTGGAGTAATCCTATTGGTCTTGCTTCAATTAAAATTCCTGGGTATGTTGGATTTGTAACAAGTACCAATGCATCTAATGGATCACCGTCTTCAGAAAGTGTTTGAGGAACTAATCCATAATCTCCTGGATAGTGAAATGGTGAAAATAAAACTCTGTCAAGTTTTATCATATTGTGCTTTTTATCATATTCATATTTGTTCATAGAACCTTTAGGAATCTCTACAATTACATTGATAATTTCAGGAATGTCTGTCCCTGGTTCTATGTCGTGCCAGAAATTTTTAGTCATATTCTAGATTACATCTCCTTGAATAGTATATGAATTCTGTGAAAAATAAAGAATGTTTAGACTAGATGATTTTGGTTAGGGATTATTTTGTATATCATTACAGTATATTCACCTTCAAAGGCTCTTTCCAAATTCCCACTTTCATCAACACTAGTTACTCTAAACTTGTATTCGTAAGAACCATCTCCTCTGACATCTACTTGGGCAACATGTACCAACTCATCTGTCTTATCAAAGAATTGAATGATTACTGGATGTCTCTCAACATACTCTGAAGGACTACCTGTCACAAATCCCCATGGCAGTATGTTGTCTTTTGGAACAACCATTGTCGTAATTGTTTTCTGTATGCTAATCTCTTCATTGATTGGAGTGATTGTTGTAGTTTCTGAAGTCTCTGCAATTATCTCTGATGGAAACATCAGAACTGCAAATGATGCAATAATTGCTAGAAATAAGCTTGATTTTGTTCTCATTTCATTAGCTTTTTTGAAAGTCATTTAAAAAATTTATTACCAATTCATACTATGGTAGTTCATCTTCTAAATCTGAACATGATGCATGAACCCATTGTTCTTTGGAATTTTTCAGAATTTCTTTTCCAACTTTGATTGTTTCTCCACACTCTACACATTTTCCAGGAAATCTTGCTTTCATGATTTTTTTTGTATCTTGTCTAATTTTAAGTAGATGGACCGGATGGGATTTGAACCCACGACCTTTGCGGAGAATAATCTCTTACGCAGTGTGAGTGCGTCATCCAAACCAAACTAGACGACCGGTCCAATAAAATTACACAAATACGAGTTTTTTTATCTTTAGATTATGGATATTTTGTAATTACCACTGCCTTTAGTACTAATTTTTGAAAATCCATGCATGTCTTTACAAGAATTTGATTCGTTAATTGACAGAATGAAGTTAGCGTTTGAATATGCTGAAAACCTCGGACAGTATACTGATGCTGCAAAAATTCTTTTTCAAATGAATGAACAATTGCCTGATGATCTGCAAATTCTTTTAGAAGAACTGGAAAGCCCTGATTTGGCAAAATCATTTATAATGAGATACAATTCTGATGTAAAATCTGCAATAGTTGATTATAGACAAAGATTGATGAATTTCTAATTCTATTTCTTTACGCCGAGATTTCTATTCTTTAATCTCAAGTATGGGTTTCTGCATTTTCTGCATCTAGTAGCATCAATGTCATTTCTACATCCGCAGTTAAAACAAATTCTCATGACCAGTCTAGCTTGTTGTGCGATTCGTTTCTTTTCAGGGTCTGTGATTGGCATTTGTTTCTCTCCTAAATTCCTCTCTTTTATTCTAATCGGATTTTTCCATCTTCCCTGCTAGTAAAACAGGTACTTCTGCAGGTCTTTTTGCTACTGGAATGTTAGCTTTGTTAAACATTGACACTTTGGATTCTGCAGAACCATATGTTCCCATAACAATTGCGCCTGCGTGTCCCATTCTCTTTTCTTTAGGTGCTGCCCTTCCTGCAATATATGCAACAGTTGGCTTGTTAAATCCTGAATCGATAATTCTTTGGGCTAGCATTTCTTCAGAGTCTCCCCCTATTTCTCCTACCACTACCATTCCTTCTAAATCTGGAATGTCTTTTACCATATCAAATGCATCAATGAGTCTTGTTCCGTTAACAGGATCTCCTCCAATTCCAATCGTAATTGACTGACCGAATCCTGCATTAGTCAATGCATCAGAAATCTCATAAAGTAATGTTCCACTCTTTGATAACACTGCAATCTTTCCTGCTTTGAAAGGCATTGGTGGCATGATTCCTATTTTAATTAATTCTGGAATCATTATTCCTGGTGTGTTTGGACCGATGATTGTCGCTCCTTTTTGTTTTGCAAGATCTAGTGCTTCCATTGTATCTCTGATTGGAACATGTTCTGGAATTGCAACTAATAGTTTGATTCCTGCCTCTAGTGCATCTTTTGCAGCATTTAGGAAGAATTTTGCTGGAACAAAAACTATTGAAATTTTGGCATTTGTTGCATCCACTGCTTCTTGCATTGTATTGTAAATTGGAACTTTATCTTCAAATTTTTGACCCCCTTTTCCTGGAGTAACTCCTGCAACAACATTTGTTCCATATGTAATCATGTTTTTTGCATGAAGTGAACCATATGCTCCAGTAATTCCTTGAACAATCACTCCTTTTTTCTCATAATCTGAATCTCCTGAATTCCCTTTGAGAAGTTCAAAAATGTCTGTCAATTCTTCACTCCCATCACTGCTGCATTGATTGCTTCTTCAACAGTACTAAAAATTTTGGTTCGAGAACCTTGTAACATTTCTGTTGCTTTTTCTGATTCTGTGCCCTTTAGTCTGGAAAACACTGGTAAATCAATTACGTTATCCTCATATGCTTTTAGAAATGCCTCAGCTACCACTGTTGTCTTCACAATTCCTCCATAGAGATTTACTAGAATTCCTTTCACTCTGTCTAATTTACTAATCAAAGTAAGTGCTTCGTACACTGATTCAGTTGTTGCACCGCCACCAACATCTAAGAAGCATGCTGGTTTCCCTCCGTTATCTGACAGCATGTCTAGTGTAGACATTACCAATCCTGCACCGTTCCCAACAACTGCAATATCTCCGTCTAGTTCTACTAATGAAAATCCACTCTTTTCAGCTTGTTCTTCAATTGCTGTTTTCTCTTGATATTTCTCTAATTCTGGATGTCTAAAGTTACTGTTATCATCTGTAACAAACTTTCCATCAAGTGCCATTATTGTATCATCTTGCATGATTGCAAGTGGGTTAATCTCAACAAGTTCTGCTTCTTTTTCAATTGTAAGTTTTGATAATTTTTTCAATGTATCTGCAACTCCTTCTGCATGTTTTCCTTCTAATCCCATTTCTTTTGCAACTTCTTTGGCAAGTTCATCTGAAACTTCACCTAATCCTATCTCTTTGATGATTTGGTTTTTTACAGATTCAATTTCAACTCCTCCTTCAGATGATGCAATTATAGTGTAACATCTTTTTGAACGATTCAAAAATATTGAAAGATACAATTCTTTTTTGATATCTGCCATCTTTTCAAGAAGAATTGCCCTTGCCTTTTCTCCTTTAATTGTCAAATCCATTACTTGGGGGTATTTTATCTCAAATTCATCATCATTTTGACATTTTTGGATTCCTCCTGCCTTGCCTCTACCTCCTACTGGAACCTGAATTTTTATCACAAATGGGTATCCTAACTCTTTAGCATGCTTTCTACCTTCTTCAATATTCGTAGATGAAATACTGTTTAGTAGATTGATACCGTATTCTCGAAATAGCTCTTTTGCCTGGAATTCTAATAACTGCATGCAAAAATCATGAATTTTACGGTCTTTATTAATTATGAGTTATCTTAATTGCTCATCAAGAAAATCAATCATTTCTAAAAAACGATCTTTGCTTTTTCTCAATAATTCCTGAGGATACTCTTCAATAGTAAATACAAACTGTTGATGAAAGCTTGGAACTAGAACTCCCCCTGATGTAACCATTTGCTCAATTACATATCCTTTGGTAAGTGTACATACAATCTCTTCGTAAGACTCTTCTTCTTCTTCGAGAGTTTGTCTGTAAAGAACAATAGGTCGATTAGTCTTTTCAACGACTTTAGAGCCTTTTTCAAGCAAGTCTACTAAATGTTGAATCTGCCATGCATCAAGACTGATTTGTTTTACCATATTTTCAATACGTGATTTTTCTATTTAACCGTGATAAAACAATGTATTTTCACTATTTGTCGTCATAACAAGCTCATTTGAAATAAAAAATGAAAAAATAATCTTTTTGCAATTTTGTTCAAATTGATAATTGCTTCTTGTTATACTTTGAGATCTTTTTCTAAAATCTAATTGAGTTACACTCTTGTCTGATTGTAAGAATTCTGCAAAAACCAATAATGTCTTTTAGAAATTCTCTCCCCTAATTGGAAAATTCTATCGATACCTAACTCAAAATAACCAGATCTCCAAGCTTGACACATTCATTTACTCCTTTGACTCCTTCCCCTTTCTTTCCTGTATATAATGAACGAAGGTTTGTGTGGGGATATCCCATAAATTCAACTGCTACGTTTTTCTTGTCTTATGTTAACCTCTCAACGTCAACATTGTTTTGTTTGAGAAATTCTATTCCTATAACATGATGTGATTTTGTATCTGTTATGAAACAAAACGGATTGATTTTCTAAAAGTTATTTTCAAAATTATTCGTAATCTAAAAATTCACAGAAGAGATAGGACAATTCTGGTTGGGGACCTAAGGCCGTTCTCTTCTGGAATATGATTAATTTTTTCAATTTTTAATTAATAAAAAGTAAGTCTGCACTGCAATCAAATTTTTCTAAAAATCATTCTACTGAAATTCTAATTTTTTGTCCATCTATATCATCATCTTTGTATTCTTTGCATGATTCTACAAAGTTCACTTGTTTTACTCTTACCAAGAAAGCCAAATCGTCTGCTTTCTCTTTAACCATTTCAAGTGATTCTTCATCTAAATCAAGAATTGATGCTATCTCTAAAACATCTGTTGGATTGTATCCTCTCTCTTTTCTCAAAGTTTGTAACCTTCTTGCAACATCTTTAATCAATCCTTTTGCCATCATCTCTTTATTTCGTGAAGTTGAGATGAATACTACATAATCATCTCTTTTTGACATTGCAAAATTTTCATCTGCATCAAAGCTCACATCAAAATCTTCGCTGTCAAGTGAAATAATTTCACCATCAATATCAAAATCAAATTTTGAATAATTTTGTAATGCTGAAACAATTTCTTCAGGATTTGTTTCAGAAAATTTTTCTACAAGTTTTCCCATGTGTTGTTTTGCTTTTGGCCCTATCCTTTTTCTTTCCAATTCGATTATCGGTTTTGCAGGCAATCCCATTTGCTTTAATTCCAAAACTTGTTCTAACCCTAATTCTTTTTCAGTTTCAATCACTGTAAATTTTTCTACATTTAATTGAGATTGAAGTAATTCTGATAATGATTCTAATTTTGACTTTAGTCCGTTCTTAACACAAATCTTTGCCTCATTTAATGGCCACCTTCTTTTGAGCTTTCCTTTCATTCTTGCAGCTGATGATACAGATACAACATCTTTCATAATGTCAAATGATTCTTCAATCTCTTCATTGACAAGTGATTTTTGCGATTTTGGCCATTTATCAAGCAATATGCTTTGTTTTCCATCAAAGACAGTTTGATACAGATGTTCACTAGTAAATGGACAAAATGGATGAATTAAGATATCTAGTGTTTTGAGGACTTCTTTTAACACGGAATAAATTGCCAGTCTTCTTTCTTTTTTCTCCTCATCTTCATCCCATAATTCTCCTCTTGTTATTGGAATGTATATTTGACTGAGATTGTTAATGATAAAATCATCAATTGCTTTTGCACCTTCATGGAATTTACATGAATTATTACGGTCTGTGATTTTTATTATTAATTTCTGAAGTTTTGATAACAACCAAATATCTGGCGATGTCAGCAGATTCTTTTGTTTTGCCCATTCAATTGTGTTTGATTTTTCAAAATTGTCATATTGGCTATTTTGTTTAAAGTACAAATGCAAGTTGAATAATGTGTTGATTACCTGGTATGGTCTTGACATCAATTCTTCTGTACTGAAACTTAGCGGCTCAATTGGACTTGCTTTCCACATGAAATAAAATCTAATCAAATCTGCAGGGAATTTTTCTAGCAATTCTATTCCTTCCAAAACATTGCCTTTACTCTTACTCATCTTTCCGCCTTTTTCATCAAGCACATGCCCTTGGAACAAAAATGACTTGTACGGTGGAGTTGGCCCGTTGTTTAAGATAACATTTTCAATAAGTAATGTGTATGCCCATCCTCTAGTCTGATCTATTCCTTCTGTAAAGAATGGTGCTGGAATTTCCTTTGAATATTCTTCATCAGTGAGTGATGAATATGGTGCAGAACCACTGTTGTGCCAAGCATCTAAAACATATTCTTCTCTTTTTGTATTCATACTTCCACATTTTTTGCATTTTATTGTAATATTATCAATCCATGGTCTGTGTAATTCAAATTCTGGGCCATCTGGAAGACTGTCTGCTGATTCAACAATTTCTTTTCTTGTGAAAAACCAATTTCTTTCATTACATTCCTCGCATGTCCATACTGGTAATGGACATCCCCAAATTCTCTCTCTTGAAATACACCAAGGATGTCTTTCTTTGATAATTCCTAAGAATCTATTTTTTGGTTGTTCAAAGAAATACTCTACACTTTCAGCTGCATCTATTGCTTTGTTGTCTAGTCTATCTAATTTGTAAAACCAACCTTTTCTTGCAAGCCACACAATTGGATGGTGTGATCTCCAACAAAGAGGATATTTGTGTTTGATTTTTCCAATTTTTACTAGAGCATCCCGTTCCTTTAGATCTTCTACAATTGGCCTATCTGCATCTCTGACAAACATTCCTTGATACTTTCCTGCATGAGATGTGAATTTTACCTCATCGTCTATGGGGCTGAAAACCTTGACTTTTCTCTTATTTGCAATCTTGATATCTTCTTCACCGTTTGCAGGAGATAGATGTACAAGACCACTACCAGTACTTGCGTCTACAAATGACTCTGATACTGCAACATGAAAATTCTCAGCTTTAGAATATTCGTTTAACTCTGGAATTAATTCCAATAATGGATGAATGTATTTTTTCCCTTCAAATTCTGAACCTTTGACAGTTTTCTCAATTTTGTAATCTTCGATTTTAACTTCTGTCATAAATTCTTCTAATCTTGTTTTTCCAACAACCCAAGTTTCGTTTTCTACTTTGACATAAACATAATCTTCTTCTGGCTGTAAACCTACCATTGCGTCAGTTACCAGTGTGAATGGCATTGTGGTCCATACTATCAAAAATACATCTTCTTCTACTAGTTTGACTTTGTAGTATAATGATGGGTCCTTTACTTCCTCATAACCTTGATTGACTTCTGCATGACTAAGTGATGTTTGACAGCTTGGACAATATGCAATGACTGTAAAGTCTTCTTCTAAAATTCCATTCTCATATGCTTTTTTTAATACCTGCCATTCTCTTTCAATAAATTCATCTCTAAAAGTCCAATATGCTTTCTCATGATTAAATGACATTCCAAGTAACTCATCTACTTTAACCCATGTCTTGTTGTATTTCTCAACGACTTTTTTACATTCAGAGACAATTCGCTCAACGCCAAATTGCTTTATTGCTTCTGTCTTTCCACCTGTAACTCCTAACTCTTTTTCCACCTGTAACTCTACAGGTAATCCTTGAGTGTCCCATCCTCCATTAAACTCGATTTTTTTTCCTTGAAGTGTATTGTATCTATACCATAAATCTTTGATGACTCTTCCTCTAAGATGACCTGCATGAGGAATTCCATTCATTGTTGGCGGACCTTCAATAAATCTAATTTTTTCAGGTTTGTCTGATGCAAAAATCTGTTTTTCTAAATCAATCGATTTTACATACTCTTTAATTTCTGATTCAATTGCTTTTGCATCAAATTTTGTGGAAAGTTCCATCTGGCTTTTGGTAGATCTGTGGCATTATAAAGCTAAATTGGTTTTGTTAGACTTGGATTATATAATTGAGCAAAAAATAATTTGTGTTGGTAAATGTCTTAGTAGTTGGTTCTGGAGGTCGAGAACATGCTTTGTCCTGGAAATTATCTCAAAGTACAAAAGTTGAAACTGTATTTACTGCACCTGGAAATGGAGGAACAAAAAACAATGTTCCAATTGATGTAGATGATTTGGATGGACTTGCAGATTTTGCCGAAAAAAATAATTGTTTTACTGTTGTTGGACCTGAAGCTCCTTTGGCTGCAGGAATTGTAGATAGATTTAATCAGAAAAACCTCAAAATTTTTGGTCCTACAAAAAATGCTGCGCAACTTGAATCAAGTAAAATTTGGGCAAAAAACTTTATGAAAAGAAATGGTATTCCTACTGCTAGATTTGAAATCTTTGATGACGCTCAAAAAGCTCAAGATTATGTAAAATCCCTTGACTATGACGTTGTAGTCAAAGCAGATGGCTTGGCTGCTGGAAAAGGTGTAATAGTTTGTAATAGTTCTGATGAAGCAATTTCTGCAATACAAACAATTTTGGTGAAAAAAACATTTGGTGATGCTGGAAACCGAATAATTATTGAGGAGAGAATTGATGGAATTGAGGCATCATTCATTGCTCTCTCTGATGGTAATGTTGCTATTCCTATGGCTTCTAGCCAAGATCACAAACGAATTTTTGATGATGACCATGGCCCAAACACTGGTGGAATGGGAGCATATTCTCCTACTCCAATAATTGATGAAAATCTCACAAAAAAAATTCAAGAAAAAATTATTGATAAAACAATTCAATCGATGAAAAATGAAGGAATTCCATTCAAAGGATTTCTTTATGCAGGAATTATGCTTAAAGATAATGAACCGTTTGTTTTAGAATACAATGTTAGAATGGGTGATCCTGAATGTCAACCCATCACAATGAGAATGGATTTTGATTTGTATGATTATTTTGTTGCAAGTACTAATGGGGAATTATTTTCAATGCCTCAAATTTCTTGGAAGACTCAATATTCTGTTTGTGTTGTTTTAGCTTCAGAAGGATACCCTGAATCTTATCCAAAATATGAAGAGATTGCTGGATTTGATTCTATTCCTGATAATGCATTTGTCTTTCATGCCGGAACAAAACAGACAGATGGAAAAATTCTTTCAAATGGAGGACGTGTTTTGGGAGTTACTGCATTAGGTGATACATTGGAATCTGCAATTAATAACGCATATATTGCATCTGAAAAGATCTCTTGGCCTCACAAGTTTTGCAGAAAAGATATTGGCAAAAAGGGTTTGGCCTATCTCTGAGTTTCTATTATTTTATCTTCAGTAACAATCCAATCAATTGGAATGTCATGATCTGATTTTGGAATATTTTTTACAACTTGTTTTTCTAACGTCAAAGAAACTGTGATAGTTTTGTGTTCTGCTAAAAATCTGTCATAAAATCCATGACCATAACCTAGTCTGACTCCTTTGGCAGTAATTCCTACAGTTGGTACTAAAATTACATCCAAATTATTTTCAGTTTCACATTCAATTTTAGGCTCCATTATGTCAAAACTACCCTTCTCTAGGCTCGAAAAATCACTTATTTTCTTAAAATTCATCTGCTCCCCTGAGACTCTTGGCAAAAAAACGTATTTCCCATTACTGAGTAATTCTTGAATGATATCTTGGGTTAGAATTTCACTTCCAATTGGATAATACACTCCAATTTTTTTTGCATTTTTGAATACTCTGATTTTTTTTAGTTTTTTACAAATTTTTTCACTGGCAATTTTCATCAGATCAAATGATGTTCCATCTCTTTTTTCTAAAAGAAGATTTCTCAGTGATTTTTTCTCAAGATTATCTTCCAATTTGACTACTCAACGATGCTGCAGTAATTGTATTTTTTAAAAGCATTGCAACTGTCATTGGACCAACTCCCCCAGGAACTGGTGTTGCAAAAGATGCTTTTTGAATTATGTCTTCAAAATCTGCATCTCCTACTAATTTTTCTTGGAACCGTGAAATGGCAACATCAATTACTATTGCTCCTTCTTGAATCATGTCTGAAGTTAATGTGAATTTGTTTCTATCTCCTACCGCTGTAATTACAATGTCTGCTGATTTGCATAATTCTGTCAGGTTTTTGGTTCTAGAATGACATGTGATAACTGTTGCATTTTTTTCTAACAATAAATGGTAAAGTGGTTTTCCTACAAGGTTACTTCTATTAATTAACACAACATTTTTTCCTTCCAATTCAATTCCGTGATAATCAAACATCTCCATTACTCCTAATGGGGTACATGCAACAAGTGCTGCTTTTTTCATTGCCAACAAACCTGCATTGTGTGGAGTTAATCCATCAACATCTTTTAACGGAGAAATCCTCGATGTTGTAATAAACTCATCTAGTTGTTTAGGCAATGGCAGTTGAACAAGAATTCCATGAACTGAATTATTATTATTCAAATTTTCAATAATTTCATTGAGTTGAATTTGGGTGGTATCTGCAGTAAGTTTATGATCCTTTGTCGCAATTCCCACTTCTTCACATGCTCTGTGCTTGTTTCTAACATATGTAGCCGATGCTGGATTGTCTCCTACGAGAACTGTTGCTAGGCATGGATTGATTCCTTGGGTCTTTAATTCTTCTACAGCTTTTTTTATTCTGTCTTTGACTGACTGAGCAATTATTTTTCCATCAATTTTTGTTCCTGTCATGGTAATTTTTTGATTTGTTGATATTTAATTCTTGGAATCTTCTCTTAAAATCTTGGAAAAGAATTTAATGCCATTTTTTCCAAGTTTTATCATGTTTGTAATGATAGCAGACGTTCAACTCAAAGACGGTGCTGAGGATGACTTTAAAAGTTGGTTTTCAGAATCAAACAAAGTTTTAGCAAACTTTCCTGGATTCAAGTCTAGAAAATTTCTAAAATCTGCTGATGGCAGTTATAGAATTGTTGTAGAACATGAAAGCAAAGAGACTTTTATCAAAATGCATAACAGTCCAGAACATGAAAAACTCCATCCACAAGGACATTCTTACATGAGTGAACCACCACAAAGAAAAACATACACAGTAGCTGCTGAATAAATTGAAACTAGAATTTGATTTAACTACCTATGTAGAAAAAATCAAAAACAGCAGTGATTATTTTCATACTTTTATTAATAGATCTAATTTAGCTACCGGCATTTTAGTTCTTCAACCTGGTGAAGAAGATACTCAAACTCCTCATAAAAGTGATGAGGTCTATTATGTTCTGTCTGGTGATGGGTTCCTAAGAATTCGAGACAAAGATTACAAAGTTTCAAAAGATAAATTATTTTTTGTCGCAAAAGATGTTGAGCATTTTTTTCATGGAAATACAAAGGATCTAAAAGTTTTGTATTTTTTTGGTGGTCCTGATTCCTAACTGATTACAGTTCTGCGACCTGAAACTTTGATCTTTTTTCTTGCAAATAGATTGACTGCTTCAGGATAAATTCTATGTTCTTCTTTTAGAATTCTTTTTGATAATGAATTCTCTGTGTCATTTTCTTTTATCTTTATTACTGATTGAATGATTACTGGACCTGTATCCATTCCTGCATCAACAAAGTGAACTGTACATCCGGAGAATTTTGCTCCATACTCTAATGCCTGTTTTTGTGCATCAAGACCTGGAAATGATGGTAATAATGCTGGATGAATATTGATAATTCTATTTTTGTACTTTTTTACAAATTCTGGACTAATTATTCTCATAAATCCTGCTAGACATACAAGTCCATTTCTTGGAGTAACTCCATTTCTTGTTAGAACTGAAATAATTTTTTTGTCATACTCTGCTCTACCCCCTTTGAATCCTTTACTTTCAATAATCTCTACATTTACTCCAAATTTTTGTGCAATTTTTAGACCCTTTGCATCTGGTTTGTTTGAAATTACTATTGCTGGATTGATTGGTATCTTTTTTTTCTTAATTGACTTGAGAATGGATTCCATGTTGCTCCCACGACCTGAGATTAAAATTCCAAGATTTAGCAACTAGTCAATAGTAGATCAAACCTGCAATTTATATCAAATCTAATTTTCATGAATTTCGTTGCCTAGTAAAGTCAGGATGACAAAAAATGGAATCCTGTGTGAGGTAAATCAAAGACGTGTTAATTTAGATCCAAAAAATGCCGATACTGCTGGGATAAATTTTGTATCTCATGCCCATGCTGATCATCTTCCTTCAAAAAATGGTGGAACGATTTTGGCATCAATTGAAACCAATGAAATCGCAAATCTTCGTGGCTTCAAAATGGAAAATCATGTTGAATCTCTTGATGACTTTTCACTAATTGACAGTGGACATATTCTTGGAGCAAAGGGACTTCTTTTTGATGAAATTTTTTATACTGGTGATATTTGTACTAGAAATCGTGGATTCCTTAATGGTGCAAAAATCCCAAAATGCAAGACACTAATTACTGAATGTACTTTTGGCTTGTCTGAATTTGTTTTTCCAAAGATGGATGAAATTCAAAAACAGGTAAATGAATTAATTTCTGAATTGTATGGTAAAGGAATCCCTGTAATTTTGATGGGATATCAGTTGGGAAAGGCTCAAACTATCACCCAACTATTTGGACATTGGGGACCTTTGTATCTTCATGATTCTGTAAAAGAAATGAATTCTTTACATAGGAAATTTGGTGTTGAATTAAAAGAAGGTATTGGTCATTCTGAAGCACAAAAAAATGGGTTATTAGACATGAAACCTTGGGTAATGGTTGCCCCTATGATGTCAAGTAAAAGCAAGTTCGTCCAAGAAATGAAATCAAAATACGGCGCAGTAACAATTGGATTTAGTGGATGGGCACAATCAACAAAATTTTCTTTTGGAAGAAGAACTGATTATTCTATTCCAATGAGTGATCATTGTGATTTTAATGAACTTGTTGACATGGTAATTCAATCTGGCGCAGAACAAGTTTACACGATACATGGATTTGTAGAAGATTTTGCAGAACACTTGAAGAAAAAACTTGGAATTAGTGCTCAACCTTTACTTGAAAATTCTTTAGATGACTTTACTTGATAAATTCCTGGCAATTACATTCTCTAACCAAACAAGTTTCAACATTTCTAATATGATCGTGTGAAAAATGCTTGCATTTCTCATTCTTGCAGATTCTTCTCTGAGATTCTTTTTGCACAACTAATTGTGCAATCTCATTTGCTTTTTCCTTAGAGTATCCTTTTTTATCAATATAGAAATGAACTATTTTATTATACAATACATCTGGATTGAATTGTTTTTCTAACAAAGTAATTCTGCATGAAATACGTCATTATGATATTAAAAGATCAATTGTAAAAAATTAAAAATTTATCTCAAAATCACGCCTATATCCATAAGATTTGTATGCGTAAAATCTGTCACAATACTTCCTTTTTGTTTTTGAAAGAATCTCCCTGAATCACTATTTTTTAGAAATTCTTTCATTATGTTTAGGTCCACTTTGGTATTTTCAGTTATTGCTCCTGCAAAAACAGAATTTCCATCAATCCCATCAGTTCCCATAGATGCAATGATAATTTTTTTGAATTTCTGTGTGTTTTTTAAAAGCCGTAAAACTAATTCTTGATTTCTCCCCCCTGTCCCTTTACCTAAAACTTTGACTGTTGTTTCCCCACCAAAAATTAAACATGTTTTTTGGTCTTCAGAAATATTGCCTAAAATTTTTGTTACTGCTTCTTTGATGTCTCCAAATAATTGCAGAGTTTTGATTTTGTAACCTTTCTTTTTAGCTTCTTTCTCCATTGCTTTAAGACAATCTTTGTTGTTTGCTATTATTTGATTTTCAATTTTGAATTTTTTTGGAGTTTCTAACTTTTTGTCTAGTCCTTTCTCTAAAACTTGTAGAACTTCAATTGGTGTTTTTCTTTTCAGTTTGTATTTTTCTAAAATTTCTAATGCGTCTGAAAATGTTGTATCATCCATGTATGTTGTACCTGATGCAATAGATGATAGATCATCTCCTTCAACATCTGACATTATCAAACTCACTCCGTGGCATTTCATGTTCTCAACTAGTTTACCTCCTTTAATTTTTGAGAGATGCTTTCTCACACAATTAAATTCTTGAATAGTTGCTCCTGATTTTAGTAACAATTTTGTTACAAAGATTTTGTCATCTAATGTGATTCCATTTGGCATGGCCAAAAGTGATGAACCTCCTCCAGAAACGAGAAAGATTATCAATTCATTACTTTTTTTATTTTGAACAAATTTTATGACCTC
This sequence comes from uncultured Nitrosopumilaceae archaeon, assembly GCA_964343515.1. Taxonomy (GTDB): domain Archaea; phylum Thermoproteota; class Nitrososphaeria; order Nitrososphaerales; family Nitrosopumilaceae; genus Nitrosopumilus. The sequence continues at coordinate 57,775 of CAYFJT010000006.1, forward strand.
TTTTGCTGCTTTTACGCTAGTCTGATCCGGTTCTGGATGTCTGGAATTAAAAATTTGGAATTTTTTCCCCTTGATAATTGATTTTGAGCCTTTGGGAATTACAATAATTCCGCTCTTTATTGGAATAATTGCATTTAGAGCTCTTGTCATGGAATCTCCTGCCTTTCCAAATGCTATAGAGTAAATGTTAGAATATTTTGTAATGTCAATGGTTTTATCATTAATTTTTATTTTTTGAGGTGTAACATACTTTGAAAGAACATTTTCAGGATCAGCTGCTCTAAGACCTGATTCTAAAATTTCTAAACATTCTTTCTTTTTGTCAGTTGTTGCTAATTCATCAAAATTTTGAATGATCATACCTTACCCCAATAATGCAAGATATATAATAATCAATGATGGTGTTGATCTATGCAAACAGTACGCATTCCAAAAGTTATCAACTTTGGAGAAAATGCACTTGGTGAAACAGAGTATCCTAAAAATGCATTAATTGTCACAACAGTTCCTCCTGAACTTTCTGACAAATGGATTGCAAGAATGGGAATTCAAGATTACATGCTGTATGATCAAGTAAAACCTGAACCATCAATTGATGATGTCAATGCTGTTATTTCACAATTCAAAGACAAAGATCCATCTGTCTTAATTGGTCTAGGTGGTGGAAGTTCAATGGATGTAGTAAAATATGCTGCCCCTGAGATGAAAAAAGAAAAAATCTTGATTCCAACAACCTTTGGAACTGGAGCTGAAATGACAACTTATTGTGTTCTCAAATTTGATGGAAAAAAGAAATTGTTACGTGAAGACAGATTCTTAGCTGACATGGCAGTAGTTGATTCATATTTCATGGACGGTACTCCTGAACAAGTCATCAAAAATTCTGTCTGTGATGCATGTGCTCAAGCTACCGAAGGCTATGATAGCAAACTTGGTAGTGACTTGACTAGAACTCTGTGCAAACAAGCATTTGAGATTCTTTATGATGCAATTATGAATGACAAACCAGAAAACTATCCTTATGGTTCAATGTTATCTGGAATGGGATTTGGTAATTGTTCTACAACCCTTGGACATGCTTTGTCCTATGTATTCTCAAATGAAGGTGTACCTCATGGCTACTCTCTTTCATCCTGTACCACAGTTGCTCACAAACATAACAAATCAATCTTCTATGACCGATTCAAAGAAGCAATGGATAAACTAGGATTTGATAAATTAGAACTCAAAGCTGATGTTTCTGAAGCTGCTGATGTCGTAATGACTGATAAGGGACATCTGGATCCAAATCCAATCCCAATATCAAAAGACGATGTTGTAAAATGTCTTGAAGATATCAAAGCAGGTAATCTGTAAAAAATTCACAAATTTTTTACCTTTTTTATATTTTATTCAAAAACCTAATTGACGAAAATCGTAATTGGTATCTTTGAAATTTTCATTTTTGATAAACTTATTTATGCTAATACTTTGTCGTAAATGTACTTGACAGATAAGAAACTCAAATTTGGTATTCAAAACGGCCTAAATGTTGCAAGAGCTGGATATACTGAGGATCAAATCTTAACTGCATGTATGCTTGCTGATAAAACTGGTTATGATTCTATTTTCTATATGGACCATACAAATGTCCCTCAATGGAAAAATGCTATTGTCTTAGATCCATGGGTAATGCTTTCTGCAATTGCTGCAGTAACAAACAATGTTGAACTTGGAACTTGTGTTACTGATGCAATTCGAAGACATCCTTCAAACATTGCACTTGCTGCTATCACTCTTGATAGAGTCTCAAAAGGAAGAGCAATTCTTGGAATTGGCGCTGGTGAAGCTCAAAATCTAAAAGAATTCTGTATTCCATTTGAAAAACCAGTTTCAAAATGGGAAGAACAAATTGAAACTATTCACACATTATACAAATCAACTCCAGATAATACTGTTGATTATGAAGGAAAATACTACAAACTTGAAGGTGCATGTTTGCAGGCCCCTCCTATAAGAAAACCACATCCTCCAACTTACATGGCTTCTGGTGGAAAGAGAACCTTGGCTTTAACTGGAAAACTTGGTGACGGATGGTTGCCAATTGGTTATACTCCAGAACTATTTGAGGATCACGCTGCACAAATCAAAAAATCAATGGATGAAAACAACAGATCACAAGAAGATAAAGACAACTTCCAGTATGCCCTTGATATTGATGTCTACTTTTCTGAAGATGCTGAAGAATCTTGGGCAAGAATGAAAGAAGCAGTAAAGGTCAGCCTCTTCAAGCCTGAAGTTTTGAGAGTTCATAATCTGAAAGAAATTGAAGGATTTGATTTCGTAAAATACTTTACAGAATATTCAATGTCTAATCAAGAATGGATTGTGAAGATGAGAGAAGCTGCAACAAAGATTCCTGAAGCAGTAGCACGTTCTTCAACTGCAGTTGGTACTCCTGATGACATTATTCCAACATTTGAGAGATTCATGGATGCTGGTGTCAATCACTTTGTAATCCGATTCTGGGGTAAGAACTACTTTGGCTCTATTGACAAATTTGCAAGCCACGTAATGCCTGCTTTAAGAGAAAAAGCCAAACAATAAGGACATTTTATTCTATAAAATACAGAAAATCATTTACTTTACTAAATTTCATGAATACTATGGATGATGATCTTCCTGAATCAGTTAAGAAATGTCTAGATATTTTAGAAGAAAATGTCGAGATTCTGACAAATCTGGAACTTGAACTAGAAGACGAAAAAGAAAACGCTTTGGTCCCTGATATGGAATTGCATCATCTATATGATATGACTGAAGATGTCGCCGAATCTGCCAAACTAAAACGAGCTGAATCCAATTTTGCAAGAAGGCAGGCAGAAGATTCTTTATGATTTATGAGGTCTCTTGTTTTTTGCTTTTGTAAATGACTTTGCTCTACGTTTGTTTTTCTGCTTTTCTAGTCTCTTTCTAGTACGTTCTGTTGCCTTTGTTGCCCCTGCAATAATTTTCATCTTGCTTCCATCCCTGAGCATTATCTCTTTCCCCTTGAATCTAAATTCTACATCCCTGCACTTGATGTAATATTTTCTTAGGCAGAAAAATATTCTATTGTTTGTACCGTGCATCTCTTTGATTTCTCTTGATTTTTTTAGTTCGTTAAGAATATTTCTTAACAATCCCTTGTCAATGTCTGTAATTCTATGTAACTCTCTAAACCAGATGAATTTTGATTCTGCACCCCACTCTTCAAGAATGCCTAATACATGATTAGTAGCATCTTCTCGCTCCTCATCAAATTCAGCCATGATTGTCGTATGATTTGTCTTCAATTAAGTGATTTTATGTTATAAAAAAATTGGATGAATAAAGTCAAGTTTTAGGATGTTTGCATTTTTTTGATATTTTTTGTTATTTAGTACTATGAATGAATTTCAAATCAAATGCGATGAATTGTCTTGTAAGATTTTGGAAATAAAGGCATTGGCAAAAGAGCTTAATGAAGACGATTAGATTATTTTTTTAATCGTCTTTCTTTAATTCTTGATTTTGTAACTTTTGTTGATTGTTTCTGATTATTTTCCATTTGTTTTGCAATATTGTCAATTTGTCTGATAATTTTTTCTTGTTCTTGTGGCAAATCCGTTTTTAGAAGTTTCTTTTTTAATTTTTTCAGATTTGACGAATATTTGTTAAAATCATTTTTTAATTCATCAAGATATGGGTCTTTCATATTTTCTTGTATCTATTGTTACATTTAGTTTATTAGATTAGTTCTCAGATTATAATTGATTTGAAACTAGTAGGTCGCCTTGAAATCAAATCCTATGATAAAATTAAGGAATTTCTTTCTGAAGAACATGTTGGCCGAATAGCCAGTATTGATGAGAATGGATTCCCTCAAATCATTCCAATGAATTTTGCATTCACCAATGATTCCATTTACATGCATTCGTATACTAGAGGTGAAAAATTAGATAATGTTTCTAGAAGTGATAAAGTTGGTTTTGAAGTGGACCGGGAATTGGAATTCTTACCTTCATATTTCTCACATCCTACTGATGCATCTCAAGCTGATACTCTGTACATTAGTGTAGTTATCAAAGGAAAAGCGGTATTTGTTGAAGATGATGATGAAAAAGCACTTGCACTCAATGAACTAATGAAAAAATATCAACCAGAAGGCAATTACATTCCAATACAAAAAGATGATCTGGTATTAGATGCAGTTGCAGTCATTAAGATAATTCCTGATTCAATTAAGGGCAAATACAAAATTGGTCAACATTTACGTTCTGATTCTAGACAAATTTTGGCACAAAAAATTTTAGAAAGAAATTCTGCAACTTCCAAACAAACTCTGAAAATTATGGGTTTTGAAGAAACAACTGATGGTCTAAAAATGATAGATGAACCTATCTGGTAATTTTGATATCTCAATTGCTTTAAATTCAGTTTTTAGGGATTGTCCCTGTTGGAACAGACAACAAAGTTTGAATTGGTATCTGAATATGCTCCTACGGGTGATCAACCTCAAGCAATTGATCAACTAGTCAAAGGTGTCAAAGATAAAACCGTTCAGACATTGCTAGGTGTAACTGGTAGTGGTAAGACATTTTCTGTTGCAAATGTTATTGCAAGAACGGGAAAAAATACTCTGGTCATATCCCATAACAAAACCCTTGCCGCCCAACTGTATTCAGAGTTAAAACAATTCTTTCCAAAAAATAATGTTGGATATTTTGTTTCATACTATGACTATTATCAGCCTGAAAGTTATCTGCCTCAAACTGATACCTACATTGAAAAAGATACTCAGGTAAATGAAAAAATTGAAAAACTAAGATTAGAGGCAACTGCAATGCTTCTTTCAGGAGAGCCTACAATTATTGTCTCAACTGTGTCTTGTATCTATTCTTTAGGAAATCCTCAGGATTGGGAAGACTTGGCAATTACCATCACTGCTGGTGATGAAATTAAACGAAATGATCTGATTCGACAATTAATTGATGCAAGATATGAAAGAAATGATACTGAAGTTGTTCCTGGAAACTTTAGGGTAAAGGGTGACACCATCGACATTACTCCTGCATATTCTGAAGACCTTGTGAGAATTTCCATGTTTGGTGATGATATTGAAAAGATATCTGTTCTTGACCATGTCTCATTAAAAGAAAAAAAGAAGATTAATCAAATGAAAATATTTCCTGCAAAACACTATCTTATTGCAAAAGATGTTAGAAAAAAAGCAGTCCAATCCATAAAGGATGAACTTAAGAAACGTTTACCTGAACTAAACGAACTAGAAAAACAGAGACTGGAGATGAGGACTAAATATGATTTAGAAATGATTGAAGAATTGGGATATTGTTCTGGTATTGAAAACTATTCCCGACATTTTGATGGACGAAAAGCCGGGCAAAAGGCATTTTGTTTGATGGATTTTTTTGGCGATGATTATCTGTTAGTAATTGACGAGTCTCATGTTACATTGCCCCAACTGCATGGAATGTACAAAGGTGATCATTCGCGAAAAAAAGAGCTGGTAACCTATGGATTCAGACTGCCAAGTGCATATGATAACCGTCCACTAAAATTTGAAGAATTTGAAGAATACGTTCAAAATACAATATTTGTATCTGCAACTCCTGCCGAATATGAAAAGAAAACCTCATCTCAAATTGCTGAACAACTAGTTAGACCTACTGGACTGTTAGATCCTAAAGTCGAAATCAGGACTACCAAAAACCAAATGGATGACCTAATTGAGGAAATTAACAAAAAGGTAGTCAATTCTGAGCGTGTTTTGGTAACTACTTTGACTAAACGAATGGCAGAAGACTTGGCTGAATATCTCTCAAAAAAACAGGTCAGAGTCAGATATATGCACTCTGAAATTGAAGGATTGCAGAGAACAGAACTAATCAGACAACTGCGTCTGGGTGAATTTGATGTTTTAGTTGGAATTAACTTGCTTAGAGAAGGATTAGATATTCCTGAAGTCTCTCTAGTTGCAATATTGGATGCAGACAAGGAAGGATTCTTGAGAAATTTTACCAGTTTGATTCAAACTTTTGGCAGGGCTGCAAGAAACGAAAATGGAAATGTACTCATGTATGCTGACACAATTACTCAATCAATGAAAAATGCTATGAATGAAACAAAACGTCGTAGAGAAAAACAAATGAAATACAACAAAGACCACAACATTACGCCAAAGACAATCATAAAGTCTGTTCCAGAACAGGTTACAACACTTGATGACTCTAAACTAAAATCTACTCATGACATTGCAACTGATATCATTGATTTAGAAGCCCAGATGAAAAAATATTCTGAAGACTTGGATTTTGAGCGTGCAATTGAATGCAGAGACAGGATAAAAAGACTAGAAAAGGAGATACAGCTAAAAAATGACAGAAAATAAATTAAAAATCCGTGGTGCACGTCATCACAATCTCAAAAACATTGACATTGATATTCCAAAAAACAAACTAGTTGTAATTAGTGGATTGTCTGGCTCTGGAAAATCAACTTTAGCTTTTGATACAATTTATGCTGAAGGACAAAGACGATATGTTGAATCACTTTCAGCATATGCCCGTCAATTTTTAGAGATGATGGACAAACCTGATGTTGATTCTATAGATGGACTATCCCCTGCAATTTCAATCCAACAAAAAACAACTAGTAAAAACCCCCGTTCTACTGTTGGAACAACTACTGAAATCTATGATTACATGAGATTGCTTTATGCCAGAATTGGAATTCCTTACTGTACAAACTGTGGGCGAAAAATCTCTACTCAATCAATTGAGACTATTTGTGATTCTGTACTACGAGAGTTTTCAGGTAAAAAGATTCTGATACTGTCTCCTATTATACAGAGAAAGAAAGGAACCTATGAGAAACTCTTTGAGCAGATCAAAAAGGATGGTTACTCAAGAATACGCCTAAATGGTGAAATTTTGAGCCTAGATGAGGAGATTCCTCCACTTGACAGGCAAAAATGGCACAACATTGAGATTGTAGTTGACAGGATTACTGCTGAAAAATCAGAACGCTCAAGATTGTTTGAGGCAATTCAGACTGCAATAAAGGCATCAAAAGGAGATGTAATGATTACATCAGAAAAATCTGAAAAAATCTTTTCACAAAACAATGCATGTCCTTACTGTGGGTTGACTGTAGGTGAATTGGAGCCAAGAAATTTTTCATTCAACTCTCCGTTTGGATTATGTAAAGATTGCAATGGTCTTGGTGTTAAAATGGAGTTTGATCCTGATTTGGTTATTCCAGATAAAACAAAGTCTATTTTGGATGGGGCGATTGTTCCTTGGAGTGGAAGATTCTCATCATTTAGAAGACAGGCATTAAGAGTAGTGGGCAAAAAATTTGGTTTTGACTTGATGACTCCAATTAACAAAATTAAATCAAAACATCTTCAAATTATTTTGTATGGCACTGATGATCTGATTGATTTTAATTATCATTCAAAGTCTGGTGATTCTTCATGGCAATACACTAATGCCTTTGAAGGTGTATTGGATAATCTTCAACGTGTATTTATGGAGACTGATTCTGAATCAAAACGTGAATGGCTAAAACAATTCATGAGAGATACTCCATGCAATGTATGTAATGGAAAAAAACTCAAACCTGAATCTCTTGCAGTAAAAATCAATGATAGGGGAATCATGGATGTGTGTGATTTGTCTATTGACCATTGTTATGATTTCTTTTCTACACTAAAACTTAGTGAAAATGAACAGTACATTGCAAGAGATGTTCTAAAAGAAATCAAAGAACGACTAGAATTTTTGATGAATGTTGGTTTGAATTATCTTACATTGAACAGATTGAGTTCCACATTGTCTGGTGGCGAATCCCAAAGAATTCGATTGGCTACTCAGATTGGCTCTAATCTTACTGGTGTTTTGTATGTATTAGATGAACCAACCATCGGTCTTCATCAAAGAGATAATGCACGATTAATTAAAACGCTAAATAAACTACGAAATTTGGGAAATACCGTCATTGTAGTGGAGCATGACGAAGAAGTTATACGAAATTCAGACTGGATGATTGACTTGGGACCTGGTGCAGGTGTGAATGGCGGAAGCGTTGTTTTTGAGGGAACAGTAAAACAAATTCTAAATGGACACAAATCCGTAACTGGTGATTATCTAAAAGATAATTCATTAATCATGTTGAAAGATAAAACCCGAAATAATTCTGGTTCGCTTGTTGTGCAAAAGGCTTCAGAAAATAATCTCAAAAACATTGATGTTGAAATTCCGTTAGGACTTTTTGTATCAATTACTGGCGTTTCTGGTTCCGGAAAATCAACTCTGATTAATGATATTTTACTCAAAGCCTTGGAGAGCCACTTTTACAAATCAAATGTAAAGCCTGGTACTCACAAAAAAATTGTCGGTCTGGAGAATATTGATAAAGTCATAGCAATTGATCAATCTCCAATTGGAAGAACCCCCCGTTCTAATCCTGCAACATACATTGGTGCATTTACCCCAATTAGAGAATTATATGCAAATACTGAACTATCCAAGGAACGTGGATATGCTCCAGGCCAATTCTCATTTAATGTTGCAGATGGAAGATGTTTTTCGTGTGATGGTGATGGTGTAAAACAAATTGAGATGCAATTTCTTTCTGATGTTTATGTAAAGTGTGATGAGTGTAATGGAAAGCGTTACAACTCTGAAACTCTGTCTGTGCTTTACAAAGGAAAAAACATTTCAGATGTTTTAGATATGACTGTGTACGAAGCTCTGAACTTTTTTGAAAACATTCCTGCAATTAAACGAAAACTTCAAACAATTTATGATGTTGGATTGGGATATATCAAACTAGGACAATCCTCAACAACTCTGTCTGGTGGTGAGGCTCAAAGGGTAAAACTAGCCTCAGAATTATCAAAACGAGGCACAGGAAAAACCATGTATATTCTCGATGAGCCTACAACTGGCCTCCATTTTGCAGATGTTCAAAAATTGTTGGATGTCCTAAACCGACTGGCAAATCTTGGAAATACTGTAGTGGTAATTGAACACAATATGGATGTCATCAAAAATTCTGATTGGATAATTGATTTGGGTCCTGAAGGTGGCGATGAGGGTGGTCGAATTGTTGCTACAGGTACTCCTAAAGACATTGTAAAAGCTCCTGGAAGTTATACTGGAAAATATCTAAAGAAACTGGTTAAAAAATGACTTTTGATATATCAAAGATTATCATTCCAACTGATCCTGGAATATATCTGATGAAGGATTCTTATGGAAAAATAATCTACATTGGCAAGGCAAAGAATCTCAAAAAACGTGTAAAGTCATATTTTCTAAAAAATCAAAATTACAAGACACAAAAACTAGTTCAAAACATCTCTGACATTGAATTTGTCCTAACTGATAATGAAAGCGAAGCATTTCTTTTAGAATCAAACATGATCAAAAAATATCGCCCTAGATTCAACATTGAGTTAAAAGATCAACAACGATACACTTACCTTAGAATATCTGATGAAAAATTTCCTAGATTACTTGTTGCAAGACGTACTAGAGATGGAAAATTTCTTGGCAAAGGAAAAACCTTTGGCCCTTTTACTCAAGGCAGTTCAAAATTACTTACTATTGGTACATTACGTAAAGCATTTCAAATTAGAATTTGTAAAACATTACCAAAAAAAGTATGTCTTGAATATCATTTGGGAAATTGTGAGGGTCCTTGTGAATTCAAAGATGCTCAAGAGAGATATCCTAAACATGTTGCAGCATTAGAAGATGTTCTAAAAGGAAAAAACCAGACAAAAATCTTTAGAAAAAAACTAGAAGAAGAGATGCATCAAGCAGCAGAATTGCAGCAATTTGAGCGTGCAAAAGACATTCGTGACACTTTGATAAGACTTGGCAGTCTTCAGACAAAACAAAAGATGGAATATGTGGAGAATTCTGATGAGGAATACTTTGGCATTGGAATTCAAGAACAGTCTGCAACTGTGATGAATTTTAGAATGATTAATGGTGTTATTCGAGACAGTGACAAATTCTTTTTTGATCTAGTTGGCGATAATACTTTTTCAAATTTTCTATACCAATACTATTCCACCCACAAAATTCCAAAACACATCATCGTAAGCGAACTTCCTGAAAATCAGAAACTTTTGGAATCGTTGCTTTCAGAACAATCTGGTTTTACTGTAAAAATCTCTGCTCCGATAAAGGGAAAGAAAAAAGACATCATGAATTTGATTTTAAAAAATATCATCTTGATTCATTCCAAGGGAGGAGAGCCTGGACTAGTTGAACTAAAAGAGATTCTGCATCTTCCTGAAATTCCAAATGTTATCGAATGTTTTGATATCTCTAATCATGGTGAGGATTTTGCAGTAGGCTCTATGGCTCAATTTGTTAATGGCAAACCAAACAAATCTGGGTATAGAAAATTCAAAATCAAAACCGTTTCTGGCAGAGATGATTTTGCTATGATTGGCGAAGTCATTAAACGAAGATACTATGGGTTGTTAGAAGAAAATTCTAAACTTCCAGATTTGGTTGTAGTTGATGGTGGAAAAGGCCAACTTGGTGCTGCTACAAAATCTCTTCAATCTCTTGGATTAAAACTCTCGTGCATCTCTTTGGCAAAAGAAAATGAAGAAATCTATGTTCCAAAAGCCAAAAAGCCTATTGTTATTGCTAAGAATAAATCTTCTTTGAAAATTTTACAACATGCTAGAGATGAGACTCATAGATTTGGTGTAGCATACAACAGGACAATTAGGAAAAACCAAATAAAATAAGAAAAAAGGAAAAAATTTGGCTTAGTTCACTGTAACACTGCCAACCATCCAAGGATGTACCATACAAAAGTAGTCATAACTTCCTGCATCTTCAAATGTGAATGAGTATGATGCTCCACCCATAACTAAACTACTATCAAAGACACCAGATGGACCGTCTGCTGGACTGCCACCAGTCACCGTGTGTGCTGCTGTGTCACTGTTAGTCCATTCTATTGTATCTCCAGCATTAATTGTAATGTCTGCTGGTAAGTAGCATTCGTTAGTTTCTTCACATCCTGGAACTGAAGTACCTACTGGCATATCAACTGTGTAAGTCATTGGGCCTGCTGGTTCTTCTGCGATAGGAGTTTCCTCAACAACAACTTCTTCTTC
>CAYFJT010000006.1:69047-71815 GCA_964343515.1 uncultured Nitrosopumilaceae archaeon
TACCATTGGAGCTTCTTCTACCATTGGAGCTTCTTCTACCATTGGAGCTTCTTCTACCATTGGAGCTTCTTCTCTAACCTTTTCTGCAATATCTGCAAATGGGTCAACCTGAGCTGGCTCTTCTTGTGGAATAACTGCCATTGGTTTGGCTGCTGTTGGTGTAGATACATAACCTTGGTTTTGAGCTGCATCGCCATACATGGCAAATGCAACTCCAATAGCTACAATTGCAATTGAAAATCCAATTGCAGCCTTGTCAATACCTGCCATAATTGATCAGAAGACTAGATGTATGCTAAATAAATCTAATTGCAAAACCCTCTTTTTATTTTTGATTTTACAGTTTTTTGTATCTTGAATATTGGACATTCTGGTTTGTTCAATTTTTTACATATTTCTTAAAAATTCATTGAAAATCTAACCTGATCGCTCTAATGTGACATTTCTGTTGTAAATGAAGTTGAACAATTCTTTCTTTTATGATTCTGTATGGTGATGTTATTATAGAAAATTTCTACGAATTCCACAAATAACTAATCGTTTTTTATCCGAATCTATTTTCCATTAATTATTTTCAGATTCAATCAAATCAAACTCCATTTTCAATTTTCTTTGCGAAATTAACTGTTTGATAAACTGTGTTCTTTTAATGATAACTTCATCACTGACTTTCTTGTTGAACTTTAAATGCTCAAACATTGTTTTTTCATTACATTTTACTTTGATGGTGTCTTCATTTTTTATAATGAAAACACCAATTGCCCAAAAAAGACCAATGTGAAATGCAATGTATTTTGATTGTAAATTTGTGACTTTGTTTTTGTACATTTGAACATGCTTTCTGTTTTGCTCCATAACTGAGTCGCCTGTTTTTATTTTCCATGAAATTTCTTCATCATTCCCATCAAATTCTAAAACATGATCCAATTGTCATCCAAAAAGTGGTTTTTTGTCAATATATTTTGAATCCTTCACTTATGATCAAAGACTAAAAGGTGTAGTTATGCTTGAATCTCATGCGTTTTTTTCAAAAATGGTGGATGAATTAGTAGAGTTCTCCGAATATGATCCAGAACTCGCAGATGGAATAAAGTGGCTTGATGAACAGGCGCAGAAAAAAGGCATCACATTTTATGATATGGTTTTTGAAGTGTTGTACAAACACGATGTAAATTCTAAAGCAAAAGACTGGCTTAGTACAAGAAATTAAAAATTATTTTCTCAAGTCTAGTGTTTTGTATTCACAACCTTCTGGGCCGCAATACTTTCCAACATATGTTGCCTTTGGTCTGTATAACGCAGGTTTTGGTGCAGCTTCTGCAAACTTCTCTTCAATAATATGAGCTGCCCATCCGACAACTCTGGAAATTGCAAAAATAGGTGTATTCAAATCTACTGGAATTTTCAGCATATAGTAAATTGATGCACTATACAAATCTACATTGGGGTAGATGTCTTTTCCTTTCTGTACCTTCATTTCAGAAATAGTTGCTGTTTCAATTTTTTCAGTCATGTCGAACCATGGTTCTTTTGTTTTTTCTGCAAGTTTTCTTGATAGTTCTTTTAGAACTTGTGCTCTAGGATCATATGTTCTGTATACTGCATGTCCCATTCCCATTATTCTTTCACCCGCACTCATCTTTTCTTTAATCCATGATTCTACTTTGTCAATTTCTTGAATCTCTAATAACATCTTCATGACTTCTGTATTTGCCCCTCCGTGTAATTCTCCACTTAGTGCACCTATTGCAGCACTTGATGCTGAATACATGTGGGCTCTTGTTGATGCTACTTGTCTTGCTGTGAATGTTGATGCATTGAAAGTATGGTCTGCATGTAAAATCAAACATACATCAAAAATCCTCTCTACTTCAGAGTCTGGTTTTTCTCCTGTCATCATGTATAGGAAATTTGCTGCATGACTAAGTGATGCATCTGGGTCAACAATTGGTAATCCATTTCTAATTCTTTGCCAACTTGCAATTATTGTAGGTACTTTGGCAACTAAATTGATTGCTTTATCATAACTAGCCTCTTTGTTAGAAAATTCTTCATCATAATACCCAGCAAGTGCTGAGACAAATGCTTGAAGCATGTCCATAGGATCGGCATCCTTTCTCCAATTCCCCATATTCTTTTGCATCTGTTTGGGGATGTATCTTGCCTCAACTAGTTTTGAATTAAATTCATCTAGTTGTGCCTTTGTAGGGAGATTATCATAAAGTAACAAGTATGCAGTTTCCTCAAATGTTGAATTCTTTGTAAGATCTAAAATATCAAATCCTCTGTAGATAAGCTTGCCTTTCTCACCATCAATGTTTGAAATTCTTGTGTCTGCAACCTCAATTCCACGTAAACCAATATTTTTTGTCTCCATATTGAGCCTAGCAAAAATTCTTCTATTATATTTTCGCTAAAATTATGTCTATGAAATTTAGTAAATAGTCTAATATGTCAACTTTTGGCCCTAAATGAGAATTTTTAATCCAAAATTAAATGACTCCTGATGAACGGAAAAATTTACAAAAACTTGACGATTTGATTCTAAACGCATCTGATGGTGAATTAAAAAAAATTCAAGAAATTGATCATCAAAATCAACTGGAAGGCCTCTCTCTTTATGAGGTCTATCTTGATTCAAGTTCTCTGATAAATCAAAGCATCAAAAAGACCGCAAGAAAATATTGAGATTTCATTCTTCATTTAAATGAGGGATTGTAGTTTTTCTGAATGTTGGCGGAATCCACGACAAAGAAATCTACTGCGAA
>CAYFJT010000006.1:71915-87207 GCA_964343515.1 uncultured Nitrosopumilaceae archaeon
AAAAACAGCAGCTAAAAAAACAACCAAAAAAACAGCAGCTAAAAAAACAACCAAAAAAACAGCAGCTAAAAAAACAACCAAATCAAACCGTACCAAAGTAATTTGCATCTCTCACAAAGAAGACGCTGATGGTATTAGTTCTGCTGCATTAATTCGACAAGCATTTGGTGGTGATGCAATGTTGGTTGATTATCCTGGACAGATGGAAGCATTACAACAAGTTGTAAATGATGAAAAATTAAAATCATTATACATTTGTGATTTGGGTCTGAGCAAAAAAACTCAGGATGAATTTATTGATATTATGAAAACTCTAAGAAAAAACAAAGTTTCAATAACATACATTGATCACCATGACATTGATCCTGTTGTTGTAAAGTCATTACAAAAACTCAAAGTTAAAGTAATTCATGACATCAATGAATGTACAACTGTTCAAGTCTACAATGCTTTTAAATCAAAATTAAATGAACATGCTACTTTTGTTGCAACATGTGCTGCTATTACTGATTATATGGAAGATAGACCTCTAGGTTCTAAATTACTTCAAATATACGATAGACAATTTGCCCTCATCAGTGCAACTGTTCTTACATACAATATTGTTGGACATCAAAAAGAACCTGATTATCTGTTGTATTTAGTTGAAGAATTGGCAGAATCAAAATTCCCTCATGATATACCAAATACGTTTGAGTTTGCACAAATTCAAGTTGAAAAACTATCTCAAATGATTGCCAAAGTTAAAGCAGGTATGAAGACAATGAAAAATCTTGGACATATGGAAATTTTGGATTCAGGTGCAAGTGGAGCTGTGAATTTTGTTATGGGTTTGTCTGGAAAAGATGTGGGTGTGGCCTACAAAGAAAGAGTAGATCATGGAATCTATGCTGTTTCAGTTAGAGGCTCAAAGAATTGCAAGGTTCACTTGGGTAAGATTGTTAATTTGTTAGCTACTGAACTTGGTGGCTCTGGCGGTGGTCATGATAGAGCATGCGGAGCTGTAATCCCAAAACCAAAAATAAAAAAATTCGTAACAGAACTAAATAAGAAAATCAAATAATTATTTTATTTTAATTGTAAATGCCAAAAGTTCACCTTTACTTTTAGTCAAGAATCTTGCCATCTTGGAAAAAAACCCATATTTTTTGTCTCTTCTTTTAATTGCATCTTTTGTTTTCTCATCATCTAAAATCTCTGCAACACCTGAAACCCATTTTCCTTTAATTTCTCCTTTGATTGAACAAGTTGCAATTTTTACTTGAGTGTTATTTTTAAGTCGCTTTACCTTCCCCGTTTGGTCTCGAGTCACTACAAAAATCTGATTATTTTTTATTGTAAACCATACTGGTGTCTTTACTGGATCACCATTTTTTCTATATGTTTCAACTGAGATGTATTTTTCAGATTCTATTTCTTCCAAGAATTTCATAATCTAACTTGCCTTTTCTCGAGTAATTTCATGAAATGCACACGACGCAGTAAGATCTCCTGTAACATTTACCATTGTTCTAATCATATCCAAAATTCTATCAACTGAAAGCAATAACAAAATTCCAACTGGAGGGATTCCGACTGTAATGAGTATTGTAGTTAAAACAATTGTTCCGGCACCTGGAACTGCAGGAGTTCCAATTGATGCTAATAATGATGTGATAATAATTACAAGAATGGAGAATATACTTAATTCTATAGCAAAGAGCTGTGCCAAAAAGAATACTGCTATTACTTGATACAACGCAGTACCATCCATGTTCACAGTAGTACCAAGTGGAATTACAAATTTTGATACCCTTGTATCTAGTTCAAGTTCCTCTTCAGCAGTTTTTAATGTCACTGGCATTGTAGCCATTGAACTGGCTGTTGAAAAAGCCAGTGTTTGAGGATTGCGGAATTTTGAAAATGTTGAAGAGATTGGTCTTTTTGCCACAAACTTTATGATCATGGTGTAGACTAACAACATGGCTCCAAGTCCTATGATTACAGTCACCATGTATACTCCAAGTCCTGCCATTGTCTCTACTCCAACTTTGGCAACCATGCCTACAATCAAACCAAAGACTGCAAACGGAACAATCTTCATTGACATAATCAGAATGTATAATGTAATTTTTTGAACAGATTCAAGCAAATCAAGTAATGGTTTGACTGATTCTTTTGGAAGGGCCGCCATTGCCAAACCGACAATCATTGCCATTACTAAAATGCTTAACATCTGTCCTTCAAGATATGATATGATTGGGTTTCTTGGAATAATGTTTGATGCAATTTCAGGAATTTCATCTACTGAGAAACCTTCTGTAACTTTCAAATCCTCTTCAGAAAGATCATGAGTTTCTTGAAGTGCAGTAAGATCTAGAATGCTTCCTGGTGCAATAATTGATGCAAGAGTTATTGCAATTAGAATTGCAATTGTTGTAGTAATAACAAAATAAACACCGATACCTAATCCCAGAGTTTTCATTTTTTCTTTTGTACCTAAATTAGTAATTGCAACTATGATTGATGCAAAAATTAATGGAACTATGATCATTAAAATTACACTCAAAAATATGTTGGCTGGAATTTTGAGGTATGCTGAAAGTGTATCTAAAGTATTGTCATCAAGACCAACGCCCACATCATCACCTAAAACTAAACCCACTCCTAATCCGATGAATAAGGAGATTACAACTTGAAGCCACAACTGTTTGAAAAGATAATTTTTGAATGTCATTTAATGCTCTTCTCAATTTTCAGTATGACTATTTGATATAAGAACTATCCATAGTTCTTGTGAAATCTTATTCTGAAATCTCCACGATTGCGTCAATTTCAGTCATAGAGTTAAGTGGCAGACTTCCTGCTCCTAATGCAATTCTTGTATGTTTTCCCTTTTTTCCAAAAACTTCAAACATCAAATCTGATGCAGCGTTGATTACTTTGGGATGTTGTGTAAATTCTGGAACTGAATTTACAAATCCTGATAGTCTTACAATTTTTGTTACTTTATCCAAACTTCCTGCTTCTCTTTTAATTTGAGCAAGTATGTTTATTGCACAACTTTTGGCTGATTTTTGAGCAGTCTCTAAGTTTTCATCCGAAACTTTACCAGTGAATGCAACTTTGCCATTTTCAAGCGGAATTTGTCCTGATATGAAGAGTAAATTTCCTGTTTTAACTGCTGGAATGTAATTTCCTGCAGGTATTGGGGCTTCTGGTAATTCTATTCCTAATTCTTTGAGTTTTTCTTCAGACATGCAAATGTTGCATCATTTTTGTCTGATTTTAGTTTTTACTTATTTTGATGTGTACTTTTTCGCCTTTACTTGAATTGTTTTGGAAGACAGTTCTAGTTTTGTACCCTTGTTTTTGTAGACATCCATCTAAAATGGACACCCATGGAAGAGAATGTCCACTATTCAATTTTGATTCAACTGTAATATTTTTTGTGTTTGCCTCAAAATTCACATGTCCTGAACATGTAATTTGTAATACTGCATCCATTATCTCAATAATGTCATCTAGTGATTTTGACTTTAGTGAAACACCATTCTTTTCTAACAGTTTAAACAAATCAAGTTCTAATTTTTTTGAAAACATTGTGGAATTCAAAATATGTGTTAATCCTGTCTCATTAATTGTCTTGATTATTTTGTAAATCTCTTGGGCTTCAGCTTTTGTCATATCAGATAGTGCTTTTGTTTTTGTTGCATTTTTCCAGATATGTGAAAAAACTTTTTCTTGATTTGCTCCTAGAATGTCCGTTGATGAGAATATGGCACCTTTTCCATTTTCATTATTCACCATCAACAATTCAGTTTCATCAAAGATAAAACAATTCTGTATAATGTCTGATGCTCTAATATCTACTCCATCTGGAATTGTTCTGTATGACTCTGAACAAACTTGTGTTGGAGACACTAGAACTTTTACATCTATGTCCCTACGTAACACTGAAACTAGTTGTTCTTTACATTCTGTTAATAATCCAAAACCCCATTGATCTGTCATGATTTTGATTGATGATTTACTACCTTCAATCATCGTTTGAAGTTGTGATAGAACATTGTTTGTACTGATGTGGAAGTATCTTTTTTCTTCTGAACCTCTTGATTTTCTACTTTCCTCACTAGCTTTTTTGAGATTAGAAACTAGGGAATTCATTGCATTTACTTTGTTAATTTGTTCATGAATAATTCCATCAAATGCATCTTCAGGTGCTATTGCAGTACACATTATTGGCTTACTTTTAGAAATTATTGCTAATTTCTTTTTTTCGAGTTTTTGCAAAGTTGGATAAATTTTTGTTCTAGGAATTTCTGAATAGTATGCCAATTCTCCAGCTGAAACTGTACCTTTAGCAATTAATGCTACATATGCCTGTGCCTCGTATTTGCTTAAACCAAATTCTTCAAGGCTGACTGTTAATGCATGTTCATTTACCATGATGATGATTGATTTGTTATTAGGTAAAATTGAGAGCTAAATTCCTTTATACAAATGCTCAAAAAAATTCAAAATTGTATCTTCAGACAGGTGTAACTGTAGTTACTAAATTAATTGTGACATTGTCCTCAAATACAAAATCTTGAAAACTATCTCATGTCAGTAAAATGCATAGAAGTACCTGAGAACATCTCTTATTCTGTCACCTTGACTCCTAGACTAGAATATTCTGCGTCTTTACTTAATGATATACTTGAAACCATCTCCCAAAAACGAGAAAATTTAATGCAAATTAACAAGGATTTAGTCTCTGATTTTAAAGAATCCGATAAATTTCAACTTAAAGCAATTGAACTTGAAAAAATCATAGCATTCTCCCTTGAGATTTTAATAATCATTAAAAGAAAGATTACAAGTATTACAAATGTAACATCCATACCTCAAATTTTACCTTCATCTATTCCTATGATTCGAACAATTAGTGCTCAACTTTACGAACTAATTCCTGATTGTAGTCAAAAATTATCCGAACTCTCTGTTCATTTAGGAAGTATTGTGTTGGACTCTGCAGCACTAACTCACGCTAGTTTTGATTTTAATCAATCAAACACTGAATCTTCAACTCTACTAGATGAAGTAAAATTGATGGTGGACTCTAAAATAAGTAAGCAGTACCCTAATGTTGATTTTTTTAAATTATGCAATACTTGAATGTATTAAACACTAAACTGAGTTTCTCAAAAGATATTGAACGTATAAAATCAATATCTTCCAAAATTGATAAAAAAATTTCGGAAGTAAAGTTATCTGATGACAAAAAAATTGAAAAATTGACTTTAGAAGAACTTCAAGATTTAGATAAAATTGTTGGAATTGCTGACTTTATGCTAGTCAAATATGCTGATAAAAAAGAGATGCGTTCAATTCTCAAATATTTTGTATCTGTGATTTCAGAGGCTGCAGGCTCAATTGAAAATTTAGATGATGAAATCTCTGAATTAATCATGTCTGCTGAAGACTCTCTTAGTAAGGTAAAAGGAATTCATGTTGATATTTCTGAAAAATCTGATTTAAATAAAAAATATCATGATGGTCCTGACTATGATGAGAGCGAAACAAGTGCAATTAATTTAACCAATTTTGCTACAGAGATTAACACTGTAGAATACCAACAAAATTCTCAAGGGAATACTGCGTAGGTAATTTGAAATGAGTATGGCTCCACAAGAACTAGAAAACACTGCTAGCAAATATGCTTCAGAAGCTATCAAATTTGATTCTCAAGGTGCGCGCGGTCAGGCAATCACATATTATCAACAAGCAATTGATGCTTTAGTAAAATTACTCCAATTATACCCAAATAGCAAACTAAATCCAATATACAAAGAAAGATGCAACTCTTATCATAATAGAATCAATGCCCTACAACAAGCACATGGTGTAGAGCCTGCAGTTGATCCTAAAGCTTCTGAAGAAGAACAGAAAAAATCTGTTCAAAGACAAGAAGCAGAAAATGATTTTGAAGACCTAGTCATGAAAGAAAAACCCGATGTTACATGGGACCAAGTTATTGGTTTGGATGATGCAAAAAGTGCATTACGTGAATCAATTGTTTATCCAACTAAAAGACCTGATTTATTCCCATTAGGTTGGCCAAAAGGAATGTTACTTTATGGTCCTCCTGGAACTGGAAAAACAATGTTGGCAGCTGCAACTGCAAATGAAATGGATGGTTACTTTATCAATGTAGATGCATCTTCTATGATGAGTAAATGGTTAGGTGAGGCAGAAAAGAATGTTTCAAAATTATTTGCAATGGCAAGAAATTATGCTGAAAAAGAAGGCAAGCCTGTTATCTTGTTTGTAGATGAAGTTGATTCACTTTTGGGCTCCCGAAATAGTGAGGTTGGTGGAGAAGTTAGAACAAAGAACCAATTCCTTACTGAGATGGATGGTGTTAATGGTAAAGGAAAAGATTTGATGATGTATGTAATTGGGGCAACAAACAAACCCTGGAGCCTTGATTGGCCTTTCCTTCGAAGATTCCAAAAGAGAATTTATGTATCATTACCTACACAAGCAGCCCGAGAAAATCTCTTTGAACAATACACTGCTAAACTAAACAAAGACTATCGAGTCAATTCTACTGAATTGGCAAAATTGTTTGATGGATACAGTGCCAGTGATATCAAAGATGTTTGTCAAGCTGCACAAATCAAAACTGTCCATGAAATTTTCAATTCTCCTGATTACCATGAACCTGTAGAAGGTGAAGAACCAGTACAACCTAGAGAACTAACCCCTACTGATTTCAAAGACATTATGTCAAGACGAAAACCAAGTGTTTCAACAGAGATGATTCGCGCATATCACAAATGGAGCGAAGAATTCCAAGCATTATGATCAAAATTTTTGCGATCAAAAAATATTTCTTTTAATTCACATAAAACTTAAATTCTCATTACAACGGAATTGCTGAGGGTCACAATAGCCACAAAGAAATCAATCCACGCAAACAAACATGGAAAACTGATCTTTGATGATGGTACTGTTTTTGATGGCCAAGGATTTGGTTATTCAACGACTGTTTTTGGTGAAATTGTCTTTAACACTGGTATGGTTGGTTATACTGAAGCGCTAACTGATCCATCTTATAATGGTCAAATTCTTACGCTAACTTATCCTCTTGTTGGAAATTATGGTGTACCCGATCCAGAAATTAAAGATGAGGATGGAATTTCAAAATTCTTTGAGTCTGATGTTATGCAAATCAGAGGTCTTGTGGTCCATGAACTCTCTTTGACTGCAAGTCATTGGAATCTCAAAATGACTCTTGATGAGTGGATGTATAATGAAAAAGTGCCTGGAATATCTGGTGTTGATACTAGAGCTATAACTAAGAAACTCCGAAGTGGTGGTGTTATGATGGCGGCACTTGTAGTGTCAGAAGAACCCATTGACGTTGAAAAAATCAAAAAAGAATTGACAGGGGCAACTGATTATAATTCTGAGAAATTTATGGATTCAGTTTCGACTAAAGAAGAAAAAATCTATGGAAATGACTCTGAATCTGTTGTGGTGATTGACACTGGTGCAAAAAATGCCATTGTAAGAAATGTACGAGAATTAGGATACAACACAATCGTTGTTCCGTGGAATACTCCTTACGAAAAAATAATGTCTCACAATCCAAAAGGTGTGGTGCTAAGTAGTGGACCTGGTGATCCACAAAACTGTCCTGCAACTGTTGATACTGCAAAAAAACTTATTGAAAATAATATTCCCACACTAGGAATCTGTTTAGGTGCACAAATTATTGGACTTGCAGGAAACACTGAAACTTACAAACTAAAATATGGTCATCGAGGACAAAACAAACCTTGTATTAATTTAGAAACGAACCAAGTTTATGTTACTAGTCAAAATCACGGTTACGGGATAAAGCCTGAATCTTTAGAAAAGTCTGATTTTAAATTATGGTTTACAAATGCAGATGACAAAACAGTTGAAGGAATAAAACATAAAACACAAAATTGTATCGCTGTTCAATTTCATCCAGAAGCTGCACCTGGTCCTTTTGATTGTAAATATGTCTTTGAAGAACTTAAAAAATTAATGGAGAAATGAGAATTGCCAAAAAATGAATCCTTAAAGAAAATTCTGGTACTTGGTAGTGGTGCAATAAAAATTGGTGAAGCTGGAGAATTTGATTATTCAGGAAGTCAATGTCTTAAAGCAATTCATGAAGATGGAATCAAGAGTGTTCTAATAAATCCAAATATTGCAACAATTCAAACTGATACTAGATTTGCAGATCAAGTGTATCTTTTACCAGTAAATCCAAAGTATGTTGAATCTATTATTGAAAAAGAAAGACCTGATGGAATAATGTTGGCATATGGAGGACAGACTGCTCTAAACTGTGGTGTTAAACTTGAAGAGGCTGGAATTCTCAAAAAGTATGGGGTAAGTGTCCTTGGAACCCAAGTTCAAGGCATCAAAAATACTGAAGATAGGCAGCTTTTCAAGGATCAAATGAATCAAGCAGGCGTACCTGTACTAAAAAGTAAAACTGTCACAAACTTTGATGATGCAAAAAATATTGCTGAAGAACTATCTTATCCAGTCATAATTCGAGTAGCTTATACTTTAGGTGGACGTGGTGGCGGAATTGCACACAATGAGATTGAATTACATGAAATTGTTGAACGAGGACTAAAGGCAAGTCTTGTGGGTCAAGTCTTGATTGAAGAATATATCGGTCACTGGAAACAAATTGAATATGAAGTAATGCAAGACTATGATGGCAATAATGTAATTGTATGTAACATGGAAAATGTTCTTTCTATGAAAGTTCATACTGGTGATAATATCGTAGTTGCTCCTTCACAAACTATTGATAATCATGAATATCACATGTTACGTTCAGCAGCACTACGTGCAACAAAACATGTTGGAATTGTTGGGGAATGTAATATTCAATATGCATTAGACTCTGATTCTGATAGATACGTTGCGATTGAAATTAATCCTCGACTATCACGTTCATCAGCTCTTGCAAGTAAAGCAACTGGTTATCCACTTGCATACATGTCTGCAAAAATTGGGTTGGGTTATAGTTTATCTGAACTTGTAAATAGAATCACAAAAAGTACTACTGCGTGCTTTGAACCCTCCCTTGATTACGTTGTTTGTAAACATCCTAGATGGGACTTTTCAAAATTTGAACTTGTTAACCGTAAACTTGGCGTAACTATGAAATCTGTTGGAGAAGTGATGGCAGTTGGTAGAACCTTTGAAGAATCTTTACAAAAAACAATCCGAATGCTTGACATTGGAAATGATGGACTTGTTTTGAATCGTGCAAATGGACAAAAATTTACTGAAGAAGAAATTGAATTCAAACTTTCACATCATGATGATGAAATTTTGTATAATGTTGCAATTGCACTAAAAATGGGTATTTCAGTTAATAGAATCTACAAACTTTCTGCAATAGACCCTTGGTTTATAGAAAAAATTCAAAATATTGTAGATACTGAATCTAAACTCAAAGAATCTGACCTTGATGAATCTATGATGTGGGATGCCAAAAAGATGGGATTTTCCGACAAGCAGATTGCACGAATTAAAGAAAAAACCCCTGATGAAGTGCGTGAAATACGAAAAAAATTAGGCGTAATTCCTTCTGTCAAACAAATTGACACTTTGGCTGCAGAATGGCCTGCTGTGACAAATTATCTTTATCTAACATATGGGGGCAATTCTAACGATATCGCAGTTCCTCAAGATGAGAAAGGAATTGTCGTTGTTGGCGCTGGTCCTTATAGAATTGGAAGTAGTGTGGAATTTGATTGGGGTACAGTTAACATGGTCTGGGGATTGCAAGAAAATGGTGAGAAAAATGTTTCAGTAGTTAACTGCAATCCTGAAACTGTTTCAACTGATTATGATATTTGTACGAGATTGTATTTTGAAGAATTAACTCAAGAAAGAATTCTTGACATTGCAGAATTTGAAAATCCTAAAGGCATTATTACTTGTGTTGGTGGTCAGACTGCAAATAATTTAACTCCTGGACTCGCACAACGTGGAATCGAAATTTTGGGAACAAGTGCAATAGATGTTGATAGAGCTGAAGATCGTTCAAAATTCAGTGCTGAACTTGATAAATTACATATTCAACAACCAAAATGGCAAGCATTTTCAAATCTCAATGAAGCAAAAAACTTTGCACAAGAAGTTGGGTTTCCTGTAATTGTTAGACCATCATATGTCTTGTCTGGTGCTGCAATGAAAGTTGTTTGGTCACAAGACGAACTTAAAACATATGTCAAAGAAGCAACAGATGTTTCTCCTGATCATCCAGTTGTAATTTCAAAATTCATGTTAAATTCACTTGAGGTAGATGTTGATGGAATAAGCAATGGAAAAGAAGTTGTTATTGGTGCAATAGTTGAACACATTGATTCAGCTGGTGTACACTCTGGTGATGCAATGATGTGTATTCCTCCTTGGAGATTAAACAACAAAATTATTGAAACAATTAATGACTATACAAAAAAAATTGCATTGACATTTAATATCAAAGGGCCATTCAATTTACAATTTTTGATTCATGATGATCATGTTTATGTAATTGAGCTTAACATTCGTGCATCCCGTTCCATGCCATTTGTATCAAAATTAGTCAAAACAAACCTGATTTCACTTGCATCAAAGGCTATTTTGGACAAACCACTTCCTAAAATTCCTGAAAACAAATGGCAAAAGATTCACAACTATGGAATCAAAGTCCCTCAATTCTCATTCATGCAGTTAGATGGTGCAGATATTGCATTGGGCGTTGAAATGCAATCCACTGGTGAAGCTGCGTGTTTTGGTGATAGTTTTTATGATGCATTGTCCAAAGGACTAACTTCGGTAGGTTACAATCTACCAGATACAGGAACTGCACTTGTAACTGTTGGCGGTGCTACAAACAAAGAAAAAATCTTACCAAGTATTGCAAAGCTCAAACAGTTAGGATTCAAAATTTTAGCCACAGAACATACTGCAGAATTTTTTGAAGAAAAAGTTGGTGATGTTGAAATTGTACACAAGATTTCAGAACCAGAACGAAAACCAAACATCTCTGATCTGCTCTATGAGAAGAAGATTGACTTTATCATAAATATTCCAAGTACTTTGTCTTTGGAAAAATATGTGGGAATGCTTGATGATGAATATCAAATACGACGAAAAGCATTGGAATTGGGAATACCTGTTCTTACTACTATTGAGCTTGCAGACTCTTTTGTTAAAACCCTTGAATGGTTACAACATAACCAAACAACAAAAAATCCTATTGACCCCTATGATGCAATTGAATAATACTTACAAAACTTGATCAATAATTGATTCGTTCCCAATAATTGTTCCATCTAATGTAACAATCCTTGCTTTCGCAACTGATTTTATTCTGTCAATAATTGGCGAAATTGATTTTTTGTATTTCTTTCTATGAGTTGCATAAAAATACTTGTTAAATGAAGGGATAATGGTAATTTCTAATTCTCCTGATTTGTTAGGGAAAATTTTTTCTTTTTCTATCTTCATTGAAACCCATACTCTTTGTCCATTAACCACTGAATCTTCTTGAAAAAAAACTGGATGAACATGTCCCATGATGATTTTATCTACATGTGAAAAATTCTCTGATGGCATTGTGTGTCCATGAGTTAACAAAATGTTTTCTTCCACAATTCCAGTTGAACTGATCATTGTAATGTTTTGAGGAACAAGTCTTGAAATATTTGCATCGTGATTGCCTGGAATCAAAACTATCTCACATTTTTCACTAATTTTTTCAAAAAACATTGGAATTTCGCCCCATTCACTTTTTGAGATGCTTTTGACACTTGATTTAACATCTCCAAGTAAGATTAATGAATCTGGTTTTTCTGAGTCAATTATTTGAGAAATCTCTTGAATTGTTTCATTTATTGTGGAATTTTTTCCAATAAATATTTCATTTGATACCATACTACTTTCAAATCCAATATGGAGATCTGTTACAACAAGATGTTTTTTCTCTCCTTCCAAAATTAATGCTGGTTTTGATGGCATTATCCTAGTTAGTAACATCAAAGTTATACTGCAGATATCTGATTAAATTCTTGTGAAAAAAGATCCTGATAGAATAGAATCTCTGGTTTCAGAAAAACGAGTAAAGTTACATGTTTTTGAGCCTAGTCACAGAAAAATTTGGACTGTGGTTGGTAAGGGTGAAGAACATTGGGTTGATCCAATTGTTCTTTATTGTTCTTGTCCTGGATTTTATTTTGGTAAATTAAACGGAAAAGAAACTTGCTATCATTTAGATTCAGTGAAACTTGCTCAAAAAGAAAATAAAATTGAAAAAATTATTTTTGCAGATGAAGAGTTTTCTGATTTTCTTTCGGGATTACTTTCAGATTTGTGATAATTTTTTGTTAGAATGTGTTAATAACTAGAAAATTTATTGAGAATTATGGATGAAGAACAACAAAATTCTGAAATTGAAAAAATCGCAAATTTAATGGTTCATGATGGTATTTCTCCTGACGAACAAGATTCTGTGAAATTAGAAAAATACAAAAATCAAATTAAAGAAGATTGTAATCTAAATGATGAAGATTCCATGAAACTTGTTTATGAAACATTACTGTTTAGAAAATTAAAAAGTTCAGATTCTGGTGACCTTTTAGACAAAGGTTCTGACTTCGGTGCAGGATTTAGTTGAGACTATCCTAATGGAATAGATTCAATATCTTCTTGTGAAACCCCTTTCCAAAGACCCATCATTCCTTCTGGTTCTACTTGTTCGACTTTGGTAATTTGTTGAATTTTGATTTGATCTGGTGTGGGCGGTCTCCATAACATTGCCATGTAATCTCCTACGTTTCCAACTTTGTTTGGAGATGCCATTGTTATTTTTTCAACTGCAAATCCTTTTTCAGTTAATGCATTTGTTGCTTTTTCTCTAAGATCCATTTTCCCATGTAAGAATAGGTAGACATCTTTTTGAGTGTCAATTTCTGCCATAAAATTACTGATTTTTTAAACTAAATCAATCTTTCCTGATCTACTCTCTTCCAAAAAGGGTTAAATTAGAATGGGCGAAAATTGATTTGTGAAAATATTCACTGTGGGAAGCAAATCATTCGTAACTAGCTTTCAGTTAGCAGGAGTTCCAGGTATTATTTCTGAATCTCCTCAAAAGGCTTTAGAAGATATCAGGAAATTGACTGATGATTCTGATGTTGGACTGGTTTTAGTTAGTGACGATATTACAGAATCTATCAATGATGAGTTGACTGCATTAAGAGCTGAAAAATCAACTTTGGTATTTGCATTGCCTGCAACAGGTAGTGAAAAAACTGAAGTTGACTATAGAGTAATGCTAAAGAAGATTCTTGGTGTTTAATTTAATCTACTTATACTCAATTTTCTAACGTCCAATCATGAAAACTGCATCTGTAAAAGAACCATCAATAATTTCTGTAAATGAAACGGAAAACCCCTCTTTGGATTCTGGTGATGTTTTAGTTCAGATGCATGCATGTGGCATTTGTGGTTCTGATTTAGAAAAAGTATTTGGACAATATGGTCAACCATCAATGCGTTTAGGTCATGAACCTGCTGGTGTAATTTTAGATGTTGGTTCGAATGTAACTGAATTCAAAAAAGGAGATAGAGTATTTACACATCATCATGTTCCTTGTTATGATTGTCATTTCTGTAATCATGGAAACGAAACAATGTGCAAAAAATATTATGAAACCAATCTATCTCCTTGTGGTTTATCTGAGCAATATGTGGTTCCTGCATGGAATGTATCTCATGGAGGTATATTGAAAATATCTGATTCTCTTAGTTTTGAAGAAGCCGCAATGATTGAACCCCTTGCATGTTGTGTTCGTGCTTGGACAAAATATCATTATCAGGAAGGTGATAGCGCTGCAATCTTTGGTGTTGGCCCTACAGGAATGATGCATGTGATGCTTGCTCAAGCAAAAAAATTCTCAAAAATTTTCTGTTTTGATGTTAACGATTTCAGATTAGATTTTGCAAAAAAATTCCATATTACAGAATCTATCCACTCAACTGACGAAACTAGAAAACAAAAAATCTTAGATCACACTGATAATAGAGGTGTAGATGTTGCTATTGTTGCAACTAGTAGTCTCAAAGCTCTGGATGATGCAATTGATATGGTACGAAAAGGTGGTGCTGTGATGATGTTTGGTGTTCCTTCAAAAGGTGCAAAAATGGATTTAGATGTGAGTAAAATCTATTCAAAAGAAATTACTCTTGTTACTAGTTATGCTGCATCTGATACTGATACTAAAGAGGCATTGAATCTAATTGAATCATCTCAAATTGATGTCAAACAATTAATCACACATACTTATTCCATTGATGAAACTCAAAAAGCATTTGATCATGCACGTAGTGGTGAAAATGCAATGAAAATAATCATCACAAAATAAGAAAGGCTTAAGAAAGGCATTTCAAATTCGATGGGATATGGATTGGGGATTAAAAAATAGATTATCTAGTATTATTAAACCACACAATAATCGTGCACTAATGTTAGCAGTTGATCATGGATATTTCCTTGGTCCTACTGAAAAATTAGAAAACCCAAAAAAGGTAATTGCACCTTTGTTGAAACACTGTGACTCTTTGATGTTAACTAGAGGTGTTCAGAGAACATCTGTTCCTGCAGAAACTGATACTCCAATGGTATTGCGCGTATCTGGTGGCTCTAGTATTATTGGTGATGATTTGTCTCAAGAAGATATCACAGTATCAATTCAAGATGCAATACGACTAAACGCTAGTGCACTTGCAATGTCTATCTTTGTAGGCTCAAAATATGAATATCAAACAGTTGTAAATCTTGGAAAATTAGTCAGTGAAGCAGAACAATATGGAATTCCAGTCTTGGCTGTAACTGCTGTAGGAAAAGAGTTGGGAAAAGATGCAAGATATCTTTCATTAGCATGTAGAATGGCAGCTGAGCAAGGTGCACATATTGTAAAAACATACTATTGTGAAAACTTTGAGAAAGTTGTAGAGTCATGCCCTGCCCCAATCATTGTTGCAGGTGGAAAAAAAATTCCAGAACGTGATGCATTACAACTAACTTACAACGCTGTAAAGGCAGGTGCTGTTGGTGTTGATATGGGGCGAAACATCTGGCAATCTGAACATCCTGTTGCTATGATTAGAGCAACAAGAGCAATAATTCACCAAAATGCAAATGTTGATCAAGCTTTCAAATTATACAAAAAACTATCAAATGAAGAATCAAACAAAAAACAAAAATCAAAAGGCA
>CAYFJT010000006.1:87307-125834 GCA_964343515.1 uncultured Nitrosopumilaceae archaeon
AAAAACCTAATCAAAACAAATCAAAAGGCAAAAAACCTAATCAAAACAAATCAAAAGGCAAAAAACCTAATCAAAACAAATCAAACAAACCACAAAATAATCCTCAATCAAAAAAGAACTAACTCATCAATTAATCTTTGATAGATGAATATGAGCAATTTTCCATGTTGGTTGTTTAACTAAAACAAATGTTGCTCTTCCGTGAATTTCCATATGTTCTCCTGTGTATGCCTTTGTATCTACTAACATTCCTTTTTGATTTAATTCCATTGCAACAATTGCAGAATCTCCAAAAATACTGATTTTTGGATTTTTTATCTCATAACTATAATCCGAAATACTAACAAACTTGAGTTCTTCTAATTCTATGGTATTTTGATAATCTTTAAGATCATATGGTGGTAAATCACTAAAACTAGAAAATTTTGGGTCGTTTAGATGTATATCCTTTAGAATTGATGTATCTTTTGTGATTCCTGCTTGAAACAACGCTTCGATTACTTTGATGATCTCTTCATTATCTGACAAAACTATATTTTCAAATATGAAAATTATCAGTTTAAATCTTCTGTACGAATTAGGATGAAACCTTGATTGTTTTTTAGATAATCTTTATTAATTACAGATTGATTATTTTTTTGATTTCAATGAGCACAAGATTAATTCAAATATTTGGCAAAGAATTGCCAGTTACACTAGCACTGTAAAGTGTGCTCAAAATTTTAACACTTAAAATTATGGAGAGAAATTTGATGAATAATATGGAAAATATGATTGGCGCAAAGGCCTTGATGACTGCAATGGAAAAAGAAGGTGTCAAGGAAGTATTTGGTTTACCTGGAGGTGCAAATCTTCCAATGTATGATGAGTTTGCTAGATGTGATATTCGACATATTTTGGCAAGACATGAACAATCTGCAGCCCATATGGCTGATGGTTTTGGAAGAGTAAGCAGAAAACCTGGAGTTTGTTTTGCTACTTCTGGACCTGGTGCCACCAATATTCTAACTGGTATTGCAACTGCACAAGCTGACTCTGCACCAATGGTTGCAGTTACTGGACAAGTACCAGTAGCTATGATTGGAAAAGATGCATTTCAAGAAAGTGATATCATTGGAATGGCAAATCCTGTTGTAAAATATGCATTTCAACCAAGAACTCCTGGTGAAATTCCTGAAGTTGTTAAGAAAGGATTTTTCATCGCAGAAACTGGAAGACCTGGACCTGTCTTAATTGACATTCCAAAAGATGTTCAACAAAATGAGGCTGAAATGGTTTTTCCTGATGAATTTAAAATTCAAGGTTATCATCCTTGGGCTGATCCTGATATTGTTGCAGTTGAAAAAGCAATTGACATGTTACTTCACTCTCAAAAACCTGTAATCTTGGCAGGTGGTGGAACAATTATTTCATCAGCATTTGCAGAATTACAAGCTGTTGCTGAAGCATTAATGCTTCCAGTAGTTACAACCTTTAAAGGAAAAGGTGCATTTCCTGAAAATCATCCTTTGTCTTTAGGTCCTATTGGTATGCATGGGCATGCTGAAGCAAACAAAGTCATGTCAGAAGCTGATTGTGTTTTAGCAATAGGCACTAGATTCTCTGACAGATCTGTTGGAACTTTTGAGACTTTTGAACGTGGATTGAAAATTATTCATATGGATGTTGATCCTGCAGAAATTGGCAAAAACCAAACAGCACAACTTGCAGTAGTAGGTGATGTGCAGATGAATCTTAGAATTATGGTAAAACTACTCTTACAAAAAGCAATCAAAAAGACTGAAGAGACTCCTTGGGTAAAACATGTGAAAGAAACTAAAACATACTGGCGAGAAAATTTGAAACTTCATCCAGGTGAAATGGGTGCTGCCAAAATTTTACGTAAATTAAGAGAAATATTGCCAAAAGAATCAATCATTACAACTGAGGTAGGTCAACATCAAATGTGGGCGTCATTATTTTATGATGTGATTCAACCTGGAACTTTCTTTAGTTCCACAGGTCTTGGAACAATGGGTTGGGGATTCCCAGCTGCAATTGGTGCTAAAGTTGCAAAACCTGATGTTCCAGTTGTCGATATTGCCGGTGATGGTAGTTTCGCAATGACTGAAAACTCTCTTGCAACTGCAGTGTTAGAAGATATTCCAGTAATTGTATTTGTGTTAAACAACTTTACATTGGGAATGGTAGCTCAATGGCAAAGAACATTTTATGATAGAAGAATGATTGGCGTAGACCAAGGAAAATGGTGTCCTGATTATGTAAAACTTGCAGAATCTTATGGTGCTCAAGGAATCCGAGCCCAATCAATGGATGAACTTGACAAAGCAATCAAAGATGCATTGAGCAGTAATGTTGCAACAGTAATTGATATTCCAATTGATCCTGAAGAAGATGTATTGCCATTTGTAGCTCCTGGAACTTCGCTTAAGGACATGATCTTACCATCATAGTGATTAGTATGTGGGCAATTCTTTCTATTTTAGTTGAAAACAAACCTGGAATTTTATTCAAGATAACACATCTATTTCGTGCACGAGATTTCAATATTGATAGTATTTCAGTAGGTGTAACTGAAAACCCAGAATATTCTAAAATGACGATTACCACTTATGGTGATGAAAAACAACTAGATCAGATTGTAAAGCAACTAGATAAAATGATTGATACAGTTCGAGTAGAGCGTTTAGATGAGCACAAAACTGTCTATAGAGAACTTAGTATTTTTAAGATTAAACTAAGTAATGCTAATGATAGTATGGAGATTAACAAATTGGCTAATGCATATGGTGGCAAAGTACATGATGTCAAAAAGGACTCAATCATGGTAGAATTAACTGCAACTCCTGATCAAATCAAAGCATTTGAAGAATTAGCCAAACCCTTTGGAATCCTTGACGTTGCAAGAACTGGTGTTGCAGCTTTGCAAAGGAGTGGTTCATCCTGAATGTTAGAATTTTTGATACAACATTAAGAGATGGAGAACAAACAATCGGTGTATCATTATCTCCTGAACAAAAATTAACAATTGCGAAAAAGCTTGATGACTTGGGAGTAGATGCAATAGAAGCTGGATTTCCAGTAATTTCTGATGGTGAATTAAAGGCAGTAAAGATGATAACTTCTGAAGGGTTGTCCTGTGAGGTTGCAGGATTGACAAGAACAATCAAAAAAGACATTGATGCAGCTGTTGATGCCGGATTAAACTATGTTCATACATTCATCGCAACTTCTGATATTCACTTAGAACATAAACTCCAAATGACAAGAGAACAAGCACTTGAAAAAGCAATTGAAGCAGTAGAATATGGAAAGTCTCGTGGACTTCAAGTAGAATTTTCTGCTGAAGATGCTTCAAGAACAGATAGGGATTTTTTGAAAAAAGTATTTGGCGAAGTTGCAAAAGCAGGTGCTGACAGAGTAAACATTCCTGACACTGTTGGATATTCAACCCCTGAATATATGGCACAAATTACAAAAGATACAATTGAAGCTACTAAACTCCCCGTAAGCGTTCACTGTCACAATGATTTTGGATTAGCTGTTGCAAACTCTTTGTCAGGAATTCATGCAGGATCTGCATGTGCTCATGTTACGATTAATGGAATTGGTGAGAGGGCCGGAAACGCATCATTAGAAGAACTTTCTATGGCACTCAAATGTTTGCCACATGAACAAAATTATGAGACCAACATAAAGTCTGAATTAATCTATGACACATCTAGATTCATCTCAAAGACTGTAGGAATTATTGTTCAGCCAAACAAGGCAATTGTTGGTGCAAATGCATTTGGTCATGAATCAGGCATTCACACTCATGGTGTATTGAATAACCCTCTAACCTATGAACCAATTAGCCCTGAACTTGTTGGCAGAAAAAGATGGCTTCAAGTAGGAAAACATGCTGGTGTTCATGGTATGAATGCAATGTTGGCTGAATATGGTGTAAAACCAAATGAAGAACAATCAAAACAAATCTTAGATAAAGTCAAAATTATCGGTGATCAAGGAAAACAACTCACAGATGTAGAATTGTTATCTATTGCTAGTGCTGTGATGGGAGATGAAGATCTTAAAAGAATTGTACAATTAACTGGATTCTCAGTATCCACTGGAATTGGAACTATGCCATATGCATTTGTAAAACTAAATGTAGATGGGGAAGATCATGTTGGAACTGACTATGGCGTTGGTCCAGTTGATGCTGCACTAAATGCAATTCAAAAAGTTACTGGAAAACTTTCTGAAATAAGAATCAAAGATTATGGTTTGGCATCTATTTCTGGTGGCTCTGGTGCATTATGTGAGGTTACAGTAAAAGTTGAAGATGCATTAGGAAACAAAGTTTCAGCAAAATCTGTAGGTGAAGACATTGTAACTACTTCAGTTAAAGCAGTAATTGATGCTGTAAATAGAATAATGCTTAAGAAATTACTGCAAGAAAAACAGATAAGTTAATCTCAAAATTCCGATAAAGTGGTTCTATGTATAAAATCTCATTAATTGCCGGTGATGGAATTGGACCTGAATTATCAGAATCTGCAATTTCAGTTCTTAATACCATTAATGATAAACTTGATTTGAAATTTGATATTGCAAAATTATCTGCAGGAGATAAAGCATTGGAGCAAACAGGAAAAGCACTTCCTGATGAGACAGTTGATGTCATTAAACAGTCTGATGTCTGCATGAAGGCACCTGTTGGAGAAAGTGCTGCTGATGTGATTGTAGTTTTGAGAAGAATGCTTGATCTTTATGCCAATATTAGACCTGCAAAATCATATCCTCACATGCCCGCGTTACGTGATGATATTGATATGGTAATTGTTAGAGAAAATACTGAGGACCTTTACACTGGCAAAGAATTCAGTCTAGGTGACTCTGCTGTAGCTTTGAGAATAATTTCTGAAAATGCATCAAAAAGAATCGCAAAATATGCATTTGAATCTGCAAAACAGAGAAATTCCAAGAAAAAAGTAACATGTGTCCATAAATCAAATGTAATGAGAGTAACAGATGGTTTGTTTGCAAAAGCATGTACCGAAATCTCAAAAGACTATCCAGATATAGAATTTGAACAGATGTATGTGGATGCATGTGCAATGAACTTGATTCGTCAACCTCAAGAATTTGATGTTGTAGTAACTACGAATCTATTTGGAGATATATTGTCAGATGAATCCTCTCAAGTTGTTGGTGGTTTAGGAATGGCACCAGCTGCAAATATCGGTGATAGCTTTGCATTATTTGAGCCCGTTCATGGGGCTGCATTTGATATTGCAGGACAAAACATTGCAAACCCTTCATCCTTCTTACTTTCAATTAAAATGATGCTTGATTGGCTTGGCGCAAAACATAATGATTCAAAATGTTTTGAGGTTGGACAAAAATTAGAATCTACAATTTTTGATTTAGTAAAAACTGGAGTTAAAACAAAAGATATTGGTGGAGATAAAACTACCTCTGAATTTACAAAACAAATTACTGATAATCTCTAAAAATAATACTCTCCACGCTTGAGTATGAAATTATGGCTGTAACTAAAGATGTGACAGTTGATGGTTTGTTGGAAAATGCTTTTGTTCATCTAACTCATTAATTTTGTATTGGTGAATCTGATTCATTAAATTGGGAAATATGTCCAGCATTCAAAGATGTTCAGATGGATTCAGGAAGTACAATCATTATAGAAGTAAATTGAGAACCGTAAGAAAAAATTCTAAAATTACATTTGTACACTAACATAGATCTATCTCTTTATGTCCATCTTTTTTTAAATTCCCAATTTTTATTAATCAGATTTCTGATGCATTTTTAATGGTAAAATGTTGTATCTGTAAACTTGTTGAAGGTAAACTCAAAATTAAAGATGGGAATCCAAAATACAAAGGAAAACCCATCTGTAAAGAATGTCAGGGTTATCGAAAACTATTGCAAGAAACAAAATAATTCATTCTGATTTTGGCTTGTTCTTTTTTGCCCATTCTTCATACATTTTGATTAACTCATCTACATCTTTTCCATCTTCAGAATATGTTACAATCACTCCAAAGTTTCCTTTCTTGTCATGACCTCTGGCAAAATACCCCCAAAAAGAATCTGGCAACTTTTGAAAACTACTTGAATCATGTGAAACCCCAATCAGATTATTTCCAATAACTTCGATGACTTTTTTTGCGTCTTCTTGTTCTATCACAAATTCATGTAATTTTATTACAAATAAAAATCTGAATGATTATGGACTTAATCTATCCGGATCTCTTGGATATAATACCACTTCACGAACATTATCGATTCCAATCAATGTGGTCATCAATCTATCTAATCCCATTCCCCAACCTGAATGTGGTGGCATTCCCCAATCAAATGCTTTTAGATGGTCAGTAAACTGTGCAGGATCTAAATCTTGTTCTTTTAGTCTGGCCTTTAGCATCTCTGGATTATGAAGTCTGGTTCCACCTGAAGATAACTCTAGATATCCAAATTGTAAATCAAATGAGCGAGACAATTCAGGGTCTTCATCTTTTTCTCTAATGTAAAATGGTTTTAGCTTCATTGGCCAGTCCGTCAAAAAGAAAAATCCTGGATGATTATTTCCAATGATTCTAAGGTGAGAATCTAACAAATCATCTCCAAATTCTACTTTTTCTCCTGCATCCTTTAACTCATCAATACATTGATTGTAGGTAATTCTCTCAAATGGCGATTTTGGAACTTCAATTGTATGTCCTATAATTTCTTGTTCTTTTTTACAATTCTCTGCTGTAAACTTGTATACATCCATGACCAGCGATTCTAAAACATCCATGACGTCGCTGTAATCCATGAATGCAGCTTCAATGTCTATACTGGTAAATTCACTAAGATGCCTTCCAGTATGAGAATTTTCTGCCCTGTAAAAGTTTGAAATTTCAAACACTCTTTCTAATCCTATTGTCATTTGTTCTTTGTATAATTGTGGACTCTGTGCCAAGTATGCCTTCTTTCCAAAATATTCTAATGAAAAGAGATTTGCTCCACCTTCACTTGCACTACCAATAATTTTTGGTGTGGTAATTTCTAAGAATTTATTTTCTGCCAATGTTTTTCTTAAAGATTGTAAAACATAATGTCTTAATTTGAAAATTGACGCAGTTTTTTGATTTCTCATGTCTAATGCACGATGATTCAATCTTGTGTCAATGTTACTTTCTACTCTGCCAATAGGATCAACTGGTAATGGGTGAATTGCTTTTCCTAACACTTCAATTTCATCAGCTTTAATCTCAAATGCAAAATCCCTTGCTTTTGTTTCCTGCACAATTCCTTTTACACTAACAACGCTTTGTCGATTTATTTCACCTAGATTATCGTTTAATTCTCCTTTCACAATTACTTGTGAAATTCCTGATACATCACGTAAAGTGATAAATGACATTTTTCCTAATTTTCTTAAATCTTCAATCCATCCGCCTAAAACAACTTCTTTTCCAATTAATTCTGATGTGATTTCTGAAATATCATGAGTTTTTACAAAGACCATTATTTTCTACCTTTATCCTCAAATTCTATCTCAATGTCAAGGTTTCGGGCATTTTTCACAATTTCAACAACTTTTTCTGTATCTATTGGGAATTTTGGAGTCCATTTACCTGACACAACAGCTTTTGTTCTCTGAATTCCTCCTGGAGCCCAAACTGAATTAATTGAAAGAATTTTGGTTGGAAAGAACAAATCTTCAATGAATTTCTTATCTGTCTCATCTGCTTCCACAAGCCAAATTTTCCCCTTGAATTGCTCTTGGAGGAGTCTGTATAGTGTCCTGCTTTGCCTAATTCTCATGATATCATTTTTTGCCAAAGACAATACAAAATTGCCTTGAAATTCTTTGCACGAAAATAGCGTAAAATTTTCGATTTCATTATTTGATTTTGCAACTTTGGCCAGAATTATTGATGCATCAACATCAGCTTGTGTTAATTCTCCTGATTCAACTTTATTTTCACATTGAGGACATAAAATTGCATTTTTTGCATCAAA
The DNA here is from genome assembly GCA_964343515.1 of uncultured Nitrosopumilaceae archaeon. Taxonomy (GTDB): domain Archaea; phylum Thermoproteota; class Nitrososphaeria; order Nitrososphaerales; family Nitrosopumilaceae; genus Nitrosopumilus. The sequence continues at coordinate 95,327 of CAYFJT010000006.1, forward strand.
TCCACATATTGGCAATTTCATTTGAATCGATTTTTCGTTCTGATAAAGTTGCTTATATCCCTTAGTGCAAAACAAAAATTCTAGTTTCTATATGAACATTCATGGGATTTCTATCTGTCAGTGGACTGACGTCTAGATATCATTCTTCAAAAGGTCCAGTATATGCTGTAAATGATGTAGATTTTTCATTAAATGATGGAGAATCTATTGGAATAGCAGGTGAAAGTGCATGTGGAAAAAGTACTTTGGGACTATCAATTATTCGAATGCTTTCAGGTGGTAAAACACAAGGAGAGATTGTTTTTGATAATGAATCTCTTTTAGATCTAGATGAAACCAAATTTGATGAGAAATTTAGATGGAAGAAAATCTCCATGGTCTTTCAAGGAGCGATGAATTCCCTTGATCCTGTTTTTACTATTAATGAACAATTCCATGAAATCTTAAAACAACATGACTTTGCAGGTGATGCAAAACAAATAATTTCTGATGCAATGAATTCTGTAAATCTTGATGAGAATGTTCTAAAAAAATATCCTCATGAACTTAGCGGTGGAATGAAACAAAGAGTTGTTATTGCTATGGCTTTACTCTTAAAACCAAAATTTGTAATTGCAGATGAACCCACTACTGCACTTGATGTTCTTATTCAGGCACAAATCATCAATCTCTTAAAATCCTTAAAAAAATCAGGCATGTCATTTATGATAATTACACATGATTTAGCAGTTCTATCTGAAATTGCTGATAAAATTGGAATTATGTATGGTGGACAAATAATTGAATTTGGTTCTCTAGAGGGAATTTACAAAAATCCAAAACATCCCTATACCCAGGGACTCTTGGAATCGATTCCTACTTTGAAAGGAAACAAACCAAAATACATCAAAGGAATTCCACCAAGCTTACTTGATGCACCTATTCAGTGTAGGTTTATTGATAGATGTCCTTCGGTTGTTGAAAAATGCAAAAAACTTCCACCTAAATTTAAAACTGAATCTGGTTATGTTAGATGTTGGTTATATGAAGATAAATAATTTATTTTGATTTGATGTATTCTTTATCAATTTTTTCTAAATAGATTTCTTGAATTTGTGAAATTTCTCTTTGTGTTGTATTTTTACAAATCATTTTGGCGTATTTTATCAAATCTGGATTGTCTTGTGTTTTTTCAAACTCTTCTATTTTTTTAAAAGACTCTTGTTCAAATTTCATAATGTCTCTTAATTCTTTACCTATCTCATCAGCTTTCATTTTTTGATAATCTTTAGAGTTTGATTTTCTAAAACTAATTTCATCAATTAGTTTTTGGATTTCATCAGGTTCATCCATGTTATTGTATTTTACAAGTAATAAAAAAAGTTAATTTTGATTTTCTTTTTTATGATCTAAAACATGCTTTAACCCGTCTGTCATACTTAGTGAATCTAAATCAATTTCACAATATGGGCATTTCAATTTCCTAGGAATGTTTTTTTACAATTGGCAGACATGCGTCAATAATTCTAAGCATTTCTGATCTGATTACTTTTTTGTCAATTGATATCCAAACTCTCTGTTTTTTGATTGCAAATGAAATGGTTTGAACTTTTTTGCGTTCTTCCCATACAAATTCAATCTCGCCTAGATTTTTATCAAAAAATCCCTCTAAATCTGTCTTGATGGCAATATGTGAGAACTGATATTGGGTATTTTTTGCATTCAATAAAGGCACTAAATCATTCCTTCTTCCATGTGCCAATAATTCTCCACTTTCACCTATCACTCCTACAAATCTGATGAATGGACTAATTGATGAGATAGACTCACAAATTTTCTCAAAATCTTTTTTCCTCATTTACTGGAGTTGTAAAAAATATGATATTTTAATGATTGTTACATTTTGTGTTCTAGTTTTAATTAAATAATGCATGAAACCAGTTTGAACGTGGATTTTGTTGATCTTTTTCCATTTGCCCCTGAAGTGGGCTATCTTAGCTTAGCACTGGTCAACTTTTTTGGTTCTCTTGTCCCGTTTGTCCCTTTGCCTGGATTTTTATTGTTAGCTACAATGTCTGTAGGTGATCAATTTGACTTGCATGTTTTGGCAATTTTATCTGCAGTCACTGCAACTATCGCAAAACAAATCATATTCTATGTGAGTTATGGTGGAAGAAAAATCATCAAAGAAGAAACTCGAAAAAGAATGCGACCTTTTGAAAGACTAGTTAAAAGATATGGTGCAGGTGCAGCATTTTTTGCTGCTGCTACTCCTATTCCCGATGATCTAGTTTATGTCCCACTAGGACTTGCAAAATACAACCCGAAAAGATTCTTTATTGCAACTCTTACTGGAAAATTTGTTCTAAGTTATACAATTGTTTTTGTTTCTCACTATCTTGGATTATCTTTAGTTGAACCATTCCTTGAAAATATTGATGATGCTACTCCTGTTTACATTGGAATTATTATTTTTGGAGCAATGATGACTTCAGTTGTAGTTTTGCTTTTACGATTAGATTGGCAAAGAATCCTTGGTAAATTTGCTCCTTGGACTCTGGATGAAAATAACAAAGATTAGATGTTTATTTTAAAATTCCACAACTTGTCTGTTGCTTCCTTGATTCCTATTCTTGGCGATGAAACGATTGTTTTTGTTTTTATTCCCTCTGAAATGTATAATTTTGAATTTTTTGTCAAATCTAAACCATAGTGTTCTTTTGTGATTTCTAATGCCTGAGTAAGTTTTGCAGGTCCGTTTGTAAGATTTTTTAAATCCTTTTTGTTTCTATTTTCTTGCATTTTCTTTATCCCCTTTTCTGGCTCAATTGCACGAATAAGAACTGCTCCTGCAGCAACTTTTGGATTCTTAGCTACTACATTAAAACAATAATACATTCCATATGTAAAATAGACATAAGCTATTCCTACATCTCCAAACATTGCCTTGTTTCTTTCAGTAATCTTTCTATGTGCATGACTTGCAGGATCTTCCTTGTGTTTGTAAGCTTCAGTCTCTGTGATGATGCCTGAAATTTCAGTTCTTCCTATCTTTCTAACAATTTTTTTCCCTAAAAGATTTTTTGCAACAGTCACTGTATCTTGAAGATAAAATTTTCTAGGAAGAGTATTCAATATCTACTGAAACTGTTTTGTTGTTTTTTAACTCTCTGATTAAATCAAAAAGTTTGCAAATATCTTCATTTAATGTTGAGATTAACTCTTGATTGTATATTGTTGCAGCTGGATGAATTGTCAAAAAATACAATTGACCGTCTTTTCTTACTAATTTTCCTCGAAATTTTGTAATTTCTGAACCTCCTAAAACTGAACTAAATGCTGTATTTCCCAAAACACAAATGATTTTTGGCCTGATGATTGAAATTTCTTTTTTTAGATAATCTATACACGTATCTCTTTCTTTTATATTTGGTACTCTGTTGTTTGGAGGTCTGCATTTTACAACATTTGTAATGTATACTTCTTCCCTGATAATTCCTGCCTCATTAAGTGCTGCAGAGAGCTTCTTTCCTGCTACTCCTACAAATGGTTCTCCATTCTTATCTTCATTTCGTCCTGGGGCTTCTCCTACAAATACAACATCTGATTGAAAATTTCCTTTTCCTGGAACTGAATTTGTTCTAGTATTACACAAATCACATTTTTTACATTTGATAACTTTTTGTTTTATTTTCTCTAAATCATTCATCTAACCCACACTCTTTACTGTTGCAATTCCTCTGATTGAAGGTCCACCATTACCCATAATCATTGACTGCATTGGATCTCCTTTTCCACAATTTGTAATTGGTCTGACTGTAAAGTCATCTCCACATGCATCAATTGATTCAAAAAATTCTGGAGCAGTACCCATAACAATAACATCTCTAAGCAAATCTGTGACCTCTCCATTCTCAATTTTTTGTGCATATTGACATGAAATACTCCAATTGTATCGTTTCATGTCAATTGAAGGGATTTTCATGTTGGAAATAAAATATCCATTTTTTACCTCTTTTATCATTTCATCAACATCCCAATCACCCTTTCCAATACATGTACATGCCATACGAATCAATGGCATGAATCGAAAGTTTGTTGCTCTCATATTTCCTGTAGGTTCTTCATTGAAAATTTTTCCAGTTTCTCTATTTTGCATATGATTTTTCAAAATTCCTTCTTCAACAAGAGTTGTTCTTTTTGTTTGAACGCCTTCATCATCAAAAAAATACCATCCTAAAGTTTCTTTGATGGTAGGATCATCGAAAACATTAAGATTTTCAGAACCTATCTTTTTCCCAATTTTTCCTTTCCACCATGCTCCTCCTGCCCATGCCATTTCTTTTCCTAAAACCCTGTCTGCTTCTGATGGATGACCCAAAATTTCATGTGTTAATAATGCTACAAAATCAGGATTCATTACAACTGTTGCTTTTTCTTCTTTTGCGGGTTTTGCTGATAATAATTTTGATGCTTTTTTGGCAATTTCTTGTGCACTTTTTTGTGATTTGTTATTTTTTGTTAATTGCTCTACTCCACCTCTCCCGCCTTCTGTGATGTTTACTGATTGTGTTAATCCTGATTCATGTGCAGTAGCAGTCATCTCAATCACTGTATCTGAAAAATTTTGTAAAATTTCAGAACCTTCACTGTTTGTAAAATATTTTGAATTATTTGTATACCATGGATTAACAACTGATTTGATAATTTTTGATGTGTCTGAAATGATTTTGTTACATTCTGTTCCTATCTTGATTAATTTTTCTAAATCGGGTTTATCTAAAATTGGATAGTCTATCTTTTTTTTTACTGTGGAATTTTGACATAGACTAAATTTTTCTTTTTTATTTTTGGTATAATGGACAGAGTTTCTAATTGAATCTTCAACTGCTTTTCTAATTTGTTCCTTTGATTTAGGGTTTGTAATTGAACAAAAACCCCATGTTCCATCTTTGACTAACCTAATCCCAATTCCTACGTCGTTAATTATTCTGATATGTTCAGTTTCACCATTTTCAATTAAAACTGATTTTCTTTCTTGGTCTTCGGCTCTTGCATCGCAGTATTGAACTCCTTTATCTATTGAATATTTTATGGCGTAATCGGTTAATTCTTGTAACTGACTATCCATACGCTATTGGAACTTGAGGTATTCCTAAGTCTTCTGGTTTCTATCTATTTGAAATGGCAGGCATGGTAAAATAGTACTCATCTTCAAACTCATAGTCTTTTTTTCCTACTTTACGCAGAAATTCAAAATATTGATTAGAGTTTTTATAAAATTCACTATTCTTTTCGTATCTATCCATACAATATGTTGTTAAATTGACATTTTTTGATGAGAGTAAGTAAATTTAGTTCTTGGAGCTTATTTTCTTTAAGTTCTGATTGAATTATTAGATTGGAAAAAAGTTTTACTTCATCTGATTCTAACCCAAAAAAGAATTAATTCTTTGAAATATTGATTAGAAACTCCTTGTGATTTTTTGTAGTGGATACAAATGAGACATTTCAAGATTTTTTTGATTTTAATCTTGTTCTAAAAACAATTAATGATATCTCAGGAAACGATAATTAGGACACGTTATAATTAGAATTTGTAAGAAATTTGCTAAAAATTGTAGCTGATACTAGTGTTATAATTAATGGTCAACTAGTATCTCAAATCGAAAATGGATCTGTAAGAAATTCTCAAATCATCATACCTCAAGCAGTTTTAGATGAATTACAATCTCAAGCATCAAATAAAAAAGAACAAGGGTTTGTAGGACTAGAAAAAATTCGTAAATTAAAAGAACTTTCTGGTAGTTTTGGTTTAGAAGTGATTCTACAAGGTTCTCATTTGTCTTCAGATGAAATCAAACTTGCTGGAGGTGGACGAATTGATGCACTAATTGCTGATATGGCAAAACAAAATGATGCTATACTTTACACCTCTGATCATGTTCAGGATTTGGTTGCACAAGCAGAAGGTATTGAAACTGTGTTTTTAAAGACCGCAGTTCAAAAGGAAAATTTGGAGTTTCTGAAGTTTTTTGATGCACAAACCATGAGCGTTCATCTAAAGGAAAATCAATCACCTCTTGCTAAAAGAGGTAAACCTGGTACCTTTTCACTTACAAAAGTCAGTGACGAAATTCTTTCACGAGATTATTTGGAGATCATCTCTTCTCAAATTCTAGATGTTGCAAATGCAAATGATTCTAGTACTATTGAGATATCTAAAACTGGGGCTTCAGTTGTTCAACATGGAGATTATAGAATTGCAATAACTCATACTCCCTTTTCTGAATCTTTTGAGATAACAATTGTTCATCCAATTATTCAACTATCTCTTGAAGATTATGATATTTCAGAAAAACTAATGTCAAGATTTTCTGATAGGGCGGAAGGAATTGTAATTTCAGGTGCTCCTGGCTCTGGAAAAAGTACTTTGGCATCAGGACTTGCAAATTTTTACCATAATCAGGGAAAGATTGTAAAAACATTTGAATCGCCACGTGACTTGCAAGTTGATCCTGGCATCACTCAATACAGTAAACTTGATGGTAGTTTTGATAATACTGCTGATATCTTACTTTTAGTACGTCCAGACTATACTGTATTTGATGAAGTTAGAAGACGTGAAGACTTTAGAACCTTTGCAGATTTGAGATTAACTGGAGTTGGGATGGTGGGAGTTGTTCATGCAAATTCTCCTTTAGATGCAATTCAAAGATTTATTGGAAAAATCGAACTTGGAATAATTCCAAATATTTTAGATACCGTAGTTTTCGTTCAAGATGGGCAAATCCAAAAAGTCTATGACTTGGAATTAAAAGTAAAGGTTCCTTCTGGAATGACCGAATCTGATCTTGCAAGACCTGTAATTGAAATACGAAATTTTGCTGATAACATATTAGAACATGAGATCTATACATTTGGAGAAGAAAATGTAATAGTCCCTGTTGGGAAAAGGACCAAAATAGGAATTGAAAAATTAGCTGAAGACAAAATTCGTGAGACATTTAAAAAATATGATCCTAGAGCTCAGGTTGAAATTTTATCTGATAATCGAGTCAAGGTGATGGTTGATGAACAATACATTCCATCTATTATTGGTAGAGGCGGTTCTAATATTAATGAAATTGAAAAATTACTTCAAGTACATATTGATGTAGTTCAGAAAGAATCTGATCATTATGCTTTAGACTCTAGTGATTTACCTTTTACTTTTTCAGAATCAAAAACAGCTTTGATTCTTACTGTTAGCAAAGAGTATACTGCAATGCATGCTGATATTTACGTTAATGATGAATTTATCACATCAACTAGAATTGGCAAAAAGGGACAAATCAAAATACCAAAACGCTCAGATGTTGCAAGAAATTTAATGAAACTTGCATCTTCTCAAAATGACATTCAATTGTTTCTCAAAGATTTTTAAAATTTTCAGTAATCTTTGGGTTTGCTTTTAAAAATGTAAGAAATTTTCTTAACTGTTTAATTGTCTTTGGATTTAGATGATGTTCTATTCCTTCTGCATCTTGATTAGCAATATCGTACCCGACACCTAGAATTTCAAAAAACTCTAACAATATTCCATGTTTTTGCCTAATTCCTTCTGCCACTTCTGCTCCTTTTTTTGTTAAATTAATCCCGTGATACTTTTCGTATTCCAGATATCCTCCTTCATCTAATCTTTGCAACATTTTGGTAACACTAGGTGCACTAACATTCATGTGTCTTGAAATATCTAAGGTAGTTGCATATCCTTTTAATTCTACTAATTCTGAAATAATTTCCAAATAATCCTCCATTCTGGTACTTGAGCGAGTTCTTTCTGATTGATGAGCTGCTTTGATTGAATCTAGTCTCTTAGAGTTTTTGTCTTTCATGTAATCTTTGTAACTGGATTTTATCTACTATAATTGAGTGTCTTTTTTGGAGATTTTTAGTTACTCTTTGTTGACTCCCAAGTAATCGTTGTTGATCTTTGAATCTTAACTATTTTCTTCTACATTCAATATAGGAATGGTAGACCATCTAAAGGAACGATTAGAAAAACTTCGAAAATTCTCAGAATCTGCAAAAAGACGAGCAAGTTTGTATTCTGATGTTGCAAAAATGGATGATGGCCATACTGCTCGTTCATTGGGAGCCCTTCAAAAAGCACCCGCTCCTGGAAAAAAACTCCAAAAAATAGGTTTTTTGATGTTGTGGATTCCAGAACCAACCGGTGTTACTTGTGCTGTAGGCGGTCCTATGATTGTTGCAGGTAGATACTTGGAAAAGAAATACAATAGCGCAACAATTCATGATATCGGCCATCAGACAAAAAATACGGTTTCATCAATTAATGATTTCAAAACATCTGTGATGTGTCACTAGATTTTATTTAAATTAAAATATCTTTTTCTGAATTCACTAATGGCTTTTTTGGAACATCAGATATCTCAAATGAATTCAAATATTTCAAATGTTTTGAAATTGATTTTTCGTCTAATGTGATTAGAATTCTATCATTATGTTTAATTTCATACTGTGAAATATCTAATAGGAATCTTTCTCCATTAATGTAAACATGAACTGTTTTTTTATCTTCAGCACAAAATTCATTAATTTTTTTAGAAAAATCATACTCGACAAAAATACAATCTTGAGTTATCTTCATTCCAATTGATGAAAAAAGCATATCTAATGGTGCTCTAGTTGCATGCTTGTGAATCAAGTATGGATTATGATCTTCAAAGTGAATGTATTTGCTTGATAATTGAAATTGTGGCAAGCCAAAATTTAGCTGTTCTCCATCTAACACAACAAGTATGGCCGCATGTGCATGATCACTTCCAATTTTTCCAACACTGTATTGATTTACCAGTATTTGTTCATAATTCATGTTAAATGTATTTTGAACAATTTGCGAATCAATCTCATTTTGATTCATAAAATAATATGAAAAGAATCCTGTTGAAACAATTGCAAATGCTATGATTGCTATTACAAGACTCTTGTTTTTTGATTTTGGTGTAGTTTCTGATGAAATTGGTTGTTGAAATGTGAAATTACTTTCTTCATAACGACCAGGTAAACTGTAATCTGAGTCAACATCTTTTGGGAGAGTTTTATCTTCAGACAATAATACCGAATTTGTGATTGTTTGTATAAATGTCCTTGATTCTAAAATGATTAACGTATTTTAAAAGGCCTAGTCAAATTGAACTGTGACTACTAGGGCTCAGGCACTGATACCGATTTCAATTGCCGCTGTAATTATCGGTGTAGTAGGTTTGATGTCCATTCCTAGTGAGAGTAAATTAGAATCTGTTGAATTTCCTCGAGGTACAATTTTAGTTGATGATGTCCCCCTTGAAGTGCAAATAGCTGATACTGAACCACGAAGAGTACGTGGTTTGATGTTTCAAGATCAGTTACCATATGATCAAGGAATGATCTTTGTTTTTGATAAACCTGGACTTTATTCATTGTGGATGCTAAACATGCAATTCCCACTTGATATGATCTGGTTTGATAAAAACGGAAAAATTGTTCATATTGAACAAGATGTCCCTCCTTGTAAAGCAGCTCTAGAAATTGCCACCTGTCAAAGTGTTGTCCCTGAAAATGAAGCAATATACATTCTTGAGGTAACTGCTGGGTTCATTAAACAAAACAATATCACGAAAGATTCTGTTCTAACAATAATCTCAATTTAGAATTGCAAAACCTTATCTTTGAATATTATCGCTGTTGTTTGTGAATAAATTAATCATAATTCCAATAATTCTTGGAATTGCAGCAATTATTTCATATGCTATGTTAATTCCAGAAGAATCTTCTGAACCATTAACGGCCCCAATTTATGATTCAGGTTTTACTTATTATGATATTGAAATAATTCAAACGTCTCTAAGAGAACATGGTATCTTTGTTTCATCTCCTACTGCAATAACTGATCACACAATTAGTCAGTATTGTACATTTTTTGAAGATGGCCTACCAAGAAATGTGGAATACTGTACAACTACTGCTATTTTAGATTCTGATGGCAATACCATTGGAAATATTAACATTGGTGGAAGTTCTATATCTCCAATTTTGGCAATTGCCAACCTTGAAACTTATACTTTGGAATCTGATAAAGAAACAACATTTGTGATATTTAAGATCGTAATTGAATCACTTGTTTGTAATTGCTGGGAAGACGAATCTTCTGACTATGAAACTATTTCTGAATGGCTTGATACTGTGCATACTTTTTACTATGATTCAGACAAGAGAAACATTAAATCAAAAATTGATAATTTATCTGAAACTAAAATCATTTTGGAGATTACCTCAAAGGATGACTCTGTGTTGCAGACATTAATCATAACAAAAAACGTCTAATTATATACAACAAAATTCTTTGATTGGCGTTTACAATGATTGATCAATTATGGCTCATTCCTTTAGGATTTGCAGCAGGTGTACTAGGTTCTATGATTGGTTTGGGTGGTGGAATTATTGTAGTTCCAGTATTGACATTTTTGGGTTTTCCTCCAACTGCTGCTGCAAGTAATAGTCTTTTTGCAGCCTTGAGTAATGCTACTGCCTCAACTATCTCTTATTCTAAACAAAAGAGAATTGAATATTCTTTAGGATTAAAACTTGGATTGTTATCTGTCCCTGGAACTGTTTTGGGTGCAATTGTTTCTAGTGATGTGTCTACTGAAATTTTTAAGATCTTATTTGGATTTGTTCTAATTGCTTCTGCTGTTTACATTTTCTTGAGGAAAAAAATTGAGACTCAAGAAAAGAAAACTTCTCTACAAATGATGATTTTTGCAATAGGTGCTAGTTTCTTTGCAGGAATAATATCTTCTTTTTTTGGAATAGGAGGTGGAATTGTTTTTGTTCCATTAATGGTAGTTGGCATGGGAATGGTCATGAAAAGAGCAGCACCCACCTCTCAAATGATTTTATTATTTGCTTCATCCTCTGGGGTGATTGTTCATAGTCTTTTGGGGCATCCTGATTTTCTTCAAGCAGGATTTCTAGCAATTGGATCCTTTATTGGAGGATTCGTTGGAGCAAGATTGTCTATTGATATTAAAGAAAGATATCTTCAAATTTTGGTCTCAGTAGTAATTTTAATTGCTGCAGGAAAGTTATTCTTTGATTCTTTAACTGGAAATAATTTGCCCCTTGGATTTTAATCTCAAATTTTTTTATGCTTTTATAAAAATTTTGTAATGTATATTGTTCATCAGGTATTATTATTTGAAGGCGAGGGAGACTAGTCGACTCTCTTGTTTTATTATCTTGGAGGCTCTTTTTTGATTCTGTAGATGTTTCTTTTGGAAAGTACAATTGGCTCTCCATCATTATCTGTTCCTTCGTAATCTACTGCAATTTTTCCAAACTCATCATCCATATCTTCAACTTGTGAAATTGTAAATTTCAATTTCAAAACTTGATCTGTGTATAACGGTTTGAGAAATCGGGTGTTTCTATTCTTCCATTCTGGCTCTCCATCAGTTCCCAGAAAAATTATGTGATTTCCATAAATTTGGCTTAATCTTGTAAACTCTCCTTCCATTCTTGATAAAATTGCTCTTCCAGACACAATCTGTTCTCCACTCTGTTTGTCTTCCAAGAATGCATTTCTAACTCTTGAAAAATTCAGGTATTCTCCTAATTCTTTTTCTGAAATACTGCATGTGGAATGAAACACATCTCCTACTCTGAACTCAGAAAATTTCTTCATTCTTATCTTGATTCATCAACACAGAAAGTAACTTCCGATGATGAAGCTGCATTTTCTGATACTAGGAAATTAAAAGCATCTGCAATTTTTTGATTATTTGGTTCTATTCCTGTTACAGAACCTGGGAAGACAGTGAACATTCTGATTTTAGATTTTAGAACATCACTTAACTCTTGATTAACTGTCGTTGTAAATGGTCTTAAGGCTCCTCTGAACACTTCAACTTGTGCTCTTTGAGTTCCTGTAACTTTTCTTCCAATTGGTAAATCTGGACCAATTATCATAATGGAACCTGTTGTATCTTTGAAGAGTCTCGGATCTTTACCTCCTCCCGGAACAAATTGTTCTAATGCTCTTTGCGCAACAGTTGCTGGAGTTGAGATGAATTTTGCTACTAGTTCTTCCCATCCTGCTCTGGTTAATTCAGTTAGGTTTCCTACTTCTGGTAGTTTCCCTGTAACATGAACCACTGCTAGAATTTCACCTATGTTTGTCTTAGCAGTATTTAGCCATCTTTGCACGTCTTCAGGATTTTTAATGTCTACTATATGAGAGTGGAATTTTCCACTGATATAATCTTGAACTTCTTGAGGAGTTGATTGTGAAATGAAACATGCAACTTTACCGCCATTTTTTTCAATGTGTCCTGCCAAAAATTCTACTCTCTCAGCATCTGTTTTGTCTGTTCCATCAATGGTAAAAACTACTGCTTTTCCTGTAAAGTCTGGTTGGTGAACTCCTGGAGTCGTAGTTCCAATATGTGGTTTAACTGGATAAAATACTCTGTCTCCTGGAATAACTTTTCCATTGAGAGTCTTTGCAATCTCATCATCACATAAATTGAGAACTGATTCTGCAACTTGTGATTGTGACAAAAATTCCCTGTTTGCAATCATATGTGATGTGTTGTTTTGAACTTTTTCAGCTATTGTTTGAATTTTAGTTAATAGATTTGTAAAAGTCTCTGTTAATTTTTGAACATCTCTTCCATTTGCTAATTTTTCAGCAGTCTTTGCAATTCCTTCTTTGTCTATGCCATCTGCTTGGATACACTCTAACAAATCATCTTTAGCTTCTTCAACTTCTACTGGAGTCAAGTCTTCAAATCCACTTACTCTCATAAATTCTGCTGCTGCTTTTGGATATACTGTTTTGTAAATTCTATCTGAATGAACTGGACCTGGATTTGTTGCAATTGATATTATTCCTTTATCAGTTAATTCCCATGACATTGCTTCAGCTAATCTATTCTTTGCACCTTGAGATGCTGTATATGGACTTCTAAATCTGTATGGTCTTTGTTCTAGCGGTCTTTCTTCAGTAAAGAATGTTGAAATTGTAATAATTTTTCCACCTTCTTTCATTACTTTTAATGCCTGAACTGAACCCCAAAATGTTCCAGTCAGATGAATTCCAATTGTACTTTTGAATTCATCTAACGGTGAATTTGCAAAACACGTAACAGGACCTGAAACTCCTGCATTGTTAATTATGTAATCTACATTTACTCCTTCGTTTTTTAGAGTACTAAACATTTCATTCATCGCTGTTTCATCTGCAACATCTACTCCTGCAAAAATTTTGACTGTTGCATTTACTCCTTGTGGAATTTTTCCTTCAAGTTCTTTTGCAGCTTCTTGAAGTGGCTCCTTTCTTCTGCCGAGAATAATTACACTTGCACCATTTTCTACAAATTTTGTTGCAATGGCTTTTCCAATACCTGTTCCACTTCCTGTAACCAGTGCAACTTTTTCTTGGAATTTCAACAAGATAAAAGTCTCAAATCTTTTGTAATATTTAATTGGATTGATCTCTAGAAAATTTTTCTTGATATCTTTATTTGTGGGTATAATTCATGATTTTTAATGCATGATACAGAGCCTGATACATTTGTCTATCAGACATGGCCTGAAAAATTTAGTAGTATGTTAAAAGAGATCGGTATCAATTCAGAATCTAAAGAGATTGGAACCGATGATGTTGAACAAGGTGATTATTACAGTAGATATTTTGCTCATACAGCAAGAATGATAACAAATCGAGGATGTCTTGATGTCAAAAACTCTAACATTGACGTAGTTCAAATTATTCAAAAGGGATAAAAATGCAAGATCCAAATCCATTACCTTGGGGTGCACTAGACAGATTTCAAGCACACTTTATTGTAAGAAAAGATGTTAGTAGAAATGTTGGTGCTTGTGTTGCAAAAACACAACTCAAAACCAAAGGTCATTTTGCAGCAAAAACTGTTGAAAGTGTTAGTTGGAATGGTCCTGGAATTCTTGCAGAAAAACTAAACCAAGACTCTGAACTAAATGAGATGATTACAAAACAATCTGTTAAAGAGGCAACAATCTATGTAGAGCCTACAGAAAATGCAGTTAGAATTCGTAGTAAATGGGATAATCATTTGGCATTTGGAATCACCAAAGATCTTTTTGATATCTATGACCGTATTGCAGGTCACATAAAATCAGTTTAGGCCTTCCACCAGTCTAAAGCTAAAAAGTCCACATTCTCTTTACCTTTTGGAATTGCCAAGATGAACTGTTTTCTTACAGTTGTTGCAAGTCGACCTGCAAGTACAATTCCAGTTGATGTTATTGATTCATTTCTGTTATACACCTGAATCAAAAATGGCGCATGGTCTATCCCTGGACCTTTTTCGTAAACTGCAAAGTCACAACCAAATTTTATTCCTGGATTGATAATGTATCCTTTATCTCTAAAGTTTTTGTAAACTAAATATTTTTTATCAAAATCATGATGTTCTTTTTTACAGATCTCTGTCATTTGTTCAATTGTAACTTTGTGTTTTGATTTTGAAATTGAAATTTTTTTATTTTCAAGTAAATACAATGATTCGATTAAATCTAAAACGAGAGGTGCATCAATTTCTTCAATTTTCGGTTTTGGAATTCCTATGGGTTTTCCATAATATCCTCCACTGAAAAGTTTTCGAGAGTCTTCGATATTCCAAACAATCACTCTGTTTTCAATGAGTTCGCCCTTCATGATTTTTTAAAAACTTTAGTGTATATGAATTCATTAGATTCTTTAAAATCAAAAATAAGTAAAAATGTAGATGTGATTTGTTTATAGGCTCAATGCTAACAAAATGAAAGAATCTGATACTCTTTGACATTTATCTGCCATCTCTTCAATTCCTTCAATCACGTCTTTCATCAACATCAATTCTTTGGTATTGGTGACTTCTGATAGAAGTTTTATTGTTGCTTGTCTGTATTTGATGTCTATTTCTCTTTCAATTGTCTGTGTTTCTTGTGCTAATTCAATTGCACTTGCGGTGTTTGTGTTGAGACTTCGAATAATTTCATTTAGTTTGTAGACTTCATCTACCACTAATTCAATTAGTTTTGTCAAATCTTTGTCTAATTTTGCACTTTTTAGAGTAGCTGGTTTTACATTTGAAAGTTTGAATGAAATTCCGGTAATGTATCCTGCAATTTCATCCATTGTGTATGCTGTATTTAGAAGATTTTCTCTGTTCATAATCAAACCTCCAACATCTGCAACCTCTCGTGTGATTTTCCTTCTTAGATTTTCTACTTCTTCTTCAATTGTAGAAATTTGTTCTAATGTGTTTTTGATTCCTGTTTTGTCCTTTTTCATCATTAGTTCAGGAAGTGTTGCTAGTTCTCTAGATGCATTTAGAATTCTATTGATTTCATCTTGTAAAACTGCTATAGCCTTTCTTTTTGCTTGAACCTCAAGCTCTCCGCTATACATAACAAAAACTACAAAATCCTGAGGTAATTTAAATCCTCTATGAATTTTGAAATTTTTTGAGCATAATTACATGAGGCTCTTATCATGTGCCACTTTTTTTTGACCTTGGTATAATGTGATCACTTCCTCATTTGTTGATGCATCCTCTGCCATTTTTTCAACTCTCATCTTTCCAGTAAATTTTGGAAATCTTAATGCAAGTCCTGCACCTTTTCTGACTTTGTCTCTTGCTGCTTTGTGAATGGGACTAAGTGTAATCTCTGATGCGACAACTTCTATAACTAATTCTGGTTCAAACCAAACATCTGCTTCCATCTCACTGTCAATACGTGGATTTTTCTTGATTGTTACTTTGGGATTTAGAATTTGATATAATTGATCCAAGCTTTCATCTGAAAACCCTGTCCCGACTTTACAAATACTTGTGAATGTATCTTCATCTTCCTCATAAGTTGCCAAAAGCAAAGTTCCATAATTTCCAGTTCTTCTTCCTTTTCCAAAGAACCCTCCTATTACAACAAGATCTAAACTATCCCCTAATTCATTTTGATATTCTCTTTTGAGTTTGAGCCAGTGACTTCCTCTTGAACCTGCCTGATACGGTTTATCTAACATCTTCAACATCAATCCTTCACTACCTGCATTGATGCTATTCTCAAAAAAGTCTTCAATGTCATTTTCATTTTTTACTATCGTCATTGGAATGTGTTTGACAAAATCATCTTCTTTTACTACTTTCTCCATCTTTGCTCTTCTGCTTTTGTAATCTAATTCCAAACAACTTTTTCCATTACAGTACAAAATGTCAAATAGATTAACTGTAATTGGATATTGTGTAACTGCTTTTTCTATTTTGTATTTTCTTCTTCTATGCATTAATTCTTGAAATGGCAAAAACTCTCCAGTATTTTCATTGATTGCAACTGCTTCTGCTTCTAACACAATATTTTCTGCCTGAATTGTTTTTGGGATTTTCTCTATAATGTCTGGATAATAACTTGAAATATTTTCTAAACTTCTTGAAAACAAAACAACTTTGTCTCCTTCAATGTGTAGTTGTACTCTTTCTCCATCTAGTTTGTACTCTGCTGCAAATTCATTTCCCATTTTTTCAATTGCTTCTTGTTCGCTCTTTACTCTATCTGCAAGCATTGGTCTTATCGGATTAAACAAAATTATTTTGAATTTTTCAATTCCCTCTAATCCTTCATTTGCTAAAACTTCTGCAACTTTTCCTAAATCGCTAGAAACATTGTATGCGTGCTCTAGAATTTTTCTATTTTCTTTACTTCCTGAAAATGCCAATGCTAATGCATCCATTACTGTATTTTCTGCAATTCCAAGTCTTAATGTTCCTAATAATATTTTTAAAATAAAACTTGCCTCTAACGGACTTGCATCATTAAGCAAACTCGAAATGTATTTCATCTTCATATCTTGTGATCTACTCCCTTCTAATTTTGCAATTTTGAATAGTGTTTCATAGACTCGCTCAACTGTAATGTCTTCTACAAGAAATGTTGTCTGAGTTTTTTGTTCTAATATTACGGTGGCAGCATGTCCTAGATCTCCCCCTTTCTTGTATTCGTCTTCGATTTTTTTAATTGGAATTCCTGATGATTTTGAGATTGCTCTTATTGCAAGTTTTTCTGCAACTCCTAATTCTACTCCTTCAAAATCTGGCCTAAGTTTTCCTTGTAGTAGATAAATAATTTTTGAAATTACCCCTTGTGGTGTTTTTTCAAACAGTTCTACCAAATATTGTGTTAGTTCTAGTCTTTTTCTTGTTGATTCCATTTTGTTAAATGAATCAGCTAAAACGGAAAACTCCATTCTCTTTACTAATGTACTGTTGAATAAAAATTGAATCTAGATGTATCTGAAAATTGTTGGTTTGTTTGACTTTGGAAGATCTGAAATTAGTGCAAAGTTGTATAGTGGATAAGATTTCTTGTACTGCTTCATAAAACTCCATGCAACATCGTGTGTTTTGAACTCTGTTCTTAGTCCATCAATTTCACTTTTTTTTCCATACACATCAAACACTACTACTGAATACTGTTTTGGACGGTTGTGAGGTTTTGCTTTGAGCAACCATGCAAGAGCAAACACAAAGACTGCCACTAACACAACATATTCTCCTGCAACTTTGAAAAAGTCTAAGATTACTAATGGAATGGTCTTACCAAATAACACTGCCATAAAATTTGAAAAAGAGATAACAGCTAATGCTGTGAAAATGTATGTCTTCCAATCAAAAATCTTTTGAAAATTCATAGCCTGAGTTTGGTAAGGTCTTTTTTGATTTAACTATTTCTTATGATTTGCAGATTTTGAAACTAATCTGGGTCTTCATAATTTTCTTTTCTGTCACTGTTAGATGTTGTACCTTCCATTGGCTTCATTTTATTTTCAAGAACATCCATTCTGGCTCTATATCCTTCAGCATATTCCAGTTCTGATGGGACTAGTGTTGCTGGATGAATAAATCCTTGACTTCTAATTGCCATGGCTTTTTCTGTTGCTCTTTCTCTAATTAGATCCCAGTCTGGAGTTGAGAATCCATCAAATGGTCCAGTAAACTTTCCATTATGCATGCTAAATACAAGTGCTTCAACTATTGGAATACAAAAGTTGATTGTGGCTGCAGAGTTTAGTTTTACAGGCATTAATGGCATATTATGACTTCCTCTTGTATTGCCTGCAACAAAATGTGGATTGTTAAAGACACTACCTACTTCTTCAGTTGCAGGGAATTTCTTTTGTGTCCTAACAACACAAATTGGATCATCTTTTCCAACATATGTTCCTGCAATGTTATGAAGTCTATCTGTTGATGCAGCTAGAATTGGTTCACCATCTTTTGTTGTAACAGAATCCACGACATATCTTCCTGGGTACATTAATGCAGCTTCAATTGTTGGCTTGTCCTGCCATAATTCTAGTTCTGCAATCTGAGCTTTTTCAACATCCATGATGTTTATTTTTACTCCATCTGCAAGATTTTTGTTTACAATTAATCCTGTATTGCTTAGTGCATCTACAAACATTCTGTAAATTGGATAGTTAAATGCGCCTGGTTCTGTTTTGTCTGCTGCAAACACTGTAAATGCTTCATTTGGCCTCTCTTCGAATTCCATTTCTGCAACTCCTGGACCCATCCCTTTAACATTTCCAGAAAATGAATCTTTGAGCAAGTCTTGTCCTGCCCCATACAATCCTTCATCTTTTGCAACTTGAGTTCCTGCCATGAATGCATCCCATGCTAATTTGTGAATCTGTTGATTGTCTACTCCATGTGTGTGCGACATTACAATATGTGTGTCGTCTCCACAATATCCAATGTAGTAATCAATAAGCAAATCTGCTGAATTTTTAACGGTATTTCTAATTGCGTCTAGTAATCCGTCGCTAGGTTTTGTGTGTCCTCCAACACCGCCAACATCGGCTTTGATAACTGAAACTGTAATTTTCATGTTTTCCATTTCTGTCACTTTGATTTATGTGCTTTTAGCAAAGTCTTCTGATCTGAAATTAATTGAATTTTTTTTAATTTTTTTTCAAAAATTCATAACAGTAATAAATGCCCTCAGATACGCACTGTACATGGCAGATAAACCACACTTGAACCTGATTGTTACAGGTCATATTGATAATGGAAAATCAACAACTATGGGTCATTTCTTGATGGATCTTGGAGTTGTAGATGAAAGAACAATTGCATCTCATGCATCCGAATCCGAGAAGACCGGAAAAGGTGATACTTTCAAGTATGCTTGGGTTATGGATAACATCAAGGATGAAAGAGAGAGAGGTATTACAATTGATCTTGCATTCCAAAAGTTTGAGTCTCCAAAGTACTTCTTTACTTTGATTGATGCTCCTGGTCACAGGGACTTTATTAAAAACATGATTACTGGTGCTTCTGAAGCCGACGCAGCAGTTTTAGTACTTTCCGCAAAAGAAGGTGAAACCGATACTGCAATTGCTGCAGGTGGTCAAGCAAGAGAACATGCATTCTTGCTCAAGACTTTAGGTGTAAACCAATTAATCGTTGCAATCAACAAAATGGATGATAGCAACTATTCTGAAGAAGCATTCAAAACAGCCAAAGAGAAAGGTGAAAAATTAGTTAGATCTGTAGGTTACAAACTAGAAAACGTACCATTCGTTCCTGTATCTGGATGGAAAGGTGACAACTTGGTTAAAAAATCTGAGAATATGCCTTGGTACTCTGGCAAAACACTACTTGAAGCATTTGATGACTTTACCGTTTCTGAAAAACCAACAGGTAAACCACTTCGTGTTCCAATCCAAGATGTTTATACAATCACTGGTGTTGGCACTGTTCCAGTAGGTAGAGTTGAAACAGGAACCATGAAAGCAGGAGACAAAATTGTTGTGATGCCTTCAGGTGCTCCTGGTGAAATCAAATCTATTGAGACTCACCACACTGAGATGCCATCTGCAGAAGCAGGTGATAACATTGGTTTCAACCTTAGAGGTGTTGAAAAGAAAGATATCAAGAGAGGAGATGTTCTCGGAAGTCCTGACGCACCTCCAGCAGTTGCAAAAGAATTCAAAGCACAAATTATTGTAATTCATCACCCAACAGCAATCGCTCCTGGTTATACTCCAGTTATGCACGCACACACTGCACAAGTTGCAGCAACAGTTACTGAGTTCTTACAAAAGATCAACCCAGCATCTGGTGCCGTTGAGGAAGAAAATCCAAAATTCCTTAAAGTTGGTGATTCCGCAATTGTAAAAATTAGACCGGTAAGACCAACTTGTATTGAAACATTCCAAGATTTCCCTGAGATGGGTAGATTTGCCCTTAGAGATATGGGTGCAACTATCGCAGCAGGAATCGTTAAGGAAATTACCGAAGAGTACAAACCATAGGCGGATTTTTTATGACCCAAACCGCCCGTGTAAAACTCACATCCACTAGTCTACCAAAGTTAGATGGCGTATGTGGGGAAATCATGGGTATCGGTAAAAAAACCGGTGTTAAGGTAAAGGGTCCAACCCCACTTCCTGTAAAGAGACTACATGTTGCTACTAGAAAGTCTCCATGTGGTAGTGGAACTGAAACCTATGAAAAATGGGAGATGAAAATGCATAGAAGAATTATCAACATCAATGCTGATGATAAGGCAATTAGACAATTAATGAGATTGAAAATTCCTGATGATGTCTACATCGAACTCTCCTTAACATAATCTCTAAATTATAGAAATTTTGATGATAAACATGGCTGAAGAAAACTTTGATGAAGTAGAAGAAACACCTGTTGAAACATTTGATGTAAATTATTCTTGCCTCAGGTGTGGAACAATGGTTTCAAATACTGAACTATCCAGACTACCTGAAATCAAATGTATTTGTGGGTTCAGAGTATTTACCAAAGTAAGACCTCCCGTAGTTAAAACAGTTAAAGCAATCTAGTCATCTGTCTTTTTTGTAACTATGCTCTCTTTGTAAATGAGTTCTCATATCTTCCATGTTTGAGAAATATTTGTTGCATTCTTTACAATCGTATTGCAAATCATTTCCATGAACAATTTGTTTGTGATTCATCAACTCTTCTTGTTTTGAAAATTTATTTTCACAAATATCGCATTTGATTTTTTTTAAAAAACCCAATTGTTATCCAAACTCTGCTTTTTTTTCATCCCAACACTTTCTACACAACTGTCCGTCAATCTTCCATTTTCCTTTTGGATTGTATCTGATTAATCCCATCTTGCCTCCACATAATGAACAGAAATTTTTCTTTTTTCCATGGGATTCTTCTTTTTTGTCAAAACATGGTTTACAGAGTAGTCCTTCCATGTCCCACTGCCATCGCGGTTCCCACAAATCTGTAATCTTTTGAGTTTTACCGCATTCAACACAAGGCTGTCTGACTTTTCCTTCATAGTACTCTTTTTGTTTATCAAAATGACAATCTCCACAAAGTGGACCTTTGATGTTCCACTCTCTTTTTGGTTTATGTTTATGGGTTAACTCTTTGTTGCAAATAGTACAAAATGATGGTTTTTTGCTAAATAATCCCATTTCAAATCTACCTAGTACATCTTATTCTATAAATGTAAATAAAATAAAAATAACAAAAAAGCGTTTATTCGCTTAGAAGTTTTTCAAGAGCTTGGCTTGCATTAAGCATTCCATTTCTCTTTGCATATTCTTCGATCATTTTGTATTGTTTTTCAGTAAAACATACAGGCATTGAACGTCTTTCCATGAATAGCAATAGTATTTTTTACTAATATCCTTTTCTCTAGTAAGATATTTCAAACCAGTTTTTTATCTTGAAGTATGGTTAAGAAAAGACAGATCCTAGTAATTGGTCATAACACAAAGGGATGTTTGCCTGAACATGAAAAGATTGCTTATCAAGTTGGATCAGAGATTGCAAAATCTGATTCTGTATTAATTTGTGGTGGGTTGGGAGGAGTGATGACTGCCGCAGCTCATGGTGCAAAAGATGCAAATGGATTAACTATTGGAATAATTCCTCAAAATGAACCATCTGAAGCTAACGAGTATTGCGATGTTGTGATACCAACTGGTATGGGGTTGGCTCGTGATTTTCTTAATGCATTGTCTGCAGACGGCGTTGTGATTGTCGGCGGGGGTTCTGGAACTTTATCTGAAACATGTGCTGCATACATGCACAAAAAACCCATGGTCGCAATAAGAAATTTGGACAGCTCAGTTGATCCATTCATTGATGGATATCTTGATCATAGAGAAAATGTCAAAATCATTGGTGTAGACACTCCTCAAGAAGCAATCAAAAAAATTCTTGAACTTGTCTCTGCATAATCTTCTTTAATCAATAGGCCTATACATTATACGATGCCAATTGAAAATGATGAAGAGTGCAAACAACTTATTGAAAAATTAGACAAGGGACTACCTCCTCAAATGATTGATGAAATCATTTGTTTCTTAGAGAAAAGAAAGAACTCTGAGTTTACTATGACGTTGGTAAAATATTTGAATAACCAAAACATCCAATCGCGAAACTCTGTTTGGGCACTAAGTAGTCAAATTGCAATGATTGGAGAAGATGTTAGTAAAATCAAAGAGCATTTAGGAATTACTTGACTTATTGCATTGATACAAGTAATGGATCTGGCTTGTAAAATTCTCCATGCTCTTTTGCAAGCTTGTTTAACTCATCTACAATATTTTTAATTCCAATATTCTTTGCCGTCTCAAAGAGTGGTTTTCTTAAACCTAATCCTAACTGTGCTGCTTTTTCAATTTCATCAACATCACTTGCACCATTTGTTACAAGCCATGCTGCATTATTGAGAATGTTTGCTACAAGTTGAATCGGATTGCATTTCTCAGCTAATTCTTCTGATAATGTCACTCTTTCATATTTGTCATCAGAATATTTGTAATACCCTTCTCCAGATTTTTGTCCTAATTTTTTCTCATCAAACATTTTTTCAACTGTTGGGTGTGGATTGATTACTTTTTTGTCTCTCAAATGCATCTCAACTGTTGCTTTATGAATAACATCCATTCCTGTAAAGTCTGCCAATTCAAAAATTCCCATAGGGAATCCTAGTTTGAATTTGACTACTGAATCAATTTCTTCAAGAGTTGCACCTGTTCTGTCTTTAACAAAACATGCTTCATGAACCATCGGAATGAATAATCTGTTAATGATAAACCCTGGAACATCTTTTCTACATAGAACTGCTTGTTTGTTTACTGACTTTACATAATCTTTGGTTAAATCCGTAACATCTTGAGATGTTTTCTCACCTGGAATAACTTCAACTAATTTCATCAATTGTGGTGGATTGAAAAAATGAATTCCAATAAATTTATCTGGTCTTGAAGTTGTGTTTGCAATTTCTGTAATTGGTAAAGTGCTGGTGTTTGATGCAAAGATTACTTCAGGTGCTGCCACTTCATCAAGTTCTGCATAAACTTTTTTCTTCAAATCCATGATTTCTGGAACCACCTCAATTACAAGTTCTGCATCTTGCACTGCTTCTTTCAAATCTACGACCGGTTTGATTCTGCCAAAAATTGCATCACCTTCCTCTTTTGAAATTTTTTCTTTTGAAACTAGTTTATCTAAACTCCATCTGATCTTTTCCATGGCTTTATCCAAAAATTCTTGTTTGATATCTCTTAGAACAATATTGTATCCTGCTGTGGCTGAGACCTGGGCAATACCATGTCCCATTACTCCTGAACCTAAAACAGTGATATTTTTAATCGTCATGTGTTTCCAAAAATCACGTATCCTTTATAATGTATTTCAAAATTTTAAGAAAATATGGGTTTGTTTAACCGTAGCAAAAACAATGAAAGTAAAACAAAATGCGATACCTGTGGCACAGAACTACATGATCCTGAACGTCTGAAAAGACACATGAAAAAAGCACATGGAAATGTGCCTGCTAAGAAACTAGATCCTAATGCAGGCGATGGCGGAACTTGGTAGAATAGAATTCAATTCAAGCAACAGATTTGATAATCTTTTGTAGGTGCTTTTGTAGTGATATTTTAGTAGATATGGTGGATATTGGATGTGCCAACAATTATTGAACAGTGATTAACGATTTAATATTAAAAAAAATATGAAATATTATGGATTGTATATTTTGTAAAATTATTACAAAAGAAATTCCATGTAAAATTCTTGGAGAATCATCATCATCAATCTCATTTCTAGATGCGTTTCCTCTTGCAAAAGGACATGTTTTAGTAATTCCAAAAAATCATCATCAAAAAATTCAAGACATGTCAAGTGATGAAAATTCTGATTTATTCAATCTTGTACATAAGATGATTTCAAAAGTTGATTCTATTTCTGGTGCTACTTTGATAGCAGTTCATAATGGAAAAGATGCCGGACAAGAAGTACCTCATGTTCATGTACATTTAGTTCCAAGATCTTCTACTGACTCTGCATCTGCAATACACAGTATGTTTGATGGATCTCTGAAGTTGTCTGAATCTGAACTGGATGAACTTTATGAAAAATTAAAAATCTGATTTTAGTAAGGATACATCCGTTCCCTTGTATCTGTGTTTTCAACAATTATTGCCTTTGTTGGGCAGGTCATTGCTGCATCCATAATCTTGTTTACTCCCGCACCCTTTTGATTGACAACTGATGACTTTGGATTCATCATTCTTTCTTTATTAATTTGAAAAACATCTGGTGCAATTGTCTCACAACTACAGCATCCAATGCACAAACTTTTGTCTACATCTACAAAGAGATTGGGCTGTTCTTTTGGCTCTTTTGCTTTTTCATATTCTCCATTTCTTCCATCAGGACGAACTCTTGCATTATACTCTTTCCAGAAATTTTTCTCATACTCTTTCCAAAAATCAGGATCTCCTTCTTCGAACTCTTTTGTGTATTTCCCCCAATCTTGCTCAGGAATTTTCTCATCGTTTGGTGCTCCCCATGGTTTTCTTTTAAAATTTGATTTGGGTTTTGATTGTGGTTCTTGTTTGTGATACAAGTCATTTTTTTGATGGTGATTTTTCTTGAGAAATTCATATGCTTCTGTAATTTTCTTAAATTCCAAGTCTTCATTTTTGTTCTTGGTTTTGTCTGGATGATGTTCTAGTGCCTTTTTTCTAAATGCTGATTTTATTTCTTCTTGAGACGAATTCGAATCTATATCTAATACTTTGAGTGCCTGATACGTATTCACTATTTTTTAAAATCTGTCATATTTTAAAAATAATTTCTTACTGTTTTGTCAAAAATTGATTATTCTAGAATTTTCTCATCTTTTTCCTTCCATGCTGGTTCTACAATACATAAAAATCTCAGATTTTCATCTCCAATATTTTCGATATTTTGTTTTGAATTTGGTGGGACATATGCCGAATCATCTTTTTCCAATTTCATGATTTTATCATTGATTCTTAGATTTGCTTTACCGTCTAGAATATAGTAAATTTCTGATGATTTGATTTTGTGCAGTTTTGATTTTTTTCCTGGTTCTAAAGTAAATTGTGCAAGACTGTAATCTATTCCTTTTAGTGTGTTATGGGGATGAAAAAATTGTTTGATACTGGTACCTTCGTTTCCTTGAATTGATTCTATCTCTGAACTTTTTCTCAGTGACATCTTTAGATTATTGTTGTGGCATTACTTTTGAAATCTGATTCCCACCAAATTGTTTTGTATTCTGAATTTTTTTGTGGCAATATGTTTATGGCAATATGAGAAAATGTCTTTTTCTTATCTACTGAACCATGAGTGTGAAGTGTTTTTGCTGGAATATGCACAACATCTCCCTCATTTAGGGAAATTTTTTGAGTTTTCTTTATCTTAAAATTATTTTTACTTGTTCCATATCTCCTAAAAATCTCTAAACTTCCTTTACCTTCTGTTGCAACTAATACTTGGTTTCCATTATGTGCATGGAGCTTTGTTCTAGAACCTTTTTCAAAATGAACGTGATAGATGTCTTGATCTTTTGATCTGATTTTTTCAGACAATACCTTCATCCATGTCTTAGATGTAAACCATTCCGGATTTACATTTCTCTTGTCATTAGCTCCATGAATGTTTGTTTTTTTCATTGTTATATTCTTCCTAAAATTTTCTTTTTCTTTGTCTGAAATTCTTTTTCTGTAATTATTCCCGCCTTTCTAAGATCTCCTAATTTCTCAAGTATTGCCAAGTCTTCTTCTGTACTTGATGTGACATTTTTTGCTGCAGTAATTCCCTCTGCAATTTTCTTAACTCCTCTTTTCTTTAATTCATCTCTCTCTTTTTTTGCCTGATTGCGAAGTTCTTTGCTTGCCTGTGCAGCTTGTTTAGCTGTCATTGTTCCAAATTCTACTGCATCTTCTAGTACTTCATCTGCCCTTTTTACACCATCTTGAAGTGCTTTGTCTGCTTTTTTTAGAAATTTTTCAATGTATCCTGCTTTTTTTACAGCCATACTTTTTCATTAACATCAAATCTATTATTCTTTTCCTAGCAGAATTGGTTTAATAGATGTGATTGCTTATTCTGAATAGTTTTGAAAAAACCTTATGATGTAAAGACTGTTGTCCTGAGAAAAAATATCGAATTAGAAGACGCAACTGAAATTGTAGAAGAAAAGAAAACAAAACCTTTCAAGTCTTTATTGTCTCGACCAAAAAAAGAACAAGTTCACATTCACTCTATCAAATTATACTATGAATGCATCTTAATGGTTTCTGGAAAGTACATTGCTGATTACTATCGTAAGGCAACCCATACCATTTCTGTTCCTTCAAATGTCAAAGAAGTGGAATTAGGTGACGGTGTATTTCAAATTCGCTCAAAGTCTGGCTTTGAGAAGGCATTTGTTGGCAAGAGAGGCAAAAACAAGATTGACATGAAATTAGAAGAACATGTTTTTGTTGAGGAAGAAGATGAGATTGCATTTGATCATCACGGAAGAGAAATAAAATTCCCCTTCAAAGTCAATTCCAAGACTGTAGAAAATTACCCTAAACGATTATTGCAAAAAAATGAATCTAATGTAAAAAAACCTGAAATGACATATGATGCAGCTTTGCAAAAACTCAAATCCCAACTTAAAAAGCCACTAGAAGCAGATGTAAGGGAACTTTCTGAAGAATTTGTTTTGCGTGAAATTACCGAATTGTATGTTCCAATATTTGAAGCAAGACTAATTGGTCCAAAAAAGAAGATTGGTATTATTCGAATCGACGCAGTACGTAAAAAAATTCTATAGTTTCACTATTTTTCTAAATTGTTCATTACTGTGGAATTTTGTAAAAATTGGCTCTTCTTTGGCCCATGCACGAATAATTTTGGGGCTAATTGCAACTGCTCTTTTTAGTAATTCTAATGATTCAGGATATCTCTCAAGTGCTGCCATACTGCGTGATTTTGCATAGATGACATTTACATTGTCTTTGAATTTTTTAGAGATTTCATCAAATACATCTAGTGCTTTTTTGTGTTGTCCTAATTCAGCTAACTGTACCCCTTTTTGGAAGAATGCATCTAAGTTGTTTGGGTATTTTCTGCATACATTTGAAAAACAGTTCAAGGCTTCTTCATTTCTTTTTAATTTTCCTAAAACAATGCCTTTGTAGATCATAGCATTTGGTTTTCTTGGATCAATTGTAATTGCTTTTTCTAAAACAGTTAATGCTTCCTCATGTTCTTGTAGTTTGTCTAGTAGTACTCCCTTGTTAAAATAGGCTGAAGCATATTTTGAATCTGCTTCTATTGCCTTGTCGTAATATTCTGCTGCACCTTGAACGTTTCCAGTTTCTGCCATAGATATTCCTCTGTTGTTAAGGGCCTGTGCATCATTAGGATCAATTTGAATAATTTTATCAAAACAAGTTATTGCATCTTGGTATTTCTTTATCAGATTTAATGCCAATCCTTTTTGGAGCAATGCTTCTGTGTTTTCTGGTTCTTGTTTTATGACTTTGTTGAAAAACGAGATTGCTGCTTTTGGCTGGTTCTTTTCTAGCATACCCATTCCCTCGTACATCAAATCTTCTGGGTCTTCTTTTTTTCCAAACAATCCCATAATTTACACTCACTCTACTGTCGAATATTACTAACTATTCAATGATTTGAATTTCTTGATTGCTTCTTTTGCCATGTCTTCTTGAGATTTAGCATCTGCATTTGTTGGATCATCTGTGGCATAGGCTTCTTTTTCCTCTTTTTTCTTTTCCATGATTTACAGAGTCACTTATTTTATAAAAACATGCAATCAAAATTACATCATTGTCTGAAATTTCATTTCTTGCAGAAAAAGTCTTTGTTCATAGATGGCCATATGATACTCCTCTGTGGGATGATTCACTAAAGAAGAAACTAGATGAAACAATTTAAAAAAATACCAAACCAAAGAAAATTACTGTTTCTGAAAAATCAATCAAAATTCAAGATTATTGTTTTTCTAATCTCAAAAAGATTGGCATCTCTGTTCCGTTCTTCAAAGATGAATGTAGAATAATTTTTGAATCCCCGTTTGGAGAATTATATGCTCCTATTCATATCACTGTAAAATCTTCTGAATATCTGGATATTTTTACAAAGATCAAATCTTGGAAATCTGAATTTTTTCCAAATTACTCTAACAGGTAAACTCTTCAGATGCCTTTACTATTCTTTTAATGTCTTCTTTTGAATGTGCATCTGAAATTGCTCCAAGCTTTCCTGGCAAAAAGAAGATCCCATCATGGGATATCATTTTAAAATGATATTTTGTCAATAATGACACATCACATTTTGAAGCTAGTGCTGAATTTGTAATATTTGTAATTCCATCTTTAAGAAAGTGGGTCATAAACAATGAGCCTTTTCCAGTAACTGCAACTTTACCATCAAATGCTTTTTCAATCTCACTTCTTGCAAATTTGCCCAAATCATTAATCTTTGTATAAATTAATTTTTTTGTTTTAAGATGATTCAATGTTGAAAAGCCTGTCACCATTGAGGCTGGATTTGCACAAAATGTACCTCCACCAACATAACTTCTTTCAGATTTCTTTTTTCCAGTGGTATCTGCAAATTCCATTACTTCCTTTTTACCGCACATAACACCAATTGACAATCCTCCACCAACTATTTTTCCCAAAGTAACAATGTCAGGATCTAACTTCATTGTTGGATATAGACATCCATATCTGAATCGAAATCCAGTTACTATCTCATCTAGTATGAATAATGAATTATTCATTTTACAAAACTCTTGAACTCCTTTTAGATAATCTGGAGTAGCTGGAATACAACCTCCGCCACCAAGTACTGGTTCAATAATTACTCCTGCCAAATCTTTGGAATGTTTTTTTAAAATAGATAATGATTTTTCTAAATCATTGTATGGAATTGAAACAATCTGTTCTTCATTTACAACTCCAGAACTTTCAGATTCTGAAAATGGCCAGTTTACTGATTTTAGTAAATCTGAAGTATATCCGTGCCATCCTCCATCAATCTTTGCAATTATTTTTCTGCCAGATACTGAACGAGCTAATCTAACTGCATACATTGTTGCTTCAGTACCTGATGTAACATAACGAATCTTTTCTGCAACTGGAACTGCTTTTGAAATTATTTCTGATAGCAAAATTGTTTGTTCATTTACCGTTCCATACATCCAACTTTTTTCAATCTGCTTTTGCAAATTTTTCTTAACTGACTTTGGACCGTGTCCTAAAATCAAAGCCCAATGACCCATCCAATAATCGGTATACTTGTTTTCATCTACGTCAACAAGATTTTTTCCAAGTGATTTTTTCACAACAAATGGATATGGTTCAAAAAATCTTATGTTGTGAGAAACACCATTAACATGCAACTTTGAAGACTTGGCAAACAACTTTGCTGATGCGTGAGTCTTTTTCTTGTATTCTTTGATATAATCCAAAAGCAAATTCCCAAGATTGTTCCTATCATTTTAACTATTGAATATAGTTATCCGGTGAGAATTTTTGAAAACTGACTAGTTTTGCATAGTTATGTTCTTTGTAATTTTTACAAAAAATTATGTCGATCAGACATAATTTTACGCATGGTTTATATGGATTCTGACATGTGAGGCTTTTGCATACGTAACGCAATAGGCGGCGCTTGCGATGAAGTATGGTAATATACCATTTTGTGATTCGTGGGCCTCCAGTTACGCATACAAAAATGAGGATTTGATCAAGTGATCAATATCTGAGATGTGAAGATTATGTGCATCCGTCAATTCCAATTAAAGTACAAATGTACTTCAATAATCAAAATCACAATTCAGAATCCGGTTGATCCTGCCGGACCTGACTGCTATCGGATTGATACTAAGCCATGCGAGTCATTGTAGTAATACAAGGCAGACGGCTCAGTAACGCGTAGTCAACCTAACCTATGGACGGGAATAACCTCGGGAAACTGAGTATAATGCCCGATAGAACACTATACCTGGAATGGTTTGTGTTCCAAATGATTTATCGCCGTAGGATGGGACTGCGGCCTATCAGTTTGTTGGTGAGGTAATGGCTCACCAAGACTATTACAGATACGGGCTC
>CAYFJT010000007.1:0-25053 GCA_964343515.1 uncultured Nitrosopumilaceae archaeon
ATCATCGTATCTGTCATCATCATACTTGTCATCATCATCGTATCTGTCATCATCATCTGCAAATGCAGAAACTGAAACCGTACCTACAACTAAAAGCATCATGAGAAAAAATAGTTGTTTATTCATACTGAAATTGTTGTAAAAATTCCTTTTAACTGACGCGTATAATTTCTACTATTGAAAATCGTCTTTTTCTTTAAAACAAAATTTAGTTGCTATATTGAACATTAAAAATGAATGATTGGGTTTTCCAACCGTTCATTTGTGAATAAGCGTTTAATTTCTTAGGAAGAATTTTTGTATTAAAGAAACTGGTACATTCAAAGAATGTACTAATCACATATTCATCTCAACTAAATTGACAGTGATTCTATCAAGCAACTTTGGATGAGTTTCCTTCAACCACGAAATAATTTTTGGTTTGTCTGAAATGAAATATGTCTTGTTTCCCGGACGGTAATTCTTTGATACGATTTTACTTTGGATTAATACATTAATAGATCTTGAAATTGATGGACGTGATTTATCAATTTCTGATTCTAACTGGGATTGAGAGCATTCCTTTTTCTCCAATAGTGTTAGTAAAACCAGTTTGTTTGTGGAGTTTAACAGCATTTCAAAGAAATCCACCTTTTCAGATTCCATTAAGTGGTTGTAAAAGATTGAAAACTTTGTTCTCTTTTCTTTGAGGGTTCCATTTTTCAAAAACTCTGTAACATGTTTTGTAACGGTTTCACTAGAGCATTCAGTATTTTTTACAAGACTAGTCAGAGTATGAGGGGCTCTTTGAACTAGACTCAAAACCTTACTCTCACATGGTTTCATTTCTATTCTGATGAATTTTTTTGAATATAAATTTGAACTGGTACAAATCTCAAACATTATTATGAATTAAATCGTGTCTTGTAGAATGTCCCAATTGCAAATAGTGTAATTGCTGCAAAGATGACATAGTCTCTTATTTCATCTAATGACCAGGGTTCATCATGAGATTCCAGGTCATCTACCATCTCAATTACTTCTGATGCTCCAAAAATTGCAAAGGCAATTGCTGCAAACAAGATTCTTGAAATTCGGTATCGATAAAATGCTCCAAATGAGAGAAATGATAGGTATAACGACATCATGAAAGTAACTCCGTGAAATATTTCGTGAATAGTATGTTCTGCGCTAAAACTAAAAACAAGAATTACGGCAAAAACTAACAAAAATCCTCCTAGAATTATGGTTCCTTGATTATTTTTTGTAGGGACGTGCAATGTTTTTTTGTCAAGATTTTGCAGATATATTGGTTTTTTACATTCCAAATTATTGAAATAGAATTTTTCATAATCTAACGATCATGAAAAAAACTAATGCACAAATGCCAAAATTTCATGCCAAAAATAAAGATGACGTCTCTATGCTCTTTCTTCAATTCTGAGAAAAGTTCTGTCATCATTTTTCTCATTTCACCAACTTGGGATTTCATCTCTTCATAATCTCTTTGGGATTCATCTTCCAGGAGAATTGCCTTGTCAAGAGTGAGTGGTTTTGAGCAGTTGTCACAAATATCAGAGTCAAAGGCGTTTGGATTCTTACAAGATGGACATACCTTTGGAGTACGTGCAACAGTTGTTTCAGGCGTAAATCCATGATGTTTTAGGATTGCATTATCAACATCTTCTTGGATTATGTGAGCATATTTTGAGGGCATTTTACTGGTAGCTGACCAACCATGCCTTTTTCTCATCATGGCTTCATTCATCATGGTTGCAGTTCGTGTTGCCTCTGAATGCCTAAACAAGTGTGGATAGACTCGCTTTTTGACCCCTGCACTGTGAGTAATTCTTTTGAGAATTCTTAAAAACGCAGGTTGTGTTAATGGTTTTCCATACCACTTACTATGGAGATTTATCCACAGTGGTGCTTCTGGATCATCTTTTAGAGGGTGTGTTGCAAGATATTTTGAAAGATACGGAACACATTCAATTAACAGGATAGGTCTAGCACCTGTTTTACCATCAACTGCTATCTTTATTCCATGTTTGACAAATGAAACATGTTTTATCTTTAAAGATAGGAGTTCTCCAGTTCTAGTTCCAGCTTCATAGTGAGTTGCAAGTAGAGCTTTATCCCTAAGATTGAAAGTATGTTGCATTAGTAAATCAAGGTCTTTAGGAGTCACTAGTGATTCTCTGACAATAGTATCTTTTACTGTCAACATCTTGACATTTTTTGTTTCAGGGGGATCCCCCACTTTTCTAAAACTCCTTGAACCAAGTTTCAACCATCTAAAGAATATCTTTAGAATTTTTTTGTGATCATAAGTAGTGTGAGTTTCCTGACCGTTACTGCTGTAAGTTGAAACTACAGTTGCAATCATATCATCAATATCATCTTGGGATAACTTAGTCCAGGACTTTTTTGGTTTGATTCGACTTAGAGATAGAATGGTATCAAGGTGCTTTGATCTTGTTGCAATGGCTTTAGTTTCTACAATCATCAATCTATCATATTTTTCAATGAGTTTGTAATCTGAAGAACTAAGTAATTCCTCCATCATTTTTTTTTGAATTCTTGACTCGCTGGGAATAGTAATAACCCGTATCTTGAGCCTGAATTTGTTTGATCCTAGCCAAATATACCACCTCTCTGAATGAAATATGGTTTTTTTGTTATATTTGCATTAGATGAGTGAGGGCTTCGAACAACAACGAATACGCCGGGAAAGGGATTCGAACCCCTGCACGCTTTCGCGTAGCCGTTTTCGAGACGGCCGCCTTACCGCTTGGCTACCCCGGCAATTAATGGGAGATCACCTCCATAATAAAGCAAATCAGAACTAAGGTTTTTTATCAATCTCAAACAATTCATCGTTGAATCTTTTTTTAATTTGTTCTTTAGTTCTATTCCATTCATCATCCGAAATATTATCACTAAAAATTGAATGAAATCCAGAAAAATCAATATTCATAATTGATTTGATTTCTTGTTTTTCAGAATCACTTAAAGGAAAATATGAAGTGATTTTGAAGATGTTATCATCAAAATACTTTATTTCAAATATTTTATCTTCAAGGTGAGAGGGAAGAATTAATTTTGCCATAAAACAAGTAAGATGAAATCGATATTAAAATCGATTTTTTCAAAAGACCGATCAAATTAAAAAGGTAAACACAAAATAGCACAAATTTCAACCAAAGATATGGGATTAAATCTAAAAGATTTAGTTGTTAGGGAAAAGACAACATTAGATACATTTTCAAACAAAGTTATTGCAATTGATGCTTACAATGCAATTTACCAGTTTTTAGCAAGTATTAGAGGTCCTGATGGACTACAGTTATCGGATGGCGAAGGCAGAATTACAAGCCATCTTAGTGGATTATTATACAGAAACGTGAATTTTCTTTCTTTAGGAATTAAACCCGTTTATGTATTTGATGGAAAACCACCATCTCTAAAAACAGCAGAAATTGAGCGTAGAAAACAAATCAAAATGGATGCCACCATAAAATATGAAAAAGCGATTGCAGATGGAAATATGGAAGATGCAAGAAAATATGCTCAGCAGACAACAAGTATGAAAGATGGGATGGTAAAAGAATCAAAACAGATTTTAACATATTTTGGTATACCATATATCGAAGCACCATCAGAAGGGGAGGCAACTGCAGCTCATCTAACTAACACAGGTCAAGCATATGCTTCAGCAAGTCAAGATTTTGATTCGATTTTATGCGGTGCAAAAAGACTAGTTAGAAATTTTACAAATAGTGGCAGAAGAAAGATACCAAATAAAAATACGTATATCGATATTGTTCCAGAAATTATTGAAATACAAAAAACTTTAGAATCTTTAGAATTGACACGTGAAGAATTAATTGATGTAGGAATACTAATTGGTACAGATTTTAATCCAAACGGATTTGAAAGAATCGGTCCAAAAACAGCACTCAAAATGATAAAACAACATTCAAGACTAGAAGATATACCACAAATCCAAGAGCAATTAGAAAAAATTGATTTTCAAGAGATCAGAAAGATATTTTTGAATCCAGAAGTTGCAGATGTAAAAGAAATTATTTTTGAAAATATAGATTATGAAGCAATAACTAACTACTTGGTAAAAGATAGAAGTTTCTCAGAAGATAGAGTAAATTCAACATTAAACAGATTAAAAAAGGCATTAGAGAAGAAAAGCCAAAATTTGGATCAGTGGTTCTAAGAATATTTCAATTTAATTACTAGTTCAAATAATTTTAAAAAAATGGCACAAACTGAAGCAAGGAAAATACTCAAAGATGCTCCAGTAATGTGGAGGAGAATCAACTCAATAGGGGCGATCCTTGACTGTAATTCCACATATGCTGCAAACTTAGGATATGCCAAATCTGAAATTTTAGGAAAAACAATCTTTGAGCACGTGCCTAAAGAAGAATGGCATGACATGAATAAGTCCCTCAAAACATGGTTTGAAACAGGAAAAGTAACAGATAGGAAAATTATATTCAAGAGACAGGACAGTAGTACATTCCCAGGAGTATTACATGCAACGAGTCTATATGATGAAAACAAAAACATTCTTGGAAGCAATACAGTAATTTTTGATCTATCACAAATTACTGATGAGAAAATAGAAGAATATGAGCAGTTTTTCAGAGATGCAAACAGTAGATTAGATGAAATCAAGGAAAAAGAATACAATGAACTAGATGAAGAATCAAAATCAGAATATGATGGACTCAAAGATATGTTTGAAATGTTATCTGCAATTGATTTGAAAAATATTTAGTTTGATTCTCGGATAGATTTTTGAATTTCATCAAATGCAGTTTGTACCTCAGTGACAGCAGCGCCATCTTCCAAAGTACTGATATCACCGATCGTTTCATTGTTTCCGATTGCTTTTAGTAATCGTCTCATAATTTTTCCACTTCTTGTTTTAGGCAATTTTGATACAAAATAGATTTGTTTAGGAGTAGCGATTGCTCCAACATCAGTTCTAATTTTTTCAACAAGTTCTTTGTCTAAAATTTTTCTCTCGGCAGTAACTCCCTCTTTGAGAACTACAAATGCAATTATCACTTCGCCTTTTACTTCATCAGGGATTCCACAAACAGCTGACTCTGCAACATCATCATGTGAAACAATGCAGCTCTCAAGTTCGGCAGTACCAATTCTATGACCTGCTATTTTGAGAACATCATCAGCTCGTCCCAGTAACCAAAGATATCCATCTGAATCTTTTAGAGCATAATCGCCAGAATAATAGAAATTTTCATACTTTGACCAGTATACTTTTTTGTACTTTGTATCATCACCCCACAGAGTCAAAAGCATTCCAGGCCACGGGTTTTTGATCACAAGATATCCTTTGGTATTAGGAGGCACATCATCTCCATTTTCATCTACAACTGTGATATGTACACCTGGAATTGGAAGGGTTCCAGAGCCAGGTTTTAGAGGAATAGTTTCCAAACCAGGCAAAGGTGAAATTAACATACCACCAGTTTCTGTTTGCCACCATGTATCAATTATCGGGCATTTTTCTTTACCAATTGTTTTGTAATACCATTTCCAAACCTCAGGATTAATTGGTTCGCCCACAGTTCCAAGTAACCTTAATGAAGATAAATTAAATGAATTTGGAATTTCATCTCCAAATTTCATAAACATTCTAAGGGCAGTAGGAGTTGTGTAAAAAATTGTTGCTTTGTATTTTTGTAAAACATCCCACATCCTAGATTCATCAGGAAAATCAGGTGCACCTTCATACATTATTTCTGTTGCGCCATGTAATAATGGCGCATAAACGACATAACTGTGACCTGTTACCCACCCAATATCAGCAGTGCAAAAAAACACGTCAGAATCTTTAATGTCAAATGCCCATTTGAAAGTAGAATAAAGATGAGTCAGATATCCTCCGGTTCCATGCAAAACTCCCTTTGGTTTTCCGGTAGTTCCCGAAGTATACAAGATAAAAAGTGGATGAGTACTATCTAATTTTTCTGCAGGGCAATTTTCTGATGCGTCTTTGATTAATTCATTCCAAAATTTGTCTTTTGAAGACATTGAAATTTCATTATTTGTTCTTTGAACAACGATTACGTTTTTAACAAAATCAAAATCTTGAATTGCTTCATCTACTACTTCTTTAAGTTTGACAACTTTTCCACGACGATAACCACCATCAGCAGTTACTACAATTTTAGATTTTGAGTCACCTATTCTATCCCTAATAGATGTAGCACTGAATCCTGAAAAGATCACAGTATGAGTTGCTCCAATTCTAGCACATGCAAGCATTGCAATTGGCAATTCTGGGATCATTGGGAGATACAAGGTTACACGATCTCCTTTTTGAACACCTAATGATTTGAGGACGTTTGAGAATTTTTGGACTTGTGAGAACATCTCAGAATATGTGAGAATTTTAGAATCGCCATTCTCACCCTCCCACAAAATGGCAGGTTTTTGAGATTTTGTTGCTTGATGAACATCTAAGGCATTGTATGAGGCATTAATTGTACCTCCAACAAACCATTTTGCAAAAGGTGGTTGCCAATCCAAGATTTTATCCCAAGAGGAAAACCAAAAGAGGTTTTTTGCTTGATTCCCCCAAAAATAGATATAGTCAGAATCAGCCTTTACTCTGGTATTAGTGTCATTATTTTCAAGCCCGATATTATAGGTCTCAGACATCAAAAATTGTATGAACTAAGATCTTTCTAAATGTTAAAAAAATAATTTAAAAAAATTATTGTGCTTCCATTCTAGCAAGCCAATCATTATCGTTGTTGTCTTTTGAGGTTTCTGAGGTCACCTGTTGGGGTGGTTCTGGAAATGCGAATGTTACTTCAGAGTCCATTGGAGGTTCTGGAATAGGGGTTGCCTCAACTTTAATTGGTTCTGAAGGTGTTGTAACGGGTTCTGTTGGTGCTTCTGGAAGACTTGTTTGAACTACGTGTTGTGGTTCGTTTGTCTCCAGATATGAAACGGCTGATTCTTGGATGTCTGGTGTAGGAGCAGTTATCTCTTGTACTTCTAATGTCAAGTCTGCAATTCTACTCTTAACATTTGCAATTTCTGCAGTTTCGTGAGTTACATGCTCAATTACCTCAGTTGTGCATGTTTTCACAGTTTCAAATGTTTCTTCAGAGATTTCATTGCTCTTGAATTGTACCTTTGCATCAAATGATAACATCTTTGCAGACTTCATTTGTTCATCTAACTCTGCCAATCTTGCCTCAAGTTTGGCTTTGATTTCACTTTCTGTTTCATCTAAGGATACAAGTTTTGACTTGTATTTTTCATGAATTATTTCTGCATCTTCTTTCATGTCATCATTTTCTGAAACAATATCAATCAAGGCCTTTAGACGACGTAATGTTAGTTGTTTTTCACGAATGAGTCTTTGAGAGTCAAGTCTCCATTTTGGAATAAAAATAACCACATCACCTTGAACTACCAGTTGCTCATATTGGATTTGCTGCAATCCTTGAGAACCGCAGTCAATGCCAACGGATTGAATACTACCGTCAATGTCAGTTATTGTTCCTGCGACCTTACCCATGAATGTTCCGTACATGTCTTTGACGTTTTTACCGATTATCTCGATATCGTCGTGGGTCATGTGAGTATCTTTAGAGATTTGTATAACCGACAATGTGTAAGAATTCTTTTTAGTTTTAGTAAGATTATTTTTACAAACTCAAAATCATAGATTTTGTAGAAATTTTAAAATTTAGAGATATAATTGATAATTTATGATTCAAAGAGAAGAACTTGAACAGATTTTGAATTTTGTTTCAAACAGATGGTCAGAAGTTTCCAAAGACAAAGAAAGTAGAGTTATGGAGAAATTGCCAAGTGATTTTTGGATGAATTCTGTTGGAGGAAAAACTGCCAACAACGGTTTCTGGGTGACTACTTTGATGTATACTGAAAATGAATCTGATGCAGCTGCATTCAAAGAAGTATTACTCAGATGGCAAACAAAAGGTCAAGAAGGAAACAAAGACAAAGCACCCGATCTTATTCAGATTGGAAAAAAGAAATAGAGTATTAATAATTGAAAACCTTGACATCAATGTTGTCAGAATTTTCAATTAAAGAAAAGAAGATTCTATCAGATCATTTTTCAAATACAGATGGTAATGTGTTTGCAATAATTACCCCACAACAAGTTGATCGTGGTGCATTGATGTCAAGATATAGTAGAACCGACAAAAGTATGAGACGAATTTTTCTTGATGAGTTCTTAAAAAATAAAAACAGAGGAGATGAATTTTACAATAGAGTACTTTTAGAATATGGAGATGATTCAGTTGCAGAACTTGGAGAAGCACAAATTGCAATTGAAGGGTTATCAAATATTGCAGTAAAAAAAATTGAAGATAGAAGAATTGGATTATCGTATTTGGAAAAATCTTCAAGATATGTTGCATGGAACAAAAAAGAAAATGGAAAGTATAGATTTTACAGAGACACAGAAATTATGAAATCTAAATTTGCAGATATTTATGAAGAGACATGTAATTTTTCTTTTGATGTTTATTCAAGAAACATTGAACCCATGATAAATTATGTAAGAGAAAAATATCCAATTGAAAAATACAATTTTAAAGATTCAACAGATGGAAAAGAAAAATCATTTTCAAAATTGAAAGATGAAATTGACATAAAATCTGCAAACATGATTTACAAAGGTTCAACAAAAGCTAAAGCATTAGATATTTTGAGAGGACTGTTACCTGCATCAACTTTGACAAATGTAGGAATTACAGGAAATGGAAGAGCATTTGAATATTTACTTACAGTTCTAGGCTCATCAGATCTAAAAGAAGAACAAGATTTAGCCTCAAAAATCAAGATAGAGTTAGATAAAATCATTAAATCATTTGTCAGAAGAGCAGATGACAAACATGGAAAAGCATTTCAAAAATATCTCAAAGTCGTAAAAAATAAAACAAAAACAATTTCTGCAAAACAAATCAAACCAAATCCAAAAAAAGGAACAAGAACAAAACTAGTAGATTATGAATCAGAAAAAACTGCAATTGATAAAATCATTACAAGTATAATGTATGAGCAATCTCCTAGTACTTCATACCAAGACATTTTGCAACAAGTCAAAAAAATTCCAATTAAAAACAAAACAAAGATCATTGATGAATTTGCAAAACTGAGAACAAATAGAAGACATAGACCATCACGGGCATTTGAAAATGTCTATTACACGTTTGATCTGTACAATAATTTTGGTATGTTCAGAGATTTTCACAGACACAGAGCACTAACACTACAAAGACAATTACTTACAACAGATCATGGATATAATATCCCTAATGAGATAAAGATTCTTGGAATTGAAAAGGATTTCAAAGATTGTATGAATAAAACAAAAGAAACATTTGAGACAATCAGAAAAAAATATCCAGAACAAGGACAATATGTGATAAACTTTGCATATAATTATCCATACTTTATGAAATTCAATTTAAGAGAAGCATGTCATCTTATAGAATTAAGAACAGTTCCTCAAGGACATGTAGATTATAGAAGAGTAGCACAACGGATGTTTTCTCAAATAAACAAAGTACATCCAAATCTAAGCAAAATTATGAAATTTGTAGATATGAAAGAATATGACCTTGAACGATTTGAATCAGAAAAAAGAACTGAAGAGAAAAGAAAGAAGTT
The DNA here is from genome assembly GCA_964343515.1 of uncultured Nitrosopumilaceae archaeon. Lineage (GTDB taxonomy): Archaea > Thermoproteota > Nitrososphaeria > Nitrososphaerales > Nitrosopumilaceae > Nitrosopumilus. The sequence goes on from CAYFJT010000007.1 coordinate 9,691, forward strand.
GAAATAAAAAAAATTCAAATAATTTTAGAGATGAATCAAGACATGCCAGAAAAAATCACAAAAACATCAGAAGAATGGAAAGAACATCTAACACCAGATCAGTACGAAATTTGCATTAATCATGGAACAGAGCCACCATTTTCTGGCAAATACAACAGTTCAAAATTAGAAGGCAAGTTCAAATGCACATGTTGTGGTGAAGAATTATTCTCATCAGATGCAAAATTTGATTCAGGTTCTGGATGGCCAAGTTTTTGGGAACCAATTTCAGAAGAGAAAATCGAGTACATTTCAGATACATCATATGGAATGGTAAGAACTGAAGTTAATTGTAACAAGTGTGGAGCGCATTTAGGACATGTTTTTGATGATGGGCCCAAGCCTACAAATCAGAGATATTGTATTAATTCAATTTCATTACAACACGAAAAAGATGATGAAGGTAAATAATTTCAAAAATTATTAATAAAACACATTTAATGATAAGAAAATCAAATGAAAAAGAAAATGAGTAACAATTATGAAAAAAGGAATGGCGTAATTTGAGGATAATATTATGTGGATTCGGTGTTGTTGGCCAAAGTTTAGTGAAACTATTTGATTCTAGATCAGAAGATTTGTATGCAAAGTATGGACTCAAGCCAAGAGTTGTTGGAGTTTTTGACAGTAAAGGAAGTGCAGTCGATCCCTCAGGATTGGAATTGAACAAACTTGTTGAAGTTAAGAAAAAGTTTGGAACTGTAAGAAATTATGCAAATACAAAAAATACAATGTCAGGAATTGAGATGCTCAAAAATGTAGAAGCTGATGTTCTCATTGAAACTACTGCTAGTAATTACAAAGATGCTGAACCAGGAATGACACACATTACTACAGCAATGAAGAAAGGAATGCATGTAATTTCAGTCAACAAAGGTCCACTTGCACTTGCATTTCCTTCCCTGATGGAGCTTGCAACATATAATCAAGTCATGTTCAAATTTAGTGGAACCGTAGGTGGCGGAACGCCAATTTTAGATTATGCAAAGAATAGCCTCAGAGGTGAAAGAATTACATCATTTGCAGGTATTCTTAATGGAACTACAAATTACATTTTATCAAATATGGCAACAGGAATTTCATATGAGGGGGCACTTAAAGATGCAAAAGAAAAAGGTTACGTTGAAGCTGATGAGGCTTTAGATTTGGATGGTCTTGATGCGGCAGCCAAATTAGTAATTCTTGCAAATTGGATTATGGGAATGAAAGTTACAATGCCAGACATTAACTGTACTGGAATTCGTAAAGTAACAACTGAAGATATCAAAAAAGCTGCCAAAAATAATTGTGCAGTAAAATTAATTGCATCATGTAACAAAGAACTGATAGTTTCGCCAAAAGAAGTTCCTAATGAAGATCCGCTTTGTGTAAATGGTACACTAAATGCAATTGCATTTACATCAGAACATTCAGGTACACAGACAATTATTGGGAGAGGTGCAGGAGGTATGGAAACTGCCAGTTCCATTCTAAGAGATTTACTGGACATTAGACAAGAGATTGCTAGAACTTGAAGTCAAATCTAATTTCAAAGAGTGAAACATCTGCACTCTTAAAAATAGTTTCAGAAAGATGGGGAATTGAGTTTCCTAAAATCAAAAATCTCAAAGTACATCAAATCTTAGATGATGCGCAAATTATTACAGGTAAAGGAATTAAAATTCTTAAAATTAATGATGACTATTTGCCGTTTTTATCAGAAACAGATACTCTAGAAAAATTTCCTAGCGTTACAGTAGACATGGGAGCAGTCAAATTCATGTGCAAGGGAGCAAATTTGATGCGACCAGGGATCAGATCATTTACAAAATTTGAAAAAGAGAAACTAGTTTGTATCGTTGAAGAATCTCAACACAAATTCTTAGCGGTAGGAAAATCAGTTGTATCCAGTGAAGAAGCAGAAAATATGGACAAAGGGGAAGTTGTGCAAAATCTTCACTACATTTCAGACAAATTCTGGGAAACTGGGAAAACGATTTATGATTAATTTTAAAATCTATTTGATTTCTTCTGTAAATTCTTCAGTGCCATCTTTGGTAATAACTAAAACATCCAAGCCATCACCACTTGCAGAATCTCTAAGAGATGCGGCACGAACAGCGTGTTTAGCTAAATCAATTGCATCATCTTTAGTCATGTTTGGTTTGAATTGAGGATCAAGTACACCTAATGCCATTTCAGCACCAGTTCCAACTGCAGCATATTCATCAGGAAGAACGGAACCTAAGGGGTCCAAAGTATACATAATTGGTTTATCGACAACACCGCCAACTATTACCTGAGTCAACAATGGGAAATATCTTCTCTCATACATCATATTTGACATCATTTTGGCAACAGTGTTTGGAGGAACATCTCTTTTGAGTTCCATTTTTCTAATTTTAGCAAGAGCGGCAATTTGTAAGGATAATATCTGCATGTCAGCTACAAGACCTGCACATGTTGCACCAACTTTAGGGGTGATAGGGAATGTCTTTTTTGTTGTTTTACTTACAAGAAAATTTCCAAATGCGATCCTTTTTTCACTAGCAAAAACTACACCACCATCAAAAGTAATTCCAACAGCAGTAGCTCCTGGCATGTACATGGACATATTTCAAATAATTTTGCAGCATAATAAAGGGCTTTCTACATTATACGCATAAACCATAGGCAAAATTGTTATACTAAAAAAAAATTGGACAAGTGTGACTACAAGTGAGATTAAAGGAAGAATTCTCAATGACGTAGTCTTTATGGGTTTAAGATCTGCAATTGGAGTAATTTTCATTATTCATGGAATGGCTAAATTCAATCCAGGCTTTGCAAATTTTTTGCCAAACATGGGATTACCATCAGAGATGCAAATTCCAATTGCGCTTGCAGAATTAGTTCCGGGAATATTGTTAATCATAGGAATCTTGAGTAGATTTTCTTCAGCATCATTGTCCATCATTATGATTGGAGCAATCTTTCACGTAAAAGGTGCGCAAAGCATCACAGGAGATGGAGGAATAGAATTGGATTTAATTCTGCTTGCATCATCACTAGTAATTATGATTGCAGGGCCAGGAAGAATTTCACTATCACAAGCAATTAAAAAAATTCCCAGATGTTTACACTAGGATTTCCCAAAATTCTCCATTATTAGACATGTACATTTTGTCATTTTTTTGAGTAAATCAATTCTGGCAAATTCGTTAGGAGAATGAATTCTTGAAAACATGTATGTGCTTCCTATCGAGATACAAGGCGCTTTTAAAATATCAACAAACGGGTACATAGGACCAGTTCCAGCATTGGATACGTTTAGGATTGATTTTCCAAAGGATTTGTCTGCAGCATCTTTTACTTGAGAGACAAAGGGGTCTGAAGAATTTGTTCTTGCTGCAGATTCACCATGAAAAACTTTGACGTTAATATCTGAGAACCCCTTTAATTTTAGATGTTGTTTCAAACGTAAAACCTGTTTTTTGGGAACCATTTTAGGAATCAGTCTAAAATCAATTTTCACTAGGGATTTTGATGGAAGTACAGTTTTTGCGCCATCACCGGTATATCCAGAGAGAAATCCTGCAATATTACAAGTGGCACCTCCAACTAGAGCCTTTTTTGCATCAATTCCTTTCTTATTTCCAACAAAAGATTTGATGCCGAATTCTTTTTTAAAATCATTCTCATCAAAGGGTTCGCTTTTAATTAATTTCAAATCTTGTTTTGAGAAAGGAGTTACCTCTTTGTACCAATCTTTGATTAGAATTTTTCCATGAGAATCACGTAAAGTGTGAACTGCTTCAATTAATCTCCATGCAGGATTTTTTATCAAAACTGCCAAACTAGAATGGGCATCTCTAACAGACTCTTTTAGGGACAATTCAACAAAAAGTAATCCCTTCATTCCAAGTCCAATTATAGGTCTGTTTTTTGCATCAACATATCCAAATTCCCAGATAACGCCATCACAAGAAAATTTCTTTTTGTATTTTTTTAGATAATCTTCAATGTGTGCACTGCCAGTCTCTTCTTCACCTTCAATTGCAAATTTTATGTTACATGGAACGTCACCAGTTGTTTTTAGACAAGCCTCAACTGCTTTGATTCTAGTAATCAACTCACCTTTATCATCAGTTGCACCACGTCCAAAAATTTTATTTCCCTTTCGAGTACCGCTAAATGGTGGATAGTTCCAAAGTTCAAAAGGTTCAGCTGGTTGAACATCATAATGGTTATAGAACATGAGAGTTTTGCCAGGATTTTGTTTTGATTTAATTTCTCCAAAAACAATAGGCGCCACACCTTTTTTTAATCGTAAAATTTCAGATAGTATACCAGATTTTTTTAATAATTTTTGAACTAACTTTGCACATTCTTCTATTCCTTCATTTTTTGCAGAGACGCTAGGCTGTCGAATCAGAGTTTGAAGATCTGAAATCAGATTTTCCAAGTGAGTGTCAACATGTGTTAGAGGATTCATAGGCTATACTATTTTATCAAAGGGCTTCATTACTGAAGGAATCTTAGTTAGAAGATCCATTGAAGTCATATGCAGTCCAAATTTCTTTTGAACTGCTTTTCCTGCCAATCCATTGATAAATGCAGCAGCAGCAGCAGATTCCAATGGTTTTCTATTTTTAGATAACATCCCTGCAACTAATCCAGACAAAACATCACCAGTTCCACCAACCGTCATTGCAGGAATTTTTTTCTCATAAAGATAGGTGGCAACACCATTAGATATAACATCAGTTGAGCCTTTTAGTAAAATGGTAATTCCGAACTTTTTTGCTTTTTCTTCTACTAGTTTGATACGGTTATTTTTGGAATCAGAAGGGGCCTGTCTAAATAATCTTTTGAATTCACCAGCGTGAGGAGTTACTACTACATTCTTGTTTTCCAACAAGGGCAAAACTTCAGGAATCAATGCACTTGCATCAAGAGATAATCTAACATCTCTATCTAAAAGAGACTTTACAAGATGTAAAAGTGCATTTTTTTCTTGAATTGCAAGTCCCATTCCAATTGTTGCAGAATCGAGTTTTCGAGGTAATGCACCTAAAAGTTTGTTTACAGCACCACGGGTTAATTTTTGATCAACTAGAGGAATTACAATTAAGTTGGGAGATATTGAACGAGTAGAGGAGACATTGATTTTAGGAACAGAAGTATAAACCAAGTCAGTTCCAGATCTTAGAGCTGCAACTGAAGACAAAATTGGAGCTCCATGGTAAATGTAACTTCCACCAACAACCAGAACAATTCCATTTTCACCTTTTCGAGAAGTAATCTTTCTAGCAGGAATGAATTTTTTCACAAGTGCTGTAGTTAGTGTTTTTTGAACCAATATGATATCTCTGAATAATAGATGAATAAATCTTGTTTTGGAGATTAGGAGGTTTTCTTGCTTGTTTTCTTAGGCTTAGAAACAGATTTGGTAATTTTTGATGTAGATTTTTTAGAGTCTCTTCCAAAAAATGCCTTTCTTGCAAAGCAGAGGTATGTAGTATGACCTATTCCTTGGAAGGAATGTCTTGTTTTTCCTTCACGAGCTTCAATTGTTCTCAAAATATGTTCGGTGGATTCAATATCAGTAAATTCATTCTCAACTAGAGCCATAGTTAATTTCTCTAACTGATTCATTGTAGGACATATTGCAAAAATAGAACCGCTCCCTTTAAGCATCTCTCGAACTTGAGGAATTACTACCCAGGGATCACCAAGATCAATTAGTGCAGCATCCATTTCTTTGAGAGGCATCTTTTTTGCTGTTTTCAAATCTTGATTATGTTGTGTGACATATTTTGAGACGCCAGCTTTATTGATATTTTTTTCAGCAATTTTCATGAAATTTTCATCAACATCAAAAGTGTAGACATGTCCACGTGGTTTTACAATACTAGCCACACAAGAAGTAAGTGAACCACTTCCAGTTCCAATTTCTAAAATTTTCTGACCGCTTTGAATTCCAGCTCTTGCAATAATGTAGCCAATATCTTTAGGATAAACAATTTGAGTACCATGCTGAATCTTCATTACATAATCATACATTGTAGGTTTTAGTAGATAGACATACTTGTCCTTGTTTGTGACAAGTCTAGAACCATATTCTTTTCCTATAGCATCAGAATGTTTGATTACACCTATGTGAGTATGAAGAGAGTCTTTTTTTGAAATTTTGACAAGCCATTTTTTTGAATGATTAAAGTAGAATAACACCGGAGAGTTTTGCTTTATTTTATCCATGAAATTTGCTGAGAAATTTTAGATAAGAATCTATGGATACATAATCACTTTTTAGATAAGAACTGACTAAAAAATAGGCTCAACAATATGCTTAAGTTCATAACTGTTGTAAAACATCTGTGAAAATTCCAATAATTATTGCAATATCAATTATTTTTGGAATTGGGGTTGGATTTTCATTAAACGCATCCGCTGAAGAAGAATTAATCCCACCATGGATAAAATCCACTGCGGGTTTTTGGGTGGAAGGTCAAATTGGCGATGCTGAATTCATTAGTGCATTACAATTTCTTGTGAAAGAAAAAATTCTTGTTATTCCTGAAGATGATGAATCCTATGAAACTACAACCGTCCCTGAAACTACTGCTCCTAAAAATGATGTAGACTCTTCTTCTTTTCCAGATCCCTCAAAAGATCCTAGATATTACCTAGAACGGTATTATACAGAATCATCTTACAAATCTTGGTATGATAAGAATTTTCCAGATATTAGAATTGAAGATAAAATAGGATATGACAAAATAATTGTTCCAGATAATGCATATGTGAATGAATTTTTTGAATTTAGTATTGTTCCGCCAACAAATTGGATAACAGAAGAGACTCCTGAAACAGTGGACAATGTTGCAGGTATTGTTTCATTTGTTGTTGAGGATTACAAAGGTGAACAGTGTGATTATACCCCTCAATTCATAATTCATTATGTCGGAGTTGATGAACCATATGCATATACACCAGAAGGGTTGTTGGACACTTATGAATTTGTAATCTATTTTGAAGAATCATCTCAAACCAAACTTGTTGAAAGAGAACATAATGAAATCTATCACAAAGGTCACGAATCTGATATTATTAATGGAGGAGATATGATGTGATATCGTTTTAATGACATTGGTTTTTGGGAAGAAGTTGAATTAGAAGACGGGACAATTTGTCCAGAAGAATACATGACTTTGCAAAACGAATATGTTGTAATGTTATTTTTGGATGGAGAGCGATATGATGTGATATATGCAGGCGATCCTAAATATTTTGATGAGTATTATCCTGAATTTGAAAAGTCATTGAAGACATTAAAAAGAGGAGATTTTGAAAGAGTCTCTTCAATTATTAACTATGATAATTAGATCCTAAACTCTGAAAATAATCAAAATTATCTAAAAACAATTAGCTAACCTATGGTTTGGAAATCAATTATTATGTTTAAGTTTTCATGGAATTAATGAAAATCACGGATCTTAATGAATTACATCAAAAAGAGATAGATTCACTTCGAGATGAAAATATAGAATTACAAGAAAAGTTCAAGAACTTGAGGCTAAAATCAAAGAATTAGAGAGAAAAAATTGAATTTTAACTGTGTTTTTCCCAATTGCAATTACAAAGAAAACAACATCAACGAAGAAAAATTTCTAAAACATTTGAGAGAAAGTCATCACAGGGAAATCACATCTATCTCAGAAAAAGAGGAGATTCCAATTAGTATGGCAGAAATGATCACAATTTCAAACTCCAAAGTATTCATAAATTCATAATTCATTCACTAAGAATTTTTGTTATTTTCAGAAGATAATCAAGATCATTTTTAAATATCATTTAGACGTATATTATGTAACGAGAAAACCATTATTCTGCGTCGTAGAATGAGGGTGTGGAAAGTGTCTCATGTTAGGTCAACGTCCTAGAAAAAATACACTTTCCGTGTGTCTCGTTGTTTTAATTAATTATTATAACTACAATGGTATTTTAGTGACTAAAAAAGAACAAGATGAAATGGTAGAATTGAAGGTTCAAGGTTCTGGAGGATATGTAATTGCAGAACTTACTGAAGAACAAGCAAAAAAAGCAGATTTGGGAGTAGGGAAATTATTTTTAGCCCCAATTGGAAAAATTGAAACTGAAAAAATGTTCAAGCATTATTGTAATAATTGTGAAACTGAATTTGATAATCCACCTAAAATTCAGTTAGAGGAAAGCCCTAATGAAGAAGTTGCAGACAATTTGATCTTAATTGAGAGGGGGCAATATGTCTGTGAAAAATGTAATGGCATTATAGGAGAATACAGAGAATTCCAAAAGAAAGGCGAGGTTGGAAACGCAAAACCAACTAGCCAGTAGAACAAAAATCAGAATTCAATAAATACAGTAATTTTTCAATCAAATCATGGCAAATCAAAAATGTGTATCATGTGGAATTGGATTTTTCTCACCAAACGATTCGAATAAATGTTCTAGATGTGCAGGTGAAGAATCACAAGGTAGCCACGGACATGACTCTTGCGGTTGTGGATGTAGCCACTAATCTCTTTTTTTTTATAACACGCATATATGGTATTGATTGGGAGGGAGTTTATGGTAAAGACTTCTGATGAAATGAAGAATCTTGTTGAAAATTTCATCAAAGTGACTAAAATCAATTATGAAGATCAAACCGACAAGATAAAAGAGAAAAGTAATTTCATTGAATGGCAATTCAGAGTGGGAACAAATGTTATTGTGAGTAAAAATACCAACAGGGAAGATAGAATTCATTTGAATGTAAATATGAGATTTCCACCCGAGGATGCAAAATTGTTGGTAATAAAAAACCCGTCATTTTCAAAAGCAGTAATGGATATCAGTGAAATATGTACAGTTTGTAACGTTGGACATCAATGGGTGAAAAACAAAGAAAACATTGTAGGTCTGGCAATATTTTCACATGTAGATGAACAAATTTTAGATAGAGTGTCATTTCATGATACATGGGATAATGTTGCAAGAGTAACAGCACATATTCAGAAAATTCTTCGTTCAAATTTTAGCGGGTTTTCAGGACAGGCAAATTCAGATGAAACTACTGAGAAATCAATGTACGGATAATATCAAAAAATTTATTGTGTAAAGAAAATTAGAATAGGTGAATGGTTTACATTCCAGAGAATGTACAACATATCTTGAATAAGTTATTTTTTCTAGTCATAGTTAGCATAAAATGGGAGTTGATAAATTTTGTATAAACAATTTTACTTGATCAAAACTTGAACGTCAATTCAAAAATCCATTAGATTAATTGAGCAAAAAGTTTGAATTAAGACTTCATTCATTCTTCATCTAATTCCTCAAATTCGTCCTCTGAAGAGTGTTCATCTTGGGGTTTTTTTTCATCTGGGATAACATCTGGAATCAAATCTGGAAAATCTTCTTTATCCATTAATAGTGTCTTTGTATATTCAATTTTATTTCCCATTGAATTTTTTATCATTCTAGATCAAATTATGTTCCAACAAAACCTCTCATTTTTTTAATGATTGCTTTAGAATCTTTGATGTCTACTTCCAAAATGTATCCTTTTTTCCATCCCAATTCTTTCAGGCATTCATGTGGAATTTCAATTTCAAATTTGTTTTCTTTCTGGGTTAATCTTGTTGTTTTTAATAGACTCATGTAATCAATACGATTTCATACTATCTAAGATTATTTTCATAGAATCTTAAAGAATTTTTAAAATGTGTATTGAAAATTGATATGTTTCAACATTTTGAAGTATTATCAGAAAATTAAAAATTGCCCATGTTTTTTAAAATTATTAAACATCTATTAACTAATTCGACATGTTGCCAATTTTTCTAATAATGTTTAATTCTGCTTAGATATTTTTACACATTTTAAGAATTGAGACAATTGATTTTAAATTTCTTGAATCTAATATTTTATTATGTTACCAAAATATTGTTTGAAGCACAAACATTACTATCGAGGAATTTGTTTAGATTGTAAAAAAATGCCTACCCCATCAAATTGGCACGATTACATGTCAATGAGATAAAATTGTATTAGTGATTGCGGAATGTATTGATTTATTGAATATTATGCAATTTTTATTGCCCTAAGAAAAGATGTTTTTCATTTACTTTAGATTTGATCGTGTTATGACAACATTCCTTTTGAGATAAAGTATTAGTTCAAAAATTTTCATCAATTAGATACTTCTCGAGCACACTTATCTGAGCAAAAATCACTCGATTCATTGAAAATTAACATGAATTATTTTCTAAGTATAGACTGTAATTGAATAATTTTAAGAAGAAAATTTTAGTATCAGAACTCTGTAAAAATGAAAAATCATGAAAGAATATCATAAAGCAATCAGAGATAAAATCCCCGAAATCATCAAGAATTCTGGAAATATTTGTAATGCCATTACTTTACACGATGAGAGATTCTTGGAGGAGTTAGAACGAAAATTATCTGAGGAACTAAATGAATATCAAGAAAGCAAAGGGGTTGAAGAATTGGTAGACATTTTAGAGATAATTCACAGAATTTCAAAACTCAAAGGGGTCGATCTAGACAAAATTAGACAAGAAAAAATCGAGAAAAAAGGTGCTTTTGAAAAAAATCTGTTTCTAGTAGATGCAAGTAATTTCTAAAAGAATAAGAAGCAGAAAATGTTGCTTTTTCAAACTTTTGAGAATATTCAAAAGTCACTAATGTCATTAATCTAGACATTCTTGCCCCTATCTTCCATGTCTGAAGATCCTATCTGTTTTTGATTTATTTAACAAGTCAGAGAGGATTTTGGTTAATTTAGACGGACTTTCGTGCCTAAATCAGAGGATTTATTTGCGCCAACACACACTTTCCATCTATTGGTTTGCACGCCAACAACCCAGTGAGACAGCCAGCATTCGTGTAGTGCACTCACTGGGACATTACATCTTATCAGGAGCAGTAATTCCAAGCAGATTTAGTGCTTTTTCAATAGTAGTTTTGAAGGAATGTACCAAACATAGACGGGAATTTTCTAGTTGCGCATCACCTAAATCAAGAACTTTAGATTTTTCATAAAAGGAGTTGAATGCTACTGCCAAATCATGACAATACCTAGAAATTACTTTTGGAGACAAGTTATGTGCAGCATCACGAACTTGTAAATTGAATAATCCAATTGTCTTGATCAAGTCAATCTCAGATGGTTCTTTGAGTAAAGAAAAGTCAATGTCAATGGAAGGCGTTCTTCCAGATTTTTCTAAAATTCTAGATGCTCTAGCATGAGTATATTGTATGTATGGTGCAGTATCACCTTCCAAACTAAGAGATTTTTTTAGATCAAATGCAATAATTTTGTCCAAATCTTGTTTTATCATTTCATAACGTAATGTTGCAACAGATACAGCATGAGAAATTTTCTCAATATCTACATCATTCATTTCAGGATGTCGTTTCTTTGTTTCTTCAATTGTTTTTTCTTTTAGTAAATCGTAAACAGAATCAGCATTGACATAAAGTCCTTTTCGGCCAGACATCTGAGCTTGTTTACCATCAGTTTCCAATCCCAGAACTTTTGCAGTATCAGAACTCAAAGTAACTGATTCATATCCAAGATGTATATAAGCATCAGGAACTGATTTGAATTTTCCCATCAGGGAAGTAATAATTTTTTGTAATCTTGCCTGACGCGAATCAATTACAGTAATTACTTTATCACCTGAGAAATTTCGAGGTTCAGAATTAATATCATTTAACGAAGTCTGCCACAAAACTCGTGAATTTGGTTGTTCTTTTTCATATTTTGTATAATAGAAGGGATCATCAAGTAGCCCAAGTTTCCAGGCAGCATATGGAATGTCTTTTGCAATATAGGTTGCAGTTCCATTACTACGAACAATTACTTTATCTTCTTCTTTTCCATCACCACGAATTACCCAACATCCAGCATTTTTTCCGTTGTTTTCAAATTCAACAAGATTCATCACTTTAAGTTTCTCAAAAATTCCATCCCACAATCCAGAACGAATTATTTGTGATTCAAAATTTAAACAATCATAAGAAACAGAAAGATTCCAACAAGTTTCAAGTTGATTGGATAATACACGATGAGTAATTTTGTCAGCAAATTGGGCAGTTTCAGAATTTCCATCTTCTAATTCTTTGAGAACATTTTTTCTGATTTCTTCTAGACTAGTGTCTTGTTCATACTTTTCAGTAGTTTTAACATACACGTCATCACCACAATAATGATCAAATTTTTTCCCATTTGTGGGTTCAACATCAAATCCAAAATATTTGAATCCAACAATAATGTCTGCTACTTGAAGACCAGAGTCATCAACATAATTTAATACATTGACTTTGTAATTTGCTTTTTGTAAGATTCTTGAAATGGTGTCACCAATAATGATGTTACGAATATGGCCAATGTGAAGAGCTTTGTTCGGATTTACACTGGTGTGTTCTACAACAATTGTAGAGTTTTTTCCAATATCAACATCTCCAAATTCAGGTAAATTAGATTCAGATAAAATTAGTTGATTTAGTTTTGGCCAATCAGCATAAAAATTCAGATAACCAGAAGGATGAGATTCAGATTTTAAAACTAGGGTACTTACGCATTGAGAATATTTTTCAGACAACATTTGAGAAATTTCTTTGGGGCTCTTCTTGAGTTGTTTTCCAAGTAAGAAAGAGACATTAGAGCTTACATCACCAAATCCAGGTTTTGCTGGTTCAACTGAAAACTTTACATCAGAAATTGAGAGTTCATCTAATATCTTGTTTAGATTGTTTTCAATTTCATCAATAATAGATTTGAATGTCATGTTATATCTCAGACAATATAGGTGCTAATTTATCTAATGCTTCAAGGACACCATCACCAGCATGTGCTGAAACTATCATGCTAGCCTCTGATTTTACATCATCAGAAGCATTACCTAAAGCGATGCTTGTTTTTGCTACTTTGAAAAGGGGAACATCAGTTGCACTATCTCCAATCGCAATAACATCATCTTTTGAAATAGAGAATCTAGTCATGATTTTAGTAAATCCAGTTCCTTTATCAATTCCAGGCGAATTAATATGATAAGCATATTGACTATCAGACAATTCAACATTAATTTCATGTTCAGATAAGATTTTTCTTGCCTGATTAAGATCAAATGTTCTTTGTAAAACTACCTCAGTCATTCTAGGAAAAACGTACTTTTCTTGTACATTTTCCATGTTATTTTTCAAAACATCAAGAGCTATTTTGCACTCATCTATATCACCTAACAAAATATGATCGTTTGAATCAAGTGTGATACAACCACCATTTTCACCTACAGCAACTTTTGTTGTACCACCAAATATTGAAAGTAGAAATCCTTCAACAGAAGATCTGCCAGTAACAAAAATTACATCATGACCCATATTAACAAGATGTCTTAATGCTTCTAATGCTTCCAAGTGAATTCGCCCTCCACCATTTTCAGTAATTGTTCCATCAATATCTACAGCAAAAGTTCTTTTTTTCACATCAAATGTTTTTTTGTACTGAATAATAATTGCTACGAATAAAATAAAGAAAATACGTATTGTTCATTAATGCAATGATTCGAGACAAAACATGACAAAAAAAGGAGTAATTAATGAAATTTTTAGTAAGGCAATATTTGCAGATGAGCCTCAATCATACAAAATATTCTACAGAAATTTTGAATGGATTATTGAAATTACCTTGCCAGAATTTTTAATTCAATCAGATAACCTACAGACCATACCAATTAGCAGAGTAAAGAAAATTCAAAAAAATAATACGATTTTATTTGAAAAGAAATTGACAAAAAGTGAATAGTATTGGGAATTCCTGAAAAAATTAAAGCCATTCAAGATGAAATGGCAAGAACTCAGATTAACAAAGCAACAGAACATCATCTTGGATTACTAAAAGCAAAGATTGCAAAACTCAAAAGAGAGCAAGAAGATAACGCTGCAAAAAAATCCGGTATGAAATCAGATGGATTTGATGTTAGAAGAACAGGAGATGCAACAGTTGTTTTTATCGGATTGCCAAGTGTTGGAAAATCTACACTTCTTAACAAACTAACTGGAGCAAAATCAACAGTAGGAGCTTTTCAATTTACAACATTAACTGTAGTTCCAGGAATGATGGAGTATCGAGGAGCAAAAATCCAAGTATTGGATTTGCCAGGAATTATCAAAGGTGCATCTACGGGCAAGGGGCTAGGTAAAAGAATTCTATCTGTGGCTAGAACTGCTGATCTCGTACTATTGGTATTAGACGTATTTCAGCCATATCACGAAGATGTACTAGTCAACGAATTGGGGAATATAGGAATCAGACTAAACCAGCTACCGCCAAATATTACAATTGAAAAAGCAGCAATGGGAGGAATTGCAATTGCTCAACAAGTCAAACTAACAAAAATCACAGAAAAGCATCTGAAAGACATTTTGCATCTTTATGGAATTGTTAGCGCACGTGTTGTTGTTAGAGAAGACATTACATCAGAGCAATTATCGGACCATATTGCAGGGAACATTAGTTATTCAAAAGCACTTACAGTTTTGAACAAAATTGATTTGGTTGATGAAAAATTTTTGAAAGATTTGAAAACAAAGATAAAAACAGATGTAATTGAAGTTTCAGCAAATGCAGATATCAACATAGAAACATTACAAGAGAAAATTTATGAGAAATTAAAGTTCATTCGAATATACATGCGACCAAAAGGAGGTGAAACAGATTTCAAAGAACCGTTAATTGCAAGAGAAGGAGATACAGTAGAAGATATTTGTAACAAATTACATCGAAGAATGAAAAGAGAATTCAGATACGGAATGGTTTGGGGAAAAAGTGTAAAGTTTGGAGGGCAAAGAGTAGGTTTGAGTCACATTTTACAAGATGAAGATGTTTTAACAATAATCAAAACACGTGGAACATAAAAAATTGAACATAGATCAGGAGTTTGAACATCGTTGGTGCAAGTTTTGTATGACAAAAACAAAACAAGAATTAGTTTTCTTGCCAGAAATGGCAACATACAAGCGTAGAAGGAAATACAAATGTACAATTTGTGGAAAAACAAGTTGGTTACAAGGTAGAAGACCATCAGCTGAAGGGGTTTATTGAAAAATTTACGATCAGAAAAATTTTTGTTGTAAAAAATTACTTGACAAATTGTAATCAATTTGTGTAAATTTCTTTAGTTTAACCACTGAAAAACAATGGGAATGTCGTTCAAAACATGGCAGCTAAACGAAAAGCCGCTCCAAAGAGAAAAGCAGCTCCAAAGAGAACGGCCGCTAAAAGAAAAACTGCAGCTAAAAAAGCAGCTCCAA
>CAYFJT010000007.1:25153-57524 GCA_964343515.1 uncultured Nitrosopumilaceae archaeon
AGAGAAAGGCAGCAGCAAAACGCAAAGCCGCTCCAAAGAGAAAAACTGCAGCTAAAAAAGCAGCTCCAAAGAGAAAGGCAGCAGCAAAACGCAAAGCCGCTCCAAAGAGAAAAACTGCAGCTAAGAGACGAAGATAAACTCGTCAACAAATTAACAATCGTCAAAAGACAGATTGTTTTCCATTTTTCTAAAAGTAATTAGTGAAAACTATTCAATTACATTTCAAATTGAGAAATATGTGAAGATTGTTTTAAAAATTTATTTTTAGAAAACTAGTAAAGATAACTCATTAGTTTGATTTGTTCTTCAGTACTAATGATATTTTTCTCAGTCAGTATCTCTAGTAAATCTTTGAACAATGCTTTTTGTTCAGAAGACATTCCACCGGCAGGGCCTTTTTCTCCCGGTGGGCCTGGTGGACCTCTTGGGCCTGCAGGACCTAATGGGCCTTGTTCGCCACGAGGACCTGCTTCACCAATAGAACCGATTGGGCCTGTTGGACCACGTTCTCCTTGAGGACCTTGAATTCCCTGTGGACCTTGTGGGCCTTTTTCGCCAGAAGGACCTGTTGTACCACGTTCTCCTTGTGAACCTTGTGGACCGATTGGGCCTTTATCACCTGGTGGTCCTGTTGGGCCGGTGGAACCTTTGTCACCTTGAGCACCGATTGGGCCTTTATCACCTTTTTCTCCTTGAGGACCAGGAACGCCGGTTAATCCTTTAGCGCCAGCAGGACCCTGTGGACCTTGTGGGCCTTTTTCGCCAATTGGACCTTCAGTTCCTTTAGCACCTTTGTCACCAATTGGACCGGGTGGACCGATTGGGCCTTTATCACCTGGTGGACCGATTGGGCCGGTTAATCCTTTTTCGCCAATTGGACCGGGTGGACCGATTGGGCCTTTATCACCTGGTGGACCGATTGGGCCTTTTTCGCCAATTGGACCAGGACCTCCTTGAATTCCTTTTTCTCCCTGAACTCCTGCTTGTCCTGTTGGACCTTTTTCTCCAGGAGTTCCAATTGGGCCGGTTAATCCTTTTTCTCCGGGTGGGCCTGTTGGGCCTTTTTCTCCTTTTTCTCCGGGTGGGCCTCTTAATCCAGATAATCCTTTGTCACCGGGTGGGCCTGTTGGGCCTTTTTCTCCTTTATCGCCAATTGGACCTTTTAGTCCAGTAGGACCTTTGTCACCAATTGGACCGGTTGAACCTTTGTCACCTTTGTCACCAATTGGACCAGGGATTCCTTTGTCACCTTTGTCACCTTTATCGCCAGTAATTCCTTTATCTCCAGTTAGTCCTTTGTCACCTGCAATTCCTTTGTCACCGGGTGGGCCTTTATCACCAGTAGGACCTTTGTCACCGGGTGGGCCTGTTGGCCCTTCAAGACCTTTGTCACCGGGTGGGCCTACTTGTCCTGGTGGGCCTTGTGGGCCTTTGTCACCTTCAGGGCCTTGTTGGCCAGTGGCACCTTTGTCACCAGGAGCTCCTTGAATTCTAGAAGTAACATTTGTTTTAGTTGAACGCTTTGGTTTTGGAGTTTCAGAATTTGATTTTGTTTCAGTACTCGTATGAGTAGATTGAGGTTTGGGTTTTGCTAATGGGACATCAAATACAGAATGTAACGATGAGAATAGATCAGTAACAATTATCCAAATTGTTTCTAATTCTAATACAGATGAGGGAATGGGGTTTTCAGGAGAACCAATTGATTCTGAGAAAAATCCATCTTTAACTCTAAGATGAAAGTTCCCACGCCAAAGAGATGTAAATTGTTTTGATTTAATTTCTTCATCAGAAGGTCTGTTGCCAGTAATTGCGATTTGGGCCTCATATACACCTGATTGCTTAAATGGGGCCTGACCTTTGAGTTCTAGTTTAGATTGAGATGACACAATCGATTGTTTATACTTCAAGTATTTCTGTATTTAGATCGCATGAATTGGTTCTAAATTAATAATTAGGCTCACAAAATTGACTAAACATCACATGTTTGCTTTAGAGTAAAAAGTAATTTGTATCTGCATGATTCGTCTATTTTTCTTTCTTTTCATTAACAATTCCACCACTGTTTAGAAATTCATTTAGAGTATCATCATCAATTTGGATGGCAAATGGAGTTACCTCAATTCCAGATTCATTTTTTAAATTCTTACAAAATTGATTTGCATCGTTCTTATTTTCAAACATACCAAAATCAATTCGCAAAACGTATTTTTTTGAAAATGTTTTCCTTTCTGTCACTTCATGAATCCAATAAAAGGTATGATTCTTGTCTTTAGAGAATATCCCCATACTTACAAATTAACCTGACTAATTTTAACAATTTCCTATAATATATTTAGGCATAGTTTAGATTATTAGAATTATTTTTGTTTTACATGATAGGATAGAATTTGATCATGTAGGGAATTCATTCTTCTTTTACAGTTTTTGATTTTTATGAAGAAAGAAGTTCTATTCCCTTTGGGAGTATTCTCGTAATCCATGGAAATTCATTTTTACCTTCCATGTCAACTCCACCTCGTACAAAATTCTCATCAATCAGATAGATTGCATTCTTAGCAATGATTTTGCTATCTGTTTCTTTTAGTTCAGGAATATTGAAAAAATGCATTTCAGGATTCTTTGATGTACCATGTAACCTTGCACGGTATTCAGATAAAATGATCGTTCTAATTCGCACATCTTCAGGATTTGATTCCAACTAATTCTTTTGTAGATTTTTGATTATTAATATTCAGTTTTTTCTCTCACAATAACCAACCCTTTTAGTCTCAAAGAGAGTAGTTATTCCCTTATGCTATGTAACATGTTAGGATGTAATACAGAAGATTATGCCAAAGTATTGTTCTATTATTTTGACAAAGGGATGAAAAAGCCGTTCTGCAAGGAAACTATGAGATTTTGTTGGAATCATGTAAAGCAAATAGCAAGTGAAGATGTAGATGTGAGAATCAAAGTATTGCATTGAGAAAAGTAATCATTACACTCAAAGATATGGAGTATCTGGAATTTCTTGGGATCAGCATTGCAAAACATCTTACAGCAGAAGAGAAACTAAAGGAGATTATCCATCATTATATTATAATGGAGCACAACAAAAAGAAGATGAACAAGAACAAAAGTTTGTATGAATTTTGAAATAAGAAAACATGTTTTTTAGTAATAATGACGTAATGTATTCATGTATGAAGGAAAATGTCCATTTTTCAAATTAATGGACGGGATTTTCTGCAAATACATTGCAGACAATTACTCAGATGGTGGGAAGAAGGATTAACTCCAAAAATCCCATTTTTTAAAATTTTAAAGGTAATTTTTGCTCACAAAATAACATCTAGGCACGATAACAGTCCAAATAAAACTATTAATCTAGATAAAAGTGCATTTTGAGCTAGTGAAGAAACCTTTCGGAAAAAAATCAAAAGAAAAAGAAGAGTCTAAAGTAGAAAAAAAGACTGAAGAAACAGCACTAGTAGATATCGACTATAATCGCAAGAGACTGTTTAAGAAAGGAGTCAACTTGATGGCAGATGAAAAACTTGAAGAGGCTATCACAGTATTTGAGCAAGCCCTAAGAATTGATCCAGATAACGTTGAAACATTATTGAAATTAGGATATGCAAGATTCCATATTGATGATCATAATGAAGCATTGAAAGTTTATGATAAAGTTTTAGACATTGATGTTACAAATCCTGAAGCTTGGAATCTAAAAGGGCTGGTACATTATGAACAAAAAAATTATTCAAAAGCATTAGATTCAGTTGAAAAAGCAATTGAGACTGATCCGACATATGGAATGGCTTGGTACAACAAAGCATGTTTCTTGTCATTACTAAACCAAGTTCCAGAATCACTAGAATCATTAAAACGTTCAATTGAGATTGATGTAAAAAATGCTAGAAAATCAATCAGAGACAAAGATTTTGTCAATGTAAGAGTTGAAGAAGGATTCAGAAGGATTCAAGAAGTGGTTGTTTTAGAATCAGTCAGACAAGGTTATCATACGATTGGTTCAATTGTTTGGACAACATTTCTAGATAAAAAAGATGCAGAAGATGCATTAAGAAAGCTAATGGAAAAAGGACTGGTTGTTCAAAATGAAAAGAGAGACGGTCTAAGTAGAATTCCAATATATGATCTTGCACCAAATGTTGCAGAAAAAATGGGTAAAGAAAAGAAAGGCTTGTTTGGAATTACAAGAAAGAAATTACCAAAGCCAGTAAAGAATCTAAAAGAACTAAGCCAAGCAATTCAAATTGCAAAAGAAGCAATTGAAGAAGAGAATTCAGAAAAAGCAATTGAGATATTTGAGGAATTCATTGATCCTAAAAAATCTGGAGAACATATGATTGAAAACTTCTTTGACGAACATAGAGAGATTAGACTGTGGAAAATCAGATTAAAAGACAGGGGCGATGAGTATTTTGCTGAAAATAAAGAAAAAATGCTGATATTGTTTGATAATGTAGAAGTAACAATTACCAAGAAACTTAGAAGTGAAATTTCTTAATTACTCAGCAGAAAGATCCCAATAATTAGCATCTTCTTGTTTTGCAGTAGGTTTTTGAAGATTTTTCCATTCTTTAAAGGAGCGAACGTAGAGTTTTGCATTTGGCAGTCCTGCAGTTTTTAATGCATAATATGCCAATCCTGAAAGCGTGCCCACACTTCCACAATAGGTAATAATTTCAGCATCACCTGAGACTCCACGATTATCAAGTAAACGTTTCATGTCATCTTTTGGACGCAGAATCTTATCATTAGAAGCAAGTGTTCGATATGGAAGACTGATTGCTCCAGGAATATGTTGTTCTAGAAAATTCAATCTCTCTCTATTATCAATTAAGACAACATCATCACGTTGTTTTGCAGTTTCTAAATAATCAGAAGTAGCCAAAATAGCAGACTGTAGTTTCATAGAGTGTTCTTTACTTTGTACTTCAGGGGTTTGAGAATCATTTTCCAGTCCAAGGGATTTCCAATTACTGTAGGTAGTTTCAAGCAAGCTTACATCTGAATGTCCAAGATATTCCAATGTCCATGCAACTCTTGATGCTAGTGCTCCAAACGTATCATCGTAAACTACAACACGGGTTTCATCATCAATTCCCATTGAATTAACTAATTTTACGACACGTTCAGGACTATCATCAGACAAGAGATTTGCCAAGGGTAGATTTACAGCAGTAGAGATGTGATCTTTTTTGTAATCGGCTTCTCGTCTTACATCAATTACTCGAACACTTTTGTCCCTAATTTCAGAACGTAAAGAGTCCACATCAGTTGTAATATTATTTGATTCTGTCAAGCAGCACACTCACCTTTTCCAGTTTTAGTATGATAACTAGTGTCACTGCCATAATCAAGATAAAAGTCAGGATCTTCTTCTTTTGTTGGAGGAATTGTTAATGGATCAATTGCTTTTCGGATATCATTAAGAGATTTAATTTCAGAATCTTCAGTTTTAGTTGTGACTCTATGAATCCAAGACTTTAAGGTATCATCAGGTTTTTTGTGTTCTTTAAACAATTCAATGATTTTCAAAATCACAGGAATTACTCTTTTTGCAGGAACTCTGTGACAGATTTCTCCAAGCATCGTATCACCATCAGAACGTCCACCTAATAGCATCTGATAGTTTGCATACATGTCTTTTCCAACACGTGCGCCGCCACCAAAGAATCCAATTGTTGCAATTCCATGTTGCCCACAAGAGTTAGGACATCCACTAATTTTGATAGAGGAATCACGGAGATCATCGTCTTCATCGAGTTTTAGTTCCAAGAATTTTCTTTGAATCTCTTTAGCTAATCTATGAGAGTTTGTCAAGGCTAAATTACATGAAGTAGTGCCTGAGCATCCAATAGGAGCAGTCATAGTAAGTGCACCAGATTTTGCCAAGCCAACTTCAAGTAATTTTGAATACAAACGAGGCAAATCATCCTCATGAACATAACGTAATGCAACATTTTGTACAAAGCCAGCACGGGCCTTTCCTTCGGATGAGAATTCACGAATAATATCTGCTAATGTGTTTAGTTGATTTGAAGTAATATCTCCAGCCTCTAAAGTGATAAAGACAGTCCTGTAATCAGATTGTTTTTGTGTTTCAGTGTTAGTCTTTAGCCATCTAGCATAACCATCAGGAGTAACACTTTGACTATCATCACTAATTCTAATAGGACGTTTTATTTCATCAAGAGTATGATTAACATCGAGTTGTGTAATGACAGATTGCGTAGCTCTTACAATTGCTCTTTCTTTTAGTACAAGATTTTGGAATTTTTCCCAACCCATATCATTTACAAGGTAACGCATTCTGTTTCTTGCAAGATTTTTTCTGTCACCCATTCTATCAAATATTCTCATTACAGCCATTGAAGTGTAAAGTAAGTTTTCTTCAGGTGTAAAGTCTTCTAGTTGATGTCCAACAAAAGAACGATTTCCTAATCCACCACCAAGGAATATTTTGAATCCTTTTTGCGGAATTCCATCTATTTCTCTTATTTGAGGAATCAATCCAACATCGACCATTCTTACCATTCCGTGTTTCTCACAACAGGTGAAAGTGAATTTGAATTTACGAGGAAGGTTTTGAGCCATTGGATTTCTCAAAAAGAATTTTGCAGTTGCAAGTGCATATGGAGTTGAATCAAACTCTTCGGCAGAACAAACTCCGGCCATTGGACTACACATTACATTTCTAACACTATTTCCACATGCCTCTCTAGAGGTCAATCCAACTTCGGCAAGTTCTCTAAAAATTTCTGAAACATCTTCAAGAATCACCCAATGTAACTGGATGTTTTCTCTTGTCGAGAAATGGGCAGAACCAATGGAATATCGTTCGCTAAGTTGAGATATCTTTTCAAATTGATGAGGGTAAATTTCGCCCGCAGGCAGTTTAATTCTAACCATTGCATAGTCACCAGTCATTCTAGTTCCATATGCACCGTTTTGAAGTCTGAATCGTCTAAAACTATCTTCATCATATTTTCCCTGACGGAATAATTTCACAGTTTTTGCAAAGTTGTCAGCCTCCTCAATTCTGGACCAATTGATTTTTGGTTTAGAAGAATCAGATGAAGATTGTTTAAGATCAGATACTGTCAATACAAGGAAATTTCTTTTGGTTGTGATATAAATTTTTGAGAAATGGGTGTTTTAGGACTTGAACATTCAAGAATGACAGAAATTTTCCTGTATTTTTATAGAAAGAATCATTTTACAAATTTAGAATAGTTAGTGCTACCTAATTTTTCAATGTGGCAAAGTATTAATGGGTTTTAGACAGGATTTTTTTCATGCAAGAAGCAACTGTGGCAGAACAATCATCAAAAATATTTACTGACGTACGTGAAGTTGAAATTACACAAGCCATTGCAAATGAATTTCACAAAGTTCTAGTTGATAGAGCAGAGTCAGATGTTATTATTATCGGTGCAGGTCCAGCAGGACTTACTGCAAGTAGAGAACTCTCAAACTTGGGTTTCAAAGTTTTGGTAATTGAGCAAAACAACTACCTAGGTGGAGGATATTGGTTAGGAGGTTACATGATGAATCCAGTTACAGTTAGAGAACCTGCACAAAAAATTTGGGACGAGTTAGGTGTTCCATACAAAAAAGTACAAGATGGTTTGTATTTGACACCAGGTCCACACGCAGTATCAAAACTAATTGCAGGTGCATGTGATGCAGGAGTAAAATTCTTACAATTAACAAAATTCGATGACTTGGTTCTAAAAAATGGAAGAGTTGCAGGAATTGTTGTAAACTGGATGCCAGTTTCAGCACTGCCACGTAACATTACATGTGTGGATCCAGTAGCATTTGAAGCTAAAGTGATTATTGATGCATCAGGTCATGATTCAGTTGCAGTAAAAAGACTAGTAGATAGAGGTCTTGCCGAATGGAAAGGCATGGAGCCAATGTTTGTCAATGACGGAGAGGAACATGTTGTTCACAAAACAGGCGAAGTATACCCAGGATTAATTGCAGCGGGAATGTCAGTCACAGAAACTCATGGACTGGCAAGAATGGGACCTACATTTGGTTCAATGTTATACTCAGGAAAAAGAGCAGCAGAGATTGCAGCTGAGAAGATTAGAGAGTTAGAAAGATAAGCAATCAGTCATCTATTCTCTTATTGAAAGCAAATAAAATTATCATTTATGATGAACCAACAGTTCCAGAAATTCAGGTTTCCAAAATAGAAAAATTTCTTAAAGATATGTTTAGAGTAGATGTAGAAATTAGGAGAAACTTTTTTGAAAATTTAAACAGTAAGATATTTTATGAAATTGCATCAACTAGAGTTTTTGAGTTAAAAAAACCATTTTTAAAACATATTCCAACTGAAACTGAAATTTTAATAGAAAAAGAAAACAAGAATCATTCACAAGACAAAGAAAAAATCCTTTATGACGGATTTGAATTTCAAAAGGCAATATCAGAATTTATTCCAATACAGGAAACCAATCAAAATACACTCAGCATAATTTTTACAAATAAATTAACATGTACATTTGATCAAAGCGATTTTAGGTATCATGCAAGAGCACTAATTGGTACAAACCCCTCAATAATTTCAACTACAGGAATCATAGAAGCCCCTGCAAAACCCAAAGAATACTATCTAGAATTAATGACAGATTTTACTAAAGAAAATTCAGACAAAATCAAAGAGAAATACAAAGGAGAATTTTTGGAATATAATGATTCAAGGTTGTCAAAAGTATTAGAAGTATATCTCCTACAGACAATAATGTATTATGAAACGGGAGAAGCATTTTGTAAAGACAAAGATTGTAAATTGTATAATGCTCATTGGCAAAAAGAGTTACTATCACAATCAAGCAAAAAATTCTGTAGTAAACATGAAGAAAGTTTCAAAAAAATAACTAGTCATTAATGAACAGATTTTATATCATTTCGAATTTTTTGAGCAGATTTTTTGAGTGAAGAAGACTCTGAATCATCAAGTTTGACAGGATAAATTTCAGAAATGCCATTTTGATTAATTTTTACAGGAACCCCCATTGCAACATAGTGTTCGTCATATTCACCATCAAGAACAACTGAAGCAGGAATTTCAAGTTCTTTCTTGTTTGAAATAGCATCAATTACGTCAAAAGTGTTTTTGGCAATACCAAATTGAGATCTGCTCTTAAAAAGTCGTAATGTCTTCCAATAATTTTTGACATTCTCAGTAATGGCATCTCTACTATCAATCATAGAAAAAAGAGGATTCCCACCAACTGAAACACCAGAAAAAATAGGAACCATAGAATCGCCATGTTCTCCCAATACTTGGGCATTCGAAATAGAAGACTGAGGAACAGACAGGGTTTCAGAGATATGGTAACGAAATCTACTCGTATCAAGACTAGATGCAATTCCAATTACTTTGAATCTAGAAAAACCACTTGTCTTTTGAAAATAATATGTTAAAACGTCAAGAGGGTTAGAAACTATCAAGACAATTGCAGACGGACAGTATTGCTTTATTTTTTCTGCAATCTCTTTTATCATCTTAACTTGTGAATCTATTTTTTCAGATCTGTGTTTAGTATAGATACCAACACTTGCAGCAATCACAACAATGTTAGAGCCTACCAATTCAGAAAAATCATCAGTTCCACGAATTGAGAATTTTGAAGTTTCAGAAATTGCATTTGCAATATCTAACGATTCTCCAATTGCTTTTTCTTTGGTTCTATTTACAAGCAATACATCATCTAATTCATTTGAAACGCAAAGAAATGCTATTGATGAACCAACTCTACCAGAGCCAACAATTGAGATCAACTACACCACCAAATTATTTGACTATAAGAACAGGGCACTTTGCTCTTTGAGAGACACCATTTGCCACACTTCCCAAAATAATCTTATCGAGTCCAGTTCTACCATGAGAACCAATTACAATAAGATCATGTTTCCTAGATTTCGCAAAGACTACAATATCATTTACAACAGATTTTGATTTAAGGATATGAGATTTTACAGAAACATTGTTTTTTTTAGCAATTGATTCTAGTTTTTCAAGATGTTTTTCTGAGACTTTTTTTTGTTTTTTGATTAATTCTGAATCAGCTCTAGAATCATAATACTTGTGATGCCATGCATCACCTTCAAGACAAGTCAATAAAGTGAGTTTGGAATCGTATTTTTTTGCAAGATCCACTGCAGCCTTAAAAGATCTAGTAGACTGAGTAGATAAATCAAAAGGGATTAGAATATTCTTGAACAATTTTTCTAGAACTCCCTCTTTCGAACGCTGTCTCTTTGGCGTTTATCGTTGTGTTTAGATAATTCTCGCTCTAGTTTTCTACATAACTGGTCAGCAATTTTGAGAATGTCCCAGTCAGATTCAGTGTATATTAGTTGATTATTTGATGCCTTTATTGTAGCAGTAACATCATAATGAGTTCTACTACCTTCAGGGTTTTGAGATTTAACATCTATTTTAGCCTCAATTATATCAGACAATACTGGTTGTACTTTCTCAAGTGCTGCACTAAATTTTGAGAATAAAATTTCATTAGCTGGTTCATCTTTTGACAAACCAATTACATACAATGGAATTTTTTGGTCCACATGTAATATCTCTAAATAATGATTAAAAACTCTATTAGTAATTATTAACTGTGATTTTCATACATGATATTGGCAAGGATGTATTTTTAATTAATACAACTAATCCAATATGTGAATGTAAAAAATTCTAAATTAACAAAACTTCTAACAAAACCCATTACAGTAGGACCAAAAACTACTCTTGTAAAAGTCAGAGAAGCCATACTCAAAAATAAAGTCAAAAGAGTAGTAGTAATTGATAAGAAAAAACCAATAGCAGTAATCACTGAAAAAGACATTGCAAAAAAAATTTATGAGTTAGGGAATAAACCAATTAGTTCTGTACTTGCAAAAAATTTTAAACCAAAAAAATTATTCTCATTAACTAGGGAAAACACAGTAAAAGAATGTGCAAAGATGATGAAAAAACACAGAATTAGTTTGGTGGTGATTTTAAATAAAGATAAAACAATTGGAGGGATAATTACCAAAACAGATCTAGTCAAAGTTTTCTTAACAAAAGGTTCTGAACCACTCAAAGTATCTCAAGTAATGAAGAAAAATCTAATTACTGCATCTCCAAGTGATCCTATTTTACATGTCGAGAGTTTGTTGCTAAAGTACGGAATTTCACGAATTATCATTAAAAGAAATCAAAAACCAGTAGGAATCATTACATTCAGGGATTTTGTTCCTGCAAAAATACCTCAATGGATAGCAGAAACAGCAGATCCAAAAGAAGTGCAGGAGTACCGATTCAAAAAAGGATTACAAGAAGGACATGCTAACCAAATGAGTTATCTTTTTCCATTTCAGGCCACAGACATCATGGCTTCAAAGCCAATTATAGTTGAGGCAGAAAAAGAGATCAGAGTAGCAATTACGCTTATGATCAAACATGACATTAGTGGATTACCTGTTGTAAAAAATTCAAGACTAGTTGGAATTGTTACAAAATCAGATATTGTCGGTGTTCTTGCCAGTTAATCTATTTTACAATTAACAAAGAACAGTTTGAGTGTTGAGCAAGTTTGTTTGAAACACTTCCCAGTAGAAATCTCGTTACTGCACCAAGTCCTTTATTTCCAACAATTACCAAATCACATTTTTCAGATTTGACAATTTTCTCAATTTCAGATACAATGTTTCCTTCTTTGAGAAGAAATTTCGCAGGAATTCTTTTTTTGGAAAGGGTTTTGTTTGCATTTTTGAGAGTTTTTTCTCCGAATTTTCTAAGAATTGTAAGATATTCTTTTCTGTCTAACAGATTAATTGGCAGTGATTTTTCAACAACATAAACTAAAATCATCTTTGAATCAAAAGCATTAGCAATTTCACATGCACGTAATAATGCTTTTTCAGAATATTTTGAGCCATCAAGAGGAACAAGAATTGTTTTGAAATTATTTTTGTTTACAGTCATTTTACAACAAGTACTGGTTTTTTTGACTTGTGTAATACATAATTTGAAACACTGCCTAAGAAAAGTTCCTTAGCAGAACTTCGTCCACGGGCGCCAATTACAACCATGTCAATTCCATTTCTTTTGTTATTTGCAAATTTTGCAATATCATATCCAGGATCACCAGACAGAGATTTTGAAATAAGTTTAATTCCTTTTTTTGCAGCCCTTAATTTTGCATCATCAAGAGTTTTTTTCATTTCTTTTGAAGAATTAAAATCCATAAATCCCAAAGGATGAATAGCATAGATTCCAGGCACAGATTTTACTGTAATGCCGACAATTACTCCATGAGATTGTCTTGCAATGTGAATGGCCATATCTAATCCACGAATTGAGTTCTTTGAGCCGTCAAGAGGAACAAGAATTTTCTTAGTTTTTATGACCACGTTTAAAATTACCCAATTTAACATTAAAAGGCTTTAGTGATTATCTGGCCTGATTTTCAATTATGATAATTTAGAAATTATGTGATATAATTGAAAAGAAGTAAAAAAATTGTGGAAAGTTCATTTGTAAATCAGGTAATGAGTAAAAATGTATTAACATCAGAAAAGTCCACATCATTACAAGATGCAGCAGAACTGATACGTCAACACAATGTAGGCTGTGTTATTGTTACTGAGGAATCAAACCCAATAGGTATTGTAACTGAAAGGGATTTTGTCACTAAAGTTGCAGCTGAAGGGAGGCCATTATTTACGGAGATTTCTGAGGTAATGTCATCACCACTAATTACAATAGATCCTCAAGAAACAATTTGGCAAGCATCAGAGATAATGAAAGAAAAATTAATTCATAAACTTCCAGTAATTGAGAACAAACGAATTGTTGGAATCATCACAACATCAGATATTGTTAGAATTTCTAGTGTAGGATCAGATTCTCAAATGTGCAAAATATGTGATCAAATTCTAATGAGAATGAAAGATGACTAATTGATATTAACTTTAAATTATTGAAACTAAGAGACGAAGTATTATGATGGCAGCAGATTCAGGTGCAACAGTACTTGAAACAAATGATGACAGTCCAAAAATGCCAGACAAAAAGAAAACAAAATTTGATGTGATTATTATTGGGGCAGGTCCATCAGGATATACTGCAGGAATTTACTGTTCTAGAGCAGGTTATGATACTTTAATTTTATCAGGAATATTACCAGGTGGACAACTAGTCAACACAACAGAAGTTGAGAATTATCCAGGATTTGAGAACGGAATCATGGGTCCAGATTTGATGATTGACATGAGAAAACAATCTCAGAGAATGGGTACAACAATAATTGATGATGAGGCTGTAGACGTAGATTTTAGACGAAAACCGCTCAAAGTATTAACAGCATCAGAAGAATATGAAGGCCGAGCAATCATTATTGCAACAGGTGCAAACCCTCGAAAATTAGGGTTAGAGGGAGAAGAAACTTTTGGTGGAAAAGGAGTCTCATATTGTGCAACATGTGATGGGCCATTCTTTAGAAATCAAGAGTTACTTGTAGTTGGTGGAGGGGACTCTGCAATTGAAGAGGCAACATTTCTTACAAAATTTGCAACAACAGTTCATCTAATACATAGAAGAGATGAATTACGTGCAAGTAGAGTAATGCAAGAAAGGGCATTAAATAACGAAAAAATAAAATTCCATTGGGATTCTGCAGTTATTGACATTAAAGGAGATCAGAAAATGCAACAAGTAGTTTTGAAAAATCTCAAAACAAATGAAGAGACAACAATTGATGCAGGAGGACTCTTTGTAGCAATTGGACATGAACCAAATACAAAATTATTCAAAAATCAAATTGATTTAGATGATGAAGGATACGTGGTACTAAAAAATAAAACGCATACTAATGTTGAAGGAGTTTTTGCAGCAGGAGATGTGCATGATAGAAATTATAGACAGGCAATTACAGCTGCCGCATTTGGGTGCATGGCAGCAATTGATGTTGACAAATTTCTAACAGAAAGTACAGATAATCAAGAATGAAAAATGCGCAATGCAAAAAATGCTTAAAGAGTTTTTTCAAAAAAGAGATCTACACCATTCAGCAATTTCAATACAGAGAAGAACCTCCATACAAATGGTCATTAGAATATTTTAGGAGGTTAGAAATTGATGAATGGGATTCATTTTGTGAAAAATGTCTTTTAGAATATTCAAAGGAATCTTTTGATTCTTGGAAGAAATCACAAATCTAAACTCTTTATTGGAATGAAAACTAGTGATTTTTATGACTGATGAGGCTGAAAATAAGCAATCCATAAAAGAGCATAGTGATCAACTCGCAAAATTAGGTATGGAGTTAAGTAAAATTCATTTCAGTTACAAAGTTGAAAAAAAAGCATCAAAAGAATACTGGCAAAATAGAATTGAGAATTTCAAACGTTATAATGAAAAAACTTTGGAATATTATAACCAGGTATTTTCCCTAATCAAGATTGTAGACAAAGAAGAATCAGAAAGATTCCTTTTGTTGATTAGTAAATTCATACAACTCGCATCAGAATTAATTGATATGATGCAAAAAATTGCAGAAAATCCATCAATTATTAATTCTAAAGATGGGCAACAGAGTCAATGGAGTAGAGAAATCAAAAACAACATTACAGATCAAAGTAACAATTGCCTACATCATGAAAGAGATATGAATTCACATTTTAGAGATTTTTATGAAAAACGTTTGAAAAGCATACTAGACTAGTATGCCAATTCAGACATGTGTTTTGCATCTTTAAGACAATTTTCAAAGTTTTCTTCAGACATTACATTTTGTTTAGCATAAACACTCTTGAACTTTCTTCCATCATCAGCAAAAATACCAACTACATATGCATCTCCTTGGATAGGATATTTTTTCATACAAGCATAAACTGCAGCAGATGAAGGACTAATCAAAAGTTGATCTTTTTCAAATACGTCTTTTACAACAGAAAATGCTTCTTCGTTATCTACTGATATCCAATCATCAACTACATTTTCTCTTTTTAAAAACAAGTCTGGCTTGGCAGATTCTTCAAAATTTCTCCATCCTTGAATCAAGTGGTTTTGTTGTGGTTGACAACCAATTATTTTTACATCAGGGTTTTTTTCTTTAAGAAATGCACCAATTCCAGTAATAGTTCCACCAGTTCCTACACCTGTAAAGAAATGAGTAATTTTTCCTTCTGTCTGTCTCCAAATCTCAGGTCCAGTTCCGATGTAATGGCCTTTGAAATTTGCTTCATTTGCATATTGGTTTGGAGAATAGTATGTGTCAGGTCTTGAAGAGGCAATAGATGTTGCCAATGCAATACTTTGATCAGTTCCAGCACCAACTTTTGGACACAAATCATCGCTTGTTTCAAAGACTTTGGCACCTAGATTTCGAATAATATCTTTAGTTTCATTACTTGCTTTTTCTGGGATAACTATCTCAACTTTGTATCCCAACAAATTTGCAATTCCAGTTAAAGCAATTCCAGTATTTCCAGAGGTAGGTTCAATGATGATGCTTTTGCCTTTAGTCAAGATTCCTTTTTCTTCACCATCTTTAATCATCCAATAAGCAGCCCTGTCTTTTACAGAGCCAAATGGATTATGACCCTCTAACTTTGCAAAATAATTCACATTATCATGCGATAGAGAATCCAAGGGTACAAGTGGAGTATTACCTACACGATTCAAAACATCTGTATCAGTTACAGTAGTCATAATTTTGGTTATTTCACCTTTTTAATTTGAAATGTAATGGTATCGCCGTCTTTAGACATGTCTAATAATTCATGACCTTGTCTTGTTACCCATCTAGAGATATCATCTTCGGCTGCAGGATCATCAGCAGAAACTGTCAATATTTCTCCTACCTGCATCTTTTCAATTTCGATTTTAGTTCGAAATACAGGTTCTGGGCAAAATAATCCAGTAGCGTCTAATTTTTTTCCTGTTGATTCAGACATTTAACTAATTGAAAAAGGACGTTTTGTCATATTAAAATCTATTCAGATTTTTTTAGATGAATTATCACTCACAATGCCATTTTGAACATTGTTGCAAGATTCCTATCTTTCATAAAACTAGGATCTTGGTGTTTAAAATTGATTTTTTGAGAGATTCTCTTCATCAAGAAAATTGCGATTTTGTAAAAGAGACCCCACATGTGGCTGTTTTGATTAGAATCATAAATTCTCAATAACAATGTCAAGAGCCATTTTGCATTTGGATAATGCTCAGAGATATAGTCTATCAAGTATTCTTTAGAGTTATTAATTTTGTATCTCAAATGATCAAGTGTTTCAGCCTGATATGCATAACCTGTCTGAGAGATTTCTATGTTCCCATGTTTCATAGAGTGCAAAATATCATCAAGGTTATTTTCTGAATCAATTACATTTACACATCTTCCAAGAGTGGATAACACATGTGAATCACTTCCTGCAACCTGAATCATATTGTTATCTAGAGCAAATTCTGTTGCACGGGCATTAGATAAAATATCAACATTATTGCTGTTAAAGACCTCAACCATATCACACTTTTTAGCGCCATCACGTAATGCATCAAGCAGACTGAATGGATGAGGGGCAGATGAAACACCTCCCTGTTTTCTTACTTGATCTATTACTTCATCAAGTGAGAGTCCAGGAGATATTGCTTCGTGAATTCCATAAGCCAAAATATGTGCACCAGTATCAGTAGTTATCTCTTCGGCAGGATAGACATCAATGTTTTTGAATTTGGCATGATCATTTTTGTATTCTAATAATTGATGATAGCCATCTAAGGTATTGTGATTCGTAACAAAAATTGCATCCAATCCCAAATGATATGAACGCTCAAGTTGATCTCGTATAGAGACATCACAATCATAGGGGGGCTCATCATCACCCACATGAAAATTTGAAAAAGAATTATGACAATGTAATTCAGTATTTATTGGCATTTTCAAATAAAATTTTCTTATCTTTAGGTAATAATCTTACGGAATCAAAAAAGTAAATTATCTAAAAAGATCTTCATCTTCAGAACGAATTAATTCATTGATTTTGTGTTCACCTTTTTGATAAGAGTAATTACGAATTATCACTACAGGAGTGTTCAAGGTTTTTTCCATGACTAATTCAGATGCAGCAGAAAGTTCATCTGCAATTGCAATTGCAGTTACTCGTAAAGTTTTTCCAAAGGTATCTTGAGTCCCTTCATAGTCAAGTATAGGAGATAATCCTGAAATTCCAATAGCACAGTTAGTTTGACCCATTCTAAATGGGCGACCAAAAGTATCAGATATTATTACAGCAACATCTTTACGGGTTTTTTCAAAAATTTTCTCACGTATGGTTTTTGCAGATTTGTCTGAATCTAACGGCAACAATGTTGCAAATCCTTCTTTTACATTACTTTCATCAACACCAGCATTTGCACAAATTAGTCCATTATTTGTTTCAACAATCAAGATACCGTTTTTCATACGAATGATTCGTCTTGATTCAGATAAAATTAGTTCAGTGATTTTTGGGTCTTTTTGATATTGAGAACTAATTCCCTCAGAAAGTAATGAGGGAGTTACTGAAGACAAATCAATCAAACGTCCCTCCTGTTTTGAAATAATTTTTTGAGCAATTATCAGAATATCCCCATCTTGGATTTGGTTTGAAGAAAGAATTAATTCAAAAATATCATCTAAAGGTTCAATTTCTTTTTCAATTTTAACAGGGATGATTTCCAATTACATTAAAGAAGGATTTGGACTAAAAAATTGTTTATGCAGGTGTTGAAGCTTCTAATTCCAATTTGTAATGTTTATTGATAATATCCACAATTTTTGAAAGATCTTTTTCTTCCAAAGTTGTTGTTGCCAGATCTTTTACCAAGTCTTGAGCACGATATGCAATACCTAATCCACAAACATCAAACAACTTTACATCATTAGCCCCATCTACAACACAAACAATATCTTCTTTCTTTTCACCCCATTCTTCAATTTTGATTCTTGCAGACTTTGATTTGTCTGAATCTACATTAATTTTAACACCATCAAGTTTGCCATCTTTGAAGAGTAATTCATTTGAGAAAACATAATCCAAACCCAGTTCTTCTTTTAATCTATCCATCATCAAGGTAAAACCACCTGAGACAGCCATCAATTTCCAACCAGCAGCCTTTAGCACTCTACATGCTTCTTTTGCACCAGTCATAATAGGCAATTCATCTGAAACTTCCTGACAAGTTTTTTCGTCAAGACCTTTTAGAGCAGCAACTCTGGTGCGGAGTCCTTCTTCCCAGTTAATTTTTCCTTGAATTCCTTGTTTTGTTATTGCCCAAATCTCATCTTGTTTGTTGAGTTTTTCTGCAAGAATAGGAAGATATTCTTCATCGTACAAAACACCTTCAACATCAAAAATTACTAACAATTGATTTCTGATTTGCCAGAATTCGCTAATTATATTAAAGTTTAAACTTTTTTGGGATCAAAAAAACGCTAGTAATAAATCACCGGAGTTAGATGGATAATCATGGATGAGTTAGAACACAAATTTGAAGTAGAAATTCAAGAAAGAGAAGGGCGACAAAAACTACCAGACAATGTAAAAACTGAATTAAAAGCATCAGGAATGATGGATGATAAAGGGAAATTGAAACTAAAAGGAGTCAGTCCTAAAATGCTCAAAAGAATGAAACAAGAATTTGTAGATTGCCCAGTGTTGAAAGAAGACACTCATTTTATCCAGTGTTTCATATGTCCTAATTTCCAAAGTAGAGTTACAGGCAAAGTTCTTTGTAAAGGCGATTCCCTTTAGAAAAAGAACAAATTCACGAAAGGCTCATTAGTTAATTTATTCAGTGAATTTTAGTTTGAGTAAAGAGGACGTAGGAATTACAGTTTCAAAAAATGAAGATTTTAGTGAGTGGTATACTCAAGTTGTGCTAAAAGCAAAACTAGCTGATTATGCCCCAGTCAAAGGATTAATCGTACTTAGACCAGACGGATACTCCATTTGGGAGTCATTAAAAAATACATTTGATAAAAAATTTGTAAAAAATGGAATTAGAAATGGATTTCTTCCAATATTAATTCCAGAGTCACTGTTAGGAAAAGAGCAAAAACATTTTGCAGGGTTTAATCCAGAAGTGTTTTGGGTAACACATTCAGGAACAAATGAAGTCGGAGATAGATTGGCATTAAGACCAACATCCGAAACATTAGCATATACATTATACTCAAAATGGATTCAAAGTTGGAGAGATTTACCTCTAAAGATTAATTTTTGGAATACTGCATTACGCGCAGAAATAAAGGCAACAAAACCATTTCTTAGAACATCTGAATTTTTGTGGCAAGAAGGGCATACGGTGCACATCACACAAGAAGAAGCAGAAAAAGAAGTAATCAAAATTTTAGATATTTACAAAAATACTGTAGAAGAGGAATTGGCAATTCCAGTTACAACTGGCAAAAAAAGCGAGAAGGAGAAATTTGTTGGTGCAGTATACACCACTACAATGGAATCTATCATGCCTGATGGAAAAGCATTGCAAATGGGAACGTCTCATTTCCTAGGTCAAAATTTCTCAAAACCATTTGAAGTAAAATTTGCAGACAAGGATAACGTGGAACACTTTGCATGGCAAACTTCATGGGGAGTATCATGGAGATTAATCGGAGCAATGATAATGGCACATGGGGATGATCAAGGTCTTGTTTTGCCACCAAAGGTTGCACCAACACAAGTTGTGATTGTTCCAATTTTTAGAAATGACGAAGGAAAAGAAAAAGTTCTACCCAAAGTAAAAGAGATTCAAGAGAAATTAGAATCAAAAGATATTCGAGTTCAAGTAGATGAGAGAGAAGGATTATCACCTGGCTACAAATTTAATGATTGGGAGATGAAGGGAGTTCCAATTAGAATTGAAATAGGTCCAAAAGATATTGAAAAACAAAGTATGGTTGTTGCAAAGAGATACAACAAAGAAAAGATGAATTTGGAGTTTAGTGAAATTGATAAAATTACTTCCATTTTAGATGAGATTCAAAAAGACATGCTAGAAAATGCAAGAAAACAAGCAGAAGTAAATACAATATCTATTTCAGATTATGACGAGTTTAAATCAAAAATTGAGAAAGGAGGATTTTTCAACTCTCCATGGTGCGGCAAATTAGAGTGTGAAGAAAAAATAAAAGAAGAGACAGGGGCAGAAATCAGAGTTATTCCATGGAACAGTGAAGATACAACACAAAAGTGCATTTACTGTAAAGAGCAAAGTGAGTCAATTCCAGTCTTTGCTAGAGGATACTAGAACAATCACAGAGAATCCACCCAAAATATAATAAGAAAAAAGATAGTTTTTTGACAATGACTACGAATCCTCAATTAGAAAAACCCCTAATTCGACAATTTAGAGAAACTAGAAACCGAACTCTGGAACTTGTAAAAAATTTAGAAAAAGATGACTTTGTAGTTCAGACGGCATATTTTATGAGTCCACCAAAATGGCATGTAGGTCATGTAAGTTGGATCTATGAAGCAATCATTAGTAAAATAGACAAGGATTACAAATTTTATTCAAAAGAATTTTCAGAGTATCTTAATTCATACTATCAACAGTTTGGTGTTCCACATGATAAAGGATTACGAGGAATTGTATCAAGACCAACAGTCGATGAAGTTTTTGCATACTTTAATACAATTAATCAAAGAGTAGAGAAATTCATAGAATCACGCGAGTTAACTGATGAAGAAAAAAGATTAATCATAATGGGATTCCATCATGAATGTCAACATCAAGAATTGATGGTTTATGATTTTCAACATTTACTGGCAGAATCATACAGACCAGTTCAAAAAAACAATGTTAAACCCCCAAGTAATGTAGAAAAAAAATCAGTCACAATCAAAGGCGGGCTGTATGCAATGGGGTATAACGGTACAGAGTACTGTTATGACATTGAATTACCAGAACACAAGGTTTACCTTAATGACTACAAGATGGATGTCTTTCCTGTAACAAATGAGCAGTATCTGGAATTTATGGAAGCAGGGGGGTATGACACATACAAGTACTGGTTGTCTGATGGATGGGAGAAAGTAAAGAAAAATAAATGGGTATCTCCAATGTATTGGGAGAAAATTGATGATACTTGGCATGTCAGGGATTTTGCAGGAATCAGAAAAATTAATCCAAATGAGCCCGTAAAACATGTCAGTTACTATGAGGCAGACGCTTTTTGTAAATGGGCAGGAAAAAGACTACCGACGGAAGCTGAATGGGAAAAGGCTACATGTTGGAATGAATCAACACATCAAAAGACAATCTTTCCATGGGGAAATGATTCTCCAACTGAAGATAGATGTAACTTGTTAGAATCATATCAATGGGGATGTACTGAAATAGGTTCATATCCAAAAGGGGTCAGCCCCTCAGGATGTCAACAGATGATAGGAGATGTTTGGGAGTGGACATCATCAGAGTATACAGGATATCCAGGATTTGTTACAGGATTTGACGAGTATAATGACAAGTGGTTTACAAACCAAAAAGTCTTGAGAGGCGGATCATTTGGAACACCAAAGATGTCAATTCGTGGAAGTTACAGGAATTTCTTTAGATTAGATGAGAGATGGCTCATTGCAGGATTTAGATGTGCAGAAAACATCTAACCAAAATAAGAATTTTTGAATTATTTTTTTAACAACAATGTAAGTGAGAAATACTTTTTTTGATCACACCAAGTTTGTTTGATTTCAAACCCCACACCTTCAAAGAGGGAATTTAGTTGAGAAAGTTTGAATTTGTGAGAATATTCAGTGTGTATTAGTTCATCTTTTTTTAGTGAAATGATGACATTTGACTTGGATATTATCACAGTTTGATTTACAAGGGATTTTAGATACATCTCAATTCGCTGAAATTCCTCATTATACTTTGAAAAGTGTTCAAAGTTTTTCAGATCAAAATCAGCGTCAAGTTCATCATTTATTCTAGATAATACATTGAGATTAAACTGAGCAGTAACTCTTGCCGAATCATTGTATGCAGATTCCAAAACAGAGGAATCCTTTACCAAATCCAATCCAATTAGAAACAAGTCTCCAGATTTCATGGTGGAGTGAATTTTCTTCAAAAATTCAGCACCATCATCAGGTGAAAAATTTCCAAAACTAGAGCCCAAAAAGATGATCAAATTCTTTTTAGAATCATAACTTTTGAGAAATTCCAGTCCCCCTTCATAGGTGTCAATTATTCCTGTGATGTGCAGATTCTCGTAAGAAGATTGTAGAATTTCAGAAGATTCAGTAAGAATTTCAGAAATATCGATTGGGAAATATTCCATATCGCCACCAAATTTCTCAAAAACATCTAGAATAAGTCGAGTTTTAGTAGAAGCGCCACTGCCAAGCTCTACAAGACGAAATGATTCATCCAAAAATTTAAACAAATCCCCTTGTAGTTGTTTTAGGATACTTACTTCGGTTCGTGTAGGATAGTATTCTGGAAGCAAACAAATTTTTTCAAATAATTCAGAACCTTTAATGTCGTAGAAAAATTTTGGAGAAATGAACTTTTTCCCTTTACTCATACTGGATTTGATTTCATCTGCAAAAGAATCTTCAATTTTTGTTGCATGAGGTTTGAAATATTGTAGTTTTTCATCAAGGATATATTTTTTATAATTTAGATGAAGAGTTGAGTCACTCAAGTAATTACGATTTATTTCTAGTTTCCATAAGTGTCTTATCATAAATTTTAGAATTTGAAGATATTTCTTGATATACAGGTAAAAGATAACATCAGTATGAATGAAATATTACGAGTTGAAAATTTAACAAAATATTTTGCTAAAAAAGGAATGTTTGGAAAGACATCAGATACTGTAAGGGCAACTGATGATATATCATTTTCATTAAATCAAGGAGAAGTGTTTGTACTGGCAGGAGAGTCGGGATCAGGAAAATCAACTATTGCAAAATTAATTCTAAGATCAATACAACCAGATTCTGGAAAAATATTTTTTGAGAATCAAGAAATTAATAATCAACAAGAGAATTTACAAAAAATTAGAATGGGATGTCAGATGATTCACCAAGATCCATATGATTCAATTAATCCAAGAATGAAGATTGGCAATATTATTTCTGAACCGCTAGAGATTCACAATATTGGAGACAAAAATGAAAGGAAAAAAAGAGTAATCGAAGTTCTTCAAGAAGTCAAACTAGAGCCAGCTGAAGAAATTATCAAAAAATATCCCCACATGTTATCAGGAGGTCAAAGACAAAGAGTCGTTTTAGCAAGAGCATTATCAATAAAACCTAGAGTCATTTTAGCTGATGAGCCAGTTTCAATGCTAGATGTGTCAATCAGGGCTGAAATGCTTGAATTGATGCACGAGTTACAGAAAAAATACAACATCTCATTTATCTACATCACTCATGATTTAGCTACTGCGAGATATTTTGGACAGAAGATAGGGATTTTATATCTAGGGAAAATTGTAGAAATTGGGCCCATTGACCAAGTATTACTAAGCCCAAAACACCCATACACACAGGCGTTAATTGATGCAATTTCAGAACCTGACCCAAATAATTTGCATAAAGAAAAACAGATCAGGATTAAAGAGCCATCAAATATTGACATTCATCAGGGTTGCAGATTCAGAAATAGGTGTCCATATGCGATTGACAAGTGTGAGGTTGAACCAGATTTAGAGAAAATAGATGAGAGTCATTTTTCAGCTTGTCATGTTAAAATTAACTAAGTTCTAACTGAAGGCATACGTTTATCCTTGTAAGTAACAACATTTGAGACTCCATTTTTTGGAAATACCCCATAGATCAGTTTTGCCTTTTGAACTACAGAGTCTTTTAGAGATACCATAATGAATTGACTTTCTTTTGCTCGTTCTTCTAAAATGTTTGATAGTCTTTCAGAGTTTGGAGCATCAAGGTGAGCATCTACTTCATCAAACAAGTAAAATGGAGAAGGTTTTAGTTTTTGTAAAGCAAGTACAAATACAATTGCAGCTAGTGTCTTTTCACCACCACTAATGGAGGTAGATTCTCTTTTCGGTTTGTTTGGAAATTGTATTAGATAAGAGATTCCAGAGTTAAAGATATCATCTTCGTTTTGTAATTCCAACCAAGCATTTCCACCAGTCATTTTATTGAAAATCAAT
Source organism: uncultured Nitrosopumilaceae archaeon (assembly GCA_964343515.1). Lineage (GTDB taxonomy): Archaea > Thermoproteota > Nitrososphaeria > Nitrososphaerales > Nitrosopumilaceae > Nitrosopumilus. The sequence continues at coordinate 49,348 of CAYFJT010000007.1, forward strand.
TTGATTTCTTTGTCCACTTTGTCAAATGCATCCAAGAAGGTTTGGCGTTTATCTTTCTCAATATCTTCAATGAATTTCACAATAGAGTTTCTCTCTTCTTCAAGAGAATTCTTTCTAGTAGACATTGAACGGTATCCATATGACACCTCAAGGTAAGTTTCAGGAGCCTTTGCATTAAGGGCATTTAATGAAGCAAGTTCTGCAGACAATCCCTGAACAATTGATTCAACGTCAAATGTCTCCATGTCTTTGTCAAAGCCAAATGCAGAGAGAATTTGCTGTAATTTAGTCTCATTTTCAACCAAATCATGTAAATCACGATTCAAAGAATCAGATTTTCTCTCCAAGATATTGATTTGTTTAGTTAGGTCTCGGTCTTGGTCAGATAGTATCTTTAGTTTGTCATCAAACTCTTTGAGTTGACCGATTGAAGAACCAGAGGTTTCAATAAGTTCTTGTTCTTTTTCTCTTAATGTAACAAGAACTTTGTTCTTTGATTCTTTTTGTATCTCTAGTTCTTTGATTTTTGAAAGTAATTCATCTTTTTCAGAATTTAATGAATGTTCTTCGTCATGGAGACGATTGAATTGAGATTTTTCTCGATTATCTTGAGTTTCAAATGTTGTTAGTTGTGATGATTTATCACGGTATTCATTTGTAATAGTAGTATAGAGTTTTTCGATCTCTGCTTTCTTTACATTGATTTTAGATAGTTCATTTGCAATTCGTGTTTGCTCCCCACTTGCATAGTTTTCTTCAACAAGAGATATTCTCTCTAATAGGGAGTCCACATGTGAATTATTTGTTAAAACTTCAGACTCTATGTTTTGATCACGTGAAGTCAAATCAGCAATTCGTGTTTTTAGTTGTTCTTTCATGTTCGTTGCTGATTCTATTCGCGGTTTAAGATGAGAATAGTTTTCATTAACAGATGTCAAAGATTTTTCAGAGATTGAAAGTCGGTCAGTGTTTAAGTGAATAGAGTCATCTAATTTTTTGATTGTGTTCTTTTTTAGTTGAAGGTATTTCTTTACAGCGTTAATTGATTTGAATAATCCATCAACATCGCTACTCATTGAAATTAGTTTTGTGAGTTTTGAAATCTTTGAATTAATATCAATTACAACAGTTCCACCTTTTGCCTCAAAGTATTCACCATCCAAGGTAACTGCCTTGTACCCAGACTGAGAAACATTATACGCAGATTCTCGAGTTTTAGTGAGAACAATATTTCCAAAGAGGAATGTTTTGAGTTCAGAACAGGCAGGTTTGCAGCGAACAAAGTCAGATAGACCACCTATCACACCTGATTCAGTAGGTAATTTTAGTTTGAATTTAGGAATTGAATCCATAGGGATGATTTTGAGTTTGGGCAATTTTCTAGATCTTGCAAATTCTGCAATTCCAAGAAGCGTTACAAAGTCTTTTACAACTATTGCTTTAATCCAATCAGAGCTTACAGCCAGTATAGAACGCTCATATTGTTTGTCCCAAGAAATCATTTCATATACCAAACCCTCAATGCCTAGTTGTTCAGCATCTTCTTTTAATTTCGCAACAGTATAATCTTCATGCATGAATCCTTTGACAGTTTTAATTTTTGATTCATAACGAGTTGCAGCTTTGTTAGACTTTTCTAGGATCTCACCCCATTCATCCATTTCAGAAATAATTTTTGATTTTTTTGATTGTAATTTTTGTATTCTAGATTTTAATTCGGTAATTGTGGCATCATGATTTTTTATCATAGATTCTAATTTTGATTTTGATAAAGTCAGTTCTTTAATTCCATGTTCAAGTCCTTCTAGTTTTGCAGTGTTTGATTCAACTTTAATTTTTGATTCTTCTTTTTCATGTTGGAGTTTTGAGAGTTTTAGTTTAGCAGTGTTTAGTTGAGTGTTTAATGTTTTAATTTTTTCATCAATTTCAGATTTTTTAGCAGCAGCTTGTGATTGTTCATCTAAAATTTTGTTTCTTTGAGTATCTACTAGTTCTAAATCAGAATTGATTTTATTTTTCTTTATATCAATTTCTTTTATTGATTCTTTGATTTCTAAAATTCTAGAATCAATTTCACTTCGCGCAGCATCAACATCTTCAAGCTCTTTTTGAATTTCTGGAATTCGGGATTCAATTTGTTCTATTCTTTTCTGAGATGCAGATATGGTACTATTATCAATTTCATACTGTTCCATTGCTGTAGAAATTTCTTTGTCAAGAGTAGATTTTGCTTGAGTGTAATCATTTGCATGAGTCATCAATTTTGATTTTTCGGATTCCAAGGCCCCAATTTCAGTTCTGAGGGTGCCTCGTTGACCATCAAAGGTGTTGATTTCTGTAGTAAGTGAGCGTAATGTAGAGTCTTTTGACTCTTTTTGGCTTGAAATAACCTTGAGTTTATTGGCAGCAGCAATTGCCTTGTACCTATTGAGTTCACGTTCTAGTACGTCATGTCGTAATTTCTGATTACGTTCTTCTTCAAGTTCATCAATACGTTTCTTGATTTCACCCATCTTTGCTAAAGCAATCTCCAGTCTCCTGTCTGCCTCATCAAGTTGTTTTACAGATTCTGCCTTTTTTTCATCAAAATATGAAAGTCCAATCAAATCTTCTATCGTCTTTCTCTTTTCTTCAGATGTGAATTCAGATATTCTTGTAACTGTTCCTTGTTGGACCGCATTGAGTTGTCCTAATCCAGCATTTGCCATGTCAAGTAAATCAAGAATGTGGCTGCGGTTAGTTTTCTTTTTGTTTAGATAGTATGTGTTTTCACCATTAGCATCCATCTCTCTTGTAATTTCGACAGAATCAGTGTCAACTGGAATCTTTCGATCAGAATTATCAAAGTGAACACTAGATCTTGCCATCTTTGGTCCACGTCTATTCCCTTCAATATCATGAATTAATGATCGTAATTTATCAACTCTCATAACTTTGGGTTTGTTTTCACCCATTGCAAAAATAATAGCATCCAAGATGTTACTTTTCCCAGAACCGTTTGGGCCTGAGATCGACACTAAACCGGGTTCAAACTGCACAGTAGTATTCTTAAAGCCAAATGATTTGAAACCAAAGATCTCAACTTTTTTTACATGGACCAATAGAATATTTCCTTCAAATGGTGAGATAATCGATGTTTAACAAGTTTAGTTGACACTATTGCTTAATTTTTCTTGTTTTAGTATGATATTTTTCGTAATGGTTTTCAGAGACAATGAATTTCTGATCGTAATGTGTGCCTACTTATAATTAGTAAACGTACATCCTAAAATCATGGTAAAATTAGGAATGATTCAAACTGTTTCGTATCAAAATAACCAAAATGGAATAACCAAAGTTTCCCAAATTTTAAAAAAATTAGGCAGACAGGAAACCGATATTGTTTGTCTTCCCGAGCAATGGTTAAAAGAAAATACAGTTTCAGATTTTGATTCAGAGTTCTCAGAATTCAAGAATGTGGCCAGAGATTTTTCAATGACCATAATTCCTGGAGCATTTTATGAAAATAGCAAAAAATACACATCAATAGTTGCCCCAGTAATTGGTCCAGAAGGAGAATTCATAGGAAAACAAGAAAAAATTCACCCATTTGACTATGAAATAGATACAGTCAAACCTGGAAAAGAGGCTAAAATCTTCAACACTGCATGTAAATTTGGAGTGATTATCTGCTACGACATGGTATTTCCTCAAGTGGCAAATACTTTGACTAAAAAAGGAGCCCAAGTCCTATTATCTCCTAGCAGAATTGTTAAGAGAGGAATAGAATCATGGCAGATGTATGTTCAAGTCAGAGCATTAGAAAACAGAATTCCAATTATTGCAGCAAATGTGGAAAATAAGAGATTTGGAGGAAATAGCCTAATTGTAGATTTGACTGAAAACAACAAAGTAGTCAATACAAAGCTCACTAAAATAAAAAAAGAAGATTCTATTTCAAAAGAATTCGACTTAGAAAAATATCAGAAAAGTAGAAAAATTAGATTCTCAAATGCCAACAAGTTTAGATAATTATTCGTCAGCCACAAACTTTTCACATGCGGCCTTTGCAGCAACATCAGAAGTTTGCTCAATTGGGTGTTTCATTAAATACGCACTAGCAGGTTTGATTGGTCCACCAACTCCTCTATCAATAGCAATCTTTGCAAGTCTAATTGCATCAATGACAATTCCTGCAGAGTTTGCTTTATCATCAACATCTAAACGAACTTCCATATTGTAAGGAATGTTTGCCCACTGTCGACCTTCAATTCTCATAAACATTAATTTGGTATTACCCAAAAATGGAATGAAATCTGAAGGGCCAACATAGATTTGATCATCATCTAGTCTTTCATCAAGTTGACTTTGAACACTTTCAGTTTTTGAGATTTTCTTTGATACAAGTCGCTCTTGTTCTTTCATGTTTAAGAAATCAGTGTTCCCACCAACATTGATTTGGTATGTTTTCTCAATTTTTGTTCCTCTATCATTACATAATTTAGCTAAAGTTCTATGAACAATAGTTGCGCCAACTTGTCCTTTGATATCATCACCAATACAAGGAATATTTTTTTCTTCGAATTTTTTTGCCCATTCGGGGTCCGATGCAATGAATGAAGGAATGCAGTTTACAAAAGCAGTGTTAGTATCAAGGCAAACTTGGGCCCAAAACTGGGTAACCTTGTCAGAGCCTACAGGTAAATAAGATACAATAATTTCAGCACCAGTTTCTTTGATAATTTTTTTTGCTTCTTCGGCTATTTGTTCATCGGTTTTTGTGCTTGTGATTGGTTTTACTCTATTTTCGACCCATAATCCAACGCCATCTAAAACAGGACTTTCGAAAACTTTGCCATCTGTTTTTGGCATTTCATCTTTTGGAATCCAATCTACCATGTTTGGGTATTCATAAATTGCTTCGTTGATGGGTTTTCCAACTTTGTTTTCACCAACATCAAATCCACATACAAAGTCTATATCATGTATTCCATATCCAGCTAGTTTATCGTGAATAATTCCAATTACTTGTTGAGAGGGATTTTTTCTGTAATATTCGATTCCTTGAATGAGTCCTGAAAAGCAGTTTCCAATTCCCACTAATCCGACTTTGATTCTCCCTGTCATTCGAAGAGTGGTGATATTGGGCGGGTTTAAAGTTTTCTTAGATAATTGAAAAAAAATTCAAAGTAAGGCAGAATTTTATACTTGGCTCCATCGAATTAGAATATGATTGATCCAGGTCGTCCAGTAAAAGACATAGAAATTGATTCAAGCACATCTATTGAGAAAATATTCGAAGAGTTATCACAGTCAGGAGGATTTGAATCAGTAAATCTTTCAACAGGTGTAGAGATTTTATCTGAAATGATTTCAGATAAAGAATGTCTACGATTTGTATCATTTGTAGGAGCAGTAGTTTCTACAGGGTTAAGAGGAATTCTAAGGGACATGCTCAAAAACAAATGGTTCGATGTTGCAATAACAACATGTGGAGCACTAGATCATGACATTGCAAGACATTTTTCACATTACAAAGAAGGATCATTTACAATGGATGATAATGAACTTGCAGATCAAAATATTCACAGATTAGGTAACGTGCTTGTTCCTATGGATAGTTATGGACCACTTATTGAAGAAAAGATGCAGATATTCTTGGAAGAAGAATATCAAAATGGCGTAAAAGAAATGACTACAGCGCAAATCTGTAAAATGATTGGGAAGCACTTAGGTGAAGATTCATTTCTTTATTGGGCATACAAAAACGACATCAGTGTTGTAGTACCAGGAATTATGGATGGTGCAGTAGGTAGTCAGGTTTGGTTATTTACACAAAAACATAATGATTTCAAATTAAACATGGCAGGAGATGCAGACTTGCTTTCAGGATACATCTTCAAAGCAGAAAAGTCAGGTGCGTTCATGATTGGTGGAGGAATTTCAAAACATCATACTTTGTGGTGGAATCAATACAGAGAAGGATTAGATTATGCATTTTACATTACGACTGCACAAGAGTTTGATGGAAGTCTAAGTGGAGCACTGGTAAGAGAAGCAATTTCTTGGGGCAAAGTAACGCAAAAAGCAAAACAATCCACTCTACATGCAGAAGTAACAACAATTTTGCCATTTATCTATGCAGCACTAGTCTCAAAACTACAAAATTAGAAAAACCCTATTATCTAATAAAAACAAAGATTAAACATGCTTCCAGAAATAAGAATCAAAGAATTCAAACCACTTGATTTGGAAGACGGATATCTTATTGATGGATTTCCATCAGCAGGTTTTAGCAGCGCCATTGCAAGTGAATCAATGGTACATACATCAAAATTTGAATTAGCAGGAGTTGTTGATTCAGATATTTTTCCAGCAATAAGCATCATCAAAGATGGAAAACCAAACTATCCATCAAAAGTTTTTGTAAATGAGGAATTAAAAGTTGGAGTGTTTTTGTCGTATCTCACACTTGATCAATCACTACACAAAGTTACAGCCAAAACAATGCTCAAATGGGCACAAGATCATAAAATTGGTTTGATTGTGAGCAGTATTGCAGTAAAGTCTCCTAAGGGAGATGAAGACTTGATTGGAATTGGAAGTACAGATTCTGCACGAGAAAAAATAAAAAATGCAGGACTAAATGTTTTAGAACATGGTACAGTTCCAGGAATTCCTGGAACATTGTTAAATGAAGCAAGTATAATAGGACAAGATGTTATTGTAATTATTTTTCATACAAATGGACAAGGTCCTGACTTTAAATCAAGTGCTCAATTGTGTGTAGCAATGTCAAAATTAATTCCTGGAACTTCATGCGACATTCCCACATTACAGCAAGAAGCAAAAAAAGCTGAAACAGTAATTAAAGAAGCTGAGGAGGAGTCAAGGCATCTAAAAGATTCAATGTACATGTAACTTTTGATTATGTTTATTTCATAATCAAAATAATGAGAATTTGAATTAGATGGAACAGTTTTTAGAATTTGTTGTACTAATAATTGTTATTTCAGCATCAGGAGTAATGACACTCCAGGACCACTATTTGCAGCAAACATATCATATGGACTAAGAGAAGGTACAAAATCAGGCATCAAAATGGCCACAGGTCACGCAATTGTAGAATTACCTTTAGTGATTTTATTAGGAATAGGCGTTTTTTCATTAGAGAGTTTTCCAGAATTTAGAATTATCATTTCTATTTTAGGTGCGATAACACTTTTCATTTTTGCAGCACTGCAAATCAGAACAGTGATAAAAAATAATGAATTTTCAATAAAGAATCAAAAACAAGGAGCGTTAATTACAGGAATTCTACTAAGTGGGTTAAATCCGTTTTTTATAATTTGGTGGTTGACCATAGGATTCAAATTAATTTCAGATGCAATGATGATTTGGGCATTTTCAGGGATGTTAATCATATTTGGATTACATGTTTGGATGGATTTTGCGTGGTTAGGAGCAGTTTCATTTTTAGCATCAAAAAGTACAAAAATACTTTCAAATAGAAACTACAAAATTTTAATGATAGGGTTAAGTGGGATGTTAATTTATTTTGGTGTAACTTTTCTGCAAGAAGTTCAGTTTTAGCCACAATCAAGAATTTCCATTTGAGGTTCACATGAATCATTAAACAAATCAATTTTTTCAACAATCACTTCACAAAATTCAGGATCAAGTGTTTTTTCATATGAATTGATTTCATTTAAAATCATCATATGTTGAATTCCACAAGAAGGATTTGAGAATAATATGAAAAGTATTGAGATTAAAATTCCACTTAAAATTATCAGAGGGATTTTAAAATTATTCTTTGGAGATGTCAATTTCCATGGTAGAGACATTGCGTTGCTTACCATCTTGAGAAGTTAGAGAATCTGAGGAAATTCTTACATCACTAATTAGATATCCAACAGAATCCATTCGTTTTACAATCATTTGAGATACATCAACAGCTTGAGTGATTCTTTTTCCTCTAGCTTTTATGGTAACAGTAGGTCTTGTTGAAAGTTGAGTCAAAGTTGCAGAAACATAAGTCATTATAGGTTTTGTTCCAACAAAAATTACATCACGTTCTTCTGAAGTTTTAGAAGTTTCTGATTTCTCAGATGAGGATTCTAGTTGTGGTTCGGGTTCTGGAGATTCTAGTTGTGGTTCGGGTTCTGGAGATTCTAGTTGTGGTTCGGGTTCTGGAG
>CAYFJT010000007.1:57624-57710 GCA_964343515.1 uncultured Nitrosopumilaceae archaeon
ATTCTAGTTGTGGTTCGGGTTCTGAGGTTGCTTCAGGTTCAGATTTCTTCCTAGAGTCAAATTCTGATAAAATATCTTCTGCGTCT
>CAYFJT010000007.1:57810-66936 GCA_964343515.1 uncultured Nitrosopumilaceae archaeon
TTCAGGTTCAGATTTCTTCCTAGAGTCAAATTCTGATAAAATATCTTCTGCGTCTTTTGATGTTTTGTTGTCACTCAATTCTTTATTCCTTTAATAACAAAATGTGCTCCATCTTTTATTTAATTTTTGAGGTCTTGTGATTTGACATAGTCATCAAATAATTTTTCCAGATCATCATCATTGTTGATTTGCTTGATTTTTTCAACAAGTTCTTTTTCTTCAATCTCATAACAATTCGTCACATCTTGAGAATCTTTGAAAACTAGCATTGCTTTTTCTTTGAAAATACAGTGATAGAGTTTCTCTTTTTCCATTTTTTCAGGTTTTATTTTTATTCCATTTTCATCAACAGATACAGGGTAATCATCCATGAAATCATTAACTTGGCAGAGTATTTAGATGAATACACAATACAGTAATAATCTAAAATTCATCTCAAATTATTGGAAACAAGAATAGTTTTCCACATAGATTTTGATTATTTTTATGCACAGTGTGAAGAGATAAGAAAACCAGAATTAAAATCAAAACCAGTTTGCGTATGTGTTTTTTCAGATAGAGGAGGAGATAGTGGAGCGATTGCCACTGCAAATTATACTGCAAGAAAATATGGTGCAAAGTCGGGAATACCAATCATTTTTGCCAAAAAAAGATTAGAACAAAGAAAAGATGCAGTTTTTCTGCCAGTAGATTTTGATTACTACTCTGAAATGTCTGAAAAGGCAATGAAAATAATGGAAGAGTTTTCTGATGTTTTTGAATATGTAGGAAGAGATGAGGCATACTTGGATGTAACAAAAAGAACTGAAAGTGATTTTCATAAAGCAAGTCATTTAGCTCAGCAGATTAAAAATTCCATTAGAGAGAAAACAAAACTGAGTTGTTCTATTGGCATTTCTCCAAATAAATTAATTTCAAAGATTGCATCAGACTTTCAAAAACCTGATGGATTAACAATAGTATCACCCGAAAAGATTGATGAGTTTTTAGAGTCATTAAAAATTAGAGACATTCCAGGAATTGGGAAAAAAACAGAACAAAGATTTACAGAAATGAGTCTAGAGACAATAGAAGATGTAAAGAATCTTGACGTGTTTACTTTAAATAAAGAGTTTGGAAGGAAGAGTGGAACTTTCATCTACAATGCAGTAAGAGGAATTGATGATGAATCAGTTAAGGAAAGAGAGCCCAGTATTCAGCATGGAAAGATTGTAACTTTGAAGGAAGATTCAAAAGATTACAAATTTCTTTTAGATAATTTATTAGAATTATGCAAAGAGGTCCATGAAATTATTCAAAAAAAGAATCAAATGTTCAAATCAGTTGGCATAAGTTTTGTCCAATCAGATTTATCAAACAAATCAAAATCAAAAATGCTCCGAAATCCCACTATGAGTCTAGAGGAGTTAGAAAGAACAGCAGAACAACTACTAAATGAGGCACTAGAGAATCAAACTAGCACCATTAGACGCTTAGGAGTCAAAGTATCAGAACTTTCAATTAGCCAAGGGCAAAGAGACATTACGAATTATTTTTAGAGATTCCATCTCGTTCTTCTTGTTTTTTGAGACGTCTTGATTCAATGAGTATCACTACCAAAATGAATGCAAATAACCACGGCAAGAACATTATTTCGCCTGCAATCTTGTGATATTCCTCCCAAGCTACAGGATCAGTTGTTACTTTAAGGGCATACCAAGATAGAGAAAATATACGAATTAAATTTACAGTAATTGTTCCAATTATTCCTAAAACAAAGTACATTGATTTTCTTGCTCTAGGGATATTCATCTTTAACATGAATGCACCAATAACTAATGAGAAGATGATAATACTGTGAACACCTGCAGATGGCCAGAATACTTGAAGTGCCATGGAACCGTGATCTCCTCGTAAGAACATCACATTGTCTCTTGCAACAGCAGTTCCAAGTTCAAGGACAGTAATTACCCAAACGTTTGCTTGTACAAAGTATGGAACGATGTATTGTAACGGGCCAAGAGTATCGTATGGAAAGAATGCATCAAGAGATAAGATGATTGCAGTACCAGTTAAGAAGATAGGTCCCGCAGGTGCAATACGAATCCATCTCTTACCAAAGAAGATAGACAATGCAATAACGACAAATATTGCCATTACAACAAAGTCCCACATCCACGTCCAAGAATAGATTAATTGAACATCAAACTGTTGTGCAGATTCAACAATGTAATCTCTCAAGCCATACTCTAAGGATACGAGATAAGAAATTGTCAGTAATGCCATAAGAACTACTGCAAGGAGTCGTTTCTTTGAGATGACAATCTTTAGACCAACAAGTTCAGCTACAACAAAAACAAGTGCAAAAAGATATCCGCCACGTCCCTCATTCCAGCTCCAAGCTACAGAATCAGGGAATGCGATCATTGAAAATAGAATTGGACTTGCAATAATCAAAATTCCAATAATCAGGTTCAAATTTTGCATTACGTTAAACTTGAAAAAGGCAAATAAATAGCTCGACTTTGAAAATTTTCTAAATTCATTTATTTACAATCAAATTGGAAAAAGATGCTTTCTAGTCTTCAGCATCTTCGATTTCGTCGGCTTCAGGATCCCGCCTACTAGGCCTAATTGGAACATAAATGAATGTCAACAGAAATAATTGAACAGACTTTAAGATACATCCAAAGATCAAAAACGTTTGCCTAAATGGTAATTTCTAGTGAATCAAAATCAAGGCTCAAACTTACACTCTGTTTTAAGAGATTTTACAGTAGTAAAGTAGGTAATTATCAAAACCCCTATGGCAATAATTCTAAGAGGGATTTCATAGTTTGTCAAAAAGGCAGTTGCTGTTGCTCCAACTGAACCAAATGTAGAGATCACTGCAAACCCAATAGGACCACAACTGCATGCACCAGCTACTGCACCAACAAAAGTTCCAATTACACCACCTCCCATTTTTTGAGTTGAACTTTTCAAGACGGATATTCTAAAGACATTCATTGGAAGAACTAATGCAGACAATACAGAAATAATAACAATAAGTGTAAACCCTAATTCAGTTCCACGAGGAAGATGACTTACAACATAAGGTTCTAAGAAGATATACTCGGATAATATCAACAATCCAATTAGCATTGGAATGAAAATTGTAATTGAGAGTACGATGTATTTTGGATTTGAAAAGACAAATTTGACGGTGTTTGTCATCTATACCATTTGATCCAGAACTTGCTTAAAGACAGAAAATGGTTGTGCCCCACCAATCTGTTGCTGACCATCCGGACCTACAATAAAGAATCCAGGAGTTCCTCTAACACCGTGTTCTCTTGCTTGTTGAGTGTTATACTGAACACGTTTTGAATATTTTCCAGAGTCAAGACAACTTTCAAAGGATTCCATGTCTAGTCCCATCGAAAATGCAAATGCCTTTAGTCTTTCAGTGTTGGCCCAACCGCCATCAATTTTGTCTTCTTGGGTATTGTACAACATAGAATGATATTCCCAATATTTTCCTTGATCCTCAGCACAGTAAGTTGCCTGAGCAGCAGGGCCGGAATCTCTTCCCAAGAATGCCATATCAACAAAAACCAAGTTGGCTTTTCCAGAATCAATGTAATCACGAATTATGGAAGGTTTTGTGTTATGGAACCAATTATAGCATTGGTGGCACTGGTAATCTCCAAATTCAACAATAGTTACAGGAGCAGAAGGGTCACCCAGTATCGGGGAGGCCATAGCAGTAGAGATAGTTCCATGAGTTCTACTCATATCAAAATTCTCCAGTTCAGCAGGGGTAGAAGACAAAGATGCAGCTACTCCGACAATAATTGCAATAACTACGACACCTATTATCACGCCTTTTTTGTTCATGCACAAAAGAAATGATATGAGTTAAAAAACTTATTCCAAATTCTGAGAGGATTTTCGTTTAAACAGATTAGTGAATTTTGCAATTGCTGTATCGATTGGACAAACTTCACACTGAACACCAGAAGAATGACTGTCAAGATGTTTTTCGAATCTCACTCTTGATTCAAAGATAAGATCACATTTTTCACAATAAACCTTTGAAACATTATTTCTTGATGGTTTATCCATAACGATTTACAGAAATTAGTGCTTATAAAGATCCTGTTGAAAATCAACGTATGAGAAAAATTCCGGATAAATTTGTGACAGGATTTTTTGTAATAGTGTTAGGAATTGCTTGGTATTGTAGTACAAAATTCTACATCAAACCAGATAGACATTCAATTGTTGTCTATGATGTTTTTGGAAAAAAGATAGAATTAGAAGGAGTAAGGGTTGATTTCAAAACACAAAATGTTGCTCAGAGTTATATTTCTGAATACAAAAAGAGATTTCCCCATTACAGTTTTTCAATGAAATTAGAAGCTCCAGAAATTAAAAAGAATACAATCCCTAGAATTTTTAAAAAGATTCAGAGATAGTGAATTCTCATATGAGTCTCTAATTCTACTTGATACTGAGTTACAAATCCACAATGAGAGCATGAAAACATTTCTTGTTGTTGTGGAGGCTCTCTTTCAATTACTTTACCAGAAACAGAAGTAATACTAATCATGTTATTATTTCCAATTACAGCAAAATTTCTTCCCTCTCCAATAGAGTCCAAAAATTCCTTGATTGCAGTAATTACAATATTTGTATCAATTACCTCATCATCTTCTAGAGTAGATAAAGTGAATTGATTATTTTTCAGAGTAGGAATAGCTGCGACTTGATCAGACACATAAACTACAAGCTCATGTTTGATTGAAAGTACATCTTTGCAGTCAATTGTAAGCATGAATGAAATGAGTCAGGTGAATATTTTAGTTTAACAATTGTTGAAAATGATTATTATGGTTCAATATTGTGGTTTTTGTGGATGAAAGATTCTGAGACTTTTGGCATTGAAAAAGGTCATGGAGAAGAAGTTGTTGCATGGTTAAATGAACATGCAAAAACTCAGAAGATAAAACTTGAAGCAAGACTGTACAGATATGATGTTTCTACGAAGAATTTTGGAGATTTTGAGATGTTTTCATGGATTGGCGATGTACAGGTTGCAAGAAAACTAATCATCAAAGCAAGTAAGAGATTCAAAGTCAAAGTTATCGAAGGAGGATACAAACCTAAGGACAAAGTTTTCAGTATGAAAAAATTTGATTTTGCCAAAGTCAAAAGAGGAGACAAGACAGTTGGTCAGTTAAAATTTGCAGTAACAAGATTTGGGAACGGTCACTGGGAAGTGATAGAAGAGGAGCGTCATTAAGATATGAAAAAAATTGGAATTATAGGATTAGGAATGTTAGGAAATGCAGTAGCATTGCATTTGTTAGATTCAGGATTCAAAGTTACTGCATTTAACAGAAACAAAGACAAAACAATTCAAGCAAAAGAGAAAGGTGCGACAATTGTAAATTCCCCAAAAGAGGTTGCAGAAAATTCTGATTTAGTGATTATTGTAGTAAAAGATGCTGATGCGGTAAAAGAGATTTCGTTTGGAGAAAAAGGAATCATCAAAGGAGAAAACAAAGAATTGGTTGTTGCAGATATGAGTACCATAGACCCTTCTGAATCCAAAAATATTACAGAAAAATTTCAAGAGGCAGGAATTAACAAATTAGACGTTCCAGTAATGGGAGGTCCAAATGTAGCAATCACAGGAGATCTTGTCATGATGGTATCAGGAGACAAGGAAAGTTTTGAGGAATGTAAAACTGTCTTTGAAAAGATTGCAAACAAAGTCTTTTTCCTAGGAGAGAAAGGGGTTGCACATTCTATTAAACTAGCCATGAATTTGCAAATTACAATGTTAGCACTTGCATTATCTGAAGGAATCACACTAGTCAAAAAAGCAGACGTGGATCCAAAAATTTTCCTTGAGATTTTAAACTCCACATATTTCAAAACGGGAATGAGTGAAAACAAGGCATTTAAGATGATAGATGGAAAATACGAGCCAACATTCACACTTGAAAATCTCAAAAAAGATATCACAACAATGACTAGTGCTGCAAAATCTTTAGGAGTGGAATTGCCAATGATACAAAAAGCTGAACAAGTTTATGAAAATGCAGTAAATGCAGGATTAGGCGGAATTGATTATACAGGAATCATCGAATACGTTAAAAGAATTAACGAATCCAAATAATCAAGAGCGAAATTCAACAAAAATTCTATAAGTTATTACGAGTACTTTATTTCGTGAAATTAAACGACAAAATTGCAATTGTTACAGGAGCATCAAGTGATATCGGAAAAGGTATTGCCAAGAAATTTCTCAAAGAAGGAGCAAAGGTGGTTCTTATTGCAAGAAACTTGGAAGGATTAGAAAAGGCTAGAAAAGAGATAGGAGATGAAGATTCAACTGCACTTATTACTTGTGATTTGACAGATGAATCCCAGACATTACAAGTTGTAAATCAAATTATGGATACATATGGAAAGATAGACATTCTTGTAAACAACGCAGGCGCAATTAATGATCCAGTTCATTTTCATGAAATGACAAATTCAGAAATTCAGAGATTAATTGATGTAAACTTGTCAGGGCTTTTCAATATGACAAAAGCTGTCTTGACAAAGATGATAGATGTCAAAAGTGGAGCAATTGTAAATATTGGTTCAATCTCAAGTGAGAGAGCAATTCCACGAGTGCATTTGGCAGTCTATTCTTCAACAAAAGCTGCAATTCCCATGTTTACAAAATCAATTGCAGTAGAATACGCTAGAAGAAATATCAGATGTAACTGTGTTAATCCAGGAATAATTAACTCGGGTTCAATAAAGCCATACCTTGATGACCCTCAAGCAAGAAAAATTTTAGAGGAAAGATCACCTCTTGCAAGAGTTGGAGAACCAGAAGATGTTGCAAATGCAGTAGCTTACTTGGCATCAGATGAAGCAAGTTGGGTTACTGGAACAATTCTAAATGTCGATGGTGGAAAGACAGCTTCAGAAGGATAGTCCTTTCTCAAGTAATGTTTTTGCCAAAAAATGAGAGACCCTAATTGATTCAGGTACAGAACCATGCAGTGTCAAATAATTAAGAAGATGTTTTGCTTCATTTAATGTACATCCTTCTTTTCTAACGTAGACATCATGAAGTGTTTTTAGAGTGATTTTTTCACGTTTTTCTAATTTTTCATATTTTTTAATCTTAGATTCAAAAGAATTTGGAAAATGATGCTTTAATGACTCTTTAATTCCTGATGAATCATGGTATGATATGCCAATAATTGGAATCTGTAATGAATCAGATAGTTTTTTGATATCAATAATGTTGTACATTGAAACAATCAATCCAGAAATCAACAGGTAACTAATATCAGGTCTCTGCAGATCATCATACATTTTCAGAATGGTGTCAGTAGCATCATCACCTTCCAAAGTAGCATTACCAAATACAAATCCATCAATAACAAAATCTCTCCTCATAACAACTCCAGAAAAAATAGATTTTACAGAATTTTGTTTAAAGCTCTCAGCAATTGCCAGTCCGCGTAATCCCTTTTTTTCAAGATGAAGAGATCTCATGATTCTTTTTCCTCTGAAATGTACGATAACTTAATCCAGTAACAAGCATAATGATTCCAGTTATAGCAGACCACATAACAAATGAAGAGATTTCAGATTCATCCATAAATAATTATGAATTTTTTAACATCTAAAGTTTCGGATCAGAATAGAGTTTGATTCTGAAACATCTAAATAGATTTGATATGGTCTAAAATCATGCCTCAATTCATTTGTGAAGAATGTGGAAAACGACTATTCCATGAGAATGAAACCACATTAAAAATAGAAGAAACCATTCATTCAAAATTCTGTAGAAAAGAAGAAGGGAATACTCATAGCTTTACGCATAGAGACCTTGCACACATGAATTCCTTTGATCCTGAAAGAGAAAATGATTCAAACGGTGTGCCTGTATTAAAAAAATAATTCTAGATCATTTCCTCAAAATTATATCCTAGATGTTATTGATTCAAACTAATTGCCAGATATTTTTGATTTAATAGTTGTTGGAGGAGGCCCTGCAGGTTCTTCTGCGGCGCATGCAGCCTCAAAGAATGGATTGAAAGTAGCATTAATTGAAAAAGAAGAATCAATTGCGCAATCTGTTAGAACAAGCGGAGTAACTTGGATTCAAAATATCAAAGAGTTTGGAATTCCAGACGATTGTTATAATCCTGTAAAGAATTTTGTATTTTACTCACCAAATAACAAAGTCAGTATTGGAGATAAGGTTGCACGCTCTGCAGTATTGGATGTAAGAAAGACGTATCGATGGCTAGCATCTCAAGCAAAAGAACAAGGAACGGAAATTTTTGTCAATACTAGTGTAAAAGAAGCAATCAAAGACGAGTCAGGGAAAATTATTGGAGTTGTAGCAATACAAAATGAAAAAGAGATAGAGTTTTTTGGCAAGGTTATCATCGATGCAAGTGGTTTTCAGTCAGTTGTTGCAAAATCAATGGGATTTGTAGAGCAATGGGAGAGATTTGGTGCAGGTGCAGAATACGAGGCAAGAGTAGAACATGTTAATTCAGATACATGGTGGTTAATGGTTGGAGAAAAATACTCACCGGCAGGATATGCTTGGATTTTTCCATTAGGAAATAACATTGCCAGAATTGGAGTAGGTATTGGAAAACCAGATTCGCCAGTAGACCCAATAGCTAGACTAAAGGAGTTGATAGAAAACAAAGAAGGGCCGATTGCAGAATTGGGAAAGATTGAACCCATAGAATTTCACTATGGGTTAATTCCAAATGATGGTCTTTCAAGAAAAACAGTTTATGATAATTTGATTTTGGTTGGAGATTCGGCAGGACAAGCTAATCCACTTGTGTTAGAAGGAATTCGTTATGCTATAAAATTTGGAAGGATAGCAGGAGAGGTTGCATCAAAAGCAATCAAAGCAGATGATACTTCTGAAAAGAAACTAACAGAGTACGAAGATTATTGGAAAAAAGCAATTGAATCTAAAATAAAATCTGCAGGGAGAGTGCAAGATAGATGGATTGGATTAACAGATGAAGATTGGGATAAAGAGTTAGATGTTATCAGTGAATTAAAACCTGAAGAATTTTTAGATTTTATTAAAGCAGATTTTGGATTATCCAA
>CAYFJT010000007.1:67036-74586 GCA_964343515.1 uncultured Nitrosopumilaceae archaeon
AATTAAAACCTGAAGAATTTTTAGATTTTATTAAAGCAGATTTTGGATTATCCAATATGCTAAAACTTGCTACTAGTCATCCAAAATTAGTAGTCAGACAATTATTCAATTTGGTTAAGGGAAGAAATTAATAAAATCAAGCCTGACAACTACTCTCGAGTAGTTGTCAGGCTTGAGAAATGAGACAGTATTGGTTTGTCTTAACAGACATGCAAATTGAATGAAATTGTTCAATAGTACAGAGGGCACAGTCTTGACAAATCATACTGTTTGGTTTCATACAATGAGAGCACTTTGTATGCTCAGTTAGTTTTCCACCACAATTTCTGCATGATTCATCAGGCATTTCTATTCAAACAATGTTTGAAAAAATTGAATATAAGGCGCGCGAAGAAATTATTCGTATCAATGATCAGTAAGACGAAGATTATAATGTAAAATAGAAAAAACAAAATTCATGGATGAGGTTAGAAAGACATTTGATGAATGGGCACAAAACGGTAGAGCAGAATTAATGGAAGTAGAACATGGGAAAAATGTTTCGAAATTTTTGAATACAATATCATTTGATGAGCACTTTAGTTTTCTTGATGTAGGGTGTGGAAATGGATGGGTTGTAAGAAAAATTGCCAAAGAGGAAAATTGCAAAAAAGCAATTGGAATAGACAAAAGCAGCAAAATGATTATCCAAGCAAAAAAGAAGATAGAAAACAAAAAAGAAGAATTTGTTCATACAGACATAGAATCATGGAAATACAGAGGAAAGTTTGATTTTATTTTTTCAATGGAGGCACTGTATTATTCGGATTCCATAAATGATGTACTCAAAAAAATTCACAAGTTGTTAAAGCCTGGAGGTCAGTTTTTTTGTGGAACTGATTTTTACACAGACAACAAGGCAACTGCAAGATGGGCAGATATTATGAAAATTCAGATGCATCTTCATTCAAAAAAAGAATGGAAAGAGTTTTTCCAAAATTCAGGATTTCAAGTAAAGACAAAACACATCAAAGATTTGAAAAGCAGAAAAAAATGGAAGCGAGAGTTTGGAACTTTGTTTATTCTAGGCACAAAAAACTAGGCAATATTCAAATTCAATTAATTCAAAGAAATATCATGTGAGCTGGAGCACGACACGCTGCTACGGCAGAGGAAACTCCTCCCTCCATACAGGATATGTGATCTGGAGATAGATAATCAGAGATGATTGGCAACGGAACAGAAAAGTATCCAATATGGCGCACGGTGATGGTGAAAACCTGAGGTTTCCATAAAAGGAATGAAAAAAGCCGACCCACATGGAGTAAAGCCAAACAGAACTATGAGTTCCTGTACTAGGTTCAGGTAGGCTGCAAAGCGAAATATCGTGAAAACAGAAGGAGGGTTACTCCCAGCACACATGTTTAATTTTTAATTTCATAAAATTCGACTGGATGAGAAAACTGTCTATTGTAATCAACTTCTCTCCAAAATTTTTCTTCATCAATTTTTTTGCCTTCAGAAAACCAAACGTTTAGGACTTTTTGCATATACATTCTGGTAGTGTCATCAATTTCAGGACGAGTGCCAGTTTCTTTTTCTATTCTATCTCGTTCTTCTTTGAATGTCTTAAGTAATCCTTTGAGAGTTTTACCGTTAATTTGAGCTGCCTTTTTTGCTTTAGCAGATTGTAGTTCTTTTTTAAAATTTGAGAAAAATCCCATAGTGGAAAGTAGAATAGATTTTTTTAAAAAATCTAACTCATAGAGTTGACTTGTTCTTTACAGATATCTGCATTACAATGACATGTTGAATCACACAAACATGCTCCTTGCATTGCACAATCACATTCAGAACCCATTTCAGCAGATGCTGCACATCCACATGCAGCTTCGTCTTCAGTTGAAGGGGTTGCAGTTTGTGGAGGAGGACTTTGAGTTGTGTTTGAAGCATCATCATAAACACTTCTTGTTTGTTGATAGTTTGTTTCATCTGCAAGTTGTGCTTCACCACGGTTAGTTTGATAACCACCAGATGAGGAACTAGTTTGATAACCAACTAGTCTATCAGGAGAAATTCCTTGTTGGCCTGATTGTTCTTTCTTAAGAGCACGGTTACTAAACATAAAGAATGCACCACCAGCAATACCTGCAATGGCTGCCATTCCATAAATAATCATAACAGGGAAATCACCTGTTGAAGTAGTAGCAAAATCTTCAGGAGGAGTTGGAGTAACACCTGCAATTTCAACACCATCAAAAATATCTAATGCGCCAAATCCAATTACTGCCAAGTTTGCTTGATCTGAGGATTGAACGCTTCTAACAACATAAAGTTGGTCAGCCATAATTTCTGCTTCAAAGACCCTTTCTACTTGTCTTCCTTCTCTAATGCTGCTTTCACCCATAGTCCACATTGAAACAACAAATCCTGAAATCTCTTCACTTAGACCAAAGGTTCCAGCATCAACATTGATACCAGTTGGGTCAAACAAAAAGTGCCAGTTAGTTAGTGGTTGTTCTAAGATAAAGTCTGCATTAATGAGATTTTTGTGTAAAATTTCTTCAGCTTCAGTTCCTACAAAGAATGCTGCAGCTTCTGGTTCTTCTTCAAGTAGAATGTTAATTGGGAAATTGAGTTCATGACCATCAATTACAATTTGATCAGTTGCAGTCATTCCTCTCCATCCTAAATCAATTAGTGTTTTTTGAGAATCTTTAGTGATTACATAGTTTGAAAGAGTTCCTTCAAGAATTACCTTGTAATCAACAGAGGTATTGATGTTTCTTGCTTTAAGGTGGATATCATAAGTAACATTCAAGTCAGTGACTCGGGCCTGACTGCCATCTGCTAGAATTTTTTGATTGATTTGGTCCATTAAATTCTGGACACCAGGATCTGATGAGTCAGCCATTCCAGCAACAGTCCATTCATGACCTCTCAAGACATCAAATAATTGTCCGCCATTTGGATACTCGATAAATACTGTCTTTTGATAATTTATCTTAAAAGGTGATGAGTCATTATTTGGATTGACTTTTGCATCCATTTGGGCACCAAAAACAGAACTAGTGGAACCAAATACGATTAGACTAGCAAGTAAAACTGTTAAAACAACTGCCCTAGACACGATTTAAAGAGCAAATATTTACAGTAATAAACTTATCCAACAGAATGATCGCAATTTTTTGAAAAAGTAATATGGAGTAAGAATTGTAGACTCTGCAGTTTTAGGAGAAAATGACATGATTACAGTTTTAGCAGGAGGAACAGGTTCAGTCAAACTAGTCAGAGGATTAGTTTCTCAAGAGTCCAAAGTAAATGTAGTAAGTAATGTTGGAGACAATTATTGGTTGTATGGACTCTATGTTTGTCCAGACATTGATACAATTGTATACGGATTAGCAGATTTGCTTGATTCAGAAAAAGGTTGGGGAATCAAAAAAGACACGTTCAACTTTTTACGTCAAATGGAAATATTTGGAGAAGAGACATGGTTTAGAGTTGGAGACAGAGATGCTGCAACTCATCTAATTAGAACAAACATGTTAAAGAATGGAAAAAATCTAAGTGACATTACAAAATGGATGTGTGAGAAATTTGCAGTTAGCGCAAATATCATTCCAGTTACTGACAACAGTATTGAAACAAGAATAATCACAAACAAAGGAGAATTACACTTACAAGAGTATTGGGTAAAACATAGAGGAAAAGATCCTGTTGAAGGAATTCAATATATTGGAGCAGACAAAGCACGTCCAAATCCAGAAGCAGTAAATGCAATTCATGATTCAGACTTGGTAATTTTAGCTCCAGGAAATCCACTAACGTCAATTGGACCAATGCTTCAAATCAAAGGAATTAGAAAAGAGTTATCAAAAATGAAGAAAAAAGTAGTTGCAATTAGTCCATTAATTGGAGATAATGCAATTAGTGGTCCTGCTGCAAAATACATGCAAGCTGCAGGAATAGAATCAAATGCTTACGGATTAGCAAAAATGTATTCAGATGTTTGTTCAAACATTATCATAGATACCAAAGATAGAATGTTATCAAAGAAGATTCAAAGCTTAGACATGAAGGTGTTTGAAACAAAGATCACCATGAAAAATAAATTGGCCGAAGATGCATTGGCAAATTTCATCCTAAAACAAGTACACGTATAATTTGAAAATAGCTGCAATAATTCCTGTAAAGACTTTCTCTAATGCAAAAACACGTTTAGATTTACCCCCACAAAAGATTGAAGATTTGTGTAAGGTGATGTTAGAAGAAATTCTACACACAGTTTCAATCTCACTTCAAATTGACAAAGTAATAATGGTGACAAAAGAGAAAAAAGCAATTGAGATTGGAGAGAGATTCAAGACCCATATAATTATTGATGAGAAAGAAGAAAGTGTTAATGGAGCAGTTGCACTTGCAGACAAGTATCTATTAGAGAAAAATTTTGATGCGTCAATAGTTTTTCCTCAAGACATTCCATATATCAAAACTCAAGATATTGATTTTATGTTAAATTACAAAGCACCTCCAAACTTTGCAATAATTGTTCCATCAAGAAGATTTGATGGAACAAACGCATTAGTTAGAATGCCAATTGATTTGATGGAAACCCATTATGATGAAGACAGTTACAAAATTCACATGAACACTGCAAAAGAACACACGCTAAATGTTGCAATGGTATTTGTAAAAAGAATCATGTGGGATGTAGATAATGCTGAAGATTTGAAATTCCTTTTAGAGCAAAAAGAAAAACCACACATTGCAGAAAAAATTAAACAGATTTTAGAAACAACGTAAAAAAATCAAAAAAAACACAAAAAAGAGTCATTTTTAAGTACGATCACCAACAGACTTATAAGTAATAATTTAGAAAATGTTAAATATTATCATAAAAGGTTTTGAGAGATAAATGGTTAAAACAATTAATCCAAAGGACAGATGCCCAAGATGTGGGAAAGGAACACTAGTTACAGACGCAAATACTGGTGAGAATTTTTGTGGCAAATGTGGATTTGTAATTACAGATAAAGTTGAAGAGTCAGGTCCAGAGTGGAGATCATTTTCAAATGAGGGTGAAAACAAAAGCAGAGCTGGAGTTCCAACATCACTTGCCATGCATGACATGGGTTTAGCTACTGTGATTAATCCACAAAACAGAGATGCAACAGGTAAACCATTAACTGCGTCTATGAAGAGTACCATTGAAAGATTAAGAACTTGGGATAGCAGAAGTCAGGTTCATGAGCCAGTTGATAGAAATTTTAGACAAGCATTTAGTGAATTAGATAGACTAAAAGACAAACTTGCAGTTGGGGATGCAGTAATTGAAAAGGCAGCTTACATTTACAGAAAAGCATTAGAAAAAGGACTAGTTAGAGGACGTTCCATTTCAGCTTTGATTGCATCGGCATTGTATGCAGCATGTCGTGACACTGAAACACCAAGAACATTAAAAGACATTGGTCAGGCAAGCAACATCAAAAGAAAAGACATTGCAAGATGTTACAGATTATTGTTAAGAGAATTAAATTTGAAGATGCCAGTAGTGGATCCAATCAAATGTATTGCAAGAATTGCAAGTAAAGCTGGTCTATCAGAAAAAACAAAAAGAAAAGCAACAAAGATTTTGCAAACTGCAGAAGAAAATAAAATTTCAGCAGGAAAAGATCCTATGGGATTAGCTGCTGCTGCATTGTATGTTGCATGTGTTACAAATGGTGAAAATAAAACCCAAAGAGACGTAGCAGAAGCTGCAGGAGTTACAGAAGTAACAATCAGAAATAGATACAAAGGCTTGAAAGTAGCCTTAAATCTCTAGTGAAGATTTTTTTTAGAATAATATCTATTCAGAAAGACCATTACTACAGACAATATACCTGATGCTAAAAGTAACAATTCCAATGTAGACATTAGAGAATGAGAAAATGCGTTTTCAATAGTAATAGAATTGATTTGAGATAGGAAAGTTGCATAAGAGAAAATGAAATAATTTGTTGCCCAATGAATCAATAAAGATGCAACAAATCCAAACCTGAGATAGACCCAACCCAGAATAATTCCGCCAGCAGTGGCTTGAGCAAATTTTCCATCACTCCAAGATTCTGCAAATGCAATATGGGCAAAACCAAACAAAACACCAACAAATACAATCAAGAAAATTGCTTTTTTAGAGTCATGAATGCCAAGATTTCTAGGAGACCATAAACACTTGAAGAAATATTTTACAGATGTTCTTCGAGAATAAAGTGCAAATAATGGGATTCCAACTAGGACAAAACGAAATCCTATCTCCTCAATTAAAGGTGCAAGTGAGACATAAAAGAATTGTATTAAATCATTATCATCAAGTGGAGGAACAGTGACAATTCCAAATTGCTCCTGAACAAAATTAATCAACACAGAAACCAAGACCAAAATAGATAACCACTTTGTAATTCCAAGCATATAGTTTGAAGTTGAATTGTATTTTCCAAAGGATAGAATAGATGTAAAAGATTTTAGAACTCCAGTCTTTGGACCTAGAATTGCAATAACAAACAATATCAAATAAAAAATCCATAAACCTACAAAGACATCACCAATACTAACATCAGATGATGTTTGAAAAAGTGAAGTTCCTTCAAACAATTCTAAATGAGTTACAGGAAATTCGTAGTTAATATCACCACCAATATCGCTTTCAAATACAACAAAAATGCCTAATGGGAATGAAACAAGAAGTAATCCAAAAATTACTGAGAGTAGTGCAGTAAAAGGAATTCCAACAGCTTGGAGTAGTTTGTTTTGATTTTGCAATTTAATTTAGTGTAATTCTATTGTTTCTTCAGCAAAGCCAAGACCAGTCAAAGTTTCTTTGATTGTATCACGATGATCACCTTGTAAGAAAATATATCCTTCTTTGGCAGTTCCGCCACAGGCATACTTGCTTTTGAGTTCTTTTGCAACATTCTCTAAATTATTTAGTTTAGGATCCAGTCCTTCAATCATAGTACCTTTTTTCTTAAATCGTCTTGTTTCTAAGCGAATTATAATTTTGGTGCTATCTTTGGCAAGTTCACCGCATGCACACAAGTCTTCAGGAAGACCACAAGTATTACAAATTACTGCCATTCGTTCGAAATGAATTCTATTATACGCACTATTAAGCCTTGTTTGAAATGACATAATTTAGAAAATAATGGGATTTTTTAGATAGGAAATCCAAGAAAAATGGTGTCAAAAGAACTCACAAAAAAAGCAGCAGAGATGTTGCTACAGGGAGCAACATTACTTAGTGAACCATGCCCATATTGTAAGGGGGTAAGAGTGATGAAAGAAGGTCAGGCATTATGTATTAGTTGTGGAAGAAAGCCTGAAAAAAAAGAAATTCCAGTAGTTGATCAAAAAGAAATCAAGTCAGCATTATCTGAAACATTGGAGAAGAAACTTGATATTTTATCAAAAGAACTAGATAAAGAAAAAGATCATACAAAACAACAAGAGATTCTAAATTCAATTAATTCTCTGTTAGAAGCAATGGATAAGATCAAAAATAAACAATAAAGTATTTATGTCAAAATCTG
>CAYFJT010000008.1:0-49388 GCA_964343515.1 uncultured Nitrosopumilaceae archaeon
TCTTTTGCTGGTGCTTCTTCCTTCTTTGGTTCCTCTACTTTGTCTTCGACTTTAGGAGTTTCTTTTTTAGGAGTGACTTCAGATTCAACTCCCTCCTCATATGGAGAAACAAGAACATAACCTTCATCGGTCTTGTTCATTCGAACTCTGATCTTTCTAGGAGGACTTCGAACTCCTTTTGACCAAACTTGATGAGCTAAATCTTCTTCAATTTTGATATCTTCAACCTTCATGTGATGACGAGCGAATTCTTTGATCATATTGATTGCTCTGACTGCTCTGTGCTGTGATTGAGAGAGTAATACTTTACCAAGTGGAATTGTATAAACGCGTTCTACTTCTTGAGACATCTATCCTACCTCCACATCAGTTGATCTCCAAGCTCTACGTTTTGGATTTGTTCTAACTCCTCTTTTTGTTTTGAGTATAATCCATGCAGGTACTGGTGATGCCTGTTTTGTTTTCTTTAACAGACGAATCTTCCTTGGAGAGGACTTGCGTGCAGCCATAGATTTTCAGGCACGCGGAGCTCTTTTTAAATGAATCTCAGGATTTTAGGCTATCATGCATCTGTTTTAGTATTCTAGCAGAGGCACCCCAGACAATTTTGTTTTCAAATTCAAAGGTGAACATTTCTTGGATTATGTTGTGTGAGGGATCAGGATCATGCGCCATAGTCTTCAATAAAGAATTAAGAGGCATGTGAAAAATTTTCTCAACCTCACGATTTGGTGAAAGGGGAGGTATCTCGTTTACAACAGCAACAAATGGCAATATCTTAAATCCAGAATTCAAAGTGATTACAGGTTCTAGTTGACCAACTACTTGGTTTCGGGAAATTGTCAAACCAATCTCTTCACTTATTTCACGGAGTGCAGTATCCAAAAGATCAGAATCATCAGAGTCCAATTTTCCACCAGGAAATGAAATTTCACCTGCATGGAATTTCATGTTTTTTGGTTTTTCAGTCATTACAACAATTGGTTCATTTCCATAAATCACAACTAGAACAGATGCCAATCGATATTCTCCAGGGTCATCAATGGTAGGGTGAATAGGACTAGTAAAAGTTGATTTGATATCTTCAAGAATCATTTTTCTTCTTTCCTACTTTTCCATATGGGTTTTGATATTCAAAGGTTTTAACCAAGGATACAAAAAATGACATTATGACAATCAGGTATGAAGCTAATCCACCTAAAATTTTACCTGATGTAGATACTGATGAATCAATAAAGAAATTCATTGAAAGGATAAAAGACATTTCAAAAAAATGTGATGCAATTCACTTAACAGAAAATGTGTTGGGATTTCAAAGAGTTTCACCAATAGAAGTGGGAAAAATTATCAGAAAAGAAATTCCAGATTTACCAATTACAGTAAGCCTTAGAGTCAGAGACAAATCAGAAGAAGAGATTTCTGAGTTTGTTGATAACTGTATAGACATTGGCTTTGCAGGAATTCTAGTTTTGATGGGAGACCCCTCACAAACAGGAAAAGCAGATTCAGAACAGATTCCAAGCTTGACTGTAAAAAAACTAAGAGAGAAAAATGTAGACTCAAAAATTGATCTGTATCTCTCAGTATCAAACAAACCAAATTTCTCTAAACTTGAAAAGAAGACAGATGCAAGTCCGAAAGGATTCATGACTCAGGTAGTTCAAAATGTAGAACAGGTGCAGACATTAAAAGACAACCTAAAGGGATTTTCAATAATTCCAATCATATTATTCCCTTCACAAAAAAATGAAAAATCTGCAAAGTTTTTGGGTTTGGATTTGGAATCATACAGTCAGGAATTTGAAGAGTTGTTGAAAAAAGCACACAAGATTACAGGTGATGTCTTGCTTACATCTCCAAATGACTTTACTGGATTGAATGAATTTTTAGGTAAAACTAGTTTCTAAAGTACAAAGTATGATGCTTTAGGATGATGTACGACTATTGCAGCAGTTGACTGTTCAGGAATTATTTGACCTGATTCAGTTAATTCCATACCAGATTTTTGCGGTTCCAAGAGTTTCCATACCAACTGGTGTTGCAACACATCAGGACAGCTAGGAAAACCCCAAGAGTATCTCAAACCACCAGCATCTAAATTTAATTCGGATTTTATTTTGTGATTAATCCATTCAGCTAGTGCTTCGGCAACTTCAACTGCTAATCCATGTAGATAGTATGCATCAGTGTACTTGTCTTCTTTATTCCACTGTTCAATAATATCTGCGACTTTGTTTCCAACGGTTACTGACTGGAATGCGACAACATCATCATCACCGAAATAATCAGTCAAACACAGATGTTCAGGTTTTGTAGAACGTGGAAAGTCAAAGGAGACATCATCGCCATGAGGATTCTCTACAGACAATTTTCCGTCCTTGTTATGACATTTGAAATATCCGTAAACCACTTCGGGTTCAAACAGTTTTTCTCGAATAATTCTAATCTTCCATTGGCTGAGTAGTTGTTCGTGATCAGCCTCAGATTCAGAGCCTGCTTTACCTCTAAGACCCCAAGAAAGTTTGAAGAGAGATTTCTTGTCAATGAGTTGCCATACCTCATCCATCTTGATTTGGTCGGCCTTTAGACGAATTGGCTCACCAATAATTTTTGGAGTAGGTGCTGGAACAGGTTTGATATCACTTTTTGGCAGACGGGCAGGATCAACTGTTGCAGTAGACTTTTCTTTCCAATGTTCTAATTTTTCTTTCCACTCTGCCAAGAGTTTTGGTTTATCATCAGAGATCAAAGTATCCATTGTTTTGAGACCTTCAAACATGGTATTACAGTAAAACACACCAGGCTCGTAGATTCCATCTTCTTTTGCAATACGATTAATGTAATTGCTGTTAATTGCAGCCCCGCCACAAAGAATTGGGATATTCATCTTGTTTTTTCTTGCATGTTCTACAAAGAACTGCATTTGTTTTGATGTGGAAACAAGTAATGCAGAAAGCCCTATTGCATCAGGGTTTACCTCATCAATTTTCTCAAGGAATTTTTGTAATGTAACTTGCTTTCCAAGATCATAAACAGTGTAACCATTATTTTGGAAGATAGTTTTTACCAAGTTCTTTCCAATATCATGGACATCACCATAAACAGTTCCCAAAACTAATTTTCCTTTGCTTGAACCCTCTTCTTTTACAAGATACTTTTCAAGTTCGCCAACAGATGCTTTCATACATTCAGCAGACTTCAAAACAAATGGCAGAATTAATTCCCCTGCTCCAAACTTGTCCCCAACTTCTTTCATTGCAGGCAACAAGTCTTCATTGAGAGTTCTAATTGCACCATCATGAGTAACTTCAGGAGGGGCATCAAGTGAAAGTATTCCATCGGTATCTTTTAGGATTTCATTTTTGCCAACTTTGTCTGCAATGGCAGAAACCACATCATTTTGAATGCCATCTTTGAGTCTGTTTATGATTCTAAAGTTAGCCCTCTTTCCTGCAGGCCAAGAGGGATCTACATCTACCTTCTTTGATGCAGTACTAGCTTGAGGTCCTGCATTCTCAAAGTATGTGATTAGTTCAGATAATGCATTAGGGTGGGTGTTAAAGATTAGGTCTTCGGCAAGTTTTCTTTCTTTTTCATCTATTTCTCCATATGGAATGATCTCTTTTGCATTAACAATTGCAGTGTCAAGTCCTACCTTAATTGCGTGATGTAAAAATACAGAGTTTAGAATTTTCCTAGCATATGGAACCAGTCCAAAGCTAATGTTGCTCAGACCCAATGTAGTGTAAGACTCTGGATATTTTTCTTTGACTAGTTTGATTCCCTCAAGAGTATTTTTTCCTGCTTCAAGAAATTCATCCTCACCTGTTGCAAGTGTAAATGTAAGAACATCAAAGATGAACTGCTCAATTTTTAGTCCATATTTTTTTCCAGTTTCAAATAGTAATTTAGCTGTCTCTAGTTTTTGCTGAGGAGTCTTTGCCATGCCGTTTGGTCCAATACATAATGCTATTGCAGGCAAACCATACTTTGCCATTATCGGTGCAAGTTTTTCAAATCTACTTCCATCGCCTTCAAGATTAATAGAGTTGATGATTGGTCTTCCAGGAATTTGTTTTACAGACGCATCAATTACATCAGGATCAGTTGAATCAATTACTAGAGGCGCATCAACTTCCAAGCTTAAACGCTTTACAAGATTTAGCATGAATTCTTTTTCATCAGAACGTTCAGTGGTTGCAACACATACATCAAGACAATGTGCTCCATCTTCAACTTGAGTTCTACCCAAATCAACCAACCCATCATAATCATCTCCAAGAACCAGTTTCTTTGCCTTGCGAGAACCCTGAGTGTTGATCCTCTCTCCAATAATTAGCGGTGCTGGAACTTGTTTTAGATCAACTGCCTTTAGTGCAGAGCTTACTCTAGGAATAGTCAATAGTCTAAATCATCTCGGTTTTTCTAAATACTTAACCCTCGACAGAGTTGGCTTTTTCGTCAATTACTTTTCTTAGAACTTTGATGTGCTCAGGATTTGTTCCACAACAGCCACCAATTATTCGGACCTTTTTGTATTGATTAAGAAAATCGCCCAATGCATCACCCATCTTTTCAGGAGTCATCTTGTAGACTGCCTGACCCCCCTCGTTTTCAGGCATACCGGCATTTGGAACCACCAAAATATTGTGTTCGTTTTGCTCATCAAGCCATCTGACACTAGGAGTCATCTCAATAGGTCCAGTAGAGCAATTCATTCCAAAGATGTCAATTCCCATATCAGAAACTGTGGTGTATGCTGCTTGGATGTTTGTTCCAAGTAACATTTTGCCGTATTGATCCAGAGTAGTGTTTGCAATGATTGGGACTTTCTTTCCAGTCTTATCCATTGCTTCACGACATGCTTCAATCACCAATTTTACTTCCAAAATATCCTGACTGGTTTCAATTAGTAATGCATCAACTCCACCAAGAATCAGTCCTTCTGCTTGTAGCTCAAATGCTTCTTTAATCTCATCAAGAGGTTTTTGTCCCAAATCAGGATCATTTGAGCTTGGCAAGAACCCTGAGGGTCCCATAGAACCAATGACATATCGGGGTCTGTCAGAATATTCTTGACATACTTCAGATGCAAGTTGTGCTACTTTTTTGTTAAATTCAATTGTTTGATCACCAAAACCATATTCATCTAGTTTGATTTTGTTTGAACCAAAAGAGTTTGTTTCAATGCAATCAGATCCTGCATCAAGATAATGTCTGTGAATTTGTTTAATCCAATCAGGACGAGTTACAACTAAACCATCATTGAATCCATCTTGATTGTTTGGAAAGTCTTCTGGTTTTGGATTGAACTTTTGAATTTCAGTTCCCATCGCGCCATCAAAAAGCAAAACCCTATTTTGTAATGCATCCAAAAATGGTTCTTTTTCAGTCAATTCAATTTCAAAATGAATTTGTACAGTTTAACTCTTTTCAGAAAAATCCACCAATCACAGTAGTAATGATACGTATGTTGAAATTAGGTCTGGTGTGATTTTTAGTACATTTATGCAAAAAGTTCAAGTAAACAATCTAGTACGTAGTGCAACCTTTTTTCAACACGCTGGAATCTCCATTGTCTTTGTTTTCATGCCTATTATTGCCCAAGGCGTCACAGAATCAGTCTTTGAGATAGGCCTTTTGGTAGCATCGTTTAGTTTTGCGCAAATTCTATCTGAAATCTACTTTGGCAGACACTCAGACAAGAAAGGAACCAGGCTCAAATTCATCAGAATTGGCTTCATTGGCTGTGCAATAGCATTTGGAATGCATTACTTTGCTACAGACCTTTCCATGTTCTTCTTGGTAAGAATTGCAGCAGGAATTGCAAGTGGCATAATGATTCCAGCAATGATTGCATATACCTATGAGGCAAATCATGACAAAAAGAGAGCTGCGACAGTAATCTCATTTCATGCATTAGGATGGATGGCAGGAATTGCAGCAGCAGGAATTGCAAATGACTTGCAAATAATTTTCTTGATCAGTGCTGCATCATTTATTATCGGACTGTTGTTTACAATTAGATTACCAAATCCAGAACAAGAAAAAGAAGTAGAACCAGGAACTACAAAAAGAGTTATCTCAAAAAACAAGTTTCTTTTTTTGTCATTATTACTAAGACATATTGGAGCAGCATCTGTTTGGGTAGTTCTTCCAATAATGATTGTAGATAAATGGGGAGGAGAACTTTATCACATATCAATTGTGTATACAGCAAATACGATTACTGCTTTTATTTTGATGAATGTGATGGCAAGCAAGATTCATCTATCAAATGTTACCAAATTCAAAATAGGGATTGGTTGTACTACATTTGTCTTTGTAGGATTGTCATTTGTAACTGAGTGGTGGATGGCAATGCCGTTCATGTCACTAGTTGGTGCTACATGGGCATTCTTGTTTATTGGAGGAAATTTTCATCTAATGGAAAACAATCCACGTTCAACTTCAACTGGAATATTTAGCTCAACACTATCAATTGCAACAGTAGTTGGACCTGTAGTTGCAGGCGGCATTGCATTTTTGTTTGATTATGTTGCAGTGATGTACTTTGCAATTGCAATTATTGTATGCGCTTTTGCAGTATCACTAAAGGTTAGAAAATAGGCATAAAATTAATCAATATTTAGGAAAATTGTTATCTTCAAGATATTTGTCTCATACTTTGATGCCACCATCTAAAACTTGGAAATCAATATCATGTTGTGCCAACTCATATGTTGCAATAGTTGCACGATTTCCAGAACCGCAAACAATTACGACTGGTTTATCAGTTGGGATTTCAGACAAATTGCCTTCAACAAAAATATCAGATAGTGGAATGTTTTCACTACCAGAAATCATAGTTACTTCTAACTCAGAAGGCTCTCGTACATCAAGAAGATAGATGTCATCTTGGTTTTGCAGTTGTTGGTATAATGTTTCAGAATCAATAGTAGTTGGATTCATCTTAGTTGAGAGTTTATCATCCCAAGACTCTATGCCATCTACAAGATAAGATGTTGTAATGCCTGCATCATTCATAATTTGTGCTGAATCCAATGCATTACTTTGAGAATTACCAACAAGTACAACATGCATACTCTCTGCAACATTAGGGATTTTACCAAACATTGTTTTGATTCTCTTTTCAAGTGTTGCACCTTCCATTACATCAACTGATGAATGAGTGATATGTCCATTCATGTAGGAATTTGAATCTCGCATATCAATAACTACAAGGTTAGGATCAAGTGTCATTTATTGTTCTAATTCATCTGAAGACATGGAATAACCAATATCATTTACTATACTAGTTTCATTTTCAAAAGTATCACATCCGTGTTTTTGTGCCCATGGTTGAGTAGCAAACTCACTTTGATCACAGAATGTAGAATAAAGATCTCCAAGACCTGAATCAAGTAACTCCTTGTTTACATTCAAATCATTACAATAAACCATTCCCAAAACTCTACCATACGCATCTTCAAGTTGTTGATCATCCTGATCAATTAGAACTGGTGAGCCTACTGGACAAATCTGTTCAAGAAAACTCAGGGCTTGTCCTCCATCATATTTCATTTTAGGAGTATCAACTAGTGCAAATCTAACGGCCTGCCCATCTACTTCAAGAGTATCTCCATCAATTACCGAAGTTACAGTTCCAGTAATACAGCCAGCAGTACCCAAACATTCTGAGGAAATAGTAGTTTCTTTTTGTTTGATGGAAGTATCGGATTCAACATTTACGGAAGTTTCTACATCTTCCAAACTTTGATCAGATAATGAAAATGCTAAAACTGCAATTGCGATTACTGCAATTCCAATTCCCAAAGGTAGTCCCTTATTCATTATCTATCTCAATCCCCATCTAGACATTACTTTGTCTTCAAGTTTTTTAAAGACAACTCCATCAACTGCAAGACCGATTCCCATGATAACTAACATGATTGCAATTACTTGAGAGACATCGTTTAGTGAACGACCAGCATTAAGCAAAAATCCCAATCCCAGGAACGAAAACAGGATTTCAGCACCAATAACTCCTCTCCAGGCAAATGCCCAGCCTTGCTTAAAGCCTGAAATCATGTATGGAAATGCTGCTGGAATAAGCACCGCGGTAACTAGCTGACTTCCTTTTGCACCCATGTTTCTTGCAGCCTCGATAAAGTGAGGATTGATGTTCTTGACGCCAGTATAGGTGTTTATTGTTACAGCAAAGATTGCACCAATTGCAGTGACAAAGATTATTCCACCATCAGTCAAACCAAACCAAAGAATTGCAAGTGGTACCCAGGCAATTGAAGGAATTGATTGCAATCCCAATACCAAAGAACCTACAGTTTGATTTACAACTTCAACTCTTGCCATAAAGATTCCTAAAACAATACCACCAGCAATTGCAATTGCAAGTCCAACTGCCAATCTCCACATGCTAGTAGCTATTCCATAAAACAAACTTCCATCAGATGCGCCATAAGCCAAGTCTTCAGCTACTTCAAATGGAGATGGAAATACGTTGTCTGGCCAAAGTTCAGTCATTGCAGTTATTTGCCAAATGGCAATAATGGCAATGTAAAATGCAATTCTGTGAGGAGTATAGTTTTTTGCCATATCAATCACTCTTTGGATTTCTTTACCTCAGGTCTTAGTTCAGATAACAAGTCTTGTTGGAATTTCAATAATGATTCATCTTCAGAAACTCTAGGTCTTGGAAAATCATTTTCAACTTCTTTTTTGATTGTTGATGGACGATTACTAAATACTGCAACTTTGGTTCCAAGTACTGCAGCTTCTGCAACACTGTGAGTTACAAATAGAATTGTCTTTTTTGTCTTCTCCCAGATTAGTTGCATCTCAACTAGTAACAAGTCACGGGTTTGTGCATCAAGTGCGGCAAATGGTTCATCCATTAGCAATACATCAGGATCCATTACAAGTGCTCTAGCTATTGCCACACGTTGTTTCATTCCAGTTGAAAGTTGGTAAGTGTAAGAATCAGTAAATTTTGTTAATTGCATCATGTCAAGATATCTGTGAGATATCTTTGCGCGTTCTTCTTTTGGAATTCCTGCCATCTTTAGTCCAAACTCTACGTTGTCTTGTACTGTGAGCCAAGGGAATAATGCACCTTCTTGGAATACCATAATTCGTTCAGGTCCAGTCTCACTTACAGGATGACCATCAAAGAGTATCTGACCCTCATCAGGCTTTTCCAAGCCTGCAACTATGCGTAAAAATGTCGATTTTCCACAGCCAGAAGGTCCAATCAGGCATACAAAGTCACCAGATTCGACTTTGAGATCTACTCCACCCAGAGCCTTAAGTTTGTGAGAATCGTGGCTAAAGTACTTTACAATGTTTTTGGCCTCTAGTTTGGTCATTATGTGCTGGCCTCCTCTAGAGAATTTGTATCAAAGCTGTAAAAAATTCCAGACAAATCATATCCATTTCTTCCAAGATAACCCAAAGCGTCTGCCTTTTCAGCAAAGGAGACTACAGAGTTTGGTTTAGGATCTGCAGTTATCATAATGTTTGATAATGCAATGTCTACTACATCATCAGAAAGTGATTGGCCCAAGTATGAGTCAAGAAAATCATTGAAAACATTTCTAGTTTCTATTGGATTTGATTCAATCCAAATTTGTGTTTCATGGTGTGCACGGATGTAATCATCCCACACTGCACTGTTTTTGTCAATGTAATCTACATTTCCAATTAGTAAAACAGATGCAAACTCTTTGTCAGGCCAAATGTCTTCTTCATGGAATAATCTATTCCCGTTTAGTTCAGTCTCTAAAATTGTTGCCCAGGGTTCAGCAACCCATGCACCATCAATGTCACCTTTTACAAACAAAGTATAGATGTCCGGATTTGGGATGTTATACACAACAACACTTCCACCTTTCTCAGCTGGCTTTAGTTGGTTTTCAGCCAAAAAATGTCTTAGTGAAACATCTTGGGTGTTTCCGATTTGAGGAGCAGCAATCTTTTTTCCCGCAAAGTCAGCTACAGAATTTATTTCAGAATCAGGATGTACAATGAAACTAGCACCACCACTTGCAGCACCAGCAAGAATCTTTACATTTTGATTATTAGAATTTAAAAATCCGTTAATTGCAGGTCCAGGACCAACATATGCAATGTCAATAGAGTTTGCAAATAGAGATTCTATTGCTTGAGGTCCACTATCAAACACTTTGGTTTCAATTTTTACATCTTCACCAAGATGTTCTGCAAAGAATCCCTTTTCCATCCCTACAATTGGAATGGCGTGTCCAATGTTTGGAAAGTAAGCAATTCGAATTTTGTTTTCATATGTAGTATCACTAGAGCTAAGAGCAACTCCAAGTGCAGAAAACACAATAATTGCTCCAATTCCTGTGGCAATTACCGAACGAATTTTCATAAAACAGCGTTATATTTGGCGGTTAAATAATCATCGAATTTTAGCTCAAGCTAGTCAGAAATTTTTCAACCAGAAAAATTGTAATCAAGCCCATCACAAAAGATAAATTCCAAAATACAACGGAAAAGATGTTTTATGACACAAAAAGGAATTCTTGCATTTTCTGGAGGACTAGATACGTCAGTTGTTGTAAAGTATCTACAAGACGAACACGACATGGACGTTGTAACAGTTACAGTAGATGTTGGGCAAGGTGAAGACAATAAAATAATTGCAGCAAAAGCAAAAAAGCTTGGAGTAAAAAAACACTACAACATAGATGCAAGAAAAGAATTTGTCAAAGATTACATTTTCCCATCAATAAAAGCAAATGCACTTTATCAAAAAAAATATTGTCTTGCAACAGCGCTTGCAAGACCACTAATTGCTGAAAAAGTTTTAGAGATTGCAAAAAAAGAAAAAGTTACATCTTTAGCTCATGGTTGTTCAGGAAAAGGAAACGACCAGGTACGTTTTGATATTACATTGCGTTCTGGTTCCAACTTGCCAATCATTGCACCAATTCGGGATAAGAATTTAGACAGAGTTACAGAACTAAAGTTTGCAAAGAAACACGGAATCAAAATTGATGCTGTTGCAAAAAAGTTTAGCATTGATCAAAACTTGTGGGGTCGTGCAATTGAAGGTGGAGTATTAGAAGATCCATACAACGAACCACCTGATGATGCATTCATTTGGGTAAAAACAAAAAATTTGCCAGACAAACCAACATATCTTGAGATTAAATTTGAAAAAGGAATTCCTGTAGGAGTTGATGGTAAGACAATGAATGGTCAAAAGTTAATTGAATACATCAACAAAAAGGCAGGAGATGCAGGAGTTGGAATCGTTGATCATATTGAAGATAGAGTTGTAGGAATAAAATCAAGAGAAGTGTATGAGACACCAGCTGCTACTTGTTTGATTGAAGCACATTCAGATTTAGAAAAGATGGTTCACACAAAACACGAAAACAAGTTCAAATCAATAATTGATGACGAATGGGCATACCTAGCATATTCAGGATTATGGCAAGACCCACTAAAATCAGATTTAGATGGATTTATCGAAGCATCGCAAAAACCAGTTTCAGGAACAGTCAAACTAAAGATGTTCAAAGGAAGTCTAAGGGTAGTGGGAAGAAAATCCAAGAATTCACTTTACAGTCATGAGATTGCCACATATGGTACAGAGTCCACATTTGACCAAAGATTGGCCAAAGGATTTGTAGAATTATGGGGAATGCAGTCAACAGAAGCTAATAAATTACAAAAGAAAAGGTGAAAAAAAATATGAACTGCCCAGAATGTGACGCACCACTAAACATCCCAGACGATGCCGCTGTAGGAGAAATTGTTTCCTGTCCTGATTGTGGAGCTGACTTTGAAATCGCTAAAAAAGATGGATCAAATGTTGAGCTCAAAGAAGCAGAAAGCGTAGGCGAAGACTGGGGAGAGTAATGTCAAAAGTCTGTATTGTGTTTGACCGCCTAAGAGCGGAAGAGAAGATGCTTCAAAAAGAAGCAGCTGGACTTGGACACGATACTGTGATGCTAGATGCCAAAATTACTCAAGTCAACACAGATAGTAAGAAAGAAGATTTTGATTTAGGAGATGTTGTTTTAGAAAGATGTGTAAGTTACTTTAGAGGATTACATTTTACTGCAAGTCTTGAGTTTATGGACATTCCTGTTTTGAACAAATTTGATGTTGCAAGTATTTGTGGAAACAAAATGTTCATGACATTACTTTTGAAAAAAGCAGGAGTGCCAACACCAAAGACATATTTTTCATTTACAGGTGAAAGTGCAGTTGAGAATTTAGAAAAAGTTGGATACCCATTAGTTATCAAACCAGTTATTGGTAGTTGGGGAAGAGGAGTCATGGCAATCAAAGACAAAGATACAATGGATGCTATTTCTGAAATCAGAGATATTACAGATAGCCCCCATGACAGAATCTACTATCTACAAGAACTGATTGAAAGGCCACCTAGAGATATTCGAGTAATTACTGTAGGAGATGAGCCTGTTGCCGCAATGTACAGAAAATCATCAGGAGGATTTAAGACAAACATCGCACTTGGTGCCGATCCAGAACTTTGTGAGATCACAAAAGAGATGGAGGACATGGCAGCAAAGGCAGCAAAGGCAATGGGTGGAGGAATTCTAGGAATAGATATGATGGAAGATGAAAAGAATGGTCTAGTAGTTCACGAAGTAAATAATACAGTAGAATTCAAGGGGTTAGCAAGAGTTGCACAACGAAATATACCAAAAGAAATGGTAGAATTTGCTCTAAACTACGTTAGGAAATAAATTATACTCCATTACAAGGAGGTTTGTCATGAAAGTAGGTGTTGTAGGAGCATCAGGATATGTAGGCGGAGAAACATTACGTCTTTTGGTCAACCACCCAAACGTTGAGATTACTACGGTCACATCAAGACAACACGTAGGAGAGTACTTACACAGAGTTCAACCAAGTTTGAAGGGTTTTACCGATCTGACTTTCTCAGAATTAGATTATGATAAATTAACTGACAAATGTGATTTAGTTTTCACAGCAGTACCACATGGAACTGCCACGGAAATTGTAAAAGCATTGTATGATAGAGGTGTAAAAATTATTGATTTGAGTGCAGATTACAGATTACATAATCAAGAAGCATATGACAAGTGGTATGGTTGGGAACATCCACATCCAGATTATTTGAAAAAATCAGTTTTTGGAGTACCAGAACTGCATAGAGAAGAAATCAAAAAAGCACAACTTGTTTCATGTCCAGGATGCATGGCAGTAACATCAATGCTTGCACTTGCCCCATTGATTAGAAACAACATTGTTGATACAGACCACATTGTAGTAGATTCAAAAATTGGTTCTTCAGGTGCAGGTGCAGGTTCAGGAACGGCACATGCAATGAGGGCAGGAGTTATCAGACCATACAAACCAGCAAAACACAGACACACTGGTGAGATTGAACAAGAACTAAGTGAAATTGCAGGTAAGAAAATTCATGTTTCAATGAGCCCACATGCAGTAGATGTTGTTCGTGGAATTCTTTGTACAAACCACACATTCATGCAAAAAGATGTTGATGGAAAAGAGTTATGGAAATTATATCGTCAAACTTATGGTGAAGAAAAATTTGTTAGATTGATTCGAGACAAAAAAGGATTATACAAATTCCCAGATCCTAAATTCTTGGTAGGTTCAAACTTTTGTGACATAGGATTTGATTTAGATGAAGACAACCACAGATTAATTGCATTATCTGCATCAGATAACTTGATGAAAGGTGCAGCAGGTTCTGCCATCCAAAACATGAACGTAATGTGCGGTTTTGATGAAATGGATGGACTAAGATATACACCACTAACACCGGTTTAGAAATGATTACTATCAAAATTGGTGGAAGTGTAGTAGATGATTTACACCCATCAACAATTACAGACATCAAAAAAGTCGCAGAATCAGAAGGGGTAATTCTAGTTCATGGTGGAGGCAAAGAAGTTACCAAAGTTTGTGAACAGCTTGGAAAAGAACCAAAGTTTGTAACATCACCTAGTGGAATCAAAAGTAGATACACAGACAAAGAAACTGCAGAGATTTTTACAATGGTGATGTCTGGTAGAATCAACAAGACAATTGTTCAGATGCTTCAAAAAAACGGCATTAATGCAATTGGATTATCAGGTGTGGATGCCAAAGTCATAGAAGCAGATAGAAAAAAGAAACTCCTAATTGTAAATGAAAAAGGACGAAAACAGGCAATTGATGGAGGATATACTGGAAAAATTCGAGAGATTAATGCTAGTTTCATAAAATCACTCCTAAAGCAAGGTCTTACCCCTGTGATTTCGCCTATTGCAATTAGCGAAGAATCAGAATTTCTCAATGTAGATGGAGATAGAGCAGCAGCATATGTTGCAGGAAAGGTAAGAAGTGATAAAGTATTATTCATCACAAATGTTGATGGTCTATTAATGGATGACAAAGTTGTTCCAAAATTGACATTAGCAGAAGCAAAAGAGATTAGACCAAAGATTGGACCAGGAATGGAGAAGAAAATTTTAGCATCAACTGAGGCATTAGATATGGGAGTCACAACAGCGCTAATTGCAAATGGTCAAAAAGAAAATCCAATTTCATCAGCTATTGCACATGATAATTGTACGGTGATTGAGCATGAGTGAAGATCAATACATGGGAAATCTCTATCAGAGATTTCCAGTTACAGTAGAGAAAGGCAAAGGAGCTCATGTCTGGGATGTTGATGGAAAAGAATACATCGATTGCATGGGAGGATATGGTGTAGCATTAGTAGGGCATCAAAATCAAAGAGTCAATGATGCAATCAAAGAACAAGTTGACAAAATCATTACAGTACACAGTTCACTTTACAATAAAACAAGAGAAGAATTTTTGAAAACACTAATTGGTTTAGCTCCTAAAGGACTAACACAAGTTCATCTTAACAATAGTGGTGCAGAAGCAATTGAAGCTGCAATAAAGTTTGCAAGAAAGTTTACTGGTAAAAAAGGAATGGTTGCAATGAAAGGTTCCTATCACGGAAAATCATTTGGGGCATTATCATTAACATTTAATCCAAAATACAAAAAAGCATTTGCGCCACTAGTGGAAAAAGTTTCATTTGCATCATATGGAGACATCGAATCACTACGTGAAGCAATTGATGATGAAACTGCGTTTGTAATTTTAGAACCAATTCAAGGAGAAAGTGGAATTATTGTTGCACCAGATGGCTTCTTACAAGATGTGAGAGAGATTTGTGATGAAAAAGGGATTCTATTAATCTTTGACGAAATACAAGCAGGTTTAGGCAGAACAGGACGATTATGGGCTTGCAATCATTGGGATACAGTACCAGATATTTTGTGCTTAGCAAAAGGAATTGCAGGAGGAGTGCCAATGGGAGCAACTCTCGTAAGACCAGATATTTTAGCTTCTATGAGTAAGGGGGAGCATTCCTCAACTTTTGGAGGGAATCCGATTTCATGTGCAGCAGGTATTGCAGCACTAAAATCCATTACAGAAGATGGACTAGTAGAAAATTCTGAAAAGATGGGAAAAATTTTCAGAGAAGGTTTGGAAAAATTAAAAGAAAATCACACAATGATTAGAGAAATTCGAGGTAAAGGATTAATGATTGGTGTAGAGATGAAGTTTGAAGTTAGAGATATTTTGATGGGGTTGATAAGAGAAGGAGTTCTCATGTTATATTCTGGAAGAAATATTCTAAGAATTCTACCTCCATTAGTCATAACAGAAGAAGATGTAACAAAAGTTTTACATGCTCTAGACATTATACTAACTGAAGAAGAGAAAAAACGAAATGTCCAAGGATAACATAGATGAAAAGATCATAGGATATCTTAAAGAAGATTCAAGAGAATCATTTGTAGATATTGGAAAGAAGTTAAAACTCTCAGAATCAGCAGTGCGAAGACGTGTTAAAAATCTCATAGGGAATGGGACTATCAAAAAATTTACTTTGGAATTAGGTGAAGAAAATGCAACTAGTGCAATTGTACTAGTATCAGTAGATTCTGCAACAGATACATCAAAAGTTTCTCTAAAACTTGCAAAACTTGATGGTGTAAAAACAGTTTATGAAATCACAGGACAATATGATATTACAACAATTATGAGTGCATCAAGTATTGCAGAAATTAACAACAGTATTGACGCATTAAGAAAAATTCCAGGTGTGGTAGATACCAATACTGTAATTATTCTAAGAAAAATTATCTAAGACGACTTTCGGTTCAAAATTTTAATTCGAAACTAGTTTAGGATCGTTTCAATTTATTTTCAACGAAACTAGTACGAATATGTTTATATCATCAATTTATGTTAACGAATTCTGTAATGAAAGATCCGAATCACTATGCGAACATGTACAATGCATATGAAAAGAATCCAAAGAAGATTAGAGTATTGGATAGTACTCTTAGAGAAGGAGAACAACATCCAGGTGTTTCATTTACAAACAAACAAAGAATCCAAATTGCATGGATGTTAGATTATTTTGGTGTAGACCAAATTGAAATTTCACCAGTAGTATCAAATGATCATAAAGAAGCGACAAAGACAATCATCAAACAAGGACTAAAAGCAGATATTGTTTCTCATGGACGTGCTCTTAAAGAAGACATTGACATTTCATTAGATTGTGATGCAAAATGGTGTGCTGCATACTTGGGAATTTCAGATATTCATCTCAAAGACAAACTTCGAATCTCAAGAGAAGATGCACTTGAACGAGCTGTTGAAACTGTAGAATATGCAAAGTCACATGGATTAAAAATTAGATTTACAGTAGAAGATGGAAGTAGGGCAGAACCAGAATTTTTGCTCAAAGTTTGTAAAGCAATTGAAGAGGCAGGTGTAGACAGAATAAGTTTGCCAGATACTGTTGGAATATTACGTCCTATTGGAATGTATAATTTTGTAAAAAAGGTCAGAGACTCAATAGATGTTCCACTAGATGCACATGTTCATAATGATATCGGATTTGCAGTAGCTAATGCATTTTCAGCATGTGATGCAGGAGTTGATCAAATTCACACCACAATTGATGGTATTGGAGAAAGAACAGGTATTCCTCCACTTGCAGAAGTTGCAGTTGCCCTAACATACTTGTACAAATCACCAAACGATTTTAGATTAGATATGTTACTAGATTTGTCTAGATTAATTGAAGAATATACTGCAATCAAACCATATGATTCAAAACCAATTGTAGGGTCTTCAGCATATAAACACAAAGCAGGAACTCATCTTGCAGCAATCTTAAGAAATCCTGCAGCATATGAGCCAATTCCGCCCAGAGCAGTAGGAAACCGACGGAGAATTGTGTTTGGAGAACTAGCAGGAAAGACAGGAGCCGCTTATTTGATGTCATTATTGGGATTAGAGAAAGACGATGAAAGTGCAAAAGCAGTGGCTGCTGGACTAAAAGGCCTCAGAATGGGAGATTTGATTGAAATTCCTCTAGAAGATAGACTTGAAAAAATAATTAATGATAAATAGAGAGGAGGTGGAGAAGAAAATATGTCAAAATGTGAAGAATGTGATGCAGAAATTTCCATTCCAAGTGATGCACTTGAAGGAGAAATTGTAACATGTCCGGAATGTGGCGCAAGTTTTGAATTAGCAAAAGGTTCAGACGGTTTCGATCTTAAGCCTGCCCAAACGGTTGGCGAGGATTGGGGACAGTGAGTCCTGACGTTACGATTCTTTATGATACCATCCGTTGGGAAGAAAAAGGCCTACTAGAAGCAGGTAAGAAAAAAAACATCAATATCCAAATGGTGGATTGTAAGAAGCTTGCAATAGATTTAGAAAAAAAACCTGAAGACTATGGAGTAGTCATTCAGAGATGTGTAAGTTATTACAGAAATTTACACTCAACTGCAGCTCTTGAAGGATTAGGAGTCAGAGTGATTAATTGTCTTAACACAGGAATCTTTGCAGGGAACAAACTGTTCACACATATGTTATTAAAAAAAGCTGGAGTTCCAACTCCTGATGCAACAGTTGCATTCTCAAAAGACGCAGCTCTTCAAGCATTAGATACACAAGGATTTCCTAAAGTAATCAAACCAACAGTTGGAAGTTGGGGACGATTAATTTCAAAATTAAATGACAAAGATTCTGCTGAAGGGATAATTGAGAGTAGAGAAAACATGTATCCAATTTATCAAGTTCATTATCTAGAAGAATTTGTCAAAAGACCACCTAGAGACATTAGGGCAATTATGGTAGGAGACAAAATTGTTGCAGCTATTTACCGTAATTCTGATCATTGGAAAACAAACATGGCACTTGGAGGAGTGGCAGAACCATGCAAAGTGACACAAGAAATGGAAGAAATGTGCATCAAGGC
This sequence comes from uncultured Nitrosopumilaceae archaeon, assembly GCA_964343515.1. Taxonomy (GTDB): domain Archaea; phylum Thermoproteota; class Nitrososphaeria; order Nitrososphaerales; family Nitrosopumilaceae; genus Nitrosopumilus. Next base: position 18,344 of record CAYFJT010000008.1, read on the forward strand.
AAAAAAAGCAGTTCAAGGAGACATAGTAGGTGTGGATTTAATGGAAAGTGAAGAGAAAGGATTGGTGGTTCATGAAGTTAATAATACAACAGAATATAAGAATACTGTAAGAGTTTGTGAAGTAGATATTCCTTCACTCATGTTAGACTATGCATTAAAGGTAGACAAATAAGAATTGGATACTCATTTTACAGTTACACCAAGATTTGCAACAAAAATGCTTGAGAAGGCACTTAGATTGTACACACCATCTCTTAGTGAAAAACCAATGGCCGAATTTCTTGCAGACAAATGTGATGATTTAGGATTTGAAGATATTCAAATTGACGAAGTAGGAAATGTAATTGCACGAAAAGGTTCAGGCATGCCAAAGATCATGTTATGTGGTCACATGGATGTTGTTCCAGGAAAAGTAAAAGTCAGAAAAGAAGGGGATTCTCTTTATGGAAGAGGAGCATCTGATGCAAAAGCACCATTAATGGCAATGTTATTTGCTGCAGCATCAATACAAAATAACAATGGGACAATAATCTTCGTTGGCGCAGTTGATGAAGAAGGAAATGCAACGGGCATAAAGAATCTAGTCAAAAAAGAGATGGATGTAGATTATGCTGTTTTTGGAGAACCAAGCGGAATCAAACAAGTTACAATCGCATACAAAGGACGTTTGGCAATAAATCTCAAGGTAACTGTAGAAGATAGTTCACATGCTAGTGCACCATGGCTTTCAAAAAATGCAATTTTGGAATCAATGATCTTTGCAAGAGAATTAAAAGAAAAACTAGAAGAAAATCAAGAGGATAGAACAAAGGGAATGTTGCTTACTGCAACCATGACAGAAGTAAAAGGTGGGACCAGTCATAATGTTACACCAAAAGAATGTGAGACCACATTTGATATTAGAATTCCAGTTGATATGAATTGTAAATCTGTTGAGCAAAAAATTGCAAATCTAGTCAAGGAGATTTCAGAAAAACGAGAGGTAGAAGCATTTTACTCAATTCTTGATGAAACAGAGCCATTTGAGGCTGCACATAACTCCCCACTAGTGCGAGCATTTACACTTGGAATCATGGATGTAGAGCACTCTAGACCCAAATTGATTAGAAAAACAGGTACTGGAGATATGAACGTATTAGGAACTCAATGGAGTATTCCAGTTGTAACATATGGCCCAGGTGATCCTCATGAAGCTCACACCATTGATGAAAAGGTCTCAATTGATGAATATCTTAGAGGAATTGAAATTCTCAAGAAGATGCTACAGCATTTAAAAAGACTTCATGATAGAAAGATGCAGTAATGCTCTGGTTTGTAGGTTTAGGGATTTCAGGATTCAAATCAATCCCCAATGAAGCAATTGATGTTTTAGCAAAAGCAGACATTGTATATCTTGAACAATTTACAAGTCCAATTGGTAAATCTGATCTGACTAAAATTAAAAATTCAACAAAAGGAGAATTTAGATCTGCAAAAAGATGGTTAGTAGAAGATGGAAATGAGATTTTAAAGAATGCAAAGAAAAAGAAAGTTGTGTTATTATCATATGGAGATCCATATATTGCTACAACACATATCGAATTACGAGAAAGAGCAATTAAAGAAAAAATAAAAACATTTTCCATTCATGCATCTTCTTCATTAACTTCAATGATTGGAGAGTGTGGTTTACACTTTTACAAAGTTGGAAGAATTGCAACAATAATGAGTGAAATGAAATCACTTACAACACCATATTATGTAATTTACAAAAATGTCATAGAAGGAAATCATACAGTACTTCTTTTGGAATTTAATCAAGACAAAGAATTCTTTTTGGATCCCAATGATGCATTAAACGGATTATTAGAAACTGAAAAGGGTCAAAGAAGAAAAGTTATCAGTTCATCAACATTTGTTATAGTAGCATCAAGAATAGGATTTAGAGATCAGAAGATAGTTTCAGGTAAAATTTCCAGTCTAAAAAAAAGAGATTTTGGAAGACCACCACATACAGTAATTATTCCAGGAAGATTGCATTTTACAGAATCAGACGCGTTGAAGGTTTTAGGAGAATGTATTGACGAGCCATTTGATAATGCAGAGAAAACAAGAAAAATTTCTGTTCAAATGATTGAAAAATATGTTCCAATGGTTAGAGAAGCATTGGAAGAAGTTAAACCATTCTATAAAGACCAAAAAGAATTTCAAACAATTTTAGAAAATGCAGAATTGTATGTTAAAGATGCAGAGAAGTTTTTGGAAGACGGTCAAGATGAGGTGTCGATTCTAAGCATCGGTTATGCAGATGGATTAGTTGATGCGTTAAGATTAGCCAAAGACCTAGATCCCAAAATGTAATTTTAACGATGAATTAAAGAGAGGGATAAAAATAGTTAAAATGTTGGAATCAAGTCAAAGAATAATTCTTTCTGCAATTTATGTTTCTCAAATTGACCACACTGACCCAATTGAAAAAATCAAAGAAAGAACCATGCTTTTAGATGATCAAATAAATTCAGAAATTGACAAATTGATAAAAGACCAATTTGTAAAAGAAGATAGAAAATCACTTACACAAATAGGACGAAATTCTTTGAGAGTCATTTTAGCTGGAGGTGTTTTTGATATTATTCATCCAGGACACATTTACACTCTTAATGCAGCAAAGGAACTTGGAGATGTTCTTGTAGTAGTAGTTGCTACAGACAATACCGCAGTAAAAATGAAAAAAAGACAACCATTGCACTCACAAGAGCAAAGACAAGAATTAGTAAATTCACTTTCCATGGTAGACCTTTGTTTAATTGGACAAGAAGAAGATATCTTCAAGACAGTAAATAACGTAAGACCACAAATAATTGCATTAGGATACGACCAAGTCCATCAAGAGAAATTCATTACTGAAGGTTGTAAAAGAATCAATCTAGATGCAAAAGTTGCAAGATTACAATCTCCAATTCCAGATAGTTCTAGTTCAAAAATTCAAAAAGAGTATGGCAAATCAATTCACGGAATTTGATTTATTGTTTAGTTGTTAAAACATGACATTTTGCTTTGTGATGAATGGTGTTAATAATATCATCATATAGAGTAGATTCAGTCATAGATAACTTTGGATAGTCCACAATAAGCAAATCAACTTTTTTCTCAGTTACATAGTCAATTACCCAATGGGCTATTGAATCAGTTAATGCAAATTTTGTTTTAATTGGAACATTTTGTTTTGCAGCAGCCTTTTCCCATTTTGAGAGTTCATTTTTTATTTGATCTTTTCTTTTTTGCAAGGCAATTTTGTCAGTTTTTGTTTCAAAGAAATGAAATGTAGGAGGTTTTTGATAAAAACATTCTATGACAGAAAGAGAGCAGTCTAATTTCTTTGCCAATTCCAATCCTAGTTCAAAGGATTTTTTGTCATGTGTGGGAGTTATTATTGCAACTGTAATTTGTTTGATCAAACATCAATTCTAAACAGGTTGACTGTTAATAATTTTTTGTTAGGAAGAAATAGGTATCTTGATTGTTATTTTAGAATTATCTTTTAGTTTTGCAGTTTTTCTTAAGCATGTTTTTGAAATCAATTCAACAACAGAATTATCATGATGAGTGCGTTCAAGTAAAATCACATCACAATCAATTGAATTATTTATTTTTGCAGGAAAACACTTCACCCAGCCATATGTTCTCTTTCCATCAGAAAAGCTCTTGATAGTGATTCCGTCAAGAGTTTCAAATTGTTTGATTGCTTCTTGATAAATTTTTTGATCCAATCTTATATTCAAAGTTCCTGGAAATGGAATATAGCCAATTTTTGATTTGAATTGTTTTGTGTATCCTTTTAATCCCATATAATATGCACCTTCACCCATTCCAGACACCAAAGTTCCTTTTAGTTCAACATAAGATGGAAAAGAGTTCAATCTTTTTTGTAGAGCAGTAGATAATTTTACCATTTCAGAAAACCCCTTAGGAGTAATCTTTACAGAGAGATTTCTACCACGTATAATTCTGTCAATGAATTGATTTTGTTCTAGTTCAAGAAGATGTTTTGATGCAGACTGTTGAGATTTTTTGATATTTTTTCCCAAGGAAGATGTCGTTATTGGGATATAGTTATACTTGGCACCTTTAGAAAGAAGATAAGATAAAGTTAGGATGTGCTGAATTTTTAGTTCAGGCATCTAAGTTCCTATGCTACACCCAAATCACTGAATGTTTTAAGAGTCATTCCTTCAGAGTTTGATAGTTTTGCTACTCTGTGTCCAACTACACATTCAATTCCTGCATTTTTGGCACCTTCTAAAAGTCTCTGAGTAATGATTCCGTCTAATAGAAGATATTTGATTCCAGATTGTGTCGATAGTTTACTTACAACTTCACTGATTGGAACCTTAAAGATTTCATTGTTGCTATCATCTAATGCAATTGCTTCAAGGGTTTCATTTAGAGTTGGGAAAATTTTTGTAGCCATTTCTGCAAGGGGTTTATCATCTTCGTTTTGTAATGTTGGTGCAGGTTTTCCACCTTTGATTTCTTCAGCAACAGGACTAAGAATTTCATCGATTCTTTGTGGAGTTAATTCCTCAACTTCAACATCATTATCTGCTCTTAGTTCATAATCAATAGGCACAACAGATTTTAGTTCTTTGAGAATAAATCCACCTGCTCTATCACCATCTAAAAATGCTACAACAGTATCTTTAGAATTACATAATTCTTTGATAGATTCATCAATTTTTGCACCTTCAATTGCAAGTGCATTATCATATCCAGCTCTGAGAAGATTGATCACATCAGCTCTTCCTTCAACTAGAATTACCCAGTTAGAATCAGTTAGACCAGAACTGCACGTGAGTTTGGATGGACCATATGTGGATAATTTTTTAGAATCACCTTGATGAACGTCATTTAGCATACTTTCTCCTTCACTAACAGTTTTAGTTGCCCATTTTTGCTTGATTTCTTTTGCACGTTTTACAATGTCATCTTTCTTTGCAGCACGTACATCATCAATTGCTTCTAATGTAAATTTACAATCAAACGGACCAACTTTATCAATGCTTTCAATTCCTGCTGCGATCAATGCACAAGTATCAATATCAGTACTCATTGGAATTAATGCATCACCAGCAGTTGTGTTTGCAGTAGTTCTAGCACTTACTTCAATGCGACCTACTTTGGAAACTCGTTGCAGTTCATTCAGATTCATCTCTGGGCCTAACAGTCCTTCTGTTTGGCCGAAGATGGCTCCGATTATATCTGCTCTTTCAACGAGCCCATCAACTTCATAGGAAAGCTTAACATGATATTTGACAATTCCTGATTGAGGCATAAATTATTCATCTCCTTAATTATCATGTTTTGACTCTCCGTATTCCATATTTGAGGGTATCGCAAAAATCTGTATGCTGTTGAAATACCAGATAATATAAAAATGAAAAATGACTGGGTGTTTATTCAGTACTAAATGAATGACCACATGAACAGGATTTTGTAACATTAGGATTGTTAATCTTAAATCCAGAGCCCATTAGGCTTTCAATATAGTCAACGTTTGCACCTTGTAGGTGGTCAACGCTGTAACTGTCAACTAAAAGTTTTACACCACTTTCTTCCATGACTAGGTCATCTTCTTCAGGTGCTTTTTCAAAGCCCATTCCATAAGACAAACCAGAACAGCCTCCACCCTGAACATATACTCTAAGGTATTCAGGAGATTCTGCTTCTTCTTTCATGAATTCTTTGATTTTCTCAGCTGCTTTTGCAGTAACTGTGATCATCTTTTGTGTTTGTTCAGTTGCCATAATGAACAAAAAAGTCGGTTCAAAATATAATAAGCTTTTCCAACCCAACATACTAGTAATTCGAGAAACCAGTTGTTTTTTTTTATAGAATTTTTAAAGACTTGCAAAATATTTGACTAGATCACCAGAAGTAATGATACCGACAATCCTTTCATCATCAATCACAGGTAATTTTCGGACATTTCTTGTAGACATTAAATCTGAAGCAGTCCAAAGATCAGAATCAGAATCAATAGAAATGAGAGGGGCAGACATTATTCTCCTAATAGGGGTATCAATTGGATATGAATGAGCAGTGATTTTAATTGCAAAATCCCTATCAGTTATTATCCCAATAGGAGAAGCATTTTCTAAAACAACGATTGCTCCAACACCAGTATCTTCCATCATTTTTGCAGCATCAGTTGCAGGAACTGATGAATCTACAGAAATAACAGAATTGCTCATAATTTCTCGGACAAGTGTTTTCTGTTGAACCGTGTTATAGCTCATAGAAAATATTGTGTAAAGTGATATTTCAAAGGATTTATCAAATTTCAATCATGATAATCATGTTCATTGAAATCAGAACCCAATTGGACTGTAAGGATAACAGTAGAATCTGTTGTTTGGAATTTTAATTCTTTATCAGGTAAGAAACTACGAAATACCTGGGTCAGTAATTGTTCTGTAAAGACAGACCATTTCATTCCCAACTCATGTTGTATCAAAAATATATGCATATCACCTTCAATTCTATGATCAGAATTCATACCAGATGCTCTCATGTAGTCTTCTAATGTCTCAACACATCGTTTCAAATCATAGCCGCCTTTGATAAACAAAACAGTGTCTTTAATCATTGGAAAAATCAACGTAATGATTTCATCAATATCCTTTCCATCTAGTTCACCACCCAAGGATTCCAAAATTCCTTTTGGAACTGGAATCATTCCTATTTTGTTTGAAAATCGGTCCCATTCAACATATTTTTCAAGAATTTGTTTTACAAGAACATTTTGAGATATGCTTTTCATAGTAGCTTCAGTCTCTAGTTCATTGACTAATTTTTCTGGAAGTCTATAGGTAATACTACGTGTTGCCTCCTTTTTTTGATTATGAAGTTGCCTGTTTGTCCCCAATTTGTCCTTCATAATGTATTAGAACCTCAATTATAAAATGGTAGTTAACTCGTACTAGACGAGTTAGGCACGATTTCGATGGTTGTTTCTTCCAGATTGCATTGAAGAGAGATAGATTTTACTTTGCTTTTGTAAAGAAAGTATTTCTTACCATCTTCATTTATGGAACCTGAAATTGCAAGTAATTTTGCATCAAATAGGGTTTGTAGTCTTCGATATACGGTACTTATAGGGATCTTTTTGTCGCCAGATAATTCCATTGCAGATTTTGGTTTTTCTAGTGTATCATGGAGAATTTGTTTGCAATATTTGTCAGCTAGAACTTCTAAAATTATTTGCTTTTTTTCATCATCTGTGATTTTTCTTGTTTGGACTAATTCTTGCATAATTATCACGTGTGATAATCAGATATAATCAGCAAGTATTCATTGCAAGACATTGCACTCCAAGATTATAAATTATTAAAACAATATAGTAAATTATGAAACACATATTCAAAATTTCATCTGTTTTCATTTTGATCTTTTCAATTTCCATAGTTTCTCTTTCAACAAATTTTGCAAATGCCGAATCTGTTCCAGAATGGGTAAAAAATACAGCATTATGGTATGGTGAAGGAATTGTATCTGAAGGGGAATTTCTAAACATGATAAAATTTTTGATTGAAAATAAGGTCATTATGTTAGATAGTGCAGAGGATGCACTTCCACAAATTGTTGATGCACAAATTGTTATTCCAAATGGAAACTTTGATGTTACAGGTGCGGGATTTTACGCGCCATTGAATCTAGAGATTCCAGTTGGAACTACAGTAACATGGGTAAATGATGATTCAGTACCACACAACATCCAAAGTACAGATAAGAAAGGAGTGGTTATACAATTGTTTAACAGTCCACCATTGAACACAGGAGACAGGTTTGAATTTACATTTGAAGAAGAAGGTGTTTACAACTACTACTGCTCATTTCATCCTTGGAGAGTAGGACTAGTTACAGTTTCATAAAGCCAACTGAACTCAAGAATAATAAAATAAGAAGAAAATAGGAAACAGCTATTTCTTTGACTTGTTTACAAATGCGGTCATTCTCTCTTGACGGTCTGGATGTGTAAAGCAATTTCTCCAAGCAAGAATTTCTAATCCAAGACCAGTGTCAAGGTCTGCATTTCGTCCCTTGTTGATTGCAACTTTAGACATCTGCACACCCATTGTAGAGTTTCCAGCAATCTGTTGTGCCATTTTCAAAGCTTCTTCTTGTAATGATGCAAGAGGAACTACATGGTTTACAAGACCAATCTCTTTTGCTTCATCTGCTTTGATCATTTTACCTGTGTAAACAAGTTCTTTTGCCTTTGCTATTCCCACAATTCTCATCAATCTTTGTGTCCCACCCCATCCAGGAGGCACACCAATTGTTACTTCTGGTTGGCCTAGTTTAGCTGTATCTGCAGCTATTCTAATATCACAAGACATTGCAAGTTCACAACCTCCACCTAATGCAAAGCCATTAACGGCTGCAATTGTGGGTTGTTTAACTAACTCAACTGTTGCAGTAACAAGTTGTCCAGTTTTTGCATATTCTACAGACTCATCTGCAGATATTTTTGACATGTATTCAATGTCTGCACCAGCCGAAAATGCTTTTTCGCCTTCACCAGTCAAAATGATGACTTTAACATCATCATTATGATTTAGTTCTTCAAAAGTTTTGATTAATTCTTTTGCAACATCAGTGTTCATAGCATTGAGTTTGTCAGGTCTGTTGATTTTGACAGTACAGATGCCATCAGAAGTAGATGTGGTAACTAGTGACATGAAAATTTGTCAAGTCATGAGAGACTTAAATGTTATCTATTTTTTAGAAATTTTTCCCCATTGATTGAGTGCAGATGCTGCTGCAACCCAAGTTCTGAGGTCTTGATATACTGGAACATTATGTTTCTCAATTAGTTTAATCATTTTTTCAGTATAGGGGCCACCATTACCTCCGCACAAAAGAGGTTTCTTTCTTTCCTTCTGGAATGCAGCTAAATGGTCAACAATTGTTTCTTCTAATGGATCATCTTGGAATACAAACCAAGGCATTGCAATATCGATATTTTTCTCATCCATAAATTGTTGAATAACAAATTGATAATCATCAGCAGTTGCACCCCCACCAACATCTGCAGGATTTCCATTATGAATTGGTACAGCAGGAGGGAAACGGGATTTCATTTTCTTGAGAAGTTTTGGAGATAATTTTCCAATAGTTAAACTATATTTTTCTAATTGATCAATTCCACCAATCATCGGACCAGCGCCATTACTAGTCATTGCAACTTTGTTACCCTTTGCAGCAGGTTGCCATGCTAGTGCTTTAAGAACTCCAGCTAATTCTTGATAACTTTCAACTGAGATAATTCCTGCCTGTTTGAATGCACCCATAATGATTGCATTTGAACCACCTAGTGAACCAGTATGGGAAGCTGCTTGTTTTGCGCCTGCTGCAGTTCTTCCACTCTTCCAAATAACAATTGGTTTCTTTTTCTCTTTCATTACACGTTTTGCGACATTGATGAATTTTCTGCCATCGCCAAATCCTTCAACATATAGCCCAATTACTTTGGTTTGAGGATCATTTGCAGCATACCAAATCATATCTGCCTCATCAACATCAGAACGATTACCAAAACTAATCATCTTAGATAGACCAAACACATCAGCACTTTCTAACATACTAATTCCCATAGTTCCACTTTGTGAGAAGAATGCAACAGGGCCAAGTTTTGAGCGAACCATTCTTTCTTGTCCTTGGAAAGCACAATCAAGACGATTATCTGCATTAAACATTCCAATACAATTAGGACCAATAATTCGAATTTTGTGTTTTTTAGATAATCTTGCAACTTCAGCTTCATATGCTGCTCTTTCACCACCAAGTTCTTTTCCTCCACCAGATACAATTACAACACTGTGGACTCCTTTCTTTGCACAATCCTCTAAAACAGGAGGAGTCATAGACAAATCAACTGAAACAACAACTAGATCAACATCTCCAGGAATATCTGCAACTGAAGGGTAACATTTTTGTCCAAAGATTTCATCAGCCTTTGGATTTATTGGATATACTTTACCTTTAAAATCATAATTTACTAAACTATCTAATATAGAGTTGCCAATTTTTCCGGCACTTGCAGAAGCTCCAACTAACGCAACAGATTTTGGAGTAAAGAATGTCTCCATGTCGTTGATGTTTGGTTTTGCTTTTGAGATAGAGCCATTTTTCTTCTCTTTGTTAAGTATGATTTTAGCATCAACAACATAATGAGATTTTGGATATACAATTACGGGGTTAAAGTCAATACTGTTAATGTAATCAGCATTTTCTACGCCTAGTTTTCCAATATTTACCAGCATTTTTGCAACCAAGTTAGTATCAATAGGTTCACTTCCTCGGAATCCTTTGAGGAGTTTTGAGCCTTTTAGTTCATTTAGCATTGATTTTGCATCAGAGGTAGTAATTGGCAGCATTCTAAATGCAACATCTTTCATTACTTCTGTCATGATACCTCCCATTCCAACCATAATGATTGGACCAAATTGGGAATCGTTTTGAATACCTACAATTAGTTCAACACCTTTTGGAACCATTTTTTCCAAAAGAATTCCTTTTACATCAACTCCCTTCTTTTTAGAGAGTCGTCCGTACATGTCAGTGAATGTTTTTTTAACATCATTGATATTGTCTAATCCAACTTTAACTCCACCAACATCAGTTTTGTGTAAGATTTGGGGAGATACTACTTTCATTACAAGTGGAAATCCAATTTTTTTAGCTTGTTTTGCTGCTTCTTCAGCAGAAGTCACTAGAGCATAAGGTGGTACTTTAACACCATAAGTTTTGAGAATAGATTTTGATGATTCTTCAGTAATGACTTTATGATTAGTTTGTATGATTTCGTCAAAAATTTTCTTAACTGCAGCCATCGTTCGATCGATGAAATTAAAACTCAATATATTAAACTTTGGTCAAAGTTGAAATTCTGATTTGAAATTATTATAAAAATTCTTCAGGTTAGATTTTACAATGGGGATATTTCCATCAATTTCAGAACGGATTTTTTTTGGATCGAGATAAGGGATTTTTTGTAATTTCTCTTCAGAATTATCAAGCCAGAGATTTACCATCTCTTTATTCACTTCCAAATGAAATTGAAGCCCAACTGCACTTTTGTATCGAAAAGCCTGGTTTGGATAATGCTCAGATGATGCCAATCCAATAGCACCTTCAGGTAAATCAAAAGTATCACCATGCCAATGAAATACAGTGAATGGATTTTTGAATCCAGAAAATAGTCCAGAGTTATTTGAGACTTTAAGATCAGTATAAAATCCAATTTCTTTTTTTGGTCCAGAATACACATTACCACCAAAGGTCTTTGCAATTAATTGGGAACCCAAACATATTCCCAAAACAGGAATATTTTTTTCAACAGAATTTTTGATTAATTGTTGTTCTTCTTTAAGATAAGGTAAATCATCATTGGCACTTTCAGGAGCTCCTAAAATCACAACAAAGGAAAAATCCTTGTTTGGTAGTTTATCGTATTTTGCATTAACTGATGTTATATCAAATCCATCTTCTTTGAGAAGTTCTCCAAGATATCCAGAGCCTTCAATTCTTGTGTTTTGTACAAGTAACACATCAGACATGTTATCAATATGCAAAAGTGCTTAATATGTTAAAATGAATTTTAAAGTGTGTTTGTAACAGAACAAGAGATTTCAGAATTGCAAAATTTTGTTTTTCAATTAAATTCTCTAAAAGATGGGGTTGTAATTGTTGAAGGAAAAAGAGATTTCAATGCATTAAGGAAATTAGGACATAAAGGAAAAATTTTGGAATTTCATAAATTTGGTGGAATTAACAATTTTGCAGATGGTGTTGCAAAATACAAAAAAATTATTCTTCTATTTGATAGAGACAAAAAAGGAAAATATCTTACTGCAAAGACAATTCAATTATTACAAAGAAGAACAAAGTTAGATCTTTCTTACAAAAGAAAACTACAACAGATTACAAAAGGAAAGATAATGTTTATTGAACAACTAGGTTGTTACGAATCTTACTTTGCCTAAGGCCAGATGCCTTTAGTGTTAAAGGCATCAAGAACTCTTTCCACAGCCAAAACCATTGTTGCTTTTCTCATATCGATTTTATGTTTCTTTGATAATGCATAAGCATCTTTGAATCCTTTAGTGATATTTTTCTCCATCTTATTTGCAACCTCATCAAAGGTCCAATAGTAACCCATATTGTTTTGAACCCACTCTAGATATGAGATACATACACCACCAGAGTTTGCCAAAATATCGGGGATGACTAGAATCTTCTTTTGTTGAATTACTGGATCTGCTTCAGGTAATGTTGGACCATTTGCAGCTTCAGCAATAATTTTACATTTTAGATTTTTAGCAATTTTAGCAGTAATCTGATTTTCAAGTGCACCAGGAACAAGAACATCACATTTCATTGTAAGTAATTCCTCAGTAGAGATTTTTTTGCTACCAGGGAATCCAAGAACAGAACCTTTCTTTTGTTTGTGTTCTAAGATTTTACTGACTTTAGCACCTTTTGAAATTGAGATAGAACCTTTAGAGTCACTAACTGCGATAACTTTTGCGCCCATTTTCTCAAGATACTCACCTGCAAATGTTGATGCGTTACCAAATCCTTGTAAGACAACTTTAGCACCTTTTAGATTAATTTTCAATGTTTTTGCAGCTTCTCTTACAGTGTACGCAGTTCCAAGACCAGTTGCAACATTTCTTGCAAGAGAACCGCCCATTGAGATGGGTTTTCCAGTAATAACACCAGGAGAGTATTTGTTTCCGTTTAGTTTGCTAAATGTATCCATGATTTGGGTCATTTCTTTTCCTGTTGTGTAAACATCAGGAGCAGGAATGTCTTTTTCGGGGCCAATGATTTCAGAAATCTTATATGCAAATCCTCTAGTTAGTCTTTCAAGTTCACCTTCACTTAGTTTCTCAGTTTTTGGATTAACGTAGATTGCACCTTTACCACCACCTAGTGGAACATCTACAATAGCACATTTCCAAGTCATCCAAGAGGAAAGTGCCATTACTTCACGTTCCATATATTCAACTCCACCTTCTGGATTGAAGTATCTAATTCCGCCTTTGTATGGACCTCTATCGTTATTGTGTTGACTTCTAAAACCTATGAAAACTCTAATTTTTCCATTGTCCATTTTTACTGGAATCTTTACTCTCAAAACTTTGTTAGGAGTTGCTAAATAATTTCTCAATTCTTTATCTTTGATGCCAAGAATATCACATGCATCATTGACCTGTTGTGTTGCATTTGCAAATGGGTCAGATTTTACCAAGATGATCGATTTAGGTAGATTCCAATTATATAAGTTTGGTTAAAAATATCTGATCGCTTTTCAAAAAATCTGAATTAATGAAACCGTCTTGAGACTCACTTTTCACATGATAAATCAATTACATTATCTAAAACAAATATTCATTTCAAGAAAATTTGACAATTCAAAAACTGTACTGTATTTTTTGCTAATTTTTGATTCAGGTTATTTTTTCAAAGTACTTTCATGTGAATGGATAATCAGTGAACAAGTTCAAATTCTGGAATCGCTTTTCTGATTTCATAAAGAGTATTTCACTATAAACCCTATTTCCAGATCTTTTCTACATTCAGGTTTGACAATTACCCTTAAATTGACTGAGGATAAACTCGTGATAACATGATGGCATCACGTGGATACGATATGACACCTACCATGTATTCTCCAGATGGTAGAATTTACCAAGTCGAGTATGCTATTGAGACTGTTAAAAGAGGAACTTTAGCAATAGGTGTGCTTAGTAAAGAAGGAGTAATCATAGTAGTAGAAGAGAAACCTCGTACATTACAAAGCACCGATGTTACACAGAAAATTTTCCAAGTAGACTACCACATCGGAGTTGCAGCAGCAGGATACATTCCAGATGCACGTGTTCAGGTTGACAATGCAAGATTCTTCTCACAAGGAAATAGGATGACTTATGATGAATCAGTAGAGGTTGCCACTGTTGCAAAACATTTAGCAGACCAAGCTCATCAATTTACCCAATATGGAGGAGTTCGTCCAAATGGTGTTTCAATGATTATTGCAGGAGTTGACCAAAAAGGAGAATCAATCTATGTTACTGATCCTAGTGGAACTTATGTTCAATTTGCAGCAATTGCAATTGGAGCAGGTTCAGATGATGTAAATGCATTCTTGGAGAAAAATTACAAAGATGATTTGAGTTTAGAAGATGCAGCAGCATTAGCAATTGCAGCAATTAATCTAAAGGCAGAGAAAAAAGAAGTAATCAATGACATTAAGATGGCAAAGATTTCAACAGAATCTAAAATCTTTGAAAAAGTATCAGAGGCAGACTTGCAAAAATATTCTCAAAATGCATCAAAGTTTGCCCCATAATAGAATTTTAGATTTGAAAGATATTCATTTCAGTGTATGAGACGATAGGTAATGGGTTTAGGAAGTAATTATTGGGGCGAAGTAATTGAAGTTCTTCGAGAAATTATTCCAGTTTATGACAAAGTAAATTCAATCATATCATTAGGAAAAGATGTAGAACATCGTAATCGTGGAATTTCCCAGAGAGTATTTCCAGAAAACAAAATACTGGATGCAGGGTCAGGATTTGGCAACATGTCAAAGACAGCATTGAAACTAACTGATGGAAAAATTTCAGTCACACTTTATGACCCACTAGTTCCCATGCTAAAAAACACAGGATCTCATTTTGAGAAAATACCAGACATGGCAAATGGGGTTTTTGAACACATTCCATTTAGAGATGAGGAATTTGATGCAGTACTATGCGGATATTCTCTAAGAGATGCAATAAATCTCAGAATTGCAATTTCAGAAATCCACAGAGTATTGAAAAAAGAAGGGCGGTTTGTGATTGTAGACTTGGGAAAACCAGATAGCACATTTATCAGAGCAGGTGTGGCATTTTATCTCAGATGTATTTTACCAATTCTTGCATTTGCTGCAGGAGGAAAGCTTGGATTAAAGTTTGGTACACTGTATGGAACTTTCAAGAGATGGCCACAGAATAAAAAGCTAGAAAGTTTGTTGTTAGAAAAATTCTCCAGAGTAGAATTTGAGAAAGATCTTATGGGTGGTGCAATTATGGTTGCAGCATACAAATGAACAAAGTTCTGATTCTAGTTAATATAATAGGCCTTATCATTGGAATTTCTTATGGACTGCATGGACCAATTCTTCCAGTATTTGCAAAAAATGTCATAGGCGCAACATATTCTGAACTTGGGTTAATTGGATTAACTAATTTTATTCCCTATATGTTCATTCCATTGTTTGTAGGAATTCTTCTTGACAGATTTAACAATGGATATATTTTGATCTTGGGCACTGCAATCAATTCTGCATCGATTTATCTCCTTTCAATTGCACAATCAGTTCCAGAAATTATGGGATTCAGAATAATGACAGGTGTGGCACATGCATTTTTCTGGCCTCCATGTGAATCTATCATATCAAATGAAAGTACAGAGAGAAATAGAGTGAAAAATATTTCTTGGTTTACAATGTTTTTTGTCATTGGATTCATGGTAGGACCACTACTAGGTACAGTGTTTTTGGAAAGTCTTGATACTACATACAGAATTTTATTCCAGATTACAGCACTCATTCTAGCTACAGCATTAATTTCTTCGATTCTTGTTTCAAGAAAAAGTGTTAGGAATCATCATGAACATTTCTCATTTTCATCAATTAAAGAAATGAAGAGATTTCCAGAGGTTATTATCTTATTACTTTTTTGTACATCTTCGTTTGGAATAATTCTAACAATTTATCCAGCATTTCTAAACGATAATGGGATGACAGATACGGATATTCTGTTGTTGTTTTTTGTTTTTGGGATTTCACGTGTAGTATCACTTGCATTGGTAGGAAAATTTGCAAGAAGAACTAGTCAGACTTTGATTGCAGCAGTGTTTGCAGTATCGGCAGGATTGGCAATTTCAGTTATTGCAGATTCCATCATTACTTTTGGGATTGCACTAGTTTTAATGGGATTTGGTTTTAGTATTTTCTTCCCATTGACCTTGGAGATAATTTTGAGTAAAACAAAGAAAGGAATTTCAGGAAAAATCATAGGAGCATATGAAACAGTCTTTGGAATGGGTTGGGCAATAGGACCAACTATTGGAGGTCCAATAACACAATCTATAGGAGACGATACTCCATATCTGATATTTTGTCTAACAGGAATCGGAGTAGCAACACTTGCAATAATGTCTAGAAAGAAACTAGAGCCACGGAGAGTATTGAATTAGATATTCATTGTTCCACGTTTTTTGGAGCAAATATCTAGTGCATCAACAATTTCAGTAACAAAGACTTTACCATCGCCTTTTGTTCCCGTACAAGCTACGTTTGCAATTGCGTCAATGATTTCATCTACCTTAGGATCGTCAGCCACACAAATTATCATATCTCTACTAAAGAATTCTCCAACTAGAGGAGGATCTTGAGCACCTTGACCTTGAACTTGGTGAACAGTTACACCACCTACACCAACTTGTTTGATTGCAGAAATTACTGCGTCTTTCTTTCCAGAAGGGACTATTGTTTCAATTTTCTTCATGTGTAAAATTATACTCGAATTTCTTTAAACTATGAAGTATATTATCAGAGATGATTTTCAAGGATGAAATTTGTTAGGCATAATTTCAAACATTACGTTTAATTTCAAATTAAAGCATCCGATATCATGATAGATTATTCATTCAATGTGGCAGGTAGTGAATGGATTATCATAATTTTTGTAGCACTAGTTTTGATTTTAGGAACAGGAAAACTTCCAGGGGCTGCAAGAAAATTGGGAAAAGCAGTAAATGAATACAACAAAGCAAAAAATGACATTCAAGAAAGTATGAAAGAGGTTACAGAAGAAACACCAAAGATTTCAGGGCCGGTAGAATCAGAGAGACAGAAACTAGAGACAATTGCAAAATCAATAGGAGTCAAAGTTGATGGAAAAACAGATGACGAGTTACGAAAAATCATTTCAGATAAAATTGGTCAAAAGAAGATAGATGAGCAAGAAAATAATCAATGATTATTTTGATTTTTTGATTCGATACAGGTCTTTATCAAGTCGCTTTTTGGCAAATTTGTAGTAATCAGGAACAATTTCAAATCCAAGATATCTTCTGCCAAGGGATTTACTTACAACTGCAACTTGCCCAGAACCAAGAAAAGGATCAAGTACAATGTCTTTTTTTTCACTAGAGTATTCCAAGATTTTTTGAATTAATTCTGAAGGAAGTTTAGTTGGAGTTTTTTCATCACCAGTCCAATATTCTCTTTTAATATTCCAAACATCTTCCTTGTCCTGGTAGTGAAGACTGCGACCATTCTTTGTTTTATCTTCTTTTTTGAACCTAGAAAATGGGAAGAACTTTCGTTTTTTGTCATCTTTACAGACATAAATGCAGTGATAGTGAGATGTGACGAACTTCTTTTTTGTGACTACACCGAATTGGTACTTCCAAATTATGTGATTGATGGTTGTAAATCCAACATCATCTAAAGCACACAAAATATCTTTTAGATTATTCCATCCAGAAAAGACATACATGCTTCCAGAATCCTTTAGAATTCGAAAAACTTCACTCATCCAAGAAAATGTAAAATCATAATAATCCTCAGGTTTTACTTCATTATACCCAGAAATCACATGAGAAGAGGTTCTGTTATAATTTGCCTTTTTTGCCTTAAAATTTATGGCAAATGGGGGATCAGTCACAACTAGATCAATTTTATTTTTAGGAATAGAATTCATCCCACCTATACAATTTTGATTGAAAATTTTGTTAATCTCCATTTTTTTCATTTTTAAGTTCAAGACTAGTTCCTAGCATAATAATGTCATGGGTAAAGAGAATAAAGTAATAATAAATCACTAATCATTTCTTTACAAATACATCTTGAAGTTATCATGTCCAAAATGCAAATCCAGAATTGAGATTCAAAAAACTTTCAACAAAAAAATGCATGTCTCCTGTAATAATTGTGGAATTGAGGATTTATTAGAATTTTCAAAAAATGTAGATGAGGTATTTTTAGAATTTCTTTCAAGATATGACAAAGGACTCGTTACAGAAAAAGGACTTTCTGAAGGTCTCAGAGATGAGGGAATTGTACGTGCTGAAAATGAGATCAAAAACATGATTGGTAAAAACAGACCAGATAAAATTACTGAAGAAATCTTATTTTCAAAAAAAGATTATGTTTCACAATACAAAGTTTTGAGCAATCCTGAGCCTAAAATGGGCTGCAATGTAGAAGATTTAGGATTAGATGAATCAATTATAGAACATCTAAAAGAATTAGAAATTAAACAGTTTTACAAATTTCAAGAAGATGCAATAAATGAAATTATGTTTGGAGAAAATATAATAATTGAAGCTCCAACTGCTTCAGGAAAAACAGAAGCATTTTTGATTCCAGTTATTCAGAAAATAAAAAAGGATTCTAGTGATGGAAGAGTATTTGCAATTTTTGTTTATCCAACAAAGTCATTGGCAAGAGATCAATTTCCAAAGATCAAAAACTTTGCACAAAAAATAGGTGTTAAAGTGAATGTATTTGATGGAGATACAAAACTAGAAGACAGAAGAGATATTATTGAAAATCCACCTCAAATCCTTGTTACAAATTTTGATGTATTGCATTATCACATGTGGCATCAAACAAAGTTCTCATCAATACTTTCATCGACAAGAATTCTAATAACAGATGAAGCTCATGTGTATTCAGGAATTTTTGGTTCTAATGTACATTACATCATTAAGAGACTAAAGAGAATTTGTTCAAACAAACTACAATTCATTGCAGCATCAGCTACACTTGAAGATGCAAAAGGATTTTGTGAGAAATTGTTTGGAGAAAAGATGCAAAAAATTCGAGGTTCAGGGAAAAAAGGTCAGACAGATTTTGCCATGTTATTTCCATCACTTCGAACTCAAAGGGCATTGATGGTAGAACTTACAAAAAAACTAACTCAGAAAAGTCACAAGACTATGGTCTTTAACAACTCACATATTAATTCCGAACTATTAGCAATTCAGGCAAAAAAACAAAAAGTAAACATCAAAGTTCACAGAGCGGGACTTATGGCAAATTATCGCAAATTTGTTGAAAAACAGTTCAAAGAGGATATGCTTGATGCAATTTCATGTACTCCCACACTTGAATTAGGTATAGATGTAGGAAATGTAGATTGTGTAATTTCATCCACCATTCCAGTGAACAGATTAATCCAAAGAATTGGAAGAGCAGCAAGAAAGGGTCAAAGAGGATATGCATTTTTGGCCTTGGGAAACGATCCAATTTCACAATATTACAAAAATCATCCTGATGACTATTTTGAAGATACAGAAAAAACATACATCGATCCCAAGAATCCATTTGTTGAAGAATTTCAAGTGTTGGCAATGGCATATGACAGGCCAATTTCAAAACATGAACTCAAAGAACATCAAGAAGTAATAGAACATCACATAATCAAAGAGAATTTAAGAGAATTCAATAATAGAATAATTCCAAATTTTGATAAGATCAATTCTCTTCTAAACGAATACAGTATTAGAGGAATAGGAAGATCAGTGGATATTTTCTTTAATGGAAAAAAAGTAGGGGATAGAATTTTACCAATTGCATTAGAGGAATTACATAAAGATGCAATCTATTTTCTTGCAGGTATTCGTTACAAAGTAAAAGAGTTTGATTATCCAAAAAAAAATTATGCAAAGATTGAAAAAATTCCCAGAGACTATCCATATTATACAAAATCATTAACTGAAGAATGGCCAACAATTGAGACAGTTTTTGAGAGAAGAATAGCAAATGGAGTTGAAATTGCCTTTTGCAAATTACATATTGAGAAAAAAGTATACGGTTATGTCAATATTGAATTAGGACAAGAAGTTACTCAAGGAGAAAAAATTCTACTTGAGACACCGCTCGAATATGATTTTGTTACAAAAGGGATTGTATTTCATGCACCAAAACCTCTCAGAATTATGGAAGAATCTGAAGATGAAGAATATACAGAGGCAAGCGGATACCATGCAACTGAACATGTTGTAATTGAAGGAAGCAATATGATTACGGGTGGAGCTTCACAAGATTTAGGAGGCATATCACTTGGTACATCAGGCTTGATTTTCATCTATGATGGAGCCATCGGAGGAAGTGGTGCAAGTAAGGCACTCTACGATAGATTTGAAAAAGCACTTAAGAGAAGTATGTTAATCGTAAAGGAATGTCCATGTAATAATGAAGCTGGATGTCCAAGATGCACGTTCTCATATAGATGTGGAAATAACAATGAGTATCTGCACAAATACTCAGCACTAGAGATTTTGGAGAGAATCAACAATGGAGAGAAAACAGAACTAGTAGACCCTACAGAAGGAGATAGGCCTCTAGTTTAATCAAAATGGGATAAATATGACAAAAATTTAGAATCAACATGCAAAAGGTAGCTCTTGTTACTGGAAGTTCTTCAGGAATTGGACTAGAAACAGTTCTGGCACTTGCAAGAGATGGATTTTACACTTTTGCAAGTATGAGAGATTTATCAAAAGCAGTAGAATTAGAAAATGCTGCAAAAAAAGATAATCTTCCAATTGAAATAATTGAACTTGATGTGAATAAAGAAGAATCAATCATATCAGCAATAAAAAAAGTAATAGATACTGCAGGAAGATTAGATGTTTTAGTAAATAATGCAGGATATGGTCAGTTTGGATGTACTGAAGATGTTTCAGTTGATGATTTTAGAAAACAATTTGAAACTAATTTCTTTAGTATTGTAAGGATTATTCAAGAAGTTTCTCCAATTATGAGAAATCAAAATTCAGGAAGTATCATTAACATTAGTTCTGTTGCAGGAAGAATGGGACTGCCAGGTTCTCCAGCATACATTAGTTCAAAGTTTGCACTAGAAGGATTAGGAGAATGTTTACGATATGAATTAGGTCAGTTTGGAATAAAGACCACATTAATTGAGCCAGGAGTTATCAAGACAAACTTTTTTGAATCAATGAAAATTCCAGATTCGAAGGCAGATCCAAAATACAAGGAATTGACTAATCACATTCTAGCAGGACTAAAAATGATGGTCCAGATGGGAACTGCCCCATCACAAGTAGCCAAAGTGATCATTAAAGCAATTCATGATGAGGAGATGCTTCCAAGATATGTTGTTGGAACAGATGCTGCAATGTTTATGGAGGCAAAAAAGATGAAAACAGACTTGGAATTTGAAAAATATTTGAGTAAAGAGCTTTTTCCAGGATAAAACCACATGTACGTTAACTTGATATACACATAGAATCCAATTTTTGTCAAAGTCCACAATTTTAAAGTGAATGAAGAATGAAATGGAAAACCCTACAACATAATGGAATCTTGTTTCCGCCTGCATATGAGGCACAAGGAATTAAGATAAAAATCAGGGGAGAAAAAGTAAATCTCAATTTAGACCAAGAAGAGATGGTTTACCAGTGGGCAAAAAAGAAAGACACCCCATATGCTCAGGATAAAGTTTTTCAGAAAAACTTTACCGCAGATTTTGCAAAGACTCTAGAGTCTAAATTTAAAAAAATTTCATATGAAGATATTGATTTTTCAGATGCTTACAAACTAGTTGACAAAGAAAAAGATCTCAAAGAGATGATGACAAAAGAAGCGAAAAAAGCTATTGCTGCAAAAAGAAAAGAAATTCGTGAAGAACTCAAGACAAAATATGGAATTGCAATTATGGATGGAAAAGATGTAGAAGTTGGAAACTATATGGCTGAACCTCCTGGAATTTTTATTGGAAGAGGAGAACATCCACTTAGAGGAAGATGGAAACCACGTGTTACTGCCAAAGATGTTACATTAAACCTTGGAAAAGAGGCAAAAGTTCCAGAAGGAAAATGGGGAAAGATTATTCATGATAAAGATTCAATGTGGCTTGCAAGTTGGATGGACTTTCTTACACAGAAAAGAAAGTATGTTTGGCTTGCAGATACAGCAGGACTAAAACAAGATAGAGACAAAGCAAAATACGAAAAAGCAATCAAACTTGCAAAAGAGATTGACAAAATTAAAGATAGAATTGTAAAGGATATGAAAAGTTCAGATCCAAAAATCAGCAGAATATCTACTGCATGTTATTTGATTTATAGAACTGCTATGAGAGTAGGAGATGAAAAAGATCCCGAAGAAGCAGATACTGTAGGTGCAACTACATTAAGAAAAGAACATATCAAAATTACTTCAAATTCAGTAGAGTTTGACTTTTTGGGAAAAGACAGTGTCAGGTGGCAAGAAACAGTTAAAGCTGAAGGTCACGATAAACAATTCCAAGAAAACCTCAAAAAATTAATAGAAAAGAAGAAATCAAAAGATGAGATTTTCCATGATATTACTTCACGACATGTTAATGCATATTATTCAGGTATAGTAAAGGGATTAACTGCCAAAGTATTCAGAACATATTTGGCGACAACTGTGGTAAAGAATTACCTAGTAGATCATGATAATTTGAAAGGAAAATCAGATAATGAAAAACTGTATCATGCAAAATTAGCAAATCTAGAAGCTGCAATAATGTGTAACCATAAACGAACAATTCCAAAGACATTTGAGCAATCATTACAAAAAAAGAAAGACACTCTAAAGAAAAGAGAAAAAGAAAAAGCTTGGGAGAAGACACAACAAACCCTCAAAAAAGTAGAATCGACTGAACCAAAAACAGACACGCAAAAGAAGAACAAAGTAAAGAGAATCAAAACACTAAATGAACAAATCAAGAAACAAAAACACAAACACAAAGAAAGAGTTGAAAAATTAAAGTTGCAAGTTGATTTGTCAGAGAAAACTAGAGATTACAATCTTGGAACATCACTTAGAAATTACATAGATCCACGTGTTTTCAAGGCATGGACTGATGAAGTAGATGCAGAATGGGAGAAACTATACACATCTGCGCTTCAAAAGAAGTTCCTCTGGGTCAAAAGCGAAACTACAAAGTGGAAAGAAATTAAATAAGAGAGATCAGAATCTATTATCTAAAATTCTGACCCCAACTGGAGTGTTCTTTTGCCTGTCTATCCATTGTGGACTCATTTTGAGCTTTATCAATTGCAATGTAATGGAGTGGGCAATCTAAAACCATTCCAGAGCAAGTAAATTCAAAGTTGTCAGCATAGACAAACTTGGTTTTTCCTGAAAAAGTCTCATCGCCATCATGGAGTGTACTGACGTAATAGTTACTTACAACACAGTCAGTATAATCAAAAGATCTAAAGACAGTGTCACCTTGATACATTTCAACCATCACATCAAATTCAACAGATGGATCTATGGATTTTTGATAACCTCTGTGTTGAACATCAGCAGCATGGTACAGCCACATGTTTTCCCAGCCAGGGGCTCCAGCAGTTGTAAATACTGCTTTTTGGTATTTCGTCTTAGTTAGATCTTTGTAACCACTAACTTGAGTAAATATTTTGAATGAATTGTTTTCAAAAGAACCATTACTCATGTCAAATGTTGCACGGATATGGATATCACCAACACTGTCACTTTCAACAGGTTCAGATGTAGTTTTTTCGATATTTTGTACCCATTGAGGGACAGACGTTTCAGCAAAAGCATCATTTGATGTCTGTAACATCATCACAACTGAACACATTACAAACAAAGTAGCATACAATGAGATTTTTCCTAAAAATCTTGTCATTGTGAAAAAAAAACAAAATATAAGTATTAAACAAGTAGTACACATTGCCTTGCAGTGAGATCAGGATTTTTTAGAATCATTTAATTTCCCATATTTTCAGACTCATGTCATGCCGGGGTAGCTCAGCCTGGTTAGAGTGCCAGTTACTTGGTAAACTCTAGCGGTTCTCCAACTAAGGCAATACTCATAATCTGGAGGTCGCGAGTTCGAAACTCGCCCCCGGCACACATTTTTTGTATTATTTCGATAATTCAGACAAAATGAGTAAACGTTTTTTGCGTAGATTTTCCAAGTTTTTTTCCAATCGACGCAAGGTTTCTGAATTAGAATCAAACTTTTTACTTTCAAATTCTTTATGCTCTTCTAATTTTTTGATTCTCGAATTAGTATCACTCAATGCCTCTTTTAGTGCGATCACATCCTTTTCAAAAGACAAGTTACAAAATTTTGAATGATTGTAAAATAAAGGGTTTATGAACATGCCCCTAACTTCACTTCTCTTTTTGAAATACTCAAATTCATCAATTGATTAAAGAATTATTGATATTATGATCCTAATACATAAGCAACATACAGTATAATGGATACTATTGATGAAACTCCAATAATAATTCCGAGTTCTTTTTTTGAAAAGACCGCGGTTCTATAACTCACAAGTGTTTTAATTTATTACAGAATTTAGGGTTTTCATCAAAACAATACAACTGAAAATACAAAAAAGAAGTAACACCTACAAATATTATGATAAGACCTAAAAATTGTTCTCAAATGCTACTTCACCCAAAGACAACTGACCTCCACGTTGCGCAGCATCTTCAGATCTTTTGCCTACTACAACCATCATCACTATGAGATGATTCTCTGGCAGATTGATTACTTTGGCCAACTCATCATATTCAAAGCCAACCATCGGACATGAGTCAAGTCCCATACCACGAGCTGCCAACATTATTGTTTGTGCTGCCATCCCACAAGAACGAATTGCTTCATCTCTTTGAGCTTGTGCATCCACAGAATATTTTCTCTCAAGACTAGCTTTAACTAGTTCTTGTTTTTCTGTTGGGTGGTTCCTCCAATAGCGTAAGGGTTCAGTCTTCCATGCAGTCATATCACCACATAAAATAACAACCAATGAACCATCTTTTGGTTGAGCTTGTCCACGAGCAGCTTCAGAGATTTTTTCTTTTATATCTTGATTAGTAACATAAACAAATCTCCAGTTTTGTTGGTTGTAGCTAGTGGGAGACAAAATTACATGTTCCATAAGTTTCTGGACATCATCAGAACTAATCTTGTGATTTGGATCAAATTTTTTAATTGCACGTCGTGTTGAAACTGCTTCAAAAACATCCATAAAATGAATCCAAAACTAATCTAAAATAAATTAAACGAAAAGACAATCGAGATTAAGATCAAGACAAAAGTGTCTTGATGACATCTCTTATCACTTAAGATCAGAAACGATTGTCTCTTGATGACAGTGATTTCATCTTAAGGTCTCAAACGATTGTTTTCAGACGACAGACTTGCCTTTTCTAAAATAAACTAAATGAATTTTATATTTAATGACTACTGATAATTTCTACTCATGATAATCACATCTTACAAATTCTGATAGTCTATTTATTACACCATAAAGATTCACAAAATATCTTGAAAATTGCAGTGATGGGAATGGGAGTAGCTGGTTCCTATCTAATGGCTAGACTAAAAGACTCTGAACACGACGTTACTGGGTATGAGTTAAACCCAAAAGATAGACACGATTCTATTTGCGCGTGGGGTACAATCAAACCAATTCTTACGGAATACTGTAAAAAAACTGGTAGAGATTTTAACGACTTTCTAATCCATGATGGAAAAAACATGCATGTCAAGATGAATAATGATGTAAAGTTTGACATTGGGTTGCATGGATTGTGTACTTATGATAAGATTGGGTTAATCAAAGATTTCATTAAAGATTCTGAAGTTATCTATGGTAAACCACCATCACTTGAAGAATTAGAAAAAGAGTACGATATGATAGTTGACTGTACTGGATTTCACAGAGTATACTTGCCAAATCTAAAAGAAGATTTCTTTTTGCCAACATATGAATACAAAGTAGAATATGAAAATGGATTACCATATGATGACTTTTACATTGAGCCATTTCCTGGAATGTCAGGGTATTTCTGGTATTTTCCATTAGGGGAGAAATGGGCCCACATTGGCGCAGGAGATTATAATAAGAATCACATCAAGGCAACGGATAATTTCTTGAAAAAACATGGAGGAAAAGTTCTCAAAACTAAAGGCAGGCCAATTAGATTAGCAACTCCAGATAGATGCAAACCATACTATTCAGGAAAAGTAGTTGGTGTGGGGGAATCAATTGGAACAGTTTATGCGTTATTAGGTGAAGGAATCATTCCATCAATGCAATGTGTAGAACTTTTCTTAGAGAACATGCACGATATCAAAGCATATGAAAAAGCAGTTGAAGAACACTACAAAGTTTATTCCAAAGTGTTCAATTTTGTTAGAGCAAAAATCAAAAAAGATTTTAATTTCTTTAAATCATTACCGGACTTTCTCGCAATCTTCAGATACATGAAAAAGAATGAAGACAGATTTGGAATGGATATCAAGATTGTAGACTTGATGAAAGTAGCCAAAGCCTAAATCGGTCTAAAACTCATTACCACAAACTGAACAATGATAATGTCCATCAGATTGTGTATGGTTTCTGCATTTTGCGCACCAATTGATTGACATGAGGTATGAACTAGAATTTTTCATTTACAAAGAAATGTCAAAGAATTTTGAGTTGTTAAAGATTCTTTGCAAAAGACAGAGATGACTGTTCAAATCCCAAAGATTTGTAGAATTCATGAGATTCTATTCGTTGGTTTCCAGATTCCAATCTAATTCGGTGACATTTTTTCTCTTTGGCAAAAGCAATGCACGAATTGATCAATTTTTTTCCTAGTCCTTGGCATCTATATTCGTCAAGAACAATCAGTTCTGGAACATACAACTCCAGAGTGTCATGATTCAATCTTGATAAAAGTATCATACTAATCATTCCAATAATTTTCACATCGTCAAGAATAGCAACTAAAATTTTCTTATCAGGTTCTTCGAGATAATTTTTTGCAAGTTTTCTAAATATCTCGACATCAGAATCTTGTTGTGGTTTAGGACGTCCAAGATCATACAACAATCCAAGAATTATTGGGATATCTTTGTCTGTTGCATCTCTAATCGTTATGTTTGTCATTTCAATTAAAACTCACAGAACCAAATCCTTCCCTGTTTGTTCTGTTTGATGCCATATTGTAATCATAAATTATTTTAGAATATTCCTTAAATTCTTCTTTCATGGATTCTAGATCTTCTGATAAATAAAATCCCGGACAATCACCAGTAAATTGGTATGTTGCATGAACGCGTGGTTTTCCTTTCTCATTTTCAAGCCAACTAGAAAATGGATAAAGATAACACACTCCAGGTCTATCAGGATGCATAGAACATCCTCCATCTTCATTCAAAAACCTACAAGAAATATGAGTACCATCATCAGATTCGGTCTCATCGGTTTTTCTCTTGAGATTAATTGTAGTCATTGTAGTCATCTGTCCAGATGGTCCTGGTTCAGAATAAGTAACTGTCAAAGTTTCATTTTTGATAAACTCTGAAGGTTTTTGATATTTTAGACCTTGGCCAATGATAATCAAATCATCAGAAGTTAATGGAAGTCTTCCTTGTCTGTCACAACAGTTGTGACAATCAGGCCAGAAACATTTCCAAAGAATAAATTTTTTTTCAGAATTAAGATAAGGTACATGAAACACAACATCTTTTACTTTAATTGGTCTATCAGAAACATCAGTAATTTTTCCCAGCATAAAGTTTTGAAGAATTGGATCGATGTCCCAATCTTTTTGCAATAAATCTAGGGACTCTTCAATCTCCTTTTGAGACAATAAGTTATTACATCATTTGCAGATGTTATTAATGTTGAGTGAAAAAGGCAAATATGCGTCAGCTACAGAAAACAGAAGATTTGTATGGTCAGAAATAATTTGGCCTTTAATTTTAGAACTAAATGAGGTTACATTTACTTTAAAACAATTCCAAGAAAAACGTGACAAAATTTGTCAACAGTACAATCTCTCAATAAATGTCCCATCAAGAGGATTAGCATCACTACAACAAAAAGGAATTATTCTAAAAGAAGGAATTCTTTACTCCATTCACTACAAGTTGATTCCTTACATGCGATTAAGAGCAAAGTGTGATTATGCAACTGCAATCAGAGAAGTCAGACTAAAGTGATTACAACAAATGATTATATTCTGAACACTCAAAATTTCTTTCAAGTAGCCCGATAGTCTAGCGGTCAAGGATTCTGCCCTCTGGATCTCACAAAGTGGATATAGGCGGAGACGGCAGTTCGAATCTGCCTCGGGCTACTGGAATTATTTCAAAAAAAATCTATCTTGATGCTTGGGCAATTCTTTCTAACTCGTTCTTTTTCTTTACAGAAGGAGCGTTAGGATCACTTTCTGCAGCCAAAATAAGTTGTTCAGCCATGTGTTCTTCAATAGGTTTTGGATTAGAAAATGTGGATTCTTTGATTGCATCAGCAATGAATCTCAAAGCCAAGTCGACTCTTCTAATCGGCGCAACATCAACTGACACGTGATAAACAGTTCCACCATAAACAATTCTAGTTGTATCCTCGTTTGGGGCAGAATTCTCAACTGCTCTAACAAGTACCTCTACAGGGTTTTTCCCAGTTTTGAGTTCAATAATCGTAAATGCAGTTCTTACTGTATTGAGAACTTTGGTTTTCTTTCCAGTCATCCTACCAGTGTTCTTTGCATATTTTTTACCAAAGTGCATTGTCTTGTTGATTAATCTTTCAACAATATTGACATCTGCTTTGTTGAATCTTTTGAGTGCAGAACGACCAAAGGTATATGGTAAGATTTGTTTTCTTAAAGAAATTGCAGTTTTGAGACCTGGGTCTTTAACTTCAATATCAGATAAATCCCACTTTCTAAATAGTAACAGATTTTTTGTTTGCGCCATAACTATCTCCTTGGTTTCTCTTTCTTTCCAATAACTAGTTCATGGAGTGCAGTACCATTTACTTTGAATACTTTGAATCTAACCCCAGGAATATCTCCCATTGCACCACCCTGAGTTGCACCCATTCCTTGAATATGAACTTCATCGTGTTCATCAATAAAGTTCATTGCACCATCTCTTGGCAAGAAGGCGGTTACAGTTTTTCCATTTTTTATTAATTGTACACGAACGCATTTTCTAATTGCAGAGTTTGGTTGTTTTGCAGCAACTCCAACTTTTTCTAAAACAATTCCCCTTGCTTGAGGAGCACCACCAAGTGGGTCGGCTTTTTTATCAATACCTAATTCTCGTCTCTTGTAAGTGGAGATTGCCCATCTTTGTTTCTTCTTTTTAGTAGTTAGAACTCTGCCTGCAAATAATCCCAGTGGTGATTTTCTCATAGTCTACATCTCCAAAGTTTGTCTTTCAGGACTGTTAATCAGAACACTAGTAATATCAAAATATCGTTTTGCAAGCATTCTTGCCTTTTCAGCATTTCTTCCCTCTCTTCCTACAACAATTCCTTTCTTTCTCGGATCTACCATGACAATTGCCTGTTTTGTTCCGTCTGCTCGTGTATTTATTTTTACTTCAGATATCAGTTTAGAGTTGAGTAAATTAGATAAAAATTTTGCAGGATCATCGTCAAACTCTACTAGTTCAACATTTCTTTTTACAATATTTTGTAATGATTTGATATGCATTCCACCCTTGCCAATTGCAAGTCCCATCTTTCCTGTATTAACTACAAAAATTACTCTATCTTGTTTTTCATCTTCCACACAATCACGTGCTGTTGCACCGGTAACATTTTGAAACAAAGACATCATTCGCATTTGATCCGTTGTAAGTTTGATGGATTGTGTCATAATTCTTAATGTCTCCAAACAAAAAATGGCTCATTTAAACTTTCAATAGTATTTCTAATCATTTTTTCCCTCAGCTTCTGTATCTTTTAAAATTGATTTGATGTTTGCATCATCTATGGATGTGAATGAAATTGTTGATATTCGAAATTGCAGGCCACATAATCTTCCCAATGCGACTGAGGTTCCTTGGAAGGTCACTAAAGGTATTTTTTCTTTTTTTGCATCTGATTCAATTTGCTCAACCATTTCGTTCTCTAAAGATTGAGACAATACAATTAGCTTGGAATTTTTCACAGAGTTTAAAACTTGTTTAGTACCCATTATTAGTTTTCTTTCTTTACGGGCGTCCTTCAAAGATTTTTCAAGTATTTTACTCATGTTTTTCCTTATGAGCATCGTCTCAACAGGGCTTTATAGGTTTATGGAAAAATCACGCACACAAAATAGAAAGATCAATCACTAAAACTAAACAAAGATGAAAAGATACGGGCTAATTCTTCAAAAAAGCTTGTTTGTTTTTTATTTTTATTTTCTATTGGAATTATTTTTTCAGACAAAGTTTTTTCATTTGACAAAATTTTAATTTCAGATTCAGATATACTAACCACCATAGGAGTTTCTTGAATTTCTGATTTTAGTGATAATGCAATGTTAAGATTTGTTCTTGCAGTATGATAATTTGGATGCGCTTCTAGAATTTCATTGTAAAGTAAAATGGCATCATCATAATTTCCAAGATTTGCTAAGATATTTGCTTTGTTATTTTTTGCAGGTAGATAGTCAGGATCAAGGGCAATGGCATGATCATAGTATACAAGTGCTTCTGAAAGAGATCCAATTTTTCCTAAGGTAGAGCCTTTGTTAACAAGAATCTCAACATCATCAGGATTTCCAACTAGAGATTCATTAAAGAATTTCAAAGAATTATCGAATTGACATAATCGGTAAAGAGCAGGACCCATGCCATCATAATAAGAAATTGTGTCAATAAAAATACTAGAATCACATTCAAGATTTATTTGGTTAAGTAATTTTCCAAGTTCAATATCTTCTACAGAAAGATTATCATGTTCTTCTTTTTCTAAAATTTTTTCTGAATTATTCATTTCAGTTTCTTTGGAAACGATTTTTGTTTCTTTTTTGGTTTCCAATTTTTCATGTATGTTTTCTTGTTGTGAAATAATTATTTCATCATTTTTTTCAAGTACATGTTCTATTGTTGTGTCTTCAGTTGTTTGTGTTGTGTCTTCAGTTGTTTGTGTTGTGTCTTCAGTTGTTTGTGTTGTGTCTTCA
>CAYFJT010000008.1:49488-70381 GCA_964343515.1 uncultured Nitrosopumilaceae archaeon
GTTGTTTGTGTAACAGTAGGAGATTCTATAGAATATTCAAAGAAATACTGTGCAACAGTTTCAGCATAATGTGCTTTTATTGAATATATTCCCTCAGCTTTAAAGTTTACATCATCTTTAACTAAAAAACTTGTAGAAAATTCTAAATTATTATTTATATTTCCAAAATAAAATCCAGTAGGGTTTCCAAATGGATCATGAATGCCAATTAAAACAGTTGGTGAATCTAAAGTTGAGACACTTCCAAAAATTTTGATTGTGTCACCATCAGAATAATGATCTTTTTCAGTATAGAAATTTGTGATTTCAGGCATGGTGATTTCTTGAGGAACTATTTCAGGTTCAAATTCAACAGCATTTCTTTTGATTTCAAAAATATGTTCTTCAGTTACTTGACCATAGTCTAATTTTACGAGATACTTACCAGGAATTTCATAAAAGGGAGATTCTAAAGGAATTGTTTTCGAGAAATTACCATCAGATAAAAGTTCCAAATTATTTGCAGATATGATTTTCTCATCAGGATCAAATACACTCATAGCAATCACAGGCATTCCAAAATCAATTATGTGTCCAGAAATTATCAGAGTGTCACCTGTTTGAAAACTATCCTTGTTAAAACTCACATTAAATGAATCAGCAGAGACGTCAATGAACGTAAATGGTGTAAAAGCTGCCAACACCAAAGTTATCCCAAGGATGAATTGCATTACAACAAAAAACATGTAGTTTTCTATTTAATAATCACGTATAATTGATACTTTGTCATTCTACGATAACGGGTTGTGTTATAGAATTAGATAGTGCAGTTGGATCTCTTAGGGAAATCCAAACAGATGTTTCAATGGTATAATTTCCAGAATTTTTTGGAATTCATGATTGAGAAACATCAAGACTTTGTCCAGAGGATAATTGGCCACGAATCCAAGAAAGTGATTCCACATAGTTTTGAGGATTTTTTACTTGGAAAAGATAAACAAACTTTTGATCATAATCTTGCAGATTTGACAAACTACCAACAATCTGAATTTGTTGGTCAGGAGAAAGAGTTGTTAAATAATTTCCAAAACTATCAGAAAGATTAATTTCAAAATGTTCTAATCTATGAGTTGAAGGAACAGATGATTCAATTCTAGATTGATCTTGAATCTCTAAATTATCAGATTCAGCATATGGTTTTGGTAGTGTATAATCGGGATATTGAGCAGAAATTTCATCACCAGTAATTGCATAAAGTCTATTTCTGCCTGATGCGGAATTTTGAGTAAGATGTATTGTAGCTACAAAAGAACCAGAGTCTTCAGATGTTTCTATCGCATTTACGGTAATTCCACCAACATCAGAATCTGAAAAAATTTCAACTTCAATTTGGTCAATAGCCTCAGGATTCAGATTCATGTCAAGATCAATTATTTTAACTGTTACAGAATCATCATTAAAGAAAATATCATTTGCAAATTCTACAGATCCAAGATTCCAAGATATTGGTACAGACTTAGATAGCACCACACCATCGGCAAACTCAAAGGATATAGTTACTGCTGAATCTCTTTCTACTTCCAAGAATCCATTAGTAGGACCAGTTCCAATTGTTCTAGGAGTTGTGTCATAGTCACCATCAACATCATGAAAAAATCCAGTGAGAGTTAATTCTCCAGTAAAAATTCCACTTGACATATCTGTTTCAGTTAGCCTGTATGGTTCTAATGAATGACTTCGTGTTGAAATTTTGATGGGATTATCAATGTCACCACCAATTGAATCAATCAAATCTTTATCAGTATTCCAGCTAGGAGCAATTATTTTGATTTGAATTTTGTCAGTCCAAGAGTAAACTGGCCTATCAAAAAATATTGGAGCATATGGTTTGTCATAATCTGGAATTTCTGATACATCAACAAATGGCAAAATAAAAATTAGAAATAAAAAATCAAGCAATTACTTTTCTTAAAGTTCATTAAGATTTATGGATTGTTAGTTTGACTCTTCCTCGGGAAGAGATATTGCCAAGATGTTATCTCCACGAAGCAATATTTTTCCTAGTTGTTTTTTATTGTCTTCAGAAATGTCTTCAGCGTTTTCTAGTGTCAGATTCATATGAATATCAAAATCTTTGAGAACACCTTGAATTGTCTTATTGTTTCTTAATCTAAGCAATACAACTTTGTCTTTGGAGTTAGTCATTAATGTTGAAATTTCATCGGCCATAATTATCATCTAGTTATTTCTTCTTACTTACTTGCATGTACAAGTCAACCGTACCACTTCCAATCGGAATGTTGCTTCCAACAATTACGTTTTCAGTAATGCCTTTGAGTTGTTCAATTTCTCCACCAAGTGCAGCGTGTGCAATTGTTGGAACTGTTATCTCAAATGCTGCTCTTGCCAAAACACTATCTTTGGTTCCGGCAATTCCGTGTCTTCCGATTTGTTGCATGTAACCACGAGAACACATCAAATCAGCAACTAACATAATGTATCTATTATCAACTTCAAGTCCTTGGTCTTCCAGAGTGCTGTTAAGTTCATTGATTAATGCATTTCTTGCAGCTTCAATTCCAAGGGTTCCTGCAATTTCAAATACATTATTTGTTCTAACATTTGTTTTATCAATTCCTTTGACCTCTAAAACTTTGGCAACGTTAGAACCAGTTGTCTGAATAACCCACTCATCATCTTTTTGAACAAGGGTTACACGTTCAATATCAGGAACACCCTTAACAGTGGTATTGAGAACCTTGTTTCTGATTGCAATTGTTGTTGCAGTATCAGACTCATCAACTAGCTTTAAAGTAATTAGTTCACCAGTTGTCTCCATCTTGAATTTTTTATTTGAAGACAATGCAGATTCTACTTCTGCAATAGAGCAGCCTCGCTCTCTAAGTCTATTTTCGCTCAAAATTAGTTTAATTTCAGTAGAATAGTCAGTCTCACTATCAGCAATCAAAGCACTTACTTTGGTTTGCAAAACATTTCTTGCAACCTCAATTGCCTTTTCTCTTGACTTCTTTGATTCATCATCAAGATAGATATCCATAGTTGGAGTTACTGGTTTCTTTCTTGCATCAACAAGTTCAATTAATCTTGGAAGACCCAATGTAACGTTTCTTTCTTTAATTCCTGCAAAGTGAAATGTTCTCAATGTCATCTGAGTGCCCGGCTCACCAATTGATTGTGCAGTGATGATTCCAACTGCTTGTCCTGGTTCCACTTTAGCTTTATTGTAAAGTAACAGTCCTTTTTTACAAACTGCTTCAATTCCATCTTTGCTTAATTCAGAATCTAGTAATGTATCAGTTACAAGAGTAGTTAATCGTGGATTGAATGTCTTTGTGTATTTCTTTGCCAAAGTTTCAATCTCTTCTTTTGTTGCCTTTTTGCCAGAGTCAACAATTCTTTGGGATTCAATTAATCTACTTGGGTTAAATGCCTCACCATGATCACTTTTTTGTACATCAATTCCATCTTCACCATAAAGGAATTGTACTATGTGTCCGTGAGGATCTCTTACTGTTCCATCATATTCTAGTCTAATGTGTTCTAATGCATTAATCAATCTACGTTGCATGTAACCACTTTGTTGGGTTCTAACTGCAGTGTCTACAAGTCCTTCACGACCACCCATTGCATGGAAGAAGAATTCAAGTGCAGAAAGTCCCTCTCTGTAATTTGATTTTACAAATCCGTGTGCATCTGGATTATTGTCATGTTCTTGATAATGAGTTAATGCTCTGTTATTGTAACCTTCATGAAGTCTGTTTCCCCTTCTGGATTGTTGCCCAAGGGCTCCGGCCATCTGACCCACATTAAGTGATGAACCTCTAGCACCAGTTGTAGCCATGATTTTTCCTGCATTATCAGCTGGAAGACAGTCATTAGCAGTAGAGCCTGCCTTGTCTCTTGCTTTACCCAATTCATTTACAATGTATGCCTCTAGTGCTTCTTCAGGTCTCATACCTCTTGTAAGTTTCAATGTACCTTTCTTGAATTGGTCAGTCAAGTCATCTACTATGTCATAGGTTCCTTGAATGTCATCAAGAATTTGTTGTTTATCTTTGTCTGGGACAATAAGATCACCATAACCGTAACTGAAACCATAATGGGTGATGAATTGTTTTACCATAATGAGAATAGAGTTGAGGAAACTTTTTCCTACTGCATTACCATAGTCTTTTGCAATTCTATGAAGTACACTTTCTGGTTCTTCTGCACCAATTGAAGATTTGTCGATTACACCACTGATTAGTTCACCATTTTTAATTACGACATCTTTTTGTTGACCTTTTGTTCCTTTTGACCACTTTGAGGTAATAACATAGTTGAAGTCTTTGGGTAAGAATAATGAGAATAATTGCTTACCAGTATATGCCGGCCCATCTTTAGTTTTTGTTGCAGGTTTTGGCAAAGGATCTGTGTAACCACCAAGCATTGCAAGATTTGAAAATTCTTGAACAGATAATGTTGTATTGTCTTTAGTTAGAAGATAAGCACCAGTTACAAAGTCTCTTAGTGCACCAATAATTGGACCACCATATCTTGGAGAGATTAATTGATCTTGAACTCTCATCAAGAGAATTGCTTCTGCTCTTGCTTCCTCACTTTGAGGAACGTGAAGATTCATTTCATCACCATCAAAGTCTGCATTGTACGGAGGACAAACTGAGGGATGCAATCTGAATGTTTTTCCTGGAAGTACACGAACATAGTGTGCCATGATTGACATCTGGTGAAGTGATGGCTGTCTGTTGAACATGACAATATCACCGTCTGCAAGATGTCTTTCTACCAAATATCCAATTTCAAGTGTTTCAGCAATGGTAGAACGATCCTCTACGAAATCAAGTCTTATCTTTACACCATCAGGTCTGACGATATAGTTTACACCAGGGAATTTTTCAGGTCCATTAATTACGAGTTTTCTCATTCTTTCAATATTCCATTCTGTAACAATTTCAGGAATAGTTAGTTTCATGGCAACTGCTTCGGGCACGCCTACTTCACTCAAGTCCAAGTTAGGATCAGGTGAAATTACAGTTCTGCTTGAAAAGTCCACTCTTTTTCCAGATAGTGAACCCCTGAATCGTCCCTCTTTTCCTTTGAGTCTTTGAGTTAAAGTCTTAAGAGGACGTCCAGAACGATGATGAGCTTGTGGAATTCCAGAGACTTCGTTATCAAAGTATGTGGTTGTGTGATATTGTAACAGGTCAACCAAATCTTGAACAATCAGGGGAGGAGTTCCTGCATCTTTACTTTCTTTTAGTCTTTGATTAACTCTGATGATGTCTACCATCTTGTGAGTCAAGTCATCTTCTGATCTAATTCCAGTTTCTAGAATTATTGAAGGTCTAACAGTTACTGGTGGAACAGGGAATGCCTGTAAGACAAACCATTCAGGTCTTGCAGTTATCGGATCATAGGATAATAATTCTAAATCTTCATCAATGATTTGAGAGAACCTTTCTCTAATTGTAATTGGAAGTAATCTATGTTCTCCGATTTCTGTTTTCTCTACAAAAATAGTTGGTTTAGTAAAGATTAATTCGTATTGTGTTTTACCACAGTGAGGACATTCTTTTGCTTTCTTTGCTTTTTCGATAATTTGTTCAGGAATACGTTTTTGAGAAATTACAGTATATGCGGCATGTTTTTCTTTGATATTTTTGAAGACATTAAGATCATCTTGTGGAACTTTGAGTCTTGCACAAGAACGACATGTTGATTGTAATAATTTGTAGATATTATCAATAAATGCAATGTGTAAAACGGGTTCAGCTAATTCCAAGTGTCCAAAGTGTCCAGGGCATCTAGCTGCAGTGTTTCCACAAGTAAGACATTTTTGTCCAGGTTCCAGAGTTCCAAGTCTACCATCCATCAAACCTCCTTGAACAGGCATTCCATCTTCATCATAAGTTTCAGGAGCAGTGATTTCTGCAACAGAATATTTTCTAATTTCAGTTGGAGACCAAACAGAGAATCTAATTCCGTCAATTGCTTTTACTGCTTGAATGGACATTATAGTTTCTCCTTGATTAACAATCTTGGTGCGACATTAAG
Organism: uncultured Nitrosopumilaceae archaeon; assembly: GCA_964343515.1. Taxonomy (GTDB): domain Archaea; phylum Thermoproteota; class Nitrososphaeria; order Nitrososphaerales; family Nitrosopumilaceae; genus Nitrosopumilus. The sequence goes on from CAYFJT010000008.1 coordinate 55,543, forward strand.
GCTCTGCATCTCTTGTAAAAGTAGTTTGAATGCATATGCAACTGAAACTGATGAGACTTTGGCTTTATCACCACAAACTCTACAGACATATTTTCTTTGTTTGACATCATGATAAGCAACAAGACCACATCTCTCACAGACAAAGATATCAGATTTATCAGACTCATCAAGTAGTCTATCTTTAAGAATCATGGAAGCACCATAAGCAATCAAACAGTCTCTCTCCATTTCACCGAATCTAAGACCACCACCTCTTGCTCTTCCTTCAGTTGGTTGTTTAGTTAACATCTGAACTTGTCCACGTGCTCTTGCATGAATCTTGTCTGCAACCATATGGTGTAATTTTTGATAATATACAACTCCAATGAAAACTTCAACTGGGAAAGACTTTCCAGTTCTTCCATCATACATTATCTCTTTTCCAGAATATTCAAAGCCATGGGCATCCATCACTTCTCTTACCTCATCCATTTTCTCTCCTACAAATGCAGAACCGTCAAATCTCTTTCCACGTAATGCTGCAGATTTTCCACAGATGGATTCCATCATCATACCAACTGTCATCCTAGATGGGAAGGCATGAGGGTTAATCAAAACATCAGGAGACATTCCACTTGCAGTATATGGCAAATCTTCTGCTTTAGCTAAAATTCCTAAAATTCCTTTTTGTCCATGTCTTGATGCAAATTTATCACCAATCTCTGGAATTCTCATGTCTCTTGCTCTAATCTTATACATCTTTCCACCTTCATTTGATTGAGTCATTACTACAGTATCAACAACTCCAGTTTCTGAAGGCCTAACACCAATTGACGTATCTCTTCTGTAAGGGCCAGAGGATTCAAATTCTCGGTATTCTTCCATGAATCTTGGAGGACTAGTTTTACCAATCAAAATATCACCACCTTTTACGGGAGCTTCCGCTGCAACAACACCATCTTCTTCTAATAATCGGTATGCACGTTCCCCCTTGAATCCCCTGATGTTGTCTTCAGCATTTGGGATTTCAAATGCATCACGCATTCCACCAGGATATTGTTTTGCCTCAGCATCATAAATTCTAAAGAAGAATGTTCGTCCAAGACCTCTGTCAACTGATGCTTTGCTAAGAACAATTGCATCCTCAATGTTGTAACCATCAAATGGCAATACTGCAACTACACAATTCTGACCTGCAGGTCTGTCTTCTAATCCTAAAAGTTTCATTGCTTTTGTGTTGACAATTGGGACTTGAGGATATAGCATAAAGTGTTGTCTAACATAGGTACTGGTATTCATCATTGGTGTTGAGAATCCTAAGCTCTGTTTTGCCATTGCTGATTCGTATGTGTTTCTTGGAGATTGGTTGTGTTCAGGATATGGGATGATTGAAGCGCCTGCACCAAGTATTGCGGGTGGGAAAACTTCAAGGTGTGTGTGTTTCTTTGTGTCTTTTTCATCTAGTGTGACATAACAGTTCTCTTCTTCATTTGCATCAATCATTTCCAAAACACCCATTCTCAAAAGATCAGTCCATGAGATGAGTTTCTTTGAAATTTTATCTAGCAAGTCAGCAGTAAGTAATGGTTTGTTATCTTTAATGATAATTAATGGTCTCAATACACGTCCTGCATTACAGTTAACATAAAGTCTTCTTGTGGAGCCTTCAATTTCGGATTTATGAAATGATACACCAACATGTGGATGAATCTTTGAGTTTCGCCTCAAGTCTCTAAGTGATTCTGCTAATTGTTCGCCATCTTTGTAGAATCCAATTAATCTACCATCAACAAATATTCGAGTTCCATCTTTCTTCAAATCTTCTTTTGCGTCAAAGAAGTGAACAGTTCCAAGATCATAGAGTTTCTCTACAATTTCTTCAGAGGGCACATTTACAGAAATAATTCCAGACAATGCAAGATTCTTTACAAGACCACAGTTAGAGCCTTCAGGAGTTTCACTTGGACATATTCTTCCAAAGTGTGTTGCATGTAAATCTCTTGCCTCAAAGTTTGGTTGAGTTCTGCTAAGAGGTGATTGAATTCTTCTAAGGTGACTAATTGTTGAAAGATAATTTGTTCTATCAAGCAGTTGAGTAACACCTACTCTACCTCGACCCCAGTTTCCAGTTGCAATTGCATTGTTTAGTTTATCAGTAATAATTCCCGGACGGATTGCAGCAGCCACTGCATTAATTCCACGTTTTTGTCCAGAACGCTCTAATTGGTATTTCATGTCGCGTACAAGATTTCTAAATGCAGTTCTAAACAAGTCTGCAAGCATCTGTCCTGCAAATTTGATGACTTTGTTTCCATAGTGGTCTTTATCATCTGGTTTAATCCAATCAAGTTTTAGTTCTAATAATTTACAAGCTGCTTCTCCCAAGAATTGTGCCTTTTCTTTTCTGTTTTCAGGGTGTTTTCCCAAGTGAGGTAATAGACCCCAATCAAGCAAAGTCTCAGCACGTTTGATCTGGAATTCTTCAAGCATTCCAGGTGCAATTCTCTTACTTATGTAAACAATAGCATCTTTTGCAGTTGGGACATCTCCTGCTTTTTCAAAGGATCCTTCTAATTCATCTTGTAGGTCATCTACCAAAGAAACTGCTGCTGCAATCTCTCTATCAGATTCTAAGCCAAGTGCTCTCATCAAAGTAACTACTGGAATATCAACTGGAGAGCCAGGAATTCTGGCAACAATCAATCCATCATTTTTCATTACAAGTTCTAATTTTGCGCGATAGCCAACAATAGAAGAATAAACTTTGGCTTTGAGAACAATATTTCCACCAACTGTCTCTCTATCAACTATAATTTTGTTATAAGAGAGGTCTTCTAGTCCAACAATGACTCTTTCAGAACCATTAATGATAAAGTAACCACCAGGATCATTTGGATCTTCACCATGTTCAACTAATTTTTGAGTAGAGAAATTGTGTAAGATACATGCGTTTGATTTTGCCATTACTGGAACATCACCCACATGAACAAATCTTGATTCAAGAATTTTTCCATCTTCTACAACACTTGCTTCCATCATCACAGGTGCAGAGTAAGATACATTTCTCAATCTAGCTTCGGCAGGAGTAATGTGTGTAATAGAACCGTCAAGTTCCATCATTCGGGGTTGTTGGAGTTTAACTTTACCTAGTTGAATTTTGTAAGGGTATTCAGCATTTTCAATATCAATCTGACCTACTTCGTTGATTATACTTTGCAGTCCTCTTTCTAAAAATTCATCAAATGAGTTTAGGTGTTGACGTGCAATGCCTTCCCTCTTCAAGATATCTTGAATTACTGGCCAACGTTTGGTTGAAGGATCTGCCATCTAAACTTCCACCACGTACCTATAATACAGACTTTCACCAGCAGTTGGACTTTTTCTTGTGATTTTTATCATGTCACCAGGTTTTACACCAAGTCCCAAAATTGCAGGGTCATTTACAAAGATTAATGGTAATTCAGTTGGCTTGCAATTGTATTTTTTTAAAACTTCTTCAGCTTCTTGTTTTGAAATTATTTCATGTTTTGGAACATAGATATGATCAGGTACAAGAATTTGGTTTTTTTTAGTTGCCAATCACAAAACCCCCACGTCGAACATTAAATGTAATAGAAATTAATACACACAAACTGTCAAAACGTCGCGCTCAGGTCAATATATATCTAATCTGAAATTCGTCAAGAAAAGAGTTATTTTTCTATTTTGTCAACTTATCTTTTAGCAACCTTAAATAGGATAGTTTTAGGCGTAGAATTAATGAAATCACAATTGATGGTGTTTGCCATATCAACAATTTTAGTTGCAGGTATTGGTATGTCACCAGCATTTGGACAAATACAAAACACGATTGTTGTTACTACTGACAAAACAGTCTATTCAGAAGGTGAAGTTATTATAGTAACAGGTGAAGTTAGAGATCTTTATTCAGGAACTCCTGTAAGTGTTATCGTAAAAGCTCCTAATGGTAATCTAGTATCAATTGCACAAGTCTCAGTTGGAGCAGATAAAAAATTCAGCACTGAAATTACTGCTGGAGGCTCATTGATGCAAGCAGAAGGAACTTATACGATTACAGTACAATATGGAAATCCAAATAGAGCAGCTACAACATCATTTGAGTTTGGCGGTTCTACTCCTATAGAGAATCCAATAGAGGTTAAGGAAATGACAGATACAACCTTTTCAATTGAAGGATCATCCGATCTGATCGGATATGAAATCACAGGTGCAAAGCTACTTGGAATCATACCTGATGCTGATGCAAATTCACTAATTATCTCAATTGACGCCATGGATGATGGTTCAATCACACTGACAATCCCTAGATCAGTATTAGATGCAACTTTCCCAGATGGTGAAGATGACGACTTTTTCATTCTAGTTGATGGAGAAGAGGTAGACTTTGACGAAATAAAATCATCAACAGACAGAACAATCACCATAGAATTCCCAGCTGGAACTGAACAAATTGAAATAATCGGTACCTTTGTAGTCCCAGAATTTGGTACAATTGCAGCTATGATTCTAGCAGTAGCAATTATCTCAATAATTGCAGTATCTGCAAGATCAAGACTAAGCATTATGCCAAGAATCTAAAATCACATCTTTTTTCATTTTTTAAATATACATAAATACCAAGGTAACTTGGGAAGAATCAGGATGAATTTTAAACGTTCTACAACATCAATGGCAATAGCCCTTTTGGCAGTGTCATTAATTTCAGTGACCTCAATTCAACAAGATGCGTTTGCACAAACACAAGGAATGTCCATAACAGCTATGGCAGACGGAGGTTCTAAAGTAATTACCGTAACAGGTACTACAATTTCAGGATATACTGATGTTTCATTTACTGTAAAATCTCCAAGTGGAAACAATGTAGTTGCTGTTGGTCAAACAACACCAGATACTAACGGAAGTTTTGATGCCGAATTCAAAATAGGCCCAACATGGACTGAAAATGGATTCTATGAAATCAAAGCGCAACAAGGGGACTCATCATTGTATACAATGAAAGTTTTTGTTGAAGTAAATGGTGGAATGGCAGAACAAACCTCTGTAACTGAATCCAATCTCACATCAGATGTGTTTGAACCAAGTGAACCAACTGTTATAAGAGATGCAGGAATTGAAATTAGTACCGCCGAAACCGAAATTGGGTCCGATACAATTGTAGTTATTGGAAATACAGACAGAGTAAGTGCAGATATCACATTAACCGTAACTGCTCCAAATGGAAATGTAGTATCAATTGATCAAGTATCACCAATGCTTGATGGAAAGTTTGCAGTAACCATCACAACAGGTGGACCATTATGGACACAGGATGGAATTTACACTGTTACAGCACAACAATTTAGTGATCCAAAATATACGGCTTCATCTGAAGTAGATATTCAAGACGGAGTGGTAGTACCAGAATTTGGTACAATTGCAGCTATGATTCTAGCAGTAGCAATTATCTCAATAATTGCAGTATCTGCAAGATCAAGACTAAGCATTATGCCAAGAATCTAAAATCACATCTTTTTTCATTTTTTAAATATACATAAATAGAGATAGGTTCAAATCGCAACAAGATGAACATCCGTACGTCGTTCGCGCTACTAGCCGTTTTGACTGCAGTCGGTACTTTAACCATGTCATCATCATATGCAGAGGAAATTCCACAAGCATGTGTAGGATGTTCCATGAATGATGCAAGAGCAACAGCAAATGAGATGTTGCTTGGAGACATTCCAATATCTGTTTGGACAGATAGGACAAGTTATGGACATAGTGATATGGTTATGGTAAATGGGCAAGTAGCAAGTGTAGCATCTGGATTTCCAGTTACAATTACTGTTGTGAGTCCTTTAAACTCCATCGTCACAATTGATCAAATCAATGTAGAAGATGATGGTAGTTTTGAGACAAGCTTAAACACAGCAGGTGCAATGTGGAAATACGACGGTACCTACATCATTAAGGCAAACTATGGCAGCAATGAGAAACAAAACAGTGTCAAAGTTGAATTAATTGGTGGAATTATACACACACCAACCTATGAAACACCACAAACATCCAAACAATGTGGTACAAATGAAATTACTGCAAATGGTCATTGCGTACCATTTAGTATTTCAGGTGGTGAAGTTACAAGTGCAACTCTAAATACAAAAGATAACTCAATTGTTATCAGCATCAACTCCAATGATGATGGAATACTAACTGTGACTCCATCAAAAACAGTCCAAGACGGTATTTTCATGATACTAGTTGACGGAGAAGAATGGGATGATGTTGAAGTTGTTGCAAACAAAGTAACAGTCATGTTCCCAGCTGGAACTGAACAAATTGAAATAATCGGTACCTTTGTAGTCCCAGAATTTGGTACAATTGCAGCTATGATTCTAGCAGTAGCAATTATCTCAATAATTGCAGTATCTGCAAGATCAAGACTAAGCATTATGCCAAGAATCTAAAATCACATCTTTTTTCATTTTTTCATTTTTGATAGTAAGAGAAATATACAAACATGTCATTCAAAATTTGTGAGTTCCAAAATATTTTATGGAATAGTTTCTTTATTGATAATCTCTACAATACCTGCTTTTGCTCAAGAGTCATTGATTTCAGTTCAAACAGATAACAAAAATTATGATGAAGGAGACACCATAGTAATATCAGGACAAGTCACAACTGTAGTTGGAGAAACACCTGTAACACTTCAATTATTCACAGAAGGAAACTTAGTAGATATTGCACAAATTATAGTGGCTCAAGATGGAACTTATTCTCACACAGTTATTGCAGAAGGACCATTATGGAATAAAGCAGGAGACTATCTGGTCAGAGTATTATACGGAGAAGGAAACATTGCAGAATCAGAATTCAGTTACACTCCAAAATCAGAGATAGTTGAAACCACAACCATTTTTGAAGTTGATGTTGGAAATCACGGAACATTTGACGTAGAATACACAATCAAAGGAGGCACTGTTAAAGACATGATAGTTGATTCAGATATTTTTGGATTGAGGGTTCAAATTGATTCAACTGATGAAGGAAAAATCAACTTGGATTTACCACGAGAGTTCATTGGAGCCGAAAAGCAAGATGGAAAAGATGACATCTTTATTGTTTTGATTGACGGGGTTGAGGCGACATATCAAGAATCAATAGTACATTCAGATTCAAGAGTCATTACGATCAATTTTGAACAAGGGGATTCCAATATTGAGATTATTGGAACCTATGTGATTCCAGAATTTGGGACAATTGTAATGATGGTTTTTCTAGTTGGAATTATGACAATAGTAATTCTAACAAGAAATAGATTTCAAATGAAGATTTAATTTTTTGAAAAAGAATATTTTTCCTTGAACGGAGATACAGATCTCAATTCATCTACAACTTTTTTTAGAATTTCGACAGTTTGTTCAATTTCTTTTTGAGTGTTAAACATCCCAATTGTTAATCTTAATGAACCAGTAATTTGCTCGTGTGAGAATCCCATTGCATGTAGAACATGAGATGCTTTTTGAGTATGGACAGAACATGCTGAACCAGTAGATGCAGCAATTCCATACTCATCAAGTTTGATAATTAGATCTTCGCCATTTACGCCAAGAAAAGTAAAATGAGCATTATTTGGCAAATGTGATTCAAGATGACCATTTACAGTTACTTGAGAAATTTCATCAGAGATATTTTGAATCAAAGAATCTCGGAGTTTTCTCATATGAGAAATATTCTCATTTTGATTAGTTTTTGCAATATCACACGCTTTGCCAAATCCAACAATATTTGCCACATTTTCAGTACCAGAACGTAAACCATGTTCTTGTCCACCACCTAAAATCATAGGATTGAGTACAGTATTTTTTTTGACATACAATGCGCCAATTCCCTTTGGGCCATATAGCTTATGAGATGAGATAGACAACAAATCTACATTCAATTCACGAATATTAATTGGTACTTTTCCTACTGCCTGTACTGCATCAGTATGAAAGACAACACCATGATCATGGCAAAGTTTAGCGATTTCTGCGATTGGTTGAATTGTGCCAACTTCATTATTTCCAAACATAATTGAAACAATCCTAGTTTGTTCAGACAGTTGGTTTTTGAGATCAGAGATATCAATCAGTCCAAACTTGTCAACTGGGAGATAAATCACATCAAAACCGTCTTGAGATAATTTTTTGCATGGTTCTAAAATTGCATCATGTTCAATTGAAGAAGTTATAATTTGACCAGAAGAGTATATAGTTGCGATTCCTCGTAATGCAGTATTATTTGATTCTGTACCACCTGAAGTAATAAAAATTTCAGAAGGGTCAGCATTTATCAATGACGCGATTTGTTTTCTTGCCTTTTCAACAGCCTTACGAGATAACCGACCATAACGATGAATAGAAGAAGGGTTTCCATATTGTTCTTTAAGATATGGAAGCATTGATTCTAAGACAACATCATGAATTTGAGTAGATGCGGCATTATCAAGATAAATCAATCTGCAATCACATTAATTTTTCCTGGTTTATACCCTTCTTGATCAATTTCAACTGAAGAAAATCCAATCATCTTTAGTTTTTTTATGATTTTATCTAATACAACATTATTGAATTTAAAAATGTCATTTTTTTCTACCTCAATTTTTGCAGAGCCATTAAGGTCACGAACTCGAACTTGTTTAACATTGGTCAGTTGTTTAACAATAGTTTCGCCAAATTCAATTCTAGCAAGTTTTTCAGCAGTAACTCTTTGACCCCAAGGAATACGAGAAGCCAAACAAGAGTTAGAAGGTTTATCATGTACAGATAATCCAACTGACTTTGCAATTAGCCTAATTTGGCATTTGGAAAGATTTGTTTCAACTAGGGGACTTCGTATACCATTTTGTTGCAATGCATCTATCCCAGGCCTATAATCACCCAAATCATCCAAATTTGTCCCATCAACTATTACATCCACATGATGATCTTTTGCCAATTTTAGAAGACGATCTCCCAATTCTAGTCTACAATGAAAACATCTAGAAGAATCATTTTTTGAAAAATCTTCGTTTTCAAGTTCATTATAATCTAAGAAAAATTGAGTAATGCCTATCTCAGTGCAGATTTTTTTGGCTGTTTGCAGCTCTTCTTCAGAGAGTGTTTTATAATCTGCAGTAACTGCAATTGCAGAGTCGCCTAATTTTTGATATGCAGCATATGCAACAAGTGCGCTGTCTACACCACCAGATAATGCAATCATGACTTTATTTTTATCAGCAAACCAGTTTTCTAGTTCAATTAAGTTTGTCATTTAGTTCTCCAGTTTTTCAATTTTTTTTCGAAGTAAGGATTCTGTTTCTTTAATTGATATATCAATAGTGTCAGATACATTCTTTAAATCATCAAATTCAATTTTAAAATCAGTTTTTCCTTTGAATGTCGATTTTTTGTATCTCACATTAAATGTTCTTCCATTAATTACTAATGAAACAATTTCATTAGTTCTAGGTACGACAAATCTATGGGATTCAGATATTCTAACACCTAACGTACCAGTTTCAAGGACCAATGTGTCAACAATTTCATCAATATTTTGATCATCACATATTACAGAAACTAGATTAGTAGGTCTGCCTTTTTTTGCAATCCCATGATATATAGAAACATCTCTAGCACCTTTTTGCATAATCTTTTCAATCAAATTTCCAAGTATTTCACCTGAAATATCATCAACGTTAGTTTCAAGTATTTTCACAGAATCACTTTCCAACTTATTTATAGAACCTCTTACCAACTTCAACACGTTTGAAAAGTTTTGAAGATCTTTTTGACCTGCACCATAACCAATAGAATCAATTTTCATTAAAGGGTAATAATCCATACAAGTATTAGTCAAATTAGCTAAAATACATGCGCCAGTAGGAGTTGTCAATTCTTCGTTAGTGTTATTTCCTTTAATTTTCAGATAAGAATTTTTGAAGATCTCAAGAATAGCACTTGCAGGATTAGACATTGTTCCATGTGAAAAAGTTACACTTCCACCACCTACAGAAACAGGCATGCAGACAATTTTTTCATCAAATAATCCCAAATCATCTAAGGCAATTGTAACTCCAACAATATCAACTAGAGTATCAATACTAGAGGCTTCATGAAAATGGACAGAATCTTCTGAAACTCCATGTATTTTAGATTCTGAAGAAATAAGTGAATCAATACAAGATTCAGCAAACATCTTTGCTTTATCAGATAGATTCAAGTTTTGAGTAGAATCATTTATTGCTTTTTTAATTTCAGAACCCTTTCTTTCATGAGAGTGTTCATCAACATCTAAAATTAATTGAAGAGCCTCAATTCCTCTTTTTTTGGTTTTTTGAAAATTTATTTTTTTAATGGTTGAATCAGAGAAAAAATTTTCAGACTTTTTAATTCCGTCAATTACTTTATCCTTATCAGCTCCTAAATCAATTAGAGAAGAAAGAAGCATATCTCCAGATATACCTGCAATTTGTGGATCAATTACTAAAACCATTGATTAAAAATTATCAAAAATGCTTATAAATTCGTCTGATCGGTTTAGAATTTCATTAGATTTAATTATTGAAAATTAATAGGGATTTCTATGATTACCATAATCGGTTCAGGTAAAGTAGGCGGAGATGCGGCATTATTTTCAGCACTAAAACGGCTAGATGATCAAATTTTGTTACTAGATGTTGCAGAAGGACTTCCTCAAGGAGAAGCAATGGATATCAACCATATGCTTTCAGAACAAGGTATTGATGTGGAAGTAAAGGGTTCTAATAATTTTGAAGATATGAGGGGTTCCAACATTGTTGTTGTAGTTGCAGGTTCTGGAAGAAAACCAGGAATGACTCGAATGGATCTTTTGAAAATTAATGCATCAATTGTGAAAAGTGTTGTAGAAAATGTCAAAAAATATGCAGATGACTCTATGATTATTCCAGTAACTAATCCATTAGATCCAATGGCATACATCACATACAAGGTCTCAGGATTTGATAGAAGTAGAGTGTTTGGGATGGGAGGCATGTTGGATTTATCAAGATTTAGACAATTTATCCATGAAGCAACAGGACATTCTCGTGATTCAATTAGAGCACTAGTAATTGGAGAACATGGTGAAAACATGTTACCTTTACCAAGATTTTCATCAGTTTCAGGAATTCCATTATCATCATTTCTCCCAAAAGAAAAACTAGATGAACTAGTTCAGAGTACAAAACAAGTTGCGGCTAAAGTTATTGAATTAAAAGGTGCAACAGTACATGCACCAGGAAACGCAATTTCTGCAATTGTTGAATCGGTTGTTAGAGACAGAAAACAAGTAATTCCAGTTGCAACTTATCTTGATGGAGAATACAGTCACTCAGATGTAACAATTGGTGTTCCTGCAGTAATAGGAAAGAAGGGTGTCGAAAAAATCATCGAGTTAGAACTAAACGATGAAGAAAAACAAGTCTTTGACAAAGCTGTTGAGAGTGTTAAAGGTGCAATTTCAGGAATTGAAACCTAAGCCTTTTTTTATCCATAAAAAGAAAAACCATTATTGGAAACTCATGAAATTCTAAAAAATGTAAAATCAGGTAAGATTTCAGTTAGTGACGCACAAAGACTCCTATCATTATATTCTATTGAAGAGATAGAAGGAATTGCCAAGATAGACATTAACAGAAGAAAACGAAGGGGAATACCAGAGATAATTTTTGCAGAGACAAAAGAGACAGATGAAATTAAAAAAATTGTAAAAAGAACTTTAGTAAAATCAAATTCGGTAATTGTTTCAAGATTAAAGAAAACAGATTATTCAAAAATTCAGACATTTGCAAAGAAACAAAAAATCAAAGTCAAAACAGGAAAAAAATCATCCACATTGTTATTATTTAAAAAACCAATCAAATTTCAAGGAGGCAAAGTAGGTATTCTTACTGCAGGAACTTCAGACATAGGAGTAGCAGAAGAGGCAAGATTAGTTTGTGAGACAATGAATTGTAAATGCATTACAAGTTATGATGTAGGAGTAGCAGGAATTCAGAGAATTTTTCCAATTTTAAAAGAAATGGTAAGAAAAGATGTTGATTGTATCATAGTTGCTGCAGGAATGGAAGGTGCACTAGCTACACTAGTTTCTACATTAGTAGACATTCCAATAATTGGAATTCCAACGTCAGTTGGGTATGGTTATGGGGAAAAAGGAATTGCAGCTCTTGCTTCAATGCTTCAAAGTTGTTCATTAGGACTGTCAGTTGTAAACATAGATAATGGTATTGCAGCTGGTGGAATTGCAGCCAATATTGCAAATAGAACAATAAGAAAAAAGGAAAAGTAAAATTCGCAATTCAAGAGGCAAGTTAACCTCGTAAATGATATATAACATAATTAAACGAAATTGGATAGTTGGCAGGCAAACGTGTTGTACTTACTGCGGATCGTAGTTTAATGACAAATTATAGAGGAAATTTTCTGTATGGATTTATTGCATGTGGACCCTATGAAGTTCTTCCCGAGTGGGTTTTTGACAAGGTGTTTTGTCCTTCAGTTGAAACAGACCCTATCACTGGGGAGGCAAAGGTAGCACAAATTGGACTTAGAAGGATTGAGAGTTCGTTGATTCAAGGAGGTTACAATAAAGAAGACGTATTCATTGGTCATCCAGATATGTTACACAAATCAATTGGACCAGATACTAAAGTTGTAGGAATCAATGTGATGGATCCATTAGGAATGGCACCAGTTACTACAACAATGTCACCAGAAAAATTGTCGTATGTAGCAATGAAATTTAAAAAAATGTGTGCAAGTATAATCCAACTCAAAAAGAAATATGATTTCAAAGTTGTTGTTGGAGGAAATGGAGCATGGGAATTAGCAAAATCAGATAGAATGAAAATTCACGGAATTGATACCGTTGTAGTTGGAGAAGCAGATGAATTAGCAGTTGATTTATTCCAAGATTTAGAGAAAAATGATGCGCCAGAATTAATGCATTGTTTTGTAAGAAACCTTGAAAACATTCCAATTATTGAAGGACCTACAATCAATTCTTTGATTGAGGCAATGAGAGGATGTGGCAGAGGTTGCGATTTTTGTGATGTGAATAAAAGATCAAAGAAAGATCTACCTATAGAAAGATTACAACATGAAGCAAAAACTAACTTAGATTATGGTTTTGATTCAATCTGGTTACATTCTGATGAAATGTTACTTTATGGATGTGATAATAGAGATTTTGTTCCAAACAGAGACGCAATAACAGATTTGTGGAAATCATTAAAAGGACTTGGTGCAAATTTTATTGGAACAACACATATGACATTTTCAGCAGTTGCTGCAGATCCTACATTAATGCAACAAATTTCTCATGTGAATGGTCAAGATCAATCAGGTAGATGGCTTGCAACTAATTTAGGAATAGAGACGGTTGCACCAGATATGGTTAAGAAACATCTAGGTGTCAAAACAAGACCATTCTCAACAGAGGAATGGGGGAGTGTAGTTAGAGAAGGTGCAAAAATTCTTAATGAAAATCATTGGTTCCCAGCTGCTACAATCATTATTGGTTGGCCAGATGAAACACCAGATGATATTCAATACACAATTGATATGATGAGTGACTTTAGAGAGATGGACTTTAGAGGATTGGTGGCCCCATTATTGTATCAAGACTTTAGTGAAAAGAATTCAATGCACTTTGGAAATTTGAACGAAGCCCAATTTACACTGTTTTGGAAATGTTGGGAAAATAATCTTCGAGTAATCAATGACATCATTCCAATTATTCTCAGAAACAAGACATATGGTCCACCAATGAAGGTCTTTATGTATGGAATTTTGAAGGCAGGAACTTGGGCAATTATGAGATATCTTAGAGGATTGTGTAAAGATCTCTTTAATGGAAGAACTCCTGATGAGATAATTGACAAATACGCAAGAAGTAGATCAGTGTCTGCCCCTAAAATTCAAACAAAGAAACTATAGATTCGAAATAGCCGTATCTGCAATAGTATTTCTTTTTGGGGTCAATGACACAAAGTAAACTTTGTCTGCTCTTTCAATATTATCTACTTTTTTGTAAGATTTTGAAGGAACATCAAATTCATAGATTCCAGGTTCCAATGAGCCTTTAACATATAACATCAGATAGGTTTCCCCAGTAGAAGGACTAAGAGGAATGAATGACATGACATGTTCCTTGTAAGAATTAATTGGAATTGTATTTTTCATTGGAGGTGCAGCCGATGCCAAATACATGAAAATATCTTCAATAGAATCAAATTCCTCATATTCAACATGCATGAAATAAGATAATGTGTTTCAGTATAATAACCTAGAGTAATTCTAAAGATTACTTTCTAGATTTGAGAGATTTATTAACCTTAAATCCAATTAATGCAGGTGCTGCAATATACATTGCCAAGTTAAGTGCAATTACTGAAATTCCCAATCCCAAAACTTCAACTTCTGAGCCATCCTCAGCTAATGTCATAATAGACAATGTTGAAACCATTGGTGTGATAAATGCTCTAACTAATTCTTGGAACATTGGACTCTCTCGTTCCCAATCAGCAATTGTTGGTGAGAATGAATAGTATAATTGATTAAATCCAGTCATAAAGGATGCGCCTGATGCAGTACTCATTACTGTGTTATCTCTAATTTCTCTCAAGAATTGGACTTGTGGTGCTAGTTCAGTTCCATATGCTGCAGTTGCAATCAAACATCCACCGCCATCAGACTCAGGTTCTTCTGTTTTAATGACTTGGCACATTCCATTTACTAATTCTGTTCCAGGTCCACATGTTGGTTCAGGTTCTGGTGTTGGTTCAGGTTCTGGTGTTGGTTCAGGTTCTGGT
>CAYFJT010000009.1:0-36248 GCA_964343515.1 uncultured Nitrosopumilaceae archaeon
CTGAGCTACATTGGCACGAAGTAAAATAAAATTTTTGAAGGTTTAAAGTGTTACCAGGCACCATAATGTCCGCTTTAACAAATACGAATCCCGTAAAAACCGTAATTTTGTTCTCGGTTTTATTGGAAACTCACGTAAAGGAGATTAGAAAATGAGTAGTTTCCTTTCAAAGAAAAAAGATGTTTCATCATTTGATAAGGTCTTAGAGACTGCCCCTGAAAGCACTAGACAAAACAAACAGTATGCTGTAAAGTTATTTGGAAATTTTGTTGAAGAGACATACTCTAGAACAATTTCTGATGTAATTGAAGAATTATATCTACTGAAATCTCAGGACACTCAAATCTATGAAGATGCACTATATGGAATGCTTCAAGAATGGATTAACTGGAATCAAAAGAATGGAAAAGGAAACTATACAATTCGAGTAGCATTTTCAAACATTAGAAAATTCCTTTTTCATGCAGGAATCAAAACCAATGAACAAAACATCAAAGAATATCTGAGATTTGGAAAAAGAACAAGAGAAGAGAGACACCCATTGTCTCAGATGGAATATAGGCAAATAATTGATGGTTTGTCTAGGCATCCACTTATGCAAGGATTCTTTTTGACATTAGGTTCATCTGGAATGAGAATCGGTGAAGGGTTATCTCTAAAGAAAAAAGACCTTGATTTGTCTGGAAAGAGAATCAAAGTAAACATTCCTGCAAACACAAAAACTAGAACTGGAAGAACAACATATCTTTCACTTGAAACAGAAAAGATTCTCAGACCTCATTTAGAAAAAATAAATCAAGATGATTATGTTTTTTCAAAAAAACAAAATCCTCCAGACCAGTCATCTGTAAGAACAATGCTTGGAAGACTAGTTGATAAATTAGAAATTGTTGAGAGATATCAATCAAATAACATTCGAAAGATAACTTCTCATAGTTTTAGAGCATACTTTTTCACCAAGGCTGCACGAAAGCATGGGGAAAACTATGCACATAGACTGATTGGTCATGGAGGATATCTTATGCAGTATGATAGAATGACTGAAGACGAGAAATTAGAGATGTATCTAAAATTAGAACCTGAATTAGTCATATACGAACAAACAAAAAATGAATTGGAAATTAGTAGACTTCGTGACAAAGTTGAAGAAATTGATGAGTTAAAACAAGAAGTACAAAAACTACGTGAAGCACAAGCCAAATCAGATAAAAAAATTGTAGAAAAATTGAGAGGACAAGGATTTGTTTAATAAAATGCTAATCAATAACAAATTCATGAAATATTTTTTTATGATTTTTTTAATGGTATTTGTTACAGTTATTATTCAAGAAGGATATGCAGAAAACCCATATGAAATTATTGCAAGTTTAGATAGAAAATATGTAGAATGGAATGAAGAAGTAATTGTAACAGGCCATGTAAAAAATTTCAATCCCGATTACAAAAACATGATTAGAATTTTAGAAACTGATTGGGGTAAACGAATTGATTATGATACAATTAGAATACAACCTGATAATTCGTTTCAGTTTTCATATACTACAGGTTGGATGTATGATTCTAAATTAGACCAAACAGGAGTCCATATAATCAAAATGAATTATGGGCCTGATGTAGATAATTGGACAGAGTTAGAATTTGTTTATTGTGATAAACGAAATCCCTCAAATCCAGAATATTTAGAAAATTGTCAAGAAGCTTATGGCCAAGTTCCTTATAGATATGAAATTGGACATCAAGACCCAGAAGCAGTAAAAAAATCAAAGGAAGCACAATCAGAAACTCCAATTCTTGAATATCAATCGGAAAAAACCTCGGAAACATTAAGAACAAAATTTGAAAATGGTATGGAATATGTGCAAAAGTGCTCTCCTAGAGATTTAGCAGAAGGGAAATCTGGCAGTCAGTGTAGTTGGGTTGAAAGTGATAGAAATTATTTTAATCGTATAATTATTCCATTAATTTTCAACATAATTCTTGTAATTGTAATAATTGCAGTTATTGTTGTAATTATTCTAAAATTAAAAAATAGAAAAAAAAATTCTAAATCAAAATACATCTGTGGTTATTGTGACCATACAGCAAAAAGCGAAAGAGACTTGTATGAACATTCATTGGGTTGTGAAAAATATCAAAAAGAGAAGAATTCAAGCACAAAACCTACTCCTTTAGAGATTCTAAAAGAAAGATATGCCAAGGGAGAAATCACAAAAGAAGAATTTGATAAAATGAAATCAGATATTGAAGATTAGTTTATTTTTGATGTAGAAAATCCCATAAAGTAAGAAGACCAAATAATTTACCTTTCTTTGTAAGAATTACACAGTCACTAGCAGATTCTAGAAATGGTTTTACATGTATAGCTGGGGTAGAACAGGGAACTATAACAGGTGGTTCTTCCATAAAATCTGAAGCTTTAATTTTTGAATCTTGTTTACTATTTCGTCTTGTTGCCAGTTTTTTTGTAGTAATTTTCCCTCTAACGATTTCATTTTCTATTACCGGAATACACTCAAAATCATGTTTAATGATTAAATCAATTGCTTTGTCTATAGTTTGAGTAGGTTTTAATGAAATGATTTTTTTCTTACCAAATGTACATAATGATTTTTCTGGAACATTTTGTTTCTTATGTAGATAATCATAAATTTTTTGAATTAAAGTAAATTTTGGTTCATATTTTTTTGATTCAATTCTTGCTATTGTACTCCTTGATTCATCAACAGCACGAGCCAATTGGGGTTGAGTAATATTCATCGATTTGCGTAACTCAACAATGTAATCAATTGTTGGAAGTTCTATTATTTTCAAATCTCTTTTTTGTGAGAGTCTTATTTTATAACAATATTGTTACGGAATCTCATAGACATCTTTGACGTAATATTACCATGCAAACAATACAATGTACAAGACACAAAATAGAATTTCAGTTGCCAACAACTGAAGAAGAATTTCTCTCAGGAAGTCTTCATGAGATGGTAGAATCTCTTTCTGAGCACCATGAGAGATACCCAAAATGTAGATTTCAGGAGGTCAGAAATTGAAAATTACGCCTGAATTTGGCCTTAAATCCAGCCTTTTGGTGGTTCAAGACAAGGTATCCTATAGACGTCAAGTTGTCCTTAAACTTAGACAATCTGGAATCTCTAATGTTGAGATATCAAAGAAGTTGAGGTATAGTCTATCCACAATTGAGAAAGACCTTCAGAAATTACGATTGGAGGTATTGAATTGAGTAAAAAAACTGTACTTGAAAATCATATTTCCTACTGCATATTGTCTAAAACAAGAAGTTTGGTGACCCCTAATGAAATCTGTAAAAAACACAGTATTACTAAGCAGAGAGTAAATTACTGGCTAAAAAAATTCAAAAAAGAAGAATGGATTACATCTCCAATACCAAAGCATTATGAGATAACAGACAGTGGTAAAACAATTCTTGATACGTATGAACAACAATTCAACAAGAATCTTGTTCGACTTGAGAACATGAGGTACAAATTTCCAATTAGTGAAGGTGTTGAACAGTTCAAAGAAATTGTAAAGTGTAGATGGAAGAAAAATAACGGTATCAAGAATGTGGACACATACTATACCAAAATACATGGTTATTCCGTATCTGTATATCTGGGGAATAATCCCTCACTTACTATCAACTGCATCAAGAGATTAGGTCTAGATATCTATGAGATGATGTACATAGCAAGAACAGAAGTGGAGAACCTTGCAGAAATAATTGAAGAAGATTATTCAATAGTGTTAGGTAGAATGGAAACCATAATGAAGCCAGAGTGGGCCATACCTAGTGAATTTGCAAGAGTATTGCTAAACAAAACAAACTCTAGTCAAATATCTACTCCTAAAGGTGTGATTAACAAATCAGAAGGAAGAGGATATGATATTGAAACTAGGGATATTAGATTAGCAAACAAACTATACAATTTGCCATATGTGGTAGATGAGATTGCAAGAGATGTAAAGTTACTACAAGCCGCTGATCACAGCGGCTTGTTTTGTTTTTGAGTTAGGCACAATTTATTAGACATTACTAGACATTTTTGGCAATAATACTGTCAATCTAGGCATAAAAATTGGCGATATTTTGAGATGTGATTCTCTGAATAGCTAAATACTTTGGCCACATAATCATACTATGGGATATTCAGTCAAGGCCGAAATTGGTCAGAATATGTCTATTGAGGTTTCAGGTGATGAAATTGCTTTAGTGGTAAAATTACTTAATGAGACAACTAGAAAGTTTTTTTCAACTCTCCCTGCTTCTAAGATTGAGATTTAGGTTTAAACTATGACTAAATCTATGCCTAGTGTTATTTTTATGAAAATCAAACTATGCTTTAATAGAAAGTTTTGTATATAATACGTAATGGTGAGTATTAGGTATGTCTAGTATGGAAAATGAATTTTTATTGTCTCTAAAAGACACAGAAGAGTTCAAAGGGAAATGGATTGCTATTCTAGATGCCAAAATAATTGCTCAAGGAGAAAATCTTTCTAAAGTATATCAAGAAGCAATAAAAAAATCAGGAGGAAGAACACCATTGTTTGAACATATACCAGAAAAATTAGACAAACAAACATTGATTCTTTAGAAATTAGGAGTTTTTTTGTATGGTTCGAGGAAGTCGTTCCGAAGATAAAATGAAATTCAAGTATCATACTGATTGGAGAGAAAATGATGGAAAAAAAATTCCTGTAAGAAGACCTAGAATTGAAATTGTTTTACGAAAAAATTCTGAACACAAAGACGATGAAACAAATCCTGAATTTAGAACCCACGGATTAGTTGACTCAGGTGCGGATATGTGCTTACTGCCAAGACAAATTGCTGATATTTTAAAAGTCGATTTAAGCAATGCTAAAAAAATAGATTCAACTGGAGCAGGTGGAAAATTCTCAACTTATCAAACACAAATTTATCTTGAAATTGTTTATCGAGGAATGCCTGTGGGTGTAGACATGGTTGATGTTTCAATTCCTGAAAAAGACCCCGATGGCATTGATTTAGAACAAAATATCCTGTTGGGAAGAAGTCATTTATTCAAAAAATATGAAATAACATTTAATGAATCTGAAAAAACAATTCTTTTCAAAAAAACCAATCAAAAAAATTGAGATTTAACATCTAAGAAATTCTTCCTAGAGAAACTCAAGAAAGGACTGCAGAAACTCCTGATTGGTCAAATCCCAGTCAAAATATGATTTCATAAGTAATCTGACGAAACCTTTTTAGCTGAAATCGCTCTAAAATCCAGTATGAAAGCCATTAATGATGACATTATGGCCTCTGGTAAAGTGTTACCTGTGTTCTTTTTCTAATGATTTTTCAAGAAATTCTTACAACCGTCAATTTATAATAATGCCATTTTTTGATACCTGTTATGAGATACATTGAACCAACTCGAGTCAAAGTTTTGATGATGATGTTCTTTGCAACTGGTGTTTTGGGAATTATAGTTGGATTGTCTCCTATAGCTGGAAAAGAACAAACAATATTCATTACATTCATGGGGGTTATCAATGTTGGATTGGGGGCATTTTTTACATTCATCTTTTTGACACAAGAGGCTAAAGCCCCTGATAAAAGAAAAAAGAAAAAGAAACGAGATTGATTTCTCAAAGAACTTTAACTATGTTAATCTCGTTAAATGAAATTTAATTTTTAATTAAAGTTAAATAATAACCCTTTTTCTAAAATTTCAGAAATGTTGGATTTAGTTGCCAAGAAATTATTTCTTACAAAAGGAAAAGGCATTCATGAAGATAGATTAACCAGCTTTGAATATGCTTTAAGAGATGCTGGAATTGCTGGAACAAACCTTGTATTGATTTCTAGTATTTTTCCACCACAAGCAAAATTGATTTCCAGAAAAGAGGGATTAAAACAAATCAAACCTGGGCAAATTCTATTTACAATTTATTCAAAGAATCAAACTAATGAACCTCATAGAATGTGTGCTGCATCCGTTGGATTAGCACAACCAAAGGACACAAAAAGATATGGCTATTTGTCTGAATACGAATCTTTTGGGCAAAATGAGACTCAAGCAGGTGATTATGCTGAGGATATTGCTGCACAAATGTTAGCATCTTCATTGGGAATTCCATTTGATGTTGATAAAAACTGGGATGAAAAAAGACAACAATGGAAGATTTCTGGGGAAATCTACAATACTCATAACATTACTCAGTCAACACGTGGTGACAAAGATGGTAAGTGGACTACTGTTTTTGCTGCTGCTGTACTTTTACTATAATTATTTTCTATATCCTTTTAGATAGAACAACGCAGCAGCGATTGCAACTATTGAAATTATAATCACTACTACAAGTGATTCATTTGACGATTCTGACTGTGTTGGTGGCACATCTCCTAATGAAAACTTTAACTTATCTTTGTTAATTGAATTTTCTTCTCCAAAAATATATTTTCCTTGAATTCTTTGTCCCTCCTGAGGATCAAAAATCCATCCTTCTTTTGTTATATCTGTTGGAATTCTTTCATTATCTATTATTTGTGTTGGAACAATATTTCCTCTAATATTTGAAATAATTTCATCTTCAGGTGATAATATGACTATTTGAATAATTGAATTGAGTGGAAAAAACCCTGAAGAAAAATACTCGGATCTGTTAATCGTATCTACTTTTAACAGATCTAGTGGGCTTAATTCAGAAATTGTAGATGCTCCATTAGGATAATCTACTGATAATTTCAACTGTAAAAGCGATTTTGTGTCTAATGGTATTATTGAAAATGTCATTTTTGCATTTTCTTCAAGTGAAAGATTTTCTGCAATTTCATAAAATCCTCCACCTTCCCTGATAATTTTTGGAATTAAGATTGCTGAGATTTTTTCATACATTGAATTAGTATCCTCTGGTGGCATCGTGAATACTACTGAAATCATTCCTTTACCAGAAATTATTCCTGATGTCTCAAATGCTTTATTGGATGCATCATCAGTATGTATGAAAACTGAATGAATCTTTGCCTCTGTATCAAATACTTGATTTATCTCATCAATGTAGGGCATTGCAACTTCCTTGGCTGCATCTTGTATCTCTATGATTCCCTTTGCTGTCGGATCCCTTATCACATTAATCATTATACATGATTCATCAAATACTCCCAAAACACATTGTTCTTGATTTGTAACTATAACTGCTTGAATCATTTCATTTTCTCTAAGATTTTTTTCTAATTCTGCTGGAATTCTAATTTCTTGTATACTTGTACTTTGTAGAGTAATTGATGCGGTAATGTTTTGGGAAATGCTTCTATCTACTATTACTTGAGCTGTTTCTTGAAACGTTGCTAAACCTGCTTCTTGAGAATGTGCAAAATTCGTTGAAATCCCGATAAGTGTTACTACTAACAAAATCCAAAACATCTTTTGCATTGGTTGTTTCTCTAGTCCTGAAATTATTAACTTTACTCCTATTTGATTTATTTTTAGAATGATTTCTTGATAAATTTATTTTATTTTTTTACGAAAATTAGTCATCTTTTAACTAATATTCTATCTATGTCAAATCGTAACTAACATTGGCCTTAATTCCATTTCTTGTTGACGTTTTTCAAGATCCAATTTTCTCTATTCTTGCAGTGATTGGTGCATTTGGGATAGGATTATTTCAAGGAATAATTTTGGGACGTGCAATTCTTATTAGATTCCCCAGACTACAAAACCACCTAAAAACTGTATCTATTACTTTGTTTATTCTATTTTTGGCAAATGCCATTCTAAGCGTACCTAGATTTGCATCACCGGAAAAAATTGAACTCTCAAATATCTCTGCAGGAAACCCCACTGAACTTGCGTCTGCATTGTTTCTTATTTTTGGTATGAATACTGGATTTCTTACAATATTGGCAATCTCTGTAACTGTGATGACTTTTGTTATTTTGAAATTTACACATCTTCATGGAGTAATCAAAATTTTTGTCTTCTTTTTTAGTTCTTTATTGTTAATCTTAACTGGGATTAGTCGATTCACAGATCTCACTCCTAGCACATTTGAAGTTTTATTATATTTTCTATATCAATTAGGAATCACAATTGGAATATTATATGGTACAATAAGAAAAATCAAACCCAAAAAATTTGACTTGGAGTAATTTCAAACGTTTAAATCGGATTATGTGCAACGGGGTTTTGACATCGAATTCAAACCGTTCGGGGAACAAGCTGGCAGTCCTTGCGTTGGACTGTCAGCCCCATTTTAAAAAAATCTAATTTAATGATGATAGCACTTTTACTTGTCCATTAACATAGTCAAAACCTTCTTGCCAAAATTTGGTAGATTGAATATCTAATCCATGTTCTTGAAGGAGTTTTTCGGGTTTTTTTGAACCTCCTGCTGCAAGAATGTCAATGTATGCTGGAACAAAATCTTGACCTTCTTTTTTGTATCTCTGAAACAATGATAATGCAAGTAGATTCCCAAATGAATATGCATAACAGTAAAATGGTGTGTGGTAAAAGTGTGGAATACAACTCCATTCTATTGCAAAGTCGTCTGTAACTTCGACTGATTTTCCAAATTGTTGTTTCAAATTTTGCAGATATGTTTTTGAAATTTCATTTATGGTTGCCCCTTTTCCAATTTTTTCATGAGCATCAATTTCAAAAATTGTAAAAAATGACTGTCTAAGAATTGTTGCATACAAGTCATCAATTTTTTCAGATAACATGATTTTTTTCTCATCTTCTGTTATCTTGTCTGAAATGTTGTCATACAGTAATAATTCCGAAAATGTTGATGCTGTTTCAGCTAAAGGTAATGGTGCATCTTGGACTAGAATAGATCTATTTTGTGCGGCTTGACTATGAACTGCATGACCTAGTTCATGTGCTAATGTAAATACATCTCTTGTTTTTCCTGTAAAATTTACCAAGACATATGGGGTGATTTTGGGTGTTAATGTACTGCAAAATGCCCCATCTCTTTTCCCTTGTCTTACTGATGAATCAATGTGGTTTTCATTGAAAACCTTTCTTGCAAAACCTTCTAATGTACTATTAAATTTTCCAAGTGATTCAAAAACTAATTTTACGGATTTGTTGTATGAATAATTTTTTTCTTTAATATTTGCGGCAGCAGGTGCGTAGATATCATATCTTCTCAGCTTTTTCATTTTTAACATCTTTGCTTTTTGCACAAAGAACTTTTGAAATACTGGAGCATTTTTTTTACAAACTAAGAGCAATGATTCTATAGTTTTATCATCTACATCATTTCCAATATTTCTCATCGAAATTGGGGTTTTGTAACCACGAATATCAATTCCTTCATCCTTCCAATTAAGTGCAATATTCTGATAAATTTCTCCCACCACACCTTTGTTTTCATTATATTTTCCAAGAATTGTTTTGTAAGCTGTTTCACGAATTTTTGGATTTGTGTTTCTTACATAATTTGTTAATTCCTCTCTTGTCATCTTTTTTGTTTTGTTTCCTACTTTCATTTGATATTCAAATGCATTAGTTATCTTGTCATACAGTTTTACAAGTGCTGAAATTCCTGTTACATCTAATGTATTAATGATTCTCTCTTCTGGTTCACTAAGTGAATATTTTGCAATTAATCTTTTATGTGCTAAATATTCTGAAAGTTCACCTGCCTCTTTGATCAATCTATTTGCATTTTTTTCATCAACTTGTGTTTTCCACCATAAATCAAAAAATAATATTTTGTTTGAAATGTCTGATCCTAATTTTGACATTCTAGTCATTAATGATGTTGCTTCATCTGATTGGGTGTCTGAAGAATATGAAAGAGATGCATACCCTCCAATCTTACTCATTTTTTCGGAAATTCCCTCTACTTGAGAAAGCATTTCCATGAATTTTTTTGATGACATTTTTGGGTCTAGTTTTGATTTGATTTTCTCGAATTTCTTAGCCTGATTTTCTAATTCTTGAATTTGTTTTTGAAAGGCTGGACTTTTCGGGTTCTTTGCTAATTCTGAAAGATCCCACATCCCTAATTGATATTGTGACATTTACTAATCGTAATTCTTTAACTATTAAAAAATGAATACACTAAGATTTTGATTCTTTAGATTTTATGCTTTTTTTAATCATAGCGTATATTATCAAACCCATCCCAAAGATAATCCAAGCATAACTGTATGTGATGGTTTCTTCAATGAAATTTGGAGGGCTTTCTCCTGCAAGTAATATTGCCCAACTAATTCCTCCTGCTATGAGAAACCCCGTGCCTACCCAAAAAGTCCAATGAAGTTTTTCTTTGTTCAATTGTTAATGTCTTTCTAATTTTGAAATTAATAGTATTCCTTATGATGATAACACCATTTCCAAATATCTCCTGGAATTGCTTTCATGACTGGATGACCTGTTTCCTCAAAGTGCTTTGTTGCATGTTTCCCAATCGATGAATCACAACATCCTACATGTCCACATGTTAAACACATTCGTATTGCAACAACTGGCAAATGTTCTTTTTCACATTCTTCACAGTTTTTTGTTTTTGGTGAAATTCCTTTTCTCTCTTCAGAAAAATGATTACACTCTTTTGACATCTTAAAATTTCTTCAACGTGTTCTTGTATCTTTTAATTGATTCTACAACGATATCTTTTGCTTCTTTCGCTGATTGCCATCCTAATATCTCAACTTTTTTCCCTTCCAAGTCTTTGTACACTTGGAAAAAGTGTGCAATTTCAGAACGATAATGGTCCTCAATATCTGAAATATCTGTCGTATGTAAGTACCTAGGATCGTTTGTTGATACACAAATGATTTTATCATCTAGATCTCCTGCATCTTTCATTTGGAGTAATCCTATTGGTCTTGCTTCAATTAAAATTCCTGGGTATGTTGGATTTGTAACAAGTACCAATGCATCTAATGGATCACCGTCTTCAGAAAGTGTTTGAGGAACTAATCCATAATCTCCTGGATAGTGAAATGGTGAAAATAAAACTCTGTCAAGTTTTATCATATTGTGCTTTTTATCATATTCATATTTGTTCATAGAACCTTTAGGAATCTCTACAATTACATTGATAATTTCAGGAATGTCTGTCCCTGGTTCTATGTCGTGCCAGAAATTTTTAGTCATATTCTAGATTACATCTCCTTGAATAGTATATGAATTCTGTGAAAAATAAAGAATGTTTAGACTAGATGATTTTGGTTAGGGATTATTTTGTATATCATTACAGTATATTCACCTTCAAAGGCTCTTTCCAAATTCCCACTTTCATCAACACTAGTTACTCTAAACTTGTATTCGTAAGAACCATCTCCTCTGACATCTACTTGGGCAACATGTACCAACTCATCTGTCTTATCAAAGAATTGAATGATTACTGGATGTCTCTCAACATACTCTGAAGGACTACCTGTCACAAATCCCCATGGCAGTATGTTGTCTTTTGGAACAACCATTGTCGTAATTGTTTTCTGTATGCTAATCTCTTCATTGATTGGAGTGATTGTTGTAGTTTCTGAAGTCTCTGCAATTATCTCTGATGGAAACATCAGAACTGCAAATGATGCAATAATTGCTAGAAATAAGCTTGATTTTGTTCTCATTTCATTAGCTTTTTTGAAAGTCATTTAAAAAATTTATTACCAATTCATACTATGGTAGTTCATCTTCTAAATCTGAACATGATGCATGAACCCATTGTTCTTTGGAATTTTTCAGAATTTCTTTTCCAACTTTGATTGTTTCTCCACACTCTACACATTTTCCAGGAAATCTTGCTTTCATGATTTTTTTTGTATCTTGTCTAATTTTAAGTAGATGGACCGGATGGGATTTGAACCCACGACCTTTGCGGAGAATAATCTCTTACGCAGTGTGAGTGCGTCATCCAAACCAAACTAGACGACCGGTCCAATAAAATTACACAAATACGAGTTTTTTTATCTTTAGATTATGGATATTTTGTAATTACCACTGCCTTTAGTACTAATTTTTGAAAATCCATGCATGTCTTTACAAGAATTTGATTCGTTAATTGACAGAATGAAGTTAGCGTTTGAATATGCTGAAAACCTCGGACAGTATACTGATGCTGCAAAAATTCTTTTTCAAATGAATGAACAATTGCCTGATGATCTGCAAATTCTTTTAGAAGAACTGGAAAGCCCTGATTTGGCAAAATCATTTATAATGAGATACAATTCTGATGTAAAATCTGCAATAGTTGATTATAGACAAAGATTGATGAATTTCTAATTCTATTTCTTTACGCCGAGATTTCTATTCTTTAATCTCAAGTATGGGTTTCTGCATTTTCTGCATCTAGTAGCATCAATGTCATTTCTACATCCGCAGTTAAAACAAATTCTCATGACCAGTCTAGCTTGTTGTGCGATTCGTTTCTTTTCAGGGTCTGTGATTGGCATTTGTTTCTCTCCTAAATTCCTCTCTTTTATTCTAATCGGATTTTTCCATCTTCCCTGCTAGTAAAACAGGTACTTCTGCAGGTCTTTTTGCTACTGGAATGTTAGCTTTGTTAAACATTGACACTTTGGATTCTGCAGAACCATATGTTCCCATAACAATTGCGCCTGCGTGTCCCATTCTCTTTTCTTTAGGTGCTGCCCTTCCTGCAATATATGCAACAGTTGGCTTGTTAAATCCTGAATCGATAATTCTTTGGGCTAGCATTTCTTCAGAGTCTCCCCCTATTTCTCCTACCACTACCATTCCTTCTAAATCTGGAATGTCTTTTACCATATCAAATGCATCAATGAGTCTTGTTCCGTTAACAGGATCTCCTCCAATTCCAATCGTAATTGACTGACCGAATCCTGCATTAGTCAATGCATCAGAAATCTCATAAAGTAATGTTCCACTCTTTGATAACACTGCAATCTTTCCTGCTTTGAAAGGCATTGGTGGCATGATTCCTATTTTAATTAATTCTGGAATCATTATTCCTGGTGTGTTTGGACCGATGATTGTCGCTCCTTTTTGTTTTGCAAGATCTAGTGCTTCCATTGTATCTCTGATTGGAACATGTTCTGGAATTGCAACTAATAGTTTGATTCCTGCCTCTAGTGCATCTTTTGCAGCATTTAGGAAGAATTTTGCTGGAACAAAAACTATTGAAATTTTGGCATTTGTTGCATCCACTGCTTCTTGCATTGTATTGTAAATTGGAACTTTATCTTCAAATTTTTGACCCCCTTTTCCTGGAGTAACTCCTGCAACAACATTTGTTCCATATGTAATCATGTTTTTTGCATGAAGTGAACCATATGCTCCAGTAATTCCTTGAACAATCACTCCTTTTTTCTCATAATCTGAATCTCCTGAATTCCCTTTGAGAAGTTCAAAAATGTCTGTCAATTCTTCACTCCCATCACTGCTGCATTGATTGCTTCTTCAACAGTACTAAAAATTTTGGTTCGAGAACCTTGTAACATTTCTGTTGCTTTTTCTGATTCTGTGCCCTTTAGTCTGGAAAACACTGGTAAATCAATTACGTTATCCTCATATGCTTTTAGAAATGCCTCAGCTACCACTGTTGTCTTCACAATTCCTCCATAGAGATTTACTAGAATTCCTTTCACTCTGTCTAATTTACTAATCAAAGTAAGTGCTTCGTACACTGATTCAGTTGTTGCACCGCCACCAACATCTAAGAAGCATGCTGGTTTCCCTCCGTTATCTGACAGCATGTCTAGTGTAGACATTACCAATCCTGCACCGTTCCCAACAACTGCAATATCTCCGTCTAGTTCTACTAATGAAAATCCACTCTTTTCAGCTTGTTCTTCAATTGCTGTTTTCTCTTGATATTTCTCTAATTCTGGATGTCTAAAGTTACTGTTATCATCTGTAACAAACTTTCCATCAAGTGCCATTATTGTATCATCTTGCATGATTGCAAGTGGGTTAATCTCAACAAGTTCTGCTTCTTTTTCAATTGTAAGTTTTGATAATTTTTTCAATGTATCTGCAACTCCTTCTGCATGTTTTCCTTCTAATCCCATTTCTTTTGCAACTTCTTTGGCAAGTTCATCTGAAACTTCACCTAATCCTATCTCTTTGATGATTTGGTTTTTTACAGATTCAATTTCAACTCCTCCTTCAGATGATGCAATTATAGTGTAACATCTTTTTGAACGATTCAAAAATATTGAAAGATACAATTCTTTTTTGATATCTGCCATCTTTTCAAGAAGAATTGCCCTTGCCTTTTCTCCTTTAATTGTCAAATCCATTACTTGGGGGTATTTTATCTCAAATTCATCATCATTTTGACATTTTTGGATTCCTCCTGCCTTGCCTCTACCTCCTACTGGAACCTGAATTTTTATCACAAATGGGTATCCTAACTCTTTAGCATGCTTTCTACCTTCTTCAATATTCGTAGATGAAATACTGTTTAGTAGATTGATACCGTATTCTCGAAATAGCTCTTTTGCCTGGAATTCTAATAACTGCATGCAAAAATCATGAATTTTACGGTCTTTATTAATTATGAGTTATCTTAATTGCTCATCAAGAAAATCAATCATTTCTAAAAAACGATCTTTGCTTTTTCTCAATAATTCCTGAGGATACTCTTCAATAGTAAATACAAACTGTTGATGAAAGCTTGGAACTAGAACTCCCCCTGATGTAACCATTTGCTCAATTACATATCCTTTGGTAAGTGTACATACAATCTCTTCGTAAGACTCTTCTTCTTCTTCGAGAGTTTGTCTGTAAAGAACAATAGGTCGATTAGTCTTTTCAACGACTTTAGAGCCTTTTTCAAGCAAGTCTACTAAATGTTGAATCTGCCATGCATCAAGACTGATTTGTTTTACCATATTTTCAATACGTGATTTTTCTATTTAACCGTGATAAAACAATGTATTTTCACTATTTGTCGTCATAACAAGCTCATTTGAAATAAAAAATGAAAAAATAATCTTTTTGCAATTTTGTTCAAATTGATAATTGCTTCTTGTTATACTTTGAGATCTTTTTCTAAAATCTAATTGAGTTACACTCTTGTCTGATTGTAAGAATTCTGCAAAAACCAATAATGTCTTTTAGAAATTCTCTCCCCTAATTGGAAAATTCTATCGATACCTAACTCAAAATAACCAGATCTCCAAGCTTGACACATTCATTTACTCCTTTGACTCCTTCCCCTTTCTTTCCTGTATATAATGAACGAAGGTTTGTGTGGGGATATCCCATAAATTCAACTGCTACGTTTTTCTTGTCTTATGTTAACCTCTCAACGTCAACATTGTTTTGTTTGAGAAATTCTATTCCTATAACATGATGTGATTTTGTATCTGTTATGAAACAAAACGGATTGATTTTCTAAAAGTTATTTTCAAAATTATTCGTAATCTAAAAATTCACAGAAGAGATAGGACAATTCTGGTTGGGGACCTAAGGCCGTTCTCTTCTGGAATATGATTAATTTTTTCAATTTTTAATTAATAAAAAGTAAGTCTGCACTGCAATCAAATTTTTCTAAAAATCATTCTACTGAAATTCTAATTTTTTGTCCATCTATATCATCATCTTTGTATTCTTTGCATGATTCTACAAAGTTCACTTGTTTTACTCTTACCAAGAAAGCCAAATCGTCTGCTTTCTCTTTAACCATTTCAAGTGATTCTTCATCTAAATCAAGAATTGATGCTATCTCTAAAACATCTGTTGGATTGTATCCTCTCTCTTTTCTCAAAGTTTGTAACCTTCTTGCAACATCTTTAATCAATCCTTTTGCCATCATCTCTTTATTTCGTGAAGTTGAGATGAATACTACATAATCATCTCTTTTTGACATTGCAAAATTTTCATCTGCATCAAAGCTCACATCAAAATCTTCGCTGTCAAGTGAAATAATTTCACCATCAATATCAAAATCAAATTTTGAATAATTTTGTAATGCTGAAACAATTTCTTCAGGATTTGTTTCAGAAAATTTTTCTACAAGTTTTCCCATGTGTTGTTTTGCTTTTGGCCCTATCCTTTTTCTTTCCAATTCGATTATCGGTTTTGCAGGCAATCCCATTTGCTTTAATTCCAAAACTTGTTCTAACCCTAATTCTTTTTCAGTTTCAATCACTGTAAATTTTTCTACATTTAATTGAGATTGAAGTAATTCTGATAATGATTCTAATTTTGACTTTAGTCCGTTCTTAACACAAATCTTTGCCTCATTTAATGGCCACCTTCTTTTGAGCTTTCCTTTCATTCTTGCAGCTGATGATACAGATACAACATCTTTCATAATGTCAAATGATTCTTCAATCTCTTCATTGACAAGTGATTTTTGCGATTTTGGCCATTTATCAAGCAATATGCTTTGTTTTCCATCAAAGACAGTTTGATACAGATGTTCACTAGTAAATGGACAAAATGGATGAATTAAGATATCTAGTGTTTTGAGGACTTCTTTTAACACGGAATAAATTGCCAGTCTTCTTTCTTTTTTCTCCTCATCTTCATCCCATAATTCTCCTCTTGTTATTGGAATGTATATTTGACTGAGATTGTTAATGATAAAATCATCAATTGCTTTTGCACCTTCATGGAATTTACATGAATTATTACGGTCTGTGATTTTTATTATTAATTTCTGAAGTTTTGATAACAACCAAATATCTGGCGATGTCAGCAGATTCTTTTGTTTTGCCCATTCAATTGTGTTTGATTTTTCAAAATTGTCATATTGGCTATTTTGTTTAAAGTACAAATGCAAGTTGAATAATGTGTTGATTACCTGGTATGGTCTTGACATCAATTCTTCTGTACTGAAACTTAGCGGCTCAATTGGACTTGCTTTCCACATGAAATAAAATCTAATCAAATCTGCAGGGAATTTTTCTAGCAATTCTATTCCTTCCAAAACATTGCCTTTACTCTTACTCATCTTTCCGCCTTTTTCATCAAGCACATGCCCTTGGAACAAAAATGACTTGTACGGTGGAGTTGGCCCGTTGTTTAAGATAACATTTTCAATAAGTAATGTGTATGCCCATCCTCTAGTCTGATCTATTCCTTCTGTAAAGAATGGTGCTGGAATTTCCTTTGAATATTCTTCATCAGTGAGTGATGAATATGGTGCAGAACCACTGTTGTGCCAAGCATCTAAAACATATTCTTCTCTTTTTGTATTCATACTTCCACATTTTTTGCATTTTATTGTAATATTATCAATCCATGGTCTGTGTAATTCAAATTCTGGGCCATCTGGAAGACTGTCTGCTGATTCAACAATTTCTTTTCTTGTGAAAAACCAATTTCTTTCATTACATTCCTCGCATGTCCATACTGGTAATGGACATCCCCAAATTCTCTCTCTTGAAATACACCAAGGATGTCTTTCTTTGATAATTCCTAAGAATCTATTTTTTGGTTGTTCAAAGAAATACTCTACACTTTCAGCTGCATCTATTGCTTTGTTGTCTAGTCTATCTAATTTGTAAAACCAACCTTTTCTTGCAAGCCACACAATTGGATGGTGTGATCTCCAACAAAGAGGATATTTGTGTTTGATTTTTCCAATTTTTACTAGAGCATCCCGTTCCTTTAGATCTTCTACAATTGGCCTATCTGCATCTCTGACAAACATTCCTTGATACTTTCCTGCATGAGATGTGAATTTTACCTCATCGTCTATGGGGCTGAAAACCTTGACTTTTCTCTTATTTGCAATCTTGATATCTTCTTCACCGTTTGCAGGAGATAGATGTACAAGACCACTACCAGTACTTGCGTCTACAAATGACTCTGATACTGCAACATGAAAATTCTCAGCTTTAGAATATTCGTTTAACTCTGGAATTAATTCCAATAATGGATGAATGTATTTTTTCCCTTCAAATTCTGAACCTTTGACAGTTTTCTCAATTTTGTAATCTTCGATTTTAACTTCTGTCATAAATTCTTCTAATCTTGTTTTTCCAACAACCCAAGTTTCGTTTTCTACTTTGACATAAACATAATCTTCTTCTGGCTGTAAACCTACCATTGCGTCAGTTACCAGTGTGAATGGCATTGTGGTCCATACTATCAAAAATACATCTTCTTCTACTAGTTTGACTTTGTAGTATAATGATGGGTCCTTTACTTCCTCATAACCTTGATTGACTTCTGCATGACTAAGTGATGTTTGACAGCTTGGACAATATGCAATGACTGTAAAGTCTTCTTCTAAAATTCCATTCTCATATGCTTTTTTTAATACCTGCCATTCTCTTTCAATAAATTCATCTCTAAAAGTCCAATATGCTTTCTCATGATTAAATGACATTCCAAGTAACTCATCTACTTTAACCCATGTCTTGTTGTATTTCTCAACGACTTTTTTACATTCAGAGACAATTCGCTCAACGCCAAATTGCTTTATTGCTTCTGTCTTTCCACCTGTAACTCCTAACTCTTTTTCCACCTGTAACTCTACAGGTAATCCTTGAGTGTCCCATCCTCCATTAAACTCGATTTTTTTTCCTTGAAGTGTATTGTATCTATACCATAAATCTTTGATGACTCTTCCTCTAAGATGACCTGCATGAGGAATTCCATTCATTGTTGGCGGACCTTCAATAAATCTAATTTTTTCAGGTTTGTCTGATGCAAAAATCTGTTTTTCTAAATCAATCGATTTTACATACTCTTTAATTTCTGATTCAATTGCTTTTGCATCAAATTTTGTGGAAAGTTCCATCTGGCTTTTGGTAGATCTGTGGCATTATAAAGCTAAATTGGTTTTGTTAGACTTGGATTATATAATTGAGCAAAAAATAATTTGTGTTGGTAAATGTCTTAGTAGTTGGTTCTGGAGGTCGAGAACATGCTTTGTCCTGGAAATTATCTCAAAGTACAAAAGTTGAAACTGTATTTACTGCACCTGGAAATGGAGGAACAAAAAACAATGTTCCAATTGATGTAGATGATTTGGATGGACTTGCAGATTTTGCCGAAAAAAATAATTGTTTTACTGTTGTTGGACCTGAAGCTCCTTTGGCTGCAGGAATTGTAGATAGATTTAATCAGAAAAACCTCAAAATTTTTGGTCCTACAAAAAATGCTGCGCAACTTGAATCAAGTAAAATTTGGGCAAAAAACTTTATGAAAAGAAATGGTATTCCTACTGCTAGATTTGAAATCTTTGATGACGCTCAAAAAGCTCAAGATTATGTAAAATCCCTTGACTATGACGTTGTAGTCAAAGCAGATGGCTTGGCTGCTGGAAAAGGTGTAATAGTTTGTAATAGTTCTGATGAAGCAATTTCTGCAATACAAACAATTTTGGTGAAAAAAACATTTGGTGATGCTGGAAACCGAATAATTATTGAGGAGAGAATTGATGGAATTGAGGCATCATTCATTGCTCTCTCTGATGGTAATGTTGCTATTCCTATGGCTTCTAGCCAAGATCACAAACGAATTTTTGATGATGACCATGGCCCAAACACTGGTGGAATGGGAGCATATTCTCCTACTCCAATAATTGATGAAAATCTCACAAAAAAAATTCAAGAAAAAATTATTGATAAAACAATTCAATCGATGAAAAATGAAGGAATTCCATTCAAAGGATTTCTTTATGCAGGAATTATGCTTAAAGATAATGAACCGTTTGTTTTAGAATACAATGTTAGAATGGGTGATCCTGAATGTCAACCCATCACAATGAGAATGGATTTTGATTTGTATGATTATTTTGTTGCAAGTACTAATGGGGAATTATTTTCAATGCCTCAAATTTCTTGGAAGACTCAATATTCTGTTTGTGTTGTTTTAGCTTCAGAAGGATACCCTGAATCTTATCCAAAATATGAAGAGATTGCTGGATTTGATTCTATTCCTGATAATGCATTTGTCTTTCATGCCGGAACAAAACAGACAGATGGAAAAATTCTTTCAAATGGAGGACGTGTTTTGGGAGTTACTGCATTAGGTGATACATTGGAATCTGCAATTAATAACGCATATATTGCATCTGAAAAGATCTCTTGGCCTCACAAGTTTTGCAGAAAAGATATTGGCAAAAAGGGTTTGGCCTATCTCTGAGTTTCTATTATTTTATCTTCAGTAACAATCCAATCAATTGGAATGTCATGATCTGATTTTGGAATATTTTTTACAACTTGTTTTTCTAACGTCAAAGAAACTGTGATAGTTTTGTGTTCTGCTAAAAATCTGTCATAAAATCCATGACCATAACCTAGTCTGACTCCTTTGGCAGTAATTCCTACAGTTGGTACTAAAATTACATCCAAATTATTTTCAGTTTCACATTCAATTTTAGGCTCCATTATGTCAAAACTACCCTTCTCTAGGCTCGAAAAATCACTTATTTTCTTAAAATTCATCTGCTCCCCTGAGACTCTTGGCAAAAAAACGTATTTCCCATTACTGAGTAATTCTTGAATGATATCTTGGGTTAGAATTTCACTTCCAATTGGATAATACACTCCAATTTTTTTTGCATTTTTGAATACTCTGATTTTTTTTAGTTTTTTACAAATTTTTTCACTGGCAATTTTCATCAGATCAAATGATGTTCCATCTCTTTTTTCTAAAAGAAGATTTCTCAGTGATTTTTTCTCAAGATTATCTTCCAATTTGACTACTCAACGATGCTGCAGTAATTGTATTTTTTAAAAGCATTGCAACTGTCATTGGACCAACTCCCCCAGGAACTGGTGTTGCAAAAGATGCTTTTTGAATTATGTCTTCAAAATCTGCATCTCCTACTAATTTTTCTTGGAACCGTGAAATGGCAACATCAATTACTATTGCTCCTTCTTGAATCATGTCTGAAGTTAATGTGAATTTGTTTCTATCTCCTACCGCTGTAATTACAATGTCTGCTGATTTGCATAATTCTGTCAGGTTTTTGGTTCTAGAATGACATGTGATAACTGTTGCATTTTTTTCTAACAATAAATGGTAAAGTGGTTTTCCTACAAGGTTACTTCTATTAATTAACACAACATTTTTTCCTTCCAATTCAATTCCGTGATAATCAAACATCTCCATTACTCCTAATGGGGTACATGCAACAAGTGCTGCTTTTTTCATTGCCAACAAACCTGCATTGTGTGGAGTTAATCCATCAACATCTTTTAACGGAGAAATCCTCGATGTTGTAATAAACTCATCTAGTTGTTTAGGCAATGGCAGTTGAACAAGAATTCCATGAACTGAATTATTATTATTCAAATTTTCAATAATTTCATTGAGTTGAATTTGGGTGGTATCTGCAGTAAGTTTATGATCCTTTGTCGCAATTCCCACTTCTTCACATGCTCTGTGCTTGTTTCTAACATATGTAGCCGATGCTGGATTGTCTCCTACGAGAACTGTTGCTAGGCATGGATTGATTCCTTGGGTCTTTAATTCTTCTACAGCTTTTTTTATTCTGTCTTTGACTGACTGAGCAATTATTTTTCCATCAATTTTTGTTCCTGTCATGGTAATTTTTTGATTTGTTGATATTTAATTCTTGGAATCTTCTCTTAAAATCTTGGAAAAGAATTTAATGCCATTTTTTCCAAGTTTTATCATGTTTGTAATGATAGCAGACGTTCAACTCAAAGACGGTGCTGAGGATGACTTTAAAAGTTGGTTTTCAGAATCAAACAAAGTTTTAGCAAACTTTCCTGGATTCAAGTCTAGAAAATTTCTAAAATCTGCTGATGGCAGTTATAGAATTGTTGTAGAACATGAAAGCAAAGAGACTTTTATCAAAATGCATAACAGTCCAGAACATGAAAAACTCCATCCACAAGGACATTCTTACATGAGTGAACCACCACAAAGAAAAACATACACAGTAGCTGCTGAATAAATTGAAACTAGAATTTGATTTAACTACCTATGTAGAAAAAATCAAAAACAGCAGTGATTATTTTCATACTTTTATTAATAGATCTAATTTAGCTACCGGCATTTTAGTTCTTCAACCTGGTGAAGAAGATACTCAAACTCCTCATAAAAGTGATGAGGTCTATTATGTTCTGTCTGGTGATGGGTTCCTAAGAATTCGAGACAAAGATTACAAAGTTTCAAAAGATAAATTATTTTTTGTCGCAAAAGATGTTGAGCATTTTTTTCATGGAAATACAAAGGATCTAAAAGTTTTGTATTTTTTTGGTGGTCC
Organism: uncultured Nitrosopumilaceae archaeon; assembly: GCA_964343515.1. Classification (GTDB taxonomy): domain Archaea; phylum Thermoproteota; class Nitrososphaeria; order Nitrososphaerales; family Nitrosopumilaceae; genus Nitrosopumilus. Next base: position 22,138 of record CAYFJT010000009.1, read on the forward strand.
TGATTCCTAACTGATTACAGTTCTGCGACCTGAAACTTTGATCTTTTTTCTTGCAAATAGATTGACTGCTTCAGGATAAATTCTATGTTCTTCTTTTAGAATTCTTTTTGATAATGAATTCTCTGTGTCATTTTCTTTTATCTTTATTACTGATTGAATGATTACTGGACCTGTATCCATTCCTGCATCAACAAAGTGAACTGTACATCCGGAGAATTTTGCTCCATACTCTAATGCCTGTTTTTGTGCATCAAGACCTGGAAATGATGGTAATAATGCTGGATGAATATTGATAATTCTATTTTTGTACTTTTTTACAAATTCTGGACTAATTATTCTCATAAATCCTGCTAGACATACAAGTCCATTTCTTGGAGTAACTCCATTTCTTGTTAGAACTGAAATAATTTTTTTGTCATACTCTGCTCTACCCCCTTTGAATCCTTTACTTTCAATAATCTCTACATTTACTCCAAATTTTTGTGCAATTTTTAGACCCTTTGCATCTGGTTTGTTTGAAATTACTATTGCTGGATTGATTGGTATCTTTTTTTTCTTAATTGACTTGAGAATGGATTCCATGTTGCTCCCACGACCTGAGATTAAAATTCCAAGATTTAGCAACTAGTCAATAGTAGATCAAACCTGCAATTTATATCAAATCTAATTTTCATGAATTTCGTTGCCTAGTAAAGTCAGGATGACAAAAAATGGAATCCTGTGTGAGGTAAATCAAAGACGTGTTAATTTAGATCCAAAAAATGCCGATACTGCTGGGATAAATTTTGTATCTCATGCCCATGCTGATCATCTTCCTTCAAAAAATGGTGGAACGATTTTGGCATCAATTGAAACCAATGAAATCGCAAATCTTCGTGGCTTCAAAATGGAAAATCATGTTGAATCTCTTGATGACTTTTCACTAATTGACAGTGGACATATTCTTGGAGCAAAGGGACTTCTTTTTGATGAAATTTTTTATACTGGTGATATTTGTACTAGAAATCGTGGATTCCTTAATGGTGCAAAAATCCCAAAATGCAAGACACTAATTACTGAATGTACTTTTGGCTTGTCTGAATTTGTTTTTCCAAAGATGGATGAAATTCAAAAACAGGTAAATGAATTAATTTCTGAATTGTATGGTAAAGGAATCCCTGTAATTTTGATGGGATATCAGTTGGGAAAGGCTCAAACTATCACCCAACTATTTGGACATTGGGGACCTTTGTATCTTCATGATTCTGTAAAAGAAATGAATTCTTTACATAGGAAATTTGGTGTTGAATTAAAAGAAGGTATTGGTCATTCTGAAGCACAAAAAAATGGGTTATTAGACATGAAACCTTGGGTAATGGTTGCCCCTATGATGTCAAGTAAAAGCAAGTTCGTCCAAGAAATGAAATCAAAATACGGCGCAGTAACAATTGGATTTAGTGGATGGGCACAATCAACAAAATTTTCTTTTGGAAGAAGAACTGATTATTCTATTCCAATGAGTGATCATTGTGATTTTAATGAACTTGTTGACATGGTAATTCAATCTGGCGCAGAACAAGTTTACACGATACATGGATTTGTAGAAGATTTTGCAGAACACTTGAAGAAAAAACTTGGAATTAGTGCTCAACCTTTACTTGAAAATTCTTTAGATGACTTTACTTGATAAATTCCTGGCAATTACATTCTCTAACCAAACAAGTTTCAACATTTCTAATATGATCGTGTGAAAAATGCTTGCATTTCTCATTCTTGCAGATTCTTCTCTGAGATTCTTTTTGCACAACTAATTGTGCAATCTCATTTGCTTTTTCCTTAGAGTATCCTTTTTTATCAATATAGAAATGAACTATTTTATTATACAATACATCTGGATTGAATTGTTTTTCTAACAAAGTAATTCTGCATGAAATACGTCATTATGATATTAAAAGATCAATTGTAAAAAATTAAAAATTTATCTCAAAATCACGCCTATATCCATAAGATTTGTATGCGTAAAATCTGTCACAATACTTCCTTTTTGTTTTTGAAAGAATCTCCCTGAATCACTATTTTTTAGAAATTCTTTCATTATGTTTAGGTCCACTTTGGTATTTTCAGTTATTGCTCCTGCAAAAACAGAATTTCCATCAATCCCATCAGTTCCCATAGATGCAATGATAATTTTTTTGAATTTCTGTGTGTTTTTTAAAAGCCGTAAAACTAATTCTTGATTTCTCCCCCCTGTCCCTTTACCTAAAACTTTGACTGTTGTTTCCCCACCAAAAATTAAACATGTTTTTTGGTCTTCAGAAATATTGCCTAAAATTTTTGTTACTGCTTCTTTGATGTCTCCAAATAATTGCAGAGTTTTGATTTTGTAACCTTTCTTTTTAGCTTCTTTCTCCATTGCTTTAAGACAATCTTTGTTGTTTGCTATTATTTGATTTTCAATTTTGAATTTTTTTGGAGTTTCTAACTTTTTGTCTAGTCCTTTCTCTAAAACTTGTAGAACTTCAATTGGTGTTTTTCTTTTCAGTTTGTATTTTTCTAAAATTTCTAATGCGTCTGAAAATGTTGTATCATCCATGTATGTTGTACCTGATGCAATAGATGATAGATCATCTCCTTCAACATCTGACATTATCAAACTCACTCCGTGGCATTTCATGTTCTCAACTAGTTTACCTCCTTTAATTTTTGAGAGATGCTTTCTCACACAATTAAATTCTTGAATAGTTGCTCCTGATTTTAGTAACAATTTTGTTACAAAGATTTTGTCATCTAATGTGATTCCATTTGGCATGGCCAAAAGTGATGAACCTCCTCCAGAAACGAGAAAGATTATCAATTCATTACTTTTTTTATTTTGAACAAATTTTATGACCTCTTTTGCTGCTTTTACGCTAGTCTGATCCGGTTCTGGATGTCTGGAATTAAAAATTTGGAATTTTTTCCCCTTGATAATTGATTTTGAGCCTTTGGGAATTACAATAATTCCGCTCTTTATTGGAATAATTGCATTTAGAGCTCTTGTCATGGAATCTCCTGCCTTTCCAAATGCTATAGAGTAAATGTTAGAATATTTTGTAATGTCAATGGTTTTATCATTAATTTTTATTTTTTGAGGTGTAACATACTTTGAAAGAACATTTTCAGGATCAGCTGCTCTAAGACCTGATTCTAAAATTTCTAAACATTCTTTCTTTTTGTCAGTTGTTGCTAATTCATCAAAATTTTGAATGATCATACCTTACCCCAATAATGCAAGATATATAATAATCAATGATGGTGTTGATCTATGCAAACAGTACGCATTCCAAAAGTTATCAACTTTGGAGAAAATGCACTTGGTGAAACAGAGTATCCTAAAAATGCATTAATTGTCACAACAGTTCCTCCTGAACTTTCTGACAAATGGATTGCAAGAATGGGAATTCAAGATTACATGCTGTATGATCAAGTAAAACCTGAACCATCAATTGATGATGTCAATGCTGTTATTTCACAATTCAAAGACAAAGATCCATCTGTCTTAATTGGTCTAGGTGGTGGAAGTTCAATGGATGTAGTAAAATATGCTGCCCCTGAGATGAAAAAAGAAAAAATCTTGATTCCAACAACCTTTGGAACTGGAGCTGAAATGACAACTTATTGTGTTCTCAAATTTGATGGAAAAAAGAAATTGTTACGTGAAGACAGATTCTTAGCTGACATGGCAGTAGTTGATTCATATTTCATGGACGGTACTCCTGAACAAGTCATCAAAAATTCTGTCTGTGATGCATGTGCTCAAGCTACCGAAGGCTATGATAGCAAACTTGGTAGTGACTTGACTAGAACTCTGTGCAAACAAGCATTTGAGATTCTTTATGATGCAATTATGAATGACAAACCAGAAAACTATCCTTATGGTTCAATGTTATCTGGAATGGGATTTGGTAATTGTTCTACAACCCTTGGACATGCTTTGTCCTATGTATTCTCAAATGAAGGTGTACCTCATGGCTACTCTCTTTCATCCTGTACCACAGTTGCTCACAAACATAACAAATCAATCTTCTATGACCGATTCAAAGAAGCAATGGATAAACTAGGATTTGATAAATTAGAACTCAAAGCTGATGTTTCTGAAGCTGCTGATGTCGTAATGACTGATAAGGGACATCTGGATCCAAATCCAATCCCAATATCAAAAGACGATGTTGTAAAATGTCTTGAAGATATCAAAGCAGGTAATCTGTAAAAAATTCACAAATTTTTTACCTTTTTTATATTTTATTCAAAAACCTAATTGACGAAAATCGTAATTGGTATCTTTGAAATTTTCATTTTTGATAAACTTATTTATGCTAATACTTTGTCGTAAATGTACTTGACAGATAAGAAACTCAAATTTGGTATTCAAAACGGCCTAAATGTTGCAAGAGCTGGATATACTGAGGATCAAATCTTAACTGCATGTATGCTTGCTGATAAAACTGGTTATGATTCTATTTTCTATATGGACCATACAAATGTCCCTCAATGGAAAAATGCTATTGTCTTAGATCCATGGGTAATGCTTTCTGCAATTGCTGCAGTAACAAACAATGTTGAACTTGGAACTTGTGTTACTGATGCAATTCGAAGACATCCTTCAAACATTGCACTTGCTGCTATCACTCTTGATAGAGTCTCAAAAGGAAGAGCAATTCTTGGAATTGGCGCTGGTGAAGCTCAAAATCTAAAAGAATTCTGTATTCCATTTGAAAAACCAGTTTCAAAATGGGAAGAACAAATTGAAACTATTCACACATTATACAAATCAACTCCAGATAATACTGTTGATTATGAAGGAAAATACTACAAACTTGAAGGTGCATGTTTGCAGGCCCCTCCTATAAGAAAACCACATCCTCCAACTTACATGGCTTCTGGTGGAAAGAGAACCTTGGCTTTAACTGGAAAACTTGGTGACGGATGGTTGCCAATTGGTTATACTCCAGAACTATTTGAGGATCACGCTGCACAAATCAAAAAATCAATGGATGAAAACAACAGATCACAAGAAGATAAAGACAACTTCCAGTATGCCCTTGATATTGATGTCTACTTTTCTGAAGATGCTGAAGAATCTTGGGCAAGAATGAAAGAAGCAGTAAAGGTCAGCCTCTTCAAGCCTGAAGTTTTGAGAGTTCATAATCTGAAAGAAATTGAAGGATTTGATTTCGTAAAATACTTTACAGAATATTCAATGTCTAATCAAGAATGGATTGTGAAGATGAGAGAAGCTGCAACAAAGATTCCTGAAGCAGTAGCACGTTCTTCAACTGCAGTTGGTACTCCTGATGACATTATTCCAACATTTGAGAGATTCATGGATGCTGGTGTCAATCACTTTGTAATCCGATTCTGGGGTAAGAACTACTTTGGCTCTATTGACAAATTTGCAAGCCACGTAATGCCTGCTTTAAGAGAAAAAGCCAAACAATAAGGACATTTTATTCTATAAAATACAGAAAATCATTTACTTTACTAAATTTCATGAATACTATGGATGATGATCTTCCTGAATCAGTTAAGAAATGTCTAGATATTTTAGAAGAAAATGTCGAGATTCTGACAAATCTGGAACTTGAACTAGAAGACGAAAAAGAAAACGCTTTGGTCCCTGATATGGAATTGCATCATCTATATGATATGACTGAAGATGTCGCCGAATCTGCCAAACTAAAACGAGCTGAATCCAATTTTGCAAGAAGGCAGGCAGAAGATTCTTTATGATTTATGAGGTCTCTTGTTTTTTGCTTTTGTAAATGACTTTGCTCTACGTTTGTTTTTCTGCTTTTCTAGTCTCTTTCTAGTACGTTCTGTTGCCTTTGTTGCCCCTGCAATAATTTTCATCTTGCTTCCATCCCTGAGCATTATCTCTTTCCCCTTGAATCTAAATTCTACATCCCTGCACTTGATGTAATATTTTCTTAGGCAGAAAAATATTCTATTGTTTGTACCGTGCATCTCTTTGATTTCTCTTGATTTTTTTAGTTCGTTAAGAATATTTCTTAACAATCCCTTGTCAATGTCTGTAATTCTATGTAACTCTCTAAACCAGATGAATTTTGATTCTGCACCCCACTCTTCAAGAATGCCTAATACATGATTAGTAGCATCTTCTCGCTCCTCATCAAATTCAGCCATGATTGTCGTATGATTTGTCTTCAATTAAGTGATTTTATGTTATAAAAAAATTGGATGAATAAAGTCAAGTTTTAGGATGTTTGCATTTTTTTGATATTTTTTGTTATTTAGTACTATGAATGAATTTCAAATCAAATGCGATGAATTGTCTTGTAAGATTTTGGAAATAAAGGCATTGGCAAAAGAGCTTAATGAAGACGATTAGATTATTTTTTTAATCGTCTTTCTTTAATTCTTGATTTTGTAACTTTTGTTGATTGTTTCTGATTATTTTCCATTTGTTTTGCAATATTGTCAATTTGTCTGATAATTTTTTCTTGTTCTTGTGGCAAATCCGTTTTTAGAAGTTTCTTTTTTAATTTTTTCAGATTTGACGAATATTTGTTAAAATCATTTTTTAATTCATCAAGATATGGGTCTTTCATATTTTCTTGTATCTATTGTTACATTTAGTTTATTAGATTAGTTCTCAGATTATAATTGATTTGAAACTAGTAGGTCGCCTTGAAATCAAATCCTATGATAAAATTAAGGAATTTCTTTCTGAAGAACATGTTGGCCGAATAGCCAGTATTGATGAGAATGGATTCCCTCAAATCATTCCAATGAATTTTGCATTCACCAATGATTCCATTTACATGCATTCGTATACTAGAGGTGAAAAATTAGATAATGTTTCTAGAAGTGATAAAGTTGGTTTTGAAGTGGACCGGGAATTGGAATTCTTACCTTCATATTTCTCACATCCTACTGATGCATCTCAAGCTGATACTCTGTACATTAGTGTAGTTATCAAAGGAAAAGCGGTATTTGTTGAAGATGATGATGAAAAAGCACTTGCACTCAATGAACTAATGAAAAAATATCAACCAGAAGGCAATTACATTCCAATACAAAAAGATGATCTGGTATTAGATGCAGTTGCAGTCATTAAGATAATTCCTGATTCAATTAAGGGCAAATACAAAATTGGTCAACATTTACGTTCTGATTCTAGACAAATTTTGGCACAAAAAATTTTAGAAAGAAATTCTGCAACTTCCAAACAAACTCTGAAAATTATGGGTTTTGAAGAAACAACTGATGGTCTAAAAATGATAGATGAACCTATCTGGTAATTTTGATATCTCAATTGCTTTAAATTCAGTTTTTAGGGATTGTCCCTGTTGGAACAGACAACAAAGTTTGAATTGGTATCTGAATATGCTCCTACGGGTGATCAACCTCAAGCAATTGATCAACTAGTCAAAGGTGTCAAAGATAAAACCGTTCAGACATTGCTAGGTGTAACTGGTAGTGGTAAGACATTTTCTGTTGCAAATGTTATTGCAAGAACGGGAAAAAATACTCTGGTCATATCCCATAACAAAACCCTTGCCGCCCAACTGTATTCAGAGTTAAAACAATTCTTTCCAAAAAATAATGTTGGATATTTTGTTTCATACTATGACTATTATCAGCCTGAAAGTTATCTGCCTCAAACTGATACCTACATTGAAAAAGATACTCAGGTAAATGAAAAAATTGAAAAACTAAGATTAGAGGCAACTGCAATGCTTCTTTCAGGAGAGCCTACAATTATTGTCTCAACTGTGTCTTGTATCTATTCTTTAGGAAATCCTCAGGATTGGGAAGACTTGGCAATTACCATCACTGCTGGTGATGAAATTAAACGAAATGATCTGATTCGACAATTAATTGATGCAAGATATGAAAGAAATGATACTGAAGTTGTTCCTGGAAACTTTAGGGTAAAGGGTGACACCATCGACATTACTCCTGCATATTCTGAAGACCTTGTGAGAATTTCCATGTTTGGTGATGATATTGAAAAGATATCTGTTCTTGACCATGTCTCATTAAAAGAAAAAAAGAAGATTAATCAAATGAAAATATTTCCTGCAAAACACTATCTTATTGCAAAAGATGTTAGAAAAAAAGCAGTCCAATCCATAAAGGATGAACTTAAGAAACGTTTACCTGAACTAAACGAACTAGAAAAACAGAGACTGGAGATGAGGACTAAATATGATTTAGAAATGATTGAAGAATTGGGATATTGTTCTGGTATTGAAAACTATTCCCGACATTTTGATGGACGAAAAGCCGGGCAAAAGGCATTTTGTTTGATGGATTTTTTTGGCGATGATTATCTGTTAGTAATTGACGAGTCTCATGTTACATTGCCCCAACTGCATGGAATGTACAAAGGTGATCATTCGCGAAAAAAAGAGCTGGTAACCTATGGATTCAGACTGCCAAGTGCATATGATAACCGTCCACTAAAATTTGAAGAATTTGAAGAATACGTTCAAAATACAATATTTGTATCTGCAACTCCTGCCGAATATGAAAAGAAAACCTCATCTCAAATTGCTGAACAACTAGTTAGACCTACTGGACTGTTAGATCCTAAAGTCGAAATCAGGACTACCAAAAACCAAATGGATGACCTAATTGAGGAAATTAACAAAAAGGTAGTCAATTCTGAGCGTGTTTTGGTAACTACTTTGACTAAACGAATGGCAGAAGACTTGGCTGAATATCTCTCAAAAAAACAGGTCAGAGTCAGATATATGCACTCTGAAATTGAAGGATTGCAGAGAACAGAACTAATCAGACAACTGCGTCTGGGTGAATTTGATGTTTTAGTTGGAATTAACTTGCTTAGAGAAGGATTAGATATTCCTGAAGTCTCTCTAGTTGCAATATTGGATGCAGACAAGGAAGGATTCTTGAGAAATTTTACCAGTTTGATTCAAACTTTTGGCAGGGCTGCAAGAAACGAAAATGGAAATGTACTCATGTATGCTGACACAATTACTCAATCAATGAAAAATGCTATGAATGAAACAAAACGTCGTAGAGAAAAACAAATGAAATACAACAAAGACCACAACATTACGCCAAAGACAATCATAAAGTCTGTTCCAGAACAGGTTACAACACTTGATGACTCTAAACTAAAATCTACTCATGACATTGCAACTGATATCATTGATTTAGAAGCCCAGATGAAAAAATATTCTGAAGACTTGGATTTTGAGCGTGCAATTGAATGCAGAGACAGGATAAAAAGACTAGAAAAGGAGATACAGCTAAAAAATGACAGAAAATAAATTAAAAATCCGTGGTGCACGTCATCACAATCTCAAAAACATTGACATTGATATTCCAAAAAACAAACTAGTTGTAATTAGTGGATTGTCTGGCTCTGGAAAATCAACTTTAGCTTTTGATACAATTTATGCTGAAGGACAAAGACGATATGTTGAATCACTTTCAGCATATGCCCGTCAATTTTTAGAGATGATGGACAAACCTGATGTTGATTCTATAGATGGACTATCCCCTGCAATTTCAATCCAACAAAAAACAACTAGTAAAAACCCCCGTTCTACTGTTGGAACAACTACTGAAATCTATGATTACATGAGATTGCTTTATGCCAGAATTGGAATTCCTTACTGTACAAACTGTGGGCGAAAAATCTCTACTCAATCAATTGAGACTATTTGTGATTCTGTACTACGAGAGTTTTCAGGTAAAAAGATTCTGATACTGTCTCCTATTATACAGAGAAAGAAAGGAACCTATGAGAAACTCTTTGAGCAGATCAAAAAGGATGGTTACTCAAGAATACGCCTAAATGGTGAAATTTTGAGCCTAGATGAGGAGATTCCTCCACTTGACAGGCAAAAATGGCACAACATTGAGATTGTAGTTGACAGGATTACTGCTGAAAAATCAGAACGCTCAAGATTGTTTGAGGCAATTCAGACTGCAATAAAGGCATCAAAAGGAGATGTAATGATTACATCAGAAAAATCTGAAAAAATCTTTTCACAAAACAATGCATGTCCTTACTGTGGGTTGACTGTAGGTGAATTGGAGCCAAGAAATTTTTCATTCAACTCTCCGTTTGGATTATGTAAAGATTGCAATGGTCTTGGTGTTAAAATGGAGTTTGATCCTGATTTGGTTATTCCAGATAAAACAAAGTCTATTTTGGATGGGGCGATTGTTCCTTGGAGTGGAAGATTCTCATCATTTAGAAGACAGGCATTAAGAGTAGTGGGCAAAAAATTTGGTTTTGACTTGATGACTCCAATTAACAAAATTAAATCAAAACATCTTCAAATTATTTTGTATGGCACTGATGATCTGATTGATTTTAATTATCATTCAAAGTCTGGTGATTCTTCATGGCAATACACTAATGCCTTTGAAGGTGTATTGGATAATCTTCAACGTGTATTTATGGAGACTGATTCTGAATCAAAACGTGAATGGCTAAAACAATTCATGAGAGATACTCCATGCAATGTATGTAATGGAAAAAAACTCAAACCTGAATCTCTTGCAGTAAAAATCAATGATAGGGGAATCATGGATGTGTGTGATTTGTCTATTGACCATTGTTATGATTTCTTTTCTACACTAAAACTTAGTGAAAATGAACAGTACATTGCAAGAGATGTTCTAAAAGAAATCAAAGAACGACTAGAATTTTTGATGAATGTTGGTTTGAATTATCTTACATTGAACAGATTGAGTTCCACATTGTCTGGTGGCGAATCCCAAAGAATTCGATTGGCTACTCAGATTGGCTCTAATCTTACTGGTGTTTTGTATGTATTAGATGAACCAACCATCGGTCTTCATCAAAGAGATAATGCACGATTAATTAAAACGCTAAATAAACTACGAAATTTGGGAAATACCGTCATTGTAGTGGAGCATGACGAAGAAGTTATACGAAATTCAGACTGGATGATTGACTTGGGACCTGGTGCAGGTGTGAATGGCGGAAGCGTTGTTTTTGAGGGAACAGTAAAACAAATTCTAAATGGACACAAATCCGTAACTGGTGATTATCTAAAAGATAATTCATTAATCATGTTGAAAGATAAAACCCGAAATAATTCTGGTTCGCTTGTTGTGCAAAAGGCTTCAGAAAATAATCTCAAAAACATTGATGTTGAAATTCCGTTAGGACTTTTTGTATCAATTACTGGCGTTTCTGGTTCCGGAAAATCAACTCTGATTAATGATATTTTACTCAAAGCCTTGGAGAGCCACTTTTACAAATCAAATGTAAAGCCTGGTACTCACAAAAAAATTGTCGGTCTGGAGAATATTGATAAAGTCATAGCAATTGATCAATCTCCAATTGGAAGAACCCCCCGTTCTAATCCTGCAACATACATTGGTGCATTTACCCCAATTAGAGAATTATATGCAAATACTGAACTATCCAAGGAACGTGGATATGCTCCAGGCCAATTCTCATTTAATGTTGCAGATGGAAGATGTTTTTCGTGTGATGGTGATGGTGTAAAACAAATTGAGATGCAATTTCTTTCTGATGTTTATGTAAAGTGTGATGAGTGTAATGGAAAGCGTTACAACTCTGAAACTCTGTCTGTGCTTTACAAAGGAAAAAACATTTCAGATGTTTTAGATATGACTGTGTACGAAGCTCTGAACTTTTTTGAAAACATTCCTGCAATTAAACGAAAACTTCAAACAATTTATGATGTTGGATTGGGATATATCAAACTAGGACAATCCTCAACAACTCTGTCTGGTGGTGAGGCTCAAAGGGTAAAACTAGCCTCAGAATTATCAAAACGAGGCACAGGAAAAACCATGTATATTCTCGATGAGCCTACAACTGGCCTCCATTTTGCAGATGTTCAAAAATTGTTGGATGTCCTAAACCGACTGGCAAATCTTGGAAATACTGTAGTGGTAATTGAACACAATATGGATGTCATCAAAAATTCTGATTGGATAATTGATTTGGGTCCTGAAGGTGGCGATGAGGGTGGTCGAATTGTTGCTACAGGTACTCCTAAAGACATTGTAAAAGCTCCTGGAAGTTATACTGGAAAATATCTAAAGAAACTGGTTAAAAAATGACTTTTGATATATCAAAGATTATCATTCCAACTGATCCTGGAATATATCTGATGAAGGATTCTTATGGAAAAATAATCTACATTGGCAAGGCAAAGAATCTCAAAAAACGTGTAAAGTCATATTTTCTAAAAAATCAAAATTACAAGACACAAAAACTAGTTCAAAACATCTCTGACATTGAATTTGTCCTAACTGATAATGAAAGCGAAGCATTTCTTTTAGAATCAAACATGATCAAAAAATATCGCCCTAGATTCAACATTGAGTTAAAAGATCAACAACGATACACTTACCTTAGAATATCTGATGAAAAATTTCCTAGATTACTTGTTGCAAGACGTACTAGAGATGGAAAATTTCTTGGCAAAGGAAAAACCTTTGGCCCTTTTACTCAAGGCAGTTCAAAATTACTTACTATTGGTACATTACGTAAAGCATTTCAAATTAGAATTTGTAAAACATTACCAAAAAAAGTATGTCTTGAATATCATTTGGGAAATTGTGAGGGTCCTTGTGAATTCAAAGATGCTCAAGAGAGATATCCTAAACATGTTGCAGCATTAGAAGATGTTCTAAAAGGAAAAAACCAGACAAAAATCTTTAGAAAAAAACTAGAAGAAGAGATGCATCAAGCAGCAGAATTGCAGCAATTTGAGCGTGCAAAAGACATTCGTGACACTTTGATAAGACTTGGCAGTCTTCAGACAAAACAAAAGATGGAATATGTGGAGAATTCTGATGAGGAATACTTTGGCATTGGAATTCAAGAACAGTCTGCAACTGTGATGAATTTTAGAATGATTAATGGTGTTATTCGAGACAGTGACAAATTCTTTTTTGATCTAGTTGGCGATAATACTTTTTCAAATTTTCTATACCAATACTATTCCACCCACAAAATTCCAAAACACATCATCGTAAGCGAACTTCCTGAAAATCAGAAACTTTTGGAATCGTTGCTTTCAGAACAATCTGGTTTTACTGTAAAAATCTCTGCTCCGATAAAGGGAAAGAAAAAAGACATCATGAATTTGATTTTAAAAAATATCATCTTGATTCATTCCAAGGGAGGAGAGCCTGGACTAGTTGAACTAAAAGAGATTCTGCATCTTCCTGAAATTCCAAATGTTATCGAATGTTTTGATATCTCTAATCATGGTGAGGATTTTGCAGTAGGCTCTATGGCTCAATTTGTTAATGGCAAACCAAACAAATCTGGGTATAGAAAATTCAAAATCAAAACCGTTTCTGGCAGAGATGATTTTGCTATGATTGGCGAAGTCATTAAACGAAGATACTATGGGTTGTTAGAAGAAAATTCTAAACTTCCAGATTTGGTTGTAGTTGATGGTGGAAAAGGCCAACTTGGTGCTGCTACAAAATCTCTTCAATCTCTTGGATTAAAACTCTCGTGCATCTCTTTGGCAAAAGAAAATGAAGAAATCTATGTTCCAAAAGCCAAAAAGCCTATTGTTATTGCTAAGAATAAATCTTCTTTGAAAATTTTACAACATGCTAGAGATGAGACTCATAGATTTGGTGTAGCATACAACAGGACAATTAGGAAAAACCAAATAAAATAAGAAAAAAGGAAAAAATTTGGCTTAGTTCACTGTAACACTGCCAACCATCCAAGGATGTACCATACAAAAGTAGTCATAACTTCCTGCATCTTCAAATGTGAATGAGTATGATGCTCCACCCATAACTAAACTACTATCAAAGACACCAGATGGACCGTCTGCTGGACTGCCACCAGTCACCGTGTGTGCTGCTGTGTCACTGTTAGTCCATTCTATTGTATCTCCAGCATTAATTGTAATGTCTGCTGGTAAGTAGCATTCGTTAGTTTCTTCACATCCTGGAACTGAAGTACCTACTGGCATATCAACTGTGTAAGTCATTGGGCCTGCTGGTTCTTCTGCGATAGGAGTTTCCTCAACAACAACTTCTTCTTCTACCATTGGAGCTTCTTCTACCATTGGAGCTTCTTCTACCATTGGAGCTTCTTCTACCATTGGAGC
>CAYFJT010000009.1:36348-39130 GCA_964343515.1 uncultured Nitrosopumilaceae archaeon
TTCTTCTCTAACCTTTTCTGCAATATCTGCAAATGGGTCAACCTGAGCTGGCTCTTCTTGTGGAATAACTGCCATTGGTTTGGCTGCTGTTGGTGTAGATACATAACCTTGGTTTTGAGCTGCATCGCCATACATGGCAAATGCAACTCCAATAGCTACAATTGCAATTGAAAATCCAATTGCAGCCTTGTCAATACCTGCCATAATTGATCAGAAGACTAGATGTATGCTAAATAAATCTAATTGCAAAACCCTCTTTTTATTTTTGATTTTACAGTTTTTTGTATCTTGAATATTGGACATTCTGGTTTGTTCAATTTTTTACATATTTCTTAAAAATTCATTGAAAATCTAACCTGATCGCTCTAATGTGACATTTCTGTTGTAAATGAAGTTGAACAATTCTTTCTTTTATGATTCTGTATGGTGATGTTATTATAGAAAATTTCTACGAATTCCACAAATAACTAATCGTTTTTTATCCGAATCTATTTTCCATTAATTATTTTCAGATTCAATCAAATCAAACTCCATTTTCAATTTTCTTTGCGAAATTAACTGTTTGATAAACTGTGTTCTTTTAATGATAACTTCATCACTGACTTTCTTGTTGAACTTTAAATGCTCAAACATTGTTTTTTCATTACATTTTACTTTGATGGTGTCTTCATTTTTTATAATGAAAACACCAATTGCCCAAAAAAGACCAATGTGAAATGCAATGTATTTTGATTGTAAATTTGTGACTTTGTTTTTGTACATTTGAACATGCTTTCTGTTTTGCTCCATAACTGAGTCGCCTGTTTTTATTTTCCATGAAATTTCTTCATCATTCCCATCAAATTCTAAAACATGATCCAATTGTCATCCAAAAAGTGGTTTTTTGTCAATATATTTTGAATCCTTCACTTATGATCAAAGACTAAAAGGTGTAGTTATGCTTGAATCTCATGCGTTTTTTTCAAAAATGGTGGATGAATTAGTAGAGTTCTCCGAATATGATCCAGAACTCGCAGATGGAATAAAGTGGCTTGATGAACAGGCGCAGAAAAAAGGCATCACATTTTATGATATGGTTTTTGAAGTGTTGTACAAACACGATGTAAATTCTAAAGCAAAAGACTGGCTTAGTACAAGAAATTAAAAATTATTTTCTCAAGTCTAGTGTTTTGTATTCACAACCTTCTGGGCCGCAATACTTTCCAACATATGTTGCCTTTGGTCTGTATAACGCAGGTTTTGGTGCAGCTTCTGCAAACTTCTCTTCAATAATATGAGCTGCCCATCCGACAACTCTGGAAATTGCAAAAATAGGTGTATTCAAATCTACTGGAATTTTCAGCATATAGTAAATTGATGCACTATACAAATCTACATTGGGGTAGATGTCTTTTCCTTTCTGTACCTTCATTTCAGAAATAGTTGCTGTTTCAATTTTTTCAGTCATGTCGAACCATGGTTCTTTTGTTTTTTCTGCAAGTTTTCTTGATAGTTCTTTTAGAACTTGTGCTCTAGGATCATATGTTCTGTATACTGCATGTCCCATTCCCATTATTCTTTCACCCGCACTCATCTTTTCTTTAATCCATGATTCTACTTTGTCAATTTCTTGAATCTCTAATAACATCTTCATGACTTCTGTATTTGCCCCTCCGTGTAATTCTCCACTTAGTGCACCTATTGCAGCACTTGATGCTGAATACATGTGGGCTCTTGTTGATGCTACTTGTCTTGCTGTGAATGTTGATGCATTGAAAGTATGGTCTGCATGTAAAATCAAACATACATCAAAAATCCTCTCTACTTCAGAGTCTGGTTTTTCTCCTGTCATCATGTATAGGAAATTTGCTGCATGACTAAGTGATGCATCTGGGTCAACAATTGGTAATCCATTTCTAATTCTTTGCCAACTTGCAATTATTGTAGGTACTTTGGCAACTAAATTGATTGCTTTATCATAACTAGCCTCTTTGTTAGAAAATTCTTCATCATAATACCCAGCAAGTGCTGAGACAAATGCTTGAAGCATGTCCATAGGATCGGCATCCTTTCTCCAATTCCCCATATTCTTTTGCATCTGTTTGGGGATGTATCTTGCCTCAACTAGTTTTGAATTAAATTCATCTAGTTGTGCCTTTGTAGGGAGATTATCATAAAGTAACAAGTATGCAGTTTCCTCAAATGTTGAATTCTTTGTAAGATCTAAAATATCAAATCCTCTGTAGATAAGCTTGCCTTTCTCACCATCAATGTTTGAAATTCTTGTGTCTGCAACCTCAATTCCACGTAAACCAATATTTTTTGTCTCCATATTGAGCCTAGCAAAAATTCTTCTATTATATTTTCGCTAAAATTATGTCTATGAAATTTAGTAAATAGTCTAATATGTCAACTTTTGGCCCTAAATGAGAATTTTTAATCCAAAATTAAATGACTCCTGATGAACGGAAAAATTTACAAAAACTTGACGATTTGATTCTAAACGCATCTGATGGTGAATTAAAAAAAATTCAAGAAATTGATCATCAAAATCAACTGGAAGGCCTCTCTCTTTATGAGGTCTATCTTGATTCAAGTTCTCTGATAAATCAAAGCATCAAAAAGACCGCAAGAAAATATTGAGATTTCATTCTTCATTTAAATGAGGGATTGTAGTTTTTCTGAATGTTGGCGGAATCCACGACAAAGAAATCTACTGCGAAAAAAACAGCAGCTAAAAAAACAACCAAAAAAACAGCAGCTAAAAAAACAACCAAAAAAACAGCAGCTAAAAAAACAACCA
>CAYFJT010000009.1:39230-54497 GCA_964343515.1 uncultured Nitrosopumilaceae archaeon
AATCAAACCGTACCAAAGTAATTTGCATCTCTCACAAAGAAGACGCTGATGGTATTAGTTCTGCTGCATTAATTCGACAAGCATTTGGTGGTGATGCAATGTTGGTTGATTATCCTGGACAGATGGAAGCATTACAACAAGTTGTAAATGATGAAAAATTAAAATCATTATACATTTGTGATTTGGGTCTGAGCAAAAAAACTCAGGATGAATTTATTGATATTATGAAAACTCTAAGAAAAAACAAAGTTTCAATAACATACATTGATCACCATGACATTGATCCTGTTGTTGTAAAGTCATTACAAAAACTCAAAGTTAAAGTAATTCATGACATCAATGAATGTACAACTGTTCAAGTCTACAATGCTTTTAAATCAAAATTAAATGAACATGCTACTTTTGTTGCAACATGTGCTGCTATTACTGATTATATGGAAGATAGACCTCTAGGTTCTAAATTACTTCAAATATACGATAGACAATTTGCCCTCATCAGTGCAACTGTTCTTACATACAATATTGTTGGACATCAAAAAGAACCTGATTATCTGTTGTATTTAGTTGAAGAATTGGCAGAATCAAAATTCCCTCATGATATACCAAATACGTTTGAGTTTGCACAAATTCAAGTTGAAAAACTATCTCAAATGATTGCCAAAGTTAAAGCAGGTATGAAGACAATGAAAAATCTTGGACATATGGAAATTTTGGATTCAGGTGCAAGTGGAGCTGTGAATTTTGTTATGGGTTTGTCTGGAAAAGATGTGGGTGTGGCCTACAAAGAAAGAGTAGATCATGGAATCTATGCTGTTTCAGTTAGAGGCTCAAAGAATTGCAAGGTTCACTTGGGTAAGATTGTTAATTTGTTAGCTACTGAACTTGGTGGCTCTGGCGGTGGTCATGATAGAGCATGCGGAGCTGTAATCCCAAAACCAAAAATAAAAAAATTCGTAACAGAACTAAATAAGAAAATCAAATAATTATTTTATTTTAATTGTAAATGCCAAAAGTTCACCTTTACTTTTAGTCAAGAATCTTGCCATCTTGGAAAAAAACCCATATTTTTTGTCTCTTCTTTTAATTGCATCTTTTGTTTTCTCATCATCTAAAATCTCTGCAACACCTGAAACCCATTTTCCTTTAATTTCTCCTTTGATTGAACAAGTTGCAATTTTTACTTGAGTGTTATTTTTAAGTCGCTTTACCTTCCCCGTTTGGTCTCGAGTCACTACAAAAATCTGATTATTTTTTATTGTAAACCATACTGGTGTCTTTACTGGATCACCATTTTTTCTATATGTTTCAACTGAGATGTATTTTTCAGATTCTATTTCTTCCAAGAATTTCATAATCTAACTTGCCTTTTCTCGAGTAATTTCATGAAATGCACACGACGCAGTAAGATCTCCTGTAACATTTACCATTGTTCTAATCATATCCAAAATTCTATCAACTGAAAGCAATAACAAAATTCCAACTGGAGGGATTCCGACTGTAATGAGTATTGTAGTTAAAACAATTGTTCCGGCACCTGGAACTGCAGGAGTTCCAATTGATGCTAATAATGATGTGATAATAATTACAAGAATGGAGAATATACTTAATTCTATAGCAAAGAGCTGTGCCAAAAAGAATACTGCTATTACTTGATACAACGCAGTACCATCCATGTTCACAGTAGTACCAAGTGGAATTACAAATTTTGATACCCTTGTATCTAGTTCAAGTTCCTCTTCAGCAGTTTTTAATGTCACTGGCATTGTAGCCATTGAACTGGCTGTTGAAAAAGCCAGTGTTTGAGGATTGCGGAATTTTGAAAATGTTGAAGAGATTGGTCTTTTTGCCACAAACTTTATGATCATGGTGTAGACTAACAACATGGCTCCAAGTCCTATGATTACAGTCACCATGTATACTCCAAGTCCTGCCATTGTCTCTACTCCAACTTTGGCAACCATGCCTACAATCAAACCAAAGACTGCAAACGGAACAATCTTCATTGACATAATCAGAATGTATAATGTAATTTTTTGAACAGATTCAAGCAAATCAAGTAATGGTTTGACTGATTCTTTTGGAAGGGCCGCCATTGCCAAACCGACAATCATTGCCATTACTAAAATGCTTAACATCTGTCCTTCAAGATATGATATGATTGGGTTTCTTGGAATAATGTTTGATGCAATTTCAGGAATTTCATCTACTGAGAAACCTTCTGTAACTTTCAAATCCTCTTCAGAAAGATCATGAGTTTCTTGAAGTGCAGTAAGATCTAGAATGCTTCCTGGTGCAATAATTGATGCAAGAGTTATTGCAATTAGAATTGCAATTGTTGTAGTAATAACAAAATAAACACCGATACCTAATCCCAGAGTTTTCATTTTTTCTTTTGTACCTAAATTAGTAATTGCAACTATGATTGATGCAAAAATTAATGGAACTATGATCATTAAAATTACACTCAAAAATATGTTGGCTGGAATTTTGAGGTATGCTGAAAGTGTATCTAAAGTATTGTCATCAAGACCAACGCCCACATCATCACCTAAAACTAAACCCACTCCTAATCCGATGAATAAGGAGATTACAACTTGAAGCCACAACTGTTTGAAAAGATAATTTTTGAATGTCATTTAATGCTCTTCTCAATTTTCAGTATGACTATTTGATATAAGAACTATCCATAGTTCTTGTGAAATCTTATTCTGAAATCTCCACGATTGCGTCAATTTCAGTCATAGAGTTAAGTGGCAGACTTCCTGCTCCTAATGCAATTCTTGTATGTTTTCCCTTTTTTCCAAAAACTTCAAACATCAAATCTGATGCAGCGTTGATTACTTTGGGATGTTGTGTAAATTCTGGAACTGAATTTACAAATCCTGATAGTCTTACAATTTTTGTTACTTTATCCAAACTTCCTGCTTCTCTTTTAATTTGAGCAAGTATGTTTATTGCACAACTTTTGGCTGATTTTTGAGCAGTCTCTAAGTTTTCATCCGAAACTTTACCAGTGAATGCAACTTTGCCATTTTCAAGCGGAATTTGTCCTGATATGAAGAGTAAATTTCCTGTTTTAACTGCTGGAATGTAATTTCCTGCAGGTATTGGGGCTTCTGGTAATTCTATTCCTAATTCTTTGAGTTTTTCTTCAGACATGCAAATGTTGCATCATTTTTGTCTGATTTTAGTTTTTACTTATTTTGATGTGTACTTTTTCGCCTTTACTTGAATTGTTTTGGAAGACAGTTCTAGTTTTGTACCCTTGTTTTTGTAGACATCCATCTAAAATGGACACCCATGGAAGAGAATGTCCACTATTCAATTTTGATTCAACTGTAATATTTTTTGTGTTTGCCTCAAAATTCACATGTCCTGAACATGTAATTTGTAATACTGCATCCATTATCTCAATAATGTCATCTAGTGATTTTGACTTTAGTGAAACACCATTCTTTTCTAACAGTTTAAACAAATCAAGTTCTAATTTTTTTGAAAACATTGTGGAATTCAAAATATGTGTTAATCCTGTCTCATTAATTGTCTTGATTATTTTGTAAATCTCTTGGGCTTCAGCTTTTGTCATATCAGATAGTGCTTTTGTTTTTGTTGCATTTTTCCAGATATGTGAAAAAACTTTTTCTTGATTTGCTCCTAGAATGTCCGTTGATGAGAATATGGCACCTTTTCCATTTTCATTATTCACCATCAACAATTCAGTTTCATCAAAGATAAAACAATTCTGTATAATGTCTGATGCTCTAATATCTACTCCATCTGGAATTGTTCTGTATGACTCTGAACAAACTTGTGTTGGAGACACTAGAACTTTTACATCTATGTCCCTACGTAACACTGAAACTAGTTGTTCTTTACATTCTGTTAATAATCCAAAACCCCATTGATCTGTCATGATTTTGATTGATGATTTACTACCTTCAATCATCGTTTGAAGTTGTGATAGAACATTGTTTGTACTGATGTGGAAGTATCTTTTTTCTTCTGAACCTCTTGATTTTCTACTTTCCTCACTAGCTTTTTTGAGATTAGAAACTAGGGAATTCATTGCATTTACTTTGTTAATTTGTTCATGAATAATTCCATCAAATGCATCTTCAGGTGCTATTGCAGTACACATTATTGGCTTACTTTTAGAAATTATTGCTAATTTCTTTTTTTCGAGTTTTTGCAAAGTTGGATAAATTTTTGTTCTAGGAATTTCTGAATAGTATGCCAATTCTCCAGCTGAAACTGTACCTTTAGCAATTAATGCTACATATGCCTGTGCCTCGTATTTGCTTAAACCAAATTCTTCAAGGCTGACTGTTAATGCATGTTCATTTACCATGATGATGATTGATTTGTTATTAGGTAAAATTGAGAGCTAAATTCCTTTATACAAATGCTCAAAAAAATTCAAAATTGTATCTTCAGACAGGTGTAACTGTAGTTACTAAATTAATTGTGACATTGTCCTCAAATACAAAATCTTGAAAACTATCTCATGTCAGTAAAATGCATAGAAGTACCTGAGAACATCTCTTATTCTGTCACCTTGACTCCTAGACTAGAATATTCTGCGTCTTTACTTAATGATATACTTGAAACCATCTCCCAAAAACGAGAAAATTTAATGCAAATTAACAAGGATTTAGTCTCTGATTTTAAAGAATCCGATAAATTTCAACTTAAAGCAATTGAACTTGAAAAAATCATAGCATTCTCCCTTGAGATTTTAATAATCATTAAAAGAAAGATTACAAGTATTACAAATGTAACATCCATACCTCAAATTTTACCTTCATCTATTCCTATGATTCGAACAATTAGTGCTCAACTTTACGAACTAATTCCTGATTGTAGTCAAAAATTATCCGAACTCTCTGTTCATTTAGGAAGTATTGTGTTGGACTCTGCAGCACTAACTCACGCTAGTTTTGATTTTAATCAATCAAACACTGAATCTTCAACTCTACTAGATGAAGTAAAATTGATGGTGGACTCTAAAATAAGTAAGCAGTACCCTAATGTTGATTTTTTTAAATTATGCAATACTTGAATGTATTAAACACTAAACTGAGTTTCTCAAAAGATATTGAACGTATAAAATCAATATCTTCCAAAATTGATAAAAAAATTTCGGAAGTAAAGTTATCTGATGACAAAAAAATTGAAAAATTGACTTTAGAAGAACTTCAAGATTTAGATAAAATTGTTGGAATTGCTGACTTTATGCTAGTCAAATATGCTGATAAAAAAGAGATGCGTTCAATTCTCAAATATTTTGTATCTGTGATTTCAGAGGCTGCAGGCTCAATTGAAAATTTAGATGATGAAATCTCTGAATTAATCATGTCTGCTGAAGACTCTCTTAGTAAGGTAAAAGGAATTCATGTTGATATTTCTGAAAAATCTGATTTAAATAAAAAATATCATGATGGTCCTGACTATGATGAGAGCGAAACAAGTGCAATTAATTTAACCAATTTTGCTACAGAGATTAACACTGTAGAATACCAACAAAATTCTCAAGGGAATACTGCGTAGGTAATTTGAAATGAGTATGGCTCCACAAGAACTAGAAAACACTGCTAGCAAATATGCTTCAGAAGCTATCAAATTTGATTCTCAAGGTGCGCGCGGTCAGGCAATCACATATTATCAACAAGCAATTGATGCTTTAGTAAAATTACTCCAATTATACCCAAATAGCAAACTAAATCCAATATACAAAGAAAGATGCAACTCTTATCATAATAGAATCAATGCCCTACAACAAGCACATGGTGTAGAGCCTGCAGTTGATCCTAAAGCTTCTGAAGAAGAACAGAAAAAATCTGTTCAAAGACAAGAAGCAGAAAATGATTTTGAAGACCTAGTCATGAAAGAAAAACCCGATGTTACATGGGACCAAGTTATTGGTTTGGATGATGCAAAAAGTGCATTACGTGAATCAATTGTTTATCCAACTAAAAGACCTGATTTATTCCCATTAGGTTGGCCAAAAGGAATGTTACTTTATGGTCCTCCTGGAACTGGAAAAACAATGTTGGCAGCTGCAACTGCAAATGAAATGGATGGTTACTTTATCAATGTAGATGCATCTTCTATGATGAGTAAATGGTTAGGTGAGGCAGAAAAGAATGTTTCAAAATTATTTGCAATGGCAAGAAATTATGCTGAAAAAGAAGGCAAGCCTGTTATCTTGTTTGTAGATGAAGTTGATTCACTTTTGGGCTCCCGAAATAGTGAGGTTGGTGGAGAAGTTAGAACAAAGAACCAATTCCTTACTGAGATGGATGGTGTTAATGGTAAAGGAAAAGATTTGATGATGTATGTAATTGGGGCAACAAACAAACCCTGGAGCCTTGATTGGCCTTTCCTTCGAAGATTCCAAAAGAGAATTTATGTATCATTACCTACACAAGCAGCCCGAGAAAATCTCTTTGAACAATACACTGCTAAACTAAACAAAGACTATCGAGTCAATTCTACTGAATTGGCAAAATTGTTTGATGGATACAGTGCCAGTGATATCAAAGATGTTTGTCAAGCTGCACAAATCAAAACTGTCCATGAAATTTTCAATTCTCCTGATTACCATGAACCTGTAGAAGGTGAAGAACCAGTACAACCTAGAGAACTAACCCCTACTGATTTCAAAGACATTATGTCAAGACGAAAACCAAGTGTTTCAACAGAGATGATTCGCGCATATCACAAATGGAGCGAAGAATTCCAAGCATTATGATCAAAATTTTTGCGATCAAAAAATATTTCTTTTAATTCACATAAAACTTAAATTCTCATTACAACGGAATTGCTGAGGGTCACAATAGCCACAAAGAAATCAATCCACGCAAACAAACATGGAAAACTGATCTTTGATGATGGTACTGTTTTTGATGGCCAAGGATTTGGTTATTCAACGACTGTTTTTGGTGAAATTGTCTTTAACACTGGTATGGTTGGTTATACTGAAGCGCTAACTGATCCATCTTATAATGGTCAAATTCTTACGCTAACTTATCCTCTTGTTGGAAATTATGGTGTACCCGATCCAGAAATTAAAGATGAGGATGGAATTTCAAAATTCTTTGAGTCTGATGTTATGCAAATCAGAGGTCTTGTGGTCCATGAACTCTCTTTGACTGCAAGTCATTGGAATCTCAAAATGACTCTTGATGAGTGGATGTATAATGAAAAAGTGCCTGGAATATCTGGTGTTGATACTAGAGCTATAACTAAGAAACTCCGAAGTGGTGGTGTTATGATGGCGGCACTTGTAGTGTCAGAAGAACCCATTGACGTTGAAAAAATCAAAAAAGAATTGACAGGGGCAACTGATTATAATTCTGAGAAATTTATGGATTCAGTTTCGACTAAAGAAGAAAAAATCTATGGAAATGACTCTGAATCTGTTGTGGTGATTGACACTGGTGCAAAAAATGCCATTGTAAGAAATGTACGAGAATTAGGATACAACACAATCGTTGTTCCGTGGAATACTCCTTACGAAAAAATAATGTCTCACAATCCAAAAGGTGTGGTGCTAAGTAGTGGACCTGGTGATCCACAAAACTGTCCTGCAACTGTTGATACTGCAAAAAAACTTATTGAAAATAATATTCCCACACTAGGAATCTGTTTAGGTGCACAAATTATTGGACTTGCAGGAAACACTGAAACTTACAAACTAAAATATGGTCATCGAGGACAAAACAAACCTTGTATTAATTTAGAAACGAACCAAGTTTATGTTACTAGTCAAAATCACGGTTACGGGATAAAGCCTGAATCTTTAGAAAAGTCTGATTTTAAATTATGGTTTACAAATGCAGATGACAAAACAGTTGAAGGAATAAAACATAAAACACAAAATTGTATCGCTGTTCAATTTCATCCAGAAGCTGCACCTGGTCCTTTTGATTGTAAATATGTCTTTGAAGAACTTAAAAAATTAATGGAGAAATGAGAATTGCCAAAAAATGAATCCTTAAAGAAAATTCTGGTACTTGGTAGTGGTGCAATAAAAATTGGTGAAGCTGGAGAATTTGATTATTCAGGAAGTCAATGTCTTAAAGCAATTCATGAAGATGGAATCAAGAGTGTTCTAATAAATCCAAATATTGCAACAATTCAAACTGATACTAGATTTGCAGATCAAGTGTATCTTTTACCAGTAAATCCAAAGTATGTTGAATCTATTATTGAAAAAGAAAGACCTGATGGAATAATGTTGGCATATGGAGGACAGACTGCTCTAAACTGTGGTGTTAAACTTGAAGAGGCTGGAATTCTCAAAAAGTATGGGGTAAGTGTCCTTGGAACCCAAGTTCAAGGCATCAAAAATACTGAAGATAGGCAGCTTTTCAAGGATCAAATGAATCAAGCAGGCGTACCTGTACTAAAAAGTAAAACTGTCACAAACTTTGATGATGCAAAAAATATTGCTGAAGAACTATCTTATCCAGTCATAATTCGAGTAGCTTATACTTTAGGTGGACGTGGTGGCGGAATTGCACACAATGAGATTGAATTACATGAAATTGTTGAACGAGGACTAAAGGCAAGTCTTGTGGGTCAAGTCTTGATTGAAGAATATATCGGTCACTGGAAACAAATTGAATATGAAGTAATGCAAGACTATGATGGCAATAATGTAATTGTATGTAACATGGAAAATGTTCTTTCTATGAAAGTTCATACTGGTGATAATATCGTAGTTGCTCCTTCACAAACTATTGATAATCATGAATATCACATGTTACGTTCAGCAGCACTACGTGCAACAAAACATGTTGGAATTGTTGGGGAATGTAATATTCAATATGCATTAGACTCTGATTCTGATAGATACGTTGCGATTGAAATTAATCCTCGACTATCACGTTCATCAGCTCTTGCAAGTAAAGCAACTGGTTATCCACTTGCATACATGTCTGCAAAAATTGGGTTGGGTTATAGTTTATCTGAACTTGTAAATAGAATCACAAAAAGTACTACTGCGTGCTTTGAACCCTCCCTTGATTACGTTGTTTGTAAACATCCTAGATGGGACTTTTCAAAATTTGAACTTGTTAACCGTAAACTTGGCGTAACTATGAAATCTGTTGGAGAAGTGATGGCAGTTGGTAGAACCTTTGAAGAATCTTTACAAAAAACAATCCGAATGCTTGACATTGGAAATGATGGACTTGTTTTGAATCGTGCAAATGGACAAAAATTTACTGAAGAAGAAATTGAATTCAAACTTTCACATCATGATGATGAAATTTTGTATAATGTTGCAATTGCACTAAAAATGGGTATTTCAGTTAATAGAATCTACAAACTTTCTGCAATAGACCCTTGGTTTATAGAAAAAATTCAAAATATTGTAGATACTGAATCTAAACTCAAAGAATCTGACCTTGATGAATCTATGATGTGGGATGCCAAAAAGATGGGATTTTCCGACAAGCAGATTGCACGAATTAAAGAAAAAACCCCTGATGAAGTGCGTGAAATACGAAAAAAATTAGGCGTAATTCCTTCTGTCAAACAAATTGACACTTTGGCTGCAGAATGGCCTGCTGTGACAAATTATCTTTATCTAACATATGGGGGCAATTCTAACGATATCGCAGTTCCTCAAGATGAGAAAGGAATTGTCGTTGTTGGCGCTGGTCCTTATAGAATTGGAAGTAGTGTGGAATTTGATTGGGGTACAGTTAACATGGTCTGGGGATTGCAAGAAAATGGTGAGAAAAATGTTTCAGTAGTTAACTGCAATCCTGAAACTGTTTCAACTGATTATGATATTTGTACGAGATTGTATTTTGAAGAATTAACTCAAGAAAGAATTCTTGACATTGCAGAATTTGAAAATCCTAAAGGCATTATTACTTGTGTTGGTGGTCAGACTGCAAATAATTTAACTCCTGGACTCGCACAACGTGGAATCGAAATTTTGGGAACAAGTGCAATAGATGTTGATAGAGCTGAAGATCGTTCAAAATTCAGTGCTGAACTTGATAAATTACATATTCAACAACCAAAATGGCAAGCATTTTCAAATCTCAATGAAGCAAAAAACTTTGCACAAGAAGTTGGGTTTCCTGTAATTGTTAGACCATCATATGTCTTGTCTGGTGCTGCAATGAAAGTTGTTTGGTCACAAGACGAACTTAAAACATATGTCAAAGAAGCAACAGATGTTTCTCCTGATCATCCAGTTGTAATTTCAAAATTCATGTTAAATTCACTTGAGGTAGATGTTGATGGAATAAGCAATGGAAAAGAAGTTGTTATTGGTGCAATAGTTGAACACATTGATTCAGCTGGTGTACACTCTGGTGATGCAATGATGTGTATTCCTCCTTGGAGATTAAACAACAAAATTA
Organism: uncultured Nitrosopumilaceae archaeon; assembly: GCA_964343515.1. GTDB lineage: Archaea > Thermoproteota > Nitrososphaeria > Nitrososphaerales > Nitrosopumilaceae > Nitrosopumilus. Next base: position 49,616 of record CAYFJT010000009.1, read on the forward strand.
TTGAAACAATTAATGACTATACAAAAAAAATTGCATTGACATTTAATATCAAAGGGCCATTCAATTTACAATTTTTGATTCATGATGATCATGTTTATGTAATTGAGCTTAACATTCGTGCATCCCGTTCCATGCCATTTGTATCAAAATTAGTCAAAACAAACCTGATTTCACTTGCATCAAAGGCTATTTTGGACAAACCACTTCCTAAAATTCCTGAAAACAAATGGCAAAAGATTCACAACTATGGAATCAAAGTCCCTCAATTCTCATTCATGCAGTTAGATGGTGCAGATATTGCATTGGGCGTTGAAATGCAATCCACTGGTGAAGCTGCGTGTTTTGGTGATAGTTTTTATGATGCATTGTCCAAAGGACTAACTTCGGTAGGTTACAATCTACCAGATACAGGAACTGCACTTGTAACTGTTGGCGGTGCTACAAACAAAGAAAAAATCTTACCAAGTATTGCAAAGCTCAAACAGTTAGGATTCAAAATTTTAGCCACAGAACATACTGCAGAATTTTTTGAAGAAAAAGTTGGTGATGTTGAAATTGTACACAAGATTTCAGAACCAGAACGAAAACCAAACATCTCTGATCTGCTCTATGAGAAGAAGATTGACTTTATCATAAATATTCCAAGTACTTTGTCTTTGGAAAAATATGTGGGAATGCTTGATGATGAATATCAAATACGACGAAAAGCATTGGAATTGGGAATACCTGTTCTTACTACTATTGAGCTTGCAGACTCTTTTGTTAAAACCCTTGAATGGTTACAACATAACCAAACAACAAAAAATCCTATTGACCCCTATGATGCAATTGAATAATACTTACAAAACTTGATCAATAATTGATTCGTTCCCAATAATTGTTCCATCTAATGTAACAATCCTTGCTTTCGCAACTGATTTTATTCTGTCAATAATTGGCGAAATTGATTTTTTGTATTTCTTTCTATGAGTTGCATAAAAATACTTGTTAAATGAAGGGATAATGGTAATTTCTAATTCTCCTGATTTGTTAGGGAAAATTTTTTCTTTTTCTATCTTCATTGAAACCCATACTCTTTGTCCATTAACCACTGAATCTTCTTGAAAAAAAACTGGATGAACATGTCCCATGATGATTTTATCTACATGTGAAAAATTCTCTGATGGCATTGTGTGTCCATGAGTTAACAAAATGTTTTCTTCCACAATTCCAGTTGAACTGATCATTGTAATGTTTTGAGGAACAAGTCTTGAAATATTTGCATCGTGATTGCCTGGAATCAAAACTATCTCACATTTTTCACTAATTTTTTCAAAAAACATTGGAATTTCGCCCCATTCACTTTTTGAGATGCTTTTGACACTTGATTTAACATCTCCAAGTAAGATTAATGAATCTGGTTTTTCTGAGTCAATTATTTGAGAAATCTCTTGAATTGTTTCATTTATTGTGGAATTTTTTCCAATAAATATTTCATTTGATACCATACTACTTTCAAATCCAATATGGAGATCTGTTACAACAAGATGTTTTTTCTCTCCTTCCAAAATTAATGCTGGTTTTGATGGCATTATCCTAGTTAGTAACATCAAAGTTATACTGCAGATATCTGATTAAATTCTTGTGAAAAAAGATCCTGATAGAATAGAATCTCTGGTTTCAGAAAAACGAGTAAAGTTACATGTTTTTGAGCCTAGTCACAGAAAAATTTGGACTGTGGTTGGTAAGGGTGAAGAACATTGGGTTGATCCAATTGTTCTTTATTGTTCTTGTCCTGGATTTTATTTTGGTAAATTAAACGGAAAAGAAACTTGCTATCATTTAGATTCAGTGAAACTTGCTCAAAAAGAAAATAAAATTGAAAAAATTATTTTTGCAGATGAAGAGTTTTCTGATTTTCTTTCGGGATTACTTTCAGATTTGTGATAATTTTTTGTTAGAATGTGTTAATAACTAGAAAATTTATTGAGAATTATGGATGAAGAACAACAAAATTCTGAAATTGAAAAAATCGCAAATTTAATGGTTCATGATGGTATTTCTCCTGACGAACAAGATTCTGTGAAATTAGAAAAATACAAAAATCAAATTAAAGAAGATTGTAATCTAAATGATGAAGATTCCATGAAACTTGTTTATGAAACATTACTGTTTAGAAAATTAAAAAGTTCAGATTCTGGTGACCTTTTAGACAAAGGTTCTGACTTCGGTGCAGGATTTAGTTGAGACTATCCTAATGGAATAGATTCAATATCTTCTTGTGAAACCCCTTTCCAAAGACCCATCATTCCTTCTGGTTCTACTTGTTCGACTTTGGTAATTTGTTGAATTTTGATTTGATCTGGTGTGGGCGGTCTCCATAACATTGCCATGTAATCTCCTACGTTTCCAACTTTGTTTGGAGATGCCATTGTTATTTTTTCAACTGCAAATCCTTTTTCAGTTAATGCATTTGTTGCTTTTTCTCTAAGATCCATTTTCCCATGTAAGAATAGGTAGACATCTTTTTGAGTGTCAATTTCTGCCATAAAATTACTGATTTTTTAAACTAAATCAATCTTTCCTGATCTACTCTCTTCCAAAAAGGGTTAAATTAGAATGGGCGAAAATTGATTTGTGAAAATATTCACTGTGGGAAGCAAATCATTCGTAACTAGCTTTCAGTTAGCAGGAGTTCCAGGTATTATTTCTGAATCTCCTCAAAAGGCTTTAGAAGATATCAGGAAATTGACTGATGATTCTGATGTTGGACTGGTTTTAGTTAGTGACGATATTACAGAATCTATCAATGATGAGTTGACTGCATTAAGAGCTGAAAAATCAACTTTGGTATTTGCATTGCCTGCAACAGGTAGTGAAAAAACTGAAGTTGACTATAGAGTAATGCTAAAGAAGATTCTTGGTGTTTAATTTAATCTACTTATACTCAATTTTCTAACGTCCAATCATGAAAACTGCATCTGTAAAAGAACCATCAATAATTTCTGTAAATGAAACGGAAAACCCCTCTTTGGATTCTGGTGATGTTTTAGTTCAGATGCATGCATGTGGCATTTGTGGTTCTGATTTAGAAAAAGTATTTGGACAATATGGTCAACCATCAATGCGTTTAGGTCATGAACCTGCTGGTGTAATTTTAGATGTTGGTTCGAATGTAACTGAATTCAAAAAAGGAGATAGAGTATTTACACATCATCATGTTCCTTGTTATGATTGTCATTTCTGTAATCATGGAAACGAAACAATGTGCAAAAAATATTATGAAACCAATCTATCTCCTTGTGGTTTATCTGAGCAATATGTGGTTCCTGCATGGAATGTATCTCATGGAGGTATATTGAAAATATCTGATTCTCTTAGTTTTGAAGAAGCCGCAATGATTGAACCCCTTGCATGTTGTGTTCGTGCTTGGACAAAATATCATTATCAGGAAGGTGATAGCGCTGCAATCTTTGGTGTTGGCCCTACAGGAATGATGCATGTGATGCTTGCTCAAGCAAAAAAATTCTCAAAAATTTTCTGTTTTGATGTTAACGATTTCAGATTAGATTTTGCAAAAAAATTCCATATTACAGAATCTATCCACTCAACTGACGAAACTAGAAAACAAAAAATCTTAGATCACACTGATAATAGAGGTGTAGATGTTGCTATTGTTGCAACTAGTAGTCTCAAAGCTCTGGATGATGCAATTGATATGGTACGAAAAGGTGGTGCTGTGATGATGTTTGGTGTTCCTTCAAAAGGTGCAAAAATGGATTTAGATGTGAGTAAAATCTATTCAAAAGAAATTACTCTTGTTACTAGTTATGCTGCATCTGATACTGATACTAAAGAGGCATTGAATCTAATTGAATCATCTCAAATTGATGTCAAACAATTAATCACACATACTTATTCCATTGATGAAACTCAAAAAGCATTTGATCATGCACGTAGTGGTGAAAATGCAATGAAAATAATCATCACAAAATAAGAAAGGCTTAAGAAAGGCATTTCAAATTCGATGGGATATGGATTGGGGATTAAAAAATAGATTATCTAGTATTATTAAACCACACAATAATCGTGCACTAATGTTAGCAGTTGATCATGGATATTTCCTTGGTCCTACTGAAAAATTAGAAAACCCAAAAAAGGTAATTGCACCTTTGTTGAAACACTGTGACTCTTTGATGTTAACTAGAGGTGTTCAGAGAACATCTGTTCCTGCAGAAACTGATACTCCAATGGTATTGCGCGTATCTGGTGGCTCTAGTATTATTGGTGATGATTTGTCTCAAGAAGATATCACAGTATCAATTCAAGATGCAATACGACTAAACGCTAGTGCACTTGCAATGTCTATCTTTGTAGGCTCAAAATATGAATATCAAACAGTTGTAAATCTTGGAAAATTAGTCAGTGAAGCAGAACAATATGGAATTCCAGTCTTGGCTGTAACTGCTGTAGGAAAAGAGTTGGGAAAAGATGCAAGATATCTTTCATTAGCATGTAGAATGGCAGCTGAGCAAGGTGCACATATTGTAAAAACATACTATTGTGAAAACTTTGAGAAAGTTGTAGAGTCATGCCCTGCCCCAATCATTGTTGCAGGTGGAAAAAAAATTCCAGAACGTGATGCATTACAACTAACTTACAACGCTGTAAAGGCAGGTGCTGTTGGTGTTGATATGGGGCGAAACATCTGGCAATCTGAACATCCTGTTGCTATGATTAGAGCAACAAGAGCAATAATTCACCAAAATGCAAATGTTGATCAAGCTTTCAAATTATACAAAAAACTATCAAATGAAGAATCAAACAAAAAACAAAAATCAAAAGGCAAAAAACCTAATCAAAACAAATCAAAAGGCAAAAAACCTAATCAAAACAAATCAAA
>CAYFJT010000010.1:0-39028 GCA_964343515.1 uncultured Nitrosopumilaceae archaeon
TTAAAATATGGGCATTCAGGCCCTTAACATATCATGCATGGTGCCAATTACAGAGAGGGTAACGGTCAAGTCTTTACCAGAAGAAAATACATCAAAGGTAAGCCACAAATTAAAATTGCAAAATTTCAAGGTGGAAAAAGAGGAACTTACCAATATTGTGTACAATTATGCATTAATGAAAAAATGCAGTTAAGACACATGGCAATTGAATCAACTAGATTGGCAGCAAACAAAACATTAGAAAAAACAACTGGCGAATCGGGATATTATTCAAGACTTAGAATATACCCACACAACATGTTAAGAGAAAATAAACAAATTGCAACTGCAGGTGCAGACAGAATTTCAGAAGGAATGAGAAGAGCATGGGGTAAAGCAACCAGTTTGGGTGCAAGAGTAAAAGAAGGTCAGTGCATCATGGAACTTTACGTTAATGGTGATGCTCACTTGGCAGCAGCAAAGAAATCACTCAAAAGTGCATGTGTAAAATTACCAGGAACACCAACAATCAAAGTTGTTGATTGGAACAAACCATCACCATAGATGTTCTAGAATAGATTTCTTGTTTTTGACAAATTCTAAAAATTCCTCAAATTCAGATTTTGTAGGTTCTCGATTCAGAATTCGTTTTGATTGATAATAAAATGCATTATAGATTCTTCCAACGACAATACCCAAAGCAAATGATTTTGAATTATCAATATTTGACAACATGGAGATTAATTGTTTGATGTCATCTTTGTTTGAGATTGTTTCTTGAATTTTTTCTTCAATCTTTTTTAGAAGAATTTCATCCATAGTGATTATTCATTAAAATAGTTAAAAACAGTTTAATATCCAAATTCAGTTTCTAGGTTTGTTGCAGTTATAGTACAGTCTGGTTAGTACTCGTGCTTGCCAAGTACGTGACCCGGGTTCAAATCCCGGTAACTGCACCATTTATTGATTTTTAGGAATTAGAGCAGATTTAATGATTTCCAGTGCATCATGTGCTTTTTCAGGTCGAGGTAATTGAATTGCAATAACATTGTCTTTCCCATACTGAGATTCAGGGGAATTAAGTACAAGCATAGAAGTATCAGCAAGAGTTTCAAAAAATTTCAAATCAGTCTTTGCATTAATGAGGAATTTTTCAATAATGTTTCCAATTGAAAAAGTTAAAACAACTTCAACAAAGACATTTCCCAATCCGTCTTGCAATATATTCAAATCAGTATTTACTGAAAATGGTTGTCCTTCAATTTTTGCGCGAATAGAACCATACTTTGTTGCATCAACAACAATGCAAGGAGTTTCTTTTCTTTCAAAATCAAAAGTAGTAATGCCAGTGTGAACTTGCTCTAGCATTCGTTTTAGTTCATCAGACATTATCTTTTTCCAATTTTGGTATTATTTTATCCCCAGCTTTTACCATGAAAGGAGAAAGGAATGCAGTGATGATTGAAATTATACCTATCAAAGGGAACAAGAAAGCACTTACTGCTCCAATATCAACACCAGCTTTTACAATAACAATTGAGAATTCTCCTCTTGGAGCACCCAAAGTGAATGCTGAACGAAGAGCTTTGCCTCGTTTTTGTCTGAACAAAATATTTCCAATCATATTTCCTCCAAATTTCATACCCGTAGCAACTGCAATCAATGCTATTGCTATCCAAATGTAGTCTCCAAGTTGAGAGATATCCATCAAAGCCCCAACTGAAATGAAGAAGATTGCAACGAACATGTCTTTAATTGGACTAGAAAGAAGTTTTGCTACTTCAGCAGATTTTGATTCAGCTACCAATACACCTGCCAAAAAGGCGCCAATTGCGACAGACAATCCAACAATATTTGCAAACAAGGCATAGCCAAAACAAACACCAAGAACGCTGAGAAGCAGAATCTCACGGTGTTCTGCAGCAGCAACTCTATCAATTAATGGTGGAATTACACGAGTTCCAACTGTAAATGTTCCAACGATTAATCCAGTTGCAACCAAAACAACTATTACAATTGATTCGACAGAAACACTTCCAACTAATGCAACTGACTGCAATGATGAAATCAGAATAACTGCAATAACGTCTTCAACAATCAAAATACCCAATACGAGAATCGATGATTCTTTTTTGATCTTTCCCATATCTTCTAAAATTTTAACAATGATCGCAGTACTGGAAATAGATAATGCTGCAGAAATGAATAATGCGTCCATAAATTGAAGACCCAATGCAGTAGCAGTGTAGAATACTACGCCCAACGTAGAAAACAACCCAATAGTTCCAACCCCAACTGCAACTCGTCCTATGCTTCTAATTTTTGCATATGGAAATTCAATTCCGATTACAAACAAAAGTAAGATTACACCAATCTCAGCAAAAAGATTCAATGCAGAAATATCAGACAAAATTCCAACACCTTCTAATACATCAGGAGTAGGTCCACCTTCAGGCAATATCCAAGACCAAAATGGAGACAAAGGTCCAATCAACATTCCTGCAAAAAGATATCCAATGATTAATGGTTGCTTGATTTTGAAAAAGGCAAGGGTAACAACTGCACCAATAATCATGATAAATGCCAAATCAGTTACAAAAGATGTATGAGGAAGTTCAGGAGTAATCTGTTCAATCAAACTAGAAACGGTGTTGTTTAGTGAACTTTGAATTCCACTTGGATTTAGTTGAAGTGGAATGTTTTGCATATTATGATTAGACAAATTTGTTTAAAAATAGTTGCGGATTGAAAAATTTTGTATAAAAAAAATTGTAAAATGGTTACCAAATGAACATCAAATGTGCAAAAAATTTTCTTTTGTAAATTCATAGATTGAGGCTAGAAAATTCAAAATGTTAATCTCTTTATTCCAATCAACCATTATCAAAATGCAGAGTGATGATTAGGTCAACTGAATGAAATGTAGAGATATGACCTGGGGTATCTGACTGCAATATTGGTTACGTTGTCATTACCTTATTATTAATAGTACGGTACCATACCGTACTATATGATTCAATGTGAATATTGTACAAGAGGGTTTATTGAGACAGCAAACGGTTTAGCTGAAAAAACCTTTCATGAGTTGCTTCATGAACCAGAAGTTGTAAACAAGTAACTCTTTACATTTTTTATTTTAGACCTAACTTTTTTATCATTAAATTTTTAATTCAGAGACATGGTTGCAAAAACTGCAAAGAAAAAAACCACCACCAAAGCAAAAAAAGAAACAAAAAAAGTTGCAAAAAGAGAACCAAGTCCATCGGTTTTACTAAAAAAAGTTGCATCAGTATCAGATTCAAACAAGGCATTGCAAAAAGAGATCAAAATAATGTCAAAGATTTTTGGTGAAAATCAAAAAGTTCTAGTCTCCATGAAAGGAATGATTGACTCTTTAACATCGGCATTAGAACATATACAAAAACAATCAAAACAACTTAACATAATTGAAGATGACACACAAAAACTCTATGCAGGTCTTAATCAAGTCAGATCACAATCAAATTTAGTAAATAAAATTAATAATCAAACTGCAAAATTACAAGATGAGATTAGTAGAATTTCAGAAGAGCAAAGATTAGCAAAACCTCAAGAAATTTCTCAACAAGTAGAAGACAGTATGAATTCAATAAGAAACAATTCACAGATGATCATCAAAATTGCTCAAAGAATAGACGAGGTAAGAGATGATCTCAGAAAAGTTTCAGGAAAAACTGACTCATTCTTAGAAGTTGGTTCAGAAATGGAGAAATTAAAAAACAGTATAGAAGAGATATCCGGAAAAACTGCAAAACTTGAAACAGGTTCCCAAATTATAGACAGTCTCAAACAAGAACTCATAAAAATTACTGAAGGAATTTCAGAAAATTCTAATCTTAATTCTGAATTAGATGCAATCAAAGTTACAATTGATGCAATATCATCCAAGGCATCAAAAATTGACTCACTTGGAGGAGTTATCGAAGGTCTCAAACAACAATTTGAGACAATTGTTACAAAGGCAAACTCCGTCAATAATGTGAGTCTGGAATCGATTAAAGAACTGGCTGGAAAAATTGACAGAATTGAAACTGAAATTGGAACTCTTTCACACAGAGCAGATTCTACGGCATTTGTAGGCGAAGGACTAAAATCTGTACAAGAAGACCTTTCAAACTTTAAACAAAATGTGTTTGATAAAACAAACAGCATTGAGCAAAAAATCTCCTCAGCTACAGATATGTTGAAGAGACAAGATGCATCTACCGTAGAATTTCATAAAAAGACTGAAAAATTGTTTGAAGAGATGCAATCAATTAGAAGCGTTACGAACAAAGCTTCAGATGATTCATCAAAAGAGATGATGGCATTACTGAAACTTTCTGAATATCAATCAAATATCAGGATGAATGCTGAGTCAAAATATGGAGAAGTAAAAGATCTTGAAAAGATGGCAGAACAAACTGCAGATATTGTAAATCTGTTTGACCGAATTTCAATTGAATCAGGAGAAAAGATTCCTCTTCCACATGAAGTAAGACAATGGGCAGTAAGTAAGATTCTAGATTGTGCAGACAGATGGGAGATTAGATTCAGTGATGTGTATTCGATTTTAACAAATGCAATTGGACGGGATTTACTAAAAGAAGCAGTAAGAATTCAGCAAATCAGAGACATTTACGGAATCAGAGCTGTTGATGAAATTAGAAAGGAATTAAATATTTCTTAGATTCCAACATCGTCGGCTTTTTTGAGTTGTTCCTTCTTTCTTTTCAATGCTGCAAAGATTCCCAATAGTGCAGCAATCCAGACTGTTGTAAACATTAGATTTGCAACACTGACATACATGTACGGAGTTGCATCCATGATGTTGGTTTTGAGCAAGTCAGCTCTACCACTGACATCCATCATACCAGTATGATACGCAGAACTATCTTTTGGGACAGTAGAAATTTTATCAACACTTGCAAGCATTGTATCTAGGTTTTCTTGAATTCTAACAAAGTTTGTAGATTCTGTGGAAAATAACCATACAGGATTTTTAGAAATCAGTTCACCATCAGCATTAGTTTTCTCAGGGATTAGATCATTTGCCATTATTCCATCCATATCAGCCTGAATTGCTACTAAGTGAGTACGAATTGCATCAGGATCAGAAGATGCAACAATGCCATCAAGATTTCCTCGGATTCTATCAAGAGGATAAATATCCATACTGTATCCATAAATTGCCATAAATCCTCCAAAAATAATTATTCCAACAATCCCAACCATGGAAAGTTTGTAAACTGTATTTGCCATCTTCTCGTTCTTGGTCATTATACGGGTAACACTTGATTTATTTCTTTTAAATCTAGTATGAGATAGACTCAGATATGCAATGTAGAAGAATCCGACAGTTTGTAGCGCAATTATTGGAACAAAGACAGGATTGTTTGAAAATATCGAGATAAAAATACCCAGCACACCATAAACACCAAAGAAAATTTCAAGAAGTGTTACTTGAGAGAATGGTAAATTGTATGCATTGTCTTTCCAGTCATCTTTTTTCTTTAAAACACCATACTTTGGAGTTCTAAGAAATTCGTTCTTTTTTCCAAGTACTGCATCAAATACCGCAACAGTATTGTTGACAGACATTCCAGCATTATACACTAGTAATGCAGGTAGTATTTTGGCTTTTGACTTCCACGATTTGTGATACATACTTTGTATAATCATAATATATGCACCAGGGCCCATTGCAAGATATGTTGCAATTGTAATTGCAGGAAGAAAACTAATCACATAAAGATTGACTTGTCCTACTAACAAAATCGGTAATGCTAAAAATTGGATTAGCATTAATGGATAAACAATATGACGAGTAAGTTGAATAAAAGCCTGAATCTTTGCTTCAATTGCAATTTTTCGTTTGATTGCAATATCAGTTAGTAATTTGACTGCACATTGAATGGAGCCTTTAGCCCAACGAAATTGTTGTCTTTTTGCAGCATTCATCTGTACAGGTAATTCAGCATCAACTACAATGTCAGGCAAGAACACACATTTCCACCCTTTCATTTGTGCCCTATAACTAAGATCAAGATCTTCAACCAAAGTTGCAGTATGCCACCCTCCCGCATCTTCAATACAATCACGTTTCCATATTCCAGCAGTGCCATTAAAATTCATAAAAAGATGAGAGTTGCTCTTTGCCTTTTGTTCAATTAAAAAATGAAAATCAAGACTTAGAGCTTGTGCTTGTGTAATCGCAGAATAATTTTCATTTACGTGACCCCAACGACATTGTACTAGTCCAATGTTTGATTTTGCAAAGTGAGGAATGGCACGTTTAAGGAACCATTTTGGAGGAATAAAATCAGCATCAAAGATGGCTACAAGTTCTGTGTCAGTTGATTGCATTGCATATTTTAGCGCCCCAGCTTTGTACCCTTTTCTAGTTCCACGTCTAACATGTTCAATTTGGAAACCTTTCTTTTTGTAATCATTAACAGTTTCTGCCAAGAGGTCTACAGTGTCATCATCAGAATCATCCAATACCATAATTCTCATTTTTTCTTGAGGATAATCCAGATTACATACAGAATCAACTAGTCTTTTTGCAACATACTTTTCATTGTATATCGGCAGTTGAATCGTAATTGAAGGAGTTCCTAAATCAGCAGTTTGTAAGTGGTCTTTTCTTTTTCGAGACAAGAACGCAAGGTAATAGAAATTGCACGTATATGCAGTAATTATAATAGCAGATAGAATAAACAGATCAAATACCAATTGTGTGAAAGGGTTTATTGCCATTTTCCCTAGCTCTGAGAATCACTCTTCACTATTTATACTTGCAATGAATTTTCACTATTTTTGTTCAAAGATCTTGATTGCTTGTGGTGGACAAACACCTTCACATGCAAGACAAAAGATACAATCAGGTTCTTTTGACATTAAGGGTTTCTTGTCAGATGCAGGATTTCCTGGAGAATCAAACCACTCATACACACCTACAGGACAGGCTTCAATACATCCGCCATCAGCTACACAAATATCATAATCTACTGAAACGAATTCTCCCCAAACACCCATAATTCCATTACTTGTACCTTTTCTGCCCCAAGTCTTGATGGTGTGTTCAGCTGCTTCATATGCTGCAGAGGATTTCATCTTTTGTTTATAATCAACATCAATTGGTCCAGGTTTTGCACCATCTGGAATCTCAATATCCCCTTCATCTTCTTCGGATTCTTCTTCTGTAGCCTCAACAGGTTTTGGTTTTGCACCAAGAACAATCTTTGCCAAAGGAGTAAGGTCTTCAAGTTTTTGAATAGCTTCAACTTCAGAAATTTTGTCAGTCTTTGCAAAGTAAGAAATCATCTTGTCTGCCAAGATGGTATTACGTAAAATAGTATCAATTACCATTTTTGCAAAATGGTCTGCTTTTTTTCTGTAATCTTTGACCCAGTTAGGATCACCAAACTTTTCTATTGGGAAAATTTGATAAATTATATCTACAACTTCACCAGTTACGATTTCAACAGTAACTGACAGTTCAACTTCTTCGTATCCTTTTGCATCAGGATCATCCATGTTTTGTTCTGTCCAACGATATGTTGCAAAAACTCTATCAGCATACTTGTCCATCTCAAAAGCTTTTTTGAGACCATCATGGACCGATTTAATATCATTAGGATCTTCAAGATTTATTGGCAATCGGTATAGCCCAAGTTTGAATCCATGTAATGGATATACGCCTCGTTTTGCAGTAGGAGCTTCCATGGACCAAACTCGATCTTTGAGAAGTAAGGACATCTGAGATTTCTCAATTGATTTTATTTAAAAAGGTTATCAGTCATCATCGTCAGGACAAGTAAGTTCTCGCAATTCTGTGTATTTTTTTTCCATTGCTTCAGCATGTGTTGAAACTGCAGTAAGGTCATACAGATCCTTTGGAAAATACCATCTAATTGGAACCCAATGACCAATTCCATCCATATCATGAATCATTCCTTTGTCAGCCTTGACATTGAGTTTTTCATCAACAGATGTTTCCTTTACACTTAGTCCTCGTTTTGTCTTGTCTTCCATGACAAGTTCATCATCAGAATCTTTGATAAAATAAAAAGATCCCTTTTTTAAAACAGGGAGATCTAGTAACAATTTATTTTTCCACAGGATTTCCTATCATGTTTCCCCATTCAGTCCAAGAACCATCATAGTTTCGAACCTTTGGATAACCAAGTAGATACTTTAGAACAAACCAACTGTGCGAGGAACGTTCTCCAATTCTACAATAGCAAATTACATCTTTATCAGGTGTAACTCCTTTTGGTTCGTAGTTTCGTCTTAGTTCTTCAACTGTTTTGAAAGTTCCATCTGTATCATTGACTGCAGTTGCCCATGGAATATTATTTGCATCAGGAATGTGTCCACCTCTTTGTGCATGTTCCATTGGATACTCTGGAGGTGCAGTAATTTCTCCTGTAAATTCTGCAGGAGATCTAACGTCGACCATTACAGTATCTTCTTTTCCAAGTGCACGGCTTACATCAAATAGATATGCACGTAAGCCCTCATCTGGAGGTTGTGCAACATATGTAACTGATCCAAATTGGGGTTCATCAGTTGTATAATCTCTATTTTCTATTTCCCATTTTTTTCTACCGCCATTCATAATCTTTAGATTTTCATGTCCATAGATCTTGAAAACCCAAAAAACAAATGCTGCAAACCAATTGTTAAAGTCACCATAAAGAACTACTTCAGTATCTTTTGTGATTCCATTTTTTTCCATCAACTCTTCAAATTTCTTTTTAGAGATAATGTCTCTTGTAACGGGATCATTGATGTCACGTTTCCACCAGATTAGACTGGCTCCATTAATGTGACCTTTTTGATATCCATTTACAGGATCATAGTCGACTTCAACTAGTTTCCTATTTTCATTGGGAGGATTTTGTGAAACCCATTCCGTATCAACTAATACTTCTGGATGTGCGTAACTCATGTGTTAATCGCCATCGTTTTCATACTTAATTGTTTTTCCAGAAAAATATCATTTTTAAGTAAATGTAATTTCTAGAAAACTGGTTGAAACTACAAAATGTTGCAGTGGTAAGTAAAGTAGGAAACAAAGAATCAGAAAAAGCTGCTATTAATGTTGCAAAAAAATTATTGGCAAAAAAATCTAAGGTATACACCATATCACCAATTCAAGTGGATGGTGCAAAACAGATTGAAACTTTAGAGGAATTAAAAAAAATAAAACTGGATTTGGTAGTCACACTGGGCGGAGATGGAACAACACTTCGAGTGTTTAGGAATTTAGAAAATGAGACGCCAATTTTGACGATTAATGAAGGTGGAAACAGAGGAATCTTATCTGAAATTACAATTGAAGAGATAGATGATGCATTAAATCAAATTCAGAAAGATAAATTTTTCTTAGATAAAAGGACCAGAGTTGTTGCATCTTGTGGAGGAAAAGAGTTTCCACCAGCATTAAATGAGATCTTCATTAACAGAGCAAACCTGACAAAAACTGCAGAGATTGAAATCAAGTTCCAAAATGATACTGTTAAACAAAAAATGGATGGAGTGATTGTTGCAACACCAAGTGGTTCTACTGGACATTCATTTTCATTAGGAGGGCCAATTCTGCATGAAAGTTTGGATGTATTGATAATTACTCCAGTTGCTCCAGTGTACAGACTTGAATCAATTGTAGTTCCAGATGAAAAGATAGAGATTATCAGTTCGCATGATTGCAACATTGTAATGGATGCTCAAGTAGTAAAAACTGCAGGATTTGAAGAACCGATAACAATAAAAAAATACAAAAAACCTGCCGTGTTTGTCAGATTGAAAAAACGTGGATTAAGACAAATGAGTAAGCTTGGATTTTAGAATTTTAGACGCTAGTGCGTTTTATGCAGGAGTGCCATTTAGGACATCCAATGATTGCTATACAACATCACTAGTATATGATGAAATTAAACACATAAAGAAAAATCATGATGCATTAGGGACATTACTTGAAACAAATAGACTAAAAATTAGAGAACCAGATACAGATTCAACAAAAGCTGCTACTGATGCTGCAAAGAATACGGGGGATTTTACACAACTATCAAAACAAGACCTGTCAGTTATTGCATTAGGAATTGAATTAGATGGTGAAATTATCAGTGATGATTTTGCCATTTCTAATGTTGCAAAAAATCTAGGATTAAAGATTTCACCAATTATGACTCAAGGTATCAAAGATGTTGGAAAATGGGTTCATTATTGTCCAGGATGCAAAACAAGTCATGAATCAGGAAAAGAATGTCCAATGTGTGCCACGCCACTTAAAAGAAAACTACTCAAAGAATAATTTCAAGAATCGTGAAGTGTTTTTTGATTTGATTTTTTAAGATACTTGCTTTTAGAATCTAAAGTTTTTTTGATTTTCTTTGCTCTTGCTTCTCCCAATCCTTCCACTTTGGCAAGTTCAGTAGTAGTTGCTGCAAAGGCTTTCAGAGGGGTTCCAAATTTTTCAAGCATTCTAACAGCAAATTTTTCGCCAACACCAGGTAAACTGCAAAGAACAGAAAGTTGTTGTCGTTCCAAATCAGAGGATTTTTTTATTTTTTTAAGATAAGGTCCCTTTGGAGCATCTTTTCGTGAACACATTGACACTAGTAATTTTGCAGTGTGTATTGCACTAGGTGTTGGGATTACTGGAATTTTAAAATCAAGGACAACAGTAGAAATTGCGCCATAAAAAATCAAAGGATTTTCTGTAATCTCTTCAATCTCATCAACATTTCCTTCCATTAGTACAACTGGGTTTTCAAAATGCTCTTTGAGTCTAGTGCATTGATCAAAGAGTCTACCATCAAAAACTGATGCCATCAAATCACGAATACTCTTTCGCTCCACTACAGTTTCAGGTGCAACAATATAATCTCCAATTGGAAGTGTTTTCATCTCAAGATTGAGACCAACTGATTTTAGTAGTTCAGGAATTCCACTTTTTTTCTCTCTTTCATCTACAATAATTCTGAGATTTTCTAATTTCACAAATATCTACGAAAAGAATTGTTAATATCTCATATGAAAAGGATATCAGGAATTATTTTCTAGGGTTTTCTTCTTCAGGTTTTGGGGCCTGAGAACCACTCTTCATCATTTCGGTAATTTTTGCTTCTTGTTCTTTTAGTGCTTCTTTGACACGGATTTCTTGTTTTTCAAGGACTGTTGCACGAGTTTTTGCCATCTCTTGTTTTTCTTCTAATTCATCTACTAGTTCCGTTTTTGTTGATTTTAACAAAACAGTTCCTGCTTGTTTGTAAACTGCATCAGCGTCACCAATTTTTTTTAATTCTTCAAGGGCCTTCTCAGTTTCTGCCTTTTCCATCTCGAGATGTTGTTTTTGAGTCATAATTGATTGAAGATTTTGTTGAGATTGTTGCAATTTCATTAATTGTTCTTGAAGCCATGGTGGCATTTGTCCTGCTGACATGGATTATCACAATTTTTGTTTCATTATATCTTTACCGATTCAATAGTATCATTGCTAGCTTGAATGAGTCTCAAAGTAGAGTTGAGATTCGCTCTCAAGTGAGGAAGATGTTCAGATTCTACAGAAATGATCATTTTTTTTTCTAGTGTGATATTTGTTTTAACTGGATTTTCAGGATAAAATTCATTATCAGTATTTACAGAATCAAAAATTGCTTTTGTGCTGTCTTTTGCGTCAACGATAATTTTTGCACTATACTTTAACGTCATATGCGGTTCCAGCTATTTTGAAGCTGCATTTTTTACAAGACCAAATCCCCACTGCGTCTCTGCCAAAGGTTTTTGAACCACACTCAGGGCATGCTCTCTTTTCTTTTAATTGAAGGTGGATTTTGGTATACTGTTTTCTAATCTTAATTCCGTATCTTGCACCAAGGCCTTTGAGTGATTTCTTTCCTTTTGCCATTTTATTGACCTGCCTGCTGAGCTGCTTTTAATTTTTCTCTTATTTTTGCACCAACCCTTACTGAGATTTCACCACATTGAACAATTTCATCTTGTGTGAATCCGTCATTGCCTCCCTTTTGTAAAGCACAAATGTTTCCATCCGAATCACTAGTAATGGTAATTCTTGCATCCATACTTGCCCATTCATCACCGTTAGGATCAACTATGATATGTTTTCCAATTTTTCCCATAGTCACAGATACTGGAATTGTAGTAATTGGGACATTAACTTCTTCTCCTTCAACTAGTGTAGGGGCTTCATCTACCCAATTCCATTTTGGACTTTTAGATGAAAGTAATGCAGCAGTTGCAGCATATGAACATGCATCAAAGAGATTACCATCATAATCAACAACAACATTATCCGCAAAAACACCAATTACAGATTTGTCTTTTTCAATAACTAATTGAGAAACATCAATCATATGACTTTCTCTAATGCCTCTATCTACAACTCTAGCTAATTCAATAACTTCAGGACCAGGAGGTCCTGTTTCAACTGTAGGATGAGATAGAGGTAATAGTTCAGCAGTACAAATGAAAAGACCTTTGTCACCAGTATCTGGGAAAGGTCTGTCTGGTTGAATTTTTACTCCACAGACAACTTCAGTATCACCTAATCGAACTCTTGCAGAACCATTGGCTTTTGGAATGGCGTTAGTTTCAATGGAAACTTCTCTTGCCTCATCAAGAGCTCTTCCATCTACCCTTTTTCCTTGTTCTAACAAGTCAAGAATTTGATTTTTCTTTAATTCATCAATAACAGTATGAGAAGTCATTTTTTATTCTCCATTATTTCCAAAATATTTATCGTTAAGTGCTTTCTTTTGTAATTCATAAACTAGTTTACAGCCATCTACTCCAACTTGAACACATTTTTTGTATTCTTCAGGAGTTAATACACCATCTAATTGCAATAATGTTATTTTTTCAAGATTTGGCATATAACCAATTGGCATGTCTGCTTGACCTGCTTGGTCTTCTTCATTGTTGACATCTAGAATTACAGTATCTGCAACTTTTCCCGCTGCAATTGCTGCAACCATATCTCTCATTGGAATACCTGCATCAGCTAATGCAACAGATGCGGCAGTCAGTGCCGCGCATCTGGTTCCACCATCTGCTTGTAAAACTTCGATAAATACATCAACAGCAGTTCTTGGGAATTTTTCCAACATCACTGCAGGTTCTAATGCTTCTTTGATAACTTTAGAAATTTCAATTTCTCTTCTTGAAGGGGCAGGGTTCTTTCGCTCACCAACAGAGAATGGCTCCATATGATATCTA
This sequence comes from uncultured Nitrosopumilaceae archaeon, assembly GCA_964343515.1. Lineage (GTDB taxonomy): Archaea > Thermoproteota > Nitrososphaeria > Nitrososphaerales > Nitrosopumilaceae > Nitrosopumilus. The sequence continues at coordinate 13,246 of CAYFJT010000010.1, forward strand.
ACTCTCAAAATTCCAGTATCAGTATTAGACATGTGTTTTGGGTGAACATCTCTTGGACCAAAAACTCCAACTAGGATTTTGTTATCACCAAATTCAATGTAAGATGAACCATCTGCGTTTTTGAGTCCACCAGCTTTAATCATTATTCTACGAGGTTCATCTACCGTACGTCCATCACAGCGTTTTCCATTTTCGTCCATAAGGACCATTGTTGCTTCTCTTCCACCCATTATGATTCACCTTTTTTATCTAACATTTCTTTCACTTGATCAGTCAAATTTGCAACATGTGCTTGCTCATTAACCATTTGAATTGCTTTTTTAGCCTTTAATAATCCCTCTGGGGATTCACAGGAAACTACAACCCAGCCGTTTTGACCAATTGTTATTGCTGCATCAGTGGCCTCTTCAATCATCTGAATCATACTACCTTTTTTTCCAATTAGGCGTGGAACTTTGCTTGGAGAGATTTCCATTAGATCTCCTGAATCAATTTTTCCCAAGTCTCTATCAGAAATTGAGACTAGTGGATCTCTTGTTCTATCAAAATTTGCAATTCTTGCAGCAACAAGATCTCCTGTTTTTAGTTTGGTTGCAAGTTCATCAGCATGAGCAGAAAAGTCACGTCCAAAGACATCCTGAGCAGGTAAAAATCCAACATAGCACGAATTGATATCTAATTCCCAAGATAAAGAGGTGTGAGAATTTACTTTACCAATAACAAGGTCATTGATTTTTGGAATATATTTTCCAGTTAATGGAATAACACGAACAGAGTCATCATAAATTTCAGAAACACCAATAGTTGTAGAAATTATTTTGTTTCCTTCCAATACCACATTTTGTTCAGGTCTAAAAGGTCCTGTTGTTACAACATCACCAGGAATTACATATTTTCTCTTATCTGCCATTATTGCATTACCTCAACTGAAGCAGAACCTTTGGTTATAGAACCTAATCTGTCTATCACGTTTGGCCTTGCTGCAGCGGGTATTTCAAGTATTGCTTTTAGAGAACCATTATTTTGCCATTCTTCTTTTTTCAGAGAACCTACAGACTTTAGAACAGCATATGATTGTGAAGCATATTGTGCAGGAATTACAATCTCTAATTGTAAATTCTCAGACTTTAAAGCTATTATTGAACGAAGTTTGTCTACAATATCTTTAACTTGTTCATCTACACTTTTTTGTGGATCAACTGAAACTCTTCCATCTTTCATTGCTTGTTCAACTCTCAAAGGTGGGTGTGGTAAGTGAGTTTTAGGATCGACATAGGTCTTTGCAATATATGCAACAATCTGTTTTTTCTTGTCTTCAATCATTTTTCGTCTTTGATCAGTTGTAAGATTAAGATCACCTTTTTGCATAATTATTTGAGCAATCTCATTTTGATCTTCAGTTTTGAAAGCTTTGAGTAATTTTTCAGTTGAAGGTTTTGTGCCTTTCCCTGAATCAGTATAGATTTCATCTGAAATCAAAATTGCAGAAATATCTTTTTTCTTTCCAAGTTTGTACTCTAGTGCTGGATCCGGTTTTACCAATATCTCAAATTTTTCTCCTTCAAAAGAGAATCTTGCAACTGTTACATCGGCCATTTCTAGTGAATCTAGGATAATTTGGTATTTATCTCTACACACTACATACAATGTAGAAATTATTTCAAGTGTACTAGTATGACAAGTTTTCTTTTAATTTGTCTAATTGTAAATCAATCTAAGAGTTTTTACAAGAACATATGAGCAATGACAGTTGCAATTATCAAGAATGGATCTTATCAACAAGAGATGACTTTCATTTGATCTTGTAATATTCAGATATAGGGCATTGTAGAATTGCTTTTATTTTCAAAAAAATCTAATTAATATTATCGAGACAAATGGCAGGAATTGTAAGTTTTCATCGTTTTGAATCAAATAGATTTTAGATCTAAAACCATTAAAAATTTGAACAGAGATACCATTCTGAATTACAACAGATCGAATTGATCTTTTGAAATTCAAAATACAGTTTTTTCAAATCCACATGATTCTAGGAAATCCAAACTTGAGTAGAATTTCAGTAATTCGATAAAAATAGAATCAATACTCAAAACTAGCTAGATTTTTATGTGGACTTTGAAGATTTTCAACAAGATTTGTCATCCTTAGAAGTAATTAGTAAAGATAATCAAAAAATAGCTTTAAAGCTTAAAGGTGTTCCATTACAATATGCAAATGCTCTTAGACGAGTTTGTCTTAATGGGGTACCAGTATTTGCAATTGATACAGTTGACGTTATTGAAAATTCATCAGTATTGCCAGATGAAGGTTTAGCACACAGATTAGGTCTAATTCCACTCAAAACAGACTTGAGTAGATTTAATGAACCATCAAAATGTGACTGCCAAAGTGAAACAGGATGTTCAAACTGCAAAGTAATGTTAGTTTTAGATTCAGGGGATTCAGATGTTACAAGAACAGTTCTATCAAATGAATTGTCCTCTGAAGACGATTCAATTTCTCCAATATCAGATAAAATTCCAATTGTGGAACTTGCACCAGGTCAAAGAATCAAAGTTGAATGCTATGCAAGACTTGGACGAGGTACAGAACATGCAAAATGGAATTCTGCAAACATTTCAATGCTAACTGAAACAGATAAGGAAGACGAGAGAATTCTAACTGTAGAATCTACAGGTGCATTAAATCCTGAACAGATCATTTTGTCAGGAGTAGAAGAAGTGGGTCATAGATTGGTCGGATTCAAAGACACAATCGACCAAATCAGGGAATAGAAAGCATATACGTTATATTTGGGTTTTAAACCGGATTATTCACATGACTAATCAAGTAGTTATACGCATGGCAAAGGATCTAAAGTCAGCATCAGCTAAAAATGACGCTCCGATTTGGGCAAAATTAGCTGAATATGCACTAAAGCCATCTATTGCCAGAAGAGATATCAACTTGAATAAAATTGCTAAATTAACTAAAGAAAATGACACTGTTGTATTTCCAGGAAAAGTTCTTGGTACAGGTAACGTACCTCATAAAATCACATTATGTTCATTTTCAATTTCAAATTCTGCAGCTTCCAAAATTATTGAAAATGGAGGAAATCTAATTAGTTATTCAGAATTAATTAAGCAAAATCCAACTGGAAAAGGGGTAGTATTACTTGGCTAGTCAAGAGACAGTTGTTAGAACGGATAGACCAATCGTTGTTGATGCAACAGATCATATTGCAGGCAGACTATCATCAAATGTTGCTAAATTATTAAAGCAAGGACACAGGGTTTCACTTGTAAACTGTGAGAAGATTATGTACAGTGGGACTAGATCAAACTTGATTAAAGAATACAGAGCATTTTTAGAAATTAACAGTATTATTAATCCAAAACATGGACCGGTACACTACAGAAGACCTGATACAATTATCACAAAAATGATTCGGGGAATGTTACCATATGAGAAAAAACCATCAGGAGTTTCAGCACACAAAAGACTAAGAGCATATATCGGTTCTCCAAAAGAACTAAAATCACTTGAGAAGATTCAATTCGAGAAAGCAAAAATTAAAAAATCTGCATCAAACTATACCACAATGGGAGAATTGTGCAGAGTAATAGGGTGGACTGAATGACAACACCAAAAACTGAAATCTATTTTGCAACTAGAAAAACATCTAGTGCACATGTTTACATTACTAAAGGACAAGGTAAAGTTAGAATTAACAATGTACCAGTGGAAATGATTCCACAAGAGACTGCACGTGAAGTAATTTTAGCACCATTAGAGATAACAGGGGATTTGAGAGATAAAATCGATATATCTGTTAGAGTAAGAGGTGGCGGTTTCATGGGACAAGCAAGTGCCGTTGCAACTGCAATCTCTAGAGCACTAACAGGATGGACTAAATCAAAGAAAGATCCAAAAGACCATCCACTCCCAAAATCAACCAGAGAAGACCTTAGAAAAAGAATCACAGATTATGACAAATATCTAATCAGCGGTGATGCCAGAAGAAAAGAACCAAAGAAGTTTGGTGGACCTGGCGCAAGAAGAAGAAAGCAAAAATCATACCGTTAGACTGTGAAGGCAATAATTTTAGCAGGTGGCAAAGGTACACGAGGCAAGCCATATACAGAATTCTTTCCAAAAGCAATGACCCCAATTAATGGAAAGCCAGTCATTGATTATGTGATAAGATATCTTCAGAAATTCAATTTCATAAAAGAGATAATTGTAATTTCTGATTTTGATGGTCTCGGAGGTCAAATCAAAAATTATTATGGAAAACAAAAAAACATCTCCTTTGTTCAAGACTCACAAAGCGGAACTGGGGGCGACTTGTTGCATATTGAGAAAAAACTCAAAGGAGAATCTGAATTTGTATTATGGTTTGTAGATAATTTATGTGCAATAGATCTTAAAAAGATGAAAGAGATATTTACAAAAAAGAAGAGTTCTGCATGCATTGCAACTAGAACAAAAAGAAAAGAAGAGACAGGGTTTGCAGTAGTAAAAAATGGAATTATCACAAAATTCAAAGAAAAGCCAGTAATGAAGTTACAATTATCTGAATGTTTAGGAATCTACATGTTAGGAAAAGACATTGTTCAAAAAATAAAGTCAAAGAAAAAACAAAAAGAGATCAATCTCTCATTTGACATATTACAACAACTATCAAAAGAAGGAAAGATCAGTGCCTTTGATATTGGAGAAAAGGAATGGATTGATGCAGAATCTCCTTCATATCTAGAGAGGAATCAAAAAACTGTAGAAAAAATCATAAAACAGATGGGATTATAGACTGTTTTTCAAATTCAGAAATTTCATCTTCAAACTGATATGTTTGTGCAATATCATCTAGTCCTTCTAAGAGAATTTTCTTTTTATGAGAATCAATATCAAAGTGTATTTCTTCAGAAGAGGTTTTGATGATTTGATTTTCCAAATCAATTTCAACTGGTTCAGATTCTTGTTGTAGTTTTTCTACAATATTTTGGTCCAATGAGACGGGTAAAATTCCATTTTTGAAACAATTACTAAAGAAGATATCAGCAAATGAGGGTGCAATGATTACTGAAAAACCATAGTCTTGTAGTGCCCAGACTGCGTGTTCTCTGCTTGAACCACACCCAAAATTATCTCCGGCAACAAGGATTTTTGAATCATCATACTTTGAGTCATTTAAGACAAAATCAGGTTGTAGATTTTCATTTTCATCATATCTCCAGTTATAGAACAAAAATTTACCAAAACCAGACTTTTGAACCAATTTTAGAAATTGTTTTGGTACAATTTGATCAGTATCAACATTTACTTTGTCAAGAGGAGTTACAATACTTGTCGTTTTCTTAAAAGGTTCCATACTAACTCAAATCCATTTTCCTTACATCAACAAAATGTCCATTGATTGCAGCTGCGGCTGCCATTACAGGACTAACTAAATGAGTTCGCCCACCAGTACCTTGTCTTCCTTCAAAGTTTCGATTTGAGGTGCTTGCACATCTTTCACCAGGAGATAAAATGTCAGGGTTCATTCCAAGACACATGCTACATCCAGCTTCTCTCCATTCAAAATCTGCATCAATGAAAATTTTATCAAGACCCATCTCTTCAGCTTGTTTCTTTACCATCTGAGATCCAGGTACTACCATTGCACGAACATCTGAAGATATTTTTTGTCCTTTGATTACTTTGGATGCTTCGATTAAATCTTCTAGTCTTGCATTAGTACAAGAACCAATGAATACTCTATCAATTTTTATTTCTTCGATTGGAGTTCCAGGTGTAAGATCCATGTAATCGAGTGCCTTCTGTGCACCTTTCTTTTGATTAGAGTCGCCTTTTGAAAACTCATCAGGAGTAGGAACTGTTTCAGTTACATCGCATGTCATTCCAGGGTTTGTTCCCCAACTAACTTGAGGTGCAATATCATCAAGGTGTAATGTAAATTGTTTTTCAAATTTAGCATCATCATCAGACTTTAGATTTTCTCGCCAATAATCTACAAGAGATTCATAGTTTTTTGGAGTGTATTGCCGGCCTCTAAGATACTCATAGGTATTCTCATCAGGGGCAATCAATCCTGCACGAGAACCTGCCTCAATTGACATATTACAGATGGTCATTCTTTGCTCCATGGAAAGATCATCAATTCCCTCACCGCGATACTCTATTACGGTTCCAGTACCACCACTAGTTCCAATATTTTTGATAATAGATAGAACAATATCTTTGGCAGTTACTGCAAATGGATTTTTTCTCTTACCTTCAACTCTAATTTCAAATGGTTTTGGTTTTTCTAGCCACAAAGTTTGAGATGCCAAGACATGTTCTACTTCACTAGTTCCAATTCCAAATGCAAGTGCGCCAAATGCACCATGAGTTGAAGTATGGCTATCACCGCAAACAATAGTAGATCCAGGTAAAGTAATTCCTAATTGAGGGCCAATAACATGGACTATGCCCTGATTAGGGCTGTTAATATCAAATAGTTTGATTCCAAAATCTTGACAGTTTTTTTCTAATGTTTGAATTTGAACAGATGATGTTTGGTCTAAAATTGGAAGACTTCTATCAGTAGTGGGTACATTATGATCCATTGTAGCAATAGTAAGATCAGGTCTTCGAACCTTTCTGTGATTCATTCTAAGTCCATCAAAGGCTTGAGGAGAAGTTACCTCATGAACTAGATGTCTATCAATGTAAATTAGAGAAGGAGCAGATTCTTTTCCAACAACAATATGAGCATCCCAAATTTTTTCAAAAAGTGTTTTTCCCATTTTGAATCCTATGGTTTGTAATTAAAGAGTCCACCAGCTTCAATGATTTTTCCAATAATCTCAGAAAAGGGTTTCATCTTGTATATTTGATTTTTTGTCAAATTCTTGATTTCATTTTTACCTATATCGATATCAATTTCATCACCTTCAGAAATTCCATTGTATGCATCTTCTTCAATTTCAATTGGCAACAAAAATGCACCATCAACAGAATTTCTGTAAAATATTCTAGCAAAAGATAATGCCAATACTGCTTTAACTCCAGAGTGAGATAATGCAATTGGAGCATGTTCACGTGATGAACCACATCCAAAATTCTTTCCAGATAAAATAAAATCACCTTCTTTTACTTTAGAGTGAAAATCAGGATCCAATCCCTCCATTGCATGTGTTGCAAGTTCAGCATAATCATGAACCTTGAGATATTGCCCAGGAATAATTACATCAGTATCGATGTTATCTCTTTCATATTTTATGACATTACCTTTCATTGTAAATCCCTCGGATCAGTGATTTTACCAGTAACTGCAGAAGCTGCTGCGACCATTGGAGATGAAAGATATGTTTCAGATTCAACATGACCCATTCTTCCAGGGAAGTTTCTGTTTGTAGTGCTTATACAGATTTCATTTTTTGCCAGTACTCCCATGTGAGCACCGCAACAGGCACCACAGGTTGGGGGGCCCACAGTCACACCTGCATCTAAGAAGATAGTAAGTAAACCGTTTTCCATAGCACGTTTATAAATTGAAATAGATGCTGGAAGGATTTCCGTTCTGATTTTTACAGTCTTTCCTTTGAGAATTTTTGCTGCAGCTTCCAAGTCTTCATACTTTGCACCAGTACAAGAACCAATGTAGGACTTGTCTAATTCAACGGATGATGCTTCTCTTACAACTGCAACATTTTCAGGAGAGAATGGTTTTGCAATAAGAGGTTCCATCTCGGAGGCTTCATATTCGTATACATTTGCATATTGTGCATCATCATCACCTTTGAACATTCGAGCATTTGTTGCACCCCGACTTGAAAGATAATCTACAACTTTTTGATCAGATTCTACAATTCCATTCTTTGCACCAGCCTCTGTGGTCATATTACATAGTGTCAATCTACTTTCAACAGACATCTCTTCTATTCCAGAACCGCCAAACTGCATTGTTCTATAATTTCCTCCATCAGTTCCAATATCACCAATTATTTTCAAGATCAAATCTTTTGCCATAACATGGTCGGGAAGTTTTCCATTTAGTTTGAAATAATCTGTTTCTGGGACTTTAAACCAGATTTGACCATTAAGTAAAACATATGCAATATCAGTATGACCCAATCCACATGCAAATGCACCAAGGGCACCAGTAGTATTTGTGTGAGAATCACCACCAACATAGACATCACCAGGCATTACCATTGCTTCTTCATGAGATAATGTGTGGCAAATTCCATACTGCCCCATTCCATACTTGAAATGTTTTTCAATTCCATAGTTTTTTGTGAAATTTGATAATTTTACAATATTTTCAGCAGATATTTTTTCAGCAGAAGGAACAAAATGGTCTTCAGCTACCCATACTTTTGAAGGATCCCAGAGTTTACTAACATCAATGCCTTTATTTTTTAATTTATCAAATACTTTGAGAACCCCTGGTCCAGAAACATCATGAACCATTACTTTGTCGACCTTTGCAAAAACGACATCATCAGGAGCAACTTGGGATTTTCCTGATGCACGTGCAAGAATCTTCTCTACAATGTTCATAATCAAAAACCACCCTTATAGAGATTAAAAGCTTTTCAGAACAATAAAAAAGAAAAAGAATGTTTTACAGAATTGTGCAGTTAACGGTTCTACCACTTTTAGCAGATAGAATGAATGGGAAATTTGATGTTTTTGAAGAATTTTTGAAGACATTAGAAAAAAACCTAACAAAATTACAAGAAGGGGACGTTTTAGTTATTTCAACAAAATACGTCTCGAACGCTCAAGGAAGAATTGTAGATCTTGGAAATATTCAAATCTCAAATGAAGGACTAGAGGTATCAAAAAAATATCAACTAAAACCAGAGATTGCAGAAGTAATTATCAGAGAATCAGATAAAATTTTTGGAGGTATTGGAGGATTTGTTATCACATCATCAGATAATATCATGGCGCCAAACGCAGGAATTGATAAATCTAATGCAAAAAATGGCAAAGTTATTCTTTATCCAGAAAACCCATACGAAGTTGCAGAGCAACTTCGAAGGAAAGTATTTTTGAAAATGTCAATTCATGTTGGGATCATCTTAGTAGATAGCAGATTAATGCCTGCAAGGGTTGGAACATCAGGGGTTGCAATTGCATGTGCAGGTATTGAACCAGTGTTGGATATGAGATCAAAAAAAGATCTTGATGGAAATCCACTTAAAGTAACATTTCAGGCAGTTGTAGATAACTTGGCAACAATTGCAAATCACAAAATGGGTGAAGGTGCAGAATCAAAACCATTTGCAATAGTTAGAAATTCGGGTGCAACTCTTACAAGTAGAAAAATAAATTCTTTAGAGATGGCAATAGATCCTGATCAATGTGTGTATGTAAGAGGACTGTCAAATCCACCAAAAAATCAATGATGTTATTCTGCTTTAAATAGAGGTATTTTGTCCACCAAAATATTGGAATACCTCACAACATATCCAAAGACAGTATCATTTCTTGATGGACTGAAACATAAGATAGGTGTTGATAATAAAGAAGGTGTAGAACAACTCCATGTTGTTGTGAAGAAGAGTTTTGAGGAAATGATGAGGATTTTCACAGATGAAGGATTTACCAAAGTTAAGTTTGAACATAAACAACCAGACCAGATAGGAAACGGTCTTAATTTGAAACTAAAGAAACCATGGGAGATGCATGTAAGGATGGTAGATCTCAAAAAAGGACTGATTGGAATTCATGCAGAAGTTGAAGTATCAAGAGATTATCTTCAACATTTGTTTTCGCAAAGAACTCCAGTTGTTTATGAAGTAGAAGAGATTCTAAAAAAATATCAAGTTGAATACAGTATTTGGCATGACAAAATTAAGAAAAATGTTCATGCAATTGTAGATAACTACAAAGTAAAACTTGCAACTCCTACACTTCCAGTATTTGCATGGAAACCAATGTTATTTGTTATTGGAACGGTCGCAGCATTTTATGGTTGGAAATATTTCAACACAATACTCTAGACTATACACCAAGAGTTTCGGCTTTACTTAATTCTAGAAAGACTTTATCTCCAACAGAGAGACCCATCTCTTTGTATTCATGCATCTCTAGTTTTAGTTGAGTAACACCACCTTGCATTCCCATTCCACCTCCCATTCCAGAGAGCATCTTGTTGAGGTCTTTCATCATATCATTCATATTTGAAAATCCCATAACTTTTGGACTACCAAAAGGAGGTTGAGGATTTTGTGTTCCTTCTTTAAGATCTTTAACAGAAGACAACGATACAACTACATAGGGGGCACCATCAGGAGCAGCATCAATACTTCTTACTACATACTCTTTTTTCATATCTAAAATGACTGACCATACATCTAATTTTAATTTTAAGGTCAAATTCTTCTAGTTTTGAGATATTGAAGCTTTAATTACAATTTTTGAGTGTAGCAATTGTTGACTGAAAGTCTTACAACAACATTACGATACTATGGAATTTCACCATGGGAAATTGAAGTATTGTATGGATTTCTAAATTCTCATTTTACCATTAATCAAGAAGAAATCGAAGTAGATAATGAGGATTTTGTGAGTTTTTTAGATATTGACATCCCACTAACATTTAATGATGCATTTTTTGAGTGGTTTGATTTTAAACGTTGGGAAAAAATCAAAGCTGTTTTCAAGGAGATGAAGAGAAGAAGGGGAAGCGGTAACGCAATAAAAATTGTAATTAATTTCTCAGGTAACCCAAAGATTGGATTTACAATTGATACTGAAGACAAACAGTGGTTCGATAATGCGGTAGAAAAGATCGATTCTGTTTTAGAATTATTGCCATATCATCTTGATCCACAAAAAATCCCATCAGAAGTAACAGAAGTGTATTACAAGTTTGATTCAAAATCAATTCGATGGAGACTCAACAGAATATCATCCCCACAAAAACAATTTTCATTTAAAGGCGATGTTTGGAAAGAAATTATTTGAGATCTTTTTGTAATGGTTCTAACAATTTATGTAATTCCTTGTATTTTAATTCTAAAAAATTCAAAGCATTTTCAAGTTTTTTTGACTTTCCATATTTGTAACGAATTAATTCACGATGATGCCAGTATGTCTTTCCATCGTCAATGGAAAGAGTTGTAAAATAATCAGCACCCTTTAGGTTGTCAGGTAGTTTTACATCATGCGGGAATAATATATCTATAATAAACCATTCATCGCCATCAGGATAATCAGCCCCAGTTTCTACATCAAAGAAGATATGAAGTAAATCAGATTGCATGAGACCATCATCATTTATGTCAGGATGTTTTAGTAAGGATTTTTTAAAATCTAGATTTAGTAGTTGGGGTTCAAAAAAACCCTTGATGATTGATTTTCTAAAGATGGTGTTTGCCTCGTTAATATTCAAATGCAAAATACACTTCTACAAAACTTGCCTATAACCTGTTTGGTTTTGAGAACAACTAGACTTCAAGTGAATCTAAGATGTGGGAAATATCTGTGTTAGAGAATCCATTTTTTGCGATGTTTTGTTTTGCAGGCGGGTTTTCCAAGTAATTTGGAATTTTATCTCTCAATCTTTCAGTATAAGGAGTTACAAGTTCATTTTTGTAAAATACTCCAATGGGTATTTTATTTCCCCATTCAAGGGATTTTATTAGAGCCTGTGTGAGTCTTTCATTGACTTCTGCTTCTTCATTATAATGAACAATAGGATCATATTCGTGCTCTTCAAGTTTGTAAATTCTTGAATGTCTCTTTTGGGCCTCATCCATCAAATCTTTTCCAGCATACCAATCTCGGGTGTTAAGATCATTGTAAGTTGGACATGGCTGTAAAACATCCAAAAATGATAGACCTTTGTGATTTACTGCTTGAACGATCAAATCTTTTAGGTGTCGGACGTCATAGCTGTAACCACGTGCAACAAACGTAAATCCGCTTGCAACTGCCAATCCAATTGGGTTAACATTGTAATTGGTGTTTGGAGATGGAAGTGATTTTGTTTGCTCTCCTAGTTTTAATGTAGGAGATGCTTGTCCTTTAGTTAATCCATAAACTCCATTATCAAAGATAATGTATGTCATGTTTACATTACGTCTTCCTGCTGCAACAAAATGACCTGCACCTATCCCAAGACCATCACCATCACCTCCAACTGCAACAATTGTCATCTCAGGATTTGCAATTTTAGCACCTTGTGCAAATGTCAAAACTCGCCCATGTAGGGTATGAACACCAAAAGTATTGATATAGTGAGATGTTTTTCCAGAACAACCAATTCCGGAAAATATTGCAGTCTTGTCTCGTTCCACACCCATTTCAGCTAGTGCCATCTGAATAGCATTAACAATTCCAAAATCGCCACAACCAGGACACCAATCATTATGTACATCAGTCTTAAAGTCTGTCATCTTAAGCGCCATGCATTAAAACCTCCCTTTTGTCTGCCTTGTTTTGAATAATTCTCTTAAGTGAATCATAAACTTCAGTACTAGTCATTGCTCTTCCAGTGTATTTTAAGATGGAATAGTCAATATCCCTATCCACATTTTGTTTGAATAATTTTCCTAGTTGTGCCGAGTGATTTGCTTCAACATCAATTATTGTCTTTACATTTTTTAGTAAAGATGAAACATATTCACCAGGAAATGGGTGTAATAGTTTTAGATGTACAAATCCAATAGAGATTCCTTCTTTTTTAAGCATCTCGATTGCATCAATGATTGGACCCTTTGCAGACCCCCATGAAATTATAGTATAATCTTCAATTCCAAAAGATACAGCTTTTTCTGCATTAGGAATTTCTTTTAGAATCAAATCAAGACGAGACATTCTCTTATCCATCATCTTTACTCGTAAAACTGGATCTTCTGTGATGTGTCCTTGCTCATCAGATTCATCACCAGTGTCCCAAAATATTCCATTATCTAACCCCAATCTAGAACGAGGCGATATTCCATCATCAGTAAATGCAAATCGATTATACTCATCTTCAACTTTGTCTAAGAGTTTTCCACGATTAATGGAAATTTTGGATGGATCAAATCTATTACACGTCACAACAGAACTTGCAATGAATTTATCCATCAAGTGAATAACTGGAACTTGAAAAATATCGGCATAATTAAAAATATTTCCAGTGTCATAGAAACTCTCTTCAACATCACCTGAAGCATAAACAATTTTTGGAAAATCTCCATGTCCTGCAAAAACTGAAAATAACAAATCATCTTGTCCATGTCGGGTTGGTAGACCAGTTGAAGGTCCACTACGTTGATAATTTGTAATCACTATAGGTACTTCATTAATACCTGCCCAACCTAGCATTTCAGTCATCAAGGCAAATCCAGGACCAGAAGTACATGTTGCTGAACGGGTTCCAGTTAATGCACTTCCAATAGTCATACCCATAGCACAAATCTCATCTTCAGTTTGAATTACTGCAGTAGAACCAGGACGATCATCAACGATATTCAATATTTCATTTGATTCTAGAAATACAGATTCATCAGAAGCTGGAGTAATTGGATAGTAAGGTTGCATTCTACAACCACAGGCCATCTTTCCTAATGCAGTTCCTTGAAATCCTTGAACCAAAAGAGTTCCAGGTTCCTTTTGAACTCCAGTTAAATTATGATTAAATTCATCAAACTTTGCAGTAGCATAATTGTAAGAATAATCCGCAGTTTGTTGATTAATTTTTGCAATCTCTTGTTTCTTTGAAAAAATGGTTCCAATTGTTTTTTGTAAAGAATTGGGAGGCATCTTTACTAATCCTAATGAGAGAGAAACACCAATTACATTGAACATTCGAATTAATCCCTTAAGACGAGGATTCTCAGTTTCTTCTGCCAAAGTTTCAAGAATTGCTTTAAAGGATACAGGATATAGTTTCACACCATTTTCTTTTGCAATCTCTAAAACACCAGTAATGGAAAATGGTTTATTTTTTGATTTTAGTTCTTTATGGAGTCGTTCCTTAAAGGGTGCATCAAGTGTATAGACTTTGTCAGTAGTTGTGTCTTCAAGATCTGAATCATAGATTATTCCACCACCAGAAATTACTTCATCATAATGACGGAAAATAGTTTCAGCATCAAATGATGCCATCAGAGTTACATCATTTACATTTGAATGAATTTTTTGATCAGATATTCTTACTGCAAAATAGCTGTGCTCACCCTTTATGTTTGAGTAAAATTCTCTCTTTCCAAATACCTGATATCCCATCTCAGCACATACTCTAGAGAAAATATTTGCTCCAGATTCAACTCCACTACCTTGAGGGCCTCCAATAAGCCAAGTAAAATCGATTGAACTCATAGTAAATCACCTATAAAATTAGTAGTTTGTTTCATCAAATTTTTTATCCTCCAGTTGCAGCATCAAATAATGCACATTTACATTCATCTCTCTCTCCACAATAAGGACAAACACAAACACATTTTTCAATAGAATTTCCACATTCTATACAAATTGCAAATTCTTCATCCTCTTTTACTTCAGAAGACATAAAGAATTTAGAAAGAAATCGTATAAATGGTTTGAGACAAATCTATTGTTAATGAAAAAAAAAGTGTTTCTTACAAGAACACTTCACGATTTTGCTTTAAAAGAATTAAAGAAAAAATATCAAATTGAAGTTCATCGTGGAAAAATTCCTATTCCTCAAACAAAATTACGTTCAAAAATTAAAAACATAGATGGATTGATCTGTTTTCCATACGATACTATTAACAAAGAAACAATTGATTTGGCACAGAATCTCAAAGTCATTAGCACATATAGTGTTGGTTTTGATCATATTGATGCAAAATTTGCAAGAGAAAAAAAGATCAGAGTAGGGTATACCCCAAAAGTGCTAACGGATGCAACAGCAGATTTGGCTTTTTCATTATTGATTGATTCATTGAGACGAATTTCAGAAGGAGATAGAATCATTCGTAATGGGAAATGGAAAGTAATCTATGGAGCACATGACTATGTAGGATTAGACCTTCAAGGAAAGACATTGGGAATATTAGGACTGGGAAGAATTGGGCAGACTCTTGCAAAAAGAGCCAAAGCATTTGATATGGAAATAATTTATCATAACAGAAATCATATATCAAAACCGAAAGAAAAATCCCTAGGAGTAAAATATGTCTCATTTGAGAAATTGATCACACAAAGTGATGTAATTTCAATTCATGTTCCACATACAAAAGAGACAGACAAGATGTTTAATATCAAAGTGTTCAAAAAAATGAAAAATAATTCATTTTTGATTAACACATCAAGAGGCAAAGTGATCAATGAAAAGGATCTCGTGATAGCATTAAAGAAAAAAATCATTGCAGGTGCAGGACTAGATGTCTTTGAGCAAGAACCAATAGAGAAAGATCATCCTTTTGTGAAATTGCAAAATGTCGTACTAGCCCCACACATAGGAAGTTCAACTAAAGAGACTAGAATCAAAATGGCGGAAATTACAATAAAAAATCTCGATCTAGGAATGAATGGAAAAAAACCTATCTATTCAGTAGGGTACTGAGTTTCACGCCCAAGTAATCATCAAAAGAAATGTGGAGTTTTTATATCTAAACGGTAGATAATAATCAGATTGAAGAAATTCAAACATACAAACGAAGAATTAGAATTAGCTAAACTACAATCTGAAAAAGAGAAGAAGAAGAAATCTCAAGAATAATATTTTTTCTCCTTGTCTTTTTCAGACAAGGTTTTTTTTAAAATTAATTTTAGAAGAGAACTTTTGGTTTAGTTTATCATACATTTTTTTTCGTTCAGGAATTAATATTTTAGAATCATCATACATTTTTGTAAAAAATGCTGCCAAAACTCTATGGTTATCTCGATTGTATAATCTTACACTAAAACTTGTACGCTCTGACTTTTCTTCTTGTATAAATTCTGCATGACTAATCAATTCTGAATCAACATGTATGTGTGCAGGATCATCATTTTCACCCAATGTAATCCATTTTTCTTTTTGTCTAATACTAAGAGGAGTTCGTACTTCGCTTGTAGCACCATCACTTTTAACAACAAACAAAACATTCTCAACTTTTACAATATCAGAGAGTAACTCAAAAAGCAATATTTTCAAAAAGATTGGAAATTATTTCAGTCTTTTCTAATCATATCAATTTGAACAAAATCATCTTCATCGCCATGAATACAGTCAGTTCCAATTGCCTTTACGGGTAAAAAAGTGATTTTTCCTTCATGAATGTTTCCTTCTTTTTGTAAAAATCCAATCTTTCCAGAAACAATCTGTTTGTGTCTGCCACATGTTACACCGACCATATACTCATCTTTTCCATCCACAATAGATACTATAAATTCAGGAGGGCTTGGGCATTGTTTTCCTTCTTTACTTACAGAACACTTGTCAGGTAACATAAATTGATTTTAAATTTTATTAGATATTAACCTTGATTGTAGTTAGTCCATTTATTATCAACTAAAACGAAATTAAATTGAAAACAGTTGGGACAGAATTTTGATGTTGTAATTATCGGGGGAGGAATTCTAGGAGCTTCTCTTTCTTATTTCCTATCATTTCTAAACAAATCAAAAAAAATTGCAGTAATTGAACAAGAACAAATTGTCGCTTTCCACACCAGTGGAAGAAATACAGGTAAAGTACATGCCCCATATCTATACAATCCTGAAAAGAAAAAGCTATTTGCCAATGCAGCATTTCATGGATTTGACATGTGGGAAGAATATTCCAAACTACATAATTTGCCATTTAAAAAAGATGGAGTAATAGAAGTTGCATTAGACAAGAAAGGAGTCAAAGTTTTAGAAAAATATCTCAAATGGGCAAAACAAAACGGTTTAGAAGAAAAAGATATTGAATTAATGGATAAATCAGAAATAAAAAAAATAGAACCTGAGATTAAATGTGAATCTGCACTTTATGTTTACAGAGATGGCTCAGCAGATTATGCTACATATACTGAATCATTAATGAGAGATAGTAAAGAGAATGGGACAACGTTTCTTTTAGGAAGTAAAGTTACAGAAACAAAAAATGAAGATGGTAAATGGAGAATTACGTTAAATGGAGAATATGAAATTTTTGGAGAATTTCTAATAAATGCAGCAGGGGGAGAGGCAGTTGATATTGCACATAATGTTGGAATTGCAACAGAATTCACAGATGTTCATTTCAGAGGAGAGTATTGGAATGCACCAAAACAATACAATAATCTTACAAAAACTAGTATCTATTCAGTTCCAGAATTTCCTGACTATCCATTCTTGGATCCACATTGGATTATTAGAGTTGATGGAAATTGTGAGATAGGACCAAATGCAGTTCCCGTTTTTAGTCCATATGGGTATAACAAAGCTGAAAACATCAAAGAATTTGTTCCAAAGATTTTAGAGATGTTAGGTTCAGGTGCAAGAAAGGCAATCTTTGACAAACAATTCCAAGAATTGGCAATAAATGAGATACAGTCATCAATGTCAAAATCAACAATGATCGAAAGAGTAAGAAGATTCTTGCCAAAGATTGATCCAGAAAAAATTACGGAAAAAGGAACTGCAGGAATTCGTTCATCAATAATTAACGAAAAAGGAAAGTTTGAACCAGACGTAATCTTACTCGATGATAAAGAATCATTTCACATTCTAAATTATAATTCACCTGGAGCTACTGGAGCATTACCATTTGCAGCTCATATTGTAAATTATCTCCACAAATCAGGACTGTTTACAAATGAGATTACAGATGCACGATGCGGACCATGGAAATTCTCTGAAATTATCGAAAAGACAGAGACAAAATTGTAAAAATGGCGCCGGGAGGGAGATTTGAACTCCCGTTCCCTTGCGAGAACGCGCTTTATGGTTAACAATTTCCAGGCGCGCGCCCTACCAGGCTAGGCGACCCCGGCACAAGTCTTGCGACAAATCTAGTTTTTAGAATCTGATTATAAATTGTATTACTACTTCCAAATTGTTACAGTGGTCGAACGTTCAACTTTTTTCCCCGTAGAGTCAAAACCTTTTGCAGAAATCTTGTAAAGACCTTCAAGAGCATCATCACCATCAGTTTTTATTTGATCCCATGAAAAATCAATTTCATCGTTTGGTTTTAGTTCAGATTCTACTTGTACAGATGTTGGAGTATATATCAACATACCAGAAAGTCCAGTGATACGTAATCCATAGGATGCATCAGAAAATGTTAATGGGATAGTTCCAGTGTTTATAATTTTGATTTTGATCACTTCGCCTTTCTTAAAATCAAATTTTTCAGTAACAATTGAAATACCAGCACCTTCAACGTAAACAAGTTGACTGGTATTTTTTACATCAATTAAATAAATTCCAAATGAAAGTCCAGCAATCACACCTATTCCAACAAAGATAACAAGGCTTTTTGAGAGCAATTTCTTATTCTTTAAAAGATGGTTTTGTTCTCCATTTTTTAGGATAGGTGTTTGGAGCCATGATGATTCTCTTTGTTTCAAATGCATATCCCTTTACTGCATCTTGAATTTCCTGTTCAGACATTGTCGCTTCTGCTAATGCAACCGCTTCTCCTTTTTGAGTGTAAATGCCAACAATATCACCCTTTTTCAAATTTGGAGATATCTGTAAAATTCCAGGGATTGCAAGTTGAGCACCATGACACATTGCATCAATTGCAGAATCACGAATAACGACAGATTTTAATTCACTTAACGCATGTTCTACAGGTTGTATCATACTTTTTAGTTTAGAGTCATCTTTCTTTTCTTCCCATAATGCAAATGCATTTGCAAGTTCATGAAGAGTTACCAATCCATCAGTCTCTCTGAATTGATCAACTCTAGTTCTTCGAAGTTCAATCATAGTAGCACCAGGTCCTAAAATTTCACCTAAGTCATAGTAGAGTTTTCTAATGTACGTTCCAGCCTCACATAACACACGAGTTAGTAGTAATCTCTCTTTTTGTTCTAGTACTTCAAATTCATAAATTGTTCTTGTTCTTGTTTGTCTAACCACTGCAGAGCGTTGTGGAGGTTTTTGGTAAATTTCCCCAGTTAGTGATTCGATTACATCATGTAGTTTTTCTTTGGAGGGAAGGGAATGAACTCTGCCTAATGCATGGTATTCTTTTGGTCCAAAAAGCAATACACCTAATGCTTTAGTTGCTTCACCCAATCCTAGAGGCAATACTCCTGAAACTTGTGGATCTAGTGTTCCACTGTGTCCAATTTTTGGAAGTTTCAAAATTCGTTTTGTCCAAGCTACAGTTTCATGACTTGTAGGTCCTGGAGGTTTATCTAAAAGAATAATCCCATAATTTAGTAGTTGTTCTATTGTTCTTTTGTCATAGTATGTACCATATGCATCATCAGTAATATCTTGATCAATTTCAATTAGATTCTCTAGTTGTTTTAGAGTCATAGTAATTTTCTCACCGTTTCTTTTGCAACATCAATAACTTGTTGTGCCGTAAGATTATCAGTGTTAATAATAACATCAAAGACAGATTTGTCATCACCAAAATCAAAGTCATATAGTTTCTTGTATAGTGCCTTATTTTTGTCAAATCTTTGTTTTGTGATTTGATATGCTTCCTCAGAACTCATGTCATCTCTTGTTTGCATTCGTTTTGTGCTACTCTCATGAGAGCCTTCAAGCCAAATTCTAATTCCATCTTTGATTAGCCAAGGAAGAGTATAACTGGTAATTACCATTCCTCCTTTATTGAATAATCTAGTTAGTTTTTCATCTAGTTTCTTATCAAATTCAGAATTTTCTTCTCGCTGATTGAGAAATTTCATTCCTTGTTTGGTATCCCACCAATCATCACCTGCAGAATCAAAGCCTTGTTCTTGTGCCATCTCTTTGAGTACATCTCCACCACTAAGATATTGTAAAGAGAATTCTTCTGCCAATCCTTTTGCAACAGTTGTCTTTCCTACTGCAGGAGGGCCTGAAATGACTATGGATTTGGTCAACTGAGATCCATTGAGGTTTTAGTTAGTTTCATAATAATACCACTAAATGCAATTGAAGACAAGAAATACCAAGCCCAAAGGAACAATGCATTTTCTGCAGTACAAACATGTTCAGGATCTGCTGCTTGTTCTGCAGTACATGTTAATTGGAAGAAATCCCCCGGAATTACATTTAGAGGAATTGGAGAGACGGCTACAGTGTATGAGAATAGTTGTGGCAATACAAGATAGAAAATCAAAATCAATGGGACAAACGTAATCATCATTGGTCTCATATTCATCTGCATCATCTCCATAGACATCTTGTTCATGTATGCAGATTTTTTGTTGAGTTCAGCGGTCCTTGCTGCATCTTTTGATCTCATAGCAGCCATTCTTTCTTTTTGCCATCCACGCGTCTCTTTCATAATTCGTTTTAGTTTTACTTGATCAACCATCTTCTTTCTAACTACTGCATTGAAGATATTTAGCAAGATACCAAATCCTGTAACTGCAAACATTGAGAGAATAAGTCCTTTGATTATTGGATCATCACTTCCCAATGCTCCCCTTTCACCTCCAAAGAAGTCAAACTGAAGAGGTATTGATTCGATAAATAGTAGAATAATGTTAAAGTCCATTTTTTACAGTCCTAATGAATTAATTATCTTATCTGCTGCTTCATCAACCTTTCCCTCACGATTAAGAATGTACTTTACTGGAGAGCCTGTAATTACTGCACAGGCTGAAATCATACCTGATTGAGCATCTAGTTCCTTTTTGACATTTGCCAGGGTAATTTTGTCTCGATTTCTAGTATCATCACTCATTCTTCTACTATAGATTTCCTCAGGTTTTGCAGACACTGAAACAAAGTTTGAGGGTTTGATAATTTTTAGAACGTGTTCTGGAAGCCCAGGATAGTATCCTTCTGGAGAGCTGATAAATGCATGAGTATCAATAATTACAATTTCTTCAGTATGTGCTGCAATCTTTTCGGCAGCAAGTTTTTGTAGTTCTTGTTGTTTTGCGATAGGTAATTTTCGTAATTCGTCTCGATCATGAAGACCATTTTCTTTTGCAACTTCAAACATCAAGGTTCCATAACTTACAACGCTAATACTTTTTTGATGGTCTTGAATATGTTCTACAATTTTTGATAATAAAGTAGTTTTCCCAACACCAGGGATTCCAACAAGGATGATTTTCTTACTTTCTGCCAAGTAGAGCACCCAAACGCGGCATTACAACTTCGACTTGTTCTCTAACTAATTGTGTGTAATAGTTGATGAGAATATCTACCATAAGTAAAATTCCAATACCAGAGCCAAAAACACCTAAGACATCAGATGCGCCTGCTAATAGACCCAAAATTGCGGAGCCAATAATAGTGACTGAGGGAATATACTTGTTCAACAATGCTTCAACGGGTTTGTTTGATCTTCTAAATCCAGGAATTTGGACATCTGCATCAAGCAAGTTTTGAGCTGCGCTCTTTGGTGAAAGGCCACCAAGTTCTACCCATAACCTACCAAATACAATTACAATTCCAATCATGAATAAGACATATCCAACTGCTCGTCCAGGATCCAAAGCTGCAACATCTAGACCTCTAGGTGGTGTGATATAGTAGATAATACCACCAATCGGTGTAGACGGACTCGTCGGATCAAATTGTGCAACGAAATTCATAAAGAAATTATTGTTACGTGGGTTCATGTTGGCCCACAACATCTGGAAGATAAAGACTGCATTTGCAGTAAGTGCAGATGCTAAGATAACTGGAATGTTTGAGACATACATCATTTTAATTGGATAAACTGCTGAGAATCCTCTGTACTTAGTAGATACAATTGGGATCTCAATCTTCATTCCTTGTGTAAATACAAGTATCAGTAGCACGCCCGCTGTCAGACACAGTCCGAAGATGCTCGGCAATTGGTTTGAACGGAATAGAATGTTTGAGACATCACCTGCCATGATTGATTGCCCGATATATGGAATGATACCAATCGTTCCCCCATCACCCGCTGGTAACGGGCTAAACAGACTCCATAGAATTTGTTGAGCAACACCAGCCATAATGAAGAGGCTGATTCCACTACCAAGACCCCAGCCTTTCTGAATTAATTCATCTAAGAACATGATAATAATTGACGCGGCCATCAGTTGCCCTACCATCACATACAGTATTGACGGGTCTGACACTCCAGGACCATATACTGCTACACCATATACAATAGATTCAGCTACAATTACAACATAAGTTACCAACTTTGTTGCAGTTTGGAAGATTCCTCTTTCTTCGGGTTTCTTAAAGTCAAATTTGAGGATGTCTGAACCTCTGAGTAATTGCATCAAAAGTCCAGCTGTTACAATCGGCCCAATGCCTAATTCAACAAGTGTTCCTTGTTGTGATGCAAAAATTACTCTAGCAAATGCTAGAAAATCAAATTCAGGTGCTGTTGCTCCAAATAATGGTGTTTGTCCCATTACCATGTAGATGAGTAATGCAACTCCACACCAGAGCAATCTTGTAGATAATGGAATTTTCTTTTTTGGTTTTGGAACTTGAGGAAGATATGGTTCTGCTTTAAAGACGACCTTTCGGATAATTGTAGTAACTGTACCCTCAGCCATCTTCTGTAACTACCTCTTCCCCATCAGTTTTTGGTTTTGCAGCAGAAATTATTTCGCCGCCAACTGCTTTGAGTTTCTCTTCTGCAGATGCAGTATATTGTGTGACTTTGACAGAAAAAGCATTTGTTACTTTTCCGCCGCCAAGGAGTTTCTCGTATCCTGCACTTTCAAGGTCTACGACTTTCTTGCCTCCTTCTTCTTTACCGAACTTAGTAAACAAGTCATCAAGATCACGGACACTAGCCCATTTCTTGGTAATATTTGGGTGAGGTGGTTTAGTTGAATCATGGCCATAATGATCTGGTTCTTCTTTTAATGTTGTACTCCAATGATGTTTCATCATTCCAGTAACTCCAAGACCACCCTTGTGACCACTTGCACGATGTTGACCTACCTGTCCCCATCCCATGTGGCGTCCTCCCCTAAGTCGTCTTGTCTTTCTTAATCTTGTTGCCATGTTAAATCATATTCCGTACAATTGTTCCAAGTTCTTTGTTTCTTCCAAGGATTCCTTTTTGACCATACAACTTCTTGGTGCTTCTTTTGAATCCATGTCTTGGAGGGGCTAATGCAAACCAAGGTTTTAGTGGTTTTAATTTTGATAACATTGTTTTTCCTTCAGTTAATGCTGTAGCCAGTTCTGCAGAACTTGCATATCCTAATTCTTTAAGATCTTCTGGAGTTACTTTTTTGTAACCTGCTTTTCTTGCTTTTTTATCAATGAGTTCTTTTGCTAGTTCTGCATCAAGATCAACCCATGAAACATAGTGTTGAACTTTTTTTAGCATTCCAAGCAAGTTATCTTTTGCAGGAAGAATTACTGCACGATATTTTCTTTCAAGTTTTAGTAAATTCATTGTGGTTGATGCCCAGTAAGGACAATCTGCTTGGCCTTTGATTCTAACAACTAGTACTGCATTTGCCATTTCTCATCAACCCTGACTAAATGTCTGTCTAAGACAGTCCAAAATAGCTTTTGAAGTGGAATTCATTGTAGGGGTAGAACCTTTTGCTGTAGTCCATGCGTCTTTTAGACCAGCTAATTCCAATAATCGTTTAATTTTACCACCTGCTACAAGACCTAATCCACGAGGTGCAGGAATAATTTCTATTGTGACACTTCCACCTTTTCCCTTAACTTTGAATGGAACGGAGTGTTTTTGATCACATCTACATTCCCAACTGCCACATCCCATCTTGATTGGATTGACATTAAGATAAGCTGCATTTGTTGCCTTTTCAATTGCAATTCTCATTTGTTTTGATTTCCCTTGTCCAATACCTAAGTAACCATTTTCGTTTCCAGTTGCAACTATTGCTTTGAATCTAGTTGATTGGCCATTAGATGTCATTTTTTGAATAATTCCGACATCAACTACTTCACTCTTCAAGTCAGGAAGTAATTTTTTGATAATTCCTGCTTCTTGAATTCTTAATCCTAATTCAATAATTTCTTCTAAAGATGTGATTTCACCAGATGCAACTTTTTGCCCCAAAATTGTTTTTGGGATCCAAACCTCTTCTTCTGGCTCCCGTCTTCTTCTTGGTCTATCTCCACCTTTTGCCCCACCAGGTGGACCTCCACCATAAGTTGGAGTACCTTTACCTCTTTGTCCTCCTTGTTGTGGCTTAGATTCTGTTTTTTGACTCATTTTATTTTACCTCAGTATCAATTGTAGATTTCATTTTAGAAACTTCATTTTTAACAGTAAGATGTTCTCCATTGATTCTCTCTTCAGATGGGAATGTTTCTTCGTTAGCTGGAACCTCAAGACCTGCGTCAATTATTCCTTTGAGAGCTGCTGCCATCCTTTGTGTGTATCTCTTAGTTCCAGTATACAGAATTGCATCCTTTGCACCTTGTCCAAGTGCTTTCTTTCCTGCTAGGTATCCTGTAAGATATGCTGCAGGAACGCTTTTTCTAGAACCCTTCCAACCTTTTTCAAGAAGATATCTAGAATGAGCAGATGCAACAACTTTGTCGCCAGTCATACCAGGTTTTAGAACTTGGACTTGAGTATTTTCATTAGTAATATTTACAGTGATAAAATCACGCTTACCCATTAACATTGTACTACGTTTACGGTAATTGGTCTTTTCTTCACGCAGTCTTCTCAATATTTTTGAATAGGCCATGTATAGAATTCGAGTTTGAACGTGCTCTTATATACGTTAAGCGCGAATAAGGGAGGCAAGCAATGCTTTTTGAGAATGAAGTCGATTCTCTGCCTCATCCCAAACAACAGACTGCGGACCATCAATTACAGATGATGTGACTTCTTGATCTCGTTTTGCTGGAAGACAATGCATAAAGATCGCATCTTTTTTTGCAGACATCATCAGTTTATTGTTGACTTGGTATTTTGGAAGGAATTTTTTGATTCTCTTTGGATCACTATTATGAATTGAAGAATAAGTATCAGTTACAACAACATCAGCATTTTTTACTGCCTTAATCGGGTCAGTTGTTAATTCAATTATAGTTGACTTTTGTGCATCTTTAACAACTTTTTTGTCAGGTTCAAATCCTTTTGGAGTTGCAATAGACATTGTAGTGCCAGATAGTGCTGCACCATAAATCATGGAATTGCAGACATTATTCCCATCACCAATCCATGCGATCTTTATTCCTTTGATTTTTTTCTTTTTTTCTTTTATTGTCACAAAGTCTGCCAAGATTTGGCAAGGATGAAAAGTGTCAGAGAGTCCATTAATTATAGGAATGGTTGCATTTTCAGACAATTGTTCTAATAATTCATGATCATAAACACGGGCCATTATACAATCAGAGTATCGTGAAAGAGTCTTTGCAGTATCTGCAACTGATTCTCCACGGGACAATTGCATATCATTTGATGAGAGATTAACTGCATAACCACCAAGTTGTGACATTCCAATTTCAAAACTAACTCGTGTTCTGGTAGAGGGTTTTTGAAAAATCATTGTCAATGTTTTATTTTTTAGAATAGGTTTGTTTCCACCTTTCTTGAGTTCTTTTTTTAGTTTGATTGATTCATCAATGAGACTCACAAATTCCTTTGGAGATAATTCCGCTAAAGTGAGTAAATTTTTTGTTTTTAATTTCATCTTCTAAAGAACCCGAACCTACGCTTTTTCTTTTTGGGTTCTTCTTTATCATGTTTGTGAATTTCTTTTTCATTTTCATCATCGTCTTCATCATCGTCTTCATCATCATATTCATCATCGTTTTCATCATCATATTCATC
>CAYFJT010000011.1:0-30228 GCA_964343515.1 uncultured Nitrosopumilaceae archaeon
TTCTTCTCTTATTATTGTAATCTTGATATCTTCTTCAACTTGTTCTAAATCCACTTTTTGATCTCTTGCCAAAAATAATATTGCAAAGAAACATCTGATTGAATCTACAGAATCTAATTCTGCAATTATGTTTTGGAGTAATCCTTGTCCTGTACTTGCAATTTTTTTCATAACCAAGTCTTCATATTTTCCAATAATACTTTCAAGCGAAATAAAATATTCTTGAAAGTCCGGTGCTTCTATTGGCTCGATCTCAACTTGTCTATTTCTTCTTGATTGTGGATTTGCAATTGTTCCAATAAGATTTTGAAGTAATCCTAATAAATCATCTAGTGAAACTGGATATGTAGATTCATGTCTGTATGGCATATCGATTAAATCAATTTCAACGTCTGTTCTCTGATGCATTGGTTTTTTCTCCATTGCTGCTCGTTGTAATGCAAAAATACTTTCAACTTTCATTCTGTAAATTAGTGATGATGATAAAGCAGCCATTCCAGCTACTTTGAGATCTTTCTTTCCTGATTTCTCAAGAATTTTTATCAATAAATTCAAAATTTGTATTAAATCAATCTCCCATACATCTTTTTTTACAACTGACTGTGGACTAAATAGAATGTTTACTGGTTCTTGAGAAATACTGTTTGGTGTAGATGACTCGCTCACACAAATCTTCTTTTCTTATTCAATAATATCTAATGGCTCTATTTTTTTCTCATTTCCAGTCAACTCTTATATTGTTAGTATCAAAAGTGCATTTATGAAATCTGCCAAAATCCCGGGCCCAAATGAACCACTAGTAATTTCTGAATCTGAAAATCCAAAGCCTTCTGGAACTGAGGTTTTACTCAAAGTAAAATCTGAAGGTGTGTGTCATAGTGATTTACATCTGTGGGAAGGCGGATATGACCTTGGAGATGGCCAATTTCTAAAAGTTACTGATCGGGGTGTAAAGTATCCAGTAACTCCTGGTCATGAAATTGTTGGAACTATTGAAGAAATTGGAGAAAATGTTTCTAATGTTTCTGTAGGTGATGATGTACTGGTTTTTCCATGGATGGGTTGTGGTCAATGTCCTGCATGTAAAGTTGAAAATGAAAATCTTTGTGATGCTCCAAAATCAATGGGGCTATTTCAAAATGGTGGTTATTCTGATTATGTTTTAGTTCCAAATTCTAAATATTTAGCAAAACTTGATGGTGTTGATCCTGATTCTGCAACTTCCCTTGCATGTTCTGGACTTACAGCATATACTGCAATCAAAAAAGCAAATCAAAATTCTCCAGAATTTATTGTAATTGTTGGTGCTGGTGGATTGGGATTGATGGGTGTTCAAATTGCTAGTGAGATTACTAGTGCAAAAATTATTTGCATTGATTTAGATGATGCAAAATTAGAAACTGCAAAAGAAATGGGTGCCCATTTTACTGTAAATTCTAAAGATCCTGAAACTATCCAAAAAATCATGTCAATATGTAATGATAAAGGTGCAGACAGTGTTGTTGATTTTGTTAATGCTCCTCCTACTGTAAAAACTGGTCTTGCAGTATTGAGAAAGAGAGGAAATCTTGTTCTGGTTGGATTGTTTGGCGGTTCTTTGGAATTATCTCTTGTCACAGTCCCTCTAAAGTCTATCACAATCCAAGGTGCATACACTGGAAACTATACTGATATGGTAGAATTACTTGCACTTGCAAGAAAAGGAACAATTAATCCTGTTATCTCAAAAAGATATTCTCTTGATGAGGCAAATACTGCACTAAAGGATCTCAAAGAACGTAAAATTCTTGGACGTGCAGTTATCAATCCATAATTTTATAGTTATAATCTAAAATCAATTATTCTAAAAACCAACCGGATTCAAAAAACTTCTTGTCTTGATCTTCTCCAGTCTCTGTTGCAAACCTCCAGATGAATTCTGTTCTCGTTTTCATCTGTTCTTTAATTTTCAACAAGGACTCTATTTCATAATTTAGATTTTCATCTGCGGTTTTGTGCTCTTTGCAAAATTTACATTTCTCGTCAAGTGTAATTGGGTTTGATTCGATTAATGGATATGTTCTACATGCAAGAGGTCTGTCTTTGTAAATTTTACATGGGAATCCTTTGTGAGGTGATTTCTCTCCACTCTTTGTATCTAAGAAAGGACAAGTATTCCCATTTTTTTCTATTCCCATCATCTGATATGCCAAAACTTTCACTGGAGTTGAATCTTTATTGTTTGAAATTCCTATTCTTGGCAAAATTTTAACATCTAGATTATTTTGTTTTGCTAATTTTTCCATTCTTTCTTTTTCGTCAGGTAAAATCAAAACCCCAATCTTTCCAAATTTTTTACTCGGATAATATTCTCTTTCAACACAACATTGCGAACATTCATCAACACATCTGAATTCCACAATTTCTTTCAATTTTTAACGCATAAAACTCATTATACAAAATCAAAAACCTATCAGTTATATGCTCATGATGTGAATTACTTTCATGGGTAAGCGCCAAGTAAAAAGTGAAAGTGCATTAAAAGAAATCCGTCTTCCTGAAGAAGGTGAATTATTTGGAAGGGTTCTCAAGATGCTTGGTGGTGAAAATGTCTTAATCAAATGTACTGACAATGTTACAAGAAGAGGAAGAATTCGAGGAAAATTGAAGAGAAGGGTTTGGATTAGAGACAATGACATTGTAATTATTGCACCTTGGGACTTTAATGAATCTGAAAGAGGTGACATTGTTTGGAGATTTACACTTCCTCAAGTCGAGTGGTTAAAGGCAAATGAACACATTCCCAAAGACTTCTAATTTAATACCTTAGTTAATATAGTGAAGAAATAGTTTCAAAACTAAATGGAACAAGGTACCGTAAAATGGTTCAACCGTACTAAGGGCTTTGGTTTTATTGAAAGAGAAGGTGGAGACGATCTATTTGTTCATAAAACAGATGTTGACGGGTTCATCAACGAAGGCGATAAAGTCGAGTTTGAAATCGGTGAGGGTAAAAAAGGCCCAGCAGCACAAAAAGTCAAAAAAACAGAATAGACAATGAGTTTTTAATTTAAGATTTCATCTTTTGTTTTCTTAACCTAGTCTATCTTTTTATTATTTTTACACTAATTTTTAATCAAAAATTTGTGGTCCCGCGGGGCGGAGTTGAACCACCGACAACCCGGTTTCTGTATGCCTGATATGCTGTTATTCGGTCAGCCATCTAAAGCCAACAACTACAGCCGGAAGCTCTACCAGGCTGAGCTACCACGGGACAAGAAAAACCAAGTTTACTGCTATTAAAAAACTATCGAAGATGTTGGAATGTGTGACCAAAATAAGCATAAATAGTCTTTTTACTCGTCCAAACTTAGATGTCCAAACTTAAGATGTCTTATTCTGGTTATGTTTGTGCTCCTTATTTGCATAATCATGAATCTATTGAAATCAAAGAATTATGGACTTATTCAAAAAATATTGAAAAATTATACTTTGTTACAGGCACATTTTCTTCAGACAGTAAACCATACTTTTCAGATTCTACAAATCACTACATTTTGGCAAAATTCAAAGATAGTGAAAAAATCACAAACGATCTCATTAAACATAATCAAAAAAAAACTTCTTTTGTATTTAATGTAAGAGATGATCTATTCAAACATGAAGTAAGAGGTAACGTAAATTTCATTTCTGTATATTATATGGAGTATGGTGAGGATGATGATCTCTCTGATATTGCACACTTGTTGGTAAAAAAAGATCAAATTGAGTCTGCTGGATTGGGTATCTTGGAAACTTTTTGTTTAAATCCACCAAAATTCACATTTCCGTACTCTGAAAACATGATAGTGATTGAAGTTGCAAGTGAAAAGAGTCATCAAAGTGTAAAAAAATACTGTGATCAAACAAGAAGAGATGCTAATAGAAAGGGATTGACAATGACTAATTTGATGAGTCTTTCAATTTTAGAACAACTAAAGTAGAAAAGTTAAATATTCGACCAAAAACTGTTTTTGCATGAGCAAACCTTCTGATCTTGGTTCATTAAAAATCGGTTCTTACATTCTATTACCACATTCAGATCAACCAAGTGGTGAACCATGTAGAATTGTTGAATATGATACATCAAAACCAGGAAAACACGGTGCTGCAAAAGCAAGAATTGTAGCTGAAGGAATTTTTGATGGTCAAAAAAGACCACACGTAGGACCTGTTAGTATGCAAATCCATGTGCCTATGATTAACAAAAAAGTAGGACAAATAATCTCAATGACTGGTGACACTGTTCAATTAATGGACTCTGAAACTTTTGAAACAATTGATGTTACATTAATTGATGATGAAGTTCAAGGAAAATTAGAAAATGGACAAAACGTTGAGTATTGGGTTGTAATGGATAAAACTAAAATCATGCGCATAAAGACTTAGTGCGGATGCTGATGATTATCGGAAAAGCCGTCTGATTTATGATGACGATTATGAGTGTTGAAGCGTCCTTTGAATAAACTTAAACAATTGTTGAATTGATTTTTTATAGATGAAACTTGCATCTCTCTTTTCAGGTGGAAAGGATAGTACTTTTGCTATATACATGGCTCAAAAACAAGGCCATGAAGTCAAATGCCTCCTAAGTATTTTTACAAAATCTGAAGAAAGTCATTTACTTCATCATCCAAACATACAATGGACAAAACTACAATCTGAATCAATGAAAATTCCCCAAATAACAATTGATTCAAACTCTGATGACACAAATGATGAGCTTTTGTTATTGGAAAATCTCTTAAAAAAAGCAAAAGATGAGTATGGAATTGAAGGATTAGTTCATGGTGGAATCAAAAGTAACTTCCAAAAAGAAAAATTTGAAAAAGTTTGCTCAAAATATGGTTTGATTGTTATCGCACCTTTGTGGAATCTAGAATCTGAACAATACATGAATGAATTACTTGAAACAAATTTTATTTTTATGATGATAACTGTGTCTTCAGATGGATTAGATGATTCATGGTTGGGAAAAATAATTGGATATTCAGAAATTAAAACTCTAAAAGAACTATCTATGAAGTTTGGATTTAATCTAAATTTTGAAGGTGGTGAAGCTGAAACATTTGTAATTGATTGCCCCTTATTTTCTAATTCGATCAAAATTAATCAAGCTACAAAAATATGGGATGGCTATAGAGGAAGGTTTGAAATAGTGGATGCGAAATTGAATTACAATGCTTGATGGACTTAAGAATAGTTTAAGTGATGCAATCAAAAAAATTGTAAAATCTTCGGGAATAGACGAGGAACTTATCAAGGAACTCTCAAAGGATGTTCAAAGAGCATTATTGCAATCTGATGTTAATGTTAGGTTGGTTCTTGAAATCACAAAACACTTGGAAGAACGCGCTCTAAATGAAACCCCGCCTCCAGGCCTATCTAGAAAAGATCATATTGTAAAAATTCTATATGATGAACTTTCAAGTCTACTTGGAAATGAGTCTGAATTTAATTTTAAACCTGGAAGACAAAATAAAATTATTCTACTTGGTATACAAGGTAGTGGTAAAACTACTGTTGCATCAAAACTTGCTAAATTTTTGACTAGACAAGGATACAAAGTTGGTGTTATCGGAGCTGATACCTATAGGCCTGGTGCGTTAGTACAACTCAAAACAATGTGTGAAAAATCTAACGTTGAGGTATATGGTGAAGAAAATAACAAAGATTCTCCTAGTATTGTAAAAAGTGGTCTGAAACATTTTGAAGACCAACCCTTGGATGTAATTCTAATTGATACTGCTGGACGCCATAAAGAAGAACAAGATCTTCTTGATGAAATGGATAGAATTAACAAAGTCACTGATCCAGATTTAGCATTACTTGTAATTGATGGAACAATTGGGCAACAATGCTACAATCAGGCTGAAGCATTTCACAAGACAATTCCTGTAGGTGGTGTAATTATCACAAAATTAGACAGCTCTGCAAAGGGTGGTGGTGCATTAGCTGCGTCTGCTGCAACTGGTGCCCAAATCATGTACATCGGCACTGGTGAGAGAATTGATGATTTAGAAAAATTCTCCCCCACAAGGTTTGTTGGACGACTGCTTGGAATGGGTGATATTCAAGCTGTTTTGGATTTGGCAAAACGTTTGGAAAGTGAAAGTGATGATGACCGAATGAAAAGAATTTCCAGTGGAAAAATGAATATGGAAGATTTTCTTTCTCAGCTAGAAGAAGTTACTAAAATGGGTTCCTTGCAAGGAATTCTTGAAAGCATGCCTGGTCTTTCTGGAATGGTAAAGGATGATCAAGTAAATCAAATGGAAGACAGAGTTACAAAATGGAGATACATTATTCAAAGTATGACTGTACAAGAAAAGGCAGATCCTGAAGGATTATTGAATTCCTCTAGAATCAAAAGAATTGCACGTGGCTCAGGTTGGCCTGAGGGGGAAGTAAAGGAACTGATTAAAAATTATAAAAACTCAAAGAATATGATGAAGGCATCAAAGGGCAGACAAATGCAAGGCACTCTTAGAAGAATGGGATTAGGTTAGTACACACAAGTTTTCTTCTAAAATGACTACGTATCAAAAAATACTGCCCGTTGCAAATCAAATACTAAAAAAATATGACTTGTGTGATCATTGTCTTGGGAGATTGTTTTCCAAACAACTTCACCTTTCTTCAAATAAACTTCTTGGAAAAAAACTAAAGAAAGATTCAAAATCTACTCAAAGATGTTATGTTTGTAAAAATCTGTTTGATAATCTAAATCATTTTTTGAAAATGATGTATGATGCGGCATCTCATTACTCTTATTCATCATTTAGTGTAGGCGCAAAAATAAAACCATCAATAATTGATCGAGACGATGTTATTCGTTCTAAATACAAACTAAAGGGCATTGATGGAATAAAAACTGACATCACAAAAGAATTAGGAAAACTCTTTTCTCGAAAAACAAAAAAAACATTTGATTATTTAGATCCTGAAATTGTTTTTACTGTAAATCTAAAAGAAGAATCTTGTGAAATTAGATCCAAATCTTTGACTTTATTTGGAAGATATGTTAAAACCATACGTGGTTTTTCACAAAAACAAAAATCTTGTTCGAATTGTTCTGGTAAAGGATGCAGAATATGTGATTTTCATGGAATTATAGAATTTACTAGTGTCGAAGGAGAAATATCTCAATTTCTTTTTAAAAAATTTGGTTGTACTACTGCAAAATACACCTGGATTGGCGGTGAGGACAAGTCTAGTTTAATTTTAGGTGCTGGAAGACCATTTTTTGTTAAAATTCAAAATCCCAACAAAAGAAATCTGAGAGAAAAATCTGTAAATTTGAAACATGTTAAAATTACTAATTTCAAAATTGTTTCTGATTCTCCAAAAAAACCCCTGAAATTCAATTCTTTGGTTGAGGCAAAAATTTCAACATCCTCTAAGATTGATTCAAAACTTTTACAAAAATTAAAAAATCTTTCACAAAACCCTATTGTGGTTTATGAAAAATCAGGAAAACGATCTGAGAAAAAAATACTTTACATAAAATACAATAAAAACGATGATACTTCTTTCACATTATTTTTAAAATTTGAAGGTGGCCTACCTGTAAAACGTTTTGTTACAGGTGATGATGTTTCTCCTGGAATAAGTCAGATTCTTGGTGTATCGTGCGAATGCATCGAATTTGATTTTCATGAAATTGAAGTAAATAATAACAATTAACTAGCTCTGCATATTTCAAAATATCATGCCAATAAGAAAAAAAGGTAAACATCAAAGACATGCTGATCAAAGAGCCGAAACTAGAAGAAAAAAGAAAGCAAAAGCTGGAAAACAAAGATCATAACCAAATCAACCTTTTTACGTTAAAAATTGTCGAGGGATGATATTGGATCCACTTGTACGTTTTAGAGATGCATATTCCAAAGGAATCATCCCTGACGATATGTACAACCTAACCACCAAACGTTTTCCAATAACTGTTGCAGGAATTAATAGAATTGAAAAAGCATCTGGAATACGTTATCCTGTTGCATATGTAGAACCATCATTGGTGATCTCTGCTCCAAATCCCAACTCTTATGAATATGGAATTTTATTTGCAAGAACTATTCCTGTGGTTTTTGAAGATAAATTCCAGATTGTAATTCAAATTTCTGCACCTTTGATTGCATTTGGTCTTAAAGGCACGATACATGCAATTTTGGCTCATGAGTTTCTACATTTTCTTGAACTAATCCGAAAAATTTCAAAAATGGAATTGATTTCTGATGAAATCTCTGGAAATTTATTTGAAAATGTATACAGTGATGAGACAAGATTGTTTGAACCTAGAGTTGTATTCAAAGATCGTACATTGTTAAACCATATAACAAAAAAATTCCCTTCTGGATTTCGCGATTACAAACTTGAAGATAAAGTTACAAAATTTTGGATTGATAGACATCTGCCTAAAACGAACATTTCTTTAGATTCTAACACTGTAAAACTGTCTGCAGACACTATTTCAAAAATCAAATTTGACCCTTCATTTGTTTCTAAAATCGAACAACTAGAAGAAAAGAGTTCTAAAATTCGTAAAAAGAAATTATATTGATTTGAAATTTTTTTATTGATTAAATTCTGTCAAACCGCATTTTCCACATGTGTGTCTGTCTTTGTGTTCTGACATGAACACTCCTTTACCACATCTTGAACAAATTTTTTTAATCCTTGAAACTTTGTCTCCATCCACTTTGTAGTATCCATAGACATTTGGGCTAGAACCTTTTTTGCCTGCCATTATTCTGATTTCTCCTCTTCTTTAGATTCTTCTGTAGATGTCTCTTCAGAAGGAGATTCTTCTGTAGGAACTTCTTGTGCTGCTGCTTCGACTTCTGCAAGTTTTGCTTTTGATTTTTCTAATCTTGAGAAAATTGTTGGGTTGACATGTTTTTTTGCCAATCCTTCATCTTCATAAACAAAGAAAGTTCCTGTAACAACTGGTTTCCCAACATGGGTTTGTAATCTCATTGGAATTACAACTTTACCATCAAGTTTGAATTCTTTAGTTATCATGTCTACGGCTTCAAGTTTCTTGAGTTTTCCTGCTAATCCTGCAAAATTACATGTAAGTTCTCTTCTGGATAAGAATGTGTTATCTACGTCTGTAACGGTCTCAATTATGGACATGTATCAAAAATCCTTTAGATATTTCATATAAACCTTGATTGAAATAGATAAGAAATTTAAGAAAATCTTGGACAATTCATACTATGGAACGTTATATGCTGCATTTGAAAAATATTCGTTATGTACCTGAAAATTCGCGTGAGGTTGTTTACAAAGCAAGAGATCTCACATCTGACATGAATGCTTCAGTCAGAGTTGCCAGAATTGCCAAAAAATTCGTTGAATTAGATATATCTGTAGAAAAAGAAGATCTCGATAGATTTATCGAAAAACTATTGCCAATTGGACCTCTTGATAACATTCGTCATGTCTTTGAAGAAGAAATAGATAAAGAAAAAGGAATCACTGATGGAATATTCTATTTTAACAATGAAAGATTTTGGGAAAGCCATGAAGCATTTGAAGGTGTTTGGAAAAAATGTTTTGGACGAGAAAAAGAAGTTGTTCAAGGAATAATCTTAATGGCTGTTGCTTTTGCACATGCTCAAAAAGACGAATTAAGTATTGGAATTGGAATGCTTCAAAGAGTTTTAGAGAAATTAGGAACATCTCCATCTACATATCATTCAATTGATGTAGATATGATTAGAACTAAAGCAGTAAAAATGCAACAAGAAAAAAAATTAACTATGTTTGAGATTTGATTAATTCTAAAGATTTTGTTACCACGTCTGCTCCTTGAAGAAGACCTATACTTCCTTTCTTAGCTTGTTCTTCGGTCATTCGCGTTGTTTCATCTTTTTTAATAAAATCTCCTGAAACCAACACTGGAACTGGATCATCACTGTGACCTTTGTTAATACATGGTGTTGAATGATCTGCAGAAATTACTATTGCTACTTTGTTAGTGTCTATGTTATCCACAAGTGTTTTGAAGAATCTTTGGTCAATCTCTTCTATGTTTTTCATTTTTCCTATAGCATCACCATCGTGACCAAATTCATCGGGGCCTTTAAGATGAACATAGATTGAATTTTGAGTCTCCATTGCTTTTGCAGCAACTTTTGCTTTTTCTTCATAATCTGTTAATCCTCCTGCTTCAAAGGCTTTCATTTTTAGAACTTCTGAAATGCCTAATTCTACTGGCATATCTACAATACATGAAAAATTCATTCCATATTTTTCATTGATAGGAATTACATCTGGATACTTGTTTCCTGCATCTCTTAGCAAAATACAACTAAGTTTCTTTTTTCCTTGTGCTTCACGATTTTTATTAATTTGACTTTCTTTACAGATATTGATTGTTTGTTCTGAGAACTCATTTACGATATTTGCAGTAGATTTTGCATCTTCAAAATCCTCTAAAGGTAAACATTTTTCAATTTTCAAAAAATCTCCAACAGCTTTTGCTACTCCCATACCTCCAATGTTACTATATGCTGGATCGGTGTTTGTAATTTTTGATGAAAATTTTTTTGAATCATTTCTAATTCTAACAGTTACTCTATGACCAATTGTTGGTGATACTACTACTGATGTATCTAGATTTGAGAACTTGATCTTCTCTTCAATTTCTTTTGCTATTCCTTCTGCATCCTCTTTTTCAATATGCCTTCCTGCTCTTCTATCGATGATAACTTCTTGATCATCTAATGTGGAATAATTTCCTCGTAATGCAAGATCTCCATCTTTAAAATCAATACCAATCCCTATTGCTTCAATCACCCCTCTACCTGCATAATCTTCATGTTTGAATTTGTAACCTAACATATTGAAAACAGCAATATCTGATTCAGGTGCAATGCCTTTTCCTACCGAAATTACTTCTCCTATTGCTCCATTTTTTGCAATTTTATCTAAAATTGGGGTATTTGCAGCCTCTAATGGCGTTTTTCCATCTAAATCTGGATGTGGAAGGTCTCCAACTCCATCTAAAAGAACGTAAATCATATGAACATCTGAATTATCCATATCTTCTCTGATTAAATCAGATCTGATGCTGTACTTTAAAGCTTACAACAAATTTTGCGATCGAAATTATGGTGATCTTTCAAATTTCATATTTTTCATTTCTAAAAAATATTTTTTATGACACTCTTTTTATTTTAAAAATTTTTCAAAATTTTTTTTTGATTTGAAATGGTATCTGAACTTAGTAAACATTTTAACAGACATTTGTTGAAAATCATCATTATGGGTGATATGCGTAAAGATTATGTTTCTGAGCGTTTCATGATTGTTTCAAAAAAAGATAATAAAGTTAAAGATCCAAAAAAATCTCCTTTTGCTCCTGGTAATGAATCCATGACAAATCCTTCGGTTTTATCTCTTGTCGCAAAAGATGGAATGTTACAAAGATTACAAGATAGTGATGATGAATTTGTTGAAGGTTGGTCAATCAGAGTTTTTGAAAGTAAGAATCCAATTGTCTCAATTGATACTGAAAACTCTTACAGTGACAGACCATTTTACAGTGAACCTGCATATGGATATCATTACATTGTAGTTGCTTCTCCAAATCAAAAAGATACTTTCGCAACAATTGACACTGAACAGTGGTCAAACATCTTAGTAGTTGTTCAAGATAGGTTAAGATGGCTTTATACTCAAAAAGGCGTCACATATGTTTCAATTTATGCTGATCAAGGAGACCTCTCTGGTAGTACTACATCTCATCCTCATCTGAATATTTTGACATTCTCTACAATCCCTCCCCTCATTGAAGAGGAAGCAGAGGCATCTCACAAAATTCTTAATGAAAAGGGTGTTTGCCCCATGTGCCAAACAGTTAATGAGGAAATCAGTGGCCCAAGACAAGTTCTTCAAACTGAAGGCTTTATCGCATTTTGTCCTTGGTCCCCTTCATACCCGTATGAATTTTGGATTGCCCCAAAGAAACATACTACAAGTTTCTCTAAAATCACTCAAAAAGAAATCAATGATTTATCTCTAATTCTAAGAGCAACACTTGGAGGATTATCGAAAACCATCAAAAACGTTTCATACAATCTAGTTTTTCACCTTTCACCAGAGAAAAAAAATAGCAGGCAAATTCATTGGCATATTGAAATATACCCAATTACAAAACCCTGGTCTGGTCTAGAACGTGGATATGGTATTTTCTTAAATGATATTTCTCCTGAGGATGCTGCAGAAAAATTAGGTGCTGCTTGTAGAAAGGAACTAGCTACTCTCGTCGGAATTGTATAACTCTGAATAGTTTATTATTCAACTAAATCTTTGATGAATTATGCAACTTGAATATTGGCTAGGATTGGGTAGTATTGCATTTTTTGTACTATTTGTTCTTGTAGTCAGTTCACTTTACATTTTCATGTTTGATGATCCTAACATTTCTGATCTTCCAATTGATCCTGATAACTTTGCAAATCCGAAACTTCTCCAATTCATTTCAATTACTATTGCTCCAGGGGGAATTTTAGCTTCTGTTTCATTCATTTTGTCAAAATATTATGGCTCTAAAAAAATTGGCATGATACTAATTGTAGATGGAATAATCTTACTTACTGGAATGGCATTTTCTCAAACTCTTGTCGATAAAATTGCTGAACCATACATTACAGATACTGTTTTGATTCTACCTCCATTGTTTATGGTATTGTCTGTACCTGTAATTTATTTTGGAATACGTCTGATGAAAGTAAGAAAGCCTCGTCCAAAAAAAGAATACTTCTAAATGTGATTGAATCTTAATTCATTTGCAACTTGTTTAAAACCTAATTTTTCATAAAATGGCTTTACTTCCTCAGTACAATCTAAAATTGTCTTGTAACAGCCTTGTTTTTTGGCAATTTCTAGAAGATATTTCATGATTTTTTCACCAATTTTTTGTCCTTGGAAATTTTTGTCTACTACTACATCTTCAATATGTCCTACTAACCCTCCATTATGGATAAATTTCTGTTCAATTAACAATGTAGTCGAACCCACAACCTTTCCATCTATTTCAGCTATTGCTATCAAATAATCTGAATTTGAATCAATTTTTTTAAAAATTTCTTCTGCCTTGTTTTTGTCAATATCACTTGTTTTTCTTAATGAATCTAATGTGGAAAGAAATCCATTTTGTAAATCCTCGATTCTGAGTTTTCTAATTTCAGGTTCACTCATTTTAATCTCTTTTTAGATTTTTTGCAAATTCTTCATTTGCTTGTTTATACGATTCCTTGTTTCCAATATCCATAAATCCTTTTTTTGTAATAAAACTACTGACTAATTTCTTATTTTTCATAACTTTTTTGATTAGATCATCCATTCCATAGAGTTTATTTTTTGGAATGTACTTCAAAATTCCTGAGTCCATTACATAACATCCCATGTTGATATTTGCTTTAATCTCTGGTTTTTCTTCCCAACTTGTCACTTTACCTGTATTTGATGTATCAATAACTCCATATTCCAAATTAGTTTTGTATTCGTATAAACTCATTGTTGTAAATGCTTTCTTTGTTTTGTGTTGTTTTATCATGTTTCTAAGACTAAAATCAAAAATAGAATCTCCATACACGCAAACAAAAGTATCTCCAAGAAATTCTTCGGCGGTCTTGAGTTGACCTGCAGTTGATAA
Organism: uncultured Nitrosopumilaceae archaeon; assembly: GCA_964343515.1. Taxonomy (GTDB): domain Archaea; phylum Thermoproteota; class Nitrososphaeria; order Nitrososphaerales; family Nitrosopumilaceae; genus Nitrosopumilus. The sequence goes on from CAYFJT010000011.1 coordinate 13,685, forward strand.
TGGTTTTTCTGAAACTGCGTATTCTATTTTTACTCCAAATTTTTTTCCATCTTTGAAATACTCCTGAATCTTTTCTTTATGATAACTTACACAGAGCACAATTGATTTTACTCCATTTTTTTCGATCCAATTAATTAGATGTTCTAAAATCGGTTTATCTCCTAATAACAACATGGGTTTTGGAGTTTTGAGCGTTAGTGGACGTAATCTTGTACCTAAGCCTCCTGCTAAAACTACTGCCTTCACAAATATTATTTCGGATATGAGTATTTATGTTCAAGGATGATTTGATACTGAAATTCTACCCTTTAATTTTTAAAATTTTTTCTAAAACCTCTTTTGGTGTTTTTCCAAAAACAATGATCATAGGTTCTTTTCCAAAATCCCCTTTATGAAAAATTACATCTGGAATTTTTTCTGAATTTTTGATTGCAAAATTTATCCCCCATCTGATTGTAGAACCTTTGTTTTTAACATTCCTAGGTTCTTTATTTCGATTATAACTACTAACTATTAATTTTGATTTTTTAATTTTTGATAGTGTTGTACTTTGATATTTTAAATTAATTGCAGAACGAATTTCTGAGTATTTTTTATTCATAGAAAGTAGGGCAGTTGCTACGTGTTTTGAACCTCCATATTTCAAATCCCCTGCTACAAGAACCTTTTTTCCTGCTTTAACGATTCTTCCTGAAATTCCTAAAACATCTTTTGTAGATTTAGGATTTTGTTTCGAAAAAATAAAATTTGTTTGACATTCTGGAATATTTTTGTAAATTCCTTTCATGTTTGTAAATTTAATTATTGCTGACGAGAGTTCTTTTTTAATTCCATTTTTATTTTGTAAATCTGTAATTACAATTCCTTTTCCAATTTTTTTTGAATTTTTTATTGAATTATACGTAAACTTCTTTGCAAAATATAACGAATCTTTAACAGTTTTCTTTTTTGCAAGTGAATACACTATCGCTGCTGAGTGATTGCACCCACTACCGTGATTGATTTTTAAAATTTTCCTTCCTGAAATGATATATCTTTTACTTTTTTCTAGAACAAAGTCTGATATTTTGTTTCTATCTTCTTCAATTCCTGTAATTACTACATTTGTTGCTCCCATATCTTGAATCGCTTTGGATATTGTTTCGAGTGTGATTTTTTCTGAAATTTTCATTTTAGTTAAAAATTCTGCTTCTGATTTGTTTGGTGTGATTATTGTTGCAAGAGGAACGATATATTTTCGAAAATCTTTTTTTGCATTTGCTTCTATTAGATTTCCACCTGTAGTTGAAATTATTACCGGATCAACTACTATTGGAATTTTTAATTTGTTTAATTTCTGGTAAATTATTTTGATGATTTTTGAATTATACACCATTCCAATTTTGATCCCATCAATTTTAAAATCTGAAAATAATACATCTAATTGTTTTTTTAACATGTTAGGTGATACTGGTTCAACAATCCCAAATCTTGAAGTGTTTTGACTTGTGATGGCAGTTATCGCAGTTAATGTATGAACTCCTAATTTTGTAAAAACCCTAATGTCACTTTGAATTCCTGCCCCTGATGATGGATCCGATCCTCCTATAGAAAGTATGTTCACATTATTTTTTTATTTCAAGTACTAATCTATTTTTCTTTTTAATTTGTTTAATTCTTTTTTATGAACTTTATTTTATGCCTTGAAATTTATCTTACATAATGACTAAAATTACTATTATTGACAATTCTCCTCCTGATGAATTATGTTGTACTGTATGTTTGTTACCAATGCAATATCAAATAAAAAAAGACGGAAAATTTTTGTGGCAATGTTTCAAATGTGGTAAACGATATCTTGTTCTTATAAACACAAATTATTCAATAGAAGAAAGTTGGAGTCCGCCAAGGTAAAGTGTCTGAAATAACTTCTCTCAAATCTGAAAATCAAAAACTCCGTCAATATGCCTCATTAATTGATGCTGAATTAGAATTATCTCAAAGAGTTTGTGAGATTAAACAAAATTTTGTAAATTCACTTGATTCTGAGCGTATAATCAAGCCTATTTTAGATAGAATTTCTAAAATCAAATCTGAAAAATCATTTATTGCTAAAGAACTAAAACTAGACAAAGTTTATGCTGATGATTGAGTCACACAATCAAATGAGCAAAACTCATCTTTCATACTGTAAAACTCTCTTCCACAATGTCTACATTCCCTAATCGTTCTCATAGATATTATACTTCATAATTTCATTTAAAGAAGATCTATTTTCTTAATATACTACCAAAAAATCTAAAGCGATCAAGAAATTTTTGAAACTTTATGATTGTTTAAATCAGGCAAAAGCTTAGAATGTTTTATGACCACTCAAATGGCTGCTGCACGACGTGGTATTCCAACTGATGAGATGAAACAAGTTGCAAAAGATGAAGATGTGTCTCTTGATTGGTTAATTCCAAAAATCGCAAAAGGCTCTGTTATTATTCCAAGTAATAATTGCAGACCTCAAAAAATCCACAATGTTGGAATTGGTAAGGGTTTGAAAACTAAAGTAAATGTGAACATTGGAACTTCTACCCTAAATGTAAATCTTGAAGAGGAGATTGAAAAAGCAAAGGTTGCAGTAAAATATCATGCTGACACTATGATGGATCTTAGTGATGGGGGCGATGTAAAACACATCCGAAAAACTTTGTTGGAAACTGCTCCAATAACTTTTGGAACTGTTCCAATTTATGAGGCATATAATTATGGTGTCAAAGTTCACAAAAATCCTTTGAATCTTACTGAAGATGATTATCTTAATGCATTTGAAAACAATGCAAAAGATGGCGTTGATTACACTACTATCCATTGCGGAATAACAAAAGATATTGCAAAAAGAATTCTTAAAGTTCAGAGATATGGTGGAGTTGTCAGTAAAGGTGGAACAATTACTGCTGCATGGATGTTAAAACATGACAAAGAAAATCCCTACTTGACTCATTATGACTATCTTGTAGAGATAGCTAAGAAATATGATGTAACTTTTAGCCTTGGGGATGCTCTCCGACCAGGCTCAATATTGGATTCTCATGATGAATTACAAGTTCAAGAGATGATTAACATTTCACAATTAACCAAACGTGCACATGAACAAGGTGTTCAAGTAATGGTTGAAGGACCTGGACATGTTCCTCTAAATGAAGTTGCAGCAAATGTTAGACTCGCAAAATCATTGATTGGCGATGTTCCATATTATGTTCTAGGTCCGTTAGTTACTGATATTGCATCTGGCCATGATCATATTGCAAGTGCAATTGGTGCAGCTGTGTCTGCAAGTGAAGGTGTTGATCTTTTATGTTATCTTACCCCTTCAGAACATCTTGCATTGCCTAATGCTGAAGAAGTAAAGGCTGGATTAATTGCATATAGAATTGCCGCACATGCTGGTGATCTTGTAAAAATCCGTGACAAAGCAATCAAATGGGATATGGAAATGACTGAAGCGCGTCGTACCTTAGATTGGGAAAAACAACTAGCGCTATCTATTGATCCTGAAGAAGCTGCAAAAATTCACAGTAGGACTGGACAACATCCTGGAAATAATGTTCCATGTACTATGTGTGGGGGGGCATGTGTCTACATGATGTTACCTCAACAAAAAAAATACGAAAAAGAAAACGAAAATCTACAACAAATTGAATAATACTTTTTCAAGACTAGGAACTGTTTTGTAATTTTCTAGTTCTTCGACTTTAATCCATTTAAAATCTGAATTCTCCCAATTGAGTTTGATAGTTGGATTTTTTGATTCAAATAAAAATGGAAAAATCTTCCATTCATGATTTTGATACTGTGGTGAGCTTATTTTCATTTCTTCAGTAGATTTCACTAAAGTAATTTTATCTTCTGTGATTCCCAACTCTTCAAAAATTTCAATTTTTGCTCTTTTGAGAGGCACTTCATTTTTTTCTATAATTCCGCTTATACCTGCCCATAACCCTTTCATGGTTTTGACTTTTTCACTACGCTTTAGAATTAATAATTTCTCATCATCTTTGATAAAAGAAGTAACTATCTTAGTTGAATGCATTTCCGTTATTTTTCAACGGATTTGACCATCTTTGTAAGTTTCTTGTAAGACTCATTGATGTCTGTATGTTTGGCTAATCTGTCTTGACAATCTTTAATGTAGTTTACAACTTCTTCTGTTTTGGATTCTTGAACTGCAGTTAGTAATCTTCCGATGTCTTTCCAGAGCTCTTCTGCAACTCTACGAATTTCAGGATTTGCAATAATGGTTTCAATTAATTCTGGAGATTCTGTCATAATGCTTTCTGCTAATGTCTTTTGAACTCTGAAAGTTGTACCTGACATTTTTTCTGTGAGTAACATTTTTTCATCTTTTGAAACAATGTTTGCAAAAACTAAATTCATTAAATGAGTAAGCCCTAAAATAACTGCAATCTTTTTGTCATGTTCAACTGCATCAATTGTTACAAAGTTTGCTCCTTCAAACAATGATTTTGTTACAGTCAATTCTTTTTTTGCATCTTTAATTGGGACTGAAATTATATTTTGACCTTTTATTGTTTTAATCCCTGGACCAAACATCGGATGAATACAAATTGGATTAATTTTTGCAGGCATTTTTGATAATGATGAAACAACTTTTGATTTCTCAGATGAAATCTCAATAAGATATGTTCCTCTTTTCATCTCTTTTGCAATCAGTCTAATAATTTCTGGAGTTCTTCTTGTTGGTGTACATAGCACAACAATATCTGCTTTGAGAATTGCCCCTACCAGAGAATCTGATGGAATAATCCCCTTGCCAGCAACCTTGTTTTCTGAATCAAAACCTGTCACTTCATATCCATTATCAACAAAATATTTGGCAAACCATTGGCCCATTTGCCCTCCTGCTCCAACTACTGTAACTTTCTTCATTACTTTTCCCTCATAATCTCCTTTAGTATATTCATTCCTTCCATTAGTGTCTTCTCGTTTTGACATGCAGAAATCCTAATGAAATTTTTGTAATCTCCAAATCCTTCCCCTGGTGCTACTGCTAAACCTTTTTCAAGTGCACTATTGGCAAATTGCACTCCATCAAACCCCTCTTTATTGACTTTGGCAAAAATGTACATTGCTCCATCTGGGATAACCATATCTAAATTCATTTCATTTGCTTTTTGGATCAACATATCTAGTCTATTTTGAACTGTTTTATTATTGTTGGAGGTATCTGCTTCTAATGCTTTCATCGCAATATATTGAATTGGTTCTGATACATTAGTTAGACATAATGCTTCTAATTTTGCCATTTTTTCAATAATTGTCTTGTTTGCAACCGCATACCCAATTCTGAATCCTGTCATGGCGTGAGATTTTGAAAATGACTGTGTCACAATACTATTCTCATAATTGTAACTCAAAACGCTTTTCCAATTTGACTTTACATATTCTGAATAAATCTCATCACTTAAGACATAAAGATTGTTTTTCTTTGCAATTTCTATAATTTGGTCTTGTAATTTCTCTGGAAGAATTTTACCTGTTGGATTATTGGGATAATTTAAGACGATCATTTTTGTATTTGAATTAATTGTATTTTCTATTTGTTCTGTGGATGGTTCCCACTTGTTTTCAAAAGATGTACTTATTGTTCTTACTTTTATTCCTGAATTTAATGCACAGTCTTTGTATGCGGGCCATGCTGGCTCAATTACAATCATCTCATCTCCTGGATTCAGAAGTGTATTTATTGCTGTAAATATTGAGAATCTTGCACCTGGGCTAACTATGATATTTTCTTGAGATGTATTCGCATTGAATTTTTTATTTACATGCTTTGCTAATGCTTCTCTAAATATTGGCATTCCTTTTGCTTGCCCATATTTTAGAAATCCTTTATCAAATACTTCATCTAATGCATCTTTTACAATTCCTGGAGGTAAAAAGTCTGGTTCTCCAACTTCCATGTGGATGATATTTTTTCCTTGTTGCTCCAATTCTTTTGCTTTAAGAAATATTGAAAGATGTGTTTGTTTGTTTGATGATTGAACTTTGATGGATTCATTTAACAGAAAATTCAAAAACTTTGTAGCAATTTTTTCATCTAACCCAATTTCTTGACATACTGAAATCACTTTTCCTCTTAGGTTGTCTTCACGTGTTTCATCAGTTACACCTTTACCGATATTTTTCTTTACTTCTCCAATTTCTCTTGCAATGTCTGTTCTTGTTTTGAGTAATTTTATCATTTGAAGAGTTACTTCTTCTATTTTATTACGAAGATCGTTAATGTCTGACATTTTTTTATAAAATAGGCTTGATTTGCCCTGAGATTAGTGCATGGTCAGCGATTGTTAATGCTACAAGAGAATCTACTACTGGTGTGGCTCTTGGAACAACACATGGATCATGTCTTCCTTTCACTTGAAGCGTGGCCTCTTTTTTGGTTTTGATGTCAATTGTACTTTGTTTTTGTGAAATTGATGATACTGGTTTGAATGCAATTCTCATAATAATGGGCATTCCATTTGAAATTCCTCCTAAAATTCCACCTGAATTATTTGTCTTTGTAATGATTTTTCCTTTTTTAACAGTGTACAAATCATTGTTCTCTGAACCATAAAGTTCTGAACCTTTGAATCCTGAACCAAATTCCACGCCTTTTACAGATGGAATAGAAAACATTGCTTTACTCAAATCTGATTCTAGTGAATTAAATATTGGTTCTCCTAAACCTACTGGAACATTTGTTGTAATTGATTCAATAATTCCTCCTAATGAATCTCCTTTCTTTCTTGCGTCTAAGATACTTGCTCTCATCATCTTTGCTGTTTTAGTTTCAGGACATCTAACTTCATTTTTGTAAATAGAATTAATCATTTTTTCATTAAACTCTCTTCCCATTTTGATTTTTCCAATCTGTGATGTAAATGAATTTGTTTTAATCCCTAATGTTACTTTGAGAAGTTTTCTTGCAATTGCCCCTCCCATGACATGTGTTGCAGTTAATCTTCCTGAAAACCTTCCCCCTCCCCTATGATCATTATATTGATTGTATTTTATCATGGCTGGATAATCTGAATGCCCTGGTCTGAGTTTTGTTTTCAAATTTTCATAATCTTTTGATTTTTGATCACTGTTCCAAATCACCATTGTAATTGGTGCACCCGTTGTATGTCCTCTGAAAACCCCTGAGATAATTTCTACTATGTCTCCTTCTTTTCTTTGTGTTGAAATTAGATTTTGTCCTGGTTTTCTTTGGTCTAGCATTTTTTGAATATCTTTTTCATCAATTTCTAACCCTGCAGGACAACCATCCAAAACTGCCCCAATTGACTTTCCATGACTTTCACCAAAACTTGTCAACACAAGACGCTGACCAATAGAACTTCCCAGCAACACACTATCAAAGTTAAATGATGCTTATAATTCCTCATTCTGAATTTTTTTCAAATTTTTTCCTGTTTTCAATAATTTTTAGGATGAATTGGACATGATTATAATTCATACAATATTATCCAATTTTATGAAATAATTCTAATAAATTCTTATATATAATAATTACATACATTATATGTGAAAAAACGTGTAAATTATACTGCATAATTTGCGCGGCCTTGCGAAAAAAACATGTTATCTACGCAAAAGCGTTGAGGGTGTGGAGAATGCTTTTCACCCTATACAAGGTCGCGCCTTTTAACATTTTTAGTTGATTTTTTTCTAAAATTATTCTGGTAGAATTTTTGCCCCAATTTTGTTCATCTCATCGATGAAATTTGGATATGAAACTCGAACTGATTCGGGATCTGTTACAATACAATTTCCCACATACATGCCTGCAATACAAAATGCCATGAAAAGTCTATGATCATTTTCTGAATTCAGTTCTGCACCAGAAAGTTCTCCTGATGATTCTAAAATTAACCCATCTTCTCTTTCTTGTACTTTAATTCCCAATTTCTTTATTTCTCTTGATACAATTGAAATTCTGTCTGTTTCTTTTAATCTTGCATGTTTTACATTAACAATCTCAATTGGTTTTTCAGAATTTAATACAAGTATTGCTAGTGGTGGTAAAAGATCTGGTGAGTTACTTAAATCAAATCTCCCCCCATTAAGTTTTTCAGGAGATTTTATTTTAATTTCATTCTCATCAATATTTACTGTAACTCCTAACTGTTCTAAAATATCGATGAACACTTCATCTCCTTGCGGTAAATTCCCAATGTCCCCTCTGATAGTGGTTTCATTACCGTTGAGTACTATTGCAGACAAAAGTAATGCCATACTGGAAAAATCAATTGGGACTGAAAATGATGTTGATTTGTAAACTTGTGGTGATATGTTGTATCTCTTATATGGAATTAATGTTTGAACATTAATTCCAAACTTTCTCATTGTTGCAATTGTTGCATCCAGATATGGTTTTGATACTAGGTTATCTTTTATCGAAAGATTGATTCCGTTTTCAGTTAATGGTGCACTGATCAATAATGCAGAAATAAACTGACTAGAAAAATTTCCCGGAATTATTACGTCTCCTCCCGTGATCTTTCCTTTTATTTTGATTGGTGGTTTCCCATCAGTTGATTGACATTGTGCACCTATACTTGATAATGCATCTAAAAGTGGCTGCATTGGCCTTTTTTGAAGACTTTCATCTCCTGTCAAAGTAACTTCATCTGAAAACAAGCTTGCAATCCCTGAAGCTATTCTTATCGTTGTTCCTGAATTCTCAGTATCGATTTCAGGCACGATTTTATCAAATTTAATAGGATTTTTTACAATTATGCCTGAATTTTCAATCTCTATTCCTGCTCCAAATTTCTTACATGCTTCAATTGTTGCAATAGTGTCAGCTGATAGTAAGATATTTTCCACTTTGCTATCATTTCCTGCAAGTGATGCAAGAAAGATTGCTCTATGAGTATAGCTTTTGTTTGGAGGACAAATTATCTGCCCTGAAATTTTTGATTTTTCAACTTTACACTTCATGAACTTCGGCCTTTTTGTTGTTGATTTTTGAAACTATGATGTTTCCTTCTAAAGTATAAAACACTCTTTTGATATTTGCTTCGTTTTCTTTTTTTGTAATTGCTGCAATTGCTGGACCATTCCCAGAAACTGATGCCCCCAAAGATCCTCTTTCAATCAATCCTGTTATAATTTCTGGATTCGAACTAAGTATTGATGCTGTAGCTAATCCGTTAATTATCATTGCTTCCCAATAATTTGCTTTTTTTGCCAAATTCCAAGCATGATCAAAAACAGATGATAATACTTTGAGTTTTTTTAGATTTCCACGTTTTCTATTTTTTGGAATAAAGATTATTGCAATTAAATTTGAGGGGGCTTTTTCATAACTTGTTCTTTTTTTCTTTGCATTGTCTGTTACATTAAATCCTCCAAAATAACATGAACATGCATCATCATATGCACCAGTGATACTTACTTTTGATTCAATTGATGCCTCTACACCTGCAAGTAAAATTTGCTGGTCAGTAAACTTTGATTTAAAAATTTTTGCGCAGCCTAATGCAACTGCTGATGAAATTGCACTAGAACTTTTTAACCCATATCCTGTTGGAATTTCTGATTCTAAAGTAATTGTTATTTTGTTTTGGCTAAGATCTTTTTTTGAAACAATCTTTTCTACCGTTTTATTGATTAAACGAGAACTAAGTGTTTTATTTTCTGATTTTATTACTATGCCTTTACCTGGAGATGTTTCCACTATGGCCTCTACCTTTAGATCAATTCCTACTGTTGCTCCCTTTTGATTTGCAATTGCATTGACTATTGAAACTGCTCCATACACTGTCGCTTTTGCTTTTGCCATCAAACTCCTCCTAACAGTGCTTTTTTCATGGCACTATAAGGTGCTTCTATCCCGTGCCAAATCTCAAATGCTCTTACTGCTTGACCCAATAGCATCTCATATCCAAAAATCACTGTAGCGTTTTTTTCTTTTGCTTTTTTCAGAAAATCTGTATGTATAGGCATGTACACTATATCATAAACTACTGTTTTTTCATTAATTCCATCTAGAGATATTGGACTGGGTTCATTTTGTAATCCTACTGACGTTGCATTGACAATAATATCAAAATTTTTGGCAGATTCTTCAACTTGATCAATAGTTATGGCGTTTGCATCAAGACTAATTTTTTGTGCAAATTCTACTAACCTGTTGGCTTTTTCTATTGTTCTGTTTGCAATTGTAATTTTCTTTGCTTTTTCTTTTGCAAAACCTGCTACAATAGCTCTTGCAGCTCCTCCTGCACCCAAAAGTAATACATTAGAATTTTCAATGTCTACATTTCTTTTCTTTAATGGCTCTAGGAAACCATCCATATCTGTATTATATCCTTTTAGAATGCCGTTATTATTTGAAACAGTATTTACTGCGCCAATCAGACTACACGATTCATCGATCTTATCCAAATATTTCATCATTTTCACTTTGTGGGGAATAGTCACATTAAATCCATCAATCTTAATTTTTTTCAAACCTTCAATTCCTTCTTCTAATTCTTCTTTTGGAATCCTATATGCAATATATGAACAATCTAGACTCAATTCTCTAAAAGCTGCACTGTGAATATTTGGAGATAAAGAATGATTTATCGGATCTCCAATAACTGCAAATGTTTTTCCCATAACATCTTCGCGTAAGATGATTGATTTAAACTCTCAATTATATGGTGATCATTTTTTCAAGTTTGTAATTTTATTTACTTCATCAACACTAAACTGACCTGGAGCAACTGGCTTTCCAAGTGAGACATATGTGTATGGACATCCCAAATACAAGCACAAAATCCTTGAAATTCTACCAAAATCGCCCATGGCAAATGCAATTAGATTGTTTTTACCTCTTTTACTATACAACTCTAACATTCGTGTTGAATCATCAGTTGATTTTGCTGTACTGACAATTTTAACAAAGTTTGAGAATTTGCTCATTTGTTTCACTTTATTTTTCAATTCATTAGAACTTGGTGTCTTTTTAAAATCGTGCCATGAAACAAGCAATTTTGTTTTTGTTGATTTTAGGTATTTTGTTAATGATGAATTTCTTTTCAGAGTGTTAAATTCAACATCTAGTAAAAATGGATTATATTCTGCAATTAATTTTATAATTGCAGTTCTCTCTTTTTCATTTCCTTGGAATTGACCTCCTTCTGTTTTTGGTCTGAGTGTACAAACTGATTTTTTCAAATCTTTTTTGATCAACTCTAATGTTTCTGGGATTTGATCAATTTTTAAAAAATCAAATCTTATTTCAACAAAATCTGATTTCTTTAAAGCAATCTTTAATGTTTGTTTGACTTTGTTAGGTGTTTTTTCTGCAATAGATACACAAGTTTTGTATTTCATATTATTTTTCTAAAATATATTCATCTGAAACTTCCATGCCAAAGTGTCTGCCTGTTGCAGGTTTTGAATGAACCATCACAGTATCTCCTTTCTTAAGATGTGTTACTGATACTAGTTGCCCATTTGGTTTTACAAAACGAATTGTCTCAGCATCTTGTGCAATAATTCCGCCAATTTCTCCACCAACTTCTGCTTTTATCATTAACATTGGTCTTCTTTCAATCTTTGATCTTCCTACAGTTGCTCTCCTTGCTTTTCCTTTTGAATTTAGAATTAATACTTCTGAGCCTGTTTCTACCTCTGACAAATAGTTAGTAGTTCCATCTGGGGATAATGTGTAACAATGTACTGCACCTGCATTGACTCTAAATGGTCTTGGTGATGTAAAAGATGAACCAACTGATTCGTTATGAACTAAAAATAAAAAGTTTGATCTGCTGCCAATTAACATTCCTTCTCCTTTGTGAAGCATTGATGCAGTATCTACACAAACTCTTTCTCCATCTCCTACTTCTTTGATGTCAATGATTTTTGCAGGTTTCATATCAAAACTCCTAGTTCCCAAGTAAACCATAGCTTCTCTCACTTCATTTATCGATGATGTGCTGAAAATCACCCCGTCTACTCCGACTTCTAAAATTGAAAACATCTTTCTTACTTCTTCAGGTGTTCTTGCAATTGCAAAAATTTTGGTATGTATCTTATGTAATTTTGCAATAATATTCTCTAATGGAATAATTTTCCAATCTTTTACTTCTACAATTACAAAGTCAAGACCTTTTTTTGCAATTGTTAGAATATTTTCAATATCTGTATTTGACAATACTTGGAACTTCCTTCCAACTTTTTTCCCCTTTGGTTTTGTTACATTTTCTTTTTCAAGAACAATATAGTTAGCATTGTTAGATGGGTAAACTGTTTGTAACTTTGTTTTTTTCTTACCAAGTTTTTTTGGATCAAGGTATATCGTTTTGATTCCCTCTTCTTCTAAATGTGGTAAGAATTTGGATAATTGTGCCTGTGAACCTTTAGGGGAAATTATTAATTCTCTATTTTTACTCAATTTTCTTCATTGCTTCCTTTGCTGTGCCTTTTCTGAAAATTATTTCAGCTAATGCCTCTACCATTTTCTCAGGTGTTTTATGTGCAAAGATGTTTCTTCCATATGTGACACCTTTTGCACCTGCAGTCATGGCATCTTCAGTCATTTGAAGAATATCTAAATCTGTTTTTGCTTTTGGTCCTCCTGCAATTACAATTGGAACTGGTGTGCTCTTTACAACTTTAGAAAATGAATCAATATCTCCTGTGTATAACGTTTTAACAATATCTGCACCGCATTCTGCACCAATCCTTGCTACATGTGCCACAATTTCTGGATCATGTGGATTTTTGACATTTTCTCCTCTTGGATACATCATTGCTAAAAGTGGCATACTCCATCTGTGGCATTGGTCTGCTGTTAATCCTAATTGTTCTAACATCTCTGGCTCTTCTTTTCCTCCGATGTTGATATGTAACGAAACTCCATCTACTCCTAATGCAACTGCTTCTTTTACTGTGCCTGTGAGCATCTTTCGATTAGGTGATAACGACAATGCAGTGCTACTTGAAAAATGAGCTAGCACTCCAACTTTGGGTGGTTTTGGTAATGATTTGATAATTCCTTTGTTAATTATTACACTTGTAAGACCGTGACCCTCACATTTGTAAATTGTTGATGCTGGGTCCTCAAGACCCTCGATAGGACCATTTGAAATTCCATGATCCATTGGAATACATAACATTCTTCCTTTTCTGAGAATTCGATTAAGTCTAATTTGATTACCTGATACCATGAGTTGATCTGATTTTTGTACCCTACTTAAAAATAACGTGAAACATCCATCTTAATTTCATTAAGATTTGAGCACAAACCTTCAATTGTTTTTTCTATCAAGGATTAAATAGAAATTCTAAAGGATCAAAGGCAATTGAGTCAGACAACTGAGCAACTACAAAAAAGCGACATTAAAGATATTTTAGAAAATTCTCTTAATGGTAAAAGACCTGGGCCTGAAGACTGTAAGAGATTATTGGAATCTGATGATGTTCATTTGATGGGACTTGTATCTGGGTATCTGACACGAAAGCAATTTGGAAAAAAGGCCTCTTTTGTAAATAATATAATTTTGAATTATACCAATGTCTGTATTACTGATTGTAAGTTTTGTGCATTTTATAGATCCCCTGGCGCTGAAGACTCTTACACATTGACATTAGATCAAATCGAGTCTCGAGTAAAAACTGCATGGGATATGTTTAAGATTCGTCAAGTTTTGATTCAGGGCGGTCATAATCCAAACTTGAAAATTGAATATTATGAAGATGCATTCAAACTCATTAGAGAAAAGTTCCCCAAAATTGGAGTACATGGATTATCTACATCAGAAATTGATATGATTGCAAGGGTTGAAAAATCATCCACAAAGGAAATTTTATCGCGACTCAAAGATGCAGGTTTACAATCAATGCCTGGTGCAGGAGCTGAAATTTTAACTGATTCTGTAAAAGACATTATCAGTCCAAAGAAAATCTCTAGTGATGATTGGATTCGAATAATGGATGAATCTCACGCAATTGGAATTCCATCTTCTGCAACAATGATGTATGGCCATGTAGAAAACAATTCTGATATTGTTGAACACTTTTTCAAACTTGTAAAACTGCAAGAAAAAACTAAAGGATTTATGGCTTTTATTCCTTGGAACTTTGAACCAAACAACACTTTGATGCATAAAGAAGGACTAGTTGAATTTGGTACTGGTGGAATTCAACTCTTGAAAATGATTGCAATCTCTAGATTGGTATTTGATGGTCTTATCCCTCACATTCAATCTTCTTGGTTGACAAATGGTATTGGAATGGCTCAACTAGCTTTACAGTATGGTGCAGATGACTTTGGTGGAACTTTGATTGGTGAGGAAGTAGTTTCTTGTACTGGTGCTCGCTCTACTGAACTTACTGATAAAATCATCATGGATGCAATTCACCAAATCGGATATTCTGTAGAAGAACGAGATAATTTCTATAGTCCTGTATCATAGTCCATAATCAGACCACTTTGAATCAACTAGATTCTTGGTTTCTTCATCCGCTTTTACTTGTTGCTGAATTTCTCTTTCGTATCCTTCCTCTTTTGTTTTTTGTGTTGCGTCAATTCCCATTTTAGACCCTAAGTTGACTAGTGGTGATGCTGGATCAAGTGTGTCAGTTGGGGCATTGTTGATAATTATGGTATCTCTAGCAGCATCCGCTCTTGTTGTAATTGCCCAAATTACATCGTTAATATCATGGACATTGATGTCTTCATCTACTACAACAAACATCTTAGTAAGTGATAGCTGACCCATTCCCCATAACCCCATCATTACTTTTTTTGCTTGACCTGGGTATCTCTTTTTGATTGAAATTATTGCAAATCCTTGGAACCAACCAGCTGCTGGCATACTAAAATCAACTACTTCTGGATGAAACATCTGAATAAGTGGTAAAAATGAACGTTCAATTACTTTTCCAATATATGCATCCTCAAGAATTGGTTTTCCAACTACTGTTGTGACATAGATTGGATTTTTTCTTCTCATAATTCCTGTCAGTGTAAATGTTGGGTATGGTTCAACTGGTGTATAGTATCCTGTGTGGTCTCCAAATGGCCCTTCATCTCTAATGTCTGCTGGGTCTACATATCCTTCTAAAACAATTTCTGCATTTGCTGGAACATCCAAATCAATTGTTTTACATTTTACAGTCTTGATCCCTTCTTTTCTCGTAATTCCTGCAAACAAGTATTTGTCAAGTCCTTCTGGAACTGGTGCAATTGATGAAAAAACTGTTGCAGGTTCTCCTCCAATAATTATCGCAGTTGGGATTTTTTCTCCCCTGTCTTTTGAAATATCTCCATGATGTGCACCCCTCTTGTGTTTTTGCCAATGCATTAATGCATGTGTTTTATCTACAATTTGCATTCTAAACACTCCTAGATTTCTAACTCCTGTTTCTGGATGCTTTGTAGCAACTAAACCTAATGTGATGAATCGACCTGCATCATTTGGCCATGATTTTAAAATTGGTAACTCATCAAATGATGCTTTATTTGATGTAATTTCCGTTACTGGGCCATTAACTTCTGATTTTGGAAATGATGCTGTCATCTTTGAGAGTTCTGGAAGTTTTTTTATTTTGTTTAAGATCCCTGATGGTACATCCATCTTTGTCATGTCTGCAATACGTTGACCAATTTCAGTAAAATCTGTCATCTCTAGTCCTATCTCTAATCTTTTCATAGAACCAAATGCATTTCCTAGAACTGGCATATCGTAATCTTTTACATTTTCAAAAAGAATTGCAGGCCCATTTGAATACATCTCTCTTCTCATAATCTCAGCAATTTCTAAATTCGAATCAACCTGTGTTTTGACTCTCTTTAACTCTCCATTTTTCTCAAGTTCTGAAATGAACTCATGAGTGTCTTCTATTGGCACAATAATTCTGAATCCAGTTCAAGTATAAGCTTAACTAGTTTTTCCTTGAAATTTATAATTGAAAAATCTGAACTTTACATTGGTGGAAGTTCTGTTTTTTTATCATGCCCACCTGAGCCAAATTTACAGTAGAAGCATAATTCAGATTCCATGTACTTTAATTGCTCAACTTGAATTGCCCCAAGTTTCAGTGCAATTTTTGTTAGAATTTTGTACTTTAATGGCATTGCTGGAATTACTTCATCCATATAGACTCTGTAATGATCTGGACAAAATTTGAGCGTAACTTTGGCAGGCTCTTTCCCCTTTTCGTTTACTTGTTTTGTGAAATTGATCTGCTCTCTAATGTATTCATGTTTTGGACATGGACAATCTTTGCCCCCTGGATGTTTGTATGCAGGCGTATTTTTCCAGTCAAACTCTGGAAATTCTTTTTCAAAATCATCCATGAGATCAGTTAGTAATTTGTGCTTATAAAACTTGATCAAACTTGTCTTTGGTAATAATCCAAATGCTCATAAACCCCGGATTATCCATCCAGTTTGATGGCAGCTGCTAAAAAGCAAACTAAAAAAGATCTTGAAGACAAGATTGCCGAATTAGAAGCAAAACTCACAAAACTATCCTCAGAAATTGATGCCAAACCTGCTGAAGCAA
>CAYFJT010000011.1:30328-35438 GCA_964343515.1 uncultured Nitrosopumilaceae archaeon
GAAGCAAAACTCACAAAACTATCCTCAGAAATTGATGCCAAACCTGCTGAAGCAAAACCAGCTGAGACAAAACCTGCTGAAACAGCCAAACCTAAACCAACATTACCAAAAGGTATGGAAGCAAAACCAGCAGAAGCTCCAAAACCTGAAGCAAAACCAGCTGAGACAAAACCTGCTGAAACAGCCAAACCTAAACCAACATTACCAAAAGGTATGGAAGCAAAACCAGCAGAAGCTCCAAAACCAGCTGAGACAACAACACAACCTCCAGCAACAGCACAAGATGCTTTAGAAGCCGCATACTATGATGCCCCAATGACTGATTTTCATCAGTACAGGGCTAGAGTAACCGGTTACTCTCCAGCTCCTAACAGATACTTTGTTAGAAGAACTGCTCCTGTAGGAAAAGTTCCAACATCAAACTGGAATGAACAAAAAACCAAAGTACCAGGATATACGCAACCCTCAAACCAATACTTTGCAACTAGAGCAAGAATGGCAGGGCATAGTGCTGGTAAATTCTTTGGTGGTTACAGTGGTGTAAATATGACTTTTGATGGTGTTCAAATCAAAGAACAAACACAACAAGCATCAGAACCAGAACCTGCAAAACCAAAAGGTACACTTCCAAAAGGAATGGGTGATGCACCTCAAACTTCTGCTAGTGGTGATGAAAAGTCCAGACAAGAACAACTAGAAGAATATGAAAAAGATTACTTGCAACGAGTAGAACAAGAAAAAGCAGCACGTGAACAAGCCGCTCAAGAAGCACTTCAAGCCGAAGCTGCAGCAAAAGCTAAACAATCACGTGGTACCTTGCCAAAAGGTTTTGAACCTGCTCCGGAACCAGAACCTGCAAAACCAAAAGGTACACTTCCAAAAGGTTTCTAACCTTTTTACCTATTTTATTTTAAATTTTTAAAATCTTCAAACACTTGTTTTGAATGTCCTGCTGGTTTCACTTTTGGATAAATTTTGAAAATCTTTCCTTTTTCATTAACCAGAAAAGTACTTCTCATAACTCCCATGTATTCTCTACCCATGAATTTTTTCTTTCCCCAAACTCCAAACATCTTTGATACTTCTTTATCTACATCTGCAAGTAATGGATACTTGATTTTCATCTTTTCACAGAATTTTCTATGCGAATCAACATCATCAGGACTAATTCCTATAATTTCAATTTCTTCTTTTTGAAACTTCTTGTAATCCTTTGAAAATTCATCTGCTTCTGTTGTACATCCTGGCGTGAAGTCTTTTGGATAAAAATAGATGGCATGTTTTTTTCCTTTAAAATCTGAAGATTTTACTTTGTCACCATTTGCATCATTTATCTCAAATTTTGGAACTGAATCTCCTTCTGAAACCATGTTCTAATTATTGATAATCTGTAATTAATTACTTTTTGACTTGAATAGATCAATTTCTTGGGTCGAATCTTTTATATGGAAATTGGCGGGGCTGTTGCATGATGGTTAGTCCTAGAAATTGGTTTGCAGAAGCAGTTTCCACGTTTGCGTTGGTATTCTTTGGACCTCTATCTGTAATCCTAGCTGCTGCAGTTTTTGGTGAAGGGTTAACTATTGAAGGAATTATTATGATATCTTTGGCGCATGGCTCAGCAATTGTATTTATGGTGTATGCATTTGGACATATTTCTGGTGCTCACATAAACCCCGCTGTTACCATTCCTATGATGATTACAAAAAAAATTGGAATTGCAGATGGAATTGGGTATATTATATTTCAAATAATTGGTGCAATCATTGCAACTGGTTCTCTAATTGCTTTATTCCCTGAAATTGGCAAACCTGTTTTCTGGGGTGCGCATGGTGGACCTAGTGATTTACTTGGAGGTAATATGATGTCTGGATTGGCAGTTGAAATTATTTTCACGTTCTTCTTAGTTACTGTAATCTTTATGACTGCAGTTCACAAGAAAGCTCCTAAGAGCGTTTATGGTGCTGTTATAGGTGGAATGGTTTTCTTATTACACTTGATAGGAGTTCCTTTAACTGGCGCATCAATGAATCCTGCAAGATCATTGTCTCCAACATTACTTTCTGGTGATGCTGGTTTGTGGGAAGTTCAATGGCTTTATTGGGTAGGCCCAATTGTTGGCGGAATAATTGCTGGATTGATAATGAATTACATCTATACCAATAAAGCAGAAAAAGAAGCATAATCCCAACATTTTTAAAAATTTGAAATTGTTTTTCCAGTATGAGTTCTACTGATGAAATCTCATCAATGTTTGAGACAGAATCTCAAAATCTTGAAAAATTCCTCTCAAAAATATCTGATAATGCGGGAATTTCTGAAATTATAGAGACTTACTATCAGATCATGAATGTGACCTCAATGATTTCTATGCTTAAACAACAATTAGATTCTAAAAATCACAAAAACCTCTTGAAACAAATCGATAAAACTGAACAGCTTGTTTTGAAAAAATTTAACACAGAAACCCACCCCAAAATTTTAGGAACTCTCTCAAAATCTATTCAAGATATGACTGCGAATTTACAATCAAGTTCTGGTGAAAAAACCAAAGAACAAATTGAAAATGAATCCCAAATGTTTGAGGTTCTAAGAAAAAAGATGAGTACTAAAGAGTTTGTTGAACAATATGACAAAGGATTAGAATGATTGAACAACTAGCAAAAAATCTTGTTTCTCTAAAAAAAGAATTTGTAAAAAACTATGATGGAAAAAGTCAGATGCAAGAAATAATTCCAATTTTATCTTCTGAATCATTTCCGATAAAACAACAAGATCTAGAATTACTTCATCAGTTTGCAACAAAGAATCCCATTTACTACAACTTTTATGAACAAACAATCAATGACACAAAATGTATTGTCTATGAAGGTGATATCAACAAGTATTGGTTGAATAGCATTCAACACAGTTCTAGTAATGCACCATTTTCTCCAACTTGGATACTGTCTGCATACATTGCTGCATTAATGACAAAAGAGATTGGTTTTTCTGAAGTAATTGACATTGGTTCAGGCGATGGTAGGATTGCTTTTTGTGCCAAAATCTTAGATATGGAGTCATATAGTGTAGAAATTGATAAACAATTAACAGATCTTCAAAAAACACTTGTAACTATATTTGATTTTCATCCCTTTTGTTCTAATGCAAAAACCTTTGATTATCTCTCATTGAATCTGAACCAACCTGTATTTTTCATTGGAGGACTTGCTCAAATGGGCGGTGTTGATTTAGCAACTGGCGTTATTAAAAAAATTCAATCACATAGTTTTTGGAAAAAAACTGGTTGGGTTTTTGCAGGTACGTATTCTCAAAAATATGCTCCAGATCCAAAAAATGAGGCTGGTTGGGGAACTCTAATTGCGGAAAACAAACTTCAAAAAATACAAACAATTTCTTTGCCAACGGTTTGGACATTTCATGAAACTGATGAAACTCCATACATTTTTGCAGAATCTTTGAAATAGCAATCCAAATTAAGTGTACATTTACCAAAGTTTTCGGACTCGTTGCATAGCTTGGATAGTGCGAACGCTTGCGGAGCGTTAGGTCGCCGGTTCGAATCCGGTCGAGCCCGCTTATCTATCGGACTCATATACAAGTTTCACGCCTAGAAATACATGGTATCAAAGCCTGAAACTACGTATCAAGAAGTCAAATCATTGCACAAACCACACTCTAAATTAATTCTGGCCTTTAGGGATTGGCTAATTGATGATGAAGACAGTTCAGTTAGAAATACATGCAATTATCTCAGAGTTTTAATTTTATTTTCAAAATTTCTAAAAAAGAAAAATATCTCCAAAGTCAAAAAAGATGACATTGTATTATTTTTAGATCAGAGAAAAAAATCAATTGATGATGATCCTGAAAAAAAATGGCAGAGAACTTGGAATGACTACCTGTCAAGATTGGTGGGTTTTTACAGGTGGCTTGAGAATCAGGATAACTTAGATGACAGGGAAAATTGGCAGACACCCGAACCAATCTGTAACATTAAGAAAAAGAAAAACAAAAGGGATTCAAGTTATTCGCCAAATGACGTATGGACTCAGGATGAATTGTTACTTGCAATAAAATACTGTGATGACATCCGAGACAAGGCATTATTTTCTATGGGTTGGGATATGGCCGCAAGAAATCATGAACTGACAAAAACTAAACTCAAAGATATCATAATAAAAGAAAAGTATGCCGAAGTCTCAACTGCACATGACACTAAAACCGGAACCAGGACCAATCCGATAATTGTCGGCTTTCCATACTTGAGAGACTTGCTAAATAATCATCCATTTACAAACAGTCCTAATGCATTTTTGTTTCTCAGCAAGATTTCATCAAGACCATTAAGACCTGACAGTTTATGGAAAATTGCTGACACGCTCAAAAAGAAAATTGCACTGATGATTGAGGATGAAAAAATCAAGTGAAATTATTCATGCATAATACGTTTGATTTCCGCATTTTTATGATTTTTTAATTAAAGACAGGAGTAAATGAAAGTGGATTTTTTTAGGGTTTGGGAAATTAAAATGGGCAAAAAATCTAGAGAATAGAAAAAAATTCCTGAAAAATCACAATTCCGTCACAATAAAAAACAATCAACGTAAGTGAAATTGCAAATCAATTTTATTGTGAAATGAAATTAGAATTGTCCTTTTCTCAAGACAAAATTAAAACTCATAAAATAAGAGATGGTACACAAATCCGTGAACAAATCCTTTAGGGAAAAAAATCATCAATTAAATCAATAATAAAAGACATCAAAAACAAGAAAAATGTAACAATTAATGAAATTCCATCAGTTGTAAAATACAGAGATTTAGTCATTTCAGGAAAAGCAGATAGTATAATTTTTGTAAATCAAAAACCAATTATTTCTGAAGTTAAAACATCATCATATAATTTTACAAAGATTTCAGAAAGCCATGATGCCCAATCTACAATTTACGCGTTTTTATTAGAACAAATGGGATTTGATTGTTCTTCATTAAAACTTGCAATAATTAAAATCAAAAACACACCTGAAATGATGAATTCCGAAAATCTAAAAACAATAAATCGCGAAAAAAACATCTAAGCTAAAATCATATGATTGCACTAATAATGA
>CAYFJT010000012.1:0-13223 GCA_964343515.1 uncultured Nitrosopumilaceae archaeon
AGTGGATTTAGAACAAGTTGAAGAAGATATCAAGATTACAATAATAAGAGAAGAATTAACAAACTGATCAAAAATGAAGGAAGGGTTTCTTTAACTATTTTTTAAGAGGTGGGAAATAATTGGTCAAAATTGAAAATGTGAATGAAGCAACAGCAAGGATAGAAGCTGCACTTTATTCAGCAGGCAGACCACTTCGAATAGAAGATATCATTAGAGCATCAGGCACAGAATCAAGAACAAAGACACTAGATATTCTCCAAAACATTATGAAAAAGACAAAGTCTGCATTCAAAGCACTTGAAGTAGTAATACTGCCAGATGGATCATATGTGATGCAATTAAAACCTGAATATAGTGCAACAGTCAAAAGATATGCTGCAAAACCAGTTCTTCCAAATGCAACACTTAAGACATTATCATACATTGCATACCAACAACCCATATCATCAAAACAACTTGTAGAAGTTAGAGGTTCTGGAGTTTATGCACATTTGAAAGAACTAAGGCAATTAGATTATATCAGTCATCAGAATGTTGGAAGAATTAAAATTTACACTACAACAGAAAAATTTCAAAAATATTTTGGAATTCAAGGAGATGTAGAAGATCTAAAACAGAGATTATTCTCCAAGGTAAGAAAAACTGCAAGTACAAGACATTCAAGTTCTGCACCACAAATAGCAACAAAAGTAAACTAATCAAATGTTTTACTTTAAGGCTAATTTTTTGCGTTTTGTATAAATTAGAGTGATTCAGACAAGTTTTCGTGAGAAAGTCAGTAGAGAACTTAGCAACCAGTAAAACAACTGGAGGAAGAAGACATCCACTTAGAATTAGACGAAAGTATGAAACTGATAGATATCCAAATGAGGCTGTAACAGGAGCTCAAGTTACAGTTACAAGAACAGTTCGTGGAAATAATAGAAAGACAGCTGTTAAGACAATTGATTTTGTTAATCTTGCAACAGGAGATGCAAAAGTAAAGAAGACAAAAATTCTCAAAGTATTAGACAATACAACAAACAATGATTACAAAAGACGAGGCATTATTACAAAAGGTGCAATTCTTGAAACACAAGAAGGTAAATGCAGAGTAGTTTCAAAACCAGGACAAAACGGAATAGTTAACGCAGTTTTAGTAAAGGAATAAAATGAAAGATTACGAACATATCGTAATCTGGTTGGATTATTTCAATAAGAATTTAAAAAAATCAAAAGGTAGAAGATTAGGATTAGAGAAATGTGTTTTCGATCCTTCATTAAAAGAATTAATGGATGCAACAAAATCTGCAGGATTTGAAATTACAGAAACAAATGAGAAAGTGAGATTTCCTAAAAGACCATTTGTTAGGTCAGGATATGTAGTATTACCAAAAGGATCCTCTAAGACAAAAATTCTTAACAAAATTTCCGAAAAACTTGTTGCAAAAAGGTCCAAACAATCAAAATAAAATCAAATCTAGCTCTTAGCTAAAGTAAAGTTGACAGAAGTCTATGATAATAATATCATGATTACTGTTTTTAATTGCAGGAGGTAGGCGAAATAATGCACCTAGCCGGTAGTGGCAGGGTAATCATTCAACTATCTAATAAATTAGTTGAAGGACAGATACTCTGTGACGAGAAGGGAACTAGAGTTGCAAAAGTAATGGAATTAATCGGTCCAGTAAAAAGGCCATTTGCATCAGCAACTCCGTTAACAAATAACATCAAAAAATACATTGGCAAAAGAGTTTTCGCAACAGAACATTCTCCTGACAATTCAAAGAAAAAATTTAGGAGAAGAAGAAAATGAATGTACTAGAAAAACAAAACTGTCCTGAATGTCAAGCAACAGTAGTTAATGACATGCAGAACGGGGAAATAATTTGCTCTGGTTGTGGAGTAGTAGTCGATGATCAAGTAGCAGATTATGGTCCAGAAACAATAAGTTCGAATCTCGAAGACAAAATGAAGTTAGCAAGAGCAACCGGACAAACAACTTATTCCCAACATGATTTGGGAATTACAACTGAGATAGCAATTAGTTCAAAGGACTTTAGTGGAAAAACAATCAACCATGAAGTTGCAAATCAAATGCGCAATCTCAGAAAGTGGCAACAAAGAGTAAGAGTATCTACACCAAAAGAAAGACGACTTGCAAATGTTTTAACAAAAATGGGCGAAACATGCGATGGTTTAGGTCTTTCAAAAAATGTGTTAGAAACTGCTTCTATGATTTACAGAAACTTGGATGGACATGTTGATGTGAAGGGAAAATCAGTAGTTAGTATTACAGCAGCTACAATTTACATGGCATGTAAACAATGTGATGTAGTAAGATCACTAGAAGAAATTATTCGGGGCATATGTCCACCAAAAGATGTTAAATCAAAGACAAAACTTGCAGCAAGATACTATAGAACCATGGTAATGGAAATGGGACAATTAACTGCCCCAGTGGTCACCATGGACAAATACATCTCAAAGATAGCAAACATGACACAAACTGAGGTCAGAGTAGAGAGGCTAGCCTTAGAAATAGCAGAAAAAACCAAAGATAGTAGTATTGCTGATGGAAAAGCTCCAAACGGAATTGCTGCTGCTTATCTGTATGTGTCATCAGTCCTACTTGGTCAAAACGTCCTTCAAAGAGACGTTTCAAGTATTGCAGGAGTTACCGAAGTAACTATCAGAAATAGATGTAAAGAGATTCTAACAAATTACAAACTCAAAATTACTTTGAGACCATCTCTGGCCAAATACTAACATCCCCTTTCTTTTCATTTTATTTTCAAAACTGCACGTTAGGATTAGCTAAATTTCGTCGGTATTATATATAGAAACAAAACATTGTGCGACATGGCAGTTCTTGAAATCAAAGATCTTCATGTAACAAGAGAAGGAAAAGAAATTCTCAAAGGTGTTAATATGAAAACAGGACCTGGAGAAGTTCATGCCATCATGGGACCTAACGGTTCAGGAAAAAGTACACTAGCTTACACATTACTTGCACATCCAAAATACGAAGTCACTCAAGGCGATATTTTGTTAGATGGGGAAAGCATTTTGGAATTAACTGCAGATGAAAGAGCAAAGAAAGGATTGTTCTTGGGATTTCAATATCCAACAGAAGTTTCAGGAGTAGGGTTTTCTCATTTTCTTAGAACAGCTTATAATTCTCTAAGTAAAGCACTTGAAGGAGACGATAGAGAAGTATTCATTACAGTTAGAGAATTTCAAAAATATCTTAAAGAGAATTTAGAAAAAGTTGGATTAAAAGAAGAATTTCTTTCAAGATACCTTAACGAAGGTTTCTCTGGAGGGGAAAAAAAGAGAGCAGAGGTTTTGCAAATGGCCGTACTAAAACCGAAGATTTCAATTTTAGATGAACCAGATTCAGGTCTAGATATTGATGCAGTTCAAGCAGTTGCAAAAGCAATCAGTCAAGTTTCAGGCAAAGATGCAACAGTAATTGTAATTACCCACTACGCAAGAATTCTAAAATTCTTAGACAAACTAGACTATGTTCATGTGTTTGCAAGAGGTAAAGTTCTCAAAACAGGAGATGCATCACTTGCAGATAAACTCGAATCAGAAGGATATGATTGGGTTTTAGAACAAACTGCATAAAGATAAATTTTCAATCATATTGGTTTGCAAAGTAATAGTTGGATTTTCAAAGGAATTTTTAAAAATCAATAAAGATGAACCTTTTATTAGTTTAAAATCAAAGTCAAACAAATGGAAAGCAGACAAGGAAATTATAATGAAATTAGCAAAACATTTTGATATCTCAAGTTCACTT
Source organism: uncultured Nitrosopumilaceae archaeon (assembly GCA_964343515.1). GTDB lineage: Archaea > Thermoproteota > Nitrososphaeria > Nitrososphaerales > Nitrosopumilaceae > Nitrosopumilus. The sequence continues at coordinate 3,788 of CAYFJT010000012.1, forward strand.
GTTCAAATAAAATCAGGTCATGAATCTCAAATGAAGATTATAGAAATCTCATAATAGGAAATCTAGTTTTTGTTTAAATAGGGTTTTAGAATTAAAAAAATAATGTCAGAAAACGAGGAGCAATATTATTTTAATTTTTCATTCTTCCAAATAGATCCTAAATGGAGGTGGATGGCAGATTTAGCAAAAGAAGAATCTGCAAAAGAAGTAGAAAACATCTTAAACAATTCAGGAATTATGTACAGATCATATTCTAATTTAGGATTAAGAGATGATTCAGATTTTTTGATATGGTTTGCAGCAAAATCAATTGAAGAAATTCAAAAAGTAATTGAAAAATTGTACAAAACAGTTTTTGGCAAATACATTATTCCTTCAAGGACTTATCTTTCATGTACTAGACCTTCGATTTATGTTCAAGGTGCAAGAAAAGAACATGGTTTTCTGACAGGCAAGGAACCAAAAAAACATGTAATAGTTTATCCTTTTACTAAGACCAGAGAATGGTACCTATTACCTCAAGATAGAAGACAAAAAATTATGGATGAACATGTTGAAGTAAGCAAAAAATATCCACAAGTAGTACTCAATACGACTTATTCTTTTGGAATTCATGATGAAGATTTCATGCTGGCATTTGAAGTGGATAACATCAGAGACTTTCAAGATCTCATTATGGATTTAAGAGAAACAGAGGTATCATCATATGTAAAAAATGATATCCCAATGATTGTGTGTGTCAAAAAAGATATTGTACCACTAATAACAAGCCTAGGCTAGATCTTTTGAAAAAATCTCAATATCAAGAGTGTGAATCTTGGATAAACATAAATGAAGAAATTTCAAACATATTTTAAATTCAGTTGATAGAGTATGAAGTATAAGAAATTAGGTAAAAGTGGAATTAAAGTATCAGAGATAGGATTTGGAGCATGGAGTATTGCTCTAGACTGGTGGGGGAAAAAAATTGAAGAAGACGAAGCCAAAAGGATGCTAAAGAAAGCATATGATTTAGGAATAAACTATTTTGAGACGGCAGATATGTATGGGAAAGGAAAAAGCGAAAAACTCATCGGTGAAGTATTCAAAGGAATGAGAGATGAGATTGTCATTTCTACAAAATACGGTTATGATTTTTCAAATGTTGAACAAATTGGACATACAGAACTTCCACAAAATTACAGTCCAGAATACACTAGAAAAGCATTAGATGCATGTTTAGAAAGACTTCAGACAGATTATCTTGATTCATTAGGATTACACAATCCAAAATTAAGTCATATAAGAAATGATGAGACATTCAACACAATTGATGAATTAATTGGGGAAGGAAAAATTAAGGCAGCACAAGTGGCACTAGGTCCAGCAATTGGATGGACACAAGAAGGACTTGAAGCAATGGACAGAAAAAGTATTTCGTCAATTCAAACAGTTTACAATATTTTAGAGCAGACACCAGGAAATGAATTAATTCAAAAAGCTGAGATAAAAAATGTGGGAATTCTTGTCAGAGTTCCAGATGCATCAGGAATTTTAACTGGAAAAGTAAAAGCTGATACCGTAATTCCAAGCAATGATCACAGAAAAGACAGAAAAGCTGAATGGAGAAAATCGGCATTAGAGAAAGTAGAACAATTCAGACCAATTGCCGAAAGAAACGGATTGAACATTACAGAATTTGCAATAAAATTCATCTTATCAAAAAATAAAATTGCATCTGTTTTACCTACAGTAGTTAATGAAGAAGAAATTGAAATGTTTGCAGCGATTTCAGATGGAAAGTATCTGAATTCTTCAGATATGAGAGAAATTGATGATTTATACAATACATGGCCAGAGTACGAATTAAAAGCAACTCCTCAGGCAAACTAATCTACAAATGGATTTTCCAATAGATTCTCAAAAAACTATAGAAGTAATTGAAAGAATGAAACTTGCCAAGATTGGAGAATATAAAAAATGGGAATCAATTATAAAGAAAATCAAAAATGATTCACCTCTAAACCAGGGAGAATTAGAATACTATACCAGTTTAACAAGAATATACAAAGATTCAACAATCACAAATAGAAGTAAGATTTACCATACAAAATTATCAGAACAAGATGAAAAACCACCTTGCAAAGAATGCGGAAAAGATTCAATTTTTTATTGTAACATGAATGATCAGTATTTTTGTACAGTTCATGTTGTAGGTCATGATGAAAACGAATTATGACTAGTTAGGAATGGATTTTTCTAAAGAAAATTCATTCTCAACAAAATATTGAACTCTTGTTTTCTTGAATTCACGTTCACTAAACAAGATAGTATACTCACTAACATTGATTTGTTCTTGAATGGTTTTGGCCATATCTCCTGCTTCATCATGAGACTTGCAATGGATCATAGAAAATACATTGTAAGGCCAATCTGGATAAGATGGTCTTTGATAGCAATGACTAACCTGAGGAAATGCCCCTAATTTTGCACCAACTTCATCGATTCTATCTTCAGGAACTTTCCAGACAATCATTCCATTTGCAATAAATCCCACATCCCTATGTCGAAGAATAGCTGCAAACCTTCGCATTACAGCAATACTTTCATAGCGTTTTGCTTTTTCAAATAATTCTTCTTCAGAAATTCCAAGACTTTGAGCAGATTTTAAAAAAGGTCTATCTACAATTTCAAGATCTTTTTGTAGTTCTCTAATGAATTGTTTATCATTTTCAGTTGCAACAAAATCAACTTTGGCAATATTTTTCTTTTCTTCAGAAGGTTTGATTTCTTTTTTCTTTTCTTCATTCATGTCAAGTCTAACACCAATTTTGAACATTTGGATTGTAGGAAGCATTCTTGTAGATTCTACTCCAGAAAGCAATGAGAATTTGTCAACTTCAGTTTTTACATTTGTTCCAGGAGGAGTTGCAATAGTAAACCAGAGATTAAAATCATGTTTTCTTTCATAATTGTGACTGACTCCAGGATGTTGATTTATGGTATTTGCAACATCAACAAGTTTTTCTGGAGCGACTTTCATTGCAACAAGTGAAGATTTGTAACCAAGTTTTCTTGTATCAAAAATTGCACTAAGTTGACGAATAACTCCAGCAGATTTTAGAGAGGTTAGTTTTTCCTTAATGATTTCAGGAGGGACACTGAATTTTTTTGCAAGTTCATGATAAGGCATAGCAACAAGAGGAAAACTCCATTGAATTTCGTTGAGAAGATCTTTATCCAACTCATCCATAGAGGTCAACAGTCAATTCAATCTTGAGTTCAATTAAAAATGTAGCTAGGTTTCTTGAAAATTATTTGAATACATAAATAGAAATCGAAGCCTTTTTGATCGATGATAGTCAACCTAAATCTCCAAGGAAAATCAATTATAATAATCGGAGGAGGTACAGAGGCGCATAAAAGAATCAATTCTGTAATTGATCAAGAATGTAACATCTTAGTAATCAGTGACAAAATAAATTCTCAGATTAACAAACTTGCAAAAAGCAAAAAAATTCAATATAAAAATCAAAAAATTCAAGATGTAAAATTTATCTCAAAATTCAAACCTGACATCATAATTACAACAACTAATGACAAAAAACTCAATCAGAAGATCATTATGGCAGGAAAGAGGCAAAAAATCATTGCATATAGTTCAGATAATCCTGAAGAAAGTGATTTCTCAAATCCAGCAATAATTAAGTTAGAGAAGATGATTCAGATTGCAATATTTACAGGAGGTCAAAGTCCTGCAATGTCAAAAAAACTCAAAAGAAAAGCTGAAGAGATGTTTAAGAAAATCATCACAAAACAAGACATTGATCAAATTAAAATTCAAAAGATCGCAAGAAAATTAGCAAAAGAAAAGATTACAACTTCATTAGAAAGAAGATCATGTCTTCGTAGTATCATAAATGATAATGAGATTGATCAGTTAATAAAAGACGGTCAGATGAAAAAAGCTGAAAAGAGAGCCATTACAATAGTGAGGAATTGGAAATGAATCAGAATATCATTAATGCACGTGTAACTTTTCGTAATTCACCAATTCATATTTTAGAGCAATTTACAATAAAAGACATAGAAGATGCTTATGAAAAATTCAAAGAACATTCAGGTTTGGATGAATGTGTTATTATTCAAACATGTAATAGAATAGAATTATTTGCAAAATCAAAAAATCAAGAATTTGATAAAATAAAGAAAACATGGGCATCATTAGCAGGACTAGAAGAGAAAGTTTTTGACGAAAATATGGAAATTGAAGAGAATCAAAACGCTTTACATCATTTATTGAAATTAACATCAGGTTTGGATTCCATGGTTTTGGGAGAAGAACAAATTCTAGGTCAAATTAAAAACTCCATAACTTCTGCAAGAGAGAAAAAAGCATCAGGACAACATCTGAACACATTATTTGATAAAGCAATCAGAATAGGCACCAGAATTAGAAACTCCAGTGGGATTGGAAAAGGAGGAATTTCAGTCGGTTCAATGGCAGTCAAGCTTGCCGAAGAAAACATTGATGAGTTAAAAACAAAAAAAACATTACTGATTGGGACAGGAGAAGTTTCCACACTAGTTGCAAAATCATTAGAAAAACGCGGATATGCATTTGATGTAACTAGCAGAACGCTCAGTAGATCAAAAATATTTTGTGAAACAATGGGAGGAAACGCAGTAAAATTTGAAGAAATTCTTTCAGGATTTGACAATTATGATGTGATTTTTGTTGCAACAACAGCGCCATATTTTCTTGTAACTTATGAACGAATTACAGAAGCAATGAGAGGCAAAAACAAAGGCATAATGATTTTAGATTTGTCAAATCCTAGAACAGTAGATGAAAAAGTTGCAACCATAGGAGGCGTAAAATTGATGAATCTTGATCAGATTGCAGAAATGGTTGAGAAGAACATGAATGCTAGATTAAACAAGGTAAAATCCGTTGAAAATATAATTAACGAAGAAGTGTCTGTATTAGAAGCATCAATGAAAAGACTAGAAGCAGAACCACTTGTTAAAGACGTATTCAAAAATATCGAATTACTTAGAGAAAAAGAATTACAAAAAGCACTTCAAATGCTAGATGAGAAAGATGAGAAAAGAATCAAAATTATTGATGAATTAACCAAAGCAGTAGTAGAGAGTATTGTTTCAACCCCCATGAATAACATCAGAAAGGCTTCTGAGCAAGGTAATCCAGAGATAGTAGATTTGGCAAGCAAACTCTTTGACTACAAAAAACAAGAATAGGCTAACTAAGATTATATTTTACCCAATGTGAATTTCTAATATGTCATTTCCAACTAGACGTCTACGCAGATTAAGAACATCAGATAAAATGAGAGAATTAGTTCAACAGACCACACTTTCTCCAAAAGATTTCATTTGTCCAGTATTTGTTCAAGAAGATCTAAAGACAAGAACCAAGGTAGAATCAATGACAGCCATAGAAAGGTTACCATTAGACGATGTTAACGATGAAGTTGGAACCATAAGTGATTTGGGAATTCCTGCAATCATGTTATTTGGAATTCCAACTCAAAAAGATGAAACAGGAAGTTCTGCATTTGACGACAATGGAATTGTACAAAAAGCAATTTCTCAAATTAGGAAAAACTTTGGAGACAAGATGGTAATTATGGCAGATGTGTGTCTATGTCAGTTTACATCCACAGGGCATTGTGGAATTATTCAAGGAGACAAAATTGAAAACGATACCAGTTTAGAAACACTTTCAAAAATTGCAGTAAGTCAAGCAGAAGCAGGAGTGGATACGGTTTCACCTTCTGCAATGATGGATGGGCAAGTTGCAGCAATCAGGAAAGCACTTGATGATGAAGGTTTTTCGGATGTTTCTATAATGTCACACTCTGCAAAACATCGTTCTAACTTTTATGCACCATTTAGAGATGCTGCAGAATGTGCACCTAAATTTGGAGATAGAAAAACATACCAAGTTCCATACACAAATGCCAGAGAGTCAATGATGGAAGTCGAAACTGATATCAATGAAGGAGTTGACATCGTTATGATAAAACCTGCATTATCATATTTAGATTTGATTGCAGAAACAAGAAGACGATTCAATGTTCCAGTTTCAGCTTATAGTGTTTCTGGAGAATATGCTCTAGTAAAAGCAGCATCACAATTAGGATATGTCAATGAGAAAGACATGACCAAAGAAATACTATATTCAATTAAGAGAGCAGGTGCAGACATGATAGTTACTTATTTTGCAAAATCTGCTTCTAAATTTCTTCAAGAGTCATGAGAAACGACGAACGCTACGAGATTCAAAGGGCATTTGATTTACTCCCACATGTAATTGGTGCAAGTTGGGCATCTGTTGAATTTAGAATGAGGGGTATCAAAAAACCTACAAGAGAAGAGTTTCGTAAGAAAACTCTAGAATATCTAAAATTGGCAGAACCAGTCTTTGATTCATACCCCCAAGAAAAAGAATTTGATGCAATTCAAAAGTATATTGAGTTTAGAAAAAATGAGGAATATGAGAAAATAATTTCAGGATTGAATAAAGAGATCGAAAAGAGATATGACAGATATGTTGATTACGGTTAAACTTCTTGTTTTAGCTGTTTAAGATAATCTTTTAGAATTCTAGTTCTTCTTTTTGCTTCTATTTTTCCAGATTTTGTATTCATCAGAGACTCCAGATAGAGTAATTTTTGAAAGAAATGATCCACTGTCCATGTTTTATCATCAGGAATTCGTTTTTTGCAAAAAGGATCAACTATATTGTAAAAAGGTCTCTTCAAAGAACCTCCCGTAGCAAAAACCCTAGCAATCCCAATTGCACCAAGTGCATCCAATCTATCAGAATCTTGTAGAATTTTACCTTCGATAGTTTTTGGGATTTTCTTTTGAGAAAAGCTATGATCACGAATTGCGTCTGAAACTATTGTGATTTCATTTTCATCAAAATTATATTTTTTTAGGATTTGTTTTGATTTTTTTGCACTCTTAATTGAAGATATTTTGGAACGCTTGTCAGATTTTGGGTAAGAAACAATATCATGCAATAAGGCAGCACTTAAAACCAATTTTTCATTTGCTTTTTCTTTTTTAGAAATTTTTTGTGCATTTTTGTATACCCTCATAACATGTTCAAAATCATGGGCGGGATCATTACTCATGATTTTTTTCACATCTTTTTTGAGTAATTCAATTACTTTCATTTAAAATCTCCATATTTTCGGTTTGACAAATTTAATTTTTCTCTGAGTAATTAGCACAGTCCAGTTAATTGATGCAAAGAGAACAATAATTCCTATCCCCACACCATCAATTAATAAAATTCCAGTTAAACGATCCTCAAAGATTTCCAAGAAAGGTTGCAAAACAGCATTTCCAAAATAGATCATTACAATATAGGAAATAGTCCTACCAAACCAAAATCCAATATAGATTCCAATACTTTTTGCTCGCATTAATCCATATGTAATAAACAACATGTTACTAGGTAGAGGAGTTGCGCCGAAAAGAAATGATGCAAGTAAATATCCATACTTTTTGTGGTTAAGATAATCTCCAATTATGTCAAGATTTGATTTTTGTTCTTCTCCAATAAACTTTCTAAATAATCCACTGATTTTTTTGAGAAAAAATCTACCAATAGTAGCACCAGTGGCACCAACCATGGCAAGAAATACAATATTCAAGTTTGGATCAAGGAGATAAAATGAGGTCAATACAATCCAGCTTGGAGGCATTAAGATTGGAGATGCATTTACAAGAATCAGTACAAGAAAAATTCCAAGATATGATAATTCACCAAAAATTTCAAAAATATCCACCATCTTTCAAAAAATATGTTAGTTTTTTTGCTTCTAAACCCTTGGATCAGTTAACAGTCACAAAAAAATTCTATTCTGTTCCAAAAAATTAAAAAAATTACATATTTTTCAGGACAATGATCAGGTATTGTAATAAATTGGATCAATCATGCAATATCTTTATAAGCAAATTATTGGTATATTTACGCATGGCCGAAATGATTTGGAAATGTTTTAGATGTAATCTATCATTTAAGGACGAAAGTTTGGCAGAGATGCATAAGCAGATTTCAGAACATTCGGTAAGCAAAGTTAAAGCACTTGTTGCTTAATTACAAAAAATCAGAATTTTATAGAAAAATTAGTGCAGAGAGTGGGATTTGAACCCACGAACTCCTGAGAGAAGGGATTTCCTATTTTGGATGATCTTGAGTCCCTCTCGGTTGACCGGGCTTCGATATCTCTGCAATGAGAATGAACAAAGAGCAGTATTTTTCAATTTCTATTTTGATGGATTTGAGAAAAAATCTATTGAACTCCAGAAGTTTTAACAAAGCTTATAATCATGCGTAATAGACTCAAAAATACATGGCAGAATTCATACCAATTTCACAAGCAAAAAAAATGCGAAGTGGGGTAAATGCTAAAGCCGAAGTGAAAAGCAAAGGAGATCCAAGGACTGTGAATCTAAAAAGTGGAGGAACAGTAGATGTCTGTGATGCTGTAATCGCTGATGGTGAAACTGAAGATGACCAAATGAAATTGACATTATGGGGAGATGACATCAAAGCAGTAAATGTAGGAGATGTTGTTGTGATCACAAATGGATACACCAATGAATTCAAAGGTGAAGTGTCTTTGACAAAAGGTAAATTTGGTCAAATGGAAATAAATCCTCAATAATTTCTTTTATTATTATTTTTAAGATCTACTAGTGTCACTATAACTCCAATAATTAAAATAATTATTCCTAAAAGTAGTAAAAACCCAGATGCCATTAAATGTAAAACCATATTCATCACAGGAGAATCAGGATTTGTAAAAGATTCAGAATTTTCCGGATCTTCAGAAAACATGGTAATTATAATAATATCACGAGGACCAAGATTTTCTATTTCAAGATTTAATGTATCAATCTGAGATATTTGTAATACTTCAAAAAGAATAGGTTCATCTTGAATAAATGTTCCATAATCATCACCAAAAATATTTGAGATGGCAATAGACAATTTATCTCCTGTACGATAATCAAGAATTTGAATTCCCCACAAAATAGGAATATTAGGAGACTGAGGCGCATAAGAGAAATAGGCAGAACTATCGGGCATTATTTGAATTTCATTAGAAATTTCATCAAACATTTCTTCAAACAATGAAGATGCAAAAAAATTGCCAGGCCCAGACACATTTGTTGGGACAATAGAGATTGTAATTGAAAGAGAAATGATCACTAAAACTATTCCTGAGACAATAGTTACAGGTCCTCGTTTTTTCATTGTAAGAATTCACATAAAAACTACTGTATGAACATAGGAGTCAAAAAAAGAAATATTTTTCCTAACGCTTTGGTTTCTTTTTAGCTGCAGTTTTTCTTGCAGGTTTCTTTTTAGCTGCAGTTTTTCTTGCAGGTTTCTTTTTAGCTGCAGTTTTTC
>CAYFJT010000012.1:13323-30427 GCA_964343515.1 uncultured Nitrosopumilaceae archaeon
TTGCAGGTTTCTTTTTAGCTGCAGTTTTTTTCTTAGTCAATAGTTCTTTTAATTTTAAAGATGCTTTTTCCAATGCTTTTTTTGTGGATTCTTCAGATTTTATCCGCATTTCTAATTCCTTAACAAATTTTTCTGCTGCTTTCTTACTAGATATCATTGTTTCACGAAGTGATGGTTTTGATTGAGATTGTTTTTGGATTTTAGTTGAAATTTTTGATTTTATGACATCTAATTTGGCAACATCATCAGCAATTTTCTTTGCAGTTTTTTGTCTACTCTTAATTTCAGAGGTTAATTCTTCAACATGATCTCTTAATGAGCGCAATCTTGATTCCGCATACTGCTTTTCCTCCAGATTTTCAGAAAATTCAATTTCTTGCTCAGTTTGTTCAATTGACTCTTTTTCCCTAGTTAATCGCTCTTCAGCTGTTTGTACCAATCTTTCAATACTTGCTAATTGGGAATTTTTTTGATTTAAAATTCCAGAAACATCTGAAACATCTTCTTTTTCAGATTCAATTTTTCTATCAATGGAATTAAGACCGGAAGAAGAACGTCTCTGAGATGAAATAACTTCTTTGAGTTGTATTTCTGCTTTTTTTCTTAGTTTAGTTGCTTCTTGTTGTTTTTTACGTAATTCTAAAACTGTTTTTTCTATTGATGCCAATAATCAAACAAACCAAAAGAGTCGATTAAGTTGTTAATATAATCAGGATTTGACTTACCAGTTAAGAAAATTAACTAATATTGATCGCAAATATCATTTTTTAAAAAATATTAGTCAAGGAAAATGATAATTATCATGGATTTTCATCCAAAAGAATTACCAGTTACAAAAACATATGATCTCAAAGATGAAAAAGATGCATTAAATGCTGTTGAAGACATGGTGAGGATCGGATTTCAAGGTAGAAAAGAAGGATTTAGAGTTTTGATGCCAAAAGAATCTAAACTTGCAAAAAGAATTGGATATACAGTTACCACAGGGGTAACTCATGGTTTAAGACAAAAAAATGAAATTCGAGATGTGAGATATTGGACATATCATCATGATGATAAACATTACGCAATAGTTTTGATTAGTAATTCTTCATTAACAGAGTTAGGTTTTTGATTTCTCAAAAATTTTGTAAAGTTTTGTCCTATTTGCCATTACACCAGCAAGCATAATTCCAATCACTGTCCCGCCAATAACATCCATTGGATAATGTTGCAATACATAGATTCTGCTCAAAGAAATCATTACAGGGTACAAGAACATCAGATATGCACCTCTAGGGAATCTTTCAGATAGTGCATATCCCAAAATGATTCCAAATATCATAGCCCTAGCAGCATGTCCAGAAGGATAAGAGGCATTAAACCCACCATCACAAAATAGTGCAAAAGTATCACGACTAATTTCTACAGGAAATTCCACACCTTCATAATCAAAATCAGGGCTATCACGGTCAATTCCACATTTTATGTATCCAGTTAGAAGAGTAGACAATACAATCAGTATCATTAGAGTGATTCCTATCCTGCGAGTTTTAGGAATTATTAACATCATAATTCCAAATAGCAGCATGTTAAAGACATCGCCACTTTCTGTAACATATTGCATCAGGATGTCAAGTATAGGGTTTCCAACATTTTGAGAGAAAAATGAAATTATACTTTGATCAAAGCTTTCTGTAATACCAGAGTACACTAATCCAGTTAAAATCAAAAATAAAATTGTCAGCAAAACAAATGAACGAGACCTGATGTCAAAAAGCCAGCTTTGCAATTAATCAAACTCTCTATATACGCATCTTTTAATTTTTGTCAATAAACAAGTTTTGGAAGTCATGTTTTGAAAATAAAATAAACAAAATAATTCTGATCGGCTCAAAGAATTTAACCAAGTGGGCAATAGACAGAGCGTGAAGGTACTCACACTTGATGATTTTGATTTAAAAGGTAAAACCGTTTTTTTGAGAGTGGATATGAACTGTCCAATCGATCCAGAAACAATGGAGATTTCAGGAACCAAAAGAATTGAAGAAGCCATAGAAACACTGCAATCACTAAAAGAGGCCAAAGTAGTTGTAGCATCACACCAAGGAAGAGTTGGAAATAACGATTACACTGGAATGGACAAACATGCAAAAGTTCTTGAAAAATTAATGAAGCGTGAAATAAAATACGTTGAAGATGTTATTGGAGAAGCCGCACAAAATGCAATAAAAAATTTAGAAAGTGGAGATATTTTACTTTTAGATAATCTTAGATTATGCGCTGAAGAAAATTATGAATTTTCTCCAGAAAATGCAGCAAATACAATTATGGTCACTCGATTAGCAAAACTGTTTGATCTTTGTGTTTTAGATTCATTTCCTAGCGCACATAGATCACATCCATCAATTGTCGGATTTCCACAAATATTACCCGCATGTGCAGGAAGAATTGTAGAACGAGAAGTTCGAAATCTAGATGAAATTATGACGGTTGCAAAGGCACCACATGTAATAGTTTTAGGAGGTTCCAAAGTGCCAGATAGGCTTGAGGCGATAAAATTACTTATTCAAAATGGTAGAGCAGATCATGTCTTACTAACAGGTTTAATTGGAAATGTCTTCATGCGCGCACAGGCCAGGATCAAATCATCACTTGGAATCAAAAGAGAAGAAGAGGTGGTTTCAAAAGCTCATTCGTTGATAGGGGAATATCCAGATGTTTTTGCAACACCAGTAGACATTGCAATTGACAAAGATGGAGAAAGAGTAGAGATGGATGTAAGAGAAATGGGTAAAGGCGATAAAATATTTGATTTAGGGCCAAAGACTGTAGAATATTATTCAAAATTGATTGCAGGGGCAGGAACTGTTTTTATCAGCGGTCCAGCAGGATTTTTTGAAAAAGAAAATTTCAGTTACGGGACAAAATCATTGTTAACAGCAGTAGCAAATTCAATGGCAACAACAATTGTCAGTGGAGGTCATTTGACAACTGCATTAAAACAACAAGGACTGGCAGAAAAAATTAATCATATTAGCACTGCAGGTGGAGCATTGGTACTATATCTTACAGGAGAAAAATTACCAATGATAAAAGCATTAGAAGATGCTAGAACTAGACACCAATCTAAATAGTAGATTTACATAAAGAGTTTGGACAAACTCTATCTTCAGATTTTCCAAGAAAGATTTCTTGATTGCAAGCATTACAATGAAGTTTTTCAACAGTATCAAAAAGTTTCAGATGAATGGTAGTAAAATTCTGAGCAACATTTCTTGCAAGACCAGAATTACAAAGGTCATTTACAAAAGATTCAATATCATCAATTATCCATGAAGGATCAATATCGTTATTTTCTTTGAGAATTTCAAAGATAGAATCATTCGTAAAAATGGTATCAACCTCATTGAATTTTTCAAAAATTATTTTTCTTATTTGAAGTTCAATCGGAGTAGAGGGAGTAAAACTCATACTAATACAGGTTTGCTGCCTCTTCTTTTAGTTTATCTACATCTTCAGAATTTTCAAGATGTTTTCCAATGTAGGTATAAAGAGCAGATTTGAGTACCTTGAGAGAAAGTAAAGCACATTTGATTCTGACTGCTTGTAAGTGCTCCAACCCCAACTCACTTAGGACATCATTTTTTTCGATATTTCTTACATCATCAAGACTTTTGCCTTTGGTAATTTCGGTTAAAACTGAAGAACATGCCATACAAATTGCACAGCCTTTTCCATGGAATTTGATATCAGTTACTTTGTTATCATCAATTTTCATATCAATGTCAATACTATCACCACATAATGGATTAGAATCATGAAAAGTCACATCATGATCTTTTAGTTCACCATAATTTACAGGATTTCTTGAAAAATCCACAATCATTTCATGATAAATATCAGCATTGCCACTCATAATTTGAACACCTTTGCCACAGTATTTAATGAATTAACAAGTACATCAACATCTTCTTTAGTGTTGTAAATGTAAAAACTAGCTCTCGAGGTAGCTGCAACGTTTAATCTTTCCATCAAGACTTGAGCACAGTGATGACCAGAACGTACTGCAATTCCTTCTTCATCAATAATTTGTGCAACATCATGTGGATGTACATCTGCAAAATTAAAAGATATTACACCACCACGTTTTGAAATATCTTTAGTGCCATAGATATGAAGTCCTTTAACATTGGATAATTTTTCAATAGCATATTTTGTTAGTTCAATTTCGTGTTCTCTAATATTGTCCATTCCAATTTTCGTTAGATAGTCAATTGCGGCACCCAATCCAACAACATCAGCAATATTAGGAGTTCCAGCTTCAAATTTGTAAGGCAAGTCATTCCAAGTAGTCTCATATTTGTGAACTTCACGAATCATGTCACCCCCACCATGGAAAGGATTCATTGTGTTAAGTACAGATTTTCTAACCCATAATATTCCAATTCCAGTCGGGCCTAACATCTTGTGGCCAGAAAACGCAAAGAAATCACAATCTAATTCTTCAAGATCAACTTTCATGTGTGGAACTGCTTGAGCTCCATCAATCAAAGTTGGTACACCTGCAGCCTTACATTTTTCAATAATTTTTTTAGCATCAGTAATTGTGCCTAGTACATTAGACATTAGACTAAAAGTTACTAGTTTCACTTTACCGGTTGCAAGATGTTTATCAAGATCATCTAAAATCAGTTCCCCATCATCATCCATTCCGATGTATTCTAATTTAGCATGTTTTTCTTGTGTAAGGAGTTGCCAAGGAACAATGTTACTATGATGTTCGTATTCAGTAGTTACAATGATATCACCTTCATTGATGTGAGGCCTGCCCCAGGCATATGCAACTAGATTAATTGCTTCAGTAGTCCCCCTAACAAAGATAATTTCTTGTCTATCTTTTATGTTGACAAAATTTGCAATTTTGTCTCTTGTATTTTCATAAGCTTCGGTAGCTTCTTCAGCTAGTGCATAAACTGCTCTGTGAATATTTGCATTATGATTTTGATAATAATCAGTAATGGCATCAATTACTTGATTTGGTTTTTGTGTAGTAGATGCATTATCAAGATAAACTAGATGTTTGTTATCTCTAACAGTTCTTTCAAGTATTGGAAAATCCTTTCTTAGATTTTCAAATGAAGATTGAGCACTTTGCAAGTTCTAATTTCTCCTATCTGTATTTGTAATGTTGTTCAATTTCAGCGTCTTCATTATATCTTGTTTCTTCAATTTCAACAAATTTTGCTAGTTCTTCATCAGTGTTAATTGTCAATTCACGGTTTTCCCATTTAGATTCAATGAGATATGCAATCCATGCTCTTACTTGAAAAGACATTTTTCTTGATAAGGGTTCCAAAAAGCCTTCAACAATAGTTCTTTCAGCCTCTTCATGACTCAAACATCTGCTCTTAAGATAGAATATTTGTTCCTCATCAATTTGTGCTACAGATGCGGAGTGAGTTGCTTTAACATCATTTGTTAGAATTTCAAGTCCAGGAATTGCATCAGATTTTGCATTTTTATCTAATAGAATAGAGCGGCCTGACAAAAAGGAATTGGATTTTGCAGCATTCTCTTTAATTCGGATCATTCCTTTGAAAAGAGATTTTGACCTGTTCCGAAGAATGGATTTTTCTACAACTCTAGCTTCAGTTGCAGGACTTTGATGATTCATGTTTGTTTGGATATCAAAGTGTTGATCATTGTTTCCAAATATAACTTCAGATTCATTAGAAGATGCGCCAGTACCATTTAGATAATAATCGATTTTGTATCTAGACAGTACGGAACCAAATAGGCCAGAATACCAATTTACTGTAGCGTCTTGTGCCAAGTCAGTTCTTCTAGTGGAAAAATTGACAGATTTTTGATCCATCATCTGTAAAGTAGTAATATTTAGTTCTGCATTTGCTGCAACATTTGTGTTTAGTAACTCAAGATATGCTTGTTGAGTTTCAGTTTTTGGGGAGTACAGTTCTTGAACAACAGATGCTTTGCTATTTTCATCTGCAAATACAACATTTCTAGAAATGGTAGACAATCCATCATCAGATAAGCAAGACAAGAAATGAATTGGTTTTTCTACAACTAAATTTTTTGGAATATGAATAAACACACCAGAGTTAAAGGCAGCGTTATTCAAAGCGGTAAATTTATCATCATTGGAATTAGATGTCTCTAGTGCTTTTTTTACAAGTTCAGAGTTGTTTTGAATGGCATCAGAAATATAAGATACCACCAACCCTTTAGATTTTAGTTCATCAGGAAGATTGATTCTGTGAATATTAGTTCCGATTTGGATAATACATATTTCATCTTCTAATTCACCTAGTCTTTTTTGAAGAAAATCAGGGATGGAATCTTTTGTTGAAGAAGAAATTGAAATTTTTTCAGGGTTTAATCTTTTAGCGTCAGTGTATTTGTTGTAAAGAGGAGACATCTCTATTGGGAGAGTGGAATAAATTGAAAGAGAATCTTTTCTAAAATCTTTTAACCAATCAGGTTCATTTCGGGATGAAGAAATCTCATTGATATGAGACTCGTCAAGTTTTGATAGTGTTTCTTGAGACATGTTATCACAACTAATATGATTATCCTACAGAATCATCCATCTCAAGTTTTATCAGACGGTTTAATTCAACTGCATATTCCATTGGAAGTTCTTTTGTGAAAGGTTCCATAAAACCATTGACAATTAAAGACAATGCTTCTTCTTCATTAAATCCTCTACTCATAAGATAGAAGATTTGTTCATCACCGATTTTTCCAACAGTTGCCTCATGTGTAATTGTTGCATCTTCTTGATTGATTTCCATGTATGGATAAGTATCAGTCTTTGATGTATCATCAAGGAGTAATGCATCACATCTTACAGTAGATTTTACATTAGTAGCTCCTTTTGCCACATTGAGTAATCCTCTGTAAGTGGAACGACCATCCAATCTACTTACAGATTTGGATGTAATTTTAGAAGTAGTATTGGGTGCCATGTGAACCATTTTTGCACCTGTATCTTGGTGTTGGCCCTTACCTGCAAATGCAATAGAGAGTGTTTCGCCATAAGCACGTTCACCCATAAGATAAACTCCAGGATATTTCATAGTGAGTTTACTTCCAATGTTTCCATCAATCCATTCAACGGTTGCACCTTCATATGCATAAGCTCGTTTTGTTACAAGATTGTAAACATCATTACTCCAGTTCTGGATTGTGGTATATCTTAGATGTGCATCTTTGTGTGCAACCAGTTCGACAACTGCAGAGTGAAGTGACTCTGAAGAGTAAACAGGGGCAGTACATCCTTCAATGTAATGAACATCTGCACCCTCATCCACAATGATCAATGTTCTTTCAAATTGACCAATGTTTTCAGCATTAATTCTAAAGTATGCTTGAAGGGGCATGTCAACTTTGACACCAGGTGGAACATAGATGAATGAGCCACCGCTCCAAACAGCACTGTTTAGTGCTGCAAATTTGTTATCCTCAGGAGGAATAACTTTTCCAAAATATTTTTTAAAAATCTCTGGTTGTTCTTTAAGAGCAGCATCAGTATCTAAAAAGAGGACACCTTGTTTTGCCAAATCTTCTCTTAAGCTGTGATATACAACTTCAGATTCGTATTGAGCGCCAACACCTGCTAAGAATTTTTTTTCAGCTTCAGGAATTCCTAATTTATCAAAAGTGTTTTTGACATCTTCTGGAACATCATCCCAGTTCTTTTCTGTTTTTTCTGATGCTTTTGCATAATAGTAAATATTTTGAAAATCAATTACACTGAGATCTCCACCCCAAGTTGGCATTGGTTTTTTCATAAAAATTTCAAATGAACGTAATCTAAAGTCAAGCATCCATTGGGGTTCATCCTTCATTTTACTGATACCAATAACAGTATCCTTAGTCAAACCTTTCTTGCTAAGGTGGACATACATCTCTGTAGAGTCTTTAAAATCATATTTTGAATAATCCATGTCAAGGTTTTCAGTTGCCATGAGCAAAATAACCCCGTTATATTATAAATACATGAGGAAAAATAGGCGGAGCTAAATAGGATGAGCTAAATCAAATTTGAGATTTTTTAGTTCTTTTATTTTTTCTTACTTTTCTTCTTGTCTTTTTTCTTTTCTTTTTTTTCTTTCTTGTCTTTCTTTTTCTTCTCTTCTATTTCTAGCTCAATTTCAATTTCAGTTTCAATTGGTTTTTCACAATGAGGACATGTAATATGGATCTTCTTTTTAATTTCATATTCCATGATTTGAGAAGAATTTCAAAGTATTAGGGTTTGATCATTAACTATGCAATTGTCAGAATGTTTTTCATAGATTCAAACGCACCCTCAACAGTATGGACTTGAGCCATAGTGGTTTTGACGTTGAATTTCTTTAGTTCATCTGAAGTAAATGGTCCAATAGACACTACGGAAAGTTTCTCAAGATTTTCCAATAAAGAATTTTCAGCATAATCTTTAGTCATTATTTCAAAAAATCCTCTTACAGAAGATGCGCTGGTAAAAACAATACCATCTACATTATTTTGTGAAAATAGTTCTCGAAATTCATTCCATTGAGAGGTATCTCTAAATGCACATACATCATACAGATGAATTTCAAAGACATCAATTCCGATTTTGTTTAATAATTCTTTGAGAAATGGGGTAGATGCACCACTTCTAGGAACTATGACTTTTTTACCAACAGCATTTAGTTGAGTAAATAATTCTCCAACACCAACAGAAGAAAATGTTTCAGATGGTTGATGATTCACCTTGATTCCCTGTGCTTCAAGGGCAATTGTGGTTTTTGGACCAACTGAAATAACAATTGTATTTGCGATTGCTAATTGAAGAGTTTCAAGTTTTCCTGATTCTTTTGCAGTATCAAAGAGTAGTTTGACAGCTTTTGAACTCATAAAAACAGAATAATCAGGATTATACGTTTTTACAGAGTCTAGAAACTCATCAACAATTTTTTCTCCCTTGCTAACAAGTTCAATAGTTGGTAAAGGTATTGGAAGTGCATTGTTTTTCTCAGCAAGTGAGATAAATTCAGTAGCGTCATCACGTGAACGAGTAATGGCTATAGTTTTTCCATCAAGCATCATTTCCACCCAATAGTATCTGACAGATCAACAACATTTCCAATTATGATATTAGTTGGCGGAGTAATTTTATTTTCTTTGATTTTTTTTGCAATATTTGAAACAGTTCCCTTTATCATTTTTTGTTTAGAAGTGGTTCCATTTTGAATAACTGCAACAGGTGTTTTTTTGTCCATGCCACCTGCGATAAGTTGTTTGCAAATAATATTGATTCTAGATAATCCCATCATGATAACTATAGTATCTACGGACTTTGCAAGTCGTTTCCATTTAACAATCTCTTGTTTCTTTTCAGGATCTTCATGACCTGTAACAAAGACTACAGATGATGCATGTTTTCTATGAGTAAGTGGAATTCCAGCATATGTTGCAGAGCCAATTCCAGATGTAATACCAGGAACAATTTCGTATTTTATTTTATTTTCTTTGAGAAATTCAGCTTCCTCTCCACCACGACCAAAGATTATAGGATCCCCACCCTTTAGTCGAACAACATTCTTTTTTGATTTTGCGTACTTTACCATCAAATCATTTGTTGTGTTTTGATGAGTTGTGTCATCACCTACTGCACGACCAACATAGATTTTATCAGTTTTTTTTGGAATCATTGAAATGATTTTTTTGCTTACCAATCTATCATACAAAACAACATCTGCTTTTTGTAACAATTCAACTGCACGAAGCGTGATTAGTTTACTATCTCCAGGTCCTGCGCCAACTAGATACACTTTTCCAGTCATGTTTTGTTCCATTCCTCCACTTTTTCTCTCCAATTTAATGCAAGATCATTTACTCCCTTCTCACAGAGTTCTTCTCCTGCTTGTTTACCAAGAGATTTTGGATTATTTTTATCTCCAGTTTTACTTACGTGAAGGAATTGTTTTCCATCAACAGAAAATGCAGTCACAGTTAAAGTCATCTCAGTATCATTGGACTTTGCATAAGCTCCAATAGGAAATCTACACCCAGAATCAACAAAATCAGATAGTGCACGTTCTGCCTCAATTTCTAGACGAGAGTCAGAATCTTCAATTTTTTTGAGCATCTCAATTGTTTTAGAATCATCAGATCTTGCAACAATGGCAATTGCGCCTTGACCAGGAGATGGAGAAAAATCATCAGTAGATAATTCAGTATATTTCACATCAACTCCCAATCTAGTAATTCCTGCCTTTGCAAGAACTATTGCGTCATAATTGTTTCCAGATGTTTTTTTGATTCGAGTTTCAATGTTTCCACGAATTGGTTTTACTGTAACATCAGGTCTTTTTCTAGAAACTTGTACTGCTCGTCGAAGTGAGCTTGTTCCAATAACAGAATCAGGTTCAATAGAATCAAGAGAAGAACCGTCTGGGGAGATAAATACATCATTTACTGTCTCTCTTTTAGGAATACAAGCTAATACTAGATTTTCATCCAGTTCAGAAGGAACATCTTTTAGACTATGAACTGCAAAATCAACTTCTTTTTGTGCCACTGCTCTGTCAATCTCTTTTTCGAAAATGCCTTTTTGATCTATTGTAAATAAAGGTCTACTATCAGTATCACCTTTTGTTGTAATTGTTTTAATTTCATATTCTGTATCAGGATGTACTCTTTTTAGTTCCTCAATTACCAAGTTTGTTTGAGCTACTGATAATTGACTTCCTCTTGCACCTACAACATACTTCAATTTTTCACCGATTTTAGTGCCAAGTGGTATGCATCAAGTGCTTTGTTGAGATCATTTTCAGTATGAGCATCAGATAAGAAAACGACTTCAAATTGAGAAGGCGCAATGAATACTCCTTTTTTGAGTAGAGTTTTGAACATTTTTTGGAATTTCTTTGCATTTGATTTTTTTGATGTTTCAAAGTTTGTGACAGGTTTGTTCGTAAAGAAAATCTGGAACATTGAGGCTGTAAAGTTGATTTGATGTTCAATTCCCATATCAGTTGCCATGTCATCAAGTGCAGTAGAGAATAGAAGATTGAATCTCTCAAGTTTAGAGTACAGTTTGTTTTTGAGTTTGTTAATGGTTTTGATTGAGGCAATTGCGGCACTTACAGAAATCGGATTGCCAGCAAAAGTGCTTGCCTGATAGACTTTTCCGCCAGGAGAAAGCAAGTCCATAATTTCTCTTTTACCACCCACTGCAGAAATTGTAAATCCATTGCTTAGCGCTTTGGCCATAGTGGTAATGTCAGGTTTTATTCCAAAGTGTTCTTGTGCACCACCAGAAGCAACTCGAAATCCAGTAACTACTTCATCAAAGATTAATGGAATATTATTTTCTTTAGTAATTTTTCTCAAATCAGAAAGGAAATTTTTCTCAGGTAAAATTAATCCCATGTTAGCAAGGATTGGTTCTACAATTACTCCTGCAACATCTTTATTTTTTTGAATTGTTTTTTGCAGATCTTCAATGTTGTTGTATTGAACAACCAAAGTATTTTTTGATACTTCATCCAAACCACCATCAGAGACTGAAATACCATTATGTGCCGAACCAGAACCCGCTTTAACTAAGACAGAATCATGAGCTCCATGATAACATCCCTCAAATTTGATAATCCTTTTCTTTTTTGTAAATCCACGAGCTAATCTAATTGCAGTCATTGTTGCCTCACCGCCAGTATTCATTAATCGAACTTTGTCAATTGATGGGAAATTACTAATGATCAGTTTTGCAAGTTCAGTTTCTGCCTCTGTAGGAGTACAATAAAGAGTTCCCTTGGTAAGTTGTCTTGAAACTGAATTGATGATTTCTTTTCTTCTGTGTCCTAAAAGTAATGCACCATAACCGTTGCAAAAATCAATTAGTTTTCTATTATCAGCATCCCAAATGTATGCACCATTTGCTTTTTTTGTGAAAAATGGATATGGTTCAAAGTATCTGACAGGACTATTGACACCTGAAGGAGTTACTTTTTTGGCATTTGAGAATAGTTTTGAATTTGTCAATATGAGGTAGTAATTTTGGTCATTATTATTCGTAATTTGAAGTTCGCTGAGTTTGAAATTTTCCACGGAAAAGAAAAGCCACGATTGTAGTTCCAACAAATGGTGCAGTCCAATATAGCCACAAATCACCCATAGTTCCAGAAAGTAATGCAGGAGCCAATGCTCTTGCAGGATTCATAGAGGCACCTGAGATAAATGCTAAAAACAAGATATCTAGTCCAACTATTCCTCCAATTACAACACCACTAAATCCTCTTAATCCCTTGGTATAGACAACATAGAAAATTACTCCCATAAGCATAGCAGAAGCTAATACTTCAACTGGAAAAATTAGAGATAGTGAAAGATCATAATTGGGGGCATTGGCACCAAGATTTGCATCATCACCGATAACTTTCATGACAAATAGAGAACCTAACAAGGCACCAATAATTTCTGCTGCAAAATAATATAGAATCTGAATTTTTGTAATATGTCCTGTAATATAATATCCAATAGTTACTGCAGGATTAAAATGGGCAAGAGATATCTTTCCAAAAGAATAGACACCAATAAGTAATGCAATAAATGGTGCTACTGCTGCAAAAGGAATTCCCAAATTACCATCAAAAAATTTTACATCATAAACAATTGAACCAGTTGCAAATATTACAAGAATAAAAGTTCCAATCAGTTCAACTGTAAATATTTGTAAATTAGAATAAGTCAAAATTATCCCTCAAGAGATTTTACAAGTTCTAAAACTTTTTTTAAGATTTGATCACGAATTTTTCGTACATCATCAATTGATTTTTCTTTAGGATCAGATATTTGCCAATCTAAAATTTCATCAACAAATAATGCAGGACAAGATTCTTTATCTATGCAACCCATGTTAATTGTTTTTGAGGAATTTTCAATCATATCATTCGACAATATTTTTGGTGATTGTAAAGTCATGTTAATCCCAATCTCTTTCATGACTTCTACTACAACTGGATTTAGTTGGGAAGAA
The DNA here is from genome assembly GCA_964343515.1 of uncultured Nitrosopumilaceae archaeon. Taxonomy (GTDB): domain Archaea; phylum Thermoproteota; class Nitrososphaeria; order Nitrososphaerales; family Nitrosopumilaceae; genus Nitrosopumilus. The sequence goes on from CAYFJT010000012.1 coordinate 26,339, forward strand.
GGAGTTGTTCCTGCACTAATCACAGTGTATTTTGTTGGAGCGTATTTTCGAAAAAGTGCCTCAGCCATTTGGCTTCTACCTGCATTTTCTACGCATACGAAAAGAATATTTTTCATATCATCACATAAATATTAGTTTATATAAATTTAGATTGATATGAATGGAGTCAATCTCTTAAAGTGTATTTGTGATGAAACAAGATTTGAGATTTTAGAGTTATTACAAAAAAACAAAGAATTGTGTGTTAATGATTTTGTAGAAAAGTTAGAAAAAGATCAACCACTAGTTTCACATCATCTCAAGACACTCAAAAAATGTGGAATTGTTAAATCACGAGATGAGGGGAAAAAGGCAATGTATGCAATTTCAAACAATCAATTATCAGAACTAATTTCAAATGTTACAAGTGCAAGTAAAAAGATGCCAATTTTGTGTTCAGATGATTCTTGTTGTTAGAATTTTTCTGGTCTCAATACACCAACATCACTGACATAAAGCACAATAGCAAAATTTGCAAACAGAGTTCTAGAAATTTCTTCTACAACATCTTGTAATTTTTCTTCTCTCATGATTACTTCAACTTTGACATTCTTTTCGTTTTTTAATCCCTGTCCACGTAAACCACGGGAACCATTTCCATCAACTTCATAAGTAGTGTATCCAGTGATTTTATGTTTTTTGAGAATTTCAATAATATTTTCTTGTGCCAATATCTCACAAGTAATTGTAAGTAGTTTAGCATCAAACATCTTCATTAGAATCCCTCAACAATGAAATTGAATAAGTCTATCGTTCCTTCTCCAGAATGAACAAACGTAGAAATTGTAAACAAGATTGGTAATGTGACAATAATGTTAAATGGAAATGTTATTCCTAAGGCAGATGTAATGTACAAACTTGGTTTTGCTTGAGGAATGGCATGACGTAAAACTGCAGGTGCGGCAATAAATGAAGCACTAGCCATAAGCAACCCAAACATGACAGCACCACCGATACTCAATCCAAGTGCAGTAGATACCAAAACGCCAATGGTTCCATTAAACAGAGGAATGATTATAGCAAATGCAGTAAGAAAAATACCTACTTTTTTGATATCATCTAATCTTTGACCGGCAATGATACCCATTTCAATCATAAAAATTACTATAGCACCAGTAAACATATCATCAAATACAATCTTGATTGATTCAAATCCATCATCACCAATGATATAACCAATTACAATACTGCCAAGAAGAATCACAATAGCTTTTCCTGTAATGGATTCATGTAGTATTTTAGATAGTTTTGTTTTTGTTTGATTTAATCCAACATCTATCTCTGTAGTGTCATCGCTTGCAAAAGATTTTTTCTTTTCTTTGATCTGTTTCGCCACGGCCATATTTGTCATAAATATTGCCAAAATGAATGCAAGGGGTTCTAACACTGCAAGAATTGCGGCAATATATCCCTCAGATGTCACTCCTTGGTTTTTCAAGAAGGACAAACCTACAGAAAAATGAACTGCACCAACTGCACCATAAGTCGATGCAAGTGCATAAGAATCAAAGAGATTGAATTTTCCTAATCGTCTTAGAATTTGATAGTGGTTTAATGTAAACAACAATGAAAGTCCAATTGCAACAAACATTGGAATCAACATATTTTCAAATCCAGTATTTCGCATCTCGATTCCACCATGAAGTCCAATTGCAGCCAAAAGATAGATTGGTAAAAATTCTGAAATTGCAGCAGGGATCTTCAAGTCAGATTTTATTCGAGCTGCAATTATTCCAAACAGAAAAAAAAGAATTATTGGAGTAAGAAGATTAGACTGAATTAGTTCTAGGATGTCCATATGAATATTTCAGGCAAATTATGCTTGAATAAAAACCAAGAGAATTTCACTATACAAATAGATGTATCAAGTAAGTAAATCCAATTCCAAATGCTGCAGCACCAGGAATAGTAATTATCCATGAAAAGACAATCTGTCTACTGACTTTCCAACGTACAGCACGTTTTCTTCTGGCAGCAGCTGAGCCCATAATAGTTCCAGTAATTGCATGAGTAGTACTTGCAGGGATACCAAGTGTTGCAAAGATTGCAAGCATCAAACCACCACCAGTTTCAGCACAAAATCCTTGATAGGGTCTTAGTCTTGCAACTTTAACGCCAAGTGTTTTGATTACTTTGTATCCACCAAAGAAAGTTCCCAATCCCATAGCTGAAGCAGCAGCCAAAATTACCCAGATAGGCATTTCAAATTCTTCCATAAATCCGGTTGAAACTAAAATTAAAACAATTATTCCCATGGTCTTTTGTCCATCATTTGCGCCATGAGTTAAAGCAAACCAGCCTGAAGAAATTATTTGTAATTTACCAAAAGTTTTGTTTACAATTGCAGGTCGTCTGCTTGCAAAAACAGTAATAATTAATCCCGTCAGCAGTAAACCAAAAATTATTCCACCAATTGGCGCAATAACAATTCCTGCAAAAACTTTGGTTAATCCATCATAAACTAGTTTTTCAAAACCTAGTCCAGCAATTCCAGCACCCATTATTCCACCAACAAGTGAATGACTGTTTGAAATTGGTAATCCAAAATAAGTACATACTGTACTCCATGTAATTGCTCCTGCAAGTCCTCCAATTATCATGTAGATTGTGATATCATCCATGCTGACAATCCCTTTTGCAATAGTAGATGCTACTGCAACACCAAAAATGAAAGGTCCAACAAAATTTGCTACAGCAGACAAAGTAACTGCCTGAATAGGTTTGAGAACACGAGTTCCAATTACAGTTGCAACAGAGTTTGCAGAATCATTGAATCCATTTACGAAATCAAAAATTAAGGCGACAATTATGGCACCGATTGCTAACTCTAACATCCTACCACCTAGGTATATTTCAGAACAATATCTTCAATCACATCAGCTACATCAACACATCTGTCAGATGCCGTTTCTATAGATTCATAGATATCTTTGAGTTTGATTATATGAATCGCATCATTGCTTTCAAACAATTTTCTAATTGCTTCCCGGTACATATCATCTACTGCATGTTCAATATCACTAGTGTTTCGGCAGTGATTAATCATATCCTGTGGGTTTTTTATACGTCTTAGTTTTGACACCATATACTGAACCTCTTTTGTGGCCTTGGATAACTCTTCAACCATTGCTTGAGTAAACGGAGGGGCGGTTTCAATTTTGTAACTGTATAATCTAGCAGCTATTCCATCAATGAAATCAATAACATCATCTATTTTTGATGCTATTCTTTGCATGTCTTCCCGATCTAAAGGAGTGATGAAAGTTTTGTTTAATTCTGAAAAAATTTCACGAGTGTATTCGTCACCTTCGCTTTCTAATCGACGAACTTTTTCCATCTTTTCTAGATTTCCTAGATCATTTAGAAATTCAGTTAATGCTTCAGAAGTTTCAACTGCCTTTGATGCTAATTCATTTAGAATTGTTAAGATTTCGTTTTCGTTGGATTTTACCCAAGATAACCATTGCCCCATGATTTTACAAATGTAAAATTAGAATTAAGACTAGTGAACATACAAACTATTGTTCTATATAGAAACAGGGTTAATTTGAGATCATAAATTGATCGTAAATTTAGAAAATGTATTAACAATAAAACAAAAAATTAGTATTTTATGATAAAAATAAAAATTCTAAATTTTAGAATATGCAATTGAAACAAAAAAACCAAGATTTTATCAAAGGAGAAAAAGTTGTAGACGTTATTGATGATGAATGAATATATCATGTTCAAAGTTTTATACCAAGATAATAATTCTATTTCAATAGGTTCATTCTTCAGAATTTAATAAGAATCACGGACAAACAAAAGGAATTGCAATAATAATAGATGAAAAGATTCAAATTAAAAATCCAGAAAAACGAAATTTAATAAATGAATTTTTAGATTTTTGTAAAAAAATACATGAATGTAAATGAGAATCTACAATATCATTATAACTGAAAATATCCTATATATACTGGAATGATAGAGTGGTTCACCAAAGTATTGTGTTCGAAATATTCAGGAATGTTAGATTCATCAACAGTGGCAAATTCATACGTTTGGTTG
>CAYFJT010000013.1:0-22857 GCA_964343515.1 uncultured Nitrosopumilaceae archaeon
AATAAAGTATTTATGTCAAAATCTGTGTTTTCGAATTAGAATGGCAGATAAGAAATCAGCACCACTTCCAGCATCAAGTGGGGGTCTCATGAGATTCTTTGAAGATGAGACAAAGGGGTTCAAATTAGATCCAAGAATCGTAGTATCAATTCCTATTAGTTTAATTTCAATTTCATGGGTAATCGATATCTTTTTAGCTCCCTGAAAAAACAATGGAAAACGCACCAGATGATGTTTCAAATATCCACAACAGGTTTTCTCTTACTTTAGTTAATCCATCATCACATTACTTTTCATTATTCGTATCATTAGGTGTTGCAGCAATAATTTCAGCAGCAATACTTTTTGGATATTTGGGAGCAGGTTTTGAAAAAACATGGTATGTTATTCCCGCAGTAATTACGGTTCTTTTCTTAACACAGTTACTTGATACAAAATTTGCAAAGAAAAAAGAATACTCAAAGTCATTGCACTCTTCATTGTTTGCAAATATGTTATGGGCTGCGACAGTACTACTAGGGTTACTTGCCAGTTTTGTGTTAGGTAAAGAAACATCATTATTCTTTGTAACTTTCGGAATGTTCTTGTTTGCAAGTTTTAGGATTGGGATTTACACAACAACGTTAGGGGCAAGTCTCAAGAAAGCATGGGCGATTTGTTTTGTTCAGCCATTAGCAATGTTTGCAGTTCTTGTTCCACAAGATTTGTGGATTCCAATGCTTAGTGATCCAATGTCATTATTTTATGGAATATCATTTATGATAATTGCAAGTGTATGGTCGGTTCTTACAGATAGGGCAGGAAGACCAGGAATGGAAAGTACTCACAAAACAATTCAAGCATACCTTGCATCACAAAAAAATGATCATACAGAAGCTGAAGAAATTATGGAGGAACGTTCCAGTGAAACCAAAGTTGCAACATCACAAATAAGATTGTCAGCAAATGACGGAGGTAAAGAGTTCAGAATGGTTCTACCTGAAATTCATCCAGGACCATATCATCCAGTAGGAGGTAGCAACATTCCATATCTAATTTACAAAAATTTATCATCTTCAGCCATGGTAATGCATAGTATATCAGATCATGCATTAAATCTCCCATCAAAAAATGAGGTTGAAAGTTATCTAAAAAATTTGGAAAACAGCAAAGTCAGAGAAGAGGGACTACAGTGTACAGAACCAGTAACAGTACAAATCAACAAAGCAAGAGTGATCGGATTACTTTTTGGAAAAAATCCATTGTTATTCTTATCATTATCACCCCACGGGATGGAAGACATTCCAAACTATATGAAAAATGATATTGAACAATATGCTAAAAACAGAAATTATTCAAAACCACTGATTGTTGACTGTCATAATGCAATGGGAGAAGAAATTTCAAATGAAGATGGAGAAGATATGCTAAAAGCTGCAAAATCTTGTTTAGATTCTCTAATAACAAAAGATAGTTTTCCAATAGAATTCGGATATGCAAATTCAGATGATATGGATGTGTGGACAGAAGACTTAGGAATGGGGGGGTTAGGAATTGTTTGTCTCAAAATAAATGAAAAGAAATACTTTCTTGGATGGGCAGATGCAAACAATATGGAAAACGGAGTAAGAGAGAAAATCATAGATTTGTTTACAAGAAAAGACCTTCAATTACTTGAAATTTGTACATCAGATACTCATTATGCACCAGTTAAAGCCAGAAATCGAAACGGATACTATCAACTAGGACTAATTACAAGTGCAGAAAAACTTGCAAAATGGTTCTTAGATATTGCAAGTAGTGCAGAATCAAGTACTACAACTGCAAAGTTTGAAATTTTAGAAAATGAAACAGAGGTTAAAGTTATGGGTCAAGGAATCTATGAAGATTATTCTAAAGCACTAGATAATTCATTAAAAATTACCAAAGGATTTGTGATTGGAGGAGTAATATTCTTCATAACTAGTCTTTTTCTATAGTTTTCATCTGATCAATATTTCCATAAAACTCATCAATAAATGAAGAGAATTGAAATATTGGCACTATAGGTATATTCTCAATAAAATCAACTTTATCTTGGTATAATGTAACTATTACAGGCACAGCAATGGCTCCTTCTGTTTTTGCAACATATTGTTTTGTTCGTTCAATTTGTTTTTTAACAACATATGACAAAGAGGACATGTTATAACGCTTCCAATGTTTGCAATCAATTAGAATTGCAATACCTAATCTAACACCTACAACATCAATCTCCATTCGAGGTTTTGTGAGAATCATGTTTTTCATGACAGCAAAATTTTTGGAAGATAACATCTCTGCAGTTAATCCCTCAAAGTCTTTCCAATCCAAGACAACAGAGATTTCATCAATTGGAAATCCTTTTTCTAGTAATGATATTGCTATCTTTAGTTTGTCTCCATCTTCAAAATAGTAAAAATTATCTCGTTTGGTTCCAATTTGATTTTTGATAAATTCATCTAAGATTAATTTTGATTCACTTTCACTCATTTTAGTTACAGCAGAAAAATCTTTTGAAGAAACTCCACCAGGAATAATTCCTTTTAGACCAACAATCATTTTTGGGTTAGTTTTCAATTGAAACTCATGAATCATGAAAGCAATTTAGGTTTTAAGAAATAAAAGGACAGGGTATTATGATATAGGTTTTATTATCAGCCCCTTGAATTATCGATATGAAAAAAGTGCTAGTTATCATACTAGCTATTTCAGTGGTTATTATTGGAAATGATTATGCAGTTGCAGAAAAAAATGTGTTTTTTGATTCAGTGAAATTCATTCAATATCTTGATGAGAATACAGCATTAGAGGAAGTTCGAAATGGGAATCTAGATATTTATTATTACAGAATTTCATCAGACAGATTAGAAAACAATCAAGCAAGAGAAGGATTGCAAGTTTTTGATTCGACTGGAGGATCATATAGTATTTTGGTAAATCCTGCAGAAACTCAAGAGTTCAATCCATTTTCAATTAAAGAAATTAGATTTGCACTAAATTATTTGGTAGATAGAAAATTAATTGTAAATGAGTTGATGGGAGGGTATGGAGCACCAATAATTTCATACTATGGACCATCAGATCCTGAATATCTAACAATTTTAGAGGAATTGGAGGAATTCAATTTCAAATATAATCCTGCACTTGCTGAAGAGATCATTTCCAAAGCACTAAAAGAAAAAGGCGCAGTGAAAATGGATGAGAAATGGCAAATAGATGAAGTGCCAATAGAGATTAGAATTTTCATCAGAAGTGATGACCCAGTCAGAAAATCAATTGGAGAAATTTTGGCGATAGAATTAGAGAAAATTGGGTTTTCAGTTAAGAAAGATTTTGGGGATTTAAACAAGGCATTTGTTGTTGTATATGGTTCAAACCCATCTGATTTGAAATGGAGTTTGTATACAGAAGGATGGGGACGTTCAGCGTTTGTAAGATATGATTCAGTAGGATTGGGTCAGATGTATTCTCCATGGTTTTCAAACATGCCAGGATTCAATGATCCATCATATTGGAATTATGAAAATACAAAATTAGATGAATTAACTCAAAAAATATACACAGGAAATTTTTACACTGCCGAAAATAGATCTGAGTTAATTCAAGAAGCAGTTGTTGAAGGAATTAATGAATCTGTGAGAATTTTTTTGGCAAGCAAAATTGATCAGTATGTTGTAAATGAGAAAGTAAGTGGAGTTGTAAATGACTTTGGAGCAGGAGTGCCAAGTAGATTTACCCCAATAAATGCACAAAGTCAAAATGATGAATTAGTAATTGGAGTCAAACAAATCTATCAAGGAGCATGGAATCCAATCATGGGTTTGACTGATAGTTATAGTAGACATATTTGGGGAATAATATCAGATCCTGGAACATTCAAACATCCTTTTACAGGAGAAACATTTCCAATTAGGACGAATTGGCAGGTAGAAACTGCAGGTCCAGAAGGAGAAATTTTAGTTCCCACAGATGCAATAATGTGGAATCCAACATTACAAAAATGGGAAAACATCAAACCAAATACAACAGCTAAAAGCAAAGTCATTTTTGATTTTAATTTTGGAAAATGGCATAATGGTCAAAAAATAGACATGAATGATATCATGCATTCTTTGTATTTTACAATCGAATGGGGGACACAAACAGATGAAAAGGATAGAACATTTGACACAGAATTTACTCCAAGAGCTGCTCAAAGTATTCAGACAATTATTGGAGTCAACCAAATTGATGAAGATTCCATTGAAGTGTATGTGGATTATTGGCACTTTGATGAAGGGGAAATCGCAGATTGGGCAGTAATTTGGAATACAATACCATGGGAAATTTCTGTAGCAATGGAAAAAGCAGTCATAGATGGGAAAGTGTCATTTTCAAGATCAGGGGCAACAAGCAAGAATGTAAATTGGTTATCATTAATTATTCCTAAAGACGCAAATCTCATCAAAGATTATTTGCAAGAATTTAGAGATACAAATCATATTCCTATTTCATTTGAGGGGGGGGATTTAGAATCAAAATATTTCCAAGAGAGGTTTGATGCTTCAATTAGTTGGATTGAAGAGAATAATCATGCAGTGATTAGTAATGGACCGTTTTATCTAGAATCATATGCGCCAGAATCACGAACAATTTCAGTAAATGCTTTTGAAGATGACTCATATCCATTTAGAGTTGGGAGTTGGTCTGAATTTGAAAATCCAGAATTTCCAACAATTACAAAAATAGAGTTAGATGATGTGGTTGAAAGAGGGGAAGAATTTTCAATAAAAATTGAGGTTGAAAACACGGATTCAGCATTATATTTTCTGACAAATAGTCAAGGTAACATTGTATCATCAAGATCAATAGATGTAATTGAGGATAAAATCAAGATTAGTATAGATTCAACAGATTCAGAAAAATTACAAGTAGGAACAGGTAATATCAAGATTTTTGCAGTGTCGGATTCTATTCTCAAACCAGATTTTTATGAAACAAGTTTCATTGTAACTGAAATCAAAACAGAGTTACCAAATAGTTCTTCAAAAGATATAGAATATTTTGAGAATAAAGCAGATTATGAAATTTGGATTCTCCCAATAGTAATAATCATTGGAATTATAATTGTGCTAAAGAAGAATTACAACAAACCATAATCTTTTAGAATCAATTCAATTTGTTCTTCTTTTTCTAATTTCAAATATTCATCAAAGAGGTTTTGATTTAGTTCATAGAATGTATGTCCCCATTTGAATTTTTCAAGCAATTCCAGACCTTGCTCTTTTTGTCCTAAAATGAATAAAGATGCTGACAAAGCTTCAACTGTGGTTAATTTATTTAATTTTGCATAATTTACAGGATTTCCTGCAAGTAATGGAGGAAGTTTTCGTTTAATTCCATTAAATTTTTTTGAGAATGCCTGAACAGCTAAATTCCAGGAACAATCAATTCCTACAATAGAATTGATTAATGATTTGTCTTTTGGCATCAACGTATATTTTGAAAAAGGATCTAAAACTAATCCCTTTGAGCCAATTTTTTTGATATTTTGAGCTAGACCAAACTTTACCATTTTTGCAGCTGTGCATTTTTTTGGATCATCTTGATAAAACATTAAAACTTGAAGTTTCATTTCAAATAATTTCAAAGCAAATAGTATTTTGAACTTACTCTAATGCTTTGTAAGTTACTTTATAATAGAATCTAGAAACTTGTTCATCTTTGAGAACTTCTACATTCCAATCAGAATCAGGCAAGAATGATTCAGAAGATTCAGGTAGAATACTGAACTTTTCTAGGCGCGCATCAGTACCACTATATCTCACATTTAGGCTCAGTCCATCCACTTCAACAACATTATAGATTTGTCCAGGTTTTCTTGTAGATTCGCTAACAAGACAATCAGCATCAGGCCCTATTATACAAACACCACTCTGAGAAGAGACTTTGAGATTAACATTAGAGACATCATCTCTTAATGGAGTAAGCAACGATCCTGATACGACTCTAGGTAAAAGAGATACATCATTTACAGTTTTTGATTCTGTAGATACAGAAATTTCATTATCTGGAATTCTGTTTTCTTTTTCAATTATTGTTTCTAATTTTGGAGTAGGTGATTCTTCAACAACAATGAATTGAATATGTTTTGTTTCAAAGTCAGCATCAATTGTCACTTCATATGTTCCAATTGAAGAAGAGGAATCAATAATTTCAAATTCATAAATAAATGAACCAGATGGGGTAGGATGAATCGATGTTATTGGTCCAACATGAATTCCACAAATAAAAGAACCACAAGTAATTTCAGCATCAGATTTTTGTATTACACTTACATCATATGCTTCTAAGTAAATCAGCTTGTTTGGTTTTCCAGAAACAACAACTGTTTCGCCTGGATAGTATTCAAATTTATCAGTAGATGCTAGTAAAGATACAGGTTCATCAATGCCAAATGTGAAGTCATTGGCAACACTAAATGTGGAAGTAGTTTGAGCAGTAGAATAGACTGCATTTACAGTATAAAGTCCCTCACTAAAAACAGTCGCAGGTAATTCAAACAAACTTGAAAATTCTCCACCTTGATTTGGGTAAACATATGCTTCATGAATTTGTTTGTATGGGAAAACGCCATCTAGAACTTTGATGGTTACACGTTCTGGAACTACTAATCCCTCATCACCTTGAACTCGAGGAATTACATTTCCAAGTACCTTGAGTTTATCTCCAGCTTGATATAGTGACTTATCAGTGGTAACAAAGATAGGAGTTGTTGGCAAAGAATCGTTTTGAGGGTCTTCAGATACTTTGAATAGTAAATCAGTGCTATAGGTATCTCCTGCTACTTTGATTTTATAGAGTCCAAAATTAGAATATGTAATATCACGCTCTCCATCAGATTTTAGAGTCTGATATCGTTCAGAAATGGGGGTAGTCCAAGTCCAAAAGAATCGCTGATTATCAACGGGCGCTCCATGTGTAGTCATCGTACCATCAGGTCTTGTGAGAGAAATAGTCACAGACCTATCATTAGGAATAATACCACTTACAATTACTGGTTCATTCAATCCATAAACATCCCTATCAAGGGAGACTTGTGCTCCACCTGCCAAATCATCAGAAATATCAAATGAAGTTGTTGCAGTTAAATCAAGATATTGAGCTGTGATTACATATGTTCCTTCAGAAAATATGCCTCGACGGATATCAGCAGTGACAGAAAATGTACCACCAGATTCAGGGATTGCTGTAAATTCATAATTTGCAGTAACAGTTCCCTCACCACCAGTGGCTCCTTGGTTAATACCTTCAGGAACACCAATAATAGAAAGTGATTCACCATCTTCAGTTTCAAAAGAAATTAACACAGTCGGAATTTCAAAACTTGAACGTTCAACGGGATTCATTATCTGACCAGAAATAACAAGTTCTTTATCCATAGTGAAATCATAAACAAGTTTGTTGGTTGTAACAAATAGAGGTTCAGTTGTTGGAACAAAGTTTTCAGGATCTTCTACTGCCTGAATAGTTTTTGAAATCGAACCAATATCTTTTGCTACTTTAATTTTGTAATCACCCAATCTAGCATCAACGTCAGGGATTGTGAAGGAGTATTGGAATTTTCCATCACCTTCAATTCTAACCGCATCTAAGATTTTTAGAACAGACCCACCGCCAAGGTGATCACCCGTTCCCAAAGCAAGATTTTTTGTTTGAGTGATTTCTAAGTCAAGAGAAGGCACCCAAAGATCATTTAATCTTCCAGTAATAGTTACAATCTCACCCAAACCATAAACTTCTTTATCAGTCCACAAAGAAATAGGAATTGACTCTTTTACATCCTCAACAACCTCAAATGTGGCGATTGCAGATTTGTCAGAATAATTTCCAGTTATTTCATAAGTACCATAAACAGGGTTAATCGTAGACAAGAAAATGTCAGTATTGAATTGTCCATTTACTGGAAATAAACTTCCATCATACACGGTCTTTCCTGCTGAATCAACAACAGTAAAGTCCATTCCTTGAAATTCAATTATTTCAGTTGCAGTACCAACAATAGAAACCATCTCACCAGGAATGTATTGAGATTTATCAGTGGTCAAATCAAAAGACCCATCTTGACGAAGTTCTTCTTCAATAATTTCATTTTCTACGGAAAACAAAGTGTTTGCAACGGCATCAGCATAGATTACACTTACGTCATAATTTCCTTCATTAATTCCTAACACTTGATGAAGATTCAAAGTCGTTTTATAATTTAAATTCAAATCAGGAAACAAAGTTAGAGTTTTGTAAAAATTTGGACCAGTAATGGTTACAATGATTGATTCTGGTTGAAAGAATGGTTTTTCAATAAAGATTTTCTCTGAAACACTTCCTTCAATTACAGCAGTTTCACCAAACAGATACGAAGACTTTGATGAAGAAACAGAAACAGTAATCTCTTTTGAGTCATGAGACTCAATTAATTTTCCATTACTAGAACCAGATGTTGAAGTTACAAATTTCCAATCATCAGGATTGTCAAAGTCATAACCATCATAGATTCTCTGCCAAGAGGTAAAATCATTTTGAATGTCTGAGAGTAATGGGGTTTTATCAATTACAATTCCATTTTCGTCACGTAATTCAACTGATTCGTTGATATCGGTGAACCAAACATTTTGATAAGAAAATGTCAAAAATTGTCCAGGTTCAATAGTTGTCGCAGGATAAATGTTCATAGTTTTTTTAAGTACAGTAGTTGAGGCTATCTGCCATCCACTAATATCAATTTTTGAATCAGTAGGATTGTAAAGTTCAATCCATTCTGAGATGGATTTAGAATCATCTCCAGGAGGATTAATTTCAACTTCGTTTATCACAACATTTTCTGCAGTTTGGGCATATGCAGGCATAATTATTCCTGCTAGAAGTATTGAAAATATTATAGGCAAATTGCGATTCATTGTTATTTCCTCTTTTTTTTGACTAAAAGAGTCATTTTAGAATGGAATTGAGTAAAAGTTGAGCTTGTTGTTAAAGTTGACCTAGAAAATCCGACTTTGGAGGTTATTTTCATGCGTTTTTAATGATTTTTTGATATTTAGAAGAGTCGTAGAAATCATTCCTGAGAAAAATCACAATTGGGGCATTTTTTTTCATGAATTTTGGAACCACATTCTAAACATATTCCTTCACCCACATCTTTCTCAATCAATTGGCGTCTCTTTGCTACATAGAATTTTATTCCAAAGTACATGATTATTACAATCAATGCAGCATAAGCAGGGCTCATGAAGGGGATCAACCCAATCATGAAAAGTAAAAGACCTGCAATCAAAATTATGTCTCGTCTCTCAAATTTCAATAAAACAAGACACCAAAGAATTGATAAAAACATGCCGGAGCTCAGAGCCATTAGTTTACTTCATATCAAAGTCATTACTCTAACTCTTCCTCATTGCTCGGCAATTATAGTAAAAAATTATTTGATAATAATATAATGGTGGGATCGGCGAGATTTGAACGCGCGACCTCTGCGTCCCAAACGCAGAATCATACCAAGCTAGACCACGATCCCAGTAAATCCTAAAAGTTGCCCAATTTAAGCTTCACAGATAATCATTTTAAAGGTACAAAAAGGATCAAAAACGTGAAAACCGAAGAGTACATCAAAGCAGGAAAAATTGCATCCGAAGTAAGAGAAATGGTCAGAGTTAAAGACTGGGTTGGAAAAACAGTCTATGAAATTTGTGAATGGGTAGAAAATGAAATTAGAAAACGTGGAGCAAAATGCGCATTTCCAGTAAATACAAGTATCAACGAAGTTGCAGCTCACTATACTGCAGAACCAAACGATCCAATTACCATCAAAGATACAGATTTGATAAAAATTGATCTTGGAGCACAGATAGATGGATACATTGCAGATACAGCAGTTACAGTGTGTTATGATCCACAATATGATGGACTAGTACAAGCAGCTGAAGAAGGATTATCAAATGCAATGTCAATGATAAAGGCAGGAGTAAAAGCAAGTGACATTGGTAGAACCATAGAAACTACAATTAAACAAATGGGATTCAAGCCAATTGCAAATCTTAGTGGTCATTCTTTGGAACAATACATAATTCATGCTGGAAAATCCATTCCAAATATTTGGTCAATTGGAGGATTTTCACTTTCAGAAAATTCAGCATATGCATGTGAGCCATTTGTCACTACATCCGATGGAGGAGGATTTGTCAGAAATGGACAAATAAAAAATATTTTTGCAATAAATTCAAGAAAGAAGACAAAAGATGCAGATGCAGATAAACTACTAGATTTTATTTGGGAGAATTTTAACATGTTACCGTTTGCATTAAGATGGATTACAAAAGATAGAGATGAGAAAGAAGCAAGAGACCTATTGAATATTTTAATAAAGAAAAAAGCAGTGCAAGCATACCCAGTTCTAATTGAAGTAAATGAGCAAAGAGTGGCTCAAGCTGAACATACATTCATCCCTACAGAAAACGGGGTTATGGTTACCACAAAGGCATAGTTACTGTTCAAGTGTTTCTCCAAAGATTTTATCAATCACAGTCTTCCCATCACATGAATTGCATTTGGATATTTCTGCAAACAATACATCCCCTTCAGAGAATTTTCTTTTCTTTTGCATTCCACATTTTTCACATTTTTCTACAGTATAAGCAACAGTGATCTTTTCTTTTGAAAACATCATTGAGGCACTCCCACAGTATTTCCAACTCCAATAACAACCAAAGATTGACCTTGTTTGGTATTTTCTTTAATCATTTCATAAACTTGTAAGCGTACATCATCTGCCTGGTCTGCAATTTCTTTTGTCATTAAAGTTATGGCTTCTTTTACTGATTGTTTTACAACAATGGAAAATATTGGGATTTGTTTTTCAGTTGCAACTGCCTCAATGTGAAATTTTTCAGTTCCAATTCCGCCAATAGCAGCACCAAATCCCCTTGCAATAGAAGCAGAATTTTCGCCTTCCATTTTCAATGCAGCATCAATCATTATTATTGCATCAATTTTGTTTTCAGAAACAATTGATTGTAATGCATCAGCAGGTCTGCCAACAGTTGACCCAGGACCTTCTGCTTTTAATAAAAACAAATTTCTATTTTCAAATTCAGTTTTTGAAACGACTGTTTGAAATGAAATTACTTCTTTAGGATTATTTAACATCATTTTTCCAACAACCATGGGCCCAATTCCATCACCTACAGGTTGGCCTGTTTTAAATACTGGAATTGCATCTTTCATTGCCTCTGCTTGCTCCATTATAAAAGGAAGAATCATTTGGAGAGGTAAAATTAATGGGTAATTGTTTTGTTTTTTTGCAGTTAAAAACATGTGATTAATAATTTTGTGAATCATTTGGAGTGAAGATGCAATTTCAAGTAAAGTTTGGACTTTGGATAATTCAACATTATTAATTTCTAAAAAAAGTGATTTTACATGTTCTCTAGTATAATCTTCTCTGGATCTTACAGTATGTTGCACTTTTTCGACAATTCCATTAGGATCCATATCTACAGGCATTATAGTAAAATAATCTAAGAACTGATCAATTCTTTTTTCAGGATTGTTTTTTGGATTCAGATGTTTGTTGATGTAAGTAATTAGTTCATTTCTCGATTCTTCTCGGAATCCATCTATCTTTTTAATTCCTTTTTTAATTTCACCAGAGGTGACATACAGCTGAATTCGTTGCCCATAAAAGATAAAGATTACAATTGGCAAAATCCAGATTAGCATCATTAATGGATTGGTATCATCTTTCATTCCAAACAACTGATCAATGTCAAAATTTGTAAAATCCACTAAATTCCACGATCGTCAGATCTCAATTAAACCATTCGTCATTATAAAAAATGTCAAAAATTGCGCAAAACACCTAGTGATGCGAAAAAATATGGCGAGTGCTTTTATTATAGTTCAAATACAAAAAAATCGAATATGCCACAAACTAAACCTATTGTAAGTGTGGAGAATGTAGTAGCTTCAGCATCCGTAGATCAAAAGATGGATTTGAATGAGATTACAAGAACATTTCCAGATGTAGAATATCATCCTGATCAATTTCCAGGGTTAGTTTTCAGATTAAAGAGTCCAAAAACAGCAACATTGATTTTTACATCAGGTAAGATGGTATGTACTGGTTCTAAATCAGAAGAGATGGCAAGAAAAGCAGTAAAAACAGTTGTTCAAAAACTACGAAAAGGAGGAATTAAAGTTAAGAAAGATGCAGTTGTAGAAATTCAAAATATTGTTGCATCAATTAATCTTGGCGGAAAAATTCACTTGGAACAAGCTGCAAGAACATTACCAAGAAGCATGTATGAACCAGAACAATTTCCAGGACTTATTCATAGAATGTTAGATCCTAAAACAGTGATTTTGTTATTTTCCTCAGGAAAACTCGTCTGTACAGGAGCAAAGAAAGAACCAGATGTGTACAGATCTGTAAATAACTTACATGCATTACTCGAAGAAAAAGATCTAATGATTTACGACTAGTCATAAATCAAACATATTTTCATTAGTTTTCTAAATATTTTGTTTTTAAAACAATCAAGTTGTACAACTTTTCTAATAATTATCAAAGTTAGAAAAACAGAATTGCAAAGAACATGCTTGAAGAAACCAAATAAATTGGAGAACTTATCTTATGAAATTACTTAATAGGACTTCCAAGTGGAATATCTTCTTCTACAGTCAACCAAAATGGTTTATCATCTACATCTGCAGCTAAAAGCATCGCATTAGATTCTATTCCTGCCATTTTTTTTGGTTCTAAATTTGCAAGTGCAATGACAGTCTTTCCAATAATTTCTTCAGGTTGGAAATACTGGGCACCACCAATAATGACATCGCGTTGATCATCATTCCCCAAATCAATTTTACCTTTAATGATTCTCGATTTTCCTTCAATAGGTTCTGTTGCAATAATTTTTGCAACTCGAATATCGAGTTTTGTAAAATCATCATATGAAACATTTGTCATAAAGTGACATAAATTTTACCTGTTAAATGAATTTCTAATTACTGTAAATCTTTTTTATCAATTCCACTAGTTTCAATGTCATATCTAAGTGGAGCAGGTAGTTCCATGTATTTTTTGTTGACCAAATCAATTATTTGATCTTCAGGTACATTGACTTTTTTCAGTAATTTTCCGCGTTGATGAGCATAGGCATTTTTCCAAAATCCTACACCATCAAAGGTTCCTATTTTTGGCATGTATTTCGAAGGTTTCATTTTTTTTCAAATATTAATTGACTGTGACGGAAGAATGGCAAATGCCATTAGAACTGGAGTTACTGTTCTGGATTTTAGGCATATTGCCCATCACAGTCTACTTGTAACAGAGTTGCAATCTAATATATTTAATGCTAAATTAGTCATTGCAAATATGGCCGTAATCGAAGTGAAAGTACAAATTAATGCCCCATCAGAAAAAGTTTGGAAAATTGTTTCAGATATAGATAATGAACCAAAGTTTTGGAAAGGAACAAAAGAAGTTAAGAACATCTCAAAAAATGAAAATGTCATTAATAGAGAAATAACAATAGCATTTAGAGATCAAAAATGTACGCAACAGGTAATCTTAGAACCACAAAAAAAGATACATGCAAAGTTCACGAAAGGAATTATCAATGGAGAGAAAATAATATCATTAATTCCAGATGGAGATATTACAACTCTTCAAACAGTTTGGGACATTAAACTGACTGGAATGATGGGGGTGTTTACGGGGATGATACGAAAACACATCAAAAGTGGCACTGAACAAGCCATGAATAGTATAAAAAATGAAATTGAGAGGTAGTTTATGGACATAGCATTTGATGTTTTAAATTATTCATTATCTGCAATCCTAATTGGCATATGTGGTGCTTGGGTATTTCTCATAAAAACAATGGTAGATTCATTTAGATTTACACCATATCTAGATAAATTTGAAAACACCGCAAAAACATCACCCAAAGTATCAATAATTCTACCAGCAAGAAATGAAGAAGAGTTTTTAGGAAAATGTTTAGATTCGTTAATTGATCAAGATTATAAAAATTATGAAATTATTGTAATTGATGATTCATCAGAAGACTCAACAGGAAAAATCATTTCAGAATATGCTAAAAAAAATTCAAAAATCATTCATGTTTCTGCAAAACCAAAACCAGAAGGTTGGATGGGAAAAAATTGGGCATGTATGGAAGGATACAAACAAGCCACAGGAGATCTTTTGTTATTTACAGATGCCGATACAACTCACAAAAAAAATGTGATTTCACTTGCAGTCTCACATCTATTGTCATTTGAATTAGATGCGTTATCAACCATACCAAAAATGCTTACATTTGATTTTTGGACAAAAATTACACTGCCAATGATTTCTACATTTTTGCATACACGGTTTTCTGCATTAAACGTAAACAATCCTTCAAAAAAGACAGGATATTTTTTTGGTAGTTTTTTCATTTTAAAGAAAAAGACATACGAACAAGTTGGAATGCACGAAGGAGTTAAACATGAAATAATCGAAGATGGAGCACTAGGGAAAAAAGTAAAAGAATCAGGCCAAAAAATGAAAATGGTCAGGGGCGAACATCTTGTTGAGGCAATTTGGGCAAGAGACAAAATTACACTTTGGAATGCACTAAAAAGATTAATGATTCCATTGTATCTTCAAAGTGGAAAAATTGCAATAGGAATTTTCTTTGCAGTGTTGTTTCTGCTTTTTGTGCCATTTCCAATTTTTGCAACATCAATTTCATTTCCAGTAGAAACAATATCTTCAAAAATTCTTTGTATTACTGCATTTTCAGCATCATTGTTGATTTACATTGGGGCAGTGATTGAAGCCAAAATAGGATTGGAATTAAGATTTTTTCACGCATTATTTGCGCCACTTGGAAGTTTTGTAGTAGTTTTAGGATTTTTGAGCGGATTACTCCAAGCAAAGAAAACATCATCAGTTACTTGGAGAGGGAGAAGTTATTCCATGAAAGATCATTCTCAAAGTTCAATTAGTGTATAGCAAGCCTTTTAGATGTAAAATAAGAAATTAAAAATCTCATGGATAGATCAGGAGTTTTTGTAGGAGGTGCCATTGGAGCTGCAATATCAATAGTAATTTTTGCAGTATTGTTTATCTCACCACCTGAATCAGTAAAACCTGATATTATAGTTAGTAATGGTCATGGTCCAAATATAGTAGGGGAAATCACACCAAGTTATACAAAAAAATTATCATTAATTGAGATTTTTGAAAAATCCGAACCAGGTGTTGTAAGAGTTAACGTTCAAAGAGCAGAAACTGAAAAATCAGTTGGAGGAGTAGGTTCTGGTTTCGTGTTTGATAAAAACGGACATGTAATTACAAATGCACATGTAATTGACGATTCCCAAAAAATCATCGTAACATTTCTTGATGGAAGATCATATAATGCTGAAATTATTGGAGCAGATGAATTTACAGATCTAGCAATAATCAAAGTTAATGCAGATTTATCGCTTTTACGTCCACTACTAATTGGGGATTCTTCAAATCTCAAAGTAGGAGAGCCAATTGCTGCAATAGGAAATCCCTTCGGATTATCAGGTTCAATGACATCAGGAATAGTCAGTCAGTTAGGACGATTACTTCCATCAGGTTCAGGATATTCAATTCCAGATGTAATTCAGACAGATGCTGCAATCAATCCAGGAAATTCTGGAGGTCCACTATTGAATATGAGAGGAGAAGTGGTAGGAATTAACACGGCAATTCAATCAGCAACAGGGGAATTTACAGGGGTGGGATTTGCAATACCATCACAAACAGTTGCAAAAATAATTCCCACACTAATTGAAGATGGAGAATATAAACATCCATGGATAGGAATTTCTGGAAGAGATATTGATCCTGATTTGGCTAAAGGGTTAGAACTTCCAGATGCAATTGGATTTTTGATAGTTACAGTTGTAGAAGACAGTCCAGCATCAAAAGCAGGATTAATCGGTTCAGACAAAACAATCGATGTAGACGGAGTAAACCATCCAATGGGAGGAGACATTATTTTAGCAGTGGATGGAATTGAGGTAAGAAAAATTGACGATATTTTGATTCATCTCCAAAGAGCAAAATCAGTTGGAGATGAAATGATCTTAGAGGTTTTAAGGGATGGTAGAACTACAAATGTTTCAATTATTCTTCAAGAAAGACCAAACGGAAATTAGTTCTATACAAGCATAAATACTCATAGTCAAGAATCATTTTGTTGAGTGAGATCATATTAAATTCTGAAAGTCTAAACAATGTTTTAGACAATAAAGAAATTTCACATCACAGTATTTTAGAAATTTATCACAACGCAACAAATAATTCTAATGAACTTTTTTCAACAGCACAATATCTAAGGAAAAAATACAAAGGAAATACAGTGACATTTTCAAAAAAAGCATTTTTTAATATTGTCAATCTATGCAAAGATAGTTGTTCATACTGCACATACAAAGCAGAACCAGGAGAAGAAAAACTCTCATTGATGTCAAAACAACAAACTACAGAATTATTAGAACTTGCAAAAAAATACAGATGTGTTGAAGCATTATTCGTTACAGGAGAACAACCAGAGCAAAGATACAAAGAAGCTAGAGAGTGGTTAAAAGAAAATGGGTTTGTATCGACATCAGAATATTTGATTCATGTATCAGAAATAGCACTTGAAAAAGGACTTTTTCCTCACACAAATGCAGGGAATCTAAATTTTGAAGAGATGAAGGAACTAAAGAAAACAAATGTTTCAATGGGATTGATGCTTGAAAACATTAGTGAAAGATTAACAGAAAAAAACATGCCACATCATTTGGCATCAAGTAAAAGACCAAAAATGAGATTAGAAATTTTAGAAAATTCTGGGAAATTACACATTCCTATGACTACAGGAATTCTTGTAGGAATTGGAGAGACAATAGAAGAGATCATTGATTCACTATTTGTAATTAAAAAATTACATCAGAAATACGGAAATATTCAAGAAGTGATTTTGCAAAATTTCCAACCAAAACAAGATACCAGAATGAGATATGAACCATCAGCAGACGAAAAATATTTCAAAATAATTGTCGCATTATCTAGAATAATCATGCCAGATATGAACATACAGATTCCTCCAAATCTTTCTCCGAGTTCATATCAAAGTTTTTTGTCAGTAGGAATTAATGATTGGGGAGGAATTTCGCCCCTAACTCCTGATTTTGTTAATCCTGAATTTTCTTGGCCAAAAATAAACAAAGTTGATAAAAATTCAAAAAATGCAGGATTTGATTTGAAATGTAGATTTCCAATATATTCAGAATTCTTTTCTTTTATTAGTAAAGAACTACAGGAAAAAATGAAAGAGATTCAAAATGAGGAAGGACTAGTCAAAGAGGAGTATTGGAGATAGTAATGAACATAGAGACGATTTTCAAAAATGCAGATCCTATAATTTCAGAGATTCTAAACAATGCATTATCAGAAAAAGAAATTACTGTAAAAGAAGGATTAGAGTTGTACGATGCGACAGGCATTAATTTTCATCTAGTAGGCCTAGTTGCAGATGAACTTAGAAGGAGAAGAGTAGGAGATGTAGTATCATATGTTGTCAACAGGAACATCAATTTCACAAATGTCTGTATAAAACAATGTGGGTTTTGTGCATTTAGTAGAGATTTTAGAGAAGAAGAAGGATATTTTCTGCCAACCGAGGAAATTGTTCGTAGAGCAAAAGAAGCACGTCAATTAGGAGCAACAGAAGTATGTGTACAAGCAGGTCTTCCTCCAGACATGAAAGGAGATGTTTATGAGAATATTTGTAGAGAAATCAAAAAAGAAGTTCCAGATATTCACATTCATGGTTTTTCTCCAGAAGAAATTCTATATGGAGCAACACGTTCAGGGGTAGACATCATAGAATTTCTAAAGAGAATGAAAGAAGCAGGGGTAGATACACTACCAGGCACATCAGCAGAAATTCTAGACCAAGAACTTCGAGATAAAATTTCACCAGGAAGAATTAGTGTAAAAGAATGGGAAACAGTCATCAAAAATGCCCACAAAATGGGAATCAATACCACAGCCACTATGATGTTTGGGCACTTGGAATCACATGAAGACAGAATAAAACATATTGAAAAATTAAGAAATATTCAAAAAGAGACAGGAGGATTTACAGAATTTGTTCCACTCAATTTTATCCATACAGAAGCACCAATGTATAAACATCAATTACATGAAGGAATCAAACAAGGAGGTAGTGGAAATGATGTTTTGCTAACACATGCAATTGCAAGAATAATGTTGAATAATCATATTGACAATATACAAATGTCATGGGTTAAAGAAGGACAGAAAATGTCACAGTTGTTATTGATGTGGGGAGCTAACGATTTTGGAGGGACTCTAATCAATGAAAGCATTTCAACTTCTGCAGGTTCAGAATATGGGCAATTGTTGAAACCCAAAGAGATTAGAAGAATGATAAGGGAGATTAAAAGAATTCCAGCAGAAAGAAACACGAAATACAGAATTTTGAAAAAATTTGAAAGAGACAATGAACCAGAAGACAAACTAGATAAAATTACAAATACTTCACAATTTGGATCATATACAGAATTAATTAAAATAAATAAATTCAATTATGAAAATCCGAGGAGAAAATGAGTGTCTGCCTTAGAAAAGGCATTACAGCATTCAAAGAAAAAACAAATTGATGAATGTGAAATAGTTTCTGTAAAAAAAAATATCATAACAATAAGAATTACTGATTCAGAAATCGCAGAAATCAAACAGAATTTTGATCAGGGTTTTGGAATTAGAATAATTCATGGAAAGAAAATGGCATCAATTCAGACAACAAAAAAAGAAGAATTAGAGAATTCAATAGATTTAGCATTCTCAACAATTCCAAATCTAAAGGCAAGAAAATTTTGGCAGGGGTTGCCTACATCCGTGTCAAGTAGAGATCTAGAAGGAACATTCGATGAAAAGTTAGAGAGAATTTCAGGCTCAGAAATGATAGATATTGCACAATCTATGATAAACTCAGCAAAGTCTAAGAAAATCAGTACAATTACAGGTTCATTGAACATAGTTTCAGAGTTTTTTGAGATTGAAAACTCAAATGGGTTCCGTTTTAAAGACAAATCAACATACATTTCAGGAATAATTAATGCAGAGTCAGAACAAGGTGTTTTGCCAGTTTCAGGAATAGGCCATATCAGTGGGAGAACTTTATCAAATTTTGAAGCAGAGCAAGTTGGGAAAGATGCTAAAAAGATGTGCATCGAATCTATAAACCCTAAAAAAATTGAATCAGATACATATTCTATAATTTTTGACCCCTATTCTGTAGGAGAATTATTAGCATTTGTTGTAGCGTCGAATTTTAATTTTAAAATGTATTCAGAAAAGAAAAGTTGCTTTTCAAATAATTTTCAAGAAAAAATTGCAGTGGATAATTTCAGTTTAGTAGATGATCCACATATTGCAGAAGGCGTAGGAACCAAAATAGTAGATGATGAAGGAATAATGACACAAAAAAATGATCTAATTAAAAATGGAATTTTTCAAAATACATATTCAAATCTCTTTGATAGTTACAAAGAAAATAAAAAATCAACGGGGAATGCTTCTAGGATTGGCACCCCGATGGGAAGAAGTTCAGAGCCAATCACAATTTCAGCACCACATAATCTTAAAGTCGATTCAGGAAAATCATCTCAAGAAGACATGATCAAAGATACTAAACATGGCATATTAGTTGGAAGACTATGGTACACATATGCAGTAAATCCCATTAAAGGTGATTTTTCATGTACTGCAAGAAGCGGTGTTAGAATTATAGAAAATGGAGAAATCAGAAATCCTGGAAAATCAGTTAGAATTATTCATAATCTTCCAACAATGTTAAAAAATATCTCAGAGATTGGAAACAATCAAAAAAATGTTCTACAATGGGCATCACTTCCATCAATTACACCATCAATCAAAGCAGAAAAAATCAAAGTTGTTTCCATCTAAATGCATAGTCAGAAATTATTTGAAAAATGTCAATATTATATAGGCAGCATATCCAATTGTTAAACACACACCCATAATCCTGTTAATCACGCCTGTTTTTAGCCCAATTAATAATGCAAGACTAAACATGATCATAATTGCATAATCAATATAGACATCAGATGAAATCATCACACCACCAAGTGCAGCGCCAACACCCATAATCATCAAAATATTGTAAATGTTACTTCCTATGATATTTCCAACACCAATATCACTATGACCCTTTCTAATTGCAATAATCGAAGTAATTAATTCTGGAAGAGAAGTTCCAATTGCAATTACTGTTAAACCAATAATTTTTTCAGATAAACCAAACTCTTTTGCAAGAACTACAGCATTATCAACTGTCAGAATTGCTCCAACATACAAAAGACCTATCCCTAATCCAATCAACCCAATGGATTTAAAATAGAGGTTACCAGTATTTTGTTGAACTTTGTCTTTGTTATCTTCTCGTTGCTTCATTGCATCTTTAAAAGTATAATATCCAAATACGCCCAACCCAACAAGAAGTAATATTCCATCATAATTAGATAATTCACCATCAATTGAAATTAAGATCAACAAAACAGAAACACCCAACATGATTGGGATTTCTTTTCGAAGTACAGATTTTTTAATTGCAAGTGGAACAAGAATTGCGGCTATACCAATCACCATTCCAACATTTGCAATGTTACTTCCAATGATATTTCCTAGAATTATTGCACTATGGTCTCCTGCAGCAGCGATGCTTGCGGCAAGTTCAGGAGTAGAAGTTCCATATGCAACAATAGTCATTCCAATTACTAAATTACTAATACGAAATTTTTTGGCAATAGCAACACCGCCGCTCACCAACCAGTTGCCGCCAAAACATAGCATTACCAGTCCCACAACAGTAAGGATTGCACTGATTATTACTTCCACAAGAAACTTTCAAAAGATGATGGTTTAAAGTAAATGATTCACTATAATTTTACAATTCAACCAATTCAAATTTATTTCAAATACAAAATGCAGGTAAACTCAGACTAAGAAGATTCGTTAAGAGAGTCAAGTTTTTCGTAGGCAGTATCAATAATTTTCAAATAGTCGGCTCTAGGTTCAGTGCTAATCAGAAATAATTCATTCGAGTTAACAGGAATGCTGATCAGTGTTACTTTTTCGTATTCAGTTATTGACGATCTTTCATCACCAATTTTGTAGGCCAAATTTGTATATAACTCACGTTTTTTTAGTGCATAATGGATTGACATCTTAACATCATCACCATCAAGAAGTTTTTCGATTTGATCTTTTTGTCCCCCTGCAACAAGTTCGCCCTTACTATTAGCAATACCAGCAAAGCGCACTTTGGCATCTAATGCATGAATTTCATCACATAATCCATCGTATTTGTTACTCATTTTTACTTCTGATTGCATTGCACAAATTGTGATATTTCATCCTTTTGATTATAATTTGCCAAATCATTTTTCTTTATGAAAATTCAAAGTACGTTTTTAAATCTCAAAATAAAAAAAAAGTCATGAAACGAGTTGAGACAATTGTCCAAAGTGAAGTCTCTAGGTTAGTAGTAAATGCAATTAGAAAAACTGGTGTTGAAGGCGTTACGTTAATTCAGTCTCTAGGACAAGGTGAAGGAGAACGCCCAGAGATTGGAGGAAAGCAGATCGAATTCAACTCCACAGATGTAATTTTAACAGTTGTGCCAAATTCTAAAGTAAATAATGTTATTGATGCAATTATCCAAGTTGCACATTCAGGAGAGAAAAGTGATGGAAAAATATTTGTCAGCGACATCACAGAATCAATAGATATCGCAACAAAAGAAAAATGTGTAGAATAATTAATTTTCAGGTATTGTTATTTTTTTAACAACATATGATGGGTAGATATTAGAGGTATCACTCATTTCATGTTCAATTTTAGAGAATTCAAACTCTTCAAATGATTTTGAAGAATTAAAGAAATCTTGCCCAATTACAAGCCCATTTTTAGGAGCAGAGTGATTAATTTTTGAGCATCTGTTTACAGTTGAGCCAAAAATATCATTTACAGAAGAAGTGGAGATTTTTGCAATTCTTACCATTCCATATGTTGCACTTAACCTATAATCAAACACAGGTAAGTTTTCATCTCTAATTTTCTTAACCATTTCATTATGAGAATCACATATGGTCAAACAACATTCAAGACATTTTTTGAGAGTAAATTCTTCTTGTTGCATTAATACGGGAAAATAAAATAACAATGCATCGCCTATGTTTTTGACCACTATACCATCAAATCGTTTTACTATGGTTGCAACAGAGTTTAAGAAAATTTTATAAAATTCACTTGTTTGTGTGTCAGTTAGATTTACAGTAATTTTTGTAGAATTGATGATGTCAATCATACAAACACAATGTTTCTCACTGTAATCAGAAAATTGTAAAAGAATATCTTCTTGTTGTTTAATGACATTATCCTTATCTTTAATCTCTAGAAGTGAATTTTGTAGTTTTTCAGCCATAGAGTCAAATGCAACAGATAGTTCCCCAATTTCATCACTTGTTTGAATCGTAGTTCTGACATCAAATTCACCATTTGCAATTTTGTTTGCAGCGTTTTTTAGTTTCTTTAATGGATGGGAAAGTGATTCAGATGCAAAGAATGCCACTAAGCCCATCAACATTGTAATTAGTAAACTTGTTAGTAGAATTCTATTTTTTAGGATTTCAGCTGGGCCTACTGTTTCACCCTCATCAATCTCTGCAAGCAAAACTATGCCCAAATCCTGTGCACAGTAT
>CAYFJT010000014.1:0-13279 GCA_964343515.1 uncultured Nitrosopumilaceae archaeon
GTCAAAATGACAAATCCATCATAACAAGGATTGAAACTTAATTTTAGATTGTGATTCGATTTCACTTTTGAGTCAAAATGACAAATCCATCATAACAAGGATTGAAACTGATAATCTTGGAATTCTCGCCGTCGCTTTTCTTTGTCAAAATGACAAATCCATCATAACAAGGATTGAAACGTTTGATCAACCAATAAAATCAATGTGAACAAAAATACGTCAAAATGACAAATCCATCATAACAAGGATTGAAACTAGATAAACTTAAACAGGCAGCAAGATCCGGTGAGGTCAAAATGACAAATCCATCATAACAAGGATTGAAACTATCCTCTTGTTCCTGCTGAATCATTATGCATGTTGTCAAAATGACAAATCCATCATAACAAGGATTGAAACCCGTCATCTTTCCAAGCTCGCCTTAACCTATAGACAAGTCAAAATGACAAATCCATCATAACAAGGATTGAAACGGTCGTCTGCATCACTAGACATTACGATTTTTGTAGTCAAAATGACAAATCCATCATAACAAGGATTGAAACTCGGATAATAGCGGAAATATACAAAGTATTCAAACAGTCAAAATGACAAATCCATCATAACAAGGATTGAAACATGGTTCCCTTAGTCTTGATACTACTTCCTTTGTTTGTCAAAATGACAAATCCATCATAACAAGGATTGAAACTCATCTCTGATTTTCCACTGTCTGCCTCTCCACAGTCAAAATGACAAATCCATCATAACAAGGATTGAAACTCTTCATTACGACCAGATCTGTTAATGCCTAGTTGTCAAAATGACAAATCCATCATAACAAGGATTGAAACAGATCTCGTCTTGTTGGCTCATTCCTTTTTCTTCTGTCAAAATGACAAATCCATCATAACAAGGATTGAAACAGTCCACTACTAGGAAGACAAAACGTACAAAGCGTTAAGTCAAAATGACAAATCCATCATAACAAGGATTGAAACTCTGGATGACTTTATTGAAAAACACCTAATCAAAGTAGAATCATTCCAAGATTATGGCATTTCCTTACACGTACTCAAGTTATTAAAAAACACCATAAAAGTTAACAATGTGTATGGAAAATGTGTATGAACCCGCGAGGTAATCGGGTTCGTGTACCTCTCTTTTTGGCCTAGAAAAAGTGTATGAGTCCGATTAGGTCGCCGGTTCGAATCCGGTCGGGTCCGTAATTCTTTACAAAATTCATTAAGATGTGTGGATGTGTCACTTCATGTATGGTGATGCATGGGATGAAATGTCTTCAGAATATGATAACTGTGTAGAAAATAACCCTAATCCTGTAATTTCTAATTTCATCAATGAAGAAATTAAAATTATTTCTAATCTTTGTCGAACGTACTTTGACTCTGAAAAAAAATATACAATAATTGATCTTGGTTCTGGAACTGGAAGAGTATTATTTTCTTTACATGATATTTTAGGAGATTCTCTATCTTATTGTGGACTTGATACTTCAGAATCTATGATTCAACTATCAAAAACAAAACAATCAAAATTAAATCTCAAAAATATCTCTTTTCAGAATTACGACATCACTAATCCAAAAATTGACGAATTGTTCTATGATGATGCCATCAAAATCCCAATATGTGTTTACAACACTGTAGGTGTAATTCCAGTTCCAAAAAGGAAACAATTTTTTGAAAATATGAAAAGACTTGCAGGAAAAGATGGGGCTGTGTTATTATCTGCGTTTAATGGAGATGATTTTGCTTTTGTATCTCCTCAAATCTATCGACCAATGAAAAATATGGTCAAACAAATTGATGCTGATTCTTTTGATGAAGAAAAATGTGCCTTTAGAAATAATCTTGGATATTATAGCCAATGGTTCAAAAAAACACAACTACAAAAATTTCTAAAATCTGAGACAGAACCAATTCCAATTAAGGTGCCTGTTGAAAACACTTTTCATACCTTGGGTCATGTTTTTGTTGATCGACCAGTAGAAAATTAGATTATTGCAAGACAGTGCAGTCCTACTAGTTAAATTAATTTTTTCATAATTTTAGTTAATGTCACAAATCGAAGCTCAATACAATGAATTTACAAACGCAATCACTCAGACAATTTCTAATGTAGATGTTAATCTACTAATCAAGATGATGTATCTTGAAAGGAAACTTCCTGATGCCCCACCTAGGGTTGAATTGACCGTAGATTACAATTCTGGTACGAATGTTGAAAACAAAGGAGATACAATTAGGGCAAAATATGGAATTCCTATGAATGTTGGAGAACATGGATTAACACTTGTTGGACAAATGACTGTACCCATGATTGAAGAATTATCTAAAGATAAGGACATTCAATTCATTTCTGGAAAAGCAACACCTGCATCCTATTAAATCTGGAAATTTATTTTTTGTTTTTCTTAAGTTTGGTAGTTCCATTTTTCATTTGAAAATTTCTCACACAATCTTTTTAAATTCTAAATTTTTTCATTTCTTCTACGATATATTAAATCAGATTTTTGTAAATTCTCTTTTAATTTATTATGATTTTAATATCAATTGTTGAATCTTCTGTGGTGCCATCTCATTCAAATCCTTTCTTGAAACCATTAATCTTGTTAAAACCGTTTATCTTTTTTATAGTATAATGATATACACTTGTTGGGGACCTGCATTTGCGAGGAATATGTGAATCACTAATTGTATTTGGTGTTATGACTGGTTTATTATTGCCAGCACGATTGCTTTTTGTAGAATTTGTGTCTGATGATTGGTTAGGTTCTTTTGGGGTAATTTCTGTAATCTCTTTATCTGTCATAATTTTAGCAAAAAAGAAGAAACTAGGATTTTTTGGTCCTATGCTTGAAAGACAAATCTACAAATTTCAAAAAGGAAAACGTGGAATTGCAGTCTTTGGTGAATCTGTATTTTTACTTTTGATTTTGGGAACGATGATTATGGCAATTGATCAAGGTAACTCCATACATTCAGAGTATGAATTGCAAAATTCTCAAAACCATCCAATGATTAATTCTTCAGAACAAGTTTTGGAAATGACAAATGAGATGACTCTTGCTGATTGGATTATTGGATTTTTATTAGCTCCAACTGCCTTACTTACAGAATTTCCTAAAATGAGTACCGCAATTGCATCTATTGATCAATCCCTTGATGGGTGGCTAATGCATTTTTACACTGTGGGATTTGTAGAATATTTGGAATTACTTGGAATCTTGATATTCTATAGAATCTCATTCAAAAGGAAAATTTCCACTAAACTGTTTACCAAAACTGCAATTTAGAATTTTGAAACTTTATAATTTGAATATTTTAAATATTATGACATTCTACGGCTATGGTGAGCCAGGAAGATATCGATAACTCCTCTATCCAAGTTCAGGATATTATGACACGTGCGTTAATTACTGTTAATCCAAGCACCACTGCATTACAAGTTGCTAAAATGATGGAACAAGGAGGTATTGGTGCAGTAATTGTAAAAGACGGTGAAAATCTTGTTGGTATTGTTACTGACAGAGATTATGCAACAAAGGTTGCTGCAAATACTCTCTCATTTGATACTTCTGTTGATAAGATAATGTCTTCTCCATTAATCACAATCGATCAAGGAGAATCAATTTCTACAGCTGCAAAAACCATGGCTAGTAAAAAAATTAGAAAACTTGCAGTTTCTGATAATGGTAATATTACTGGAATTATTACTTCTACTGATTTAGTTAATCAACTAGCAAAGTAACTAGTACGTTTTTGTTTTTCTAAGAAATACTGTTACTGATATCATATAACATCCAGTGGCAATAATTTCTGAAATTAGCGATGCTAGAAATGGCTCTATTCCTATTTCTAAAAAATAATAAAAAGTTGGCCACCTTATTCCAAGATAAACAATTTCTCCTACTCCAAATGATGAAATTAATGCAAAAATCTCTTTTTTGATTAGTTCATTTCTCATTGATTTGTAACGTTCTTTATTATCCCAATAGAACAATCCTGAAAAAATTCCAAAATAAACTACATATCCAAAAATTATTGTAAATGTTGCAGTAAGAAAACTGTCATAATCTGATAATATTTGGGCAAATATTGCTGATAATGATGCAGAGATTACAAAACAAATCAGAAAACTTCTGTTAATTTTGAGAAGTTGTTGATTTGATTTCATGATTTTTTAGAAATTTGATAACTAATATTTTGTTAGAGTTTTTGGAATTTGTGAAAAGATGCAAGTGGGCAACAGAAGAGCCAAACATTACTTATCATGATTATGAATGGGGACAACCTCAACATGACGATCAAAAACTATTTGAATTTTTGATATTGGAGGGTGCACAGGCTGGACTTTCATGGATTACTATTCTTAAACGAAGAAATGGCTACAAAAAGGCATTTTCCAATTTTAATGTCCTCAAAGTCTCAAAATACTCTCAAAGACAAATAACAAAACTACTTAGAGATGAATCAATTATTCGAAACAAACTCAAAATCCATTCTGCAATAAATAATGCAAAACAGTTTATCAAAATACAAGAAGAGTTTGGCTCTTTTGACATATATCTCTGGGAATTTGTGAATAATAAACCAATTAAAAATAACTTCAAAAAATTTTCAGACTTGCCTATTTCTACTGAAATATCTGAAAAACTAAGCAAAGATCTCAAAAAACGCGGATTTAGCTTTGTTGGTCCTACAATATGTTATGCATTTATGCAGGCAATAGGAATGGTAAATGATCATACCTCGGGGTGTTTTTTGTATGGAAAATAATTTTATTCTTCTACAATCTTGACAATTCATGGCAGAAGGAACATTTGCAACATCTGTAACATGTATGGATGGTAGAATTCAATTACCTCTTGCAAAATGGATTAAAGAAAACTATTCTGTTGATTATGTAGATGCAATCACAGAACCTGGTGTTGACAAAAAAGTCGCAGACAATTCTGATCTTGAATCTATAAAGACTAAAGTTGGAATTTCAATAAATGCCCACAAATCCGAACTAATCGTAGTGTCTGGTCACTATGATTGTGCTGGAAATCCTGTTTCAGACGAAGAACACAAATCTCAAATCAAAAAAGGTGTCGAAGTAATTTCCTCTTGGAATACTGGAGCTAAAGTTATTGGAGTTTGGGTTGATAACTCTTGGAATATTAACACCTTATAGAATAATGGATTCAAAACTCTCTCATTTTTCAAAAATAGCTGGCCCTGGAATCTTATTTGCCTGTACTGCAATAGGTGTATCTCATCTTGTTCAGTCAACTAGGGCTGGAGGAGATTATGGTTTACTGATTTTAGGATTTGTTGTTGTGGTTACTTTATTGAAATACCCTTTCTTTGAATACGGTTCTCGTTATGCAAACTCTACTCAAACTAGTATCATTGATGGATACAAGAAATTAGGAACTCCTGCAATATGGTTGTATTTTCTTATTACCATTGCTTCTATGTTTTTTGTTACCGGCGCAGTTGGATTTGTTACTGCTGGATTCTTTGAGAATTTATTTGGATTAGACTTTCTTGGAGAATGGACTATAATTATTCTATTTACAGCATGTGTTGGGATATTGGCAATTGGAAAATATAATGTTCTTGACAGTTTGATTAAGATCATTGCAATTGTTTTAGTTGTATCTACTGTTTCAGCATTTTTGTTGACACTGCATAATGGTCCAATAGAACCTGTTATGGGATTTGAACCAAAAGATCTTTGGAATGTTTCAGGAATATTCTTCTTACTTGCATTAATGGGTTGGATGCCAACTGCCGTAGATCTATCAAGTTGGAATAGTTTGTGGACCTTGGAGAGGATGAAACAGACAGATTACAAACCAAAACTCAGAGAAACTTTGTTTGAATTTAGAATTGCATACCTAATAACTGGAATTCTTGCAATAATGTTTGTCACGTTAGGCGCATTCATTTTTTATGGTTCTGGAAATGACTTGCCAAACAACAATGCGCTCTTTGCAAATGAAATAGTCTCTTTGTATACTAAAACAATTGGGGATTGGAGTTATCTCATAATTGCATCTTCTGCTTTTACTGTGATGTTTGGAACAATTATTGCAGTATTTGACGGATATTCTCGTTCTTTACAACGCACAATAGAGTTAATTTTTACCAAAAAAGAAGAAAAAATTCGCACAAAATTTCGAATTCTGTATGTGATTTTCTTATTTGTACTTTCAACTGGCTCTCTTATCGTAATCTTCCAATTTGGAAATAATCTCAAAGAACTAGTTGATTTTGCAACAGTTTTGTCATTTGTAATTGCGCCAATTATTGCAGTATTTAATTTCAGACTAGTCACCGGAAAATTCCTTAACAAGGAATCTCAACCATCCGTACTTTTGAAGATTTTGAGCTTTATTGGGATAATCTTTCTTAGTGGATTTGCAATATTCTTTTTAATCCTGAAGTTTTTCTTGTGAACCTGAAATGAGTGATTTTAGTAAGTTTTTTTAATATATTACAAATAAAACATGTTGAAAATCATGAGAATTTCCACAAAAATGAAAAGAGCATTACAGGATCAAGTGGCACTAGAGGCACTTGCATCAAATAGTTACTTGGCAATGGCATCTTGGTGTGAAGTTACAGGTTATCATGGCAGTGCAAAATATTTCTATGCCCAATCTGATGAAGAACGAACTCACATGCTCAAAATCATTCATTATCTTAATGATATAGGCGCAACAGCTATAATTCCTGCCATAAAAGCTCCTACTGCAACATACAAATCTTTAGAAGGTTTGATTAAGACTGCGTTAAAAAATGAACAGACAGTTACTAATGCTATTCATAAAATAGTTGAAAATGCACAAAAAGAAAAAGATCATTGTACTTTTGCATTTTTGGAATGGTTTGTTAATGAACAAGTTCAAGAAGAAACAAAATTTGAAACAATCTTACAAAAGTTTGATCTTATTGGACGAGATAAAATTGCAGTAAATGAAATTGATAAAACTCTTGCAGCCGATGCTCTACCACCCGGACCTGATCCTACTGTATAGAAATTCTAAAATAATTAATACAGTATTATTTTTGATTATTCTATGACTGTAACTGTTACAAGAAAACCTGGTGGAATAACACAATTATTCAATACTGACACTGGCCGTGTTACTTACAAATGCAAAGCAGATTCTGCATATATGCTAATCGAAGCATTTGGTGGAATTGTAAAATTTAATCAAAAAGGCGCAATGGCAACAGTTACTGGACATGTAACTTCTTTGGAATCTTGTGACGTTCTAAAGAATGGCCATCCTGAATACAAGGATGCTCTGACTACAATAATTACAACAAATAAAGAGTTTGCAAAAAATATTGCTGATTCTTACCAAAAAGAAATCACAGAACTTGAAAACAAATTATCTGCACTCTAGGACTTGTGTTTTTCACATTTACATCCTTTAACAAGACATTTACCGTTTCCATTCATGTGGATTGAATTGTCGTGGTAACACCCAACTTCTTTATTATTGCATTTCATTTGACTCAAAATCGAAATTATTTTTTTGGTTCATCATGTTCTTTGCCAATATGGGTTGCAAGGTCAATCACACTACTTCCAAAATCTTTTCCACAAAATTTACAATGAAATGTATATTCATTTGACAAGAATTACTCTTGAACATTATATTATTAAAAAATTTCTTGATTTTTACTGGATTTATCCATAAATCATACAATGTTCACATTCACAGACATCTTGTTTCTCTGCTTTTTTCAAACAATTCTTATGTTGTCCTGCTTGACACTGGACACAAATTTCATCAATATTCTCCACACTGGTATATTTTTTTGATTGGTCAAATCCAAAACCTCCATCTTGTGGCCCTACCATAATTTGACATATTCTATGTAGTATTTCTAGTTCACTGATTTATTGATGATTTTATTGTATTATACAATTTGTTTTTATGTTCTCCAACCATTCCTCTTATCTCAAATGAATCAACATGTTTTTCTACTGGTACACGAGTTGCTTTCAATAAATAACGTATGCCTATTTTTCAATTTTTCCAATAGTAACCATTGAGAAAATCTATTTCACTTTCACATTTCCAGATTTTTATGATGTTTGGAAATGTTTGTTTTTTCTCTGAATCAATTTCAAAAATTCTATTTTTTATGTATTGATCAAGTGATTTTCTAATTGTAGAATCATTAACAATTGAATTTTATTTCAAAAACTGTTTTTTAGTCCTTCTTCTTTTCATCGATGTCTTCTGGATTGTCCCACATGTGCATAGTTCCTCTAATCATAAATGAGCCTACAATAATGGCTACTAACCCTCCAACAATAAATACAAAAAATTTTCCCACATCTTTAATGTTTACCAATAATGTTTGTTTGCATTCATTCTAATTATAATTGTCTGAATGATTTAATTAGATTCAATAATGAGACTGAATGGTTTATTTCAAATGTCTAGAATAAAACAAATTGCCATTTGGATTGGAATTATTGGTGGTGGAATAGGATTCTTCTTCTTTTCTATTGAAGCTGCAGAATTTATGCGATAATTCTCAAAAATTAATTACATGTTAATGATCTTTAGAAATGTTGTCTGAAATTACTGAAGAAATAAAGAATTTTTTAAATTTACAAAAGTTGGGTTATGTTGCAACTGTTTCATCTGATGGAATGCCTAATGTTTCTCCTAAGGGCACTATAATTGGATGGTCAAAAAACCAATTGGCATTTGCAAATATACGTTCTCCCGATACCATGAAAAATTTGATAATTAATCCTAATATCGAAATTAATGTGATTGATCCATTACTGCGTAAAGGATTTTTGTTCAAAGGAATTGCTAAAATCATTCAAGATGCCTCTCTTTATGATGAGATTTTGAAATATTACCGTGAAAATGGCATCAAAAGTCCAATTGATTCAATTGTATTGGTTGATATCACTGAAATTTCTCAAGTGACCTCTCCATTGTATGATATGGGAACAAGTGAACAAGAAATTAAATCAAAATGGAAAAAACATTTTGAAAATTTATGATTCTTGAACTTTGGCTTTAAGTTTACTCAGTTCTTTTTTTGTTTCCTCATGCTCTTCTCTCTCTTTTTCTAAAAGTAACTGAATTGCTTCTAATTCTTTTTGTGTCCTGCTTAATTTTGATTTTAATGACCCTACAATCACACTTGCTGCCTCAATAACTCCTGCAGAATTTTTGTTATTTCCTTGAATGAATTCCTTTTCTTTTGGTGTAAGTATATTGGTATCTTGAAATTGATCCTTTTTATTCAATTCTTCTTTTGCGTTATACAATCTTGAATTTGCTTCATCTAGTTCTTTTTCTGCTTCTACTTGTTGTTTTCTGATTTGAGATAATGTTGATTGCTCTGATGAAATTTTTTCTTTTGTTTCCTCAAATTCTTTTGTAATTGTTTCTAACTCTTGTTTCTTTTTTGCTAAATTCTCTTCGGTTCTATTATACTCTTCAATTGATTTTGAATCTTTGATTTGTTCTGAATTTTTTATTTTCTCTTTAATTTCTTTATGTTCTCTAACAACCGTATCTAGCTCCATTTTTTTTTGATTCAGTTCTTTTTTTACTAACATCAAATTACTTACTGATGTTTCATATTCCTCTTTGACTGATTCAATTTTCTGTTCTATGTTGGCTAATTCATCTTGTTTTATTCTAAATTTATTTTGAAGATTTACAACTTCATTTTCTAATTCCTGTTTAAGTATGATTTCTTCATTGTTTTCTGATTTTACATCTTCTTTTTTACCGAAAAATCCCATTTATTTCCCTCGTCTTTTTCTAAAAGATGAATCTTTCTTTATTGTTGTTTTGTTCTATGTCTTACAAATTTAAGGTAGAATCCTAATCCGCCAATTAGCAAACCTGCAATCCATGTCATGATACTCATGCTTTTTGGAACAATTGCTTCTTGTGGACCAATAATGAGCAATAATGCTCCCAAAATGATTAACGCAAACCCTCCACTGTTTTTTGATTTGTTATGTTCAGAATGGACCATTTTCTATATGTATTCAGAAAGTGTCTTTGCTACTTGTTTTCTTCCAATGTCTGAAATGAAAGGTCCAATTTTTGGTCCTCTGGATGTACCTAGAATTATTTGATATAATATCTTAAAGAAATCTTTTGGTTGTACATCATTTGATTTTGCAATTTGATAAATTGTATTTTGAATATCTTCTGGTTCTTTATCTGCTCCAAGTGCTTCTGATAAAATCTTTAATGCTTTTTTTACAGTCTCATCTAAATCGATTTGTGTTTTTTCTTGTTCATCAAATTCATCTGAATAGTTCCCTGCAAGTTCAATGAGTTTTTCAATTTCTTGTTCAGGATTTTTTATTACTCCATAATCGAGTAATTTTTTCATTACCCTTTCATTTCTATTTTCTTTGAATATTTTTGTTAATTCAATTAACAATCTATAGTTTACATGAGTACTAGATTGTTTTGGAGGGTTTAGAAGATTAACATATTCGTATAACCCCTTTGATTTTACAAGTTTTGCTTGATTATCTATTTTGATTCTTCCAAAGTTAATATCTTCTAATTCATTGTATTCGTTCATCAAAGATGGAATGTCTTCTACCCCAAGTTCACGTGCACCAGTAATTCTTTTGTAAAGCAATAATAGAATTGACTTTGGACTGCCAAATTCTAACCATCTTTGTGCAGTCAAAACATTTCCTAATGATTTTGAAATCTTTTTTCCTCCCTTATCTAAGAACATTTCATATTTTACATGGTGAGGGTGTGGAAAATCTAAAATTTCATCAGCTACCCAATCATTTACTTTAACTGAATCCATTATGTCTTTACCATATGCTTCAAATCTGATGTCAAATGCAGCCCATCTTGCTGCAAACTCCACTTTCCATGCCAGTTTCCCAAGATCTTTTCCAATATCTGCCTCCCCTTCATGACCACAACCCTTGATCATTTGTGAGCCAATCTCTGTATCATGGCATCTGTACTTGACTTTCTTTTCATCAATTATGTATTCTGTTGCCTCTGCTGTGTAAAGGCGATTACAATTGGCACAAACTGGAAAATATGGGAGATATTTTTGATATTTTTCTTGTCCCACTAATTCTGATATTTTGTCTCCGATTTTTGTGCTATTTTGTAAAATGGTATGGATATTATCTTTGAGTAATCCTTGTTTGTATGTGTCTACTGCCCTTCGAAATTCATATTTTATCCCAACCCTGTCTAGTCCATCTAAAAGAATACTGCTCATATGCATTCCATATGAGTCATGACATCCATATGGATCTGGAATTAATGATACTGGTTTTGCCAAGTGTTCTTCTAATCCAAACTCTTGCATTCCTTCTGGAATCTTTCGTAATCCGTCTAAATCATCAGAGTATGCAATAAGTTCAGATTTGTAACCTAAATTCTCTAATGCTAATTTCACTCCATATGCTCTAACTGCATCACCTAAACTTCCAATATGTGGTATGCCTGATGCCCCGAGACCACTCTCTACTCTGAGAATGTCCAAATTTCTTCCAAGTGATTTTTCTCGTTCAAGTAATTCTGAAGCTAATTTATCAATCCAAGTTCCTTTTCCAATAATTTCTTGTTCTGACATATCTTCTCACTAGTCCAATGTTTTGGACATGTATGGCCCATATAACGAATACCCTAACTTTTGATAATATTCTCTTGTTCCAACTGCACTGATTACCAATAACTTCTTTGCATCAAATTCTTCTTTTGAAATTTTTTCTGCTTCTTTCATCAAATTTTTCCCCAATCCTGAATGCTGAATTTCACTTTCTTCCTTTTCTCCAATTTTTAGTGATTTTCCATAAACATGAAGTTCTCTTACAATACAAGAATCCTCGCCTACTTCATCTCTATGTGCATCATTACTTGGTTTTCTTAATCTCAAAAATCCGTATATAGATTCATTTTTGTCTTCATAAGATAAGAATACTTCTTTACCCCCTGATGAATCATAGTTTATTCTGGTCAGTTTAATTTCTTCAGGTTCTAATTTTTTATTCAAACCTGCTTCTCTGCATCGTATACATTTGCACTTTATCCCTTGTTTTGCTAAATTTTGATGTACAATTTGCCTTAGATTTCCTGATTTTGGACCTGCGATAATCTCGTTAGGGGATATTTCTCTTTGAACCCGCATGATTCTGACCCATTTTGGAATGCTTTTCTTTACTTCTGTTAATACCTGAATCATATCATCATTTGAATATGGTACATATTTTCCATTCTTGTATTCTCGATATATTGGAGTATTTTCAATTACCAACGATGGATATATTTTGAGCATGTCTGGACGTAATTGAGAATCTGAAAACAGTTTCTTAAAATCACCAATGTCTTCTTTTGGAGTCATTGTTGGTAACCCTGGCATCATGTGTGCGACAATTTTGTATCCTGCATCCTTTGAAATTTGAAATGATTCTATAACATCTTTAAATTTATGTCCTCGATTAACAATATCGTAAACCCTTTCTTGTAATGACTGAACACCAATTTCTATTCTTGTTACCCCATAGTCTAACATCCAATCAACATGTTCTTTTTTACAAAAGTCTGGTTTTGTTTCGATCGTAAATCCTACATTTCTTATTAATGCATGTTCGTTGTTCGATTTTGCTTCTTGCAAATCTTTTGAGTTTGTTCCATTTAATGCGTCATAACATGATTTGATAAAATTCTCTTGGTAATCTTTTGGCATAAAGAGAAATGTTCCTCCAACAATGACTATTTCCATTTTGGATGGGTCATGTCCAAATACAACTAGCTTTTCAATTTTTGTTGTGATTTGTAATTTTGGATCATATTCATTCTCAATAGCGTTTAGTGTTGATGGTTCATTCCCTGTATAGCTATTTGGAGAATTGAATTCAATTCCGCCTGGACAATATGTACATCTTCCATGTGGACATGCGAATGGTTTTGGCATTAGTGCAACTACTGCCACTCCTGATGCAGTTTTAGCAGGTTTTTTTAACAATACTTTTCTGAGTTTTTCAAATTCTGATTCTTTTACTGTTGAAAGAATCTCATGATTTCTTGGAATTCTTTCTAATGAATATTTTGCACAAATTTTCTTAATTTCTTCTTTAACTTGTTTTTTACTAGGATCATTTATCATTAACAGATTTTGAGTAATTTCACTGCATGCTTTAGTGAATGTTGAATCCAATTTACTCATAGACACTCCAATAGAATTGGACATAAATTCGTTAAATAATTGGACTAATTTTGAGTCTGTAATAC
>CAYFJT010000014.1:13379-21607 GCA_964343515.1 uncultured Nitrosopumilaceae archaeon
CTGGTTTTTTCTTTGCTACTGTCTTTTTAGCTGGTTTTTTCATAGTTGATTTTTTTGAAACATTGTCTTTTAGATTCTTTAACTGATTTATCTCATCTTGAATTTTTTTAATTTCTGCCATCATGTCTATTTTGAATGATTGACTGTTTGCGTCTATTGACATGTTCTGATTTTCAGAAATTTTTGTAGAATTTAAGATTTGCTGGATTTACTCTGGTTTCTGTTCTATGGTTTGCTCTGATTCACTACTTCCACTTTTCTGTTCTTTTCTATAT
Organism: uncultured Nitrosopumilaceae archaeon; assembly: GCA_964343515.1. Lineage (GTDB taxonomy): Archaea > Thermoproteota > Nitrososphaeria > Nitrososphaerales > Nitrosopumilaceae > Nitrosopumilus. The sequence continues at coordinate 13,655 of CAYFJT010000014.1, forward strand.
TCCATCTTCAACCATATTGGTGTGATTATGGTTGTAACTGCAACCATAATTACAATTGTAGAATAAACTTCTGATGTTAATACTCCTGCAGTCACTCCTACTCCCGCAACAATTAATCCCACTTCTCCTCTTGAAATCATTCCAATACCTACTCTCATTCCCTGAGCTTTGCTTTTCAAAAATAACATTGCTGGAAGTCCACATCCTAGTAATTTTGTTACAATTGCTACTGCAATTATCACCCCACTGATCATCAAAATATTCAAATCAACTGCACGAAGATCTACTTGTGCTCCAATAATTGCAAAGAATAATGGTGCAAAGATCAAACCAATCTTTCCAATGTAATTTTCAACTTTTTCGAATACTTTGGTTGTTGACAAAGCCATTCCAACTGCGAATGCTCCTACAATAGGTGATAACCCAATTGAACCTGCAAGTGCTGCAGCCCCAAAGAACGACGCTGTTGCAATTCCTTCAACACTGCCCTTGGCCTTCCATAGTCTTGGAGTGATGACTTTGGGAATAACTATTACTGCCACAATTAACATTATTGCAAAGAAGCCTAATACTTGCAAAATTGTTACTACAACATCTGTAATATTGATACTTTCAATTCCTGCGTCTGAACCTGTAATTGAAATTACGACTGACAAAACTGCTATTGCTAAAATATCATCGACAACTGCTGCTCCAATGATCAATCTGGCCTCAGGCGCCTTCAACTTTCCAAATTCACTGAGTACCTGAATAGAAATTGCAATACTGGTCGCTGTAAGCGCTGTTGCAATCAACATCGATTCTAATGCTTCAAATCCAAATAATCCAAAAATTACAAAACCTGCAAAGAACGGAACTACTACTCCTAATGTCCCAACTGTAAACGACGCCTTTCCTCCTTTTAGGAATTCTTTTGGTGTCATTTCCAACCCTGCCATAAACAAAATCACAATTGCGCCCATCTCACCAAGAATTTTTATCTCATCATTGATATGCAACAGTTGTTTTCCATCTAAAATGAAAAATTGACCCAACGCAAATGGTCCAACAATCATTCCTGCTAATAATTCCCCTAACACAATTGGAAGTTTTAATCTCAAAAAAAGCTCTGCCATTAATTTTGCTGCAAAAAGAAGTATTCCTATACCGATGATTGTTTCAATAAAGTGCGCATCTGCAGCCATCTTTCTCTTATAATTCTGGAAAATTGTGTAATATAAGGCGATACTGGACTGAAAATTATTTCATTATTGTTAATTTAGGCAATTTTTTGTGAATTTATAAAAACACCTTTCTTGGAAATGATCTGGCCTATTTCTTGATTTGGGATCTTATGTTTTTTGAAGATTGATTTGATTCTTGTTACCTGATCTTTTGATACTACTACACAAAATCCAACTCCCATATTGAATGTCTTGTACATTTCTTCAGGTTTAACTCCTTGCTCTTCTATGAGTCCCATGATTGGCGGTATTTTTGGCAAAGAATCTATCTCATAACCAATTTTTTTAAGGCGTAAGAGTTTGGTAAATGACCCTCCTGTGATGTGTGCAAGACCATTAATTTTGCATTTTTGAATCATTTCTAAAACCGGTTTTGTATAGATTTCAGTCGGCTTTAGTAGTGCCTCTCCTATGGTTCCAACTCCTTTTACTTTGTCTTTAACTGAATATTTTTTTAGTAGTGCTTTTCTTGCAAGCGAATATCCATTGGAATGGATGCCTGTACTATTTGCACCAATTATTATATCTCCTGATTTTATTTTATTTCCAAGTATCATCTGTTTTCTCTCTACTAGTCCTACAACCATTCCTGCTAAATCAAATGCAAAACCTTTTCCTTCTATGACATCTGGCATGATTGCAGTCTCCCCGCCTACAATTGGCATTGCAGATTTCTTTGCACCTTTTACTAGTCCTTCCACAATTTTTTTGAATATTGGAACATCGTTTTTATTTGCAGCAATGTAATCTACAAATGATATTGGCGTTGCACCAATACAGATTATATCATTGACATTCATTGCAACACAATCAATTCCTATTGTGTTGTATTTTTTCATCATGTTTGCAATTACTACTTTTGTTCCAACCCCATCTGTGTGTGTTGCTAAAAGTTTTCCTCCTGGAATTTCTACAATTCCTGCATAATGTCCAAACCCATGTGCTATCTTTGCTTTTTTCTGAAGTTTATGAGTTGATGAGATTAATTTTCCAATTGCCATTTGGCTTTGTTTAATTTTAGAAATATCTACCCCTGCTTTCTTATAGGTTAGAACCATAGTCTGTTGCCCTTTTGTTGTGAATAAAAGAATTTGCCCATTTTCTCGATCACATGTACATTCCAGTTGTTGCTTCTCTATGTTCTACATATTTTTGTGATAGCTCACTGAATTCTGAATGTATTCTATCTTTTTCATCTTGCAAATCTTTTGTATCGATATCCATTTCATAAAATCGATTTAATGCTTTAATTAGAGTGGACGCTGCCTCCGAATCTGGAGCAATTTTGTTTGCTTTTGCCAAAAGTGTTATTCCTTGAATCTCTCTTACTAGACATTCATTTAAAATTCCTCCTGGAATCCCTGTGATGAACCCTTGGGGAATCATGCTGATGTCTTTATCTGCCATAGTTCTTATCAAATCTTCTTCAGCCGCACAGTATGCTTTGTCATCATGTTCTACTCCTGCAACTCCATCTAAAATTACAATCTCTTTTGATCCTTTTGTTGCTGCCCAATCTAAAATTGATGCAACCAACGAAAATAGTCCTTCCATCCTTAATGTAATTTCACAAATTATTGCACAAATTGTTCCTTCTTTGTTTGCATAGAATCTAAAGGGATGGCGTAATCTCCCTCTCATAAACACAGTTGATGGTGGAAGATATTTTGATCTCATTACTGCAATTTCATCCATTTCCAATTTCTCAATTATGTGATTGATTGCAACTGGTCCTACAAGACCTGCACCAACGAACCCTGCAAAAATTACGGGACTTTTTAATTCTCTTTTCTTTATCTCAAAGACTTCAGCTTCTGGGAATTCTTTTGGCACTGTTTATGTCAATTTGTTCTGTCTAATTACTTTACTGGATATGCATTTGTATATTCTTTGTTAGATGACTTCAGTAACATCTTTGTAATGATTAGATTTTTAGATTAAAAACAATTATTTTTTTGATACAGTTTTAACTGTAGCAAATTTTTACAAAAATAGTATTTAGTACATTCTGATGATTTGTATGAATCATTTCTACGTGTCTTTTTTATGTAAATTCTAATTAGTATATTTGTACTTTTGATGGGAGTCGTTCATCAATTGTGTGCCAGACCGTATCTTTTTTGTCAGGTCATTTTTGACCTGACTTTTTTCTTTCCTTTGTTCGTAAAAACTGAAATTTTACTGATAAATTATCAGTGTACACTAAATATCAAATTTTGAAATTTTTTTCATGAAGAATATGGATTATGTAGTTACAATTGGAATATTTTTTACAATTTTCTTTAATTTTGCACATGCTCAAACATTTGGAGATCAAATAACTATGTCCGAAGATCTACAAAACAATCCTACTGCCCAAGATATTCTTAAAAAAATTGAACAAAGTAAAAAATGGATTGCTCAAATAGAACAAAGAAACTTTGAAGATTCTAAAAGACAATTAGAATTAGAACAAAAACGTGCTGAAGTACTACGGAGTTTGGAAGAAGATCTAAGAAAATGGGAGGAACTTTGGAATTATTACACATTTGATGAGATGCTTGAAAGGGCTTTAGAAAATAGTCCTGCAAAAAAGACTTCTAGCATCTATGATCATCCTTTGAAATTCACTGCGTCAAAGATTGATGCAGGAAGAGAAGCATTACAAAAAGTTTTCTTGAATGGTGGAAGTATTGAACAAGCAAGAGATGCATTTGTCAACGCTGCAAAAATAACGAGATCCGATATGTTATCTGTAAATGTACTTTATAATGTCTTAAACAATAATGCCTATTACAACCAACAAATTCTCTTTGAATCTGATGGCAACTTCAATTATGAAATAACTGGAGAGGAATTACGAAAATACTATGAAGATTTTAGAACAAATCCTGCATATCTAGAAGCAAATCCATCTGATACTGTTTCATGGTATGATCTAAGCAAAACCAATTCTAGTACTGAATGTAGATCTGGTCATGTACTAGTGTATAGAATTCATGCAAGTGATTACGTTTGCACCTCAGAACACACTGTTGAGATGTGGGTTCATCACGGAATGGGAAAATTAATTGATACTGATTTTGTAGAAAATGAATCTGTCGATATTCAAAAATTCACTTCTGATAGAATTTCAAAAAAAGTGGAAATTCTAAATTCTAAAATTCAGAATATGCAAGAACATTATGAGAAAAAAATCAATAATACTCAACTAGAATACAGATTACTTTTTTACAAAATTATTGATGAACAAAATCAAGCAGAAAAACTAGCATTGCAAAAATTTAATGATTCACAAATTAAACAAAAACAACTCAGTCAAGAAATTACAGATATTCGAGAAAAGTACTCTGATCTTGAAGATAATATCTCAAACGAGCAAACACATGTTATGAAAGTCTTAGAAGATCAACATGTCAAAGATTTGGATGATTTTGTTAGAAACTATGAACATGATTCAGAATTGAAACTAGTATGGAATTTTGGTATTCCTGTGTTTGAAACATCTTAGATCTTTTCAATTATTTTTTTGCATAAAGAGATTCAACATTGTATGTCCTTTATCTGTAATTGTATAGATCATATTTGATCCAACTGCTTCTTTTCTTACAAAATTGTAATCCACACATAGATGTAGATAATTCAGAAATGACTTTTTCATTCTGATTTTTGATTTCGAATACAATTCTGAAAACGTCATTGGATTTCCTCTTAATTGATACAATAATTTCAATAAAGACAAAGTACTGTAATCTCTAGTCCTTGCTTTCACTGCACCTAGAATTTCTTCATCTCTTTTGATTATGAAATCTTCGAATTGTTCTGCCACTTCTAGTGGTACGTATGTTAGTCTTGCTCGCATCATACCGTATGGTACGGTACATTACTTTATTAGTCTTTAACTTGAGTTTTGTTGATCTTTCTATCTGATTTTTTTACACCCGTGTCCCTCTGGATTTTCAACCTATGAGACACTCCTAACAAGATCTGATTTCATCTATGGTGTTCATCTAATATCATAAATAGCCCTTTTTCAAAAATTATCTGTGAAAAAGATAGAGGCAGTAATAAAAAGAAGAAATTTTCCCGGTATTAGAACTCAATTGCATGCTTTGGGCACCTACATTATTGATAAACGAAATTTAGATGATAGTAACATTTACGATGAATCAAAAGGTTCTCGTGTTGGTTCTACTGGATTGAAATCTGTTCCTCTGGCAAAAATTGAAACAGTGGTATTAGATAAAGATGCAAGAAAAGTCGTTGAATTAATTTCAAAGAATTCTGGCTTGAGTGCAACGCATGGAGGTAAGATCTTTGTTTCTGAAATGGAAGAAGTTGTTGATATGGAGACAAGTGATGCTCGATTAGATCTTGAATCTGATTCTGACACTCCTTTTAACAAAACATCCTTGCCAAAACGTAGTAGATTTGTTCCATTACAAAAATTCACATTGCATAAACTTCAAGTAATTTATGAAGAAAATAAAGACACCCTCCGAACAGATTACAGAATAAAATCTTTTAGTGATTTTGTAAATTATTGTATAATGAAATATCTTCCAAACTTGGAAAAACAACTAAAGAATACTACAATTGTTTATGAAAACACCTTTGGGGATTTTTAGGTTTTTAGAAGATATAGTCTGAAAACAACCATAAACCCACTAGTGTTAAACCAATTCCTGCCATGATTAGTTTGGCAATGGAAATTTTAGAAATTTTCATATGAAAAATAATAGTAGTGGTGGTATAACAACTATTCCTGCCATGATTGCCACTTTTGGATAATCTTTAGGCTTTAGAGGCTTCATTTTTTCTCTACGGAATAGTTTGCTCTTACGAATACTCATAATAATCACATAATTGTTGAATCGCCTTCATCACCTGAGGCTATATCTACTGCACGCAACACTTGTGAAATGAATATTTTTCCTATTCTGCCATTTTCTTTAATGATGTTGACTACTTCATCTTCTTTATCTTCAGGAATAATTGCCTCAACAAAGTATTTTTCACTAAATTGTGGAACAAAGATTTCACTGCCTTTGGAAGCATGGATTTCTGGACCTGGTTTTTTACCTCTGCCTCTAACTTTAGCGACTGTGAGACCACCAATTCCTATTTTCTTTAGTGCTTCACTAATTGCCATGACGTCGTTTTCACCTAGAATAACTTCTATCTTAAGCATTTGATAATTCTAATTCAGACTTGATAAATATAATTTCTGATTTTGTATATCAAATGATAATCATTTGAAAATCAAATTAAGATATGGTTATTAATTAAAAACAAAGTTTTTCATTCAATGGTACTTGATTCTGGAGATACAGCATGGATGCTAGTTGCAGGAAGTTTAGTGTTACTTATGATCCCTGCATTGGGTCTCTTTGAATCTGGTTTACTGAGAAAGAAAAATGCAGCTTCAATTTTCATGCAGATTTTCTTTGGTTTAGCATTACTTAGTGTAATGTGGTTTGTATTTGGATTTAGTTTATCGTTTAGTCCATCTGAACATGGTTTGATTGGTGATATGCAATGGACATTCCTTAAGGGTGTCCCTTCAGATGATTCCTTGCCATTTGCTCCTACAATCCCTGGAGTGCTATTTGTTAAATTCCAATTGATGTTTGCATGCATCACTCCATTACTTCTTACAGGAACTATTGCAGAAAGAATGAAGTTTAGTTCCTTTATTGTATTTATTTCCGCATGGTCATTATTGATCTATTATCCTCTTGTACACTGGGTATGGGGCGGAGGCTGGTTAGCCCAATTAGGTGTTGTTGACTTTGCAGGCGGTATTGTAATCCACACTAGTGTTGGAATGGCTGCTTTGGCTGCTGCACTTGTGCTTGGAAGAAGAAGAAATTATGGTCCTGCCATAATGATTCCTCACAGTATTCCACTTGCCGTATTAGGTTCATCATTATTGTGGCTTGGTTGGTTCGGCTTTAACGCAGGAAGTGCATTATCTGCATCTGGTGGTGTTGCTGGTAACACAGTAATTGTTACTCATATGGCTTCATCAGTTTCAGCACTTATCTGGGCTGGACTTTCATGGGTAAGAACTGGAAAGCCATCTATTGTTGCTACTATTAACGGTGCAATTGCCGGACTTGCAGGAATTACTCCTGCATCTGGATTCGTAAGTGCAGAACATGCATTTGTGATAGGAATAGCAATTGGTGTAATCTCTTACTCTGGTGTAGTGCTCTTTAAAGAGAAATTAAAGATTGACGATGCACTTGATGTAAGTTCCGTTCACGGTGTTGCTGGTATTGTAGGCTCATTAGGAATTGGAATATTTGCAAGTACTATGATTAACCCTGGCGGTGTGGATGGTCTACTCTTTGGAAATCCAGATCAATTATGGATTCAAGCAGTAGGTGTTGGTGTTGCAGCTGCAATCGGATTTGGTGGAACTTGGATTTTGATGCAAATTATCAAACATCTAATTGGAATCAGGGTTGATCCAGAAGTTGAAGACATCGGTCTTGATATTAGTGAACATGCAGAGTCTGCATATTCTGATGAAGAAGAATTCATGTTGGACATGGATACGTACACAGAAGAATTGCAGGAAAAAGATGAAGTCTTCAGAAAAAAGAAGTAAACCCATAACCTCTTTTACTCTTAACAAGAAACTTGTTTTACTTGTAATGGTAGTAACTGTAATTGCACTTGCAATTACGTCTTACATGAATTTTGATTTTGCAAATGAAATTCTAAAACAAAAAACAGGTGATCA
>CAYFJT010000015.1:0-18585 GCA_964343515.1 uncultured Nitrosopumilaceae archaeon
AAACTCATTATCTTCATCTCAAGTAAAAATTACTGTAATTGATAAAAAAGACTGGCAAAGGATTCTATGACTGGCTTTGGACTATAATTGATCCAAAAACAAGATTCATCATTTCATCAGAAATTTCAAAGACACGAAAAATTGATGATGCAAGAAAAATTCTTTCAAAAGGCAAGAAAAAAACTGGTTCCATACCAAACTATATCATCACTGATGCCTTGCATTCATACGAAAAGGCAATTAGCAACGAATTTGGTATTTCGAAAGTAGCGCATATCAAGACCAAATCTCTGACAAAGGGATTTGAAAACAGACCCATTGAGAGATACCACAACGAGATTAGAGAGAAGCTAAAAAGCAGACGAGGGCTGGGTAATGATGATTCTGCTCAAGAGTATGCAGATGCATACAGAATCTTTCATAATTTTATCCGTCCTCATAGCAGTTTGCCTGATAAACAGACACCAGCAGAGGCAACAGGGATTGATCTGAAACTAGGGGGTAACAAGATTCTTCAATTAATTGAAAAAAGTTCAGAGCCAGAATATCGATTTGTTGTTCAGCTAGGTGGCAGGGCAGAATTTGTAGAAATTAAAAATGAGAAAAATGCCATTCGTGTTGTTCCCAAACACTGGATTGAAAAACGAATCTGGAGAGAAATAAACGATATTCTCAGGCTTCATCGATTTTCATGGTTCAAGAGTAGCACTGGTGGGTATTGGATTAGACTAAAGCAGACAGGTATCATGGATTTTCTCTAGTTTTATGAAATGCAATTTCTAATGCGATATTGTTGATTAATTTGGTCTGCTTCATTTTGATGTCTGCCTGAAATAGTGTCTTATTTTTGGCTTTGGTTTTCATCAAAAACCCACTTTTTTCTAATTTTAAAAGAATACGTGAGGCTGTACTGTAACCCAAGCCTACAACAGAGGCAATTTCAGAGATAGAGTACGAGTACTCTTGCATAGTGATCATGTGGTCTAAGACACTTGCTTCATCACATGGGAAAATTGACTCCAAGGCTCCATAATTCTTCCTTTGCATGAGGTAAATTTTGAGAAGATTGTAATAATAATTCTGAACGAATCATTTCTGTTTTGTTAATTTTGGATGTAGATCCCGCTAGTTTACAGGTGAGAGAATTGTGAGAAAAGTCCCTGAGTTTACAGTGTAAAAAATAATATATGATTCTGGATTAGCTAAAGAACCTGGTTTTATCATAATAGATAGAGATTGCAAAACTCCTTTTGAGAATGTTTTTGCAGTAGGTGATGTAACTAGTTTGGTAGTTTCAGAAAATCTAGCAGTCCCTAAAGCAGGAGTTTTTGCAGAAGGAGAAGGGATAACTGTTGCAAAAAACATCATCTCAAAACTTCAATCAAAAAAAGGATCTGAACTATTTGATGGAAAAGGAGGTTGTTTTATTGAATCAGGCAGAGAAACAGCTTCAATCATTGAAGTTGATATGTATTCGCAACCAAAACCTTACACTAGTATTTCTGAGCAAACTTCTGAAAACCTTTCAAGTAAATTTGAATTTGAAAAAGAAAGACTCTCAAAATGGCTTTAATCAATCTGAATTATTTCTCTCTCTTGCCAAGTGTTCTAAAACAGCTCTCACTTCAACACCTAGCTCTTTATCGTTTTTAGAAAGATTCAGTTTTTCAGGAATACTTTTAAAATCTTCAGCTTCTAATTCTATACTTCTTTTTTGTATACAATCAATATGATCTTCATCTGTTGCAGAGATCTTATGACAAATATTGCAAATTTTCACAATTTCTATTTATTAATACGACGATTTAATAATTTCATTTTGTTCCTTTGTGACAAGGGATCGTCGTCTAGCTTGGTATGATACTAGTCTGGGGGACTAGTGGTCGCAGGTTCAAATCCTGCCGGTCCCATTACAATTTCAAAGTTTTCAAGAGATTTTCAAAGTTTTCAAGAGATTTTCAAAGTTTTCAAGAGATTTTTCTTGTTTGTACTGTTTTAGAGCACTGATGATCTTTTCTTTAGGTGGATTCTTGTAAATTCTTTGTACTTTTTTCGCAATTCCTGAACCAATAAAAATTGCTTGAGTAACTGATGTTACATTTGATGGTTTTCTTTTAACACTAGAACTTTCAAAATCAATTAGGGTGGATTTTGTTTTTCCAACAATGATGTGTTTTGAGATATTGCTTAATTCACCATGATCAAAACTTATTTGATCCAAATTAAAACAATCTTCAAGAATTTTTCTTATTGTGGATTTTAATTTTTTTGCACTACCTGCCCCTTTTAACGAATTAACCCAATCAATGATTTTCTCTCCTTCTACGTATTCCATTATCAAAAAATTCTTGCTTACATCAAGCATTTTTGGCCCTACATTTACTGAATTTACAATTTTCAGCAAATCAGCTTCACTTTTCATTTCTTTTCTTTGAGAATCTGTTCTTCTAATTTTTAATGCAACCTCTTTACTTCCTTTTTTTGCAAGAACAACTACACCTACGTATCCTTTTCCAAGAATTTCTAATTTTCCTAATGTCATTGGTCCAATTAAGGAAATTGATCTGACTTTTAATTTTTCTAATTCATTAATTCGAGATTTTATTTGACGTGATGTTGCTCTTGGATATCCAAGAATTTCTGAGTATGGTTCATCTAGAAATTTTTTAATTGAAATGAAGGAATGTTCCATCTGTTGAGATCAACTCACTTGCAACCTCTTTAATTGATTTGCTTAATCCCTTCTCTCCAACATAAATTTTGAAACCACATCTGAAATCCTCTTGAAGACCTTTTGGCATACCTGTCTGAAGATTATCTTTCAAAAATTTAGCCATGAATTTACCAGCATCAGCATGTTGTCTCTTCTCTAGAGAACTAATTTTTTTATTTTTACCTACCCAGATTAATTCTGCATCTGAAAGATTTTTAGAAATAAAACTTCTAGAACTTCCTTCTCTGAAAAATTCTGGACCATTTTTTACATGAATGTCTGAAATTTTAGTTGATTCTAAAAAGAAAAAAAGATAGGCCTCCTTTTGTTGGTCTGTGTATGCCTTACTTCTTAGAACTGTAAAACCAGCTAATTCTAATTGAGTACTTAATGATGAAGTCGCTCTTTTAATTTGCCCCCAAATTATGTCTGGACTTCTAATTTTAAAACTAAACTTTATTGATAGTAAATTTCCCCAATACTTCTTTGACATTCTTGATTTCTTTTTCTTAAAAAATTCTAATTTTGAATTTTCTTTAAATGCTCTACAAACTAGAATGAATTTTCCAATATTTTCATCTGAAATTGCCGCAGCTAAGTTTCTGTTACTATCTATTGGATCAATTATTACCAAAGAAGTGTCAAATTTCTGTGAAGTTTTACCTATAACCTGATTTTCCTTAATTTCAGAAATTGATTTTATGATATTCTCAAAACTTCTAAAATGTAAAATTAAAACCTCTGAAACATATCCACTAAATCCTTGTTTTGCAATTTCTGCACCGTAAATTTGATTTGCTTTTAGAAATGTTTTCAGAATTCTAACCTCGTCTCTCATTTTTGGTGTTAATGATTTTGACATGAATTTTGTATGAAATGGTGATCTGTCTGCAGAACTTTTCCATTCACCAAGTTTCACATCATAAAATGGAACTACGTTTATCTTTGTATCCTTCATTTTAGCTTCAACATATGGGTGTTCAGAGTATCTTACATATGGAGAAAATTTTTTCAACGCATCAAAACCAATTTTTTTAGAAATGTTTTCAAATTTCTCTTCTGATGTGGATTTTTTGAATCTAACAAAAATATCAACATCTGCATCTTTTGATAACCATGTGCCTTTAGCAAATGAACCTCCAAACTCTAACCCAATAATTTCGGGAAACTTTGTTACTTCTTTCTCAACTAATTTTAATGCTGATTCTGCAATTTGTTTTTTTGATTTTTCTGCTGTTTTTGTAGGTATAACATCTTTCATTATACTGGAAATTATCTTTTTCATTTGGTAGCAGTTACCTCCATCAAATCAGAATAGATTGGTCCATTAGATGTAAGTTCACTTTTTTTCAACTTAATACTAGAAATTTTTTGCATTCCAAAATTCCTAATCTTTTGTTCATTCAATTGCTTTGTTATATCTCCAATCTCCTTTTTAATCCTAAAAATTGTAATATGAGGTTTGAATGGTTTATCTGAAACTAATCCAAATGGTTTTAACACATTTTCAACTTTTTTTGCTAATTCGATTAATTTTCTATCTCCATCACCGTCTACCCCAATCCAAATTATTCGTGGGAATTTTGTTTTAGGAAATGCTCCTATACCTTTCAGATCTATTCTAAATTCAGAAAACTCGATTGTCTGTAACGACTCAATAATTTTCCCTACTAATTCTTCTGAAATTTCACCCAAAAATTGTAGTGTAAAATGTAATTGTTCTACATCTATTGATTTTGCATCAATTTTTAAATCATCTTGAAAACTCTTTATTGAATTTTTTAATTCATTATTTGAAATTTCAATTGCAACAAAAGTTCGCATTACAACTTTCTTTGATGTATCTTTATAATAATTTCCGGTAGCTTCATAGACGAGTTTAGTTTTTGGCATGCAATGACAAAACTAATTGTGTGTTTGACAGGCATGCCTGGTGCAGGAAAATCCACTATTGCTGAAGGACTAAAACCAAAAGGATATGAGATTATCAATATGGGTAATACCGTAAGAGAAGAAGCTAGAAAAAGAAATCTGACACCTTCAAGATCAAATCTTGGAAAATTAATGCTTGAACTTAGAGAAAAAAATGGACCTGGTGCAGTAGCTGAATTGGTTAAACCACAAATTGAATCATCAACCTCTAATGTAATTCTAATTGATGGAGTTAGATCAAATGATGAAATTAAAGTGCTAAAAAAAGTTGGTAATGTGAAATTATTAGCTATCCATGCATCTACTAATACTAGATTTGATTTCTTACAAAAAAGAGGCAGATCTGATGATCCACAAACTAAAGAACATTTTGAAGAAAGGGACAATCGTGAATTAGGTGTTGGGATTAGTAATTCAATTGCATTATCTGATTATGCAATATCTAATATTGGATTAACAAAAGATGAATTAATAGAATCTGCATATGAAATTATCCAAAGTTGGGTAGAATGAAAATTCCAAATATTAATTGTAAAATTGAAATGTTTTGTGTAGTAAACCCATCAGAAGATCCTAAAAAAATTCAAAAATTAATTTCAAATATTTTTCCTTACTCTACAATTAAAACTGAAAATTTTTCAATTTTTGCAGAATCAAATGATCTTTATTCTTTAGAAAAAATATATGAGACAGTTCACTCAAAACAATCTCAAAAAACCTATAGAAGAAATCTACAAAAAAATCTAACCGGTAATTCAACTTGGTTTTATCTAAACAAACAAGCTGCATTTGTGGATAAAATAGCTATTTGTGATGAATCTGCAGAATCTCCATTAGGGCCAATTAAAGCGATTCTTACTTCCTCAAAAATTGATAAAATAATCGATTGGTTTGTTTATGGAGATGAAAATTAGCTAAAAAATCCGATCATTTTTGACTATTTTTTTTAGTACGAATTTAAAATTCAATTTTTTGGATTGTTAACAAATGTTCATAAAATTAGGCATAATTGGAGGAATTATCATTCTTGGAGGAATGATCTTCTCAAATGAGATAGACACTATATTCCCATCAACATCTGCCACTATATCTGATTCCATAAAGAGTGATGTATCCAATCTTAGTTCTAAGGCTGTAAATTCTGTAGAACAAAGAATTGATAATTCTGTTGATAAGATTACTGAAAAAACAAGTAATGCAATAGTAAATGAAATAAATGAAGTTGGTGAAACAATTCAAAATGAAATTTCTGATGTAAAAGAATCTTCTCAAAAAGCAATTACAAATTTTAATCCATTAGAATCTATCCAAAATGTTTTTACTAATTGGAATTTATTTTAGAAATTTTTTATCTAAACAATGAAACAAATTCTGGTAATGCTTTAGCACTAGTATTTCTTATTGTCATATCCATCTCTGATGACATTTCTGTATTTTCTGGATTAATCTCTATTAGCATTGCATTGTTTTGTTTTGCATATATTGGTAAAGTGTTCGCAGGAGATACTGCAAGTGATGTACCTGCAATAATCATTAAATCTGACTGGTTTGCATGAATTATTGCTTTTTCCCATACATCTTGTGGAAGGGATTCCCCGAACCAAACAACATTTGGTCTTAGAATGTTTCCACATTTACATAAAGGAGGATTCTCAGAAAAATCCCTTATGATTTCATCATGAAAATCACAAACAGTACATTTTATTTTCACAATACTTCCATGTAATTCTAACACTTTACTACTTCCTGCCTTTTGATGTAACCCATCAATATTTTGTGTTAAAACTATAACATCTGCAAAGTTTTCAAGTTCTGCAATTGCTTTATGTCCTTCATTTGGAATTGCTGAAAAAATATTGCTCCTTCTCTCATTATACCATTCCCAAACAAGCTTGGGATTTTCATAAAAAGCGTCAATTGTAGCCAATTTCATGGCGTCATACTCCCTCCATAAACCATCTTTACCTCTAAATGTCGGAATTCCACTTTCTTGAGAAATTCCTGCTCCTGTAACAAAAATAATTTTTTGAAAATCTTGTATATGATCTTTAAGTGATTCAAATATCATTTAATTTCTATTTCCAAAAGATCTTTTGCAGTAATTACTGAATCATGAATTTCTTCTGCCTCTTTCAAATGTTTGATTTCATCTTTGTATCTTGCTGAAAAATGTGTTAATATTAGATTCTTCACTTTAGCATTTTTTCCTAATGTAGCAGCTTGTTTAGCAGTAGAGTGGGATGTATCTTGGGCCTTTTGTTTTTCATCTTCAAGAAATGTAGAATCAAATACTAGATAATCACATTCTTCAAAAAATTCCTCTAACTCTTTTGTAGGCATTGTATCTCCTGAAATACCTATTTTTTTACCTGGACGTTTTTCTCCTAATACATCTTCAGGTTTTATTATTTTTTCATCTATTCTAATTTCATTTCCATTTTGAAGTTTATTCCATAATTTTCCTTCAGGAATTCCTAATTTCTTAGCCTTTTCAATGTTGAATCTCCCAGGCTTATCTTTTTCTTCAAACAAATATGAAAATGCAACAATTGAATGATTTGCCTTACACGTACGTATTGAAAATTTTTCATTTTCAAAAATTTTTTCATCTTTAATTATATTGATTATGATAGGAAATGATAATCCAAAATTCAAAATTTTGATGTTAGCAGCAATAAATTCATCGATTCCACTAGGTCCAAAAATTTCTAATTTTTCTGTTCTGTTTTGCATGGACATTGTTTGTAATAATCCTAAAATGCCTACACAATGATCTCCATGAAGATGTGTTACAAAAATTTTCATTTTTTTATTCCAACCTAATCCTGATTTCATATAGGAAATCTGTGAAGCTTCTCCTGCATCAAACATGAGAATTTCTCCCTCTCTCTCCAAACAAATACACGATAATCCTCTGTTTTCAGTCGGCTGAGCAGCTGAAGTTCCAAGAAATACAAGTTTCATTTTATCAAAATTGTCCTTGTCAAGCTTTTATGCCTATAGATTTGATATTTTTTTAGTCCTTTTAGTTTCAGTTTATCTCCGAATTCTTTCTTGTACATAATGGCCACCTTCTTTCTTTTTGGCATAATGGTAACAAATCTCTTAATAATCTCTTCAGGTTTTTCTGATGTTTTTGTATTTTTTCCATATGGAAAATCTGTTACGACACCATCAAATTCATCAGACATATTCTTGATTTCTTGAAAATCTGAATGAATTACTTTTGATTTGTATCCATTCTCTTTAAGATTTTTTTTTGTAATTCCAATCATTTTTTCATCAAAATCTAACCCAATTCCGTGAATTCCCATTGATTCTGCCTCTAAAAGTGTTGTACCTGTCCCACAAAATGGATCACACACTGTTTCTCCTTTTTTTAATCCAATCAAGTTAATCATTGCCCTTGTTAATTTCCAATCCAATTCATGTGGTTGTGATATTATTTTTCTTGGTCTTTGCTTCTCCTTTATCATTTTGGAAAATCCAAAAAAATTTTCTTTTTTTGTGAAAATTAGATAAACTGTGATATCAGGATTTTCAAGTTCAACTTTTGCATTTGAGAATTTTGAAATCATATCCCCCATAGAATTTTCTAATTCTGGTATGTCAAACTGATTTGAAGATAAATTAATAATTCTGCAAGCAAATGTTTTTGCATTTTTTAATATCTCAAAATTACCCTCATCTAAAAACAATCCAGACATTTTTCGTAATATTTGTCCTGAAGTTTTTACAAATGATGCTCTCTTTGAAATCTCATACCAATTTGTTTTTGATTGAATAATTACTAAATTAGACATTACTTTAATTTTTGAAAATCTATCAAAAGATTTTGCAATTGTACTAACTTCATCTATTGCAATTTCTAATTGATCTTTAGATAACACAAAAAAACTTTCTGGCATTATACTATTGCCTTTGCAATTGTATTTGATACATCAACTATTGATGTTTTTCCTGGAATAGTATTTGCACTTATGATTTTTACAACACCTGATTTCTTTATTTTCTTTTCAGCACCATTCATCAAAAGAGCATGTGTGCATGCAACAAAAATTCTCTTACATTTTTCTTTTTTAAGAAATTTTGTTGCATTAACTATGCTTCCACCAGTACTGATCATATCATCAACTAAAATTAAATCACGTCCAATAACATCAGCTTTTTTAGTTTTTATCTGAACTTTTCCTGTTTTTCTATCTCTTTTCTTTTGTAATGCAATGTATTCTATTCCCATTTCCTTTGCAAATGTTTTTGCTCTTTCTTTACCTCCCTGATCAGGTGAAACGATTAATGGATTTTTTAGGCTCAATTTTTTGAAATGTGCAGCCAAATCAGATATGGCTGAAATATTTTTTGATTTTATGGTAAAGTACTTGAGTCCAATCAAACTGTGAATATCAACAACAACTAATTTTGATGCACCTGCACCTCTGAACAATTTTGCTAGAACTTTCATACTAACAATTTCTCCCGGCAAAAATTCCCTGTCTTGTCTTGCATAACCCATGTAAGGAATTACAGCAATTACTTCGGATGATGTTTCTTTAGCTTTTGAAATTATAGATAATGCCTGAATGAGATTTGTATCAACAGGTGGGTAAATTGATTGAACAACAATCGATTTTCTTTTGGATATGTTCCCCTTGAGTGTAATCTTACTCTCTCCATCAGGAAAAACTCTTATCTCTGATTTTACAAAATTCGCTTTAATTTTTCTAGCTAACTTCCTTCCTAAATCTTCAGAGGCTTTACCACAAATTACTGATTGTTTACTCAACAAGAAAATGTGAATTGATGGGATTCTTAAGTTTTGAGAAAATCATTCATCTTCACCACTTCCACGACCAATGTCACCTGTTCCATATTCATCAATAACCTTTTCTCTCTGTCCTTTGAGTCTATCAATCTCTTCTTGTTCTCGTTTTTCATCTCCTTGGTAAACTGTTCTAATTGGCCATGGGATTCTAATATCGTACCTCTTGAATTCTTCATACATGATAATTCTCATATCTGTTTTTGTTTTGAATTGTGCTCCGTAATCCCTAACATATACCCATAAAGAAAAATCTAATGATGAATCATTAAACTGATTAAATCTTACTACTGGTTGATTTATGTCAATATGAATATCTTTATCACAACCACAACTTGGTTTATTGTTATCTAAATATGGACATCTTCTTTGTCTAATTAGGTGTCTGCCTTTGGTATCGACAACTTCTTTCATTGCACGTTTTCCAACTTTTACAAGAATTGCTGAAACTTGTTTTGGATCATTTAGATAAGAAACACCTACATCAACAATTGCAGGCACCATCTTTACTCCTTGTGTATAATTAACAATTTGAGCATTAACTAATTGTCTTGTAGGTATTATTGCCATTGATTCGTTTAATGCATCTCTAACGTATGTTACTCTGGGAGTAATTTTATGTACATATCCATTATATCCTGTATCGAGTTTTACACGTTCACCTTCAACGAATATCTTGTCTTTTCGGATGAAAATATACGCAAAATAGTTCTGCATTGTCTCCTGTAATGCTAAACCTAACCCAATTGCTAATCCCCCTGTAGCAGTAGCTAATACAATTAAATCAACTCCCCACCAAGCAATGACTCCTAAAATTGTTGCGATAAAAATGCCAATTGGCAGAATTTGTTTTGCTGATCTTGGAATTCCTTCTCTTTTCTTTTTTGCATATCCTGGAGGACGATTACTTGGAATGATTGGTTCATACCCATGTGTTCGTTTTTCTTCTCTCCATACATCAATTGGAAATATCTCATCAGGCTTTGCTCCCGGCCTTAATTTTCTACCAGATTGATTGTTACCAGAAATACAATTTTGATAATATTTTTCATATTTTACACGTTCCAATTCCTTCCATTCTTCAAATGGATTATCGACTAATTTTTCATATCCTCCAATTGGATTACCTTTTACAGTTCTAAATTCTTCTAGTTTTTTCATTCCTTCTTTTGACTTTAACATATCTCCAAATTCTTCTTCAGTCAAATCTTCAGGCGTGATTTTTGGCGGAACCCATTTGTACAATTTATGGAATAGATCATTGTCGTCATCACCAAATCCACGCATTTCAAACCATACATCAAAATCTTCTTTTTCTAAAATTGATTTATCACGTTTAGTAAGAGCTATAGGAATAAGATGTGATATGGTATAACCAATCACAAGAATATTGAAAGTATTGAGAATTTTTGCAAAAATTTCTTGAGGTGATATATCTTCATCATCAATCATGGTGAAATCTTCTTCTAACAACAGACCTGTTTGAATATGAACATTAATTGCTGTAATTAGCGCAATTGCAAAAAAAGGTAAAATTGCTCTTCTAACAAATCTTGAAAAATGTGGTCTCTTATAGTAGAATTTTTGTGAACCCACCCAAAATGAAAATTTTCTATATCCAATTACAATCCCAATAATCCCAATTATCATTATCATGAATGCTAGTTGAAGTGATTCTGAAGATGCTAGAAGCTGTGAAACTGTTTCAAATTCCCCTACTGAAATCTGAGATAATTCTTCTTCAGCCATGACTAATCACCATCTTACTCCAATCCATATCCTAGAATACAAACGTTAAGGCATATTATCATTATTTACCAAAAAATTTTGTGCGTGGTGAGCCTGCAACCTTTAACAAGGGTTAACAGACTAATAAAAAAGTGACTTATCAAGAATCTATCTGGGACGATTCTCCTTCACTTAAATCATTTACACTGTCAAATTTCCGTGATATCCCACAAATTCAGAATCTTTCTGAAGAAAAACAATTTGAAATGGAAGTTGTAGGAAATGTTTTACCATTCAAAGCAAATAACTATGTTGTTGAACAATTAATTGATTGGGAAAACATTCCCACTGATCCAATGTATGTTTTAACATTTCCTCAAAAAGGAATGCTAAAACCTGAACATTATTCAAAAATGGAAAAGACTCTAAAAAATACTTCTGATAAAAAAGAAATTGCGACTATCGCAAATGAAATTCGTTTGCAACTTAATCCTCATCCTGCAGGACAAATGGAACTAAATGTTCCAACATTAAAAGATGGTACAAAATTGTATGGAATGCAACATAAATACAAAGAAACTTGTTTGTTCTTTCCAAGTCAAAGTCAAACCTGTCATGCATATTGTAGTTTTTGTTTCAGATGGCCACAATTTGTTGGAATGGATGAAATGAAATTTGCAATGCAGGAAGGCAAACAACTTATTCAATATGTTTCAGAACATCCTGAAATTACTGACATTCTTTTTACTGGTGGTGATCCTATGATTATGAAAGCAAAAATGTTTTCAAAATACATTGATGCTATAATTGAATCAAAACTACCAAATCTAAAAACAATTAGAATTGGAACAAAAGCTCTTTCTTATTGGCCATACAAATTTTTAACAGATTCTGATTCTCAAGAAATGTTACAAGTTTTCAAAAAGATCACAGATAATGGTCTACATTTAGCATTCATGGCTCATTTTAACCACCTAAATGAATTATCGACTGATGCTGTGCAATCGGCAATTAACGAAGTTAGGAAAACAGGTGCTCAGATCAGAACTCAGTCCCCAATTTTAGCTCATATCAATGATGATGCAGAAATGTGGGCAAAAATGTGGACAAAACAAGTCCAACTTGGTTGTATACCGTACTACATGTTTGTTGTAAGAGATACAGGTGCTCAGCATTACTTTGGCGTCCCTCTTGTAAGAGCATATGAAATCTTTAGTCAAGCTTATTCTTCTGTAAGTGGATTAGGAAGAACTGTTCGTGGACCTAGTATGTCTGCAACTCCTGGAAAAGTCCAAGTTGCTGGAATTACAGAAATTAATGGTGAAAAATTACTAGTTTTGAGATTTCTGCAAGGAAGAAACTCAGACTGGGTTAAAGAACCATTCTTTGCAAAATATGATGAAAATGCAATCTGGTTAGATGATCTAAAACCTGCATTTGGTAACAAATTCTTCTTTGAAGATGAGTTAAGTGCCATTAAAGCATCAAAAAGCACTTAACTCCAATAAATTTTATAATTTACCTGACCATCTTGACAAATCTATCTTACTTGATAACATTAGTAAATTGATTTTCTAAAAATATTACTTGAATGCAGAACAAGTATTACAGACTATACAAGATGAAAAAATTTCATTTATTGATTTTTGGTTTGTAGATATTTTTGGTGAATTGCACAATGTTGGAATGCCAAGTTATGCAATTGACAAAAATAGCTTTGTTAATGGTCTTGAAAAATTAGATGCAAGTTCAATTGTTGGATTCAAATCTGTAAATAATTCTGATATGATCTTAATGCCTGATCCAAATTCATTTAAAATTCTTCCATCTGATTACGATCCTGGACATAGAAAAAATGCCAGAATATTTTGTGATTTGTATGATGGTAATACTGATCCAAATTCAAGATATACTAGAGATTCAAGAGGTATTGCATTCAAAGCATCAAAAAAACTTGATGAATTTGGATTTACTCATACAAATTGGGGGCCTGAAATAGAATTTTTTGTATTTGATACTATCAATGTATACCCATCTCCATATGCTGCAACACATTCGTATGGTGGATCTGGTTATTCTATAGAATCCAAAGAATCTCCTTGGGCTAAAGGAAATGTAAGTACTGCCATCGATATCAAAGAAGGATATTACCCATCTCAGCCTAAAGATACACTAGAGGGATTCCGAAAAGATGTATGTGATGATCTGTACAATTACTTTGGAATTAAAATTGAAGCAGAACATCATGAAGTAGCAACTTCTGGTCAATGTGAAATTAATCTTGTATATGATGAAATGATCCAAATGGCAGATCATGTAATTGGAGTAAAAAATTTAGTTAAAGTAAAAGCTAAACGTAAAAACAAAGTTGCAACATTTATGCCAAAACCAATTTTTGGTGATAATGCATCAGCAATGCATACTCATCAAAGCTTGTGGAATGGAGATTCAAATGCAATGTATGATGAAAATGATGAACTTGCACAAATGAGTCAAACTGGAAGATACTATATTGGAGGAATTCTGAGTCATGCATCAGCTTTATGTGCAATTTCAAATCCTACCACAAACTCCTACAAACGTCTTGTTCCTGGATTTGAGGCACCTGTCAATGTTTGTTGGGGGTTGGCAAATAGATCTGCTGCAATTAGAGTTCCAATGTATAATAGAAATCAAGAAAAAAGTAAGAGACTTGAATATAGGGTTCCTGATCCTACTGCAAATATCTATCTCCTGGAAGCAGCATTGTTACTTGCAGGTTTGGATGGAATTAAAAACAAAATAGATCCTGGAGATCCAATTGAAGAAAATGTATACAAACTTTCTCCAGAAAAGAAAAGAGAATACAATATTGGTTCATTACCTGTATCACTTAAAGGTGCTCTTGACTCTTTATCATCTGATTCAAAATTCCTTGAAGAGGTTTTCACTAAAGACTTTCTTGATGTGTATTCTGAACTGAAATACAAAGAATATGTTGCATTTGCACAAACTCCTACTGCTTGGGAAGTTTCAATGTATGCTGATGCATAATTGGTACAAATGTCAAATTATCCAAAAATTATCTCAAAAAATATTGAACATTTTTAAAATCAAATATGATTTTTTTAGCATGAAACTCAAAATTCTATTTCTTTTATTATTAATCCCAAGCTCATTTGGTGTTGCTTATGGACATACTATTGATGCAGTTGGAGAGTATAGGGTAGAAATTGGATGGATGAACGAACCTGTTGTTTCTGGTGAAACTAATGCAATTGAATTCTATGTAAATCCATTAATTCCTTGTCCCGAAATCTCAAAGCCAATTAAATGTGCAGAATCTCAAAAATTCCAAAATGGAATTGAAGGTTTGAAAAAAACTGTAAAGATGCAATTAATTTACAAAAATGAAAGTATAACACTTCCACTTTCACCTGATCACAACGTACCTGGAAAATATTTTGCATTTGTTAACCCAACTGTATCTGGTTTTTACCAGGCAAACGTGTTAGGTTCCATTGAAAACACTCCGATCAGCTTATCAATGCATCCTCCAAAAGTTGAAGAACGTGCATACATTGAATTTCCTGAACCATCTGATATTACTGTCCGACAAATGATTGATGGGCATACTGCATTGATTGAAGATATTGGTGATCTGAAAGATTCTGTCAATAATCTAGAAGAAACTAAACGACAAATGGATATGGGTTATGCAGGAATTGGTGTTGGGTTAATAGGTATAGTAATTGCAATTATTGCACTTGCAAAATCTAAAAAGAATTAATGAGAATTCATAAAATCTTTTCTTCTTTTCAAAACTATATACAGAATGGATCCAATTGCAATTATTGCTAATCCTACTAAAACTACCTCAACTTCAAACTGTAATGCCATATACACAGTTGTACCAAATCCAAACAATGGCAAAATTGGGAATTTACCAATATTTACTGGAACTCTAAATGGTCTTTCTAAAACCGGTTCTGTATATCGCAGAACAATTACTGCCAAATTAATTGCAGCAAAAGTAATTACTACTGCAAAAACCACAATATTTGCTATAATCACTATATCTCCAACAAATGCAAAACCTATTGAAGCCACTAAAATCCCAATAACGGCTATCCATGGAGTTTTAGTTTTTGAATGAATTCTACCTAAAAATTCAGGAAGAGACTTGCTTCTTGCCATTCCATAAAGAATTCTAGCACCTGCAACTAATGTAATTAGAACAGTACTTGCTGTAGCAAAAAGTGCAATTAATGAAAGTGTGATGCTACCATTCATACCGATTGCTGAATGTGCAACATCTGCAAGTGGGGCTGACGAAACAGCTAAATCTTCCCAATTTAAAATTCTAATTGATGCTAATGAAACTAAAATGTATATTATGGCAGTGATTACTATTGATAAAATTATTGCCCTTGGAATTGTTTTCTTAGGCTTTCTAACCTCTTCGGCAACATTTGCCATATCTTCAAATCCAATAAATGCAAAGAAAATCAATACGAATGCTAGAATTATACCCGTAATTCCACTTGGTGCTTCAAAGTAGTCAATTGTTTCTACTGGTTCTATTGTAAAACCAAGAAAAATTATGAGAACAAGTCCTGCTGCAGTAATTAATGCAAAAATAGTATTTGCCCATGCAGATTCTTTAATCCCTATAAAATTAACAATTGATAAAATAATGATCAATAATACTGCCCCAATTGTAATTGGTAAATCAATAAACTGAGTTAGATATCCGCCAAATCCCAAAGAAACAGTAGCAGCAACTATTATTGATGTAATTGCAGTTAACCATCCTACAATAAAACCAAAAAAATTACTCTTGAAAGCATTTTTTACAAACGTATACTCTGCAGCTGCTTTTGGAAATAAAGCTGATAACTCTGCATAACTTAATCCAGCAAAAATTGCTACAATTGCACCTAGCAAAAAAGAAATCCACATTGAATTTCCCGCAAATCCTGCAGCTTCCCCAATTAAGACATAGATTCCTGCACCTAGAATTAATCCAACACCATACATGGTAAGATGAAAAAGTCCCATATGACGAAGTAACTCCGACATTTCTGTTTTCCTTTCGTATTGGAAAATTTAACCTATTTCTTCCAAATAGGCAATAATTGTTGTAATTCCACCAAATGTTTAGGATGTATACTCCTGAACGCAATTTAGATTAATTTACAATTTTCATTTCAATTTCTAAAATTCAATAAATGTAATAAACTACAAGTATAGTAAATCCTAGAAAATATACGAGGTTATCAAACATGGTTGAAAGTAATTATGATATTTTAGGAATTGTTGAAGGAACAACTGAAAAAGAAATTCGTGATGCGTTTAGGAGATTAGCTCTTCAATATCACTCTGATCGTGGTGGAGAAAATGAACAATTCATAAAAATTAAACAAGCATACGAAGATCTCAAAATTGGAAAAAAATATCCTGAAACCGATATTGAGAAAATTAAAAACTCAAGAGTTTATTCTGATGAATCTGAATCTGATGTAAGAAGGAAGAATCAGATTCTTGGACAACAACTATCTAAAGAAATGAAAACAGCTGAAGAATGGGCAGCTGCCCACAACCGAGCAAATTCGACTGGTTCAAAACTATTTGGTTCTAAAACATTAGGTGAAATGGAATTTGAAAGAAAAGCTAACGGGGCTTTGTCTATTAAAGGAAATTTCATGGCAGGAAATTTGACTTATGATGGACCAATTACTATGCAAGGAAGTATCACTAGCCCATCATGGACTCAAGAATTTCAAACAAACATTCATCTTACAAGAGGAGATTTCAAATTCTTTGATCCTGTACAAAATAAATATAAAATTGAAAATGGAGCAAAACTTACCGTAGATAATGGTAATATTGTAGTGGGAAATATTTTTGGAAGAAAATTTAGAGTTGAAGATCCTGATGGCAAAGTTGGCATCTATAAAATTCTAGAACACAGAACTCAAGTTTCTGCTCCAAATGGAAAAATTATTGCTGAAAATGCAGTCAATACTGTTTCATTGAGTGCTGATACAATTATTGTCCTAAATGTAGAAGATGATGTAATAATTTCTGCCCGTGAAATCTTGTTTTATGGCAGTAAACTTACTTATGATTCTATAATCAAATTAAAAGAAGGTGGATTAATCCGCTTTTTTGAAAATTTTTCAATTCAAGGATTGAGTGGTGATACTAAAATTGAGTTAGAAAATGGTAAGAAAATTAGATTATTTGATCTCAAAACAAAAAAAATCAAAGATTTAGCTGATGAATTTGTTCCTAACAAAGAAAATTACTCAAATGATGCAACAATGGTTGGTCATGGATTCACAATTACCTATGAAATGCTTAACAACCTTTCAAAAAAACCAACGAAAAAACAAAAATCAGGTTGGGCATCTAGATTTGGTTTTTCTAAGAATTAATTATTAAAAAAATTTAATCAGATTTTGTTTCAAAATCTTTTGATGTTTTTCTTCTAACTTCAAAAATATTGTAACCGTATTTTTGCTTTAATTCAATTATGCACAATTCTGTAAATTCGTATTCTGAAAAATCTTTGAAAATATTACGTATATTTTCACCCACCACCAAACTGTTTTTCGGACAAAGTGAATTAATTTTAAAACATCTATTTACAGTTGGACCAAAAATATCACTTATTTTTGAAGTAGTACTTTCAGCTACTTTCACTGGACCGTATGTTAAACTAATTTTATAATCTATTTTAGGCATGTTTTCTTTTCCAAGTTCTTCTTGTAGTTTTTCATGTGACTGGACCATACTCAAACAACATTCTAGAATATTTTTCAATTCTTTATCATTATTGGTTTCAACATTTGCAAATCTAAACATCAATGCATCTCCAATATTTTTAATGACCTCTCCTTTGTGGTTGAGAACAATTTTTGCCATAAAATTCAAAAATATTTCATATAATTTTGTAATATCTTGATCAGATAATTCTGACGATATTCTAGTTGAATCTGCCATATCAATTACTCCTACACAATCATTTTCTTCATGTTGTGAAAATTTTAACAGCATATCCCCTTCGAGCTGTTTGATAACTTTCTCCTTCTTTTTAATCTCAATTAATGATTCTTGTAATTTTTGTGCCATTGAATCAAATGCATTAGATAATTCCCCTATCTCATCTCTTGTTTTGATATTTGTTCTGACATCAAATTCACCATTTGCAATCTTGTTTGCAGCATTTTTCAGTTTGATTAATGGTCTTGATAGAGATTTTGACATAATAAAAGCAACAACTCCCATTACAATGGTTATGACTATTCCAGTTAGTAGTATTCTCTCCTGTAGGATATCAATTGGTTTTTTTACTTCACCCTCATCAATCTCTGCAAGCAAAACTATGCCCAAATCCTGTGCACAGTAT
>CAYFJT010000016.1:0-16438 GCA_964343515.1 uncultured Nitrosopumilaceae archaeon
AGTAATGCACCAACACTCATGATCATCAAATCTTTTTTATTTTGCAGAACACTTAGTGCCACATCCTTTACTGCATCTTGGGATGCGGCTTCTACAACAATATCTATTGACTGAGAAGATAGCAAGTGGGGGTTTTCAACAATTTCTGGTTTGTTGTGTAATTTTTCAACAAGTGAAGAAGAGGCATCTTTTGATGCGTCATATACGTGAGTAAGAGTTGCAGGGAAATTTTCAGAGTCAATTGCTAATGCAATTTGTGTTCCCATCGAACCACATCCTAAAAGGGCTATTCGCTTCAAACAAAGTATCTAAAAAACATCACTTAATTAATTCTAGGTAAGCCATTTGCAAAAGAGAATTTCCTAGCAAAGAGTACCAACCATATAACAGAAATTGCAAAAATTAGAGTTGCATATGCTCCAAATTCTGGAATGACTCGAGTTCCTGTAATTTCAACTTGAGTTGCACCTTCAGGAACTATAAATCCGAGTGTAAAGCCATGATATGATTTTGCCAACTCGTATCCTCGCTCCTTCCCATCAACAAATAATCCATAATCCTCAGTTTCATGAGAAATAATTTCTTCAGGAAGAATAACCCAAAAAGTATATCTTTCAGGAACAGATTCCAAAACGATTTCAAGGGATTTGTTTTCTTTGTTAATGTTCATTGAGACTACTTTTGATTGTGGGCATTCTTCGTTAAAAGAATCCATAGAACCGCCATCCATATGGAATGAGAAAAGTTTCCCCATCTACTTCAAGTGTAAATTTTTGGGATGTTGATTCTATCAAATCAGAAATTTGAGCAAATGCCTCTACATCCAAAATGTGTTCTGCATAGACATTTGTGGGAAGAATTACAGAGGCTAACAATATCAAACCTAAAATCAAATAATGATTATTCACATCAAATTTTGAATTTTATCAAATATAATCAGTATTCGTATTTTCTCCACTGATTTTCAGAGTTGATTTTGAAAAAAAGTGATTACCTAGTTGTTTTTTTCAAAAAAGATCAAAGGAGAACACAGAGAAGTTTTTTGTCCGCACCGTGGTCAGTTTGTTCGTGAAAATTTGACCGATTGATGTCTTTGTTACGAACAAACTTTATGATTAATTTTTCTTGGAATCATCCTCCAAATTTTTAAGATGTTCTTTGGATTGATCACATTGAAGTTTTCTACGTTCTTCAAATAAAGAATCCAGTTGTCTTTTAATATTATCTTCAATTGTTCTTCTAGAACGAATGAGACTTTTTACATGGAGCACTCTTTGAACCGGTTTACCTGGTTTTGTCTTATTCTGCAAGATAGATTTCAAAATCTCAGATTTTTCTTTCAAAAGTTTTTTCTTTTCATCTTCTCGTTTTACTAATTCTCGAGCTTTTTTTTATTAAATGGTATGTATGACATTGTTTTAGAGCGACTTTGAGGATAGTGTTTGAGAATCCCTAGTTTATCTGAAGAAACATTTCTCAAAACAGATATTGCTCGAAGTTTTTCAGTCTGAGTTTTTGCATTGTAGATAATTTGCCAGCAATTTCTCTCCATTTCATTATATGACAAGACATATTCAGTCATCTTAGAACCAATCTCTCTTTGATAAAATTCAAATGCAGATTGTTCAGGAGTGTCAATAATTTCTTCTTTGTATCTTCTTAGAGTTCTTTCACTAATTTGAATATCTTTTTTTCTAAGTTGCTCAAGAATTTCATTATTTCTCATCCTTACAGCAATTCCCAGTTTGATAATTTCTAGAGCTTTTTCTTTTTCTTCTCCTTTAAGGTATGATTCTTTGCTCATTGCTTCATCAACCCCCTTATTGCATCAATCTTCGTAATCAGTCCGACAATCTTTGCATTCTCTGATACAAGCAAACACTTTGAATCATCAAACAGTGACAAAAGATTCTCAGTTACTTTGGTGTGAATGTCGATTATAATTGGAGGACTAGTCATCACATCTTTGACTTTGGTAGTTGTTAGTGGTTTGTGCTTTCGGTCTTGAAGAAATTTTACTAGAGAATTCTCAGTGACAATTCCAATGCACCCGTTACCCTCTAAGACAGGAATTTGACTGTAATCTTTCTCATGCATTATCTTTATGATGTCTTCAGCATAGTCAGATTTTCTAGCAGATACAAGATGTTTCTTGTAGATTTTTTGAGCAGTAGTTAGTTTATCTAGATTCTTTTGAGAATGCTCATCAAGTACCTGAAATATTCTAACTAGTACATCATAGCTAGGCTTTGTGTCATTTTTTGGATTCTCAATCATGCTCAAAAATGATGATGGAATTCCACATTGTTTTGCCAGTTGTCTCTGGGAAATGTCCAACTCTTCTCTGAGTTTTTTTATTTCTGTTAGTTGGGGTATGCGGGTCATGTAATTATTATTGTTTTCATGGCATATAAGTATTAGAGATAGGCTGCTATGTATCACATAACATATTCAGAAGTAATTCATATAAAATGATACCATAATAGAGTCATGTCCAAAAATACAGAATCATTTGACACATACAATACATGTGCCGATGAGATAAAAAATAAAATTCTCAAAGAGGGAATTTGGCTACCATACACTAACAGAATCAAAAATCTGCTATTGTGTCAAGACAAACTTTGGGAATTATACAATGTAGAATCAAATCTCGAATCCAAAAGAAAGATTGTTGAGGATTTGGTGAATCTGCAACCAATAATTGTTGATTGGTACAATTCCTCAAAAAAGATCATAGAGTTTGAGACAAACACAGGAGTGTGTCAATGACATACTATTCTCCAGGAATAAAATATTCCTGTCCTCAATGTGAGTCAAACTCTATTGGTTTTGTTATTGACAGGAAATTCAAAGAGTGGTTGAATCTAATGAAACTCATTAATGAAAACAAGGTCAAACTGAGTAATTTGTACAAAGACTACAAAACCAATTCAAAATCAATTAACTGGATGTGCTACAAATGCAGAGATTGCGGAATTGTTGTACCAAAATAGAAATTTGTTGAGAAAATAGGCTCAAATAGTATGTATGATATGTATACTATACTCATGTTTCTTAATACACCACAGATCCCAGCCAATCTATGAAACAAGTGGAAATGTCAATAACAAACGGTCAGATTATTACTCAGAGTAATAATCATACCATTCAGGGTGGAGAAAAAAGACATGAGTGATGATCCTGTAAAGAGTTTGATCGAAGAACTTGGTGCTCAACTATCACAAAAAGAGCATTCAGATGTTGTACTAAATAATGGGAAAGGAAAGCAGTTTCTCATTGCACCTTCAGAATTTTGTGAGATAAAACAAACAGAATCTCCCCGCAAGATTGCATTTGTTGATGGAGGGGATGGTCCACTAGAAGAGTCTCCAAATTATATAATTACAATTAATCGAGTGTACTATTCACTGTTCCAGGGAAAAAAGAGAATTAAACCTAAAGAGAATCCTAGAGTGCAGTTCTTCTCTTATGTCACATCAAACATTGAGACAGTGGATGGAAAGAAAAATGTAAGTTACAATACAAGATTGTTCCCACATAGTTCTGAAGATAAAAAATATCTGCCTTTAGAATCTGATTTGACATCAAACACTGAAAGTACATCTGTTTTGCAAGGTGCAAGATTAAATTCACTTGGAAGACGATTTGCTGAATGGCAATTAGCAATACATGTTGTTGAATCTGAATTGAGTGCAGGCGACATGTTAGTTGTTGATGGTTCTTTGCAGACTAATTTTAAAAATGAGATAAAGTATGCAAAGAGACTGTATGATTTGGCAATAAAGAAGGGTGTGATTATTTGTGGATTGGCTAAAACCAGCAGATTAATCACAGAATCTGGAGACCCATTGCTTGCGCGAGTCGCAGAGATTGCCGAAGATGTGTCTTTTGGCAAATGGCATGTCAAGATTGCCGAAGAAGTGTCATCGGACGACAGAGGATTCATGATGGCAGTCAAATTTCATGAAAAATCCCGATTTGTGTTCCGATTTGAGATACTGCGAGAGCAGTTTGGGGCTATGAGTGAGGAGGAAATTAACTCTGTTTTAGATAGTTTGGCTCAAAATTCCCAAGATGTAGCCATGATTGGCTATCCATATGGGGCAATTGATGCAGACAGATTCGCTCAGGTGCGAATGGATGAATTAAACATGTACAAGGGATTCATACTATCAGAGATGCTCAAAAGACCTGAATGGAAGAGACTGCAAAAGTATAGTGCAAGTTTGAGTGCACATGATGTTCTAAATGGAGTGACTAGTTGATGGATGAGTTACAAGTTGTAGGACAAGTAGTTGGTGGAAACTTTGGAGATATTGTAATTCGTCAAAAGGCTGGAACCAATCTAGAGATTGGAGATTTGATGGTATCTGAAGAGAATGGCTCATTTTTGATTTTACAGGTATTTGCATTAGAGTATGGTAGTCAGATTCAAGACCGAATGCAGCAGATGATGTCAGGTGTTAATTTGGAGCAAGGTGTAGTTGATGCTCACTTTTATGAACCTGAATTTGTAAATTATGTTTTGGCTAGAATCAAACCACTTGCACGAGTTTTCAAAGAGAATAATGAGGTAAAGATTCCAAAATCACTTCCTTCGTTTTTCAATAAATTGAGATTAATTACTAATGAGGATTTGAAATTCTTGCAAAAAGAAGGAGACCAAATCATGGTAGGTCATATTAGAAGTGGTAGCAAAGTAATCAAAGAAGCCGAAGTCTGGCTTCCAGCTCAAGATGTATTTTCACATCATGTTTTGATTCCAGCTACTACTGGTCGTGGAAAATCAAATTTAGTCAAGACAATCTTGTGGTACTTGCTTGATGCAAACAAAGTTGGTGCACTAGTTTTAGATGCACATGATGAGTACTATGGAAGGACGGGTCCTGGACTCAAAGACCATCCAAAATCAAAAGATAATTTGGTTTACTATACACCATCAAACCCACCAGTTGGTGCAAACAGACTCACAATTAATTTAGAATCAATCAGACCAGACCACTTTGAAGGAATCATCGAGTTGTCTGATCCGCAGCTTGCAGCAATGAGAATGGCATTTAGAAAGAATCCAAAAGGCTGGATTTCAGATTTGATGAAGACAAGTGCCATTGATTCAGGAATGGAGCCTGGCGGTCGTGCAGAGTTTGCAGCAGGCACATTGATGGTCGTTCAGAGAAAATTACGCCTGATTTTGAGCCTGGAAGTAGATGAAGAGCAGGGGATAGTTTCAAGACATGAGGTCTTTGATAGTACGACCAAAGGTCTTACCACAGTAGAGGATATTGTCAAAGATATCGAGCAAGGTCGAGTAGTGGTTTTAGATACATCTCGATTAGGTGATGAAGCAGAACTAATTGTTGGAAATATCATTGCATCAAAGTTGTTGCAAAAGTACAAGGATGCTAAAGCCACAGGTGAGTTGGATAGAAAACCTGTAGCTACCATAGTAATTGAAGAAGCACCACGTGTCATTGGCGAAGATGTTCTCAAATCAAGAAATGACAACATCTATGCAACCATTGCCAAAGAAGGACGTAAATTCAAAGTTGGATTAACTGCAATTACTCAATTAAGTAGTGTGATTCCAAAAACAATTCTAGCTAACATGAATACAAAGATAATTTTAGGAAACGAGATGAAGCAAGAAAGAGAGGCAATTATTGCTTCAGCTTCCCAAGATTTGTCTGAAGATGACAAAAACATTGCAAGTTTGGATAAAGGTGAGGCAATAGTTACTAGCATCTTTGTTCCATTTGCAATGCCAATCAAAGTTCCTCTGTTTGAAGATATTGTAAAGCAAAAAGGTATTGTGCAAAATACTGGCAAGACAAAGGTGTTTTAATTGAAATTTGCGCATTTATCTGATATTCATCTAGGTTTTCAAAAGCATGAAACTTTGCAAAAAGTAGAGCAGCAAGTCTTTGAGAAAGCACTAGATGAATGCATTTCTCGTAAAGTGGATTTTATCTTGATTCCTGGAGATATGTTTCATGTGAATATTCCAGAGATGCGTGTGCAAAAGTATGCTTTTGCAAAATTTCGAGAAGTGTATGATGCAGGTATTCCAGTGTATGTTGTTTATGGCAGTCATGACTTTTCTCCAGTATCAAACTCTGTAATTGACTTGCTTGCTGAAGTAGGATACATCATCAAAGTTACAAAAGCCACATCAAATGAGGATGGCACCATCTCACTAGGATTTTTAGTTGATGAGAGAACGGGTGCAAAGATTGCAGGACTATCGGGTCTAAAGGTTGGAAAGGATAGAGAATGGTATGAGAAATTAGACAGGGATGGTTTGGAGGCTGAATCAGGCTTTAAGATATTCTTATTTCATGGTGGAATCTCAGATATGAAGACTGATACAGGCATGGATGGGGACCATATGCCTCTATCTTTGCTGCCTAAAGGATTCTCTTACTATGCAGGAGGGCATATGCACAAGTGGAATCACCAGGAATTTCCAGACTATACTCATGTGGTATATCCTGGAACACTATTTGCCGGATACCATGCAGATTTGGAAGAAAATGCCAAGGGACAAAAACGTGGTTTTGTCCTAGTTGATTTTGATGAAAAAGTAAATTCAGTTGATTTTGTTGAATTGGAAAATACCCAGTATGAAATCATTGAAGTTGATGCAAATAATAGAAAAGCAGATTCTGTAAATTCAGAACTAGTAGAGAAAACAAAAGGAATTGATCCTGCAGACAAGGTGGTGATAGTTAAAGTTGCAGGAGAGCTTACCTCAGGCAAGACTGCAGATGTTGATGTATCTGGAATTCGCGATAGCTTGAACGAGTCAGGTTCTCTTGTTGTAAATATTTCAAAGAACCAACTAAAATCAAAAGAATACTCCATTACTGAAGCCAAAGGTGCAAACAAGGAAGAAGTTGAAACTAATGTGTTTGCTGAAAACATTGGACAATTACGTTTTGAGAAGCCAGATTTAGTTGGAGAGCAAGGAGTAAAGTTGGCAAAAAAGTTGCTGCGAGAACTAGGTCAAGTACAACTAGTCAATGAAAAGAAGAACGAGTACATTCCAAGAGTTCGAGGTAATGTCTTGGCAATTTTAGGAGTAGACAAGGATGATTCTCAATAGTTTGGTAATTGAAAATATTCGAAGTTATTCGCATGAGGAAGTTGTGTTTCCTAGAGGAATCTCTTTATTTGAAGGAGACATTGGTTCAGGCAAATCAACCATACTCATGGCAATAGAGTTTGCTTTGTTTGGTTTGGGATCTCAGAAAGCAGAAAGTTTGTTGTCTAAAAAATCTGAATCAGGTTACGTGATTTTGGATTTTTCAGTAGATGGAGAAAAGTATGAAATCAAAAGAACTCTAAAAAGAAAGAGTTCTAGAGTTAATCAGGATCCTAAAAACTCCTGGATAAAGATTGAAGGTGAAACTCTTCCATTATCACCTTCAGAGTTAAAGCAGCAAATTCTCAAGATTCTCAAGTTTAACGAGCCCGCAGACCCCAAGGCTGAAAGCAAGATTTTCAGATATGCGATATTTACGCCTCAGGAAGCCATGAAAGAGGTGCTATCGGACTCTGGAAAGCGTCTTGAAACTATTCGTAAAGCCTTTGGAATTGAGGATTACAGTATTGCAAAGGCAAATTCACTAGAGGTAGTTTCAGAATTAAAATCAAGGTCTGCAGTATTGCAAGAAAGATTCAGCAACATTTCAGAACTAGAATCAGATATTGCTGAATCAAAAGAAAGCATCTCAAAATTAGATGGAGTGATTGCAAGTGTTTCAAAAGATATTGAAAGTGAAAAATCTCAAGAAAGTGAAATTACTAGTCAAATCAAAGAAATACAAGAAAAGAACAATGAACGAATCAAACTAGAGGTAAAAAAAGAGAGCCTGGAAGAAAAGATAGAATCATCAAGAAAACAGTTTGAGCAAATAGAAGCAGAGTTTGCAGACTTTGAAACAGAGTTAAAGCAAAACAATGAACGAATGGAGAAATTAGTTGATGTAAAAAAACCAGAAACCAAACTAACTGTTCCAAACATTATAAAAAAGATTAAAGAATTTCAAAAAATTAATGATGAATTGATTAGATATGATTCAGAGAAAAATTCAATTTCTCAAGATATTTCCAAACTAAAAGAGTCATTAGGTGAGAAGATAAATTCAGATGTAAAGTCTTTGGAATCTGCACTAGATGACTTGGAAAAAGAAAAAGAGTCACTAGAGAAATTCTCTGAAGAGATTGCAGAGAATAATGACAAAATAAAATCACAGCAAGTAGAAAAAAACACAATCAAATCAAGATTGGAATCAGAGATTGCTGAATTTACAGAACTGGGTAGTAATTGTCCAACATGCAAACAAGAGATTACTTTAAACCACCACCACAGTTTGGTTGATGAGAAACAGAATCAGGTAGAGAAATTAAATAAAGAGTTAGAAGAGATTACAAATTCATTTTTTGATTCAAATGCAAAATCTAAAGAGATCAAAGAGAAACTAGAATCTTATGAGCAAGAGATTTCTCAGATTCAGAAAATCCTGCCTGGAATCCAAGATTATGCTTCAAAATCATCAAAATTGAGCCAAATTGAGGCTGAAATTGCGAAAATTAATAGTAATCAGAATGGAGAGTATGGGGAAAATCCAGTTGAATTTCTAAACAACCTCAAAGATGGATTGATTGAATTTGAGAATGCCACAGAGCAGATGAAACAGATTCTTGAATCAAGAAAAAAGATTGAGGAAAAAGCTGCACAGAGACATACAGAATTGGCAGATTTAGAAGAAAAGATTTCTCAAAATGAATCAGATTTATCTAAAACAGAATCAATGTTAGAATCATTTGAAGATATAGGAAATAAAATTGCAGAACTAGAGACAAAACAAAATGTACATAGAGACAAAATCAACGAATTTTCAGGAACTCTGGCATCATCAACTGAAAAGAAGAACAATGAGCAAGAAAAGATTCAGTCAAATGAGAAAAAGATTACAGAATCTAAAAAATGGCAAGAGAGATTCAAAGTGATTTCAGAATTAAAAGAATGGTTTGAAGAATTTTTCATTCCAACCATATCTCAGATTGAAAAGCAAGTGTTGCTTTCCATTTTACAGAATTTCAATGAGACATACACAAGGTGGTATTCTATTTTGGTCGAAGACCCAACCAAAGAAAGTAGAATTGATGAGAATTTTACACCAATTGTGAATCAAGATGGGTATGAACAAGAGATTGGATTCTTGTCTGGAGGTGAGAAGACAAGTGTTGCATTAGCATATAGACTTACTCTGAATTCACTAATGAGAAAAGAGACTGAATCAATGAAATCTAATTTATTGATATTAGATGAGCCAACAGATGGATTTTCAAAAAATCAGCTTGGAAAGATTAGAGAGTTACTTGATGAGTTAAAATCAGAACAGATTGTGCTTGTCTCTCATGAAAAAGAATTAGAGACATACGTAGATAACATATTTCAGATTTCAAAACAGGATGGAATATCAAAGATTTCGAGGATGAATTAGAGGGTAAATTCAAGAAATTTTAATTTCTGTCAACAAATTTTAGATCGCAAAAATAAAAAAAGAATTTAAACCAAGTTTTAAGAACTATTCATATTGCTTCTTAACATTAAAACAAAAAATGTTGCAGAATGGAAAGCAGTGGTAAATGCTATCGGAGATATTGTTGAAGATGCAATGTTGAAGGTATTACTCAAACCAATGAAATCAAAGAAGTTTTTTCATTAATTGAAAATTTTATAGAGTTTGCAAAAAACCATCTACCATCTCAAACAATTTACCATATCATGCGAAACAAAACAGAGATTTACAAGAGAATTGCAAATGATGAATCAATACACAACTACATTGAACGCTCCATTCTAAATGACATTCTAAACAGCGCATATGATTTTGAGAAAATAAACCCCCAAGCAACAATAAATGAATTTTTGAAGTTTACTGACCAATTAGAAAAATTTGACATTGAAACAAAACGAGATACTACTGATGAGCAAGCAGTTCAAGTATCTACAATTCACAAAAGCAAGGGATTGGAATTCAAAACAGTCTTCATAATTGATGTTGCGACATTCAAAATTCCTCTAAGATATTCTGAAAAGCCATTTTTTGTGCCTAGAGAACTGGCAAAAGGTGTGTTACCTGCATCTGATCCTAAAGAAGAATTCACACGAGAAGAAAGACGTGTGCTATATGTAGGAATGACTAGAACTAAAGAGAATCTATTTTTGATGTATCCAACTCAATATGAGAATAGAAGTAAAGCAAACAAGGCATCAAAGTTTTTGGTAGCACTAAAACCAAAGGAAAATGATAATGTCAATTTCATAAAACATGATTCAAGTTCTAGTGAAACAATATCATCTGCATTTGATGCAGTAGAAGTTCTAAAAGGTGAGCAACTAAATCAAGCAATAAAGAATCTACATAGCGAACAATATGAAAGTGCTATTCAAAAGATTCTCAATCTAGCAAAAATTAATCATTTTCAAAAAAACAACAATACAAAGGAATTTTCATTTGATAATCTAGTTAATCAGTCACCTAGTGAGGAAATTCAACAAAGACTAGAAGGAACACTACCTGAGAAGATGGGATATTCTCACAACATGTCATTTTCTAAATTTGAAACATATGAGAAATGTCCAAAAAAATTCTGGTATGCAAATGTACTAAATGCATTACCTGAAAATCAAGAGGCAGCAGCACTATACAAAGGAAGTACTTTTCACAAAATAATTGAAGAGTCTGCAAAAAGGCAAAAAGAGGGTAAAATAGATGATGTGAAAACTTTACTTGAGGATTTGGCAGATAGATGGGATTCTACAAAGTATCTTACCAGTCCAGTTCAAAAAGAGCAAGAAGATAAAAAATCACTCAAACCGGCTTTAGAATCATACCAGAAATGGACATCTACTAATCCAAATGAGATAGTAGAGTTGGAATGGAGATTTTCTACAAAGATTGGAGATTACAAGGTAAATGGAGTAATTGACAGAATTGAAAAGACGCCTGAAGGAGAATTTGTGGTAATTGATTACAAGACAGGAGGCAAAAACAAGAAAGTTGATGCACAAAATAGCCTTCAATTGAACCTGTATGCTCATGCACTAAAAGAAAGTGAAGAATTTGGAAAATATCCTGTAAAGGCTGCCTTTTTTTATGTTGAAAAGCCTGAAGGAGAACAAGTCTTTGAGTATGAAGTAAGTGAGGAAAAGGTCCAAGAGATAAAAGAAATTCTTGAAGGCTTTGCAACAAAGATAAAGGAAAAAGAGTTTGATGCAACACCTGAAATGTTTACTTGTAAATGGTGTGAGTATTCAGATATTTGTGAGGAGTCAAAAAAACTGTAAAATATCTAGAATTTAGGTTAAGAGTATGGGGAGTTATTATCTAGACATTGAAACAAATGGTCTAGATGAAGTAAAAAACAAAATTATCACCATCCAATATGTAGAATTAGAACGTGGTACTGGGAGACGAATTGGAGAATTAACCATTCTCAAAGAGTGGGAATTGGGAGAAAAAGAGATGCTAAAAAAATTCATTGATGATTCTCCAATAAACAACGATTATTCTTTTGATTTTGTCTCAGTTGGATACAATCTAGGATTTGAGCACAGATTTCTTTTAGAGAAATCTTCCAAATATGATTTGTTTCCAATATCAATTCTATCAAAACCATTTATCGATTTGAGAAGTATTGGGATTTTGATGAATAGAGGTGAGTTTAAAAATTCAGGACTAGACAAACTAACTGGAAAATCACATAGTGGTTCTCCGATTTTAGAGTGGTATGATGAGAAAAACTATCAAAATATAGAAAATTACATTTCACAAGAGACAGATGAGTTTGTAAAATGGTATGAGTGGTTACACAAAGAGATGCCAGGATTAAGAGACAAATGGCAATCAGAACTAAATTAAAAATTCTCCAGCATTCTTGCCTTCATCTGTGGTT
Source organism: uncultured Nitrosopumilaceae archaeon (assembly GCA_964343515.1). Taxonomy (GTDB): domain Archaea; phylum Thermoproteota; class Nitrososphaeria; order Nitrososphaerales; family Nitrosopumilaceae; genus Nitrosopumilus. The sequence continues at coordinate 11,971 of CAYFJT010000016.1, forward strand.
TTTATCCAGCGATTTCTACCAATCTTTTCAATTTCTATAAACTTCCACTCGTTTTCTAATGGAGAAATTATGTTCTTATCCAAACTTGTAAATCTTGCCTGAGAATGGTTTTCTTTTTCAGCATTAACTGTAATGATTCCTTGATCTTCGGCAATTTGCGCCATATCTTTTTTTGTAATCTTTTGATTCTTTTGTTCTGCGATGATTTTTAGTGCTGCAAGTAATTTTGGTTTTGGTGTTTGGATTTCATATGTTGGTAGGGGAATAGTATCTTTAATTCCAAAGGACTGTTGTTTTCCTTCAAATGCAGCATACTTTTCAGGCTGTGCATAAAATGGTTTTAGATTTTCACAATCTTTTAGAACCATACATGCCATCATACATGCAATTGCCTGAATCTTACTTCCAGATGCAACGTTTACGTAAATGTAATTGCCCTTTTCTTGCTCTATTACATCTTTGATTGCTTTGATTGTCTTAAACAGACTCAATCTGTCGGCTCGTCCAATCTTTACCTCAACTCCAAGTTTCTTGCATTCTTTTTTGACTTTCTCAAGATATGGTCCTGATTCATCACCCGAAACATTATCATGAGTCAATAGCCATAACTTGTCTGCCTTTGTTTGTTTTAATGGAATGATAATTCTGTCAATTTCAAAGCCAAGAGGCGCAATGTGAACTCGAAATGTTGCAATGTCAGTCATTTTAGTATCTACAGTATGCATACTATTTACATGGTCAATAATAACTATTTCGACTAAAACTAGTCATGAAACAAGAAAGTAAATTTCAAAAGAACGAATTTGGTTCTGGTAATTTTTTCTATCCCAGAATAATTCGTGAATTCGAAGATAAAGACGAACCAATGTTTTATGGAGGAAATGCTTAGATGAAAGAAAATGAAATCAGAGAGTCCCTTTCAGATAGACTCGATATAGCTGATTTGAAATATGATATCAGCAAACTCACCTCTGAACTTGAACATCACAGATCAAAAGTTGTGATTTTTGAGCAGACAATAAAAGCACAACAAGAAGAACTCGATGTAATTCTCAAGGATCATCAAAAACCTGCGATAAAGGGAGAGATGTACAAATGAAATCTTTAGAGATGGATACTGTACAAGGACAATTTGGATTGATGTTACGTGAAAAAGAAAATCACGAAAACTATGTACTGATCAGATTTGAAGATTTAGATTCTATCATTTCATACTATTCTGATTTTAAAAAGGAGTTTGAAAAATGAGAAGAAAGAAATTCTATACTGTATCAGAGTGGAGTAATTTTAAGAAAAATAGTTACTTTGACATGAAAGAATTGCTATGTCAAAAGTATGATGTAATTCTAACAGATTACAAAACTAAAAAACAAAAAATCAAATCCATACTGTCGCACATTAATCTAAAGAATGTGAATAAAGGTATTTTGCAGATAAATCAATTGATGCAATCATTTGGAGATGGTACAGAACAACTAACAAGGGAGATGAATCACTCAAAAAATGACAAAAAGAATTTGGATTCAATATGGGGCAACTCTAAGAATTCAGTGCAAATTTGGAGTGATTCAGAAGATTTTCAGGCACAGCACAAAGCAAATCTTGAAAAAATTTGGGGAAAGAGGGAATGAATGTTTTTCCAGTAGAACCCCAATCATACAAGGTTCATGTGGATGCATCATATGATCCTGATACCAAATCTGGAAAAATTGCATGGGTGGTCTATCTTCATGATGAACTGATTTCAACAAACATTCTGCCTAAAATTAGACGCAATAGTGTCAGGGCATTAGAGGAATTAGTATTCAAGATTGTGAATCAGATTTACCATGGTGGAAAAATCTATACAGATTCACAAGAAGTTTGGAATGAGTGGAAAGGTAAAAACAAAAACAGAATTTATCTCATTAACCGAAAAGATAACTTAGCTGATGACTTGCTTCGTGGAAATGAGATACCTAAAACATATCAAAAAATTCCAACTTTCAAGTTTGAATATGTCAAGGTACAAGAAATAGATGAACAACCAAAAAGTAAACTATCCAAAATAAAAGAAGAATATGATAGACAATATCATCAAATCACTACTGCCATAGATTCATGCGATCCTGAATTAAGTGAAATGATAAAAAATGTGGATAAAATGAAAACATCATTTCTCAAAATATATGAAAAGTATATTGAAGACAAACAAGATTCAAAAGAATTTTTACATCAAAGTGAAGAGTTTGCCAATATTTTACAGATGGAAAAGAAGATGTATGAAAGATTTGGGAACATTCTAAATCCATTAGAAAAGGAATTTCAAAAAATCTCTGAAAAATTGGAGAGTATGAAATGAGATGTAAGATTTGCCATACTTCTCACAAAAATACTGCAAGGTGCAATTTATGGGAAGAGCAAGTGTGCAGACTATGCAGTTGTATCTGGGAGTACTTTTCGTGGAATGGAAATTTTCTCAAGGAGTATTGGAAAATATGAAAGAATGTCCAAGATGTGGAGGAGACGACATTGCCGTAATTTTATGGGGAATGCCTAATTTTTCAGAAGAACTAGAAAATAAAGTCAAACAAAAAAAGATTGTTTTTGGTGGATGTATGGTTTCAAGAAATGATCCTAAACTAGAGTGCAATGATTGTGGACATAGGTTTTCAAAATGATTTCAAAAATAGATTCAAAGAAAAAAAGTGCATCTGAAGCATTTGTAAATTCATTTGGAGGTTATCCAATTGGATATGCCTTAGGAATTGTCATTCTACCACTATCTACAGGCTGGATTCAATCAGAACCATATACTGCAAATATTGTAATAACTGGAGTTTATGCAACAGTTTCTTTTGTTCGATCATATTTTCTTAGAAGAATTTTTGAGAAGCATGGAATTGAGGATAATTTTGTAAAGTTAGGAATTAGATGTGTACAAAAAACAATTCAGAGGAGAATTAAAGATTGAGACCATGGAGTAGAAAACAAATCATGAAAGGACTGTATGAATTAGTTCCAGAAATTGATATGATGAAAACAACTGAGGAATTTAATGGTAAAAAAGGAGGAATATGGACTTCGGGTGAAAGTGTTTTGTTTTACAAGGGAATCCCTCCATTTAATGCGACATTAGAGTATGGAGAAATTTTGCTATCAGAAAATGGAGATACTGATCCAAAACATAAAGGAATGAAGGTAAAAGACATGTATCTATGCGGTATTCATAGAGAGATTTTCAGTTGGCTTGAAGAGAGAGGGTGGTATCCAGAATGGTATGATGCAGGAACACTGTTACTATGGAAAAATGATATAAAATCCAAAGTAGATTCACTTAAAATAATTCAAAGTAATCCACATGCAAGAGATGATGATATTTCAGGAAAAGTATTAAGAAGATTAAAGGAACAGTTAAGTAAAAAACATGATTGAAGGGTATTTCGTAAACTATTTTGTGAAAATTAAAGAAACTAAAAAAATTGCAAGGCAAAAAACATTGCAATTTGGTACATGTCATTAATTGATTCATTACTAATTACATACTTTGTTTCCTGGATGATTTCGTATCATTCTTGGATTTTCCTTGGAAACTACCAGGACTTGGCAGGAACATCAATCCATATGAAGTGATTCTGGGAGTTTTCAGTTCATTTTCCATTTTTGTTTTGAGGGATTTTACTAGTTACCATTCTTCCAAAACTGATTCATGCAATGATCCTGGTTCATCACTATGCAATGAAACCGGTATTTCTTGGAATAAACAAGTTTGATTTGTGGTATTGGAGAAAATACAAGAAAGAGTCTGTTTTGGCCAATGCAATTTGGAAGAGCCAGGGACAGTTTATGGGAATGGACGAGCAGCGAAAACGGCAAATAATTGGGATATTCTTAATCGGAGTTGGAATTTATTATTTGGCCAAATTCGAATTTCTTTAGAAAGACGGCCATGCAGAGATTTTTGAAGATTCTACAGTAGAACAGATTTACAAATTTGAATCATCAGAACAAGGAAGTAAAGTTGTATTACTAAACTGAGTAGATTTTTGAGATTATTCTACATGAACAATTCCAGTCATCCAGGGATGAACCATACAAAAGTAATCGTAAGTTCCAGACTCTTCAAATGTAAATTCAAAAGTTGTGCCAGACATGAATAATCCTGAATCAAAAACTCCAGTTGGGCCTGCATTGACATTTCCGCTGGTTACAGTGTGAGCTGCAGTATCATCATTACTCCAAGTAACTGTTGCGCCAACCGCTACAGTAGCTTCTGAAGGTAAATAACATTCGTTAGTTTCCTCACAGCCAGGAATACCTGATCCTTCAGGTGAAGAAATAGTTAATGACATTGGTAAATCAGATTGAGGTTCTGGTGTTGGTTCAGGTTCTGGTGTGGGTTCAGGTTCTGGTGTTGGTTCAGGTTCTGGTGTGGGTTCAGGTTCTGGTGTTGGTTCAGGGGTCATTATCATTTCATATTCAGAAGTAA
>CAYFJT010000017.1:0-15350 GCA_964343515.1 uncultured Nitrosopumilaceae archaeon
GGTTTCTTTTTAGCTGCAGTTTTTCTTGCAGGTTTCTTTTTAGCTGCAGTTTTTCTTGCAGGTTTCTTTTTAGCTGCAGTTTTTTTCTTAGTCAATAGTTCTTTTAATTTTAAAGATGCTTTTTCCAATGCTTTTTTTGTGGATTCTTCAGATTTTATCCGCATTTCTAATTCCTTAACAAATTTTTCTGCTGCTTTCTTACTAGATATCATTGTTTCACGAAGTGATGGTTTTGATTGAGATTGTTTTTGGATTTTAGTTGAAATTTTTGATTTTATGACATCTAATTTGGCAACATCATCAGCAATTTTCTTTGCAGTTTTTTGTCTACTCTTAATTTCAGAGGTTAATTCTTCAACATGATCTCTTAATGAGCGCAATCTTGATTCCGCATACTGCTTTTCCTCCAGATTTTCAGAAAATTCAATTTCTTGCTCAGTTTGTTCAATTGACTCTTTTTCCCTAGTTAATCGCTCTTCAGCTGTTTGTACCAATCTTTCAATACTTGCTAATTGGGAATTTTTTTGATTTAAAATTCCAGAAACATCTGAAACATCTTCTTTTTCAGATTCAATTTTTCTATCAATGGAATTAAGACCGGAAGAAGAACGTCTCTGAGATGAAATAACTTCTTTGAGTTGTATTTCTGCTTTTTTTCTTAGTTTAGTTGCTTCTTGTTGTTTTTTACGTAATTCTAAAACTGTTTTTTCTATTGATGCCAATAATCAAACAAACCAAAAGAGTCGATTAAGTTGTTAATATAATCAGGATTTGACTTACCAGTTAAGAAAATTAACTAATATTGATCGCAAATATCATTTTTTAAAAAATATTAGTCAAGGAAAATGATAATTATCATGGATTTTCATCCAAAAGAATTACCAGTTACAAAAACATATGATCTCAAAGATGAAAAAGATGCATTAAATGCTGTTGAAGACATGGTGAGGATCGGATTTCAAGGTAGAAAAGAAGGATTTAGAGTTTTGATGCCAAAAGAATCTAAACTTGCAAAAAGAATTGGATATACAGTTACCACAGGGGTAACTCATGGTTTAAGACAAAAAAATGAAATTCGAGATGTGAGATATTGGACATATCATCATGATGATAAACATTACGCAATAGTTTTGATTAGTAATTCTTCATTAACAGAGTTAGGTTTTTGATTTCTCAAAAATTTTGTAAAGTTTTGTCCTATTTGCCATTACACCAGCAAGCATAATTCCAATCACTGTCCCGCCAATAACATCCATTGGATAATGTTGCAATACATAGATTCTGCTCAAAGAAATCATTACAGGGTACAAGAACATCAGATATGCACCTCTAGGGAATCTTTCAGATAGTGCATATCCCAAAATGATTCCAAATATCATAGCCCTAGCAGCATGTCCAGAAGGATAAGAGGCATTAAACCCACCATCACAAAATAGTGCAAAAGTATCACGACTAATTTCTACAGGAAATTCCACACCTTCATAATCAAAATCAGGGCTATCACGGTCAATTCCACATTTTATGTATCCAGTTAGAAGAGTAGACAATACAATCAGTATCATTAGAGTGATTCCTATCCTGCGAGTTTTAGGAATTATTAACATCATAATTCCAAATAGCAGCATGTTAAAGACATCGCCACTTTCTGTAACATATTGCATCAGGATGTCAAGTATAGGGTTTCCAACATTTTGAGAGAAAAATGAAATTATACTTTGATCAAAGCTTTCTGTAATACCAGAGTACACTAATCCAGTTAAAATCAAAAATAAAATTGTCAGCAAAACAAATGAACGAGACCTGATGTCAAAAAGCCAGCTTTGCAATTAATCAAACTCTCTATATACGCATCTTTTAATTTTTGTCAATAAACAAGTTTTGGAAGTCATGTTTTGAAAATAAAATAAACAAAATAATTCTGATCGGCTCAAAGAATTTAACCAAGTGGGCAATAGACAGAGCGTGAAGGTACTCACACTTGATGATTTTGATTTAAAAGGTAAAACCGTTTTTTTGAGAGTGGATATGAACTGTCCAATCGATCCAGAAACAATGGAGATTTCAGGAACCAAAAGAATTGAAGAAGCCATAGAAACACTGCAATCACTAAAAGAGGCCAAAGTAGTTGTAGCATCACACCAAGGAAGAGTTGGAAATAACGATTACACTGGAATGGACAAACATGCAAAAGTTCTTGAAAAATTAATGAAGCGTGAAATAAAATACGTTGAAGATGTTATTGGAGAAGCCGCACAAAATGCAATAAAAAATTTAGAAAGTGGAGATATTTTACTTTTAGATAATCTTAGATTATGCGCTGAAGAAAATTATGAATTTTCTCCAGAAAATGCAGCAAATACAATTATGGTCACTCGATTAGCAAAACTGTTTGATCTTTGTGTTTTAGATTCATTTCCTAGCGCACATAGATCACATCCATCAATTGTCGGATTTCCACAAATATTACCCGCATGTGCAGGAAGAATTGTAGAACGAGAAGTTCGAAATCTAGATGAAATTATGACGGTTGCAAAGGCACCACATGTAATAGTTTTAGGAGGTTCCAAAGTGCCAGATAGGCTTGAGGCGATAAAATTACTTATTCAAAATGGTAGAGCAGATCATGTCTTACTAACAGGTTTAATTGGAAATGTCTTCATGCGCGCACAGGCCAGGATCAAATCATCACTTGGAATCAAAAGAGAAGAAGAGGTGGTTTCAAAAGCTCATTCGTTGATAGGGGAATATCCAGATGTTTTTGCAACACCAGTAGACATTGCAATTGACAAAGATGGAGAAAGAGTAGAGATGGATGTAAGAGAAATGGGTAAAGGCGATAAAATATTTGATTTAGGGCCAAAGACTGTAGAATATTATTCAAAATTGATTGCAGGGGCAGGAACTGTTTTTATCAGCGGTCCAGCAGGATTTTTTGAAAAAGAAAATTTCAGTTACGGGACAAAATCATTGTTAACAGCAGTAGCAAATTCAATGGCAACAACAATTGTCAGTGGAGGTCATTTGACAACTGCATTAAAACAACAAGGACTGGCAGAAAAAATTAATCATATTAGCACTGCAGGTGGAGCATTGGTACTATATCTTACAGGAGAAAAATTACCAATGATAAAAGCATTAGAAGATGCTAGAACTAGACACCAATCTAAATAGTAGATTTACATAAAGAGTTTGGACAAACTCTATCTTCAGATTTTCCAAGAAAGATTTCTTGATTGCAAGCATTACAATGAAGTTTTTCAACAGTATCAAAAAGTTTCAGATGAATGGTAGTAAAATTCTGAGCAACATTTCTTGCAAGACCAGAATTACAAAGGTCATTTACAAAAGATTCAATATCATCAATTATCCATGAAGGATCAATATCGTTATTTTCTTTGAGAATTTCAAAGATAGAATCATTCGTAAAAATGGTATCAACCTCATTGAATTTTTCAAAAATTATTTTTCTTATTTGAAGTTCAATCGGAGTAGAGGGAGTAAAACTCATACTAATACAGGTTTGCTGCCTCTTCTTTTAGTTTATCTACATCTTCAGAATTTTCAAGATGTTTTCCAATGTAGGTATAAAGAGCAGATTTGAGTACCTTGAGAGAAAGTAAAGCACATTTGATTCTGACTGCTTGTAAGTGCTCCAACCCCAACTCACTTAGGACATCATTTTTTTCGATATTTCTTACATCATCAAGACTTTTGCCTTTGGTAATTTCGGTTAAAACTGAAGAACATGCCATACAAATTGCACAGCCTTTTCCATGGAATTTGATATCAGTTACTTTGTTATCATCAATTTTCATATCAATGTCAATACTATCACCACATAATGGATTAGAATCATGAAAAGTCACATCATGATCTTTTAGTTCACCATAATTTACAGGATTTCTTGAAAAATCCACAATCATTTCATGATAAATATCAGCATTGCCACTCATAATTTGAACACCTTTGCCACAGTATTTAATGAATTAACAAGTACATCAACATCTTCTTTAGTGTTGTAAATGTAAAAACTAGCTCTCGAGGTAGCTGCAACGTTTAATCTTTCCATCAAGACTTGAGCACAGTGATGACCAGAACGTACTGCAATTCCTTCTTCATCAATAATTTGTGCAACATCATGTGGATGTACATCTGCAAAATTAAAAGATATTACACCACCACGTTTTGAAATATCTTTAGTGCCATAGATATGAAGTCCTTTAACATTGGATAATTTTTCAATAGCATATTTTGTTAGTTCAATTTCGTGTTCTCTAATATTGTCCATTCCAATTTTCGTTAGATAGTCAATTGCGGCACCCAATCCAACAACATCAGCAATATTAGGAGTTCCAGCTTCAAATTTGTAAGGCAAGTCATTCCAAGTAGTCTCATATTTGTGAACTTCACGAATCATGTCACCCCCACCATGGAAAGGATTCATTGTGTTAAGTACAGATTTTCTAACCCATAATATTCCAATTCCAGTCGGGCCTAACATCTTGTGGCCAGAAAACGCAAAGAAATCACAATCTAATTCTTCAAGATCAACTTTCATGTGTGGAACTGCTTGAGCTCCATCAATCAAAGTTGGTACACCTGCAGCCTTACATTTTTCAATAATTTTTTTAGCATCAGTAATTGTGCCTAGTACATTAGACATTAGACTAAAAGTTACTAGTTTCACTTTACCGGTTGCAAGATGTTTATCAAGATCATCTAAAATCAGTTCCCCATCATCATCCATTCCGATGTATTCTAATTTAGCATGTTTTTCTTGTGTAAGGAGTTGCCAAGGAACAATGTTACTATGATGTTCGTATTCAGTAGTTACAATGATATCACCTTCATTGATGTGAGGCCTGCCCCAGGCATATGCAACTAGATTAATTGCTTCAGTAGTCCCCCTAACAAAGATAATTTCTTGTCTATCTTTTATGTTGACAAAATTTGCAATTTTGTCTCTTGTATTTTCATAAGCTTCGGTAGCTTCTTCAGCTAGTGCATAAACTGCTCTGTGAATATTTGCATTATGATTTTGATAATAATCAGTAATGGCATCAATTACTTGATTTGGTTTTTGTGTAGTAGATGCATTATCAAGATAAACTAGATGTTTGTTATCTCTAACAGTTCTTTCAAGTATTGGAAAATCCTTTCTTAGATTTTCAAATGAAGATTGAGCACTTTGCAAGTTCTAATTTCTCCTATCTGTATTTGTAATGTTGTTCAATTTCAGCGTCTTCATTATATCTTGTTTCTTCAATTTCAACAAATTTTGCTAGTTCTTCATCAGTGTTAATTGTCAATTCACGGTTTTCCCATTTAGATTCAATGAGATATGCAATCCATGCTCTTACTTGAAAAGACATTTTTCTTGATAAGGGTTCCAAAAAGCCTTCAACAATAGTTCTTTCAGCCTCTTCATGACTCAAACATCTGCTCTTAAGATAGAATATTTGTTCCTCATCAATTTGTGCTACAGATGCGGAGTGAGTTGCTTTAACATCATTTGTTAGAATTTCAAGTCCAGGAATTGCATCAGATTTTGCATTTTTATCTAATAGAATAGAGCGGCCTGACAAAAAGGAATTGGATTTTGCAGCATTCTCTTTAATTCGGATCATTCCTTTGAAAAGAGATTTTGACCTGTTCCGAAGAATGGATTTTTCTACAACTCTAGCTTCAGTTGCAGGACTTTGATGATTCATGTTTGTTTGGATATCAAAGTGTTGATCATTGTTTCCAAATATAACTTCAGATTCATTAGAAGATGCGCCAGTACCATTTAGATAATAATCGATTTTGTATCTAGACAGTACGGAACCAAATAGGCCAGAATACCAATTTACTGTAGCGTCTTGTGCCAAGTCAGTTCTTCTAGTGGAAAAATTGACAGATTTTTGATCCATCATCTGTAAAGTAGTAATATTTAGTTCTGCATTTGCTGCAACATTTGTGTTTAGTAACTCAAGATATGCTTGTTGAGTTTCAGTTTTTGGGGAGTACAGTTCTTGAACAACAGATGCTTTGCTATTTTCATCTGCAAATACAACATTTCTAGAAATGGTAGACAATCCATCATCAGATAAGCAAGACAAGAAATGAATTGGTTTTTCTACAACTAAATTTTTTGGAATATGAATAAACACACCAGAGTTAAAGGCAGCGTTATTCAAAGCGGTAAATTTATCATCATTGGAATTAGATGTCTCTAGTGCTTTTTTTACAAGTTCAGAGTTGTTTTGAATGGCATCAGAAATATAAGATACCACCAACCCTTTAGATTTTAGTTCATCAGGAAGATTGATTCTGTGAATATTAGTTCCGATTTGGATAATACATATTTCATCTTCTAATTCACCTAGTCTTTTTTGAAGAAAATCAGGGATGGAATCTTTTGTTGAAGAAGAAATTGAAATTTTTTCAGGGTTTAATCTTTTAGCGTCAGTGTATTTGTTGTAAAGAGGAGACATCTCTATTGGGAGAGTGGAATAAATTGAAAGAGAATCTTTTCTAAAATCTTTTAACCAATCAGGTTCATTTCGGGATGAAGAAATCTCATTGATATGAGACTCGTCAAGTTTTGATAGTGTTTCTTGAGACATGTTATCACAACTAATATGATTATCCTACAGAATCATCCATCTCAAGTTTTATCAGACGGTTTAATTCAACTGCATATTCCATTGGAAGTTCTTTTGTGAAAGGTTCCATAAAACCATTGACAATTAAAGACAATGCTTCTTCTTCATTAAATCCTCTACTCATAAGATAGAAGATTTGTTCATCACCGATTTTTCCAACAGTTGCCTCATGTGTAATTGTTGCATCTTCTTGATTGATTTCCATGTATGGATAAGTATCAGTCTTTGATGTATCATCAAGGAGTAATGCATCACATCTTACAGTAGATTTTACATTAGTAGCTCCTTTTGCCACATTGAGTAATCCTCTGTAAGTGGAACGACCATCCAATCTACTTACAGATTTGGATGTAATTTTAGAAGTAGTATTGGGTGCCATGTGAACCATTTTTGCACCTGTATCTTGGTGTTGGCCCTTACCTGCAAATGCAATAGAGAGTGTTTCGCCATAAGCACGTTCACCCATAAGATAAACTCCAGGATATTTCATAGTGAGTTTACTTCCAATGTTTCCATCAATCCATTCAACGGTTGCACCTTCATATGCATAAGCTCGTTTTGTTACAAGATTGTAAACATCATTACTCCAGTTCTGGATTGTGGTATATCTTAGATGTGCATCTTTGTGTGCAACCAGTTCGACAACTGCAGAGTGAAGTGACTCTGAAGAGTAAACAGGGGCAGTACATCCTTCAATGTAATGAACATCTGCACCCTCATCCACAATGATCAATGTTCTTTCAAATTGACCAATGTTTTCAGCATTAATTCTAAAGTATGCTTGAAGGGGCATGTCAACTTTGACACCAGGTGGAACATAGATGAATGAGCCACCGCTCCAAACAGCACTGTTTAGTGCTGCAAATTTGTTATCCTCAGGAGGAATAACTTTTCCAAAATATTTTTTAAAAATCTCTGGTTGTTCTTTAAGAGCAGCATCAGTATCTAAAAAGAGGACACCTTGTTTTGCCAAATCTTCTCTTAAGCTGTGATATACAACTTCAGATTCGTATTGAGCGCCAACACCTGCTAAGAATTTTTTTTCAGCTTCAGGAATTCCTAATTTATCAAAAGTGTTTTTGACATCTTCTGGAACATCATCCCAGTTCTTTTCTGTTTTTTCTGATGCTTTTGCATAATAGTAAATATTTTGAAAATCAATTACACTGAGATCTCCACCCCAAGTTGGCATTGGTTTTTTCATAAAAATTTCAAATGAACGTAATCTAAAGTCAAGCATCCATTGGGGTTCATCCTTCATTTTACTGATACCAATAACAGTATCCTTAGTCAAACCTTTCTTGCTAAGGTGGACATACATCTCTGTAGAGTCTTTAAAATCATATTTTGAATAATCCATGTCAAGGTTTTCAGTTGCCATGAGCAAAATAACCCCGTTATATTATAAATACATGAGGAAAAATAGGCGGAGCTAAATAGGATGAGCTAAATCAAATTTGAGATTTTTTAGTTCTTTTATTTTTTCTTACTTTTCTTCTTGTCTTTTTTCTTTTCTTTTTTTTCTTTCTTGTCTTTCTTTTTCTTCTCTTCTATTTCTAGCTCAATTTCAATTTCAGTTTCAATTGGTTTTTCACAATGAGGACATGTAATATGGATCTTCTTTTTAATTTCATATTCCATGATTTGAGAAGAATTTCAAAGTATTAGGGTTTGATCATTAACTATGCAATTGTCAGAATGTTTTTCATAGATTCAAACGCACCCTCAACAGTATGGACTTGAGCCATAGTGGTTTTGACGTTGAATTTCTTTAGTTCATCTGAAGTAAATGGTCCAATAGACACTACGGAAAGTTTCTCAAGATTTTCCAATAAAGAATTTTCAGCATAATCTTTAGTCATTATTTCAAAAAATCCTCTTACAGAAGATGCGCTGGTAAAAACAATACCATCTACATTATTTTGTGAAAATAGTTCTCGAAATTCATTCCATTGAGAGGTATCTCTAAATGCACATACATCATACAGATGAATTTCAAAGACATCAATTCCGATTTTGTTTAATAATTCTTTGAGAAATGGGGTAGATGCACCACTTCTAGGAACTATGACTTTTTTACCAACAGCATTTAGTTGAGTAAATAATTCTCCAACACCAACAGAAGAAAATGTTTCAGATGGTTGATGATTCACCTTGATTCCCTGTGCTTCAAGGGCAATTGTGGTTTTTGGACCAACTGAAATAACAATTGTATTTGCGATTGCTAATTGAAGAGTTTCAAGTTTTCCTGATTCTTTTGCAGTATCAAAGAGTAGTTTGACAGCTTTTGAACTCATAAAAACAGAATAATCAGGATTATACGTTTTTACAGAGTCTAGAAACTCATCAACAATTTTTTCTCCCTTGCTAACAAGTTCAATAGTTGGTAAAGGTATTGGAAGTGCATTGTTTTTCTCAGCAAGTGAGATAAATTCAGTAGCGTCATCACGTGAACGAGTAATGGCTATAGTTTTTCCATCAAGCATCATTTCCACCCAATAGTATCTGACAGATCAACAACATTTCCAATTATGATATTAGTTGGCGGAGTAATTTTATTTTCTTTGATTTTTTTTGCAATATTTGAAACAGTTCCCTTTATCATTTTTTGTTTAGAAGTGGTTCCATTTTGAATAACTGCAACAGGTGTTTTTTTGTCCATGCCACCTGCGATAAGTTGTTTGCAAATAATATTGATTCTAGATAATCCCATCATGATAACTATAGTATCTACGGACTTTGCAAGTCGTTTCCATTTAACAATCTCTTGTTTCTTTTCAGGATCTTCATGACCTGTAACAAAGACTACAGATGATGCATGTTTTCTATGAGTAAGTGGAATTCCAGCATATGTTGCAGAGCCAATTCCAGATGTAATACCAGGAACAATTTCGTATTTTATTTTATTTTCTTTGAGAAATTCAGCTTCCTCTCCACCACGACCAAAGATTATAGGATCCCCACCCTTTAGTCGAACAACATTCTTTTTTGATTTTGCGTACTTTACCATCAAATCATTTGTTGTGTTTTGATGAGTTGTGTCATCACCTACTGCACGACCAACATAGATTTTATCAGTTTTTTTTGGAATCATTGAAATGATTTTTTTGCTTACCAATCTATCATACAAAACAACATCTGCTTTTTGTAACAATTCAACTGCACGAAGCGTGATTAGTTTACTATCTCCAGGTCCTGCGCCAACTAGATACACTTTTCCAGTCATGTTTTGTTCCATTCCTCCACTTTTTCTCTCCAATTTAATGCAAGATCATTTACTCCCTTCTCACAGAGTTCTTCTCCTGCTTGTTTACCAAGAGATTTTGGATTATTTTTATCTCCAGTTTTACTTACGTGAAGGAATTGTTTTCCATCAACAGAAAATGCAGTCACAGTTAAAGTCATCTCAGTATCATTGGACTTTGCATAAGCTCCAATAGGAAATCTACACCCAGAATCAACAAAATCAGATAGTGCACGTTCTGCCTCAATTTCTAGACGAGAGTCAGAATCTTCAATTTTTTTGAGCATCTCAATTGTTTTAGAATCATCAGATCTTGCAACAATGGCAATTGCGCCTTGACCAGGAGATGGAGAAAAATCATCAGTAGATAATTCAGTATATTTCACATCAACTCCCAATCTAGTAATTCCTGCCTTTGCAAGAACTATTGCGTCATAATTGTTTCCAGATGTTTTTTTGATTCGAGTTTCAATGTTTCCACGAATTGGTTTTACTGTAACATCAGGTCTTTTTCTAGAAACTTGTACTGCTCGTCGAAGTGAGCTTGTTCCAATAACAGAATCAGGTTCAATAGAATCAAGAGAAGAACCGTCTGGGGAGATAAATACATCATTTACTGTCTCTCTTTTAGGAATACAAGCTAATACTAGATTTTCATCCAGTTCAGAAGGAACATCTTTTAGACTATGAACTGCAAAATCAACTTCTTTTTGTGCCACTGCTCTGTCAATCTCTTTTTCGAAAATGCCTTTTTGATCTATTGTAAATAAAGGTCTACTATCAGTATCACCTTTTGTTGTAATTGTTTTAATTTCATATTCTGTATCAGGATGTACTCTTTTTAGTTCCTCAATTACCAAGTTTGTTTGAGCTACTGATAATTGACTTCCTCTTGCACCTACAACATACTTCAATTTTTCACCGATTTTAGTGCCAAGTGGTATGCATCAAGTGCTTTGTTGAGATCATTTTCAGTATGAGCATCAGATAAGAAAACGACTTCAAATTGAGAAGGCGCAATGAATACTCCTTTTTTGAGTAGAGTTTTGAACATTTTTTGGAATTTCTTTGCATTTGATTTTTTTGATGTTTCAAAGTTTGTGACAGGTTTGTTCGTAAAGAAAATCTGGAACATTGAGGCTGTAAAGTTGATTTGATGTTCAATTCCCATATCAGTTGCCATGTCATCAAGTGCAGTAGAGAATAGAAGATTGAATCTCTCAAGTTTAGAGTACAGTTTGTTTTTGAGTTTGTTAATGGTTTTGATTGAGGCAATTGCGGCACTTACAGAAATCGGATTGCCAGCAAAAGTGCTTGCCTGATAGACTTTTCCGCCAGGAGAAAGCAAGTCCATAATTTCTCTTTTACCACCCACTGCAGAAATTGTAAATCCATTGCTTAGCGCTTTGGCCATAGTGGTAATGTCAGGTTTTATTCCAAAGTGTTCTTGTGCACCACCAGAAGCAACTCGAAATCCAGTAACTACTTCATCAAAGATTAATGGAATATTATTTTCTTTAGTAATTTTTCTCAAATCAGAAAGGAAATTTTTCTCAGGTAAAATTAATCCCATGTTAGCAAGGATTGGTTCTACAATTACTCCTGCAACATCTTTATTTTTTTGAATTGTTTTTTGCAGATCTTCAATGTTGTTGTATTGAACAACCAAAGTATTTTTTGATACTTCATCCAAACCACCATCAGAGACTGAAATACCATTATGTGCCGAACCAGAACCCGCTTTAACTAAGACAGAATCATGAGCTCCATGATAACATCCCTCAAATTTGATAATCCTTTTCTTTTTTGTAAATCCACGAGCTAATCTAATTGCAGTCATTGTTGCCTCACCGCCAGTATTCATTAATCGAACTTTGTCAATTGATGGGAAATTACTAATGATCAGTTTTGCAAGTTCAGTTTCTGCCTCTGTAGGAGTACAATAAAGAGTTCCCTTGGTAAGTTGTCTTGAAACTGAATTGATGATTTCTTTTCTTCTGTGTCCTAAAAGTAATGCACCATAACCGTTGCAAAAATCAATTAGTTTTCTATTATCAGCATCCCAAATGTATGCACCATTTGCTTTTTTTGTGAAAAATGGATATGGTTCAAAGTATCTGACAGGACTATTGACACCTGAAGGAGTTACTTTTTTGGCATTTGAGAATAGTTTTGAATTTGTCAATATGAGGTAGTAATTTTGGTCATTATTATTCGTAATTTGAAGTTCGCTGAGTTTGAAATTTTCCACGGAAAAGAAAAGCCACGATTGTAGTTCCAACAAATGGTGCAGTCCAATATAGCCACAAATCACCCATAGTTCCAGAAAGTAATGCAGGAGCCAATGCTCTTGCAGGATTCATAGAGGCACCTGAGATAAATGCTAAAAACAAGATATCTAGTCCAACTATTCCTCCAATTACAACACCACTAAATCCTCTTAATCCCTTGGTATAGACAACATAGAAAATTACTCCCATAAGCATAGCAGAAGCTAATACTTCAACTGGAAAAATTAGAGATAGTGAAAGATCATAATTGGGGGCATTGGCACCAAGATTTGCATCATCACCGATAACTTTCATGACAAATAGAGAACCTAACAAGGCACCAATAATTTCTGCTGCAAAATAATATAGAATCTGAATTTTTGTAATATGTCCTGTAATATAATATCCAATAGTTACTGCAGGATTAAAATGGGCAAGAGATATCTTTCCAAAAGAATAGACACCAATAAGTAATGCAATAAATGGTGCTACTGCTGCAAAAGGAATTCCCAAATTACCATCAAAAAATTTTACATCATAAACAATTGAACCAGTTGCAAATATTACAAGAATAAAAGTTCCAATCAGTTCAACTGTAAATATTTGTAAATTAGAATAAGTCAAAATTATCCCTCAAGAGATTTTACAAGTTCTAAAACTTTTTTTAAGATTTGATCACGAATTTTTCGTACATCATCAATTGATTTTTCTTTAGGATCAGATATTTGCCAATCTAAAATTTCATCAACAAATAATGCAGGACAAGATTCTTTATCTATGCAACCCATGTTAATTGTTTTTGAGGAATTTTCAATCATATCATTCGACAATATTTTTGGTGATTGTAAAGTCATGTTAATCCCAATCTCTTTCATGACTTCTACTACAACTGGATTTAGTTGGGAAGAAGGAGTTGTTCCTGCACTAATCACAGTGTATTTTGTTGGAGCGTATTTTCGAAAAAGTGCCTCAGCCATTTGGCTTCTACCTGCATTTTCTACGCATACGAAAAGAATATTTTTCATATCATCACATAAATATTAGTTTATATAAATTTAGATTGATATGAATGGAGTCAATCTCTTAAAGTGTATTTGTGATGAAACAAGATTTGAGATTTTAGAGTTATTACAAAAAAACAAAGAATTGTGTGTTAATGATTTTGTAGAAAAGTTAGAAAAAGATCAACCACTAGTTTCACATCATCTCAAGACACTCAAAAAATGTGGAATTGTTAAATCACGAGATGAGGGGAAAAAGGCAATGTATGCAATTTCAAACAATCAATTATCAGAACTAATTTCAAATGTTACAAGTGCAAGTAAAAAGATGCCAATTTTGTGTTCAGATGATTCTTGTTGTTAGAATTTTTCTGGTCTCAATACACCAACATCACTGACATAAAGCACAATAGCAAAATTTGCAAACAGAGTTCTAGAAATTTCTTCTACAACATCTTGTAATTTTTCTTCTCTCATGATTACTTCAACTTTGACATTCTTTTCGTTTTTTAATCCCTGTCCACGTAAACCACGGGAACCATTTCCATCAACTTCATAAGTAGTGTATCCAGTGATTTTATGTTTTTTGAGAATTTCAATAATATTTTCTTGTGCCAATATCTCACAAGTAATTGTAAGTAGTTTAGCATCAAACATCTTCATTAGAATCCCTCAACAATGAAATTGAATAAGTCTATCGTTCCTTCTCCAGAATGAACAAACGTAGAAATTGTAAACAAGATTGGTAATGTGACAATAATGTTAAATGGAAATGTTATTCCTAAGGCAGATGTAATGTACAAACTTGGTTTTGCTTGAGGAATGGCATGACGTAAAACTGCAGGTGCGGCAATAAATGAAGCACTAGCCATAAGCAACCCAAACATGACAGCACCACCGATACTCAATCCAAGTGCAGTAGATACCAAAACGCCAATGGTTCCATTAAACAGAGGAATGATTATAGCAAATGCAGTAAGAAAAATACCTACTTTTTTGATATCATCTAATCTTTGACCGGCAATGATACCCATTTCAATCATAAAAATTACTATAGCACCAGTAAACATATCATCAAATACAATCTTGATTGATTCAAATCCATCATCACCAATGATATAACCAATTACAATACTGCCAAGAAGAATCACAATAGCTTTTCCTGTAATGGATTCATGTAGTATTTTAGATAGTTTTGTTTTTGTTTGATTTAATCCAACATCTATCTCTGTAGTGTCATCGCTTGCAAAAGATTTTTTCTTTTCTTTGATCTGTTTCGCCACGGCCATATTTGTCATAAATATTGCCAAAATGAATGCAAGGGGTTCTAACACTGCAAGAATTGCGGCAATATATCCCTCAGATGTCACTCCTTGGTTTTTCAAGAAGGACAAACCTACAGAAAAATGAACTGCACCAACTGCACCATAAGTCGATGCAAGTGCATAAGAATCAAAGAGATTGAATTTTCCTAATCGTCTTAGAATTTGATAGTGGTTTAATGTAAACAACAATGAAAGTCCAATTGCAACAAACATTGGAATCAACATATTTTCAAATCCAGTATTTCGCATCTCGATTCCACCATGAAGTCCAATTGCAGCCAAAAGATAGATTGGTAAAAATTCTGAAATTGCAGCAGGGATCTTCAAGTCAGATTTTATTCGAGCTGCAATTATTCCAAACAGAAAAAAAAGAATTATTGGAGTAAGAAGATTAGACTGAATTAGTTCTAGGATGTCCATATGAATATTTCAGGCAAATTATGCTTGAATAAAAACCAAGAGAATTTCACTATACAAATAGATGAATCAAGTAAGGGGGAAAAGTTGCAGATGTTGTTGAGGATGAATGAATAGATATGTCCAAAGTTTTAGACTTGGAAAAAAATTTCATTTCAATTAGATTCATTCTTCAGGACTTGAAAAGAATCGTAGAAAATTTAGGAGACAGTACAGTAGCAACAAATGAAAGTATTGAGCATAATTACAAAAGAACAAAATTGGATGAACAAATTTTTAGATTTTTGTAAAAAAAATACATGAATGTAAATGAGAATCTACAATATCATTATAACTGAAAACATCCTATATATACTGGAATGATAGAGTGGTTCACCAAAGTGTTGTGTTGGAAATATTCAGGAATGTTAGATTCATCAACAGTGGCAAATTCATACGTTTGGTTG
>CAYFJT010000018.1:0-13969 GCA_964343515.1 uncultured Nitrosopumilaceae archaeon
CGTCATCATCTAAGAATCCATTAAATGTTTCAGGTTGAGTTGGACACAAATCTAGTGTGTCAATAAAACCATCACCATCAGTATCAGCTAAAAATTTGTTATCTGCAACAAAGTCTGGACATCCGTCAGTATCTTGGAATTTGTTGTAAGTTTCTTTTGCAGTTGGGCATTGGTCTACATCATCAAAGATTCCATCATAATCATAATCACCAATAGTTTGATGGGCAATACTGTCAGGGCAACCGTCATCATCTTGGAATTTATTGTATCTTTCAGCAATTGTAGGACATTGATCTAGATGATCTGCAAGTCCATCATAATCAGTGTCAACCACATCATCAGATGATGTACCTATGTTTTCAGGGCAACCGTCAGCATCTAAGAATCCATTAAAATTCTCAGGCTCATCAAGACATGCATCCCATCTGTCATCTATGCCATCACCATCAGAATCAGGGAAAGAGTAACTTGAAGAGGTAGCAGTAACTGTGTCAGGGCAACCGTCATCATCTTGGAATTTGTTATAGTTTTCACGTTCTAGTGGACATGCATCAAATACATCTAAAATTGCATCCATATCTGAATCAATAGAGGATAATGTACTGTCAGGGCAACCGTCATCATCTAAGAATCCATTAAATGTTTCAGGTTGAGTTGGACACAAATCTAGTGTGTCAATAAAACCATCACCATCAGTATCAGCTAAAAATTTGTTATCTGCAACAAAGTCTGGACATCCGTCAGTATCTTGGAATTTGTTGTAAGTTTCAGGATTGAATTGACATACATCATCCTGATCAAATATTCCATCACCATCAGAATCACTTATTGTAAAATAATCTACAATATCAGGGCAACCGTCATCATCTTGGAATTTGTTATAGTTTTCACGTTCTAGTGGACATGCATCAAAATTGTCAGATATTCCATCAAAATCTGCATCAGGCGATTCAGACAATGTAATTCCTAGGATGTCAGGGCAACCGTCATCATCTAAGAATCCATTAAAATTCTCAGGCTCATCAAGACATGCATCCCATCTGTCATCTATGCCATCACCATCAGAATCAGGGAAAGAGTAACTTGAAGAGGTAGCAGTAACTGTGTCAGGGCAACCGTCATCATCTTGGAATTTGTTATAGTTTTCACGTTCTAGTGGACATGCATCAAATACATCTAAAATTGCATCCATATCTGAATCAATAGAGGATAATGTACTGTCAGGGCAACCGTCATCATCTAAGAATCCATTAAATGTTTCAGGTTGAGTTGGACACAAATCTAGATTATCAAGTAAACCATCACCATCAGTATCACTAGTTATTTTTCCACCGCTAGGAGAGTTGTCAGGACAGCCGTCAGTGTCATCAAAATTGTTGTATGTTTCTTTTACATCAGGGCAACTATCAAGATGATCTTGAATACCATCAAGATCAGTATCATACCAAGGAACAAAATCTGCAGGGCAACCGTCAACCATACCACCATATTGTGGATCATAGTCCTCTAACAGATTTGGACAAAGATCGATATTGTTTGGTACACCATCACCATCAATATCATCAATATCATCAATAGGTGCAGCAACAGCACCAGGTGCTAATCCAATAGTTGCTGTAAGTAAAAGTAAAAACCCTAAAAGAGGTGATTGATTCATTTTAAGATTCACCTAAATCTGCTTGTGAATCTGGACATCCGTCAGTATCAAGATATTTGTTCCATGTTTCAGGAGTTAAAGGACACATGTCATCTGAATCATCAATACCATCTTCATCACTATCAGAAGTCATGGTTCCCATTGGAACAACATCAGGACATCCGTCATTATCAATATATCTATTCCAAGTTTCATTTTCAGTAGGACACATATCTATTACATCTGAAACGCCATCACCATCAGAGTCTGGTTGTTTATCATTAACATCAGGGCAGCCATCATCATCATTAAAGCCATTATAACGTTCAGCAACCAAAGGGCAATCATCAGATGAATCAGGTAAACCATCATTATCTGAATCAATTACAAATGAATCAGATATTGTATCTGGACATCCGTCATCGTCATGTAATTTATTGTAAGTTTCTTTTGCAGTTGGACAAGCATCAATTTTGTCAGCAATTCCATCCTGATCCCTATCATGACTTGGAATATAGTCATCTGGACATCCGTCAAGATCTAATATACCATTATAGTTTTCAGGTTGGTTTGGACAATGATCATTATAATCATTAATTCCATCATCATCAGTATCAATAGAAGACTTTGGATCAACTACTGAATCTGGGCAGCCGTCAAGATCTTGGAATTGATTGTAAGTTTCTGGAACAAATACACACTCATCCTCATCATCAATCAAACCATCAAAGTCTGAATCTAAGCTAGTAATGTAATCAGGATAGTCTGGACAACCATCGTCATCATTGAAATTATTATAGCGTTCTCTATCTAAAGGACATTCATCAACTGAATCCAATATACCATCATAATCTGAATCCATATCAGTTACAGAGT
Organism: uncultured Nitrosopumilaceae archaeon; assembly: GCA_964343515.1. Taxonomy (GTDB): domain Archaea; phylum Thermoproteota; class Nitrososphaeria; order Nitrososphaerales; family Nitrosopumilaceae; genus Nitrosopumilus. The sequence goes on from CAYFJT010000018.1 coordinate 2,513, forward strand.
CTGGGCAGCCGTCAAGATCATTGTATCTATTCCAAGTTTCCTTTTCAGTAGGACACTCATCTAAAACATCTCTAATACCATCACCATCGGTATCCATTATTGCAATATCTGGGCATCCGTCGTCGTCATTAAAGCCATTAATTGTTTCAGATTCTAGGGGACAATTATCAACTAGATCAGGAATAGAATCAGAGTCAAAATCTAACACTAAAAGTTCAGAAGAAGAGTCTGGACATCCGTCAGTATCTTGGAATTGATTGTAAGTTTCTTTTACATTAACACATTGATCATTAATATCTAAAATTCCATCTAAATCATAATCACTTTGTACAAAGTCATCTGGGCATCCGTCAGTATCTAATACACCATTATAGTTTTCAGGTTGGTTTGGACATGAATCAATTACGTCATAAAAGCCATCACCATCAGTGTCAAACGAGCCCTTATTTGATGCAACAAAGTCTGGACATCCGTCAGTATCTTGGAATTGATTGTAAGTTTCTTTTACATTAACACATTGATCATTAATATCTAAAATTCCATCACCATCTGAATCAACTTGACTTTTGTAAGGAGGAATGTCTGGGCATCCGTCAGTATCTTGGAATTGATTGTATCTTTCAGGTTCTAGTGGACATGCATCATCACTATCTAAAATAGCATCACCATCTGAATCATTCAAAGAACCTACAAAGGAGGGAATAGAGTCTGGGCATCCGTCAGTATCTTGGAATTGATTGTATCTTTCAGGTTCAGTTGGGCAATCATCAAATTTGTCAGAAATTCCATCATCATCTGAATCAATAGATGAAGGACCTAATGAAACTAAAAGTGAGAAGATATTTGGATCTACAGTATCATTTGGAATAGAATCGGGACATCCGTCAGTATCTTGGAATTGATTGTAAGTTTCTCTAATAATAGGACACATATCAATAGTATTAGGAATTCCATCATAATCATAGTCAGCATCTCCCAATGAGTCTGGACATCCGTCAGTATCATCAAATCCATTGTAATTTTCAGGTTGGGTTGGACACAAGTCTACTGTATCAACAAAACTATCACCATCAGAATCAGGCAATCCACCAGAACCACCTTCTGGAGAAATATCAGGACATCCGTCAGTATCTTGGAATTGATTGTAAGTTTCTCTCAAATCAGGACATTGATCAAAACGATCCTCTATTCCATCAAAGTCACCATCATGCCATGGAACAAAATTTGATGGGCATCCATCTAAGTCACCTTGATAATCTTCTTGAAGGTTTGGACATGGATCAACATCATCATCAAAACCATCATTATCTAAGTCACTCGTGGCAAATGTAGGACTTAGAGGCATGCTAGTTAGAGTAGTTAATAGTAACAACAGAAATGATAAAGTGTGGATTTTCTTCAAAGCTTAATTAATTCCTGAGGATCCAGTTATTAAACCTCACTCTAAATTCGACCAAAAATATCACAAGTTTTAGGAAAATTTTTCATCTTTTAGAAAAAACTCGATCAATTTAAGTAAACCAAAACAAGATCTGGACTAATGAGTTGTTCAGGTGAAGTTGTTGAAGAAGAACTAATTCAGATCAAACCTGCAATTTCTGAGCAATTAAAAAAAGCAAAGTATGGTATTTCTGATCACTCTACTGTAGAACTATGTCATTGGACAAAAAAATCATTCAAACATGAAGGCAGTTGCTACAAACATAAGTTTTATGGAATTTCAACCCATAGATGCATGGAGTTTTCTCCAGCTGGAATGCATTGTGAAAACCGTTGCGTGTATTGTTGGAGACCAATGGAATTTTATGATTCATTAGAAATGAAACCAGAACAAGTTGCAGAACCTAAAGAAATTTTAACTAAACTAATGGCTGAAAGAAAAAAACTGATCAATGGGTATTATGGCGATTCAAGAAATGATAAACAAAGATTAGATGAATCATTACTTCCTAGTCACTATGCAATTTCACTTTCAGGAGAGCCAACAATGTATCCCAAATTACCAAAATTGATAAAATATTTGAACTCGCTTGAGGCAACAAAATCAATTTTTCTTGTTACAAATGGTCAAGAACCAGACATGATTCAAAGATTACAAGATGAAGATGCACTTCCAACACAATTGTACCTATCAACTAATGCGGCAGACTATGAATCATTTTTAAAAATTAACAAACCAAAATACGATGATTCATGGGAGAGATGGAACAGAACACTTGATATGTTAAAACACCTCAAAACAAGAACCGTTTTACGAATTACTTTGATTAGAAATTTTAATGATCAAATAAATATGATTCCAGCTTTTGCTAAAATGTTCAGAAAATCAAGTCCACATTTTATTGAAATAAAATCTTACATGCATATTGGACGTTCTACAAACAGATTAGAACATTCAAACATGCTAGAAATGGAAGAAGTGAGAAGATTTAGTGAACAGGTTGCAAAACAAAGTCAAATATTTTCAGTGATGGATGAAAGTTTTGTTTCAAGAATTTCAATTTTACAAAATAATGATAGGTTTATTGATCGTTGGATTCCATCTTATGTAAATACCAATTAGAAAATTTTTTTAACGCTTTGAATCTATGAGATAATTCATTTTTGTGATCAATTTCTGCAAAAGTTTTTCTAGAATTTTTTGGAACAAATATTGGATCATAGCCCCACCCTTTACCTTTTTGAGATTTTGAAATAGTACCATCTAATTTTGCAATAAAGGATTCAAGAATATTTTTATCACAATAAGTAATGATTGAAACAAATTTTGCTTTTCTTTTTGATGAAACAAGTTTTAGAATTCCTTTGTTGGCAATTGTTTTGAACACATATGAAGAATAAGGACCCGGAAAACCATTCAAAGAATCTATGAATAAACCATCATCTTCAATAATTATTGGTTTTTTACATTTTAAAAAAGCATTTTTTGCTTTTTTTTCTGCAATTTCTTTTAGAGAACTAGATTGAATTTCTTCTAAATTAAATTTTAAAAAACCTAGTTTAATTCCAAATGACTCTAGAATGATTTTAGATTCCTTGTATTTGTGAGAATTTGAAGATACGAAATATAGATCAGACAACTTGTGCATACCTACCGCGACTTTCGATATCTGAAACTAATTTAGTGATTTTCACATAACTAGGATTATCAATTACAGATTTGTAGCCAAGTAGAAAATTCTTCCAAGCAGGAATCATGATTTTTGCATGGGCACTGTTTAGAATTTCTTTGATTAATCTTAGATCAACTGCATGATCTTCAGGTTTGATAGTGTTTTGAGATAAGCCAAAATCAATTACATAAACATTGTTTTTGAAGAGAATAAAATTTGAAGTGGTTAAATCTCCATGCATAATACCATTTTTGTGGAGCATTCCAACCAATTTTCCAATTGTTTTAGATAATTGGATAATCTTTGATTCAGATAAGTCATGAACAGGTTTTCCAGGAATTTCTTGCATGATGATTGATGTATTTTTTAAATTCACAAAATAAACAAGAGGTGCAGGTATTCCTAATAATTTCACTTGAGAAATTATTTGAGATTCTTTGATTGTTCGTTGTTTACGAATTTTTGAATCAAGTAGAGTGTTTCTATAATTTTTTATCTTTCGAATTTTCAAAATTGCATTGGAATTTTGCCATGTAGTTTGATAGATATCAGCTTCTGCTCCTTTTTTAATTAATTTCATTACCGTTATATTCAAATGAATTCAATAAAAATTAATCATGGACGATGATGAAAAGAGACTAAAACAAGAAGATTGTAGTGAAGATGTTTTAGGTTCAGGAATTCTCACACTAACTAACAAGAGATTAGCTTTTGATAAAACCAGAGCAAGAATGATGGATTTTTCAAAACATATGGGGGATACTATTTTAGATGTCACATTAGACAATGTAACTAAAACATGGAAAGAAGGATTACTAATGAAAAAAGTGTGTTTTATTACAAAAACAAATGAGGGCGAAAAAACATACAAGTTTGGTGTGTTTAATACAAAAAATTGGCTCAAAAGTATCGATGAGGCAATTGACAATCATAAAAATTAATAATTTATTTTAACAGAATCTAGTCTCCAAGATTGAGTAACAAAAGTATCTTTTAGTGAAACACCTTTTTTAATTTGAGATTCCAAAAGTCCTGTCCAACAAATTTGACTGCCACAATCTCCGGCATATTTCAATGGAACAGCAAAGAATTTTGCGCCATGTCGCTTACAAACATCTTGTAACATTTCAGATAATCTCTTGTTAGCTGCTACACCACCTACAATCATTAGTTCTTTTTTTCTTGTAAAAGATAATGCACGTTCTACAGCTTCTGAAATCATTGCAAAGGCAGTTTCTTGAATAGAATAGCATGCATCAACTTTACTTTTTTTTGCTACAGATTTTGTTGCAGATAATAAACCAGAAAAGGATACATCATTTCCTTTTACAGAATATGGCAATGTAACATAATTTGAAGATGTTGTTGCTAATTCTTCAATATTTTTTCCGCAAGGAGAAGCAAAACCAATTGATCTACCAAATTGATCAAGTAATTGTCCCAAAGTAATATCCAAAGTTTCACCAAATACCCGCCACTGTTTATTGAGAAATGCCAAAAGCATTGTGTGGCCCCCAGACACTAAAAGAACTAAAGGATTACTTGCACCAGTTAGTAGTTTTCCTAATTCAATATGGCCCAATGCATGATTTACTGGATAGATAGGGATTTTGTAATAAGATGCCAACGATCTTGCAACTACAGCACCAACACGTAAACATGGGCCTAAACCAGGACCACCAGCATAAGATACAATATCTAAGTCATTGACTTTGATGTTTGCTTCATCAAGACATTCTGATAAAACCAAAGAACTATTTTCAATATGATGTCTTGAAGCTTCTCGTGGATGAATGCCCTCTCCATCAGCAGGACGATATATCCTTCTAACATCAGATAAAATTTTTCCCTTTTTTCCTTTCTTTTCAATTACTGCGCAAGAAAATGTGTGAGCAGTACTTTCAATTCCTAATCCTAACAAATTATCCCCTACTTAATGTCGAGACAATTTTAATCACATCACCATTTTTTAGTTTCTGATCACCGCTGATTCTCTGTTTTGTTTTACAATCAATTGCATGTAGAAATCCTTTTGCAATATCAGCATGAATTAGTCCAGCTAGATCTTTTGCAGTAGAATCTTGAGGAAGTAATTTTGTGTCAGGAAGAATAACACCATCTTTGTTAGTCAGTTTTGTTTCATCTTCAACAGGGAAAACAACTATGAAGTTCAAGGAATCAAAAACTGCAGTGTTAAGAATTTTCTGAATTCCTGTAGAAGGTAGTTTTTCAAAAACAGATTTGACTAAATCAAGTGCTTTTTGCTGTGGCGGAGCAATCTCTTTTCCTTCTGCAATTGTGAATCCTTCATCTCCAGGCGAATAGTTTACAATTCCAGCCTTTGAGGCTTTTCTTAACAACAATTCAGTTTCGGCACTACATAAAATCACATTGTCATTAATTTTCTTGACAATTTCAAGATCAGGGCACAAATCAGCTTTGTTTGCAGCAATAATCATTGGTTTTGTGTTTTTTCTTAAGTCTCGTGCAAACTCTACAATATCATCCTCAACCCATTCTTTTGGATCTCGTGAGATAAAACCTAGTTTTTGTAATACATCTTGAACTTGAAAATCTTTGATTCCTAAACCTGTAAATCGTTTTGCGATTCCATCGGTAAGTTTTGCTCTTTTTTGATGAATTTCTCTTGTAATCTTATCCCATTCACGTTTTAAAATATCTGCAAACCACAAATCAAATTCATCTTGAACAAACTTTACATCTTCAAGAGGATTATGAGTTCCGGGGGGAACAGGCTGTCCTTGAATGTCAGTAGTACCAGCAATATCAATTACATGAATCAAAACTTGAGCTTGTCTTGCATCATCAAGAAATTGATTTCCCAGACCTTTTCCTTCATGAGCTCCTGGAACTAATCCGGCAATATCAATAAGTTTTACAGGAATAAATCTAGTTCCATTAACACAAAGATCATTGTTATGCTCAATGTTAAAATGCTTACAAGCACAATCATCTTTAACATATGCAATTCCAATATTGGGCTCAATGGTAGTAAATGGAAAATTTCCCGAAGCTACTGGAGTTTCAGTTGCAGCAGAAAAAAATGTAGATTTTCCTACATTTGCTTTGCCTAAGAGACCAATTTGCAATGATCTCAAAAATTCAATTCTACTTATTAGTATTGCAGAAATCGTTTAATCACCATCTTTCTAATTTATCATATGTCGATAGTCATTACAGGTACTCCTGGAGTGGGAAAACATACTATTGGAAAGAAACTTTCAGAGAAATTAAAATTAAATATCATAGACATTAACGAGATTGCAAAAAAATCAGGTTTATTTGAGAGAAATGAGGAATCAAATGATGTAGACACAAAAAAACTTCAAGAAATTCTCAAGGAAAAAACTTCAAACAAATCTATCATCATAGGGCATTTAGCACCATATGTTTTAGAAGAAAATAAAATTACTACAGTTATTGTTTTGAGACGCAGTCCATATGATTTGATTAGAGTCTATAATGAAAGAGGGTATTCAGGAAAAAAAAGTAATGAAAATGCAAGTAGTGAGATTTTAGGGATTCTCACATATGATGCCAAAAATCAGTTTCATGAGAAAGTTATCCAGATTAATGTAACTCAAAGAAATATTCAAGAAGTATTAGAGAAAATAGAATTAGCCATTGCAAGCAATACAGACTCAGAAGAAGTGGATTGGCTGGAACTAGTTACTAAAAATAATGATTTAAAAAAATTTTTTGTTGATTGATTAAATAACGCCTTTTAATTTGAAAATATACTTGTTTGAAATATCAAAAACAGATTTGGCAGGGCGTATAGGCAAAATAGAAACAAACCATGGAAAAATTGAAACTCCTGCATATGTTCCAGTTATTCATCCAGTAAAACAAACAATTCCTTCAAAAAAGATCAAAGAAATTGGTTTTGATTTAGTAATTACTAATGCATACATTTCTCGAAATAGTTACGGAGAAGAAGCAGTAAAAAAAGGAATTCACAAGATTATTGATTACGATAGAGGAATTATGACAGATTCAGGTGGATATCAAGTTTTAGAGTATGGAGACGTTCCAGTATCTCCAACAGAGATGGCAAATTTTGAGCAAGGTATTATGACAGACTTTGCAATACCATTAGACAAACCAACAGGGTTTGGACTTCCTATAAAAAAAGCAGAAGCATATGTGAAACACACACTCAAAGTCTGTAAGCAAACAATTCAAGACAGTAAAGATAATGGGCAAATTTGGATTGGGCCGATTCAGGGAGGAGAGCATTTTGATCTTGTTGCAAAATCAACAAAAGGTTTGCTCAAAATGGGATACAAAATGTTAGCATTAGGAAGTCCAGTTGAATTTATGGAGTCATATGAATATAGATTATTAGCTCAAATGATTGTAGCAGCAAAAAAACAGATTCCACATAACATTCCTTTACATCTATTTGGTGCAGGACATCCATTAACTATTCCATTTGCAGTGGCATTAGGTTGTGACACATTTGATTCTGCTTCATACATGCTATATGCAAAACAAAATAGGTACATTACAGAAGATGGGACTCGGTATTTGTCAGATATTGTAGTTTTTCCATGTAATTGTGAGATATGTACAAAGTATACTCCCGATGAATTACGACAGTTAGAATCTACTGAAAAGATCAATCAGATTGCAATTCATAATTTACATGCAATTAAACTTGAAGTGGACAAGGTAAAACAAGCAATTCATGAAGGCAGATTATGGGAATATGTTATCAAAAAAGCAAGAGCACATCCAAAGTTATTTGAGATGGTAGAAGTAATGACAGAAAATGCTGAATTTTTAAGAATCGGTACACCAAAATTCAAAGAAAGAGCAATTTTTCTATTTGATAAAGAAGATCAATTCAGACCCGAAGTACAATCATTTCATGAAATTGTAAGGAAATTCAAATCAAAGAAAAAGAAACTCCTAGTTATAAAAGAATCATCAACTAAACCAGGCTATCTATCACATCAATTTGTAAATTTATCAAAAAAGTTAAAAGACTTTGAAGAAGTTCAGATTTGCCAATATAATCCTCAACTAGGATTAATTCCAATTGAGATTTCAGATATCTTCCCTGCTGCACATCATGAAACATCAAGAATGGGTTTTGATCCTAAAGAATTTACTGAGTTTGAAAAAACCTGGAAGATATTTTTTGATAACAATCAGTTTTCAGAAATTCGATACAGCAAAGAAGATCAATTCTTAAAATATTTTGTAAAAACATTACCAAAAAATATCAAGAAAAAATCTTTTTTGTAATTAAAAATAAGAAAAAAGAATGTGCTAAAAGATTCAGCTTTATAGTGCTGCGTCTTCTGCCCAACCGTTGATGAAGATACCGTTTTTGTGAAGAGGTACTGGTTGTCCAGCTGTGTAATTCATTGGTCTCATCCAAAAGATTGATTTTGTTGGACATACACCGATGCATGCACCATCAGAAATACATCTTTCTGGATAAAATACAAATGCTTTACCTCTCTTCCAGCCTTCAACAGGTTTTACTCTAAGGACATCAGGACCAAGAGTTGTACAGATTTCTACACATAGTGCACATCCGATACATCTTTGCTCATCGATGTCTGGAAGTATTGCTATTGGCATTACAATGAAAATAATGCCTGATTACTATTTAAACCATGATTGATATCCATAACCCTGTTATGAAATTTGATCGCCAAAAAAATGTGCGGAAAATTCAGAATTAAAATTTTAAAAAACAAAAAGATAACGTGAGTATCACGTTTATTTTCTCATTGCGTCTATCTGACCAGAAGTAACCCAGTCAAGTAATTCTGCAGAAGAAGGATTAAGGTCTGCTTTCTGATTCATCAGATTGTTAACCCAAATCCAGTTAATTTGGTTTAGGAGTGGTTTGTTTGCTTCGTCACCAGCACGTGTTTTAGCGACGACGGCTTGATCTTGTTGTCCTAACCATTCTTGGAAGCTTCTTCCCATGAGGATCGAATCTTAGCTTGCACTAATTAAAGCTTTTGAAGATTCCATGTAAGGCATAATGATCGTTTCTCTTTCAAGAAGGTTTTAACGAGGATAAAAATTCAAATTAATTCTTGAATGTTAAAGTTTTAGGAGCTGCCAACGAGGTAGGTAGATCAGGGTTTTTAGTAAATTGTAACGGCACAAATCTCTTACTTGATTATGGGGTATTATTTGGAAGAAGGGGCACGCCTCCACAATATCCATTACATGTAAAGCCAAAAGATGTAGATGGAATAATTATCACTCATGCTCACCTAGATCATTCGGGAAATGTTCCATCCCTTTTTGTTAGTGGAAATACAGATGTTTATGCAACACCGCCAACATTTGATTTATCAAAATTATTGATTCAAGATATGCTGAAAATTGAGAAAAATTCCCATCCATTTGACATTCCTGAATTAAACAATATGATGAAAAATGCAAAAGAAGTTGGATTTAAGCAAAAAATCACCAAAGGTAATGCAACATTTGAGTTAAGAGAATCAGGACATGTGATTGGAGGGAGTACAGTTTTAGTAGAATCAGAAAATAAACGATTGTTTTACACAGGAGACATTAAAACAAATGGTTCAAGAATGCTTCGAGAAATGGATTTGGATATTGGAGAAATTGATTTGTTAATTACTGAAAGCACATATGCTATGACAGAGCAGAAACCTAGAAAGGAATCTGAATCAGAATTAATAGAATTTGCAAATGAGGTAATGGATAGAAAAGGAATTTTATTCATTCCGTCATTTTCAGTTGAACGTTCTCAAGAAATTGCATGTATTTTAAGAAATGCAAATTTCAAACACAGAATAATCATGGATGGTATGGCACTTAAAGTAAATGAAATAATGTTTAAGCATCCGGAATATTTACGTGATCCAAAAGTTTTCTCTGATGCAATTAAAGGAGCAACTGCAATTACAGAGCATTCTGAAAGAAAACGTGCAATGGAAGAACCATGTGTTGTGATTTCACCTGCAGGAATGTTAGTTGGAGGAAATGCAGTGTTCTATTTACAACATCTTGCATTTGATGATAGAAATGGAATTGCTCTTGTTTCTTACCAAGGTGACGGCACTCCGGGTAAAAAATTACTAGAAACAGGAAAAGTATCATCTAGAGGTAAAGACATCAATGTAACTGCACAAGTAAAGCAGTTTGAATTTTCAGGTCATGCTGACAGAAACGAATTATTTGATATGATTAAAAAAATTAAAGGAAATCCCAAGGTGTTAACTGTACATGGGGATTCTGAATCTTGTGATTTGTTTGCACAAGAAATTCATGAAAAGTTTGGGTTAGAATCACATTCGCCTGCAGTCAATGAAGAGATTGCAATCTAAGATACAAATTAACCAATCAATAGATGTCGAAAATTCAATTAATAGTGGTCAAGTCTTTCTTTGGAGAAAAAATAAAGAGTTTTGGTATGGAGTAAACGGACAAGATATTCTTAAAGTGAATATTAATGGAAAAATCAAATCCTTAAAAAATCACAAAGTAGATTTTTTAAGAAACAAAGACAATTTTGATGAAATAATCAAATCAATTTCAAAAGACAAAACAATAAGAATGGCTGTAAAAAAATATCAAGGACTAAGAATCACAAAACAAGACCCATTTCAGTGCTTGATTTCATTTATTGTGTCATCAAATTCCAACATTCAAAAAATTAAAACTAATCTAGAAAATTTATCACATAAATTTGGAGAAAAAATCACATATGAAAATAAAGAGTTTTTTTTATTTCCAGATTCAGAAACCCTTGCAAAAGCATCAATTAATGAAATTAGAAATTGCGGTGTAGGGTATCGTGCAAAATTCATTAAAGATGCTTCAAAAATTATCTCTTCTGGAAAGATAACATTTGAAGATCTGAAATCAAGTAGTTATGTTGATGCAAAAAAGAAAATCAAAGCCATACCAGGAATAGGAAATAAGGTTGCGGATTGCATTTTATTATTTTCTCTTGATAAATTAGAATCATTTCCATTAGACAGATGGATGGTTAGGATTTTAGAAAAATATTATTCAAAAAAATTTCAAATAGATACTAAAACAATTACAGAAAAACAATACGATATTCTACATGAAAAAATTGTAAATCATTTTGGCCCATATGCAGGATACGCTCAACAATTTCTCTTCAAAATGGAAAGAGAAAATTACAAAAAAAAGTGGCTGTAAACCCTTAAAATGGTAATTAATTGCTAGGTTTTTGGGCCCATAGCTCAGCATGGATAGAGTGTTGGACTTCTAATCCAATGGTCAAGGGATCGAAGCCCTTTGGGCCCGCTTAACAAAATTATTTATTCTTATCAGAAGGTGGGTTTTTGTG
>CAYFJT010000019.1:0-4968 GCA_964343515.1 uncultured Nitrosopumilaceae archaeon
GTTCTGGTGTTGGTTCAGGTTCTGGTGTTGGTTCAGGTTCTGGTGTTGGTTCAGGGGTCATTATCATTTCATATTCAGAAGTAATTGGAGTAGCAATATTATCACCATGACCTAAACCTGTAACTAGAATTTTGATATTTACGTCAGATTCAGTTAATGGTGTTGTTTTATGAATTGGGAATACTTCAACTAGATTTCCAGCATCATCAAGAGTTGTGTGTCTATGAGATTCCTCATTCAAGATTTCATTTCCGTCCTGAATTGCACGGATTGTATAAAATACATGATTGACAATTTCATCACCATCATTTACAAATTCTGATTCAATTTCCAATACGTTTCCTTCAATTGCATTTAGAGACATTAGTCTAGGAGTAACAGAAATTTCTTGGATTGAAACCTCAATTTTTGATTTTTCTTCAACTACCCTTGGTTCAATGATCTCGTCAGGAGACATTACAATAAATCCAAGAGAGATTGCAACTAAAACTCCAACTACGGCTATAATTCCATAAGAAAAATTCATCTCATCCACCAGTCAACTTTGCAAATTTCTCGTTCTTACTTAGTTTTTCCATAAATTCAATATTAGATAGTGCTACAACAGCAGATTCAACAACGGGTTTATCTGGATCATCTAATGCCTTCTCTAATGCATTTTTTGCATCTTTATTGCCAACAACACCCAAAGCAATTGCAGCTTCGTGTCTTACAAACATACTTGGATCATTTAGAGTAGCATCAGTTAGTGGTGGAATGGAGCTAGAAAAACACATCTGACCCAAAGAAAAGGCAGCTTCGTGTCTTACCAATTCATTTTCATCATCTTTTAAAACTTTGGCAATATATGGAATTTTATCCTCACCACCAAAATCAACTAGAATACAAGTTGCTCTAGTTCTAACCACATAATCAGGATGATCTAAAAGTTTAACAAAGTATTCAGTATCTTTTTGCTCATACTTTTTTTCCATTTCAGCAAAAAGTGTCAATCTATCATCAGTAACTACTTGCAATGTTTTTTGAGATTTCTGTGTCCTATATTTAGTTAATCAGGAGAAATTATGAAATTTTTTTTAGGTATGTATTTAATGGAAAAAATACGAATATGTCTCATGAGTGCAGTAATTGGTGAAAAAGTACCAAATTTTGGGGCCTCAGATTGGGTCCAAGGAGCACCAACAAATTTTGATCAAGAAAAAGACCATATTGTTCTAGTTGAAGTGTTTCAGGTAAATTGCCCAGGATGTTTTATGCATGCATTACCTGAAGCAATTGAGATTTACAATAAATACAAAGATGAAGGGGTTAGAGTTATTGGAATTGCTACTGCTTTTGAGGATTTTGATAAAAATACGTTAGATAATTTGAAGATGCTAGCAGAAACAGGAGAAGTTGTGGGAGAGACCAAGAGTGCATTTCAAATGAGCGGGCAATTACAAGAAGGAAATAAACTGCCATACAAAATTCCATTTCCTTTAGCAATGGATAATTTGATAAAAACAACTGGCGAAATCAATCAAGAAAAAATTATGCAATTTATTTATCCGCAAATTCCAGAATTTGATTCACAACCAGAAGAATACAGAAATCAAATCATTCAAAGAGTCAAAGATTACATGAAATCAAAAGAATTTTCTGCTGAAACATTTGAAAAATTTGCATTACAAGGAACGCCATCAACCATTCTGGTGGATAGAAAAGGAATTCTAAGAGATGTTTCATTTGGTCAGGTAGGACGAGCGGAATCAATGATTCAAAAATTACTCAATGAAGATTAGATTATCTAATTAGAATTATGATTATAGATAGGGCTACTGCGATAACAAAGCCTCCAATAATAGCAATTTTTGAGTCATCCATTAAACTAACTTTTAATTTCTAAATTTTAAGGATTTGTAAAAAACATTAATTCAAATTAAAACAATACAAAATATGGAAGAAGGACAAATAATTGTCCCATTGTTAATTACAGTGGCAGTTGGAGTTTTTGTAGGAACAAGATTATGGATTATGTTTAAAAAATGATTTAGGTTCTTTTGATTCTTAAAATAACAATTGCAGGCAATCCAAAATACATTCCAAGATTTAGAATGATTAATGAGATTCCAATAAATAGAACTTCAGATTCAGTCTCTGCATAATCCATTAGAGACAAAGTAGTAATCATAGGAGTTATTCCAACCTTGACTATTTCATTAAATAATGGATTTTCTCTTTGATAATCTGCAATTTGTGGACTAAATGAATAGTAAAATGTGTTAAATGAGCGTAGGAATGACTGTCCTGGTTCTGTTTGTAGTAATTTGCCATCTCTTAATTCTCTTAATTGTTGTATCTGAGGTGCAAGTTCAGAACCAAATGTTGCAGTTGCAATCAAACAACCACCTCCAGATTCTTCAAAAGTTTCTTTTTCATCAAATGTAGGCTCTACAATTTCTTTTATACCAACAAGCACATCTGTTCCAATGATATCGATTTTGTTATTTCCAATGCCAGTAAAGTTCAAGGTAATAAATGAAATTCTTTCATTTGATTTTGATTTTTGTTTTATTTCAATATCATTTATGTAAAAAGTAAAATTGCCACCAAGTAAATTTTTTGGAATTATTACTTCACTCAAATTATTTTCCAATCCGCTTTTAATGAACATAGTTAAACGTTTTTCATTTTTATCAAATTCATGTTCTAAAATCTCAAAATTTGAAACAGTTTTAACTTCAAAAGTATGACCACTTGTTTCCACATCAAGATGAGTGAGAAATCCTGTTTTATCAGATATTTGACCAAAGGCAGGAGATGACATCAACATTAAGAGTAACGGAATGAAAAATATTATTTTCAATTTATGCTGTTTGAGAAATTCGTTTAGTTAATTCTTTATCTTGTGCAACTCGGGGATGATCTGGATCTGCCAATATTACTTCAAACCAATAGTGTTTTCCATCTTTATAGACAAAGTAGGAACCCAAAAGTTTCATGTTTGGATATCTTTCACTAACTCTTCGTTCAGCAACAGTCTTCATATTATCATCTGCCTTGATTCTCGTAACACCAAGATGTTTTGGTCTTCTACCACCAGTTGGTCTTTGTTTTCTCATACCACCAGTTCCAACCCTCATCCTAACAACAATAATGCCTTGTTTTGCTTTGTATCCTAATCTTCTTGCCCTTTGAATTCTACTAGGCTTGTCAATACGAGTAATCGCATTTTGTTTACGCCAACCAACTATTCGCTCACGCAATTCGGGGGCGTTTTCTTTCCAAAGTCTAATCCATACTTGATCTTGACGACTAGGCATATCGGGCATAGTAAAACTCCCTTTAATAACTGTAAATCGAACGAATTTAAGCACCGCTAAGTGATGAAAATTCTCTTGAGTGGGGCATTAATTCCACGCACTCAAAGAGTTGCATCCGCAGAAAACTCTATAAATTAACAAGGTTAAAGTTGTTAAAAAGGATTCCTGAGAAGTTATTTGAGATTTTTATTGAACAACAAGTACATGGAAAAAAGATGAGAGTAACAATAATTATTGTAGCCACAGTTTTAGCATTTAGTTTAACAGTTTTTCCACCTGGGTATGCAGAGTCTACAGTTGAGATAATCATGAAAAAGACAACTTACAGTTACTGTGAAAAGTTATTCTATACGATCAATGTTTCAGAGGTTACAGGGAACCCTGCAATTATTCATATCAGAGATGAGACAGGAAAAGGAAGCAGTGCAATTCCAATTCCAATTACAGATTTAGAGAATCCAGTTCCATCAAGAGTTGCTTTTGAAAAAGAAATTTTTCCATTAGGAAAATATTTCATCGATGTTGAATATTTAGGAGTTCAAACAACTGCAGAATTTACATTGATTGATGCAGGAAAAGTATGCATTCCAGAAACAGTAAAACCAATTATGGCAAATTGGCTTTCAGGAAATATATCGGATGGGTTTTTGATCGATGCATTTCAAAAATTCACAGAAGACTTGGATCTTTTTAAAATTCCATTTGATGTAAACGAAACAACTGTTTATGATGTTAGAATTCCAGAATGGGTAAAAAATGTAGGGTATTGGTGGCTTGAAGGTGCAATTAATGATGATGATTTAGTTAATGCGATAAACAATCTCATTGAAAGAAACATAATTTCACTCGAACAAGAGACAGGTAATGGAATATGAATAAATATTCTGTAATAACTGCAATTGCAATCATAGTTATAGTTTCACCATTGGTATTTGCTGCAATAAACATAGCAGGTAGTCAACAATTAGAATACAGATGGCACTCTCCAGGAGTTTTTTCATTTTTTACAATGTTAAATCATGGAGAGACAGAATTTTGCAATACACTTCCATTTTGGATGACATTTGAAAAATTTGAAGTTTCAGTATTTTACACAGAAAGATATCTTGGATCATATGTTGTTAAACCATTAACACTTAATCCATTATCATCTGGAATTCAAGAAGGAGTGTTTTCGTCTGAAGATATCGAAGAAGCACAACATATTTTCATGACTTTTGATTTTTCATTTGATTCAGGAGAAACAAGAATGGATGCTAACAAGTTTGTCGTAGGAATTCAAACAGATACTCCTATTCTAGGCATAATTCCATATTCATCAACTACATATACTTCAGCATTTGAGTTTGATGAAATGATGAATTCTGAAAACTTGACTTGTGATTAATCTCTTCTCTTGCTAGCCTTTGACATCAATGCCAAAATAATTGCAATAATGCCAGTTACAACAAATGCTGCAATTAATCCATAGCCCAGGTCTTTTCCAAGTCCTTTGGCAGAAGTTGTTGAAGCAGATACTTGAGGTTCAGCAATACACATTCTATCTTGGAGAATTGTTCCAGGACCACATTCAGTTGTTTTAGTTGATTCAGAGTTTTCTACAGGAGTAGGTTCAGAGTTTTCTACAGGAGTAGGTTCAGAGTTTTCTACAGGAGTAGGTTCAGAG
>CAYFJT010000019.1:5068-12230 GCA_964343515.1 uncultured Nitrosopumilaceae archaeon
TTTTCTTTTTCAATTTCTGCAATGAGTTTATCTAATTCAGATTTTGAAATATCTAATGCTTCATAGAAGGTATAATCAGAGTAGTTATCTTCAAACCAATTTTTGTATGATGATTCAGTTACATATCGTTCAACATAGAATTTTTTATCTTTTGAAATATCTACAAATGCTGCAGGAATTTCTTTTTCAGGAATTTTTTCTTCAAAAGTCTCTTCAGTTTCAGAAGGTATTTCTTCTATTGTACGACCAAATACAGAACCAATAATTTCTACTTCTTCAGTACCAGAAGGTAATTCAATGCGTAAAGTCCTACTTTGAGAACTAGTATCAGTTTCTGTGAACTTTGCCTCATCACCATCTGCTAAAATAATAAACTCATCATCTGCACCACCATAGACAGAATCAAAGAAAGTTCTATCAAAGGTAACATCTAAAATTCCGGGAGAATCAGTTACATCAACTGCAAGAATCAAGGAAATAAAATCAGAATCAGATTCAATGCCAGAAACAGACATTCCAGTTACAGAATAATCAACATCATAATTAGAACCTGCAACATCAACAGATATTGTTTGAGCATATACAAATGCAGAAGAAAGTATTGTAAAGAAAATTAATCCTAAGGAAATTTTTAACAATGTATTTCCATTTGTCAAATTTCTCAATCTTTCAGATTGTAATTGAGACATACTATGATTATTCAATACGATTGATTTCCTCCAAATAGAGGTTAAAAACAAAGAGACGAGAATAAATCACGTAAAAGTCAACTTTTTTGCGTATTTTTTTAGAACCACATAGAGAATAATCAGATTACGCCTCTCAAAATTTGTACAATTTTCTCAGCAATTACATTTGCAGCCAAAGATTGTGCTTCTTTTGTTTGAGCACCAATGTGAGGAGTTAGAATCACATTATCAAGTTCTACAAGTTTTGTTCCAAGAGCAGGTTCCTTTTCAAACACATCTAAAGCAGCACCACCCAAGTTTCCATTTTTGAGTGCATCATATAGTGCGTCCTCATCAACTACGCCACCTCTAGATGTATTGATAATTTTTGCAGTCTTTTTCATAGTGGACATTTTCTGTGCATCTAAGAGATGATAAGTAGAATCTAACAGGGGTACATGAATTGAGATATAATCAGAACTTTGTAACAAAGTATTCAAGTCGGCTTTCATCAAGCCAACCTCTTTTGAAAATTCTTCATCAATTGGGACTACATCATATCCAATGATATTCATGTTCAGTGCATGTGCAAGTCGTCCCAATCTTTTTCCAATATTTCCTAATCCTACAATTCCAAGGTATTTTCCTCTAAGTTCAGTTCCTTTCAATTCTTTTTTAAGCCACTTTTCATTTCTAATTCCCCTATCACCTCTAGTAGTTTGTCTTGCAAGAGACAACATCAAACCTAATACTAGTTCAGCAACGGCATTCATTGCACCTTCTACTGCATTAATTACACGAATGTTTTTTGCTTTAGCTGCTTCTTGATCAACATTATCCAGTCCAACTCCAACTCTGGCAATGATTTTACAATTTTCTGCCTTGTCAATCATTTCTTTAGTAATTGTTGTTCTACTTCTAACAATTACAATATTGTAATCATTAATTTTTTCTAAAATTTGTTCAGGAGTAATTTCAGGTTCATAAGAAACTTTCAAGTCATTATCTTGTAGAATTTTATTTAAAATCGGATCTACTTCATCACATATCAAGACAGAATCATCGAATCCCATGAAATACAAAATAGAATTACGGAATATAATTCATTCAAAATAATAAAAAGAAAAAGATGTTATGTTATCAAGAAGTTAAGATTTCTGCTACTACAGGAATTACTTCCCATAATGCGACATAATCGCCACTTGCTTGCATTTCAGAAGCAACATCATCAGTCATCAAACCATGAATGTTAATTGCTGGGTGAGCAATACTGTTTGCTCCCACTGGTGGGACAGCACTACTTGGGTTACCCAAAGCATATGCATAAGATGCGACTGGTGCTGGAATAACTCCTTTCTCAACTAGAACTGGGTTCAAGCCGAATGGGTCACCTGCTACAAAGACTGTAGCTGCGCCAGTGTAAATTGCTGCATAGTCATGGTTTACTGCTGCATAAGCACCTGGTTCATCAAATACCAAGTCAACGATCATTCCTTGTGAGCCACCGAGTAACCATGTTTCAGTTGCTGCGGATTGTACTCTGTTACCTTGTGTAACTCTATCCAAGATTTCTCCAACAATGTGGAAGAAGACTGGTTCGTTACCTTGGTTTTCAACGAATAATCTTACGTGTTGATCATTTTCAACAAATAAGAGTTGTGATTGGTATTGCTTGTGTTCAAGACCATTCCATGGTTGTGCAACAAAGATGTTCTTGTTTACATCGCCATTGACGAGTAAGTTATGAGCCATGTTTGGTACATAACCAAATTGCAATCCGTTAACAACTGTTGCAGTGTTATGATGTTGGAACATTGCTCCTGCATCATAGTTGCCTTCAGGTGTAAGGTACAATTGATTGTATTGGAGTTGGAACTCTAATGCGTCTGCATCATAGAATTTTCTGTCAAGTTCACCACTTCCGCTTGTTTTCTCAACCATTAGTTTCTTGTAACCATTTGCAGGGTCAACGATTGTAATTCCGTACATGCCGGAAAGTACGTGTTGGTCCATACCAATTAGTTTAACACCAGAACAATGGTATTTGAAAATACCAGCAGATTCAGCGATGTAACAGTACTGACTTGTTTCACCAGGATTAACTGATTCAAAGTTTCCTGCTGACATTTGTGATGCGTGCATGTCGTTACCGTGTCCAGTAACTTCATGATCTGGAATGTGTAGTGTCATTTTGACTACATCACCTTGAGTAACTCTTAGTGTTGGTCCTGGGACTGTACCACTAAAGGTCATGGCGTTGTAAGTCTTTCCTCCCATGATTGGAAGTTCGACACTTTCACCAGTCAAGTTAAACTCTACAACATTACGTCCAGAGCTTTCTAGAACACCACAATCAGTTTCTGCGAATGCTTTAGGCATTACAAGCTGTAAACCGCCCATATTTCTGATCTTATCCATGACATCAATATCCATTTGGTCCATGTCAATAGATTGACCAGCAATTTGGGTTTGTGTATATGTACTTCCGAATAAGGTTGCGCCCATTACAGCTACTGCTGCAATTGTAAAGAGCATACTAACACGCTTATTCATTGGTCAATCGCCTCATTTTTCATATATATACTAACCCGTTTTTTCATTTTATAGAGATCAATATAGACAAAAAAACAGTGAATAATAGGAATACATTAGGTGTTTTATGAAATTTCGATTAGATCAAGACTCATTAGGCAAAGTGAAAATTCCCGCTGATGCGTATTACGGAGCATTTACTGGAAGAGCAATTAACCAATACCATGTTACTGGGAAAAAGAGTCATGAAAATCTGATAAAAGCATTTGTTATGATAAAACGTTCGGCTGCAGTCGCAAATATGAAGACCAAAGTTATCGACACAAAACGTGGAAAAGCAATTGTTTCAGCTTGTGATAGAATTTTGGCAGGTAAACATGTTGATCAGTTTGTTGTAGATATGATAAACTCAGGGGCAGGTACCGCATTTAACATGAATTCAAATGAAGTTATTGCAAATGTTGCATTAGAGGTTCTGCACAAAAAGAAGGGTCAGAATGAATTCTTACATCCAAACGATCATGTCAATATGTCACAATCAAGTAATGATACATACCCAACTGCAATGCATGTTGCAATTTTGATGAACCTCAAAGAAACAGTTCCTGCTATTGACATTCTGATAAAATCATTAACCAAAAAAGCAAAACAATTTTCATCATTTAAAAAAATTGGAAGAACTCATCTTATGGACGCATTACCAGTAACTCTAGGTAGTGAATTTGCAGCATATGTTACATCCATTACCAAAGCAAGAAATGAAATTGTTGCATCACAAAAAGAATTGCAAAATGTTGCACTTGGTGGAACTGCAGTAGGTTCTGGCGCAAACACACCAAAAGGTTACAGAAAGATTGCAATTTTAGAGCTTGGAAAAATTTCAAAATTACCACTAAAGCCTGAGAAAGATATGCAACATGGACTACAAAGCAAGTATGCTGTTGCAAATTGTTCAAGTGCTTTACGTAACTTAGCATTAGAGATTGGAAAGCTTGCAAATGATATCAGGTTGATGGCATCAGGTCCAATTGCAGGTTTAGCAGAATTAGGAATACCTGCAGTTCATGCAGGTTCATCAATCATGCCAGGCAAAGTGAATCCATCATTAGCTGAATGCATGAATATGATTTGCTTTAATGTTATTGGAAACGATACTGCAGTATCTTATGCAGCACAAGGAGGTCAGTTTGAGCTAAATGTAATGTTGCCAGGAATGTTAAAGTGCATGTTAGAGTCAACAGATATGTTAAAGAATTTCTTGCCAATATTTTCTGCAAATCTTATTGACGGACTTACTGCAAACAAGGATAAGTTACGTGCAGATATTGAAAACAGTCCAGTAATTGTGACCTTGCTAACCCCAAAAATTGGTTATCTAAAATCTGCAGAACTTTTCAAAGAGTCATTAAAGACTGGAAAAACTATCAGAGAATTAGTTGTTTCAAAGAAATTAATGACTAACAAAGAAATTGATTCTCTGTTTGGATAAAGCATGGCAAAAATATTTGTAGAGTCTTACGGATGTTCTGCAAGTTTTGCAGACTCTGAAATGATTTCAGGATTGGTTCTAAATGGAGGTCATACTTTGGTTGAAGATTCTTCAGAATCAGATCTTAACATAGTTGTAACATGTTCTGTAAAAGATGCAACAGCAAACAAAATGATTCACAGAATAAAATCATTAAAGACAAAGCCTCTTGTAGTAGCTGGTTGCCTACCAAAGGCTGAAAAAGAAACTGTTGAAAAGTTTTCTGAAAATGCCAGTCTACTTGGTCCAAATTCCCTAGGAAAAACTCTCCAGGTGATTGATTCAACACTAAAAGGAAGAAAAGAGATTGCATTAGAGGACACTGATCTATCCAAAGTCGGACTGCCAAAAGTTAGATTGAATCCAGCAGTTGGAATTGTTGAGATTGCAAGTGGATGTATGAGTGAATGTACATTTTGTCAGACTAAAATTTCAAAAGGTGACCTGCAAAGTTACAGACTAGGAGACATTGTAAGGCAAGTAAAGACAGAGATCAATGAAGGGTGCAAAGAAGTTTGGTTGACATCAACAGACAATGGATGTTATGGATTTGATATTGGAACAGATTTGCCTTCATTAGTTGATGCAGTAGCAGAAATTCCTGAAGAGTTTATGATTAGAGTCGGAATGATGAATCCAATGTACATGCCACGAATTAAAGAAAGACTAATTGAATCATATGACAATCACAAAGTCTTCAAGTTCTTACACATTCCAGTACAAAGTGGAAGTGACAAAGTCCTACACGATATGAAGAGAGGACACACTGCTGGAACATTTAGAGAAATAGTAAAGAAAGCAAGAGAGAGATTCCCAGACTTTACCATATCAACTGACATTATAGTAGGATTCCCATCAGAGACAAAAGAAGACTTTGAGAAAACAGTCAAACTGCTAGATGAGACAAGACCAGATGTTGTAAATCTCTCAAAGTATAGCGCAAGACCAGGAACAGAGGCTGCTGAATGGGAGCAGATTGATGTTGCAGAAATAAAATCAAGAAGCAAGAGAATTTTTGAGCAGATCAATAAAATATCACTTGAGAACAACAAAAAGTGGATCGGGTGGAAAGGAGATGTTCTCTTTGATGAGCAGACAGATGAAGGAATCAAAGGCAGAAACTTTGCTTACAAACCAGTATTTGTCCCTGAACAAGTAGACATTGGTCAATTACATGCAGTTGAAATCATTGATGCCACTCAAAATAGCCTTCTTGGAAAGATCGCAAGCTAAATTTTTTAGATCTAAAATTTGATTAAAAAAACGTAAGAAGGTTTTTTATGGAATTCAGAGAATAAGATCTGAAATGAGTTTTCAAGTAAAAGAACCAGTATTAGTAATAGGTTTGGGCGGTGCAGGCTCAAAATTAGCACTTAAAGCCAAAGATTCACTAAATTCAGATTGTCTCTTAATTAGTAATAATTCAAAGGACTTTGCAGAAAATGTTCCTTCTGTACATGTTTCAACAGATTCAGTAGTAAACCCATCAATGCAACTAATCAGAGGCTCAACTTACAACATCTCTGAAGAAATCAAATCAAAAATTTCAGGCTATTCAACTATTGTTATGATGAGTAATTTAGCAGGAAAAGCAGGCTCTGCCATGGCTCCAGTTGTATCAGAGATGTGCAAAGAAGCAGGCATTGGACTAGTTTCATTTGCAATTATGCCTTTCAAATATGAAAAAGACAGAATTTTCAATTCAGGTGTATCACTAAAAAGAGTTAGAGAAAACTCTGAGTGTACCATTGTACTTGATAATGACTCTTTACTAGAGAGCAACCCAGACTTGACTCCAAAAGCATGCTATGACATTGCAAACTCTGCAATTATGCACGTAGTTGAATCACTTGCAACCTCTGAAATATCTCATGAGACAAACATTCTCACTACAAGCAAGGAAGGACAAGACATTGAAGACTCTCTTAGAGACTCACTCAAAATGCTATATGAAA
Source organism: uncultured Nitrosopumilaceae archaeon (assembly GCA_964343515.1). Taxonomy (GTDB): domain Archaea; phylum Thermoproteota; class Nitrososphaeria; order Nitrososphaerales; family Nitrosopumilaceae; genus Nitrosopumilus. The sequence goes on from CAYFJT010000019.1 coordinate 11,752, forward strand.
ACGCCCCACCTAACGCTGTAAAACGCTCAATGCTTTATGTCGTTGGAGGAAGCAACATTCCAGTAGGAGTATTAAATTCCATTACCAACCTTACAAGCGGAATTCTAAATGAAAGCAATTCACAAATTGACATGACTTCTGAATCTGAAGAATCCAAAGTAGTGATGTTGTCATCCATTCAAGGAATGACAAAGTTTGACAACTATGATCCACTTGGAATGATTCCACAAGAAGATACACTTGATTGGTCTACACCAGACTCTAGTATCGATTGTAAATTAGACTTGTATCAATTAGAATAAAATAATTTTTTAAAACTAAAATTTTTCTGAGAGAAGATTATTCTTTTTCTTCTTTCTTTGGTTCTTCTTTTGCAGGAGTTTCTTTAGGTGATTCTTCTACTTTGTCTTCGACTTTAGTTTCTTCTTTTGCTGGTGCTTCTTCCTTCTTTGGTTCCTCTACTTTGTCTTCGACTTTAG
>CAYFJT010000020.1:0-7669 GCA_964343515.1 uncultured Nitrosopumilaceae archaeon
TGCAATCAATTCCTTCAATTGCCTGGGTACCACTTGCAATTCTTTGGTTTGGTTTAACTGATGGTGGAATAATTTTTGTTACTGCAATTGGGGCAATTTTTGCTGTAACGATTAACACCTATACTGGTGTTAAAAACATCAATCCTCATTTTATTGAGGCTGCAAGAAATATGGGTGCAAAAGGAAGTCAACTTGTTACAGCAGTACTGATTCCCGCAGCATTCCCATACATGATTTCGGGATTTAAACAAGGCTGGGCGTTTGCCTGGAGAGGTGTAATTGGGGCTGAGATTCTATTTTCGTTTCTAGGACTGGGCTTTTTGCTCAATGCCGGACGTTCACTAAATGACGTATCTCAAGTAATTGCCATAATGTTGGTAATTATGGGAATTGGTCTTGCAGTAGATGGTGTAGTTTTCAAGAAACTAGAAGACAAAGTAATGTCTAGATGGGGATTAAGATAGTAAAATGAACAAAACAATTCCTTTGGGAATAGGAATTACAGCGATTGCAATTGTAGTTTTTTCATTTTCATTATCAAATTTGAATTTGGAAGAAAATAAAGAAACATCTTCTGTAGATGCTCCTCTAAAATCTGATTTTATCATTGAACAAAAAGAATCAATTGAAATTTTTTCTTCTAAATGCTTAGGTGTTGCTAACTGTATTGATGGAATTGTAACTTCAGTGATAGACGGTGATACTCTTGAAGTGAATGGACAATCTATCCGATTCGCATTGGTTGATACTCCTAAATTGAAATATGATGGAGGACAAGCTTTGAACTTTCTTGAAGAGATTTGTCCAATAGGTTCTTCAGTTGTAGTTGATCAGGATGACAGTCAACTTGAAGATAAATACGGCAGACTTTTGGGAGTGATTTACTGTAATGATTTGAATCTAAACAAAGAACTACTCGATTCAGGTCTTGGAAATCTTTATTCTGCATTTTGTGATCAAAGTGAATTCAAAAATAGCAATTGGGCAAAAAAACATGGATGTTAAAAATTAACCTCTAAAACAATTCAAGATTTACACACATATTACTTTCTAACTTTTAATGATACTGCAAATGCACATACAATAATTACAATTGCAAAGTACATCACTGCAATATAGTCAAATACAAATGCAATACCTCCTGCAATTACAGGACCGACTACTGTAGCAATTGACAATGTTGAACTAAAAATTCCAGTAGACGTTGAACGTGGATTGTTTTCCATTAGATGAAAATTCCCTCCAATAAACAAAAATGCCCATGTTGCACCTACAAGTGACATGAATGGCATTGCCATCCACCACTCAGTTACAAATGATAATCCCACAAATACAAATGTTGTACATCCAATTCCTATTTTGAATTTAGTAACATTTGAGAGGTGAATTTTACTTGCCATTACATTCATCAAAATAAAAGCAGTCATTGTGTTTGCGACATATACAATTGATATGTGGAAAAGTTCTCCTCCCCATCTGTCAACAATCATTATAGGAAGAATGGTCCAAACTGCTGCTGCACCAATATGTCTTAGTAATAACGACAAGAAAAGAAATTTGTTTTTTGAAATAACTCTTTTTGTTGTTCCTGATTCTACTTCTTTTTCTTGTTCTGGATTTGGAAGTCTAATTGTAAACAATAATCCTACAACAAATGATGCAGCACTAATCAAGAAAATTAATTGTAAGTCATTTGCAAGTCCAGCTGCTGCAATTCCTGCCATCCATCCTAATGCGTGAAATGAGATTACTGTTGCAGCTCTCTTTTTGTCAACATTTGCTTCATAGGTATATGCAATCATTGCTGGAATCATTATGCCACTTGCAAGTCCAGCCGCAATTCTTACCAAGAAAAACATCGAAAGATCTGTGGCAAAATAATGTAGACCAAATACTAAGGCACAACTAATGAAACCAATCCTGATGAATTTGAGCCTGGTTCCTTTCTTGTCTGAATGCCTTCCAAAATAGATTTCTGATAGGATTTGAGCAAAACTAAATGAGGCTACCAAAAGCCCTATTTCAAAGACCGATTTTGTAACGCCTTGGGCAATAATGGGCATGAATACAAAGACAATGGAAATTCCAGCATGTTGAAAAAATGTTGCACTACGAACTAAATTATTAACTTGAACTCTTTGCATAAATGTATTGAAAAATCACGTTTAACCTAATTTCAACATACGTATCAATTCTATGATGGTTGGTGGTTTTTTCTGAAAAGAGTTAAACTATACAAACTCATTTTGAAATTAAATTGGTTGAAAAAGAATCATTTCTAGACGCTCTACAAAATAGAGTCTTACTTTTTGATGGCGCAATGGGAACTGAAATTCAAAAGTTTAATCCAAAACCAGAAGATTTTCCAAATAATCAAGATGGATTCAATGATGGTTTAGTAATAACACGTCCTGATTGGATTAAACAAATTCACAGACGTTATCTAGACGCAGGTTCTGATTGCATTGAAACAAACTCTTTTGGCTCAAACAAAATTAAACTAGATGAATATGGTTTTGGTGATCAAACAATTGAATTTAACAAAAAGGTTGCACATCTTGCATATGAAGTATGTCAAGAATATTCAGATAGACCTCGATATGTAATTGGTTCTATGGGCCCATCTGGATTTCTTCCAAGCTCAAATGATCCTGATTTAGGACAAAAACCTCTTGATGATATCAAAGAAGCATTTGAACTACAAGCAGAAGGATTGATTCTTGGTGGAGTGGATGCTTTACTAATTGAAACAAGTCAGGATATTTTAGAAGTAAAATTAGTGATTGAAGCATGTCATGAGGCAATGGAAAAAACTAAAAAGAATGTTCCAATTATTGCAAATGCTACATTAGATCAATATGGAAAAATGCTGTTAGGGACTACCATCCAAGCTGCATACACAACTGTATCTGATATGGGCATTGACATATTTGGAATGAATTGTTCTACCGGTCCTATTGAAATGACTCCAAGTGTAAGATGGCTTGATGAGCAAAATGAACATAACATTTTGGTGGTCCCCAATGCTGGTATGCCTGAAAATGAGGGAGGCCAAGCCGTATACAAGATGACTCCTGAGAAAATGGGTGATGCATTGGGTGATTTTCTTAATCAATACAAAAAGATTCGAATTATTGGAGGCTGCTGTGGAACAGATCCTGAACATATCAAAGTTCTAAGAAAAGTAATTGACGAAAAAGCCAACTATGTAGAGAGTTAAGTATTTAGAAAAACCGAGATGATTTTATACTATTGACCATACCTCGAGTAAGTTCTGCATTAAAGTCAGTTGATCTGAAACAAGTTCCTGCCCCATTAATCATTGGAGAGAGAATTAACACACAAGGTTCTCGCAAGGCAAAACAATTGGTTCTTGCAGATGATTATGATGGATTAGTTGATTTAGGTAGAACTCAAGTTGAAGATGGTGCACACTGTCTTGATGTATGTGTTGCAACAACTGAACGTTCTGACGAAAAAGATTTTATGTTACATCTTGTAAAACGTTTGAGCTTGGAGATTGATGCTCCTCTTGTAATAGATTCTACTGATCCAGATGTAATTGATGCATCTGTAAAACAGATTCCAGGAAGACCAATAATCAATTCTATTAATCTTGAAGGTGATGGGAGTAGATTTGAAAAACTTGCACCAATAATGGCAAAGTATGGTTTACCTGCAATAGCATTATGCATTGGACCAAATGGAATGGCAAAAACACCTCAACAAAAACTAGAGACAGCTAAATTACTTTTTGAAACTGGTAAAAAACATGGATTAAAAATTGAACAGTTTATCTTTGATGTACTTACATTCACTCTTGCAACTGGTGAAGATGAATTTCTTGAAGCAGGAAAAAATACTCTTGAAGGAATTCGACTTGTAAAAGAAAAATTCCCTGAATCTTATACTACATTGGGTCTAAGCAACATTAGTTTTGGTTTGGTTCCATATGCTAGAAAAATTCTAAACTCTGTGTTCTTGCATCATGCAATAAAGGCAGGTCTTGATACTGCGATTGTTAATGCAAAAGAGATTATCCCCTATGGTGAAATAGACGAAAAGGAAAGAAAACTTGCCGAAGATCTAATCTTTAATACTCATCCTAACGCATTATCTGAACTAATCACATACTTTGAGAATGCAGGACCTCAAACTAGTACTGCATCAAAGAAAGTAGATGTGGATCCATCTTGGCCTGCTGGAAAGAAAGCTCACTTTAGAATTGTAAATAGACTTAAAGACGGAATAGAAAATGATGTTGTTTCTGCTATTGCCGATAAAGTTGGAAAAAATGAAATTCTAAAAGAAAATGATGATGTTCTTTCACTTGATGCTCCTCCTGAAACAACTCATGATAGTGCAATTAGAACTCTCAATGAAGACTTATTGCCTGCAATGAAAGAAGTAGGTGACAAATTTGGGGCAGGAGAATTAATTCTTCCATTTGTCTTGAAATCTGCTGAATGTATGAAAGCAGCTGTGAGTGAACTTGAAAAATATTTGGTAAAAGAAGAAGGTTCTAGCAAAGGAAAATTAGTCTTAGGAACTGTTTATGGTGATGTACATGATATTGGAAAGAATTTGGTAAAGACTATCTTTCAAAATAATGGCTATGCTGTTTATGATCTTGGAAAACAAGTCCCATTACAGAAATTCCTTGAGAAAATTGATGAAGTAAAGCCTGATGCAGTCGGACTTTCTGCATTACTAGTTTCTACTTCAAAACAAATGCAGTTCTTTGTAGAGCATGCAAGAAAAAACAAGATGAATATTCCAATTCTTTGTGGTGGTGCTGCAATTAACAGCAATTACATTAATCGTATTGCAAAAGAAGATGGTATCTATGAGTCTGGTGTATTTTATTGCAATACCATGTTTGAAGGTCTAAAAACAATGGATCTTTTGATTTCTGATGAAAAGACAAAACTCTTGGCAGAGTGGAAAGAAAAATTAGAAAACTGGAAAGAAAAATCTACTGTAACAGTTGATCCTGCTAGCTTACCAAAAAGTGATATCAAACCTGTACAAGCACCTACTCCAACAACTATTGGTGAGCCTATTCGTCTCAAAGCAGAACAAATCAAGATGGATGAAGTGTGGCAACTAATTGACAAGAAATCTCTCTTCAAGCTCTCTTGGGGTCTAAGAGGTAAAGCAGGCTCTGAATCAGAAGCTGATCACGAACAACTGCTTAGTCAATGGAAGATTAGAATAATTCGTGAGAAACTATTTGAACCTGAAGTAGTTTATGGCTATTTTAAATGTCACAACAAGGATGGAAAATTATCTGTAGAAAACCCTCGTGGTGATGATGTATCCTTTGATTTTCCTCGCTCTACTAAACCCGAACATCTGTGTTTGACTGACTATTTTGGTGGTGATGATGTTGTTGCATTCCAAGCAGTAACAGTTGGTAACAAAGTTGCAGATATTATCGAACAATGGAACAAAGAAGACAAGTACACTGATGCATACTATCTTCATGGATTGGCAGTTGAAGTTGCAGAAGCATTAGCTGAATGGATTAATCGTAAAATAAAATCTGAATTGAGTTTAGATGCAGGGGGTTTGAGATACTCTTGGGGTTTTCCTAGCTGTCCTGATGTGTTACAGCATCAATTGGTATGGAAACTTTTGGAACCTCAAAAATCCGGAATGGAATTAACTGAATCAGGTCAAATAATTCCTGAACAATCAACTGCTGCAATAGTTGTACATCATCCTAAAGCACAATACTTTGTACTTTAGAAACTTTTTTTAGTCAAAAATTCATTTAATCCTGTAAAATCATTTGGTGATGTTAGTAAGACATCTCCTGTAATCTCATGTGATTTTTTCAACAACTCTTCAAATTCCTTACTGTATGATTTTAAATCTAATCCCAAAAATTTTGCGGATTTCTCATTTTTTTGTGAAGGAAACAGTATGATTGGAATAACTGAAAATTCCTTTAGATTGTCTGCTAGTGCCTGTACTTGTTCTACATTTTGAATTACCTGAGTCATGAATCCTTTTGGTTTTGCATTTGTTTTCTTTACAAGTTTAGAGAAATTTGGTTTGTTTGACACTGAAAGATACAAATCAATTTTTGAATCAACATTTTTTTCTTTTAATTTTTTTACGGTCAAGCTTGGAATCTGTCCAGAATCAGATTTTCCTGTTTGTGATGGGTCACCCATTAAAATCAAAATTCCTGCAAAGCCAATTTCAATACATTTTTGTACGAATTCAAAAATTTCTTCTTCTGATTTGTCTCTTACTCTTAGACTAGCTGTAATTGGTAAATTTGGAATTTCTTTTTTAATAATTTTTCCTATGTCTAGTGGAGAAACTCTTTGATATCCTAACACATTTTCTGTAAGATGAATTGCGTCACATTTTTTTGAAATATTTTTTATTCTTTCAATAAATTTTTTTATTGATTCATTTGTATCTACATTAGGTAAAATTTTAGGTGGATTAGCTTCATACCTGATTGTCATATTGTCATTTTTTGCATCCTTGGTTAAAACCTTTGAATACCAAAACCCATATGGAAAAGTGGGAAAGAAGAAAAAATGATTCTGGGAAATATAAAATCAACTCTTACTAGTCCAATCCATCCCCACATTGATGATCCTGGAGATTATCGTTTAGCATCTGTTCTAGTTGTAATTTATGGAAATGATCCAATAGTTGTAATGACTGAAAAACCAAAGAACATGAAATTTCATGCAGGTGAAATTTCATTTCCTGGTGGAAAATCGGATTCAGATGATTCTGATCTCTTAGATACTGCATTACGTGAAACAAGAGAAGAGATTGGTTTGACAATTTCAAAAGAACAAGTTGTTGGTCAACTAGAACCTGTAATCACTTTGAATTCTGGATTTATGATACTCCCATTTGTTGCTGTTGTTAATGAGATTCCTCCTTTGTCTCCTAATCGAGAAGTCGAAAAAATTTTTCACATGCCTCTTGATTCTTTATTGAAGACTATGGCACATGATCCTGATCCATCTCACAACATTATTCAGGAAATGTTCGTCTTTGAATATGAAAACAAAATTGTTTGGGGTGCATCTGCTAGAATCCTAAAACAGATACATGACTGCCTAAAATCCTGAGATTCATTTAAAAAGAGCTCCGCGTGCCTGAAAATCTATGGCTGCACGCAAGTCCTCTCCAAGGAAGATTCGTCTGTTAAAGAAAACAAAACAGGCATCACCAGTACCTGCATGGATTATACTCAAAACAAAAAGAGGAGTTAGAACAAATCCAAAACGTAGAGCTTGGAGATCAACTGATGTGGAGGTAGGATAGATGTCTCAAGAATTAGAACGCGTTTACACGATTCCACTCGGTAAAGTATTACTATCTCAATCCCAACACCGAGCAGTTAGAGCAATCAATATGATCAAAGAGTTTGCTCGTCGTCATATGAAAGTTGAAGATATTAAAATTGAAGAAGAATTAGCACATCAAATTTGGGCAAAAGGAATTCGCAGCCCCCCAAGAAAGATTAGAGTTAGAATGAGCAAAACCGATGAAGGTTATGTCCTTGTTTCTCCTTATGAAGAGGAAATTGAGTCTAAAGTAACTCCTGAAAAAGAAACTCCTAAAGTAGAAGACAAAGTAGAAGACAAAGTAGAAGACAAAGTAGAAGACAAAGTAGAAGACAAAGTAG
>CAYFJT010000020.1:7769-8760 GCA_964343515.1 uncultured Nitrosopumilaceae archaeon
AAGACAAAGAATAATTTTCTCTCAAAAAAATTTAAGTTTTAAAAATTATTTTATTCTAATTGGTACAAGTCTAATTCACAATCAATACTACAATCAGGTGTAGACCAATCAAGTGTGTCTTCTTGTGGGATCATTCCAAGTGGATCATAGTTATCAAACTTTGTCATTCCTTGAATGGATGATAACATTACCACTTTAGACTCTTCAGAATCAGAAGTCATATCAATTTGTGAATTGCTTTCATTTAGAATTCCACTTGTAATGCTGGTAATGGAATTTAGTACTCCTACTGGAATGTTACTTCCTCCAACGACATAAAGCATTGAGCGTTTTACAGAGTTAGGTGGAGCATTTTCATATAGCATTTTGAGCGAGTCTCTAAGAGAGTCTTCGATGTCTTGCCCTTCCTTACTTGTGGTGAGTACGTTTGTTTCATGAGAAATTTCTGAGCATCCAAGTGATTCAACTACGTGTATTATTGCAGAGTTTGCAATGTCGTAGCAGGCTTTTGGTGTCAAATCTGGATTACTTTCCAACAATGAATCATTGTCAAGCACAACAGTGCATTCTGAGTTTTCTCTTATTCGTTTTAATGAAACGCCTGAGTTGAAAATTCTATCTTTTTCATATTTGAAAGGCATGATTACAAACGAAATTAATCCGATGTCTGTTTCTTTACACATCTCTGACACGACTGGTGCTAAAGCAGAGCCTGCTTTTCCAGCCAAATTAGCCATCATTACAATTGTAGAATAACCTGAAATTTTTGATTTGATTTCTTCTGAAACGCTGTAAGCAGAGCCTCTAATTAATTGCGTTGATGGATTTACTACTGAATCTGTTGAAACGTGTACAGATGACGTTTCTTCAATGAAATCTTTTGGGTCATTACTGATTAAGAGGCAATCTGAATTTAGTGAATCTTTGGCTTTAACCGCTAATTTTGAGCCTGCACCGCCCAAACCTATTACTAATACTGGTTCTTTTACTT
>CAYFJT010000021.1:0-8330 GCA_964343515.1 uncultured Nitrosopumilaceae archaeon
AAATTCCATCATGGATAAAGAACAATGCTGGTTGGTGGGCAGATGGTGCAATTGATGATGACTCTTTCATTCAAGGAATTCAATTCTTAATCAAAGAAGGAATTATGCAAATTCCTCCAACTGCTCAAGGTGCGGGCTCATCTGATGAAATTCCATCATGGATAAAGAACAATGCTGGTTGGTGGGCAGATGGTGCAATTGATGATGACTCTTTCATTCAAGGAATTCAATTCTTAATCAAAGAAGGAATTATGAGTATTTCCTCATAATTACCTACATTCAAATTGTGAACCTCTAAAAAAAATTGTTGAAGTAAAATGGTTGGTCTTTTCAAACATCCTAAACGAAAAATTAGAAAATTAATCAAACAAGGAGATTATGAAGAAGCAATTCAACTAGGAAAAAATTTAGAATCTAAATATTCTGATGATTCTGATTTCATGTTTATTTTGGGCAGTGTCTACTTTTTGATTGATGATCCAAAAAATGCTTTACCATATTTTGAAAAAGCATTTCAGTTAAATCAAAATGATCTTGAACTGCTTAGACTCAAGACTAATGTTCACTTGGCATTGGAACAAAAAGATGAGGCTATCACTTGCTGTGAACATATTCTAAAAATTGAACCAAAAAACACTGAAGCACATGATTTACTTGATGAACTAGAAAGATTATAGACTATTTCTTTGTCATTTTATATGCATTCTCCATTAACCAATCACAAAATGCTGTGACTTTATCATCAAATTCTGTCCAAATATGTACTGAATGAGGTAAAATATCTATCTTCCAATTCTCTCCAAAAACTCTAACTCCTTCTTTGTTTTCATACATGTATGCATCCTCGGTTTGAACATCTCCTAAGATTTCTAATGCTTTTTGTTTGATCTGCTCTCTTTTTATTGGAAATCTCTTTCTTTCATAATCTACAATCAAACTCAAATCCCTTTTCCCATACATCTCAAACTCTTCAATTCTTCCTTCTTTTGGAAAATTAACCACAAGTTTGATGTTGTATTTTCTACCTACCTCTTTTCCAATATCTACAATCCTTGTATATCCCATAGCGGGATTTTTCTTTAAGAGAAATCTAATCTGTGCCAAGTCTTTTTTCAATGCATTTTGAAGATCTAAAATCAATTCTGAAAATATCATGATTTTCTTGAACAGAAATTCCTATTATAATCATTAATCTCTTCGGGATTGGTTTTTTTAGAACTTTGATTGGTTTAGGATATGGCAATGCCAACTGATGATTCTATGCGAATTGGTGATGAGTCTGAGAGAACAACTGATGTGAATTCATATCAAAGAACATGCATGGACTTTATTGAGGATATTTCTCATGATTATGAGGCTTGGGTTGACTATTACAAATTACCTGAAGATGAAGATAAGAGAAGAAGGGAAGGGATTCATGCAACCATTACTAAAACAAACACTTGGATTGCAAAAGTAGCAACATCTATTCCTGCAATTGATGTTGTGATGAATGATGGAATACAAAAGATGGCAGAATCTACTGCTGGAAAACCCCTCCAAATTGGAGTTTTTGTTAACAAAACTCCAAGTTACACTGAATCAAAACCCGGTGTCATTGATATCAACGTAAAAGCAAGTGGGCGAGAAGGTAGAAAAGTCAGACTTGGATATCATTTCAAAGATGATCGATTTAGAATAGAATCTACCTGTGGGGCATACTTGGATGAGACAAATCTACCGCAAGAAGATTTTGATCTTATGGATGTTCATTTAAAATTACATGCAGAAAATGCACAGCAGCGTGATGTTATTTCATTTACTATTACCATTTATGAAATTGAAAATGATGTTGAAATGGAAAAAAGAGGTCTAAGTACCATAATTCACATAGTTTGAATAAATTCTATCTGGCAAGTTCTATTTCTTTTAGTCTTCATCAAACATGATGATTTTGTATTTACTAGATATGTTTTTGATTCTTGTCTATTGTGGATCTAGTGTAACTTCGATTGTAACTCTTTTTTCCTTTGCCCTTTCTTCTCCTGGGTATTTTAATTCTGAAATTTTTTTATCTAATTCTTTATCTTCGACTAGTTTTGCTTTTCCAATCAGAATTGAATTCTTGTATTGAATTTTAATTACGGGATTTACCAATGCATTTTGAAACCAATCCCCATCTGGTTTATGTCTTGAAAAATAGATTTTTCCATTATAATTTACTGCTCTTAACATGACTGCATGTTCTTTGCTTGTTTTTCTTCCCTTTGTTATTAGCATCGGTCTGAACAGATCTTCTGAAATCTCCATGCGTAATTTTGTTCTGTCAAGTAATTTAACCTCATTGATAGAAATTTCTGATATTTGGTATGATAAGCAAATCTGAACATTTCATTTCATGTCCGTAAAACTTGAAGGAATGCCCTCAAATTCAACGACGGCAGATACCTTTACTGGAAAAAAAGTCATAGACCGAGAAGGAATAGAGTATGGCAAAGTAAAGCACATCCACATCAATCAAGATACACTTACAGTATCTGGTGTTACAATTCATCAGGGATTCAACAAAGACTATTTCCTTGCAGATGACTATATTGACAAATTCACTACAGAGACGTTACTTCTTAGCAGACCCCCTGTAAGAACAGGAGTTTCTGTTGTAGATATCGACCATCACAAAATTGGCAAAGTAAAAAGATTACATAGACACCCTGACACAAATGAGCTTGAATCAATTGAAGTATCTGATGGATTGATGCATTCAAAGATTCTATCCAAATCTGAGATTTGGGGAATAGGTGAAAAAGTCATTTTAAGAGTAACAAAAGAAGAATTCAAAAAACTTGAATAATCTTTTCTTATTTTTTAATAAATCATTTTTTGTTTGAACACTGATTACAAACAGGAATTCCTTCTTGTACTGTGACTTCAACATTTGACGAATGACATTTTTGACATAATCCCTTCATGAATAAAAATCAAAAATTACTCTTTAAATTTTTTTTTAGGATCGACTAAGCAATTTATAATTGCAAACTGCGATCAAAGTATGTTTTCAATTGAGACAAAATCTTTGATAAAATCATTTGGTGATGTTACTGCCATAGATGATGTTTCATTTACTGTTGAGAATGGTGAGATCTTTGGATTCCTTGGACCCAATGGTGCCGGAAAAAGTACCACAATGATGATTCTGACAACTTTACTAAAACCCACATCTGGACAAGCTTTGATTTCTGGGCATGATGTAATGACTGAACCAAAAAAGGTTCGTGAAAATATTGGTTATGTGCAACAAGAAACTACCGTTGATGAGTATCTTACAGGACGTGAAAATCTTTTATTGCAAGCAAAACTCAATCATATTCCAAAAAATGAGATTGATTCTAGAATTGACGAGGTATTGGATTTAATTGAATTATCTGATAAACAAAATGAATCTGTTGTAACTTATTCGGGAGGGATGAGAAAGAGACTAGATATTGCAGGTGGATTACTACACAGACCAAAGGTTCTGTTTTTAGACGAGCCTACAGTTGGATTGGATATTCAAACTAGGAGAAAAATCTGGGGGTATATCAAAAAGATTCATGATGAGTTTGAGATGACAATATTCCTTTCAACTCATTATATGGAAGAGGCTGATCAACTCTGTGATCGAATAGGAATTATTGATAGTGGAAAAATTCAGGTAATTGATTCTCCTGAAAACATGAAAAATGCTATGGGGAATGAAGTCATTTCCATTCTAATTGAAGAAAACGATTCTAGAGAATCTTTCTTGTCTGAACTTGAAAAAATAGAATCTGTAAACAATATTAATCAAGATGATTCTAAGCTCGTTCTCTTTGTGGCAAATGGAACTGAAGTGATTCCTAAAATCTTTCAAATTTCATCTGATATTGGAATAAAAATCAAATCCATTTCTTTGACTCAGCCAACACTTGATGATGTTTTCATTTCTTACACTGGACATGAGATTAGAGATGATGATGGAACGTTTAATCGAAAACGAGAACATGCAAAAATGAAGAGGTTACGTGTATGAATTCTTTGATGTATGATTCCTATACAATTTTTTGGAGAGAATTAAAGAGATATAAAAAATCTAGAAGTGGTGTTTTAATTCGTTTAATCCAACCTGCAATTTGGATTATAGTAATTGGAAATACGTTTTCAGGAACTCAACCACTAATTCAGTCAGTTGGGTTTGAAGGCGAATATATTGAATTTATGGCACCTGGTGTGATCATTCTTACTGCAATTTTTACAAGTATTTTTGGCGGTGTAAACACTTTGTGGGATCGACGTTATGGTTTTATGAATAAGGCATTAACCTCTCCTATTTCCCGCTCCGCAATTGCTCTAGGAAAAATGTCTGCAATATCATTAATTGCAGCTCTGCAAGCCAGTTTGATTTTGGGAATTGCTTTGGCAATTGGTGTCACTTTTCCTAATCCAATAATGATTGCACCAATCATGGCAATTGTAATTTTATTTTCTTTGGGATTTTCTGGAATATCTGTAATGGTAGCGGCTACTGCAAAGTCTCAAGAAACTTTTTGGGGAATCATCAATTTTTTAGGAATGCCTTTATTCATGCTGAGTCCCGCATTATTCCCATTAGAATTACTTCCAAACTGGCTTGCAATTGTTGCAAAACTAAACCCTGTAACGTATACTGTCTTACTTGTAAGGGAGATGATGACCGGCGTGTCTGAAGGTGGAGTTTCTGTTATCCTTAGCCTTGGAATTATCTCTGTCTTTGTATTGGTGATGGTCGGGCTTGCAAGCTATGTCTTTACACGTGAAGTAAACAAACCATTCTGAGATAAAGTTGACAAAAAATCAAACAATTGTTAACTTTGTTGATCTTTGAGATATTTTGAAATTACTATTTGTTGAAAACCCTAACTGGAATTATAGTTGTATTCTCGGTAATTTTACTTTCTAGTACATTAATTCAATATTCATTTGCATTAGGTGATTATGATCCACTTTTAGAATGGGGAGAATTTGGAATATTTACTCCTGGTCATTTCTCATATCCTGAATTTATTGCAGTAGATAATGATGGAAATTCATATGTTAGTGATTTAGGAAATAAACGCATTCAAAAATTTTCTAGTGATGGTCAATATGTTACCCACTGGGGGCAAAGTGGCAAACTAGCTGGAGAATTTCATTACCCTTCTGGTATTGCAATTGGTGGTGATTTTGTTTATGTTGCAGATCATGATTTGCATAGAATTCAAGTATTTACACAAAATGGAACCTTTGTAGATCAATGGGGCAGTAAGGGAATTCATGATGGGCAATTCAAATACCCTTATGGAATTGCAGCAGATTCAGAAAATGTTTATGTTGTAGATACTGGAAATCAAAGAATTCAAAAATTTACAACTGAAGGTGAATTTGTTTTATCATTTGGAACTAGTGGAATGGGTCCAGGACAGTTTCTTACAGCTTATGGAATTGATGTTGATGAGAACGGTGATGTTTACGTAACTGATAAAGGAAATCGAAAGATTGAAAGATTTGATTCAGATGGAAATTTTGTCAAATCTTATCCTTTCCGTGGACTAAACTATGTGTTTTCTCCTGAAGGAATTACATTTTCTCCTGAAGGTAAAGTGTTTGTAACAAATTCTGTTACTGACAAAGTTTTGTATCTTAGTTTAGATGATGATTTACGTCTTGATGTTTTTGAGAAGAATGGACCTCTTTCAACTACGTTTACTACATTAACTGATGTAGCAATTGGCGCCAATGGAGAATTACTAGTAGTTGATTCGTCTGCACACAAAATAAAGTCATTTGAGACTCCATTTTATTCAGAACCTGAAAAAGTTGAGAAAGTTGAAATCATCATGCCTGAAAAAGTTGAAGATTTCTCTTTTGATGAAATAAACCCTGTAATGATGGCTCCAAGTGATATGAAATTAGATGCAACTGATCTATTTACTCCTGTATTAATTGGTGAGGCGATTGCTGAAGATTTACACAGTGGTATCAAAACAATCTTGAATAATGCTCCTGAAGAATTTTCTTTGGGTGTACACAAGGTAACGTGGATTGCATTTGATAATGCTGGAAATACTACTGAAGATTATCAAAATATCACAGTTTTAGCATGTGGAAACGTCTACTCTGATTATAACATGATTATTGGAACTGAAAAGAATGATGTTCTCTATGGAACTGCTAATAATGACCTAATCTTTGGATTGGCAGGAAACGATATCATTAGTGGATTGGCAGGAAATGATTGTATCTTTGGTGGAGAAGGCGATGATATTGTTTATGGAAATGATGGATATGACACCATTAATGGAAACAGCGGCCATGATATACTCAAAGGTGATTCTGGATTTGATGTGATTTATGGTGGAACAGGTTCTGATGTATTAGATGGTGGTTCTGAGAACGATAACTGTTATGATTCTCAAGAAAATATCATTCTGAATTGTGATGAATAGAATTTCTATATAGATTATGATGTTAATCTATCACAATATAATATGCTGAAAGAATATTGAATTCTCTTATAGGTGGGAATTGTGGTAGAATTTCAATGACTATCAAAAACGTACAAAACATTGCAGTTTTTAGTGTTCTTGCAACAATTGCTTTTGCAACTTTTGCAAATTCTGAGGTATTTGCTGAAGAGTCTTCGACATACAAGATGGTTGGAGATACTACACCTGTTTTGACATTTACATTTAGAGATGGAGTTGAAATTCATACTTTCCCTGTCTTTAACATGGGTGAAAATTTTGTATCTGATTCTGGCGTTTCATTCTCTGTTCAAGGAACAGTAACTGAATCCCCATTACTCCATAAATCAATGGATGAGGCATACAAATACAGACTCTCTAACGATGCATTTGATCATCAATTTAGATTATTTGATGTTGATGCTGATTTTGTTAGAAATGGTGAATCCGTCATATCTTTAGACTATAACAATTGTTATGTTGAAAACTACCATGTTGAAACATTAGATTCCAATGACTATGAAAGTTATTTTAAAGAAATTGGATTTGCAGTTGTTGATGATATTGACTTTGTTTGCAGTGGTGTGAACACTACAAATGAATCTAAAATAACTCATGAATCATTTACTGATTTTGGTGATTCTGGATTTACCTTTGTCAATGACGTGAAAACTCAAGTAACATTTGAACATGATGTTGGCACAGAAAAGATTCAAGTTCCTGTTTTTAATCTAGTTTCAGCATATGAAGAATCAACAGATAACATTGTAACTGTATTTGAAGTTGAAACTCTACTAGAATACTATCCGTTGCTTTACAGAGCAATTGAAAATTCTAGAGATGTTTCTGGAACAACTTATGCCTCAAATGAAGATTTTGATGCATTAGTAGAGTTCACAGATGGTAATGCCGTTCTAAGAGGATTTGATTTCCGTGAATGTGTTGTCAGTGATTTCGAAATTGATACACGTGCTGATAAAGAAGAGGGATTTACTGGAAAGAGCTCATTTGTTGTAGTTCAAAATACAAGTTTCAAATGTTCTGGATTAGAACCAATTAACAATCGTTATGATTCGTTACGTGGAGATACTCCTATTTGGAAAGCAATTCATCTTTTGAATGACTATGTAGAACCACTACAAAACACTGACCAAGGATTAGATGTTATGACTACATTTACTTTGGAAGACGGAACTGAAACAATCGAATTTTCAATGTTTAAACAAAATGAAGTTTTGACTGTAACTGAAAATGTAGACAACAATAATGGAAATAAATCCGTTGCTGCAGAAAAGTTTACTAAAAAAACTACTTACCCTACAATTGAACTAAGAGGAATTGTTGGTGATTATCCATTACTTTACAATTACTTGGATGAAAATCTTAAAGTTCAGGGTGTAAAAGGTGCACATGGATACAAACAACTCGTTGAAATTGATGTAGATATTGTTTCAAATGGCAAAACAATCCGTGGATTCAATTATGTTGATTGCAGAGCAATCGATTATGATGTAAAAACAGATCCAAATACCGAGGAGAGTTATGTGAAAAACAAATTTGCATTGGAAACAATTCTAAACTTTGAGTGTTCTGGCTACCATCCAAACAATCCTGTATATGATACAATGTTTGAAATAGAATCTGCAAACAACATTAGTTCTGTAGATTTAAGAAATACTCAAAGCTGGGGTAAAGGTTTCTACAAATAGTAGATTCTTTTTTATTTTTTTATTTTAGATAGTTCCAAAATAACTTGGATTGCAATTGGCATATGTGATGACCTCATTAAAGTGACTAGTCAACCAAACGTATGAATTTGCCACTGTTGATGAATCTAACATTCCTGAATATTTC
>CAYFJT010000022.1:0-7761 GCA_964343515.1 uncultured Nitrosopumilaceae archaeon
AGACATTCTTCTTGATCTGATGTTGACAAATAGTGAATCTATATTATTAACAAAAAATAGTATTTTTTCTTTTTAGATTTTGCACCTGTGTATGATGGGAATTTGTTCTTGTTTGCCTGATAGTATTTTTTCATATACTCTTTCTTCTCTTCTGAATTTTGTTTGTTGTATTCTTTTTGATTCTTGATATTGTGATTAATTTTACAATTGTAAAGTCCCGTAATTATATTTCTTAACAAATTACTCATTCTATTAAGTTGAAAAAATTAAAGATCAAAAATAATTCTTTGAAAAGACATCTTATTGTAGCAACTATTGCTTTTTCTTTAGCATTTGTTTTTTGGTTGTCTCATTATGATTGGCATGATGAAATGAGATTGTGGCGTGCATTAGGCGATGCTGGATATGCATTGCTTTTTGTTACTTTGATTATTGGGCCTATGAACAAAATTTGGCCAAGTACAGTTTCTTTCCTTCCTTGGAGACGACAATTTGGAATTTGGTTTGCAGTATTTGCAGTATCTCACGGTTTACTAATTGCTCATGGATGGGCAAATTGGGACGTTGCTGCATTTTTTGGATATGAGTTTATTCCACAATTGGGACGAATGGCTAGACTAGAGCCTGGATTTGGTCTTGCAAATACATTAGGATTTGTTGCATTTCTGTGGATTGCAATAATGGCCATCACTTCATCAGATAGAGCAATGAAGTGGTTTGGGGCTTCTTCTTGGAAATGGCTTCATACTGGCTCTTACATCGTTTTTTATCTAGTTGCAATCCACACATCCTATTTCCTTTTCATGCATTATACAGAATCATTTCATAAAATGATTCCACCTCAGAGTGCTTTTATCCCAACTTTTGTTATAATGAGCTTCATTGTACTTGCATTACAAATTACCTCTCAAATCAAAGTTGTAAAATCAAGAAAAAATATCAAAACCAAAAATTCATGATTCTTCATTAGTTGATTTCATTAATGTTGTATAGTAGATTTGACAGTTTTACAATTGTAAAGCCCTGTAATTATATTTCTTGAGAAATTAGTTAATTTGTGGAAGATTTTGAATTTATTGAAGACAAAAAATCAGACAAACAGATCACTGTAAACAAATCCACATTTAACAGATTAATTATGGCAATAGTTGCAGTAGCAGTTGTTTCTGCATTTTTAGGTGGTTATGTTGTTGGTGGACAAACAGCTGAACCCAAAGAAATCATCATGAGAGAAACAATCCAAAACCCACAAGCAAAACAAACCTCTCAGGAACAACTTGGGCCTCAAATAATTAGAAATATTTCCATTGATGACGATCCCATGAAAGGAGATCCAGATGCTTCCATAACTATAGTTGAGTTTTCTGATTTCCAATGTCCTTTCTGTGCAAAATTTCATGAGACTACTCTTCCACAATTAGAACAAAACTATATCAAAACAGGAAAAGTAAACTTTGTTTATCGAGACTTTCCAATTCAAAACATCCATCCAAATGCTGCTCCTGCAGCACTAGCATCTGAATGTGCTGATGATCAAGGAAAGTTTTGGGAGATGCATGATTTGATATTTGAGAATCAACAAATTTGGAAAGATCTCCCTATCTCACAATCTGTTGAGCTTTACAAAAAATATGCATTAGACATTGGTCTTGATTCTAATGAATTTGATTCCTGTATGGACTCTGGGAAACACCTTGATGAGATTCAAAAAGATCTCAATGATGGTCGTGCATATGGCATATCTGGAACCCCTGGATTCTTTGTTGGAAATGAAAAGATTGGCTTTATTCCTATCACGGGTGCTCAACCATACTCTACATTTCAACGAGTTATCGATGGGCAATTAAATCAATAATTTAGAAAATCACGCCTAAATGACTTTACAATTGCAAAGTCAAGTCAATAAATATCCAAAGAGATTAAGAAATCTTGTGCCTCATGAATTAGATGATATTGATATTGGAATAGTCCAATCTCTTCAAGAAGATGGACGAAAATCGTTTAGACAAATAGCCCGAGAACTTGACATCAGTACCCCTACAGTTCAAGCAAGATACCAAAGACTAGTTAACATTGGATTGATTAAATCAATTTCTCCAATCATTGATTCATCTAATATTGACCGTGAAGACAAAGAAAAAATTGAAACATGTAGTTGTCATTCAAATGGTTCTCATGATGTCTCTTTAGAATCTGGAATGTATGTGAAACTCAAATGTGATTTATGTGAAGGCCCTATTGGAGAAAAACCTCATGTTTACAAATTTGCAAATTTTGAGAGGTTTTTTTGTTGTAATACTTGTAAAACTTACTACAAAGAAAAAAACAAAGGACGAATTCAATCTCTTATAGAAAAAGCAAGAGAAGAAAATTGATTTTACAATTGTAAAATACCATTGTTATTTATCTCATTATCCACATTCTACATGTATTGGTGCACTAATTGTTTAGAAATAATTCGAAAATTTTGCTTAGAGGAGTAGTTTTTAGTATTGTTTTGCTGTCTGGGTTGTCCATTGCGTTTCTGTCCCCTCCTGTTTTGGCACAAGACAATTCCTACTCCTCTGAGAATCTTCAAAATAATTTTGAATCTTCAAACACTCTCTCATTAATTGAAATCTTTGAGCGTTCAGAATTTGGTGTAGTTAGTATTGCAGTTACAAAAACATCCCTTCATGGTGGTTCTGAGGGTGTTGGTTCTGGATTTATTTTCGATAAGGAAGGCCATGTCATAACAAACAATCATGTGGTTAGAAACAGTGAAAAAATCAATGTAACTTTTACTGATGGAACTTCTTATCGTGCAAAAATTGTAGGCACTGATCCTTATGCTGATATTGCAGTGCTCAAAATTGATGTAAATCCTGAAAAACTTTATCCATTACCCCTGGGAGATTCCTCAAAACTCAAAGTAGGAGAACGAATCACTGCAATCGGAAATCCCTTTGGATTGTCAGGATCTATGACTTCTGGAATTGTAAGTCAATTAGGACGATTACTGCCTTCAGGCGTTGGATTTTCTATACCTGATGTAATTCAAACAGACGCAGCTATCAATCCAGGAAATTCTGGAGGACCCTTACTTAACATGTGGGGTGAGGTAGTTGGCGTAAATACTGCAATCTACTCAAATGATGGTAGTTTCTCAGGCGTTGGATTTTCTATACCCTCAAATGTAATTTTAAAAATTGTACCTGTTTTGATTAAAGATGGAGAATTTCAGCATCCTTGGGTGGGAATTTCTAGTGCAAACATAACTCCTGATCTTGCAGAACTGTTGAACCTCAAAGATGCAAAAGGCGTTTTAGTAATGACAGTTGTAAAAGATAGTCCAGCAAACAAAGCAGGACTTCGAGGTTCATCTGAAACTGCAATGTATGAAGAAACTGAGTATGTTATCGGCGGAGATGTTGTTTTGTCAGTTGATGAAAATGAAGTAAGAAAAATCGATGACATGCTAACTCATTTACAACGTGAGAAAAATGTTGGTGATACGTTAAATCTAGGAATTCTTCGAGATGGAAAAGAACTCAATGTTGTTTTAATTCTTGAACCGAGACCTGAGTCATAATTACGAATTAACTGCAATACTAAATTATGTAGATATTTTTTCAATCAATTCTTGTTTTTTTGGAATTCCTGTAAACTCTAGTTTATCATCAATTACAATTCCTGGTGCAGTAAAGATTGGATACTTTTCCAAGTATTCTGGTTTTTCTGTAACGTCTATTACTTGATATGGGAAATTCATCTCATCTAGCATGTCTTCTACAACCTTACAATTTCCACAAGAAGGTGTTGTAAGAATCTCTATTTTATGACTCATTTTCAAATTGTTTTGGATTGTTTTCAAATGCCCATCTGCAACTGGCACAACAAAATCGATATTCTTTTCCATTGTAAGTCAATGCTTCTCCTTTCTCACCTACTTCCATTCCACATACAGGATCCTTCATACATTCACCTCCCTAATTCTTCTAACAGATTGTATGAAAATTGGACTCAATACCAGTACTGCTAACAACGCATTGTAAAATATTTTGAAACCTGCACCTTCAACATGGATATGATCATGAGAATGCTCCTCCATCTCAAACTCTGATGGGATTGGAGTCATTTGAATTAACTTGTTCCATCCTTGATGAACAAATGTTTCTTCATACCATTCATGGCCTTCTGGCAGTCCATTTATTATCAAAAATGAACCAATCACAATTAACATCCATCCTGATGCTCTCTCAATAGATTCTCTTTTGAGAGTTAGGCTCTTTGTGGCATTGATTCCAATTACTGCTAAAACTGACATCAAAATCAAAGGAATTGCCCTACCTACTCCGTGGACAACCCCTAATGATGCTCCTACCTCCATACTTCCAGTTCCTGCAATGTAGATTAAGAGCCAGTAAAATAATGGATTTGGACAACCCACTCCTGCATTACCGAGTAACAATCCCATGCAAAATGACTTTGCAAATTCTCCTCGTTTTTGTATAAAATTTGGAGTTCCAGAATATGATGGCAACTTGAGAGAAATTAGTTTCAACTGTGATAGTCCAAAGATAAAAGCTGCAACTCCTGCAATCAAAAACATTATTGTTGATGCTTGATCCAATGACACACTTTGTCCAATTGTTGCGATTCCCACTCCATAAGCTGTAATTGTAATCGTTAATCCTAAACCAAAAAGCAATGCCATAGCCAAGCCTTTCTTGTAACCTTGTCCCATGCTCAATGGAACAATGATGAACACAAGTGGCAATGTGCATGGTAGAACAATCATTGATAGTCCTGCAACATATGCAATTACAATCCATGAAAGATATGTTGTGTGCTCTTTTCCTTCTATTGTAAAACTTGTTCCAAGTGAAAAAATTATTCCAAGAAAAATTAATGAGAATAACACAAATGAAATAATCACCATTGATTTTTTGGCAATTACAACTGAAGACATGTGTTCTATACTTGATTTTGATACTTAACAAGTAGACTTTACAATTGTAAGGTACCCTGTTTTAATAGGAATTTTTGTTTGAGTAAACTGTATGGCAAGCCAGAATGTGTGGATTGGAATCACTATAGGTGTATTTTTTGTTGGATTGGCAGTAGGATTTGCTTTGTTTTCAACTCCTATGTATTCAGGAAATATGATGAATAATCAACAAACAATGATGGGTAATCCAGAATCCATGCAACAAATGATGATGCAGTCTGGCAATATGGGGCAAGGTATGATGGGAATGATGAATCCTGAAATGATGGAGCAGATAATGTCTGATCCTCAGAAACGAGAAATGATGATGTCCATGATGAATGAACATGTTTCTGACATGGAAGAATTATTGTCTTCAGATTTGTCTGATCAAGAGTTTAGTGATAAAATGTTGCAGTTAATGTATGAACACATGTATGAAATGCAAAATTTGGTACAATGAGAAGTTTTGAAATTTAAAATGGAATGAACAAGATAAAATGAATTCAATAGACAAAACAGCTGTTTTTTGGACAATTGGAATAGTGGCAATTGGTGTTGGGTTTGCATCATACGGAATTAACGATCCATCTCAATTTGAAACTCCAAAGACATCTGTATTGTCTGAGAAAGATGTATCTGTATTACAAGAAATTGATTCTGCAAAACTAGTTTCTGATATGTCTATAATGCCTCTGAATAATAACGACAGGTTTGAACTTGTTGCAAGTAAAATCACCAAAAAAATTGGCAGTGACTCTTTTGAAATGTTAGGATATAATCAACAATCTCCAGGTCCAGTATTATTGGTAACCCAAGGTGATGAAATTTCAGTTGATTTCAAAAATGATTTAGACTTTCCAACAACAGTTCATTGGCATGGATTAAGACTAGACTATACTAGTGATGGTGTGCCTGGAATGACACAAGAACCTGTAATGCCAGATGAGACTTTTGAATATGAATTAAAATTCCCTGACTCTGGAATGTTTCTGTATCATCCACACATTCGAAATGAAATGCAGATGGAGCTTGGATTGTATGGAAATATTCTGGTTGAATCAGAAAAAACCATCCCTGCTACAATTCAGGTTCCCTTGATTTTAGATGATATTTTGCTCACATCAGATGGTATTGAGGAATTTGATCCAAATTTTGCAACTCATACACTGATGGGAAGATTTGGAAATACCCTGATGATTAATGGTAATGTTGATTATTCCTTAGAGGTTAATCAAGGAGATATTGTTAGATTCTATCTGACAAATACTGCGAACACTAGAGTGTTTGATTTCGGAATAGAGCAGCATAAACTCAAACTTGTTGGTGATGATGCAAGTAACTATGAAAAAGAAACACTTGTTGACTCTGTAATGATGGCATCATTAGAACGAAGAATTGTTGATGTCTTGTTTGATGATATGGGAAATTATGAAATCACTCATACGACTCCTGACAAACAATATGTTCTTGGGGAAATCTCTGTAATTCCTTCTAATAGTAAAAGTAATTTTGACTTTAATCCTGTTGAAGACAAAGATGTCATCAATGAGATAAAGGAATTTCGAAAATATTTTGATGTTGCCCCTGATTTAGAATTAGAATTTGACATCAACACAAGTCTTATTCACACAATGAATTCTGATGATGGCACTACAATGAGCATGCAAGATCATACAAATGAAATGCAATCTATGGAACATGAACCTTCTATGAATATGGATAACGTCCATGAAATACCCTTAATTGAATGGGAAGACAAAATGCCCAAAATGAATATAATGTCAAATGAAAAAAATACCCAGTGGATTCTTCGTGATATGGTTACTGGCCAGGAAGGATTTGACATTGTATATGATGCAAATGTTGGAGATGTGAAAAAAATAAGACTGTTTAACAATCCTGATTCTGCTCATCCTATGCAACACCCAATTCATTTGCATGGTCAGCGTTTCTTAGTGCTTTCTGAAGATGGAATTCCTAATGATAATCTTGCATGGAAAGACACAGTTTTAGTTCCTGCAGGAAAGACTGTAGACATTTTAGTAGAATTTTCTAATCCTGGAAAATGGGCAATGCATTGTCACATACTTGAACATGCTGAATCTGGAATGATTACTGAAATTAATGTGACTTGAAATTAAAGAATTAATGCCAAACAGTTTTTCTTTTTATTTGAATTTCTTTTCTTGCTTTATTTGCTCGTGGAGTAATTCTCAACTTTACACTACAACATGGACATCTAACTCCCAAATATGATAGAAATTCTGCACATACTGGACAAAGTTTTTGTCCATTCTCGTATCTATGTCTACCTTTGTATCCAGTAGCTTTGAATCTATTACAAATTCCTTTACATGAGTTCATTAGTTTTCAAACTGTTTGTAGATATTTAACAACCAAACTTTACATTTGTAAAAGAACCTGTTTCTAATTTGTTTTAGTGTAAAATAGATATTGTGTTTCATTTGAAATTAACTGTCTAATGGATATAATATCTTATTCAAAATTATCTCAAAACCTGCTAGTATACTGTGCATGTTGCAAAAAGAATCTTGCACTAGATGAAGCACGGGTCAGACATGAGAACTGGTATCATAGAAGGTGTGTATGGCATATTGCACACTTGGTAAGATTGGAGACTTTCTTTTGATCGCAAAACTCTCTACACTTTCCCATCAAAAACACCAATTTGGGCACTTTACGACTGGAAAGAAAGTCAAGAAAAACCACTTATTTAACAAAATATTATTTTCTATATTGAGCAACACCGATCGGATGCTAGCTGAAGC
>CAYFJT010000023.1:0-5581 GCA_964343515.1 uncultured Nitrosopumilaceae archaeon
TTTCAGACAAAGGAAGAAAATACAAAGTTTATCGAAGCCGAATTAGCAAAGCAGACATTTCAATTAAAAAGCCCGAACCTGTACTAGTCTTAATTCCAAACAAGTGATTCTATGGCAAAACCAAACATCATTCAATTATCTGAATTTGATATTACTCAGAAAATCATTGAATCTTTAAGCAACGTATGTACTAGAGCAGTATTATTTTCAGTAAAAAATGAATCAAAAGATGCAACTCAAATTGCGGAAGAATTGAAAATTTCAATTTCTACTGTTTACAAAACCTTGTCAACTCTTGAGAATTTGGCCCTTGCAGAAGTTGATCAATTCATAATTTCTCCTGAAGGAAAAAAAATCAAACAGTATAGGAGTAGAATTGGAAAGGTGGAGATCACACTAGATAATCTTGAACCAAGTTTGAATCTATATCCAAACACTGATAATCCAAAATCTCATCCTCAATAATTTTCATTCTCTAGATTCAGAATCTGAAAAATCTCTCATTCTAAATTGAAAAGTTGTTCCAATCATTGTGTTTTATTCGAAGAGATACGAGATAAACTTGTTGATAACTTCATTAGACAAACAAGGCAAAAATGCCTTGGTTAGTTTTAGCCAATAACATGTGTATTGTAGACAAGGATCAATAGTTGGATTTTATATAAAAAAACTTTGAAAATTCTAAGAAGAGAAATTTTTGATCACAGATGGAGTGTGTCGGGACCAAGAATGAACTTCTGTAATCATATTTCTCAAATAGATTTTATTTTGTTTTGGATTAATAATCCTGTGGTACATTTAACAAATAAACCACAATTAACATCAAAGTTTTCAAAATATTTTATTGATCGTTTGAAAAAGAAAAATGAATTTGATAAAAATACACTCAAACGAAAAAACAACTAATTGGACAAATATCCAGATAATTCCAACATTTCATTATCTTATCAATATTACAATAAGGGACTGCAATTTGAAGAAAAAGGCAAACACGAACAAGCATTGAAGGAATTTGAAAATGCGTTAAAGGAACATCCTGAACACACAGGTGCAATACATCATAAAAAAATTAACTTGATTATTCTTGGAAGAATGGATGAAGCAATTGATTATTTCTGAGATTATTGCTTAATTGAACTAAAATGAAAAAAGAACTCAAATTAAATAATTCCTATTTAAAACCAATTCATGAGAATGACTCCTATAGTTTTTGCAGTAACATTCATGGCAATTTTGTCAGTTGGTGTTGGAGTAAATGTATTTGAAATTAAAATTAATTTCACGCCTGAGAATCATTTTATTGCATTTTAGAATGAGAAATCTCTTGGATTCTATAGATTTAGAATTACTCTTTGGAATGAATATTCAGTTTAAATAATTTAGCTCATCCTAATTTTTTTAGAAATCATGAAACAAAAAACAACTTTGGCGATTATTGTTGCATTTGTAGCTATTGGCATTGCAACAATTCCTTTGAGCCAAACTGCACAAGCACAAAGTTCTGTTCCTGAATGGATTAAGAATAATGCTGGTTGGTGGGCTGAAGGCGCTGTAGATGATGCAACATTTCTAAACGGAATTACATTCCTAATAGAAAATGGTATCATCAATGTTTCATCTGATTCAAAATCTGTTGATGTTGACACCATAACTATAGGATTTATTCCAGTAGAAAAAGCCGAAGAGTTAACTCCTAAAGCTCAAGCACTAGAACAATTTCTTGAAAGTGAGTTAGGTGTTGATGTTGAAGTAGTTATTCCAACAAACTATGAGACCATAATTGAAGGAATGAGATTTGGTCACATTGATGCTGCCTTTATGGATACTGGACCTGCATGGATTACTCATGAACGAACAGGTGCAGAAGCTGTTTTGGCAGAACTTGTTAAAGGAAAAGTGAATTACCAAGCAACAGTTTGGACACTAGCAGAAAATGATTCTCTGCACTCCATTGAAGATACAGTTGGCAAAAAAGTTGCATTTACCAGCATAACTGGTTCTTCAGGTTTTGTTAGACCTATGGGAACTCTAGTTACTGAAGGACATGTAACAATTGAAGGCGATGATATTATCGCACTTGAATCTGCATTGGCAAACAGTTTTGAAAGTTATACATTTGCTGGCGGGTACAAGGCAGCATTAACATTACTCTTAGAGGGCAAAGTTGATGTCGCATTTGGTTCTGATATTGCACCACAAAAGTATCTTGAATTAGAGGATCAAAAGAAGTTACGTCCAGTTACAACTATTGGACCTGTTCCATCACATGTGTTTATGGTAAGTGCTGACATGTCAGAATCTACTAAAAATACACTAGTTGATACTCTAATTCAACTAAACTATGATGAGAATAATTCAATTTTGACTGATTTGTATGGCGCTCAAGCACTAGTTCCAACTACTACCACAATGCACATAGGCGAATTTGGTACATTTATCAACGCATTGACAGGACTTGATCAGAAGATTCTTGACAAATACGACAAGAGCAAATAAAAACAGGAATTCTGAAAAATGATACAAATTCAGATGACCAAAAACCTTCCTTTTTCTTCAATTGCAACAAAGAAAATCATCCAAATGAATGATGTGTGGACATCATATGATTCTAAAAATTTTGCGTTAGATGGGATTAACCTGTCTATTGATAGGGGAACAAATTATGCCATAGTGGGACAATCAGGTTCAGGAAAATCCACTCTGCTAAAACTGATGAATGGGATGATGATTCCTAGTAAAGGAACAATCAAGATTGATTATGTAACACCTAACATGAATGACAAAAAATTCAAAAAAATGATGCACACTATAGGTTACATTCCTCAAAATCTTGGACTTGTAAAAAACAGTACTGTTCTTGAAAATATTCTCATTGGTGCATTACCAAGATTGGGCAAGATTCAATCTCTTTTTAAAAAATTTCCAGAACATGAAATCACAGAAGCTAGAAAAATTATATCTCAAGTTGGTTTATCTGGAAAAGAAGACAGAAAAGCCTACATGTTAAGTGGGGGTGAAAAGAGAAGAGTTGCAATTGCTAGGGCACTAATGCAAAAACCTACAATCTTGCTTGCCGATGAAATTGTTTCAGAGTTGGATCATGTTACAGCTCGCGAAATCATGGGTTTGATTGCAGAAGCTCAAAAAAGAATGAACCTAACTGCAATTATGGTTCATCATGATATGCAACTTGCTTTGGAGTATGCTAATCGTGTTGCAGTAATTAAAGACGGCCAAAAAATTCTTGAGATTGGTGTTGAAGGTGACACTATAGTTGATTTTCAGACTGGTGATATGACTACTGAAGAAATTATGGAGATGTATGCTGATGACTCCAAAAAATAACATCATAATTGGAATTATAATTGCACTTCTGGTAGTTGCATCTTACAATGTCGATGCAAATCCTATTGACTTTATTCAAGGGTTACCAAATCTTGGAATCGTAGCTGAAGAGATGCTTTTAGTTGAACCAAAGTACATCCCAACTGCTCTGTGGGCAATGTTTGAAACTATTCAGATGGCTTTTATTGGAACAATTGTTGGCGTTGCAATTGCTTTGCCTTTGAGTATGTTGGCTGCAAGAAATCTCAATAGCAAGTATGTCTATGCTCCAATTCGTGCACTGTTAGCTGCAATTCGTACATTTCCTTCAATTCTTTGGGCGATTTTGTTTGTAATTATGGTTGGACTGGGTTCATTTGCAGGAGTTTTAGCAATTATCATGTATACCATTGGTTTTGTTGCAAAATTACAGTATGAGGCAATTGAGACAATTGATTCAGACCCTATGGATGCAGTAAGTTCAATTGGTGTCTCAAAATGGCAGTTAATTCGATATGTCGTAATTCCCGAATCTGCATCTCACTTACTAAGCCAGATGCTTTACATGTTTGATTATAACGTACGTCAAACAAGTATTCTTGGATTAGTCGGTGCAGGAGGAATTGGATTTTACATTATCAATTATATCAAGTTCTTTGAATATGGCAAAGCTGCAGTCTTTATGCTGGTAGTTTTGGCAGCAGTATTAGTAATCGATTGGGTAAGTGTCAAAATACGAGACAAATACATAATAAAATCCCAACATGGAATAGAAGTTACTGCAAAAAGTAATTGATTTTATGTTGTGACTTTATCTAATTGGTTTGATTCAGTAGCAGTCTTTACTTCTCTTGCAATTCTTTTTCCCATACTCATTGTTTCATTGAACAGTAGAGAGTAATATGGAGAGCCATCCATGTAAATGTTAGAGCCTGCAACGATTCTTGCTGAGAACTCAAAGGATGTGAATTTTGCATTCTCATCATATACTCCTTCAATACAAAATGGACCATTCATTCCAGGGGCAACTATTCTCTTTGCAGCCTCTACGAAGTTCTCACCCATTGTATAAACTTCATCTAATAATGACTCTCTCAAAACTAGTGGACTATTCCCAATTACATTAAATGATGGTACTTTGTTTGATTTTAATTGCTGTTCAGCTGGAATTCTTCCTAATCCTTCAATGTCTGATTCATGTCTTTGATCAACGCCGTAGAACTCTAATTCGTCTTTAAGTGGGGAGTAAAAGAATGTCAAGTATGCTAAAACTCCTGCAGCATATTCTTGAATGTACAGTGTTTCATCTTTAGAAATTACTCCTTCTGAAACCAACTGGTTTCTTTTTGTATTGTAATCTTCTTCATTTGCTGCCATAAAGTAACCTTTGCCTCCAGCAGCTCCTTGTCTTTTGATAATGGATAGTTTTTCGATATCGCTTGGACTAGTAACTGGTTTTGGCATTGGGAGATTTGCTTCTCTCATGAGTTTTTCTTTCATCTCCCTGTCTGACTCCCATCTAAGAATCCACTTGTTTCCAAAGATAGGAGTCTTGATTGATTCAATCTCCTCAGAACTCATTTGTGCAATTAAAGTCCCATGTGGAATCAATACTGCATCATTTTGCTCTAATGCTGATTGACATCTCTGATCTAAAACCTCTTTGAAAGAGTCTACAATTATTAATTCATCAATAAATGGAAATCTTCTGTAAAGTTTTTCTCGCTTTTTTTCACATACTAGAATTGTTTTGAGCCCTTCATCTTTTGCCCCTTTTAGAACTTGTAAAGAACAGTGAGATCCTAATGTGGCAATAGATGTCATGATATGATTGATTTTCTTGTACTTTATGAATTTACCATGATTCTGAACTGAATTTTGTCATTTTTTCATATATGTTATGATCTTAGAAATTTGCTTTTTCTTTTAGTTCTTAACTGAACTTCACAACAAGGGCATATTATATCTTGACAATCTATGTAAATATTGCATGATGTACAACGTTTTGTTCCTTCTTGATATCTGCTCTTCTCTGATCTGAATCATTCACATATTCCTCTACATGTCAAAAAATAAATCCCCTTTCTTCTTTGATGTGTAAAATTTTAGAAAATGGTTTGACTTTTTTTGCTCCAAAACACGCTATATTTCATGACTATACTTGCTCTTTTCAAATTAAAATTAGATCATAGTTTTATCAAATTAGAATGAAAGTGTCAAGAGTCAATTATGCGTATGCCAGTAGCATCTTCCAGAA
>CAYFJT010000024.1:0-4040 GCA_964343515.1 uncultured Nitrosopumilaceae archaeon
TCAATTGCACCATCTGCCCACCAACCAGCATTGTTCTTTATCCATGATGGAATTTGAGGGGCAGTATCTACAGGAGGTACAATAGGAGATATCACAGAAGTACTTTCACCAGCAAAAATTCTCACTGGAATTTCTACATAATCTGAAGCAGTTGAAGGTACAATTCCTTCAGGAGATAATCCATAAATCCAAATGACATAATTTGCCTCACCTGGAGATTCTTCAACTACCATATCAAGAATGTATTGACCAGATGGAGAATAGAGGTATTGCCTTCCTTCTTCTTGTGCCATAGAACGTAATGGAGTCAAGTTCTCATCTACAACTAGAAAATCAAATTGGACTTGATTCAAAAATTCAGTATCATCAAATTTACTGATAAATTTTATAAGCCATTGCATCTCACATCCTTGAACAGGTTCTTCAGGTCCATAAAATACGTGAATTTGATAATCAAAGTTTGCAGTAGGTCTCTTTACAGAAATATCTCTTTCAAAGTTAGTATCACATCCTTGTGCTGAAAAAGTATCAGCTGTTGAAACAATTCCAGAGAAAGGACTAGTAGAAACATTTTCTTTGTAATCTAATAATTCAAATTTGTACTCAGCTGGAGGAATTCCTTCTGAAACATGAGTTAACGTATGAGCTTTTACAGGGAATGGAAATTCATCTACAATCCACACCTTACTTAGATAGCCACCAGTCTTCCATCCAACTTGAATAGTGTCCCAAGTTCCAGATTGAATTGTTATTGTTTCAAGGTTCATAGGAAGTACTTGTTCCCCACCAATATTTCCAATCTTTCCCCAAGATGCAGCACTAAATGCTTTAGGTCCTTTACCTCCTGCACTGCCATCAGAAGTTGCAAATGCGGATAACCACGCAACTGAAGATTTGAATGCGCCTCTATACAGACCTAATTCTTGACTACCTCCCGTTGGTTCAGGTGCAATCTTTCCTAGATCTATTTCACCAACAATTACCTTGTTGCCATCATACACAACAACTTCAGCCAACCATTTTGTCTCACTGCCAACTTGTTTGTCACCCTTAATCCACATATCAAGACCAAATTCGGCACATTCTTTGTAATCAACATGACACATGTTGTAAGAAAAATAATCCCCATGCTTGAGACCTTCTCCGACATACCAAGTTCCTTCTTTATCTACACCACCAGATTGAAGTTGTGCGAATGCGGAAGGGATCAAAAATGTACCTAAAAGTGCGGTTAAAAGAACTGGGAGAAATAGCAGTTTATTCAAATCTAAAAAAAATTGTAAAAAGAGATAGTTAAACGTTTTTCAACCTATTTCAAATAAGCAAATATAGAGGAAAATTTAGAGATGGAATAGAAATGTGCGAATGCTCTAAAGTTCACTTGTATGAAGTAGAATTCAAGCTAGATGGAATGAATGTTGTTCCAACTCATAAGAACTGTGGATACGCACTAGATTCAAAACAAAATGACAAATTCCAAAAAGAACTTGTAAAATCTTGGGGATTTGAGGAAGAAGAAGAGTGACTTAAAAAAGAAAGAAAAAAGTAAAAAATTACTTAATGTTCTGCATTTTTGCAAACGTCTTGTGAACAATCACAAGTAGCATCACAGTAACATTCACCTTGCATTGCACAATCACATTCAGTACCATTGTCTGCTTGTGCTGCACAACCACATGCTGCGTCTGACATATTATTGAAAAAGAATTACTTATTTTAAAAGGTTAGCACAAAGGTTTAGAATTTGTTATTGGCAGTTATAGTAGCAAGTAAAACATTGCAAGAATTATGAATTAGCTCTACATTCTTTAATAAAATATTAGAATCGGCTTCAATATCAAATGCAGTTTTTAGTACATGAGTGAGTTCAGGATTTTTACTTAGAGTATTTTTAATTTTGATGAAATTCTCCTTATTGATATATCCAAGATAAAAATAGCAATCTGAAATCATCGAATTTTTTACAAAATAGTCGTGCTTTTGTTGAATAATTTGAGAGTGATTCTTTTCAACCATTTCAGAAAACCCTATTGTAGATTTTACCATACGCTCAAGTAAAACAGGAGTTGCTCGTTCTATTCCAACTGTCTGAGTAACAACAGAGATGTGTTCATTGATTGGAGTTTTTGTGAATTTTCTCAAAGAATCAAGCATGTGACTAGGGTCCAATCTCGTGTCATTTAGAGAAGTTATTGCATCAGCAAGATAAAATGATGCACATTTTTGCCAATAAGGAGCAAATTCATCAGATTTGTCAATTGATTCTTTTGTCTTTTGGCAACAAAACATTGATTCAATCAAAGAGTTTTTTGCAAGATCAGAATACAAGGATAAACGTTTTTCTTTAATTTTTGATAGAAACATTCGAAGATCCCAAGAAGGATCTTGAATTATTTGAATGTCATCATACTGCAATAGTTTCTTTGAATTTGTTTCAGACAAGGTTCCATGATGAAGAATTAACATTTCATCATCAATTGTGATGATTGTATCGGGTTCATCTTTTTCATCAAAGACAATAATATCATATTCACAAGAATCAAAAAAATTTTCAGAGACTCTACATCCACACAGACCCACAGGAAAATCAGATAAACCTAGTTTCTCAGGAATTTTTTGCAAATCCATGTAAAAAGATATTTCAGATTTTCTATAAATGACCTAACTTACAAAATTTAACAAATTCATGTAAAGTCAAAACCCTTCCTTTAAATTGAGACAAGAGTTGTTTCGGAATAAGCTCCTATAGTGTAGTCCGGTTAAGCATACAGCCCTCTCAAGGCTGTGACCCGGGTTCAAATCCCGGTGGGAGCACTTTTTGATTTTTGAAAGAATTATTTCTTTAAATAACAAATTCATTTGTGGGTACTAGTGGGATTAAGAGATATAGAGCTAAAAGAAGAATATCGTTCAGACATTGATGATATTGTAGCAGAATTTTTCTTTCCTTGTCTTGGGCAGTGTATAGAATATGATAGATGTGTAGACTTGTTGTCAATTCAGACATTGGCAACAATTGCCATGGCCTTTGATAATTTTGCAATAGGAAAAGCAAAGTTGAGAATGGTTACAGGTCACAGATTTAGAACAAACGATCTCAATTTATTTACAAAACTCTTCTCTGAAAAATACACGAAATCATTTGAAGGAAAACTAATAAAAGATTCTAAAATACAGAAATTACAAAATATTGTTAACAAGGGTCAAATTGAATTAAAGATTGCAATTCCAAATTCTGAACAAGTTGCAGATTCTTTTTCAGAAAGAATTGGAGTGTTTAGAGATGAAAAAGATGACGCAATTGCATTTACAGGAACATCAAAAGAATCATTTTCGACTCAAACAAGAGATTTTGAATCAGTAGATGTATTTACATCCTGGAATGACAAATCAAGAGTGGCAAGAAAGATGAAAGACTTTGAAGAATTATGGGAAAATAAAACAAAACATTTGGAAGTTTATGATTTCATGTATGCTGAAGAAAAAAATCTACTAAAGTATTCTTCAGATTGGGTTCTCAAAGATTAAATGATTCTTCTAGTCTTGCCTTATTTTCATGAAAATTCATTTTGTTGATTTTGTAATAGATGACTTCACCACGACGTTCAATTACTGCAATTATTGGTTCTTTACCCATTTGAGTAATTTCTTGAATCTTTTTTTGTAGATTGCCCATCTTTTCTTGTTGGCCTTCATTTAGACCAAATATCAAAAATTTTGCTCCTTTCTCACCAAAGTGCCCTCTTTCATACACTCTAAAATCAGAGCCAAAACCAAATCCATCTTTTACAACATAGCCCCTATTTCGCAAGTCACGATATATCAAAAATTTAGTTAGGATTTCTGAATCTGTTTTTTGACAAGTGTTCATGAAAAAATCAAAGTCGATTTGTTTTTTGCCTTTCTTTAGAACTAGTTTGTGTGTATACAAAAGGTAAAGAGTCTCAAATTGTTTTAGGAATAATTTGTCTTTTTCAATTTCTCCATATCCCTTTAGATCAAGTTCATGAATCATCTTCTTATCAGCAATACAGGTTTGA